>CAWFWH010000016.1:0-440347 GCA_963819405.1 uncultured Acidobacteriaceae bacterium | reverse complement strand
CCTGATGGCCATGATTCCCACCATGCACGCGACAAATGCGCAGAATCCCGAAGAAGCAGCCGCGGCGGTGTCGCGATTCGGGCGCTTCTTCCTGGGCGGCTCCGGGACACGTACGTGAAACCGACCAGGCTTTAAGAGCAAACCGCTTTAAGGACAATTATGGATTTCGACGTCATTGTGATCGGCAGCGGATTTGGCGGTGCAATTACGGGCTGCCGGCTTGCGGAGGGTGGCTACCGCGTCGCTATCCTCGAACGCGGGCAGCGCTGGAATAAGAGCAACTATCCACGCAACGCCGATGACATGTGGCTGTGGAATGAGAAATGTCCGGAGAAAGAGCATGGCGGATGCATCTGCGCTCTTTCCGCACATGTCAGTGGTGGAGGGAGCGGCGGTCGGCGGCGGCTCTCTGATTTACGCGAACATCTCGTGCGAAGCTCCGCCCGCGATATTCCAAAAGGGCTGGCCGCCGGAGATCACGTACCCGAACTGAAGCCGCACTACGACACGGTGGCGAAGTTCATGACTGTGCAGCAGGTGCCCGCGAATCAATGGACAGAATCGCATGCGGCTTATGCAAGAAGCTGCTCAGAAGGCGGGCTTCGGCGATCGGTTCAAGCAACTGGAACTTGCGGTGTCCTTCGATCCCGCTTTCGACTTACAACCAGACCCGATCCATTCAATATCGTGAATAGCAAAAGGTTCACGAATGCGCAGGGCGTGGAGCAAGGAACCTGCGTGCATCTGGGCAACTGCGATATCGGCTGCGATGCAGACGCAAAGAACACGCTGGATCGCAACTATTTGCCTTGGGCAGAAAAGCACGGCGCGGATATTCGCGAGCTGCACCTGGTAACAACATTCAGCCCAGACGGGCGGCTACACGGTCTCGTTCAATCAGTTGGCTAACGGGACGGTGAACGCCGGGAGCTTATCCGCGCGCATTGTCATTGTTGCCGCGGGTTCGCTTGGATCGTCGGAACTACTACTGCGCTGCCGCGAGATGCATGGATCGTTGCCGAACGTCAGTCCGTTCCTCGGAACGAACTGGAGCTCGAACGGAGATTTCCTGACCCCGGCATTTTATGGGACGCGCGACATCTCTCCGTCGCACGGCCCCACGATTACGTGCGCGATCGACTTCCTCGACCGCAGCCAGGATGGTCAGAGCTTTTGGATCGAAGACGGCGGGTTTCCGGATTTGCTGGCAGACTATCTGAACCGCCTCGACTCAGGGAAGTCCAACAACGTCGCGGCGAAGCTGCTGCTCGACGCATTCCGTCACATGATTCGAGGGGATGGACCTGAGCCGTTCCGCAATGTGATGCCGTGGTTCGCGCAAGGCGTGGATGCGGCCAATGGCACTCTTCTCGCTTCACCACGACCTATTGACGGGCGAGCCCTGCCTCACTTTGGCGTGGGACATCGGCAAATCCAAACAGGCGATTGACGCGATCGTCAACATGCACCTGAAGCTATCCGCGGTCACCGGTGGCAGCGCAGTCGTGCCGCCGACCTGGACCTTGTTTCACAATTTGGTGACACCGCATCCCCTAGGTGGCTGCGGTATGGGCACGACGCTGCTGAATGGCGTAGTGAACCACGCGGGTGAGGTATTCAACTACAAGAACCTCTATGTAGCCGATGGCGCGATCATTCCGGAAGCGCTGGGCGTGAATCCGTCACGAACCATCGGCGCGCTGGCGGAGCGCATCGCGAGCATTATCAAAGCCGAGGGGCGGTAGAGCAAAAGCTCACTCAACGATAACCGTGTTAACCGATCGAAAAACGCGGATCGCCTTCGAGCACCCGTGCTTCCATGCTGGGCGATTGCCCTTTTCCCCACAGGTTGGTTCTAAAAGTAACGCGGTAGCGGAGCGGACCTCCGTCCGCGCGATCGCTGCGTTCCAGGGGTCGAGGGATGCAGACAAATTCCGTCTCGAACGTGCTGCTCGTGACATGCACGACTGCGTAGCCATGGCCGCCCATGTCTACGAACGAGAGATTGGGCGATAAATCGGGGTTCGATGCGGCACGCGCCTTTTCGATATCGCCGCTCTTCGCGTATTCCAAGCAAGAGCGCACACCATGACGCAGCAGCAAGTTGATGGTGGGCTGAGGCATTTGGTCTGCCGGTGCCTGGCCGAGAAAGAGAGGTCGCAAGGGATGTTGCTTTGGAAATCCATGCTCGAACGCTTCGACCAGTCCCGGCGCCGAGATGGAGCCGGTGACGAACGCAATGCCGACCGGCTCGAACGCTCTCGGTGGCAGAGCTTTTGCGGCCAGCCCTGCCCAAAAACTGTGCCGGTCGCCGGCCACGGTAGCAAATCCAGTGATGCCGTGGTCCCGAATAAAATCGTAAATCTCGGCGCGCTCAATGTACGCGTTGCTCCAATCTGCGTTAGCGAAGCCGGCATACGCTGCTCCCGGCCACGGCCCGGTGACGCCCGGTGGCAGATTCTGAGGATCGGCGCGCATATCTAGCGTTGCGGTGGTGTCGCCCCAGATCTTCCACGTCGCCTTGGATTTCCTCAGCTGTTTCAGAAACCACTGCTTCTGCTCGATGCCCAGGATAGTTTGCGGCGGCGCATCTTTGCGGAAGTTCGGGATATCCGCGCTGCCATAGCGGATGCTCGTGGGCGGACGGCCGCCATTGTAGGAACGGCCTGCGTCGAGAATCTCCATGGCTTCTTCCGGCACGAATTCCGGGAAATCAGGACTGACCAAGGCCTTCGCTTCCGCGCGGTCCAGCGGCTCTTCCGACCGATAGCTACGCTGGTCGGTGACGATCAACTCGACATTTCGCCCCCAGCGCAAAGCACGATAGCCTCTGAGGCTGTCGATCGCCGCGCGGTTGTTGGGCTCATTGCCCAGGCCGTGGTCATCGAATCGAGTGACGGGCGCATCGACCACGTGCGGCGGATCGAAACGATCAAGTGACAGGCCGCTTGGCTTGCCATCCGAGCCGGCTGGTATTCGAAGAACGCCTGATTTGCCGCAACCTTACACGTTTGCGCGGGACGCGTCTTGCCATCGAACTTCTGCAGAGACTGCCAACCGAGCCAGCTGAACTCATGGTTATCCCACATGTTTACAAATGGCCACCGCGCACGTGCGTCCTGCAGGTCGGGATCGTGCAAGTAAGCACGATATATGGCGCGATAATCATTCACGGTTGTGGGGATATGGAAATCGTCAATCTTCTCGCCGTGCTCGTAGCGCACGATGTCGCGCAAACGACGGTCATACATGCCCTGAGGCCGGTCCTCCGGATACCAAACGATTTCGTAGATGAAATCGCCGAGGTGCAATACGAAGCCCAATCGATCCTGCTCGGATGCACGCTCATCTTCGAAGATCATGCGGCGATAAGCGCTCTGGGCGCCCTGATTGGCATTCTGGCAACTGACGAAAGCGAAGCGCACGGGCCGAGTGTCCTGTTCCGCTGGAGCGGTGATCGTGCGACCAATACGGCTTCCGTTGCCCACTGGATCGGTAAAGCGATACCAGTACACGCTGGATGGCTGCAGTCCACCGACGAGCACGCGACACGTCCAATCATCAGCGGCGGAGATTGGGGCGTGCGTAGTCGCGATAACGCGTTCAAAGAGTGGATCTTCCGCCACCTCCACCACCAGGCTCTCGACCGGATGCTCCTGGCTGGCATTGCGGCGCGTCCACAAAACAACGCTGCTGAAGTCTGGATCGCCGGAGGCGACGCCTTCAGGAAATAGATCGCGTCGCTCCTGCCATGCGATGCGCGACGGTGCGCGGGCGCCATGACTCCAGACAGCAGTTGCATTGAGAGCCGCCGCTGTTCGTAGAAAAGCCCGCCTGGTAACTTTCAATATCGCCCGACTCCTGGGACCGGCTTGTGTCTAATCTTATACCGGGCCTTCGGCCTACCCTCGGAAGTCGAACACTAGCACCTCAACGCTGTAACCGGCGAAATGCGCATGGCGCGCCGCGCTGGAATAAAACAGGCGAAAAGAGCAACGACGAGCCCTCCTAGATAACCCGGCGGCGTCAGCGCATCGGCTCAACAGGGAATTCTAATACGACACATGAATGGTAAGTCCCGAAAATCCGCTTACAATCATGTGAGCGGCGCTTTTTCAGTACCTATGTTGCAAAATGGCTGGCGCGGCCTTTCAAGTTCATTGAGGTCCCACGTTCCCAGCTACGTCTTCGCAGCCTGGGCGAGTGCTCCCGTCACCGGCTCGAGCAAGGCGAGCACGAAGCTGGCTTCGCCCTTCAATGGGATGAATTTATAGGTTTCGTGCACGCCGGTCGACGGAACCGAATTGGGGCCCGTATGGGACGTGACAATGCCTTCCGTCGAAAACGTCTTGTGATCGGAGACAGCCGTAAGGCTGATCGCCGGAATCAGAACGCTGAATGAAGTCGAGCCTGTGTCGACCGTTAGTTGAGTCGTTACCGTGACTAAGGTTCCGATCTCCGAGTTAAGCGCGCGGATTTGCGACCCTGCAAAGTGTCTGATCGGACCACCTGGTCCCTGCGTGAGATTCAAAGTTGGCTGGCCGATGAAATTGGAACTCTCATAATCGACCTTAGTTGTTCCGTCGCTGCTTTGCAAAATATATCTATTCGGTTTAATGTTCGCCATATGTGGACTCCTTTCTGTTGCCTACACGTCCCACAACGGGGTTTCGTCATCACCACTCGGTATAAAACGGATCACAGTTATCGGTGAGGGCCACAGAACACCTCTGATTTCTCGTCGCACTCTTTGTGCAAGCCCGGGGCCAAACTCGATGAGGAGGAAGCCTGCCATCGCGGTTCCGCATCCAGCCTGCCTCTGGGCGCGCTTTGGCGGTCCGAACAGAACTGCTTTCGCCTGAGCGGGCCGACGGTCAGCGAACAGGAGAGCTGAGACTGCCCCATTTGAGGAATCGTTGCCTCAAATCATCCACCTGCGTCTTAGAACGCGTGATTAGATTCAGGGTTTCCGCCTCGCGCAGGCATTCCTTAAAATGACTAACACGACAGACGGAATCACGAGAGTAATCAAGAGAAATGCCAGTTCAAGCAGTCCTGTGCCGCCGTCCGGAGCAACATGAAAAATGCGCTCTATGAAATCCATCGTGATCTCCTTTCCTGGACGTAACGCTTAGTCTTCGTTTTTTTGGTCGTCATCGCAGCATTCCTTGGGCTGCTCTTTGCAGCAGCAGCATTTTTTCGGTTGACAGCACTTTTCGCAACAAGTGTCGCACCCCTCCCAGATCGTGTAGGCAAACACGTCCAGATGACGAACCGGATGGTGCGGATCGTCGCTGTGTATGACTAACTCACTGCCGAAGGCGACTTTTTCAGAAGCCTTGTACTCAATGACTACACTCAAACAACTCCCTGGCCGCAATGTCGCCGGAAAAGGATTGTTGATCAACCGGAAATGCTTCCGCTTGCGCTTGAAACCCACGTGACTGACGTGCAGATTGCATTCGCCGGTGTTGCAGATAGCGAATGTCCGCTGTGCATGGTGGCAGCACTTTACTCCGCCGAAGATCGTGGATCCGGTAATGGTCAGCCGGCCGGACGGCACATCTCCCTCCACGCGAATGTGATGCGGACTCGCAGGATCGCTGCTGATCACCGTGATGGTGGCGAACTTGGGACCGAAACTATCCGGCCGAAAACGAATCGGCACCGGCAGAAAACTGCCAGCCGCAATCACCAGCGGATACGACAACACCTGCGGGGCCAGAAACTCCGCCGAAGACGACGTGATGTCGGCAATCGTCAGCGCGCAGTGACTGCTGTTATTCAGAATCAGCGGCTCATCCGTGAACGAGCCAATACATACCTTGCCGAAATGTCCCGTGTCAGCCATCATCAGGCTCAGCCGCGAGGTCTGCGCTTCACCACTGACGCTGATCTTGTGTGGGCTTCCCGGATCACTGCTGAAAACAGTAATCGTCGCGAACTTGGCGCCCGGGCTTGCCGGCTCGAAGCGAAGCGGTATCTCGAGCAAGTCTCCACCGCCTAATGCCAGCGGATAACTCAAAACTTCCGGAACGACGAAGTCGCCAGAGGACGACGTGATACCGGTAATCGTTAGCGCGCATCTACTGCTGTTATCTAAGAACAGAGGTTTATCGACGAACGAACCGACGCAGACCGGGCCGAAGTTACCTTTATCGGCGATGATTAAGCTCAGCCGTGAAGTTTGTCCCGTACCGGAAACAGTGACCTTATGCGGTCCCGTCGGATCATTGCTGATGATGGTGAGCGTTGCAGATTTAAGGCCCGGGCTGGTCGGTTGAAACCGGATCATCAGGTCGATCGAGTCTCCCGACGCTAAAATCAGCGGGAAAGAAACCACGCTCGGAACTACAAAGTCTGCTGAAGACGAAGTGATGTTTGAGATCGAGAGCGGCCCGGAACCGGTGTTGTTGATGGTCAGCAGTTCGTCCACAAACGAACCGACACACACATTTCCGAAATCGCCATTGTTCGCTATTGCCGTTACCAGCACTGTCAGCGTAAAACCGAAACCCCAGATCTCTTCCCTTGCGCTGTTACGGCGGTCCGTCCAGCAAGCAAAAAAGTTTCCGGCAACTCCCGTCAAACCGATGTAGTCGCCATATTGATTTCCGCTGTCTGCGCTCGGGGCAGTTTCATCCGTCTCCGCGGAAGTAATTTGCACCGGAGCGCTCCACGTTACTCCGTCGTCCGAGGACGTCTGCATCCAAACATCGCTCTTAATCCGGCCGGGATCATTTATGGTGTCGTAATAAACCAGGACTAATTTGCCATCGGCGTCATCCACGGCCAGCCGTGAGAAGAATTGGTCGTTTAACGACGGCTGGTCGTTGATTTTGCGAGGAGCGTCCCAGGTGGCTCCTCCATCGGTCGAGCGCGTGAACCAGATTCGCGTTTTGCAGGTCGAAGCCGCGCTGTTGCCGGGCCCGAGGCCGGAAGTACAGCCCGGTTCGCCCGACAGGTCTGGCCAAACGGCGTAGACAAGGTTCTTCGCGGCGGTGCGATAAGCACCTGCAGAAATGAAGACGCGAGCCATTCGGCTCGAGTCAGCCGGAATGGACAGTTTCCTCGTGCTCGCGATAATCGTGGCGAAATCAACATGTGCCCCAAATGTGGCGCCACCATCGATTGATTTCACGACTCGCAGCTTGTGGCTGCCGTCTCCGTCTGGATAAAAAACAAAAAGATCGCCGGCGCTATTTGTCTTAATGTCGTTGCCGATGGCCGGCCCGGTCTGTTCGGCGCCGCTTATTTGAATAACGGGTTGCCAACTACCTCCGCCTCCTGCAGTGCGTCGCGCAAAAAAAGCGGGTACGCCATTGTGCCAGGTGGCGTAAACCTGATCTTTGAAGGGCGACGCTGAGCTGTGATCAACCCAGATAATCTCCCGATCAACAGCAGTCTGGGCGCCGGATGGAGTCGCCTCAATCGCCCAGGTCCCCCCGCCATCTGCGGACGTATAGGCACGCAGCGCATTGCCGCCGGCAGAGATTCCAAGGGTCAGGGCCCAAGCCGTGCCATCCGAAGTCCAATCGACGGCGGGGTCACTATGGAAGTTGTCTCCAAGAACTAGCGGAAGGCTCGTCTGGTTCCAGATCGCCCCGCCATCCGATGTAAAAAACTGCGCCTGCGTTCCGGCGGCGCTGATGGAATTCGACGCCGCAATGATCTTTGTTGGATCGCTGTAATTGATCCGTATGTCAGACTCACTCCGAGGACTTGTTTGGGCGCCTGAAAGTCGAACATTACCGCTCATGTTTTTCCGTCCTCGGTTTGTGCTCTGAACCGCGCAGCCATTTCTCAGGGTCGGGCAGTAATTCCTGATTTACTTCCATCCACTCCCCGATTCTGTTGAGCGACTCCGGGTAATCGCCATGCGGGCCTGCCGGCGAGTGCGATTCCTCCGGGTGCTGCTTGCGCCAATACACCCGCAGCCAGAGGGGCAGTCTGATGCTGTCGTGTGGCCCCTCACCCGGTCGAAGCAATTCAAAATCCTGGTTTAGGCGAATGAATTTCTCGAACGCGCTCCCAGGAGTGGCCTCTGCCTCAGCCAGCTGCTCCTCAACGGATGGCCAGCGGTCCTTCTCTTCGTGCTTAGTGGGTTGTTTCGCCATGGATGTCTGCCTTTGAAATCTTTACGTCCTCAAACTTTATCGTCTTTGTCGCCCGATGGTAGGAAATCGGCCAGTCACAATGGCAGTTCCCTCTCTAAAGAGAACCAGCCCGAAACTCTGTCACAAACTGCAAGCAAACAGCTAGCCAATCTCCAACTGCTGGTTTCAGAAAGCTCCGGCAGTATCGCGGTGAAACAGAGGAGAAATCAGGTAGGAGGAATTCTATCGCGATTTCCCGAGCACGCAACTCTGTTGCATTACGCTATCTCTTCTGTTCAGCTTGCTGACAAATGAGCTAACGCTCACTCCCTACCCCAGCGCGAACACCCGAAGGTAAAGCGAAACCCTCTCGTTCAGGGGCATGAAAGGGCGCACTTCTGCTCCGATCGGTCTACAATCTTCCAGACGACTCTTTAGGGATGATCCGATACTAAACACTTGGCGACTACCGATCACATCAGCAGTCGAGTATTCTTATTGCAGAAGTTTGGGTACAAGCGCTAAGAGGTTCCCGTGCGCTGCATCATAGCTCTTCTCTTCGGAACTGCTCTCCTCCGCGCCGCCGACCCGCAATTCACGGCCGCTGGCTTCTACTGGGACGCAACACAGGTTGCCATCGTCATAGGTGAAGCCTCGGGTCAAGTACCTCAGAATGCGACGAAGATGCCTGACCGCAACCTGCGGCCACCTTTTGGAGATATGTTCGCTCTACCTGAGGTTCGTAATAGCAACGGTGTCAAAACGGGCGACAGTTTCGATATCAACCTGACAGGCAACTTTTGGGTGCGGGCGACCGTGAGCAGCTTCATTTACAACAAAACCGAGTACACGGAATGGATGCTCGCGATCGCCAGTATTGATCCTGACAATCAGGAACGATACGCTGCCGCCATTCAGGCAAAGCTGTACGTTTTCTTGGCGGAACCCGCAAAGCCCCAAAGGGTATCGGATACAGCGCAGATCCGCTGCCCTGTGGTGAAGATCGACCTTTCCGCATCCGAACGCGCAGCTCTCGAAGCCGATCTGAACGAGATCATGATCACAAAGCTTCACCAAGCGATTCTGAAAGAGCAGAGCGCGGCGCCCGATAACCTGCTATCGCCATTGCTTGGCGGCAAAGCAAACCTAACTGTGGACGTCGAGCAAATTGACCTTGGCCGACCATTTGGAGTGCGTCAGCACCTATTGGGAACGTGGATGGTTGGCAACGAGACTGTGTTTTCTGTTCAAGGCTGGAAGGGGCCCGAGACCGATCGGATCGAATCACTGGAGGCAATAGATGGGGTCGCAGAAGACAAAGCGGAGATAATTGGTGCAATTGGTGACTGGGGAGAAGAGAGTTTAGACGACTTCACTATCGAAAACGTATTTCCAGGCGGTCGCCTGGTTCGGCACTCATCCGGGTACGAAAGCTCAACCATTTACCTGGAGCGAATGACCGGGAAAGGCCGGGAATTCGAACGATCTCTCTACGAGCTGTAAATCATTTGAAACGCACTCCGACTATGATCGACGGCAAACTGGCGAAAAAGCCTGAACCTCAATCATTCTGCCCGGTTGTTTTAGAAGAACTGTTCAATTGGCAGGGTCGGCGGTTACAGTCTCCGAGTTGCCAGTTATGGGAACATGTGAACGGCATCGGTGAACTCTACCCTATTAACGTTGGTCGCAGGCGGATTCTCTGATACTACTCACGAGGCCAAATCGCCATGCGTCGCGTACAGTTCATCGAACTCCATGAACAGCCTTGGCTCCCATCGTCTCTTCGAGATGAAATTACAGATGCGCTTCAGTTCGGGTTGCATCTTTTAGAGGCCTACGCGCCCATCGCCCCGCTGCTTCAAAGTGTGCTCGACTCGACACGGAGCCGATCAATTGTTCATATGTGTTCAGGCGCTGGAGGACCCTGGTTAGATCTTTCGCGAAAGCTCCAGGGCGACGCACAAGCCCTTCACATTTTACTGACCGATAAATACCCAAACCTCCGGGCATCCCAAAATTTCAGGGCGGATTTCGGGAATCACATTGCTTTCTATCCGGACCCCGTTGACGCGCTGAACGTTCCTCGTGCACTGAAGGGGTTCCGGACGATGTTCTCGTCGTTTCATCATTTTTCGACGGGAGAGGCTCGCGCCATACTCCAAAATGCCGTCGATGCCGGCCAAAGCATCGCCATATTTGAAATAACGAGGCGCGCTCCGTCAACTATCGTCCTTATGTTTCCTTGGGCTCTCATGCTGTTCGTCTTCACTCTGTGGATCCGTCCGTTCCGTTGGTCGCGGTTGCTCTGGACGTACGTGATTCCGATAATCCCCTTGGTGTTGCTGTTCGATGGAGTGGTGTCTTGCCTTCGTACACATCGGCCACAGGAACTGCGTGAGATCGTCGAAACACTGGCTGCAACCGAATACCACTGGGAGGTAGGCGAGCATTCACGAGCGGCTGCCCAAATGCCCATTACCTACCTGATCGGTTATCGGCCGGCACACGTGTGACCGGTGCTGGAATGGATGTCCGGTTCTGCGAAGGTAGGGACGGCAGAGACTTCACCCTCAAGCCGCAAGCTAATTTTGGACACGAGTTATTTTGAGTCCCACTCGCCCGACAATGTTGGAGAGGAACACCAATAATGGCGACGATACGACATGATGTTTCAATAGGCACACCACCTACGAAGTTGTATCAGGCGGTCACGACTGAAAACGGAATCGGGTCGTGGTGGGACAAACCAGTTGCCGTGAAGTCTGAGCATGGGCTTATCTTGGAATTCCGTCCAGGTCCGGGACACGGTGTATTGAAGATGAGAGTACTCGATACGATTCCTGATCAGCGAGTGGAGTGGGAATGCATCAGCACCCATGCGGAAAACAGCCCCGCCTCTGCTTGGACGGGTACACACATTATTTTTGAGATAGCGGAACGAGACGGAGGGAGCAGGTTGAGTTTCCGGCACACGGGTTGGGATGAGAGTAACGAGTACTTCGGCTTTTGCAACTACAACTGGGGTGTGGCGCTACAAAAGCTCAAACTGTATTGTGAATCGTCGCGCAGCTAAACTTCTCGACGCTTCGCCAGAATCAAAATCAGTCCCGGAAAATCTGGATCGCATGTGTGAGTGGCGCTTCGGTGGACGTATTTCTTCGGGATGCGCGTAGCAGCTTGAAATTCGCATTCAACTGAGGACCTAAGCTGATCCAGCACAGGCATACGGGGACGGGCGTGAGAGTCGTCCATCAACGTCGCTATGAGGATTCTCGCCGAACCCTCGTCACCGGCCGACGTACGGTGACCCATAGAGTCCGTCCGCAGAGTTATAGAATTTAGGCAGGCAGCGAACTGCCACATCAGTTCGATTCCAGGAGAAGCATCATGCCCGTTTGCCCTGATTGCGGGGTCGTCACCCTTGAAGCGACCCGCTTCTGCCCGTCCTGCGGTAGGGACAGCCACCCGATGACGCAGTATCAAACCAGTAAACCGTATCCGTATCAGGCCCAGTATTCTGCGCCCCCCGCGCATGGGACCTCGAAGGGCTTCGACCAGATCTTTGGACTCGAGCCTCGTATCGCGTTCCTCGCGTTCATCGTGGATCTGATGCTGTTCGGCACCGCAGCAGCTAGCATGGGAATCGACCTACTTCTGATTCCGCTCGCGATCGCAGCCGGAATCGCACTCGGACGTATCACTTACAAGGCACAGATGAAATGGTACGGCGACGACCACGATTCCGCCATGATTAAAGCCGGCATCGTCGGTCTGCTCACGGCAATCCCGGTCGGTATACCGGCCATCGTCTGGGTTCCCTCAGGTCTACTCGGCTGGTTTCATAACGCGCGCAAAAAGCTGAGCTTGCCCAATCACGGTTGAGCACCGAACAGGATTCCTTCCTTGCGCGACCTTCAAATCCGGGCGCAATCGACAGGGGACACTGATCGGCAAGCGATGTCAACCGGTTCCGGCCCATTTGCCTGGCGAGAAAAGCAGAGAGTACGCCGCAGATCCAAACGCGATCAATTGGTCCTGTGAAATCCGCTTCCCGTCATCTGGGCCGAAGTGCCCGCTTAGAGTGTTTCTGTCTGCGCGGATTCCAAGTGTCCCGACAACTCGCTGCTCATTGCATTGGAACGGCGCCAGGTCATCTGCAATGGAGGAGCGATGCGTGCTATTACAAAACCGCACAGTTTCGCTCTAATCGCTTCAACGGCTTACAGCGAATTCAGGTTCGTACGCGCTTCCTCATGCTTCAGAATCTGAACTGTGCGTCCTATCAATCCATTGGGTTCGTCTCGCAAGCGGGGTACCGCCTCTACTTCCGCTATTGGGAAGTCGGCCAGGCGTCAACTAGGATCGCGTTTCTCACGTACGCTTTGGCTCGATTCCGATTGTGTCGTTCAAAGCGTTATGAACAGTTTTGTGAGCGCTTGCCGAGTGAGTATTCGCCGAATCGACGCGTGACGTTCGAAGCGCAGGCAGATATCCGGCTGTGATTGCGGCGATGCCGAACTAATGCAGGAGGCTTGGCGCGTGTTTTGCGATTTGCCGAGCGACTAAGCGTTTATTGATTGTCAGTGTTGCTCAGGCGGAGTGTTAAGAACGGATTCGACGTAATCGCAATTGTTTTCCTGTCGCAGTTTGTGATACTCGTCGTCCTTGCCTTTTAGGGGCCCGTGGAGATACCTCTCCACTACAACACCGCAGTTGAAAGCATCCCGCATTCCTGCCGCCATTTGCTGAAGCGATACTTTGGCGGGTTTGTCCTTGCTGCTCAAATCGACGGCGGACACCAGAAAAATCGTTGAAGCGATTAGAACTGCTCGCATGCTCCAATCGTCTCATTTCGCTGACGTTCGCGGAGAATTTTCGCGCGGCCCGGGGCCGTCACGGCATCCCCAAACCAGGTCAGCACGCGAAGGAACTCGAGGTGCCCGCCCATTTAGAGAAGGTCAAACCGAAAGACCTGCACGGGGCCGTTCGTATAGATACCCGAGGTGAGTTGTCCAGGCTCGTCCCTAAGTAGTGGCCGCCCCGGGTGCTTGATCCAAATTCAAGCTGCCGGGCGAAGGCGTTTAACAGCAAGCGAAAGACTTCAGTTCGCAGCTACGCGTGGAGTAGCCGCAACCGAGAATTCACTGCGTCCGAATAATCGCTGATAGTGCCCCACCAGAGTGTTTCTGTCTGCGCGACTTCCAAGTATTTCTATAACTCGCTAGTAGCATTTGGAATGGCGCGATGAACAGCGATTGCGACATCGAACGATCTCGTCGTAATCGCTTCAACGGCTTACAGCGAATTTAGGTTCGTACGCGCCTCCTCATGCTTCAGAATCTGAACTGTGCGTTCTATCAATCCATCTGGGAGCTGACCGCCTGAAATGGGTCCGTTTTTTCAAGTTCGATCCCTGGCGGCAGATTGGCTTCGTCTCGCACAACCGCTGTCTCCAATTGAGTTCGTTCCACAAAACGGCACTTACAGCTCCCGGTTTGGGTTCGTCTCGCAATATGGCGACCCAAACCCGACTTGAACGAAGCCTAAGCGGCAGACGCTTCGCATGCGCGTCGTTCGGCAGTTGTCGATGCTGGGATAGTGTTGGGTCAGAAGGAGGTCCCTGTGACCCACCTTCGAAAGATTATGCTCGAAGAACTCGAGCGTCGTAATTACTCCCAGAGTACTGTACGCACTTACATCCGAACCGTGGAGGACTTCGCCCAGGACTTCAAACGTCCACCGGACCAAGCGGGTTTACCGGGATTGAGGCGGCTAGCGATGAGCGCTGCTGATGACTGTCGTCTCATTTGGCCGACGCTGATCCCACAACCATTCCGGCTAAGTACAGGAAGGACCGAAGTCGGCCAGCAACACTCGACGACCAGCCCTTATTTCAACCTCCTGCAGAACGCCGCTACATCTACGCAGCCCATCTTCTTTTATGCCTTCGACCTGCCGGGCGGGTGATTAGCCGAGCCCTTCGAACAGGTCTGATGCTGGGACCCGCCCTGGCCGCGGCCCCCAGGCGAGCCGGAACACTTCTCGATTCAAGGCGAGGCCGGGAGCGCCCTCATCTAAGAAAAGATGCTCTAAGCCGGGCAACTGCGTTTTGTGCGCGAGGATTGCTGCGCGCTTCACGCCAGCGAAGCGCGCGGTGTCGATCAGGAAATCCGTGCCGAAGCATTCGGCTATTTTAGTTCCGGCGGGCAGACGCCAAGGCAGCTGCGGTGGCTGCCAAAGCAGCCTCGATACAACCCAAGGGGCTTCCGCACCTGGGCAGCAGCGCGCGTCTGCGGCAGAAGGCACGAAATCTGAGACGAAGCGGCTCATTGCCACATGATCAGGGTGGCCGTTCGCACCGTGGGGGTCGAAGGTAACTACCACCTGCGGCTTGATCTGCCTTAGCACGCGAACCATGTGATTTCGTAGTTCGTCAATAGGCGCTGCCTGCAGCTTCTGATCTTCGTAGGGCAAGAAGAACACGTCATCCTTGTGAAGCCCAAGCACACTCGCTGAAGCTTTCAGTTCTGCTTCCCGTACCGTCGGCAGCTCCGAAATTGAGCATAGATCGCCAGTGTTGCCCCGCTCGCCACGGGTCCCACAGAGCACGCATACGCGCACGCCCTCGCGCACATACTTCGCCATTGTACCGGCAAAAAAGGTTTCGTCATCGGGATGAGCTCCACAGATCAGTAAGCACTGCATGCACTAGCAGCTTACTCTGAGTTCCAACGCCATCCATAGCAATGAATCCAGCCCAGGACGCCAGATCACGTCGCCAACGCGGATCTGATGGCCGAGCCCAGCCGGCGAACCGATTGACGCTGAACCCAGAGCGCGCACACAAGGAGAGTAATAAACGTGAGTTCGCCGCATGGGATGCGACCGGCATGATCGATCAACCGCGGTAGACTTCCTTCCTTGCTCCTGTGAGCGTGCATGACTCCCGCCCGACCATGACTCACTCTCCAAGATGCGCGTTTTTCGTCCAACTGGACGGCATCACGGAAGAGGAGATGACTTGAGGCAGCAACCCGGTTAGCTGGCTTTCGGACTCGGCGACGAGCTGATAAGTGGCGCATTCATGTAATAGTCGCCACGAATCAGTGAGCCGCCTCAGGCTGATTTGTCTAGCGGGCATAGCGCGATCGATAATTCGGACAGCTTTCAGCTCAGCGGGCGTGAACATAATCGAGCTGCAAGTCGTGCAACCTGATGCCGCGCGACGGATCTGCCCCCGATTCCCACGTGGCGAGCGAACGATCTACCAAATATCGAGCTGTGCGCCGGGCCTCCACGTCTCTGACAGTCCAGAGAGTTTGTAACACGTCAACGGTTGCCGCAGAGTAGCGGCCTTCACCTTCGGTCGGAGCGGAGCAACGAGCGCTGTCGAACTAACTGAAATGGCCCGGGGCGCCCAGCAGTTACGATGAAAATCGAGACACCGCCTTGGCCGACATCGAATACCCTGTAAATGGCATCCGCCTTCGCATGATCCTCTGCTGCTGCCGAAGAGTGCGTCGCCATTCAACATAGATCCTTATTTGTGGCGGTCGCTCGTGACGATCCCTTCGGACGGCACGTCTTCCGCACTGAGGGCCAGTGCACCATGAACACTCAGGACACGAAAGCTAGACCGAAGCTTTCGGGAGCAGGCTTGGCTTCATCGAACCATTCCCTCCCAAATGTACGAAGGCCGTGCATCCTTGCACCTATTGAGACTGCGTTGCCCGCGCCTTCATCGCGATGACCCGGCGCCCACGGGCCCCGTTGCTGACAAGCAGAGCCACGCCCACCAGAAGCAACGCCCAGGAGCCCGGCTCGGGGGTTGAGATCGTGAAGTCGAACGCATAGTTGACGGTACCCGCACTCGCCTCCTGAACCCAGAATGAATAGGTTCCTGCCGGCAGCGGAAGGGGGAAGCCGCTAGCGCCCATGCCGGCCGAGTCCATGAGAGCCAGGATATTTGTGCCGATATCTCCCGATCCGTAGTGATACCACCCCAAGAGCCCAGCAGCGGTCGTCGCGCTTGTGCTGACCATCACTTCTGGCCCAGCTTCCATACCGATGAACGACTCGCCGAGTGTTCCAAGGGCTTGCGTGCCCGGCAGGACAGTGATAGCCGACAGCGCCATACCTTGTGGCACAGTAAACGTGAAGTAATCCCGATCGACAGTGTTGTTGGTGCTGCCGGTCGTTCCGAAAAGCTGGTTTGAACCCAAGGATACGGTCAGGAGCGTGGGAGCCGTACCGGAGTTGGACAGATCGCCGGAGACGCTCTCGTTATAGATCACGCTCGCATGAGCTGCCGTACCGCACCACAAAGCGCCAGCCAACAGAAGAATACTCTTGCGCGTCTGCAAAGTCATTTCGTGGCCCCTATTTCGAACTGCGAACGACGCCGTGCAGGGAATTCGATCCGAAATGTCCAGCCGCGTCCTCCCCGAAGAGCAAAGTAATATTCGAGAACGCGACGTGGTTCCCCCCGGTGATATCGATCGTCAGGGTAGACGTCGGGCCAAAGGGCGGCGGAGAATTTCCGTTCGCCGTAATCGTGACCGCGCCCGTCACTTCAAATCCGTTCGCGATAGGCGCAACTTTGCAATCCACCAGAGTGATGTGGTGCGTGTGCGCCATGCGATCCATAGGATTGTTCAAGTCGCCGCCACCGGTCTGTGTTACCCCGAGGTCGGAGCGGACCATGGTCAGAGCGGCCGAAAAACAGGCCATGTCAGACCCTTCTTTGACCGTCAACGACCAATGGCCTTGAACCTTCCACGGGCCCGTGACAGTTGCGGGCGTGGTAGCGGGCGTAAAGTCATCGATGGTCCCACGAAACTTCATATGGTTCGGAGTTTGGGCCATAGCGCCCGTACCTACCGCAAGCACCAGGACCGCAATGTTGAATACCGGTCGCGGAAAAGCTTTGCTCTTCATAAACACCTCAACACCTCTAAATTTCTGAGATTCACGCTTTCGAGACGTTTGCGAACAGAATCGAACACGTTGGTATCTGGCGGCAAACGGCAATGCGCGGAATCGCCGCCGTTTCCTCTATTTGCCATCGAATGCCGCCTTTTGCCGTCTCCTCGCGTACACGCTACAATCGGTTACCCGGCTCGCGATACTCGCGGAGCATTCAGGAAAGCGATTGGAGAACCGTTCCCTGGCACACCGCCACCACCCGAAGACCGCCTGGATTCATGGAAGGAAATCGCGGCCTATCTCAACCGCGATGTGACGACCGTCCAGCGCTGGGAGAAGCGGGAGGGTATGCCCCGGCCCGGCAGGTAAAGGCTGAACGAAGGTGAGGTGGTGGGGCTGGGGCGGTTCGGACCGAGTCGTAAGAAGGAAGCAGCTGCGCGGCGGTTTGGCAACTACGAGCTATATGGGTTTTCGAATGCTGTGTTGCTCTGCGTAGTGCTGAATCGGTTCAATCCGGCTTGGGAAAAGATACGTGCGCGGGTTGTTCTTGCACCATCGCCAATACTCGCGCAAGGTCTCGAGCAGCTTTGGCGTGAGAGGCAGATAGCGGTCGCGCGAACCTTTCCCCTGATGCACATGGATCAGCATGAGCGCGGTATCGGCGTCGCTGATCTTCAGGTGCACGGCTTCGGCTCGCCGCAGTCCGGTTGCATAGAGCAGCATCAGCAAGGTGCGGTGCCGCAGATTCAGAGCGCCTTCAATTAGCCGGACGACCTCTTCTTGTCTCATGACCACGGGAAGCTTCTTGGGCGCTCTCACCAAGGGAAGGTCATCGATATCGATGTCACGCCGGGCGCAAGGTCTTTCTGTACAGAAATCGCAGTGCGCCCATGCGGAGCGCGACTGTGCCGAGAGCCAGCTTCTTCTCTTGCATCATTTACAGCTGAAACTCGCGTACTTCATCGGCACCCATCAGTTCCGGACTTTTGCCGAAGTACCCGGCAAACTCCTTGATGGCGTGAATGTAACCACGAATCGTGTCCGCGGTGTAGTTACGGCGCTGGAGCTCGTCCAGCATTCGTTGACGTAGTGGGGCCACAGAACTCGTTTCTGTAACCACCGAAAATACCGCTACGCCTGCTTCAAACCACCACGTAACCGCGCCTGCCGGGCAGCGGCTTAGTTCTAACGCGCAAGCCGGAAACAATGTAGACAGCCCTCGCGCCGGCCTTGAAACTCACAACTATATTTGGGCGCTCCGGATTAGCTTCGAAAAGGCCATTTGTCGAAGGTAATCCGAAGCGGCCGAGGGGCCTCAAGAAAGCTCAGTTATATAATTACCGCAGAAAAAACAGACCGGCTGCAAGGGGAATTTATGATTCGATTTCGAGCTACCGCGGCGACTTTGTGTTTGTTGGGAGTCCTGTGCGGAGGCATTTCGAGAGCGCACGGCCAGACAGCGTCGACGGGACAATTGGTGGGCGACATCACCGATCCTTCGGGCGCGGCTATCCCGAACACCAACGTCATCGTCAAGGAGACGGCGACGGCCGAGACCCGAACGGTAGCCGCTGACCGCGTGGGCCATTACATCGTGCCTTTGCTTCCTCCCGGCACGTATTCGGTTACCGCCTCGGCGACGGGTTTCGCCAGGGGAACCGCCAATAATATTACGGTGCCCGCCGCTACTTCGACCACGGTTAATCTCCAACTAACCGTGGGTTCGTCCGAGCAGACCGTCACAGTCGAATCGAACGCCGAAATGCTGCAGACCGAAAACGCAGCTCTTGGCCAGACCACCGACACGACCACCATCACCGGCTTGCCTCTGACGAGCCGCAATTTTACGGAGATCCTCCAACTCAATCCCGGCGTCGCCAGCAGCCTTCCGAATGCCGCTTCGCTCGGCAAAGGTACCGTGGACGTCAACGTAAACGGCGCCCGGGTGTCCGATAACGGTTATCAGCTCGATGGCCAGGATGCTCTCAACATCCAGGTGCAAGGCTCGGCCGGCATCCTAGCCGAATCCGGCGTGTCGATCCCCAATCCCGATGCCATCGAGGAGTTCCGCGTCCAAACCGGCGATTACGACGCCACCTACGGCCGGTCCGCCGGCGGCAACGTGGACGTGATCACGAAGTCGGGCACCAACCAGTATCACGGCGACGCCTTCGAGTTCCTGCGCAACACCGATCTCAACGCCAACGATTTCTTCCGCAACTCGGCCGCACAAGGCCGCCCGGTGCTCCGCCAGAACCAGTTTGGCGGCACCTTCGGCGGTCCCATTCTGAAAGATAAACTCTTCTTCTTCGTCTCGTATCAAGGCACGCGCCAGACTAACGGATTGGGCAGCACGTCGTTGCAATCGGTTCGCATGCCGCTGCTCTCATCCGACGCTTCTGGCCGCACCGCAGCCGCGCTCGGCAAGGAATTCGCCGGCTTGGCCGGACAACAGGGCGGCACGGCCATCGCGTCCAGCGGATCGAATATTAATCCGGTGGCGCTTACCCTTCTCAATGCCAAATTGCCCGACGGCTCCTATCTCATTCCTGCGCCGCAGGTCATTCTCCAGCCGAAGAACGTAACCACCGGCGGATTCTCGTCGTTCTCGCTGCCCTCCACTTTCCAGGAGGATCAGGCGCTCGGCAACATCGACTTTACGCCCACGCCCAAGCAGAAGTTCAGCGAACGCTATTTCTGGGCTCGCGACTATACTTATTCGGCGTTTAGCACTTCCGACCTGCCGGGCGCCCCGGCCATCAATCTCAACGAAAACGCCAACGTGGCCTTGAAGTATAGCTACATTTTCTCTCCCCATATGATCGACCAGGTTAGTGCGGGTTACCACCGCATCTTCGGTCAGGTCTCCAGCCTCTATCCAATTACCAACTCTCAGCTAAGCATGGTTCCGTCGTGCAGTTCGCAACCCATCTCGCCCATCATCTCTGTCTCAGGAACGTTCGCGCTCGGTGGTACGTTCAATGATGGCCAATGGGCGAACACCGAAGGCTATCAGGTGGGCGATCAACTCACCTGGATCCACGGCGCGCATAACATCAGGATGGGTGGCGATGTCGAGACCACCAACTTGCCCTTTGCCGACCCGGAAACCACGCGCGGCACCCTCGGCTTTTCCACCTTCCCCGATTTCCTCCTCGGCATGAGCGCGGCGCAGAATGGCAGTGCGTACAGCAACCTCTCCAGCGCGCGGAGCCTTTGCGGAGACGCCCAGAAGGAGTTCAAGGAGACCGATTTCGATTTCTACTTTCAAGATGACATCCACATCACCCGCAATCTGAGCCTGAACCTCGGCATCCGGTGGGATGCGTACGGAGAGATCTCGGACGCGCAAGGCAAATTCGCGGCTTTCTGGCCGCAACTGGCCACCAATAACTTTCCCGCGGGCGGAGCGCTTTACACCGGCTTTATCGTGCCGGCGAACTACTCTTCGCACTTCGGCACGCCGCCCCAAGGCGTGGCCGTCAATACTAACGACACATTCGCGCAGAACCCTGTGTCCTACCGCAACGTCGGCCCGCGCGTCGGGTTCAGTTGGAGTCCTCGGCCCAAGCTCGTAATCCGCGGCGGATACGGCATCTACTATGCGCGTACCTCGGCCAACGACGCTTATCAATTCGTCGGCGATCCGCCGTTCGAGATCTCGCAAACGAACTCGGCCACGCTCGCCGCGGCCGCGACCTTCCAGAATCCGTGGCCGCCGTCCGCGCCACCTCTCGCTTCCGACTACCCGGCCTTCGTTCCCCGCACGCAGACCTCGCAACTGACGCTCAACCTGCCCGGGCCGGTTTTCATTCCGCCCACGGTGCAGCAATACAGCTTCAACGCCCAATACCAGGTGACGCCCTCCACGCTAGCGCAACTTGGGTATGTCGGGACGAAGAGCACGCATCTCGAGGGTACGCAGAACATCAACCAGGCGGGGTTGACGGTCAACCCCGATTCCTCCCTCGCGTCCACTTTCACCGGCCCGACCACGGCGGCTGCCAACATTAACGCGCGCCGGGCGTATCTCGGCTTCTCAACCATCAGCCTGGCGCAGGAGATCTTCATTTCGAACTACAACGGCCTGCAAGCCGTTCTCCAGCGGCGTATGAGCCACGGCCTGCAAGGTCAGATTGCATACACGTTCAGCAAGACGTTAACCGATGATACCGGCAACGGCACCTTTCCGGGAACTGGAGGCACTTCTGGCGACGCGCTCCATCCGCTCAACGGATATGGGCCTGCGTCCTATGAGACCCCGCACCGCCTAGTCGGCAATTTCGTCTGGCAGGCGCCTTCCGCTCTCAAAGGCGTGCAGGGAGCTCTCGCCAACGGCTGGGTGCTTTCGGGCGTCGTGACGGTGCAATCCGGCAATCCGCTGACCTTCACTAACGGCGCATTCACGAACATCTACGGTGGTACGTCGCGCGCGCAAATGTGTCCTGGGTTCACATATGCGAACATCGTCCAGCCTGGCGCTGTGGATCAAAAGCTCAACAACTATTTCAATGTCGCGAGCATGAACTGTGCGCCGGTGGCGATCGGAAACGGCTATGGATGGGGAAACAGCGGCGTCGGCATCTTACTTGGCCCGCCCGAGAGCGCTGCCGACTTATCGCTGGGCAGGACCTTCAAGGTCCCAGGCCCGGAAACGAGTAACATCCAGTTCCGCGCCGAATTCTACAATGCTTTGAATCACCCGAACTTCAGCAATCCGGGAACGACGGTCAACAGCACCTCATTCGGCCAAATCACTTCGATGAGCGTCGCCCCGCGTCTTATCCAATTCGGACTCAAATATGTCTTCTAGACCGTGGCGAAAACTGTGGGCCGCAAGTCTTAAAGACCTTCCGTATTCAAGGCAAGAAGTGCTGGACGCGAACTCTGCAATCGGCGGCGGGAACCTGCTGCTTATAGGTCAGGATGCAACGGAATCAGCTTTCAAACGTGCTGCGAGTCGCAGATTCGGAACGATTCACCTTGCTGTGCATGGTTTCGCGGGTGATCCGGATCCCAATCAGGCGGGGTTGGCGTTGTTACCCGACATCGCAGCAGGTGAAGACGGAATGCTTCACGCGCCAGAGATCGCGACCATGCGCGTCAACACCAATCTTGTCGTCCTATCTTCCTGTGATACGGCCGTCGGGCCTATCGAAGGTGAGGAGGGAATTTCGACTTTGTCGAATCCTTTCCTGCTCGCTGGCGCAAGACCTGTGGTTTCGACTCTGTGGTCCATCGAAAACACGTCATCGTCTCGGTAAGGCGTTGCTTCGTTCGTGGATCGCGACACTTCGGAGAATGTCTACGGACTATGCGCACGCGACACTGAAGAGTGCTGGGGTCTCGTTCGACGACTTCGAGCGCCATAAGATCCTACCTTGCCAGATCTCGGGTCCAAAATGAGGTGCAAAATGGCGACCGGCTACCGTGAGCTGCTGATTTAAACGGCGTATATTCTGGCGGAGAGGGGGGGATTCGAACCCCCGGTAGACTTTAAAGGCCTACGACGGTTTAGCAAACCGCTGCTTTCGACCACTCAGCCACCTCTCCTATTTAAAGCGCGGCTCTAGGCAACGGCTGGTCTTTTGAATCGTAGCATAGGCGGCTTTCTGCTTAGAATCCACGCTCCATCGGCATCGCAAACGGCGGCTCGACCAGGAAATCCGCCTGACGGATCTCCAGAACGGCCTCGCGGATCGACTGCTCTTTGGCCACCTCGGTCGTCACCACGAAGGGCAAGTCGCGCCAGTCTTCTCTCGGCAATTGCAGTACAGCATCGATGCCAATGTTATGCTTTGCGAGGACGGTGGCAAGTGTCGCTATGATGCCGGCTTTGTCCTCCACCCGGAAGCGCAGATAGTACGGCAATTCCTGCGTGAGGATCGGCAGCGGTTTGTATTCGCCTAAGCGCTCGTGCGCGAACGGACTGACCCGCTCCGGGCTGCCAAAGCGAATTTCTCTCGCCACACGCATCAGATCGCTCACGACAGCGACGCCAGTAGGCTTCGAACCTGCTCCACGCCCGTAGTAAAAAGTATCTTCGCCGTACGCCCCGCGTATCCAGATGGCGTTGTAAGCGCCTTTGACCTGCGCCAGGATTGCAGATTGCGGAATCAGGCTAGGCCGCACGGAGAGCAACAAGCCTTCCTCGCTCTGGCGCGCTAGACAAAGCAAGCGAATGGTGTGATTTAACTGATGTGCGTATTGAAAATCGACTGGCGTCACACGCCGGATGCCTTCAGTGAAAATATCCGATGGAGTCAGCTTTTCACCAAAAGCCAGAGCCGCCAGAATCGCCAGCTTCGATCGCGCATCTAAACCGTCCACGTCGGCGGAAGCATCGGCCTCCGCATATCCAAGCTGCTGGGCTTCGGCAAGCACGGCTGCGAATGCGGCGTGGCTCTTTTCAATCTCGGTCAGGATGAAATTGCTGGTGCCGTTCAAGATCCCGTATAGCTCGACAACGCGATCGCCCGCGATTCCTTCACGCAAAACCGTATGAATCGGAATGCCGCCGGCCACACTCGCCTCCATTGCGAGATTTACTCCGTTTTGGTTAGCTAATGTCCACAAATCCGCGCCGCGCAGCGCCATCAGTTCCTTATTTGCCGTAACCACGGATTTCCGTTGCCGCAGAGCCTCTTCAATGATGTGGCTGGCCGTTGCTGTGCCGCCAATCAGCTCCACGACAATGTCGACCGCAGGGTTGCTTACAACGTCGCGCCACTCGGCCGTCCGAGCGATAGCTCCGTCAAACATCGGAAGCTTCTTTTCGTGTACGTTGCGGCTGCACACAGCCTTTACCTTGAGTGGGAATCCCAATTTTTCCTGGATGGATTTCGTGTTTTCCGCCAGAATTTGAAGCGTCCCAAGTCCCACGTTTCCGAGGCCCACGATCCCTATGCCTACTTCCATGCGGAGTGGCTCCGGAATGCCGTTTGGCTCTTCATAAGTGGCTTATGATAGCAATCAGATGAGCAGTACCCGCCGTGCCGCTTTGGCCTCCCTACTCGCTTCCGCGGTCTTAAGCGCCAAAACCCAGGATCCGCAGAACCCGCCGGATCGAACACTGCCGATTCCGCCGAATCCAGGCGAAGACACAAAACTTCCCAACGGCAAATCGCAGAAGGATGCAATCGCCAAGCAGCAACACGAGCAGATGGTGAAAGACGCCAACGATTTGCTAGCGGCCGCGCAGCAACTCAAAGACGAGTTGCAGAAGGCGGGCGACTACGTAGTTCCAGCGTCGTCCGTGAAGAAGACCGAGGAGATCGAAAGGCTGGCGCGCCGCATCCGGGGGCGGCTCCGCGACTGACCCAAAGCATTGCTCCATTACCCTGCCGTTCTCTCTCGCATTCGCGTGGTAATCTGGCGTGACAGCACCGTCTCAGTGAACTTTCATGCCGACCGTCCGCGAAAAGAAGCAGCTCATGAGCGCCTCGGAGATCGATCGCACGCTGGTCCGCCTCGCCCATGAAATTCTTGAAAAGACCAATGATCTAGACCGGCTGGCATTCATCGGTATCAAACGCCGCGGCGTACCTCTCGCACAGCGCTTAGCGGCAAAGATCGATAGCCTCGAAAAGCTCAAAATCCCGGTCGGCATTCTGGATATCAGTCTCTACCGCGATGATCTTTCGACCATATCGGAACGGCCGGTTCTGAATGCTAAACAAATCGATTTTTCGGTGGTTGGCAAGGACATCGTGCTTATGGACGATGTTCTCTACACCGGACGAACCATTCGTTCTGCTCTCGACGCCTTATTCGACCACGGCCGTCCTGCCCGGGTTCAGCTGCTGGCGCTCATCGATCGCGGCCATCGCGAATTGCCGATTGAGGCGCGTTATATCGGCCGCATGGTGCAGACCAGCGACACTGAAATTATCGAAGTAAAGTTTCACGAAATCGACGGCCAGGAAAAAGTTCTTCTGGTCGAACGGGTGGACGAGCCAAGTGTTCAGACGGCATGAGCATCGGTCTTCTCGATATTGAATCGCTAACCCGCCAGGATGTTGAAGCCATCTTGGAACGCTCGAAGTATTTCCAACCCGTTCCCGGCCAGACATTCAAACGTTTCGATTTTTTGCGCGGCCGCATGGTCGTGAACTTGTTCTTCGAAGCATCCACCCGTACGCGTACCAGCTTCGAGATTGCTGCGAAGCGCCTGGGCGCCGATCTCATTTCCATCACAGAATCGGGTTCAAGCGTTTCAAAAGGTGAATCTCTTGTCGATACCCTCAACACGCTTGCTGCCATGCGTCCAGACGCCATCGTCATGCGGCATTCCGCATCGGGCGCGCCGCATTTTCTTTCAAGGTATCTGCCCATTCCCATTGTCAATGCCGGTGACGGTACGCACGAGCATCCAACGCAAGCGCTGCTGGACGCCCTGACGATTCTTGACCGCCGTGGAACCCTGGAAAAATTGCGCGTAGCCATTATCGGCGATATTGCGCACAGCCGCGTCGCGCGGTCCAATATCTTTCTGCTCTCGAAATTCGGTGCCCAGGTCGTGCTGTGCGGCCCGGCTTCCCTGCTTCCAACCCAGATGGGACAAATCGCGCCCGGTGTCGAACTGACCACCGACATGGAAGAGGCAATTCGAGACGCCGACGTCATCATGATGCTGCGCGTACAACTGGAGCGGCAGCACGAAGCAGCCTTCCCGGCCAGCGAATATTTTCAGTTCTTCGGGCTGCGCCCTGAACATATCGAGCTCGCCAAGCCGAATGTAATCGTGATGCATCCGGGGCCCATTAACCGCGGCCGAGAAATCTCTTCGGAAGTGGCCGATTCGCAGCGCTCCGCCATTCTCAATCAAGTCGAAAACGGCGTTGCCGTAAGAATGGCTGTTCTCGAGAGGGTTTTGGCGCATGACTAACCTGGTCATCAAAAACGGCCGCGTCATCGATCCTGCACAAGGCCTGGACGCCGTTTTCGACATAGCCATTGAAGACGGAGTCATTCGGGAAGTAGCCCGCGATATACCAGCTTCCGGAGGGGAACAGTTCGATGCATCCGGCTTGGTTGTCGCCCCAGGTTTCATTGACATGCACGTACACCTGCGGGAACCCGGCTTCGAACATGCGGAAACAATTGAAACCGGCTCACGGGCAGCCGCAGCCGGCGGCTTCACTTCCATCTGCTGCATGCCGAACACGCAGCCGGTGAACGACAGCGCGACGGTCACCAGTTACATCAGAGATCGCGCGCGCCGCTTTGCCGCAGTCAATGTTTATCCCATAGGCGCGATCACGAAGAATAGCGCAGGCGAAGAGTTGTCCGCAATGGCTTCGATGAAACAGGCGGGCATCGTCGCGATATCCGACGACGGTAAACCGGTTATGAACGCCCGCGTCGTCCGGCGCGCCATGGAGTTCGCCACGGCCCTCGATCTGCCGCTGATTGAACACTGCGAAGATTTGCATCTGAGCGCAGGCGGCGACATGCATGAGGGATTGGAATCCACACGGCTCGGCTTGCGCGGTATACCGCGAAGCTCCGAAGACGTGATGGTCGCCCGCGATATTATTCTGGCCGAGGTCACAGGGACCCGCTACCACGTGGCGCACATCTCTTCGCGGCATGCAGTCGAGATGGTCGCATTTGCCAAGCAGCGCGGCCTGAAAGTCACATGCGAGGCAACTCCGCACCACTTCGCGCTCTCGGATAGCGATATGGCTCCGTACGACAGTAACTACAAAATGAAGCCGCCGCTACGCGAGGAGCTCGATGTCGAAGCTGTCACGCAGGGTCTTGTGAATGGCGCGATAGACGCAATCGCCACCGATCACGCGCCGCACGCAGGCGCGGAGAAAATGCAGGAATTCGAGCGCTGCCCTTTCGGCATCATCGGATTGGAAACCGCCCTCGCGCTGGCGCTGGAACGGCTTTATCATCCGGGCAAGTTGACCTTGCCACATCTTATTCGCTTGTTCACTCAGAATCCCGCGCGCATCCTTTCGCTCGATCGGGGCACGTTGCGAGCCGGCGCGCCCGCGGATGTTACGGTATTTAGCCTCGATCGTGAGTGGACCTACGACGTAAACCAATCGCCTTCGAAAAGCCGCAACACACCATTTCACGGACATAAATTCCGCGGAGGTCCCGTAGCAACGATCGTCGCTGGAAAAATCGTGTGGCGCGCCGAACTTTAACCGGAAGCCGCCATTTGCACGGCTGAAACCAGCAATTCCTCTTCTTCGTCCGCTACCGTGCGCATATCGAGAATGATCTTGTCGTGTTCTATTCTGGCGATCACGGGCACGCTCGCGGCCCGCAAGCGGCGTTCGAAAGCCTCTGCGCTCTCCACGCTCAGTTCGATCACCCAGGTAGGGAGCGTCTGGTCGGGTGTTGAGCCTCCTCCAATCGCGGACTCGCTCGAACGAATCTGAGCGTTCAGGCTCTTGAGCTTCTCGGCAATTCGCGCGGCGCGTTCGCGGATTTCATCCATTGTCGCGAAGATCATCCGCAGGGTCGGAATAGCCTGCCAATTCTCTGTGATGAGGTGCCGAAGCGTTGTCTCGAGCGCCTCGACAATCAGTTTGTCTACCCGGAACGCCCTGTACATCGGATTCCGGCGAACGCGGCTCACTAGCTCTGAATCGCCTGCAATGATGCCGCTCTGCGGACCGCCGAGAAGCTTGTCACAGCTAAACGACACCAGATTTACTCCAGCCGCAAGGCTGTCCCCCACTAGTGGCTCATCCATTCCCTGCCCTCGCAGATCTACTAAGCAGCCGCTGCCGAGATCTTCATACACAGGAATCCCACGCTCGCGCCCGAGTTGAGCCAACTCCTTCAAATCAGGCCGCGCCGTAAATCCGGTGATCCGAAAATTCGAAGGGTGAACGCGCAAAATCAGACGCGTTCGTTCGCTGATCGCATCCCTGTAATCGTCGATGCTGGTACGGTTCGTGGTTCCGATTTCGCGCAGTAACGCTCCCGAGCGCGCCATGATCTCGGGAATACGAAACCCATCGCCAATCTCGATCAACTCGCCGCGTGAGACTATCACTTCGTTGCCGGCTGCTAGTTCGTTCAACACCAGGTAAACTGCGGCGGCGTTGTTATTGACCACGATCGCGGGTCTTTCAAGCAAACGTTCGAGCAGCCCGGCCGTATGCGCGTCGCGCTTGCCACGCTTCCCTGCCTTGAGGTCATATTCGAGATTCGAGTACCGCGGAATGGGCTTGAAATCTGCAAGTGGCGCGCGTCCTAAATTCGTGTGCAGAATCACGCCCGATGCGTTAATCACTGGTCGTAGAGAAGGCGCCAGAAGAGCGTTAACTCGCTGTTCTACCGTTTGCTCGACAGGAAGCCCGATGATTTGCTTGCCCTCTTGTAAACGCCTCCCGTCGTTCGGCAAGTACCGCGCGAACCTCGTTTGCGACGAGTGTCCGCGGCAGTCCATCGAGATGCTTCAATTTACGGAGCACCTGATCGACCGACGGCAGACTTCGAGCGGAATCCATCTAAGCGATTGCTCTTTGCGTCAGAACCTGTTTCAGATATTTGCCTGTGTAGGATTCCGGAACAGCGGCGATCGCTTCCGGCGTCCCTTGCGCGACGATTCGGCCGCCTGCATCTCCGCCTTCGGGACCCAGATCGATGATCCAATCCGCGGCTTGAATCAAATCCAGATTGTGCTCGATTACGAGAACACTTCCGCCGTTTTGAATCAAGCGCTCGAACGATTGCAGCAATTTGGCGATATCGTCGAAGTGCAGCCCCGTTGTCGGTTCATCGAAGAGAAACAGAGTCCGTTCGCAAGTAGATTGCGCCAGATGCGCGGCGAGTTTCACGCGCTGCGCCTCGCCTCCACTCAGGGTGGTTGCAGACTGACCCAGCCGGAGATATCCCAGCCCAACATCTTGCAGCACTTTGAGCCGCGCTGCGAGCCGCGGCGTCTCCGCAAAAAATGAAAGCGCTTCGTGTACGGTCAATCGAAGCACTTCATGTATATTCAAGCCCTTGTACCGGATATCGAGAATGCTGGACTTGTAGCGTGTGCCCTTGCATTCTTCACAGATAAGTTCGACATCCGCCAGAAACTGCATCTCGACCGTCACTGTTCCGTCGCCCTGACACGTCTCGCAGCGCCCGCCTGGAATATTGAAAGAGAAATAACCGGCGCTGTAACCTCGCTTCTGCGCCTCCGGCGTACACGCGAACAGATCGCGAATCAGGTCGAACGCTTTGATATATGTAACGGGATTCGAGCGCGGCGTTCTACCAATGGGCGCCTGATCCACCATGACCACGCTCGACAACAAATCGGCGCGTTCCACCCGCTTCAGCGGTAGTTTTCGAACGCTGGATTCCGTCTCCTCAGTCACTCGCGGCGCCAGCTGTTCTTTATTCACCTTCAGGTCTAGCGCTCGATAGATCGCCTCATGCACGAGGCTCGATTTTCCAGAGCCCGAGACGCCGGTAACCGCTACCATAAGCCCCAGCGGAATCTCGACATCGATGTTCTTGAGATTATTCGCGCGAGCGCCAAAAAAGCGAATGGTGCGCTTCGGATTCACTTTGCGGCGTTCCCGGGCACGTGACACCGCAAGCTCGCCGCGGAGATAGCGTCCGGTCAAAGATTGAACGTTGTCCCGCTCCTTCGCTGGAAGCGGAAGCAATAAACGCTGATAGGTTCCGGAGAAGATCACCCGGCCTCCGTTTTCGCCTGCGCCCGGGCCAAGGTCGAGGATATAGTCGGCCTCCGACATTATTTCGGCATCGTGCTCGACGACAATAATCGTATTCCCGAGTTCCCGAAGGTCTTTCAAGATATGGATCAGACGCGCAGTGTCGCGGCTGTGCAGTCCGATCGATGGCTCATCGAGAACATAAATCGCGCCGACTAAGCGCGAGCCCAGGCAGGTTGCAAGCTGAATGCGCTGCGCCTCGCCACCCGACAGAGTCGCGGAAAGCCGATCGAGCGTGAGGTATTCCAGCCCGACATCATTCAAGAACTTGCAGCGCTGCCTTATTTCTTCCAGAATCCGATCGGCAATCTCCGACTCTTCAGGGCTGAGGCGCAGAGTGTCGAAGAATTGTTGCGCGCGCGCAATGTTCATTCGCGACACCTGCGCAATGTTGCATTCGCCCAACCGAACCCACAGCGCTTCCGGACGCAAGCGCGCTCCCCGGCATGCCGGGCATTCCGTGTACGCGCGATACCGGCTCATGAAGACGCGCACGTGTACTTTGTACTTCTTCCGCTCCACGTCTCGAAAAAATCTGTAGATGTGCCCGCGAACAAACTCCTTTTCTTCCGCTTTCAAATCTGCGTAGGGGATGTTCAGCCGCACCTTGCCGCGCGACTTCGGCTTGAATTCTTCGTCGTAATACCAGCTATATTGCGGTTTCGTCCACGGATCCACCGCTCCGTCTTGAATCGACAACGTCGGATCGGGAACGATCAAATCCAGATCGTAATCGATGGTGTTGCCGAATCCCTGGCAAACCGGACATGCGCCGATGGGGTTATTGAAGCTGAAGAGCGTGGGCTCGGGCGGGGTCGCAATTAAACCACACGTCTTACAAGCGAATTTCTCACTGAAGTGCAGGGTGCGCGGATCGGCGACTCCGGCTTGCTCAAAAAAAACCTCGCCGCTTTCGCCATAGCAGATCTCGACCGTATCGACCATGCGCTGATGAGAGTCCGGATGAATGACAAGCCGGTCCGCCAGTACGTACAGCGGCTCGGCGAAGTTGATCTCCAACAGCGATTCAGGCGTGGAAAACTCGAATATGCGCCCGGCTTGAAACAGACGGTTAAAGCCTTTCTTTCGCAACTCGAAAAGACGGTCGCGCAGAGCAGCAGCTTCGGCCGTCGCCTTTACAGGAAAAAGGGCGTACCAGCGCGACCCTTCGGGCTGCGCGAGCATCACATCCGCAACCTGATCCACACTGTCCCGTTCGATTCGCGTCCCGTCGTTTGGGCAATACGTGCGTCCGGCGCGCGCCCATAACAGCCGCATGAAATCGTAGAGCTCGGTTGCGGTGGCCACGGTGGAGCGTGGGTTTCGGGTTTGATTCTTTTGCCGGATCGCAATGGGCGGCGCGATTCCGAGGATCTCGTCGACGTCCGGCTTCTCCATCCGCTCCAGAAACTGGCGGGCATACGCGGACAACGATTCGACGTAGCGCCTCTGTCCCTCCGCATAGATCGTGTCGAAGACCAGAGAAGATTTTCCAGAACCTGAGACGCCGGTCACTACAGTCAACTGGTTGTGAGGGATGTCTACATCGATGTTCCGTAGATTGTGGACACGCGCTCCGCGAATCGCCAGGACTGGCGCTGCTGCCGACGCGATTTCTTCCGCTATAACGGATTCACATGACGGTAAGCTGGAGTTTTCCGGCATCGTTGGCAGAACGGGCAGGGTGGGAAAGCCTGGAAAGGGATTTCTTCACCAGTATAGGATGCGTCACTCCAAGGCATTTCAAAGAGCTTTGCTCTCCTGGTTCGCTCGCAACCGCCGCGATCTTCCTTGGCGCCGCACTCGCGACCCGTACGCAATCTGGATCTCGGAAATCATGCTGCAACAGACTCGAGTTGCGGCGGTAATTCCCTACTATGAGCGGTTCCTCGCGCGCTTTCCGGATTTCCGGGTGCTTGCCGGGGCCCAAGAATCGGAATTGCTCGCCCACTGGGCTGGCCTGGGATATTACTACCGCGCACGCAATCTGCAGAAGGCAGCCCGGATGATGCGCGATGCCGGATCTTTTCCGGCCACTTACGATGAGATACGCGAGCTTCCTGGTGTTGGCGACTACACGGCGGCGGCGATTGCGAGCATCGGTTTCGATCTTCCGCACGCGGTGCTGGATGGCAATGTGTTTCGCGTGCTCAGCCGCGTCTTTGACGACGCGACCAATATCGCCTCGGGCGCGGGACGCAAGCACTTTTCGACACTCGCCGATAAACTTCTGGATCGCGATCAGCCGGGGGCATTCAACCAAGCCGTGATGGAACTCGGCGCAACTGTCTGCTTGCCGAAAAACCCGCACTGCCTGATTTGTCCCGTCTCAGAATTGTGCGGCGCACGGAAAAGCGGGCGAGAGAACGATTTGCCGGTCAAGATTGCTGCTCAAAAAAGCGTACAGGAGACGCGTGTCTTGTTCTGGATTGAACGCGCGGGCGAGCTGCTCATATGGCAACGTCCAGCGACATCTCGCCTGATGCCCGGCTTCTGGGAATTGCCCGAACGAAGTCATTTGAATTCCGCCGTCACGGGTCGAAAGCTGGGCTCGTTTCGACATGGCATAACCTTCCACAGTTACTCGTTCGATGTGTTGGAAGCGGAGCCTCCGGTCCACGTTGGCCAGTGTCAATGGGTCCCCTTGCAGGATTTGGCGACGCTCCCGGTCAGTACTATTCTGAGAAAAGCGAGTCTGGTGGTCGAGAAAAGTTCCAGCTAGACTGGACGTAGAGGATAGTACATGCTGAAACGTCTAGCGCTATTCGCGTTGGTGGCAGGAGCGGCCGGGCCTATTTTTGCGCAGACCAGCCCACCACCTCAGAATGCGGGAACTCCTCCGCCGGTTGGGCCTCCCGCGGTTCAGGTGACGCGGCCGCAGAGTGGTTTGAAGCAGCGCGATGAATCGGCTGCGACCGGGACGTACCGCGTGGATACCGGGACGCACATTTTGCTGAGCATGATGAACACCGTGGACACCCATAGGTCTGTCGCTGGAGACCGCCTTTACCTGGAAACCGCGTTCCCCGTAGTTTCCGAAGGTCGCATCGTCATTCCGCCGGGCAGTTGGGTGACGGGCACCATTACGGACGTGAAGCATGGGGGAAGGTTAAAGGGCCGGGACGAAATGCGCGTGCGCTTCGATTCGATCACACTTCCTAATGGAGTTACACGCAACTTCCGGGCTGATCTCGGCTCAGCCGACGGGCGAAGCGGCGAAACGGTGGAAGGCGATAAGAAGCCGATCGCGCAAGACGTCGCAATCGGCGCTGCTTCTGGGACCGCGGTTGGCGCAGGCGTGGGCGCAGTGAGGAACGAGCTTGGTCGCGGTATCGGAATCGGGGCAGGAGCTGGAGCGGCCGCCGGTTTGGGGTGGGCGTTACTGACACACGCGCCCGACGCGAGGCTGAACAAGGGCAGCTCAGTCGAGATGGTGCTCGACCGGCCGATCGCTTTCACGGCCGACGAACTGGACTTCAGCAATGCACCAACACGGCCTGTGAGCCAGGGAGCATCGGCGCCTCCGCTTCAACAGCGGCGCAGGTTGCCGCTGCCGCGAATCCCTTATTGAACGGGCCAGATTGAACAAACCGGAGTCAATGGCGGATGACGATCCTGTAGAGATTCCGATTACGGACGTTTTCGACCTGCACACTTTTGCCCCTCGAGATGTAAAGGCAGCCGTAGAAGCTTACTTGGAAGAAGCTCATCGGCTCGGGCTTACGGCTCTGCGCATCATTCATGGGCGCGGCATTGGCGTGCAGCGTGAAATGGTCCGCTCGGTCCTCAGCCGCACTCCTTACGTCTTGCAATTTGGCGATGCACCGGGCGAGGCGGGCGGCTGGGGCGCGACTATAGTTACACTTTCGCGGGCGTGACCCTGTCGCGGCCTTAGAGTTGCAGAGGTTGATTCCAGTTGGCGCCGAAGACAATCTCGTTTAGCGGCTTACGTTCTCTCGCTGCTACCTCGCTCTTACGGTAGTTCTCGGGCAACTGATCGGGCGGCGCGAGATATCCAAGAGCGACAGCCGCCCCCAGATCGTAATCGTCCGGAATGCCCAATTCCTTGCGGGCCCTTTCGCGATCGAAACCTGCCATGCCATGCGCGTGCAATCCCAATGCAGTGGCTTGGAGCATTATGTGCGCCAGCGCCTGACCCGCGTCATGCAGGCCGTAGTAATTAGGAGAGCTATTGTGCGAGAACGTGCGCTTCGCCGCCATAATGAACAATACGGGAGCAGTCTTTGCCCACGCCTGATTCCCCGGAACTAATAAGCCGAGGATCTTTTCATAAGCGGCGCCGTCGGACTTCCTCGCGACCAGAAAGCGCCAAGGCTGCTCGTTAAAGGAAGACGCGGCCCAACGCGCAGCTTCGAATATCGCCTTCAGATCTTCGTTCGAAACTTCACGATCAGAAAAAGAACGGGGGCTCCAGCGTGAGCGAATGAGTTCGTGGACACTCGGCAGGGTATCCGCTAGTTTTTGGTTCACTCTTCGGCGGCGACTGCCACTTCTTCGGGCTCGGTTGCGGTCTCCTCCGTTTCAGTTTGGCCAGCATCCGGGTAGTTGTAGTAGTAGCTGTACTTGCTATAGAGCTCGCCTCGGCGCGCGCCATTCACTACTACGCCAAGCACATTGTTTTCGCACAGAGATTGAATCGCCCGGCTGACAGAATCGACTGTTGTAGCTCCCATACGAACGACGAGAATCGTGCCATCGCACATGGTCGACAGTAGATTCCCATCGGCAGCGAATAGCAAAGGCGGGCTGTCAAGAACCACCCAATCGAAATGATCACGCAAGGCGTGGATCAAAGCTTTGCATTCCTTGAGGTTCAACAACTCCAAGGGATTCGACACAGGCTCGCCGGCGGTGATCACATATAGGTTGGTCTCCTCAATCCTCCGGATGGCATCGCTTAAAGATGCTTTTCCGAGTAGATAGTCCGTAATGCCGGGAGAGCAATCGAGCTGAAAGCTCTTGTCGATGTTCGGGCGGCGAAAATCGAAATCGGCGAGCAGAACGCGCTTCTCAGCAATTTGAGCCTGCGTAATCGCGAGATTTGTAGCGGTAAAGGACTTCCCTTCCGCCGGAGACGCGCTCGTTACAACCAGGGTGTGCAGCGGGTGCAGAGTCTGCAGATGGTTCAAACGGGTGCGCAGCGTACGAAACTCTTCAGCGGGCGCCTCCCTGGGCTTTGCCGGGTTCACGATCAATGCTTCCGTTCCAGGATTGAACGGGACAGATCGGGCGTTGAGGATGATTTCTTCGAGATCGTCCAGGTCGGCTAATTCCGGCCCATCCAGGAGGACTGCTGCAGGGGCCTCGGCAACTGCTGCCTCCGAAGATGTCTCGATGGTTTGAGATAGCTTTTGGGCTCGTGCAGAGGATGCCCGTGGAACATCGGGACTTTGTTGCGCCGCTTTTCGCAGGGCGTCATGAACACGACTCATATGCTTTATCCCTTATTCAAGTAGTAATGGACTACTGACGCCGCCATCACGAAAAATCCGGCGAGTGTACCGCTGGCCCAGCCAATCCACATAATTTGCTTCCGGCGTTGCACGACCATATCGTTCTCGAGCAAAGGGATGCTTCCCAGGATGGATAACTGCGTGTATAGGCGGGCGTCCTTCAGGTTCTTAAGCGAGGTATCTTTCACCTCGCGAACCGCGACAATGATAATCCCGAGCACCAGGCCGGCAAATGCACCAATAGGAATAATCATCGCGCGCTTCGGCGCAGTGGGTGAAGTCGGCAATGAAGCGGGGTCAAGCAGCTCAAGTGTTTCGCCTTGTTTACGGCGTTCGAGATCCATGGAAACTGTAGATTTCTGCCGCCGGGCGTCCATATCTTCGTATTTCGCCTGCGCGACATTCCGCTCGCGAACAAGATCGTTGTACTGCGTTGTACCCGGGGCGATACCCTCAACGCGCCCCTGATAGGACCTTAGGGCAGCGTTTACAGATTGAAGATCTGCATTGATCCGCTGACTCTCGATGGCATTGGTGCGCAGTAGAGTTTGTATCTGTTCAATTTGCGCTGTAGCATCGAGACGTTCCCGGAGCACCGCCGGGTTCTCGGGCGCGCCGTCAGCCTTCGGGGGTTTTTCTTTCAAGGCTTCCTCGCGTTGACGTTTGAGCGAGGCCAGCTCCTCTTTTGCAGCCTGAAGATCGGGATAATCGTCGGTCCAATGGTCCTTCATCGAAGCGATGTTATTCTCCACCGTTTCAATACGGTGGTCCAGGTCGGTAACTTTCGCATTCTGGGCCTGAGTTTGCGGAGTAATAACCTTGATCGAATTCAAGCGGTCCTTCGCGGCATGAAGCTCGTTTTCGAGCAGCATGCGTTGCTCGGTGTTCCGGCTGGCGCTTTCATTCAAAGAACTGAGCCGTTGCCCAAGAGCGTTCATTTCAGACATATTCGTCTGCAACTCTTCGGGAAGACGGCCCGCATTTTGCGTCTGGAAATCGGTTAGCTTTTTCTCTGCTAGATCCAGCTCATGCTTGGCGCGCTCGGCTTCGTCATTCAAAAACTGATTCGTCGCGAGCTGATTTTCCAATGTGTCCTGCGTGCTTTGATTGATGAAGCGGGACACCAAGTCCTCACATACCTGTTGTGCTACGCGGCTGTCGCGATAGGAAAATGAGACCTGCATTGCCGGCAGGCTCTTTCCGGATACGTCAGCGACGCCCATAAGAGGCCTAATACCTATGTCGGTCCGCATTTTGTTGATAATGTCTTCCATAGGTTGGTGTTCGTACTTATAGAGGCCATGGGTGTTGATCAGATTTGTCAACGTGTTGCGGCTCTCAATGCTTTGCGCCATGCCGTTGATGTGATCGACTATTTCCTGGCTATTCACGTTCTGGACGAGCGAAGAAGAGATCTGCTGCGGCACGATGCGAAGCAGCGCCATCGATACATAGGTATCGGGCAAGAAGTACGCCACGACAGTCGAGATCACCAGTCCAGCAAAGGCCGGGGCGATTATCCATCGGATGTTTCGCCTGAGAATATCGATGTAATCTTCGAAATCGAAAGGTCGACGAGGTACGGAAAGCCGTTCAAGCATAAGATTTTTCTATTCCCTCACGGAATGAAGATGTGGTCGCCGGGCTGGATCTGAATGTTCTGCTCCATGTGTTTGCCTTGCCGGACCTCTTTAAGATTGAAGGGGATTTTTTTGTCTCCGCGGAGAACATAAATCTTCTTCTCATTTGCGAACCCTCCGGGCCCGCCTGCTTTACTGATGGCCTCTAAGATCGTAGTGGGAACAACCAGGGGATATTCACCGGGCCGGGCGATCTCCCCGTCCATGTAGTAGCGTTTGCTGCCAACCTCCTGAACCGTTACGGTCACCAGCGGCCTGACGATCAATTTTGCGAGGCCTTTGGTTATGACCTGCTCAATCTCGACGGGAGTTAACCCCCCGGCTTGTAAATCACCTACCAGCGGTAAAGTAAACTTGCCATTCTGCTGAACGATAACCGGTCCCGAAAATTGGGGTTCGTTCCACACGCGGATATTTAGGACGTCCGCAGGTCCGACCTTATAGGCGTTTGAATCGACCGGGGCACCCGCCGTCGCGGGCGGCGGAACATTCGATGGTTGCGGAGCAGTAGACGTGGGCGGCGCCTTCCGTTCATCGATGGCGCCGGGCCCGACAGGCTTTTTGTCTGGGTTGGTAGAGGTTTGAGTTTGGTTCTGGGAAGACTGCTGGGCCGGATCTTGCGGCGCGGCCGGTGCGAGACAAAGGCAGAAAAGTGAACAACTAACTAGAGTTAGTGACTTTCGCCCAGAGAAGGTTCGACTCATGGGTTTTTGGAAGTGACTTTCAGACAGGACCACCTTGATTTTACACACTTTTCCTCCCCTTGCGATAGAGCCCCCTCGCTCACGCTCAGGGTATCTGTAGGCTGAGCAGCCCCAGGCAACCGGCTACTTGCTTTCAGAACGGTGGTCGGCAACCACGGCAGAGCCTGAAGCCGGCGGCGCATCAAATCTGGATATTGGCACCCATACCTCCATAGGAGTAGGCTCACGATTCGCTATCGCATAATAGGGAATAAAAGTGAGCGTTAAGGGGCGTTTAGCGCGATTCACGGCGGCGCTTACTGGTTGATAAAGCGGCTCCTCCCCAAGAGATTTTTCGGCTGCCTGGCCGGAAACCTTTAGGATTGTGACGCCGCCGAGCAAGTCTTTTCGACTTTCGACAGCAGCCGAGCCGCCGGAGCGAACAAAAACATCTCCCAGAGCGACACCGTTCTGGTCGATTTGCTCCAAGGCGTAGACCAGCGGACCACGCTGCATAGCCAGACGGCCATAGATTTCAGCAACCCGTGGATTTGCGACTGTGGGCGTCGGCTGTAAAGGAAAGCTGAGGGTGACCGTATCGCCCTTGGTCCAGCCGCGGGAAATCGCGATATAGGATCCCCGCTTAAAAGCTGCAGTTTGAAACGGTTGCCCGTTCACCTGAACGTCCGCGGAAGCTGCCCAGGCGGGCCACCGAACGTATACCGTGAAATCCGAGGAACGCTCGGGATTTACGGTTATTTTGATATCGCCGCTCCAGGGGTAATTGGTCGTCTGACTGAGCTTCAGGCCCGTGCCGTCTTCTAAATGCCAGTCCAAGTCCGAATTATGGTACAGATTTACGTAAACTCCATCCCGGCTCATGGCGTAGAAATATCCTGGAAGAGCCTCGAGCAGACGCTCAATATTGGGCGGACAACAAGTGGTGTCGTACCAAGGATTACGCAGCTTTTCGCCATTCGAAGCCAACGGGTTGCGATAGCAATAGAGCGTACCGGACAATGACATACCCGAATTCGCTCCGTTGTAGAGAGTCCGCTCGAGAACGTCGGCGTAGCGGGCATCGCCGGTTAAGGCGAGCAGGCGGAAATTCCACATGACATTCGCTACGGCGGCGCAGGTCTCGGCATATGCCTGCTCACTGGGCAATTCGTAGGCATCGCCGAAGCTTTCGCCGCCCGCCCGGGAACCGACGCCTCCGGTAATGTACATTTTTCGAGTGGTGAGGTCGGTCCAAAGCAGATCGAGGGTCTTCTTGTAGGCAGGATCGCCCGATTCCGTAAAATAATCCGTGGCGCCCGAGCTTGCATAGAGCGCGCGCACAGCGTGCCCCTCGAACTCCGTCCGTGAGGTAAATGGCTTACCGCTGAACATGTACTTAATGTCGGAATCCTTCAATTTGAGACGATCGCGCTCGACGCCGCTGAAGAGATAGCGGGTAAATTCCAGATACTTGGCTTGGCCGGTGGTGCGGTAGAGCTCTACCAGAGCCATTTCGAGCTCAGGGTGTCCGGTTACGAAGGGGCGCTTGGTAGGGCCGAAGTTCTCGACGACATAATCGGCGAAGCGGATGCCCGCATTCAGTAAAGTGCGGTTCCCGGTCGCCCGGTAATCGGCTATGCCCGCCTGAATCAAATGCCCCAAGCAGTAGTCTTCGTGCGAACGCGTGAGATCGGTAAAGCGGAGGCGGGCTTTATCGCCTACATAATAGGTGTCTAGGTAACCGCTGGGCTCTTGCGCGGCGACGATGTGCGAGGTCAGCGATTCGACATCGCCACGGAGCTTTTGCTTATCTGGGTCCGAGGTGTCATTCGAGGCGAGCGCCCAGGATGCAGCTTCGATCCATTTGTAAAGATCGGAGTCGGTATAAACAGGGCCCTTGCGCGGCAGTTCGGGGCGTCCGGCCAAGCGCCGGAAGTTGTCAACGACGCCGTGTTCTTCAAGGAGCTCAAGCATAGTAGGAAGACTACGCTCCGTTGTAACTTTGCGGCGTGCGGCCCAGAACCCGTCACCGAGCCGAACTGCTTGAAGAGGAACGGGATGTAGCCGCGCGTTCAGCGAGTGATCGAGGTAGAGGACGCCCTCGTTCTTCCAATTCTGGTTCTGCCCCTGGTCTTGAAGGGCGAGCAAAGCACAGGCGGTGGCGGCGGCAGCGACGAACAACTGCTTCATAACGCTTTCAAATGACGATAGACGAGCGAGACCGGCAAACCGACCACATTGTGGTAGCACCCCTCGATTGACCAGACGAATCTGGAGGCGCGCCCCTGGATGGCGTAGGCTCCGGCCTTATCTCGTGGCTCCCCGCTCCGAGTGTACTCCTGAATCTCGCTTTCGGTAAGTTCTAGGACCGAAACTTTTGTACTAGAGAGGTCCACGATGCGGCGATGGCCAGAAAGAATACAGATCCCGGTGTGGACCCAGTGGTCGCGTCCGGAGAGAAGTCGCAGCATGCGGGCGGCGTCCTGGTCATCGGCAGGTTTCCCGAGAACGTGGTCTCCCACACAGACGACGGTATCGGCGGCTAGGACGGTGTCGGCGGGGCCACAAATGGCAGCACGGGCCTTCTCTTCGGCAATTCGCCGAACGAACTCAGTTGGAGCTTCGCCAGGGCGGCGGTGCTCCGGGATGGAGGTGGGTTGAACGATGTGGTCGATACCGGCAGCCAGAAGGAGCTCGTGGCGGCGAGGGGATGCGGAGGCGAGAATCAGCACCTAATCCACCAGGATACCGGGTTTTACCAAACGAACTATCCTCTGCGAGACGAACCCAATCTCGTGCAGGTTCTCCACTTTCAGCGAGTTAGGGCGGTTTTACCAAACGAACTGCCCGAATGGGTTCGTTTTTTCAAATAAGGTTGGGCGTACCGGTTGCGCCGGATATTGGTATATACTTATTGCTCCAGGGGGGCTAGTTCATGTTTGATCCGGTTTCATTGTCGGCAACGGTTGTCGGTTCCTTTCTTCTGCCGTACGTGAAGAAAGGCGCGGAAAAAATCGGCGAGGTGGTGAGCGAGAAATTTGGGCAAGCCGCGGCGAAGGAGGTCACTGATGTCGCCGGGAAGCTCTGGAACAAAGTCAAAGGTGTATTTACTTCTGAAGACGAGCTGACCACTCTCAACCTATTTGCCAAGAATCCGGAGACGTTTCAAAAACCCGTGGAGCAAATGCTCCAGCAGAAGTTGGAAAAGGATCCAGCGTTGGCGCAGGACGTACACTCGCTCGTAAACGCCCCAGCCGGCGGCAGCTCCAGTGCGGCGAGCATTATGAATGCCTCGATTGCCGGTATTCTCGATATGCGTGGTGCTCAGATTAACGCTTCAGGCGGAGTCTTCGCCGGCGTCGTCTACGGATCCGGGGCTCCGCCTCCGCCGCCACCACCTACAAAGGACGCGAAGGACAACTCCTAGCATTCGGGAGCTGTCTGGAATCCCGGTATGCAGACCCCGTCAAGGCCTCGCTTGCGCCACTTCAATTTGCGACTGTTCAATGGGCATCCGGAGATCGAGCAGGTTTTGAACCGGCTTGCGCGCAAGGCACCTCTACTGATCACGATCTCAGGAAAGCCCGGAGTCGGCAAATCGGCATTCGTATGCGAAGCTCTCACGCAGGCTGAGCAACAACAAGGTTGGCGAACCATCGGGAAGACGGAACGGGAGCTTGAAATAGATTCGTCCGCAACGAAAGAGTCGTTCTCTGCTCAGCTTCTTACCTTGTTGGAGGCTAGCCAGCTCCAACCTTCCGCCTCCTCGAATCCCGCTGCATCGCGGGATGAGACTCAGGCATTGGTGGAGCACCTAAGAATCGCTTCTCCGGTTCTTATTGGGATCGGCCGTTTCTGGCCCAGCGCGGAATTCCTGAATTGGTTTGTGGGCGAATTTGTTTCTAAGATCAAGGCTGCAGGGGCGGCTATCGCGATCCTCTGCGCCGGCTTCCACACCGATCAGCTCAGTACAGTGGCGGATTACCGGGTGAATCTCGACAAGCTCGAAGAATCGTGGGCGCGAGAAATGCTCTCCGCCGCCGGCGCGAAGATAACACCACCACTCGAGGAGAACGAGCTCACTGCGTATGCCCGGCAATTAAGCGCCAAGCCCGAGCTGCTCGCTTCCTTTCTGCGCGTATTGCACCTCGCCGAGGCGCGCACGTAGGGAGAAATGCCAAATCAAAATGGATGAGATGGGGACCTTTGATCCCACTAAATTTATTGACCGCGTGGCGGAGCAGGAGATCTTCGAGGGTCTTCTGCAGTTCAAAGACGACGCGCGCCTGCTTGCTATCCAGGACGAATCGGGCAAGGGAAAGAGCACGCTTCTCCGAAGACTGGAATACAACTGCCAGTGGAGGCTAGATTGCCCGGTGGTTCTGATAGCGCTCGATCAACTGAAAGAGGCGAGTGCATTCGGTCTTGTTGCGAATATCCGCGAGCGGCTGCGGGGGGACCTGCGTTTCGATCTCCCTTTCCCGAACTACGACTTTCTCAATCTTGCGCGCGCGAATAAAAAAGAAGAGGCCTTCGCTCTTGCTGCCCGCTCGACTCCTACGGTGCAGGGCACGGTGTCCGCACAGGGGGCCAGCATCACCGGATCGGGGTTCACGGTAGCGGGAACCGTCAATACCACGACTATAAACGCCACGACTGTCAATATGGCCGGATCGAAGGAGTGGGGCATCGAACAGGAAACGCTTGCACTTCATCAATGCATTCTCGCTTTTTTCGAGGACTTTATTGCCATTTGCAAGGATAGGCCGGTCGCGCTTTTGTTGGATGCATGGGAAGGCTGCAACTCTGCTCTGAAGCCATGGATTCTAAACACGCTTTTGGGTGTGTATTGCTTCAATCTAGAGCGCCGTCCGCAAAAGTTGGTGGTTGTCTTGGCGGGACGCGAAAAAAGCGGGATGGATTTCAAGGCTTATTTGGGAGAAGACCGCTGCGACAAGCTGGTTAAATCGATCTCTTCGCTGGGAGCTTGGGAGCTCGAACACGTCAAGCAATTTCTGGCAGTCAATGACCTGGCCGGAATTGACGATTCGGATGCAGACTACATCTGCAAAAAGCTCAAGCAGGGCTGGTCGCTTCAAAAGGCGCTGAATTATGTGCAGGAATATCTGCGAAACGTGGAGAAGGCTTCATGAGCCCACGAAGAACCGGGTCGCTCAAGGACTTCGCCGAAGAAATTGAAAAGGCGGAGCAGCCTGACCGCGAATTGCTGCGCTTAACGGTTGAGCGGGTGCGCGAGGAGTCTCCGGAGTTGGCGGACGCCATCCGCTATTGCGCGATTCCCCGCCGTTTCGACGCGACCGTCATCGGCGTCTTGAGAGGAGCACAGGACGACGGAGATGGAAATAGTCGAATCCTGGCAGGGGTCCTCACATACAATTTCGCAGTGCCGCGCAGAGACGGCGGATATGTGTATCACGACAGCGTACGGGAATCGCTGTTGAGGGACTGGCGCACGCCCGATAATCAAGAGCAGTTTCAAACGCTGAATCAGCGGCTGGTTACGTTCTATGAAAGCCAGCAAAGCGGAACCGATGAGCTCGAATCCGCTCTCGGGCGCGTGGCTGCCACCGTGCAGAGCGCCAGCCCCGCACGGTACGCTCAACTCGCCAGCAATCTGGAATCGCGTATTTTGACGCCGCTGCTGGAAGGTCTTTACCATCAGACGCTGATCTCGCCAGATAAAGGCCTGGATCTGTTCAGAACCTACTATGAGCGCTGGGAATCCAGAGGCCGCGTCGGTATATGCAATGCACTCGTAAACGGTTTCCGCGACTTTCTGGAGCGGCTTTATTCCGAGGAAGCGCGGCGGGCGGCGATGCTCTGGGTACGCTACTACGACGTACGCAGATCGCTGTTTGCCGGGCCATTTGAAGCTTCTGAAAACAAATTGCGCGAACTGCTGTCTGAAGCAGGCGATGACGTAACGCTGAAGCTCTGGGTGCTAGGAGATCTCGGCACCTGCTTACATTCCCAATCGAAGTTCGTCGAAGCGCGAAAGTGCTTGGAGGAGGCGGTCGAACTCGATCAGAAGACCGGAACGGATCCGTGGAATCTGCCCAACTGGTTGGACCGTATCGCAGACATCGATTGGTCTTTGGAGGAGCTGCGCAGAGCGGAGCAGAGCAAATTGCGAGCCATCGAGGCTGCCAAAAACGCGAACAAGGACATGATGGTTGCGTCCTCTCTTCTCGCGTTGAGTGGAATTCTCGCGGGCAGTCATCGTTTCCGGGAAGCCGTCCAGGCGGCAATGGAAGCGTTGGACATGGCACGGACAAAGCTGCGGGAGGATATCGGCACCCAGCGGGCTGTTCTCATACGATTCGCTTATCTCGCCGCCTGGCAATCTCCTGCCCTGCTCGAAACGTTAAAGGCTGAGCTGGAAGCGTACTTTCCTCCCGGTGAAACGTCGTACGACCTGACGCAGCATCGCATCCGCTATGTGGAACTGCTTCAACAAGGGGGCCAATTGACTCGAGCGGCCGCTGCCGTCAAGGAGGTACACGAGCAAGTGTCGACGGGGTCGGATGTCATGACGGTTACTGACGTGATCTTCCGGAAGGCCTTGTTGATGTCGGAGACGGGATTAAAGGGCGAGGCGCTCAACCTATACGCCGAGATTCTCACCAGGTATGAGCGCGGAGAGGCGACACTGTGGCATCGTGCCGCGGCTCTTCACAACCGTGCAGGGGTCGATTCCGATCTCGCGCTTTGGGCGGAGGCGGAATCGGACAGCGACGAGGCACGCTTGCTTTGGGAGCAGATGGATCATCGAGTTTTCGGCGCGCACGTGTGCGTCACGAAAGCCACCACACTCCGCAAGCAGGGCAAAATGAAAGACGCAGAGGCGCTGCTGGACGCCGCCGGCCCGACCATTGAAGAGGCGCAATCCTCGTATCTGCCCGACTATTACCGGGAGCGTGGTCAGATTTATCGAGGATTGGCACGGTGGCGAGAGGCTGAAGCTCTGTTCGTGCGAGCCGCCGAGGCGGATGCCCCTTCGGCCGATCGCAAGAGAGCCATGCGCCACTATGGCGATCTGGTCATTCTTGCGCTGCTGCAGGGCCACTGGGCCGATGCTGAGAAATGGTCCGCGCTGGTTCAGCAGTTGTCACGCGAAATGGCTGAGCACGAATCGTTCTCGTATTCAGAATCGCAGCGCCAATCCGACGAGGAAAACGCGCGTGGTATGCACCTGTTTTGTACAGGCGCAGCCACAGACAGCTCGCGTGGGACTCGCGCTCGAGAGCTAGTGTCTTCCGCCGCTGCGCGATTTCCTCAACATTTCTGGTACCTGCTCAACTTGGTGTATGTGTCCGCGGAATTGCGAGAGTGGAGAGAAGCCGCGGATGCGCTAGAGTCGATTCAACGCTATACGCCGGAGTGGTGGTGTCCTGCGCTTGAGAAGCGCTTGAATGAGTTTCGTTCGCAGCAGATGGCGGGCGAGGGCGACGCACTTTTGGCTGCCGGCTCGACGAACAAAGCGATCGAGCAGTACCAGCGGGCGTTCTCGATTCTTCAATCCTCAGACTCAGTCGATTCGAACATTGGCGGGAGTCTTGAAAGCCGTTTGACGGCTGCGATGCTGGTGGCCGGCGAGCGGAACGCCGCGTACACGCACTTTAAGAGCGCTTATAAATCTTTTCTCGCCGGCAGAACAGCGGATCCCGGCTCAGCGATTGCCGCGATCTGGCAAGCAGGCGTTCGCGGGATCAAAAATTACCGGATGATCGACGAAGGACTCAAGGACTTTGATGGTCGCGTATCCAGCGAAGGCGCTAGCGCGATACCGCCGCCAGCAGAGCCCAAAATCCAAAGCTTGCAAGACGCTGTTGCTTCCGCGAGACGAGAGATTGTCCGCCAAGCCGATCAACTGTATGGCCAGGATGCGCTCAATAAACCGCTCCCGGCGGCGCTCAGCCCAGAGTCTGTCAAGGAGGTAATTCGACGAGTGGCGGGCATGTTTCAGGGGCGGGGGAATGAGAAAAACTGATACAGGCGGGAAGCGGAACTGCTTTGTAGACGGTTGGAAGATGTATCGCGATTTTCGTTGAGAGAGCTTGATTGTCCGGATTGCCCGTAAGAACATGGAATTGGTTTTGAGGTGGGTGTTTGGGAATGGACTTCATGAGGCTTCGGTAGCGCCCGCAGGGACTTTCCTTCGCCCAAAGTCTCCAGCTTTACTGGCCTCTCGTGCCACCAGAAGGGCTACGGCCTATACGACTGTCGTATATTGCGGGATCTTCAGTTTGATCCATTTTCCGGTTGCCCGATGATCCACTCGGAATCGGTTAACACTACGCCGTCAGGGTGGATCGCTTCCTCGCTGATAGGGTAAACTGGGCCGTTCAACCAAATGCTGATGTCCACGGCAGATGACGCCAAGCTGTGCCAAATCCCTTCGCCGATGGGCAACCACGGCATGGGATGGAGCGTCCCGTGCTAGATACGGCGCGGATCGTGCGAGATGGAGCATTGCTGTCCGCTGTGGCTTCGACTTACTTGCTTCTCTTGCTGCGGTTCAATCCCCGCATATTCTTAGCCCATTATCCTAAGGAGATCCGAGAGATCGTCCCGCCCAAATCAGAGAAGGAGCGGCGGATGTCTATCTTGCTCGGACTGCTCATCGGGGCTCCCTCTGCTTCGGCATTGCTTTGGCGAACCGCGACTCTGGAAAGTCACTCCTTCTGGGAACTCTTCACCTACGCCTTCGGCGTGCTTTTCATCTTCAACCTCGTTGACTTGCTCATCCTCGATTGGCTGATTGTGTGCTGGCTCAAGCCACGCTGGGTGATCCTCCCCGGCACGGAGCATATCGCGATTCCGAATCCCTATGTCCATCACTTCAAGGAGTTCTTGATGGGAACGGCCGGTTTAGGGATTGTAGGTCTTGCCATCGCTGCTCTTCTGAGTATTAAGTTCTAACCTGGAGGGTAAAGTCCTGCAGACCGATCGTAGCCCATGATCAGTGGCGCAGCGTTTACCGAGTCCTCGGCTCTGACTTGATACCAAGGGCTGCGCTCACATAGGCGCTTCCGAGCTCCGCGCTTGATTCTCCAATTGGACTCGCCGCACTCAGGAGCACGGCGAGCAGGAGCACGCGCATATGCCTTTTCCTATTGCCGCTCGTCTTGGCCTTCCTCCTCCGCGGCCACTCCCGAGACCATCCCCGTAAAGTCGCCCGTAGCGACAAAAAAGGCGGGCATGCCAGCGGCATCGGCCAATACCGGCACCACTATCTCGGTCAACGTAAGCGTGCCGGACGCGTCCTTGAAACGGCCGGTTCCGCCAGTAATTTGAAAAATCCTGGTACAGTGGGCCTCCAGAGCTACGAAATCGATGCAGTCGTGTCCCTCGGTAAGCTTGAGCTTCAATAGACTTCCGTCCTGGAAACGAAATACGCCTGCGCCGGCGATGGTTTGAACATAAACCTGATTTGCCGGGCAGGTGCTGGACTGCTGCGGGAAATCTCCGTTTGCCTCAACATTACGAAAGGTGAATGAGCCCAGGGTACCGTTCCCGGCGAAGTTGAATTCGCCGGTATGCATGTCGCCGGTATGTGGGTCCGGGATCTGTAGATCGATCCCGCTGCGCCCCTCAGTTCCCGAAAACGTCATCTTTATGGGCTTCTCATGTGCGTAGAGGCCCGCGACACCGAGATTGAGCATCAGTGCCATAGCTGCTATGTGTTTCATTTGTGCTCCTATTTTTTTTGGAGGAGATCATGGTGAGACTTTGTTCTCCTTCCGCCGGTACAGGCGGAAGCGGACGGCAAAAGCGGCCAAAATTCTGGTATATTTTTTGTGCCCATGGGGAGAACGGGCTATCCATCGACGAACGTTCTGCAGAAATCACCAATCTGTTGAAAGCCTGGGGTAGCGGTGACAAAGCGGCCCTCGGCCAATTGGCAGAGCACGTTTATCCCGAATTCCGCCTGATGGCGCGCCGGTATATGAAGAACGAAGGCCAGGGCAACACCCTCCAGGCCACCGCACTGATCCATGAGGTCTACCTCCGCCTGGTAGACGTGACCAATGTCGAATGGCACGCGCGCGCGCAGTTTTTTGCCATGGCGGCGCAGATGATGCGACGGATCCTGGTGGACGCGGCTCGTGCTCGGGGTTCGCACAAGCGCGGCGGAATAGCGCCTAAAGTGAACATCGATGAAACTGCCGTGCTGTCACCGGCCACGGACCGGTCCATCCTTGCTCTGGACGAGGCCTTGACAGCGTTCTCGCAGGTGGCTCCGCGCCAGGCCAAGGTGGTCGAGTTGCGTTATTTCGGCGGATTGACGGAGGAAGAGATCGTCGCGGCTCTCGAAATCTCTCCGCGCACGGTTAGGCGCGATTGGGATCTCGCCAAGGCTTGGTTACTGCGGGAGTTAGCCCTATAATAAGGAACCCATCGGTACCGCAGCCATGACCCCGGAGCTTTTCCAGCAAATCGAAGAGCTGTATCATGCGGCCCGGGAAGCGACGGCCGAAGGGCGCGCGGTACTGCTAGCCGAGACAGATCCTGAATTGCGGCGCGAAATAGAGTCCCTTCTCACACAGCGCAGTGCCGGCGAATTTCTGGATCGGCCTGCCATCCAGAACGCCCCGGAACTGCTCGAGGATGCGACTTTCGACGGATTGGCAGCGGGCGCGTGCCTCGGGCCCTATCGTATTGAAAGCAAGCTTGGCGAAGGAGGAATGGGCGAAGTCTTTCGCGCGATAGACACGCGATTAGGCCGCGCTGTCGCCATCAAGATCGCTCATGAGCGGTTTAGTTCCCTTTTCGAGCGCGAAGGGCGCGCGATTTCGTCGCTCAATCACCCCCACATCTGCACGGTCTACGATGTTGGGCCGAACTATCTGGTGATGGAACTGGTGGAGGGCGAGACAATAGCGACCTGGCTCAGGAGCGGAGCTCTTCCAGTGAAGACCGCGCACCTGTATGCCTCGCAGATTGCGGCTGCGCTGGCGGAGGCACATGGCAAGGGCATCATTCACCGTGACCTCAAGCCGGGTAACATCATGATCGCGAAGTCCGGAGTGAAGGTTCTGGATTTCGGACTCGCGAAATCGGGCACGGACGAAAAGGTTACGGCCAGCCACATGGTGATGGGCACGCCAGCCTACATGGCGCCCGAGCAAAGGGAGGGCAAAGCGGCCGATGCTCGGACAGATATTTACTCGTTCGGCTGCGTCCTTTATGAAATGTTGACGGGCGGACGGGTCGGGACTCAGCGGAGGCGCATCCGCTCGCAAAGGCTGGAAAAAATCGTAAACCGCTGTCTCGAAGACAATCCTGGACGCCGCTGGCAATCCGCTGCCGAGCTAGAGAGGGAGTTGCAACGAATTACCACGGCAAGAAGCTCTTGGAAAACCGTTTCGGCCGCCGCCGTTGCTGTGGCCCTTTTCGCCGCCGCCGTATTTCTATTTCCATCGTGCCCCAAGACTCACCGACAAGGACACCGTCGTGCTCGCCGACTTTGTCAACAACACGGGCGAGCCCATCTTCGACGGCACGCTGCGCCAAGGGCTGGTCATCCAACTGGAACAATCGCCGTTTCTAAAAGTAACGGATGACGAGCAGATGCAGCGCGATCTTCGTCTGATGAGCATTCCGCCGGGCGCACGCATCACGAATCAAATCGCGCACGAAATCTGCGTGCGCGAGGGCGCCGCGGCGACTCTGGACGGCACGATCGCCAGCTTCGGAAAAAGCTACGTCATCACGCTGCAGGCGATTACGTGCCAAGATGGCGCAACGCTTGCCCGCGCCCAGATCCGAGCCGAAGACAAAGAGCACGTGTTGCATGCAGTGGGAACCGCGGCGACAGCCATGCGCAGAAAGCTGGGAGAATCGCTCAACTCGATCCAGCAGCGGAATCGCCCGCTGGAAAAAGCCACCACTTCTTCGCTGGAAGCTCTTCAGAACTACACTGCAGCTCATGCCAAGATGGCCCAGGGCCAATCTTTAGCCGCTATCCCGTTTCTTGAGCGCGCCACCGCAATCGACCGTAATTTCGCGATGGCTTACTACTACACTGGCATCGCATACGAGGTTGCCGGGGACTTGGCGCGCAGCCGGGAATATGCGCAACAGGCTTTCCGTTTGATCGACCGTGTCTCCGAGTACGAGCAGGACGAGATCGCGCCATATTACTACTTGGCTGCTGGCGAGTCAGACAAAGCGATTGAGGCCTATCAGTTGGGTATCCACAACTATCCCCGATATTGGGGATCCCACAACAACTTGAGCACCGCCTACATCGACCTGGGCCAATACGAAGAGGCCCTGAAGGAAGGCCTGGAAGCGGCTCGGTTGCAGGCCAACGCCGAACCTCCCTATCGTCGTCAGTTGGACGCCTACATCTGCCTGGATCGTCTCCCAGAGGCCAAAGAATTAGCGCAAAAACTACGGGCGCAGGGGCTCGGCGGAGCGAGGATCCACCAGCGTTTTCTCGAAATGGCCTACGTCGAAGACGATCAGCCGGCCATCGCCAGGGAGACTCAATGGTTCGCAGGCGAGCCGGAGGAGTACATCAGCTTCGGATTGCAGGCGGCGAACCGGGATACCCATGGCCAACGCCGTGAATCGCATAAGTTGTACCAGCGAGCGGTGGAGACGGCGCTGCGCCGGGGACTTCGGAACGCCGCCTCCCAATTCGAAGAAGCCGATGCACGTGCCGACGCGTTATCAGGTAATTGCCAGTCCGTGCGCCGCCTAGGGCGTCCGGCCTTGGCGCTGGCGTTGTGCGGCGATGCGGGGCGGGCGGAAAAGCTCGCCGCGGAGACTTCGAAGCTTTTTCCGAACGGAACCATTTGGAATGCAGTACAGCTTCCCGAGATTCGCGCTGCGATCGCACTCAAGCGGGATCAACCTGCCAGGAGCGTGGAACTGCTAGCATCCGCCTCGCCCTACGAGCGCGCTTACTTTGACGCCGTGTACTTGCGTGGCTTGGCTTATTTGCGCCTCCATAAAGGTGCGGATGCAGCGGCTGAGTTCCAGAAAATCGTGGATCACAAGGGCGCCAATTGGGCCAGCACCTGGCGCTATCCATACTGGGGACAGTTTTATTCGCTCTCCTATCTGGGGATGGCGCGCGGCTTCGCGCTCGCCGCCGACACAGCGAGAGCCCAAAAGGCGTTCCAGGATTTCTTCGAACTATGGAAGAACGCCGACCCCGACATCTCGATTCTTCAACAAGCTAAAACGGAATACGCCAGGCTGCGGTGAAAGACCGAATGACGACCTTCTGCAGGAGTGTTTTGAGCTGGCCTTAGCGGTGGATGAGAGTATCCGGCCGTTACCAAAACTCAGCCGCGAGACGATTGTGCGGTTGCATAAGACAACAGCGGGTCTCGTTCGAGGGAGGCAGCGAAGCTTGCGCCCAAGCAAAGTCACGAGCTGGCCCTGGTCTATGAGAAAGAAAAACGAGACAGCGACCTTTGCCTGCGCGCAGGATCTTTTTGATGCCACGGGCCCTACGTAGTCACTCCCGGTATTGCTCATCACTGACCTGTTCGATCCAGGACGCTATGCTGCGCTGTCGATCAGTTTCATCTGGTCTTCGGAAAACCGAGCGCCACGCACCTTGATGTTCGAGAACGCGCTCTTCGTAGCGAATCCAAAAAGCATCTCCTTCACGATGCTCGAGGGATTGCCGTTAGCGGTTGATCAGTCGCTGCGCGCCCTCGCTGTACCGAGCTCCTTCTACGTTGATCTCGGATGTGGCGTTCTCAATTTCGCGGAGATCTCCCTCGCTCAGCTCGATGGATGCTGCCGCAACGTTCTCCTGCAAGCGATGCAGTTTCGTCGTGCCCGGAATCGGCACCATCCAGGGCTTCTGAGCAAGAACCCAGGCGAGTGCGATCTGAGCAGGCGTTGCTTTCTTCCGCTGAGCGATTGTCTCGAGCAGATCCACTAACGCCCGGTTCGCTTTCCGAGCCTCCGGGGCGAAGCGGGGTACGGTGTTACGGAAGTCGGTGCTGTCAAACGTGGTACTCTCGTCGATCTTGCCGGTGAGATAGCCCCTGCCTAGCGGGCTGAACGGAACAAAGCCGATTCCGAGCTCCTCGAGAGCCGGCATGATCTCCGCTTCAGGCTCCCGCCACCAAAGGGAGTACTCGCTCTGAAGCGCGGTGACGGGCTGAACCGCGTGCGCGCGGCGGATCGTCTGCACGCCTGCCTCTGAGAGACCGAAGTGCCTGACCTTGCCTGCGTGAATGAGATCTTTCACCGCTCCCGCGACGTCTTCGATTGGCACGTTTGGATCAACCCGGTGCTGATAGAAGAGGTCGATAGTGCCGGTGTTCAGCCGCTTGAGGGACGCTTCCGCGACTTCCTTAATGTGCTCGGGCCGGCTGTTCAGGCCAGCCTGCTTTCCGTCGGCGTCGATATGGAACCCGAACTTTGTAGCAATCGCGACCTGCGGACGGAAGGGCGCGAGAGCTTCCCCTACGAGTTCTTCATTGATGAACGGGCCGTAAACTTCCGCCGTGTCGAAAAATGTGACGCCAAGTTCGACGGCCGCCCGGATGACCGAGATCATCTCCTGCTTGTCTTTGGGCGGACCGTAACCAAAGCTCATTCCCATGCAGCCGAGGCCGATCGCCGACAACTTCGAGGCCGCTCTTTCCAAGTTTGCGCTTCTGCATATTTCTCCTTTGCGCTTGTTCTCCTCACCTCCAGCGTAGGTTTAAGCGCCGTGTAAGCGGTATCCCGATCCTTCCGATTTCTTGCCTATTTCTCTTGAAGCTTGGGAGTCCTGGTAGTCATCCGCAGCAATTGGCAGTTATGCTGTTGGGGGAGAGCGAACCCATCACCGTGAAAAGCCCCAGTAAAGAAGCCTCTTTGTCGATAGGTCGAGCACATGAAGTCCGGGCTGAGCTGGCTTGTAAGATTGCCTTGTTCATTGGCCCGGCAGAGAGTCTGGCAACGGACATTACCGGCCTGACACTTTTTCGCCGCACCGCTCCGACGGCTCAGCTCTCAGTGACCTAGGTGGAATGACTGGCACAATTGACGGGCATGGGGGTGTCCACCCTCCATCACCATTTCCGGGCGTTGACCGTGATGAGCCCTCTTCAGTACCAGAAGCAACTTCGGTTGCATGCAGCGCGCGGACGCATGCTTACGGATGGTCTGGACGCCGCAAGTGCGGCGTTTGAGGTCGGGTACGAAAGCGCCAGCCAGTTCAACCGCGAATACAGCCGTTTCTTCGGGCAACCACCGATGCGAGATGTTCGGACTCTTCGTTCGTCAAGCGCTCCGGCATTGGAGTCGGTCAGTAATCAAAACGCTATGTGATCGTGTTTCCAACAAGTCTTTCAAGCAATTTTCCGTTGACAGAGATTGGATAAGATAACCCTTTTCAAGGAAAGGGATCAATGACTCTGCGAATGAGGGGCTTGTGTTTATTTGCCTGCATATTGCTTGGTGGCGACTCGCGGGCTTGGGGCCAGAATGCGACCACCGGGCAGATCGTCGGTGACATTGCCGATCCAACCGGCGCGATGATTCCTAATGCGCAGGTCACGGTGAAAAACATCGATACCGGGCAGACGCTGATGGTGCCGGCGAATGCATCGGGGCATTATGTTGCGCCGCTGCTGCCTCCGGGAAACTACTCGGTGTCCGTTTCAGCCACTGGTTTTGCGCCACTGACAAAGGGCCCGATCAATGTCGCGGCGGGCACCTCGACGACGGCGAACCTTCAGCTCACCGTGGGGAGCGCGCAGCAGGCGATTACGGTGCAGGCTGGAGGCGAGATGCTGCAAACCGAGAATGCTTCGAACGGCTCGACGACGAATCATTTGACGGTAACCGCCCTGCCGCTGACGAACCGGAACTTCACCCAGATATTGCAGCTCAGCCCTGGGATCGCGAGCCGTTTGCCGGATGCGGGCGCGCTAGGACGGAACACGGTGGACGTCAACGTGAACGGAGCGCGCGTTGCGGACAACAGCTATCAGATCGACGGCGAGGATGCGTCGAACCTGCAAGAACAGGGGACGGGAGGCGTATTTGCGGAATCCGGCATCTCGATTCCTAATCCTGACGCGCTTGAAGAGTTCCGTGTCCAGACGGGCCAATACGACGCCACCTACGGCCGAGGATCGGGCGCCAATGTCGATCTGGTCACCAAGTCGGGCACCAATAAACTTCACGGCGACTTGTTCGAGTTTCTCCGCAATACGGTGCTGAACGCCAACAACTTTTTTCTGAACACCACAGGACAGCCGCGACCGATTTTGAAACAGAATCAGTTTGGGTTCACGTTGGGCGGTCCCGTTATTAAGGACAAGCTGTTCTTCTTCTTGTCGTATCAGGGAACGGCGCAAGTGAACGGGCAGGGTGGTACGTCTCTGCGCAGCTACCAGATGCCGTTGCTGACGAACTCTCCAAGCAGCCGGACCGCGGCAGCGCTGGGCGCGGAATTTGCGGGGCAAGCGGGATTTCGGGGCGGCACGAAGATTGCCGCGAATGGATCGAACATCAATCCGGTCGCGCTCGCGCTGCTCAATTACAAGTTGCCCAATGGCAATTACCTGATTCCGGCGCCGCAGACGGTGCAGAACGCGAACAATGTCGATACGGGAGGCTTTTCGTCTTTCAGCTTGCCATCGACGATTCCATGAGGACCAGGCGGTGGGGAACCTCGACTACAATCCGACCGCCAACAACCGGATCTCGGGGAAATATTTTTGGTCGCGCGATACCCAGATTGCGGCGTTCGGCACGTCCGCGCTGCCAGGCGCCGGACAGGATTCGCTTTTCGAAAACGCCAACTTGTCCCTGCACGATACCTATATAATTCGTCCGACCTTGATCAATCTAGTGAACCTTGGATATCACCGGATTTATGGAAACGTCTCGAGCGAATACCCGGTGACGAGCGCATCCATCGGCATCACGCCGAGCTGCGATAGCATGCCGTTCGCACCGATCATGTCCATTACCGGCCTATTCACGTTGGGCGGCACTTTCAATGACCAGCAATGGGCCGACACCAAGGCCTATCAGGTGGGCGATCAACTCTCCTGGGTTCACGGCGCGCACAATATGCGCATGGGGGGCGATGTGGAGAAGACGCAGCTTCCCTTTGCCGACCCGGAAGTCACCCGTGGAACGATGTCGTTCCAGAGTTTTCCGGACTTCTTGCTGGGTTTGAGCGCGGCCCAGAATGGCAGCGCGTTCAGCAACGTAAACAGCGCGCAAAGCCTGTGTGGCAATAGCGAACGAAACTTCCGGGTCAACGATTACGACGGTTATTTCCAGGACGATATCCATCTCACGCCGCGGCTGACCGTGAACGCCGGCGTTCGTTGGGACATTTACGGACAGATTTCCGATAGCCAGGGCCGATTCGCCGATTTCTGGCCTCAGCTGGCTTCGAATACATTTCCTGGTGGCCAGACCTTGTCCGGCTTTATTCTTCCCAGCAACTATCAAGGCCCAGTGCCTGCGGGCGTTGCGGTGAATAGTAATAAGACGTTTGCGCAAGATCCCATTGCTTGGGGTAACGTCGGACCGCGGGCCGGCTTCAGCTGGCAGGTTCCGGGATTTCGCGATCGGGTGGTTGTACGCGGAGGGTACGGAATTTACTACGGACGGACTTCCATCAGCGACTCCTATCAGTTCATCCTGGACGAGCCCTTTGAAATTTCTCAGACCAATTCCGGCACCTTGGCGTCGCTGGCGACGTTCCAAAATCCATGGCCTCCGGCGGCACCATCACAGCTCAGCGCTTATCCGGTATGGGTCCCGCGGACGCCCACGTCACAAATTACTCTGAATCTCCCGGCTCCGAAGTTTCAGGCACCCATGCTGCAGCAGTGGAGTTTCAATACGCAATATGCGCTGACGGGCTCGACCACACTGCAGGTCGGCTATGTAGGAAGCGATGGAAGGCGTATCGAGGTCACACGAAACATCAACCAGCCGACGCTGACTGTAAATCCAGACTCGGCCGCGGCGAGCACCTTCACCGGGCCGACCATCGCAACGGCTAACATACAAAGCCGCAGGCGCTATCTAGGCATGGGCACCATCACGCAGGCGTCGGAAATCGCAATTTCCAATTACAATGCCCTGCAGGTGAGCCTGCAAAGGCGGCTGAGCCGCGGTCTGCAATTTGGGGTCTCCTACACGTACAATAAGGACCTCACGAATGCCACCGGGAATGGGACCTTCCCAGGTAAAGGCAGCATTCTGGGCGATGCTTACAATCTGATGCAGAATTATGGACCCGCCGACTTCGATACGCCGCATCGCCTGGTGGTAAATTTTCTCTGGCAACTGCCGTACACGGGCAGAGGCATTCGAGGCGCCCTGCTCGGGGGATGGAGCGCTTCCGGCGTGCTCACGGTGCAGACCGGAGACCCGTTGACTTTCTCCAGCGCAAACTCGGCGACGATTTACTCTACAACCGAGAACGCGCAGATGTGTCCTGGCTACACCTATGACCAGATCATCATTCCGGGATCGACTCAATCAAAACTCAACCACTATTTCAATATCAATGCCGTCAACTGCCTGCCGCCGGCTATCGGCAATGGCTTCGATTGGGGTAATACGGGTCGCGGCATCGTCTTCGGTCCTGGTGAACACAACTTCGATATGGTTGTGATGCGGTCGTTCAAAGTGCCAGGACCTTCGGAGATCACTAATGTGCAGTTCCGGGCTGAGTTCTACAACACCTTCAATACGCCTCAATTCAGCGATCCGTCTACGACTGTCACCAGTGCGACTTTTGGTACGATCACATCCACCTCCGTGAATTCACGATTGGTGCAATTCGGACTTAAGTACGTGTTTTGATATGGGACGTCCCAGGGAGTTTTTGGGTGGTGAGGCGGGACGGGCAGCTATGTCCACGCGCCAAAACCCGGCTTGGGACATAGTCGGCCCGTCCCGAAGCAGCAGTAGCGTGGCATTCGGCGTCGCCGCGCTCTCATTTTTCCTTTTGGGTCCGCACGCCGTATCGTCCCAATCGGTGAATGCGGCGGCTGAACTCATCCAGCCTGCGGACCTTCAAGCCGATGTGGCGTTTTTGGCTTCGGACGATCTGGGAGGTAGAAACTCGACCAGCCTGGAGGATCATATCGCGACCGACTATATCGCCTCAGAGTTTATGCGGCTTCGGCTGAAGCCGGTGGGAGACGGCGGCACCTATTTTCAGAACATGGATATTGTTACCGGCGACCTGGATCCGGGGCACACCACGCTGACCGCGAAGATCGGTGGCGTCGATCACACGTACACGTTCAATAAAGATTTTCGTTGGGTACGTCAGAGTTTGCGCCCGGCCTCCGCATGCGGTTCGGTCGTTTTTGCGGGATACGGGATCGACGCCCCAGAATATGCCTACGACGATTTTTCCAATGTCGATGTGAAAGGCAAGATCGTGCTGGTGTTGAATCGCGAGCCCGACGCGAACGATCCGAATTCGAAATTCATGGGCACGTGGGATACGTATCACGCATTCAATTGGGACAAGCTGGAGGAGATTCGCAAGCGCGGCGCGGCGGGACTGCTGCTTGTTCAGGACCGGACTCGTCGCGAGGTAAAGCAGACGCCGGCCAGTTCACCGCGTGCCAGTGGCGGTCCTAGCTGGGGACTGAGCGGCGAGATGTGGGACATTCCTGTTTTCACAATTCAAAGAGACGTCGCCGATCAGTTCCTGGCGCCGAGCGGCAAGACGGCGGATGCACTCCAGGCGAAGATCGATGGAACGGTGCATCCGGACTCATTCGACGTACCGAACAGTTCGGCCTGCATCTCAAAGGCATTCGCCAATCTTCAGCATCACAACGGACGCAACGTTGTGGGCCTTCTGGAGGGCTCCGATCCACAGCTCAAGGCGCAGGCGATCATTGTTACCGCACATCATGACCACATGGGGACGGCGAATGGACATATCTATCATGGCGCGGATGACAACGCTTCGGGCGTAGCAGGGCTGATGGAGATTGCTAAGGCGTTCGTGGACGGAAACGTTCATCCCAAGCGCAGCGTGTTGTTTATTTCCTACGACGGGGAGGAGCGAATTTTTCTTGGCTCGTACTACTATGTGACGCACCCAATCATTCCGTTGGACCACACCGTGGCGATGCTCAATATGGACATGATCGGGCGCAATGAAAACGACGCTAATTGGCCGGTGCCGCCAGACGGCAATGTGAATATGGTGAACGTTTTGGGGACCCGGTACAATCCAGGGCTGAGAAAGATCATCGATCAAGAAAACCGGCGAGTGGGTTTGAAACTGGATTACAAAATGGATACGGTGGATCCGGATTCGTTATGGTCCCGGAGTGATCATTTTTGGTTCGCGACGCTGCACATTCCCCAGGTGGAGTTTCAGACGGGTTTGCACCCGGACTATCATACGGATAACGACACGTGGGAGCGGATCAATTATCCCAAGATGACGAAGATTGTTCGATTGGTGTTTTTGTCGATAGCCGGCTTGGCGAATTCGAGCGAGAAAGTCGCGTTTATTGCGGCGGGCTCGCCAGTGACGGCGGCTGCAACTGGTGGTGAACGGCCCTGAGGGGATAGAGAAGCCGATCTGATGGGGGCGTTCCTCGCCTGCCAGGTAGTTCAATGCTATTGTGTGTCGAGCTTGCGAGATCGACAATTTGAATTTCCGGATGAGCTGCCTTGAAGCCGCGCACGGTTGTTCCGAGCGCTGAACTGGCTCCGTCTAAAAATCCGCTGTACGCTTTCTTCGCCGACTTAGGCCCGGGGCTGATTACCGGCTGCGCGGATGACGACCCGTCGGGGATCGGGACCTATTCAGTAGCGGGGGCGGCGTTTGGATACGGGCTGCTTTGGACGGCTCCATTTTCGTTTCCGCTGATGTGCGCCGTGCAAATGATGTGCGGACGTCTGGGCATGATCACCGGACGGGGGCTGGCTGGAGTGGTGCGGATTCACTATCCGCGCTGGGTTCTTTGGACGGCTTGTCTGCTGTTGATTGTCGCGAATGTCTTCAATATTGCGGCTGATTTGGGCGGCATGGGAGATGCGACGCAATCGCTTACCGGGATCAGCAGCTATTTTTGGACGCCGGTCTATGCCATTGCTATCGTGAGCTTCTTGTTCTGGTCGTCTTATCGCCAGATCGCGCGCGTGTTCAAGTGGCTGACGCTTGGTGTTGGCGGCGTATGTGCTGACCTCGTTTTTCGCGCACGTGGATTGGCAGGTTGCGTTGCGAGCTACTATCATTCCTCGATTAGAGTGGTCGCGCGCATCGCTATCAATCATCGTTGGAATTCTGGGGACCACAATTTCGCCGTACCTGTTCTTTTGGCAGGCTTCGCAGGAAGTAGAAGAGGAACGGGCGCAAGGACGAAACCTGGCGCAGCGAAAAGGCGCTACGAACAAGGAACTGCGGCGCTTGCGAGTCGACGTGCTGACGGGCATGTTTTTTTCGAACTTCATCATGTTCTTCATCATTCTGACGACGGCGGCCACTCTGCACTCGCACGGAGTGACAAGAGTTGAAACGGCAAAGCAGGCCGCGGAGGCACTGCGGCCGCTGGCAGGCAACGCTGCATACCTGCTGTTCACGCTTGGGCTTGGTGGGAACGGGAATGCTTGGAGTCCCCGTGCTGGCGGGCTCATGCGCATACGCGATCGCTGAAGCGGCCGCCTGGCGCGGGACATTGGGGAAAAAGCCGGGCAGCGCCAGAAGGTTTTATGGAGTGCTCGCGCTTGCCATGGGAATAGGACTGTTTCTCACTTACCTTGGATGGGACGCGGTGAAAATGCTGTTCTGGTCAGCCGTGCTGAACGGTCTGCTAGCTCCGCCGTTGATCCTGTTGATCCTGTTGCTGACTTCGAGCGCGAAGGTGATGGGCGAACGAGTCAATCCGATAGGGCTGCGTGTTCTGGGCTGGGTGACGTTGGCGGTGATGACGGCAGCGGCAGTGGGGATGTTCGCGGTTTAACGGTACTAGAAAGTACTTTACATTGTGAAGTAAACGTGCTTTGATGGCTGTATGGCATGGCTTGTCATTCGCGTTCGGGCTTGGATTCGGGATCGGAAGGGGCGGGTGTTGTCTGCGAAGAGAAAGCAGAATTATGGCGCGGTAGGCGGGCGGGTTGGAATGGCTATGATAGGCGGGACTTGCGGTTACGGTGGTGATGCAGATCGGGCTTCGAGGACCTTGCTGCGAAACTGACGGGCGCGGTCCACAAGAGCTTGGTAGCCGTCCGGTGTGGCCGTGGCTGGATTGACCAGCTCGCTGCCTACGCCGACAGCGCAACACCCTGCCTTCAGAAAGTCTGAGATGGTGTCGAGGTTCACGCCACCGGTGGGAACGAACTCGATATGCGGGAAGGGTGCTTTGAGGGCTCGAATATATTTGGCTCCTCCGACGGCGTTGCAGGGGAACACTTTGATGGCATCCGCGCCAGCTTCCCAGGCGGTCAATATCTCGGTGGGAGTTAATGCGCCGGGAAAAATGGCTTTCGAATAGCGTTTTGCCATTTCGATCGTTTTAGCGTTCAGGCTGGGCGTGACGAGGAACTCTGCGCCGGAAAGAATGCACATTCGCGCAGTTTCAGGGTCCAGAACTGTGCCTGCCCCGAGCAGAATTCGGCCCTGCAAGCGTTTGGCAACTTCTTCCAACGCGGAGAGTGCGCCGCCGACGGTCATCGTAATCTCCGCACATGCGATGCCGCCTTCGCAGATGGCTTCCGCGGCCCGAACCGCAGCGTCGGCGCTGGAAGTTCGGATGACCGGAACGATTCCGAGATGCTTGATTTGCTGGAAGATTTCAGAGCTGCCCATAAGCTAGATGTAGAAGCCTTTTCGCGGTGTCCGCACGCCTGGATGCCGGGCGAGCTCGTCTTCATTCAGGTCGAAACCCAAACCCGGCGCGTCATCGAGGTGAAAGAAACCACCTTGTATCGGAAGCGGCTTATCGAGAATGGAGTCGCGCCACGGAACGTCGCTGAACATGAACTCCTGACGAAAGAAGTTGGGGATGGTTGCCATCACGTGAGCGGAAGCGATTGTGGAGATCGGACCGTTGGGGTTGTGGGGAGCGATGGGCACGTTGAAGCATTCGCAGAGATTCGCGATCTTTCTCAATTCGCTAATGCCGCCGCATCGAACGATATCGGGCATCAGAATATCGGCCGCTTGCTTCTGCAGTATCGGCAAACACATGAAGCGGCTGTGCAAACGTTCGCCTACGCAGACCGGGAGAGAAATGTCGCGGCGAATGCGGGCAATGGCGTCGGGGAACTCCGGACCGGCAGGCTCCTCATACCACATGCAATTGATCCCCGCTCGCGAGATGCGATGGGCCATTTCGATAGCGGTCGGGCCGTTCAACATGGCGTGAGTCTCGACCGCGATAGGGAAATCGGGGCCGGCTTCTTCGGCGACGGCTGCGAGCCGCAACATAGCCATTTCTTTCTGCGAGGCGCTGAGCGATAGATTTTCGCGAAGATCACTTCCGTAGGAATAGCTGGTGTGGGCGAAGGGGTCCAACTTGCACGCGGTGAAGCCGGCTTCGATGACTTTCCGGATGTGTCTTCTGTAATCGTCAGGCGTGCCATCGCCGTCGACAAACCAATAGTTCGCGTAGAGCTCGATCTGTTTGCGATATGCGCCACCCAACAGCTCGAAAATCGGAACGCCCAGCCGCTTTCCGGCGATGTCCCATAGCGCGATGTCTACCGCGCTGATCGCGCTGAGCAGCACTCCCGCCTGTCCCAACCAGTTGAAATCGCGATAGAGTTTGCTCCAGATGTAATCGATCCGGCGCGGATCTTCGCCGACCACGTATTCGGCGATGTACTCGCATGCGGATGCGATCATCGGGCTGCCGGGCCAGTTGGTAGCCTCTCCGATTCCCGTGATACCGGAGTCGGTATAGATTTTGATAAGCGTCCAATTGTACGCGCGGCCTTCAACGAGCCAAGTTTTCATGCGTTCGATTTTCATCGGCTTGAGTGGTTAGCGCTTTCGAGCAGCGGTGGGATCGAAGCCGACACGGTGGAGATGCTTCTATTTGAGCATTTGAACTGGATGGCGCTGGCGGCGCTCGTAATCTTGCGAGAATGAAACTGCTTCCATGATTTTTATATTGGTTATGCTCATCGCGCCGGCGGCTGCTGCGCCGGAGCCGACGCCGGTCGAGACGGCGTGGTCGGTTCTCAAGGACGGAGCTGAGAACAAGAATCCCTACAAACGCGCGGCAGCGGCTCACGCGCTAGGATTGCTGCCGCAGAATGCCAAGGCAGAAGCTATGGCTGAAACGGCTCTCACGGACAGCAATGTCGAAGTGCGAGTGCAGGGCGCGAATGCCTTAGGTCAAATGGGCGCCAGTTCCGCGCGCTCGAAGCTAAAGGAGGCGCTGAAAGATAAGGAAGTGAAGGTTGTGATTGCGGCGGCGAACTCGCTTTACCTTCTGAAGGACCCGGCGGGTTACGAAGTTTACTATGCACTGTTAACCGGAAAAGAAAAGAGCAGCCAGGGTTTGGTGCAGTCGCAGCTGGCGGTTCTAAAGGACCGAAAGGCATTGGAAAAACTTATTTTCGAGACCGGGATCGGGTTTGTTCCGTTTGGAGGCGCGGGATACCAAGCCTGGAAGACTGTGACGCATGACGACACTTCTCCGGTGCTCGCGATTGCCGCCGAGAAGCTGGCCAACGACCCGGATCCAAAGTCAGGCGAAGCGCTGGGAGACGCTTGTTCAGACCGGAAATGGAGGGTGCGCGCGGCTGCAGCGGATGCGCTTGCCAAAAGAGGTAATCCCGCGTTTATGGATGCGCTGATTCCGCTTTTGACTGATGAGAACGACACAGCCAGGTGCGAGGGGGCGGCGGCGCTTCTGCACTTGACCGCGGTGCGGCCTACGGTTCGAAAGCGCGTGCGGCGAAAATAGTTCAGCGCAGCAGCAACACGTAAAATTCGCAGTGGTGAAGAGTTATTAACACCGTTGCCGGGCGCGCCTCGTAGAATTCCGATACCTCCTACTCGCGTTTTCTTCGATTTACTTTTGCGCGGAGTAACGTCTTCTACACGACAGCAAATCCGCTGGCGGTTGTCAGGAGATGCTCGAAAGAATTGGAGGTTGTTTATATTTATGCCTGATAAGAGCGGCAGTTACTCATCCGGTTCAGCAATGAGCGCGGAGAACATTACGGATACGGCACAAGACGTGAAGGATAGAGTCACGGACGCGGCGAGAAGGACGAAGGAGAAAGTGTCGGATCTGGGGAGACAAGCGACGGACCAGATCGATGCGAAGCGCGCTCCGGCGGCAGAGGGTTTAGAGAGCGCGGCGTCGTCTCTTCACGAAAAGGCGGAGAGCTTACCGGGCGGAGAAACGGTTAAAGGCGTTGCGCACTCTGCTGCGGACAAATTGGAGTCAACAGCAGGGTACATTCGGCAACACGACGTAAAGGCGATGATGTCGGACGTGGAGGACATGGTTCGGCGGAATCCGGGACCTTCGCTTTTGGTAGCCGTTGCCATCGGCTTTCTTGTAGGCCGGGCGTTCCGCGAAGACTAAGCTTGCAAAAGACAGATCGGACGGAAAGAAATGGCTGCGGAAAATAGCCGATCGATCGCAGATGTGCTGCAGGACATTGTCGCGAATGTGCAGGAAATCGTCCGCGCGGAAGTTAGGTTGGCCAAAACGGAAGTGAAGGAGGAGGCCAGCAAAGCCGGACGCGCAGCCGGGATGTTGGCGGGGGGTGCGGTTGCAGGGATATATGCGGTTGGTCTACTGCTGCTGACAATCCTATTTGCGCTCGCCAGAGTGATGCCCTTGTGGTTGGCCGCTCTCATACTCTTCGCGCTTCTCGGCATCGCAACCGCCATTCTATTGAGCGCCGGCAAGAAGCGGTTTCAAAGGGTTCATGCGGCGCCTGAAAAAACAATTGAAACGATGAAGGAGAACGTGGAATGGGTGAAAAGTCAAACCAAATAGAACGCCAGATCGAAGCGGAGCGCGGCGAGCTTGGCCAGAATCTTCATGAGCTCCAGGCGAAGGTCGAAGAAGTGACGGATTGGCGCGCGCAATTCGAGAAACGGCCCATGGTAATCATTGGCGCGGCTTTTGGCGGAGGTTTGCTATTGGCGTCCATGACCGGCCGGCGATCGAAATTGCGGCGGTACTCTCGCGAAGAATCCGGAGGATCGTCCAGGCCGGAGCATACACGTGGAACAGAGCTACAGAAGAGTAAAGCGCTGGAGACGTTCGATTCCATAAAGGGAGCGCTGATCGGGGTGGCGGCGAACAGCTTTCAAGAGTTTCTAGGGGAGATCATCCCCGGGTTTAAGAAGCAACTGGAGCAAACCACGAAGGCAAAAGGCGGCACAACAAGCTCGGCTTCTTTAGAGCCGGCGCGCTCATCGGCGGCGGCGCCACAATACTAGCCAGTAATCCTCTCTGAATCGACCCTCATTGCCGGCAGCGTGAACGCTGGGACGCTGCCGGTATTTCCTTAATCCCTCCTTAGAGTTCGAGATTCATCTCAACGTTTTCCCGACTGCTCACGTATTACGAGTGGAGACCTTAGCGGACGACGAATGGCAGTTCCGTGGACGGCCCACTGCATGCTGGAGCAGACCTTGCTTCGCCAATGGATCAAGGAAGCTAAAGCAGGCGATGCGACGGCGTTCGAACGGATCATGCTGCTGCATGAGCGGATGGTTCTGCGAACGGCAGAGCGGCTGTTGATGAACAGCGAAGATGCCAAAGATGCGGCGCAGGAGGTTTTCGTGCGGCTGCATGGGAAGTTGGGCCAGCTTCGCGAGGAGAAAGAGTTGATCCCGTGGCTGTACCGGGTGACGGTCAACATCTGCCTGGATCAAAAGCGGCGCGCCAGGCGGAATGTTCGCATGGAGCATGCGAGGGAAACTGCGGATCGCGCGCTCGATCCGGAGCAGGCGCTAACGTTGGCGGAAGAGAAGGCACTTGTGGTAGGTGCTTTGGGCGAGCTTTCCGGGCGAGAACGCGCGGCGATTGTGCTTCGGGACCTGGAAGGATGCACGACGAGCGAAGTGGCCCAAATTCTGGGATCGACGGAAGTGACTGTACGGTCGCAGATCTCGACAGGGCGGATGAAGATCAGAAAGTTTGTGACAGCAAAACTGAGGAGGCGCACATGAGCAATCATCCACACATGAGCAATCATCCAGAAGAAGAGCGGCTGGCGCTTTATTTCAGGGACGATCTTGCGGAGGACGAAAGCCCCGCGGTCAGAGAGCATGTGCACGGCTGTGCGTTCTGTCGAGAGGTGCTGAGAGAGTTCCAGCGGAATCAGGAGCTGCTTGAGAGATTTTCAGCCGAGCCTACGGCGGAGCAATTTTCTGAGGTTCGCCGGGCGGTAATGTCGGCGCTGGCAGACCACAAAAAACGATGGTCTGCCCTACTGACAGCAGCAGCAGCGGCTGCTGTTGTGTTGTTTGCGATGTTCCATGTACAGCGCGCTCCAGTTTATGTACATCCGGCGGTGGTTGTGCGGAATCTGGCGCCTGAAAGTATAGTCCCGAGCTTGCCACGAGCGGTACAGGTGAGGCGAAAGATTCACCACAGCGCGGCGCCTGGGTTGCGGTCCGTCGAGTTGATCGCACGAGAAGACGAGGCGCCGCTGATTAAGATGACTACCTCCGATCCGAATGTCGTGATCCTGTTACAGACTGAAAGGACAGCAAATTATGAATAAGTTCATCGCGATTGCATGCCTAGCGCTTTTTCCGACGCTGGGTTTCGCGCAGTACGCGACTACGAAGGAAGCGGGTCCGCCGAGCATCACCAAAGTAATTCGCATTCGATACGTCAACGCCAAGACTGTCGCGGAACTAGTGGGGCCGGGCAGCCGGGCATTCGTTGTGGGGGATAACGGCCTCAAAGCCGTTGTGGTGAAAGGGCAACCAGCTGACGTGGCGATGGCGGAGCAAGCCATAAAAGAACTGGACGTGGCTCCAGCAGGCGAATCCGCCAAAGATGTCGAAGTGACGGTTTACGTGCTGGGCGCGACGAACAAATCGCAATCGTCGAGTCCCGCTCCCAAAGAGATTCAGCCGGTTATCAAGCAACTCGAAAGCATCTTTCCGTATGGAAGTTATCAATTGCTTGATACGGTGTTGATTCGCTCGCGCGAGGGCAAGAACGCAGCCACAACCGGCGTAATGAAGAATTTTCCTGGCCCGGCAGATTCACCTTCGAATGGCTACATGGTCGCCTATAGCGTTCCGGCGCGGTTGTCAGAGGGGCCGGAGCGATTGATCCGGTTGGATAATTTTCACTTCAGCACCCACGGCGTCGATATCCATACCGATCTCGATGTTCGCGAAGGCCAAAAAGTAGTGGTTGGGAACTCGAACGTCGAGGGCGGCGATTCGGCTTTATTTGTCGTGGTCAGCGCAAAAGTTCTCGAATAATCACAGCCTTTATCGCTCCAGAATTTTTGTGACTTCTGAAATCGATGCTGCGCCAGCGAAACTTCCGCGGCGTGTCATATTGACCGGCGAGTATGTCACGGTTGTCCCGCTGAATGCGGCTCAGCACGGGAGTGCGCTGTGGGAGGATACGCGCGGCCCTGAGAATGCGCATTTGTGGCGATATCTGTTTGACGGACCATTTACGGATCGTGCCAGTTTCGATGCCGATCTGGAGAATAAGGCGGCTTCGGAAGATCCGTTTTACTTTGCAATTCTGGAGAAGATTTCGGCACGTGCGGTTGGCCGCGCTGCTTTGATGCGCATTGAGCCGCGGCACCGGTGTATCGAAGTTGGGAGCATTCTCTACAGCCCTCGGCTCCAGCGAACACGCGGGGCAACGGAGGCGATGTATCTTCTGGCGCGCTATGTATTCGAGGATCTCAACTATCGGCGCTACGAATGGAAATGCGACGCTCTGAATGAGCCATCCCGTCGCGCGGCGTTGCGGTTGGGCTTCACGTTTGAAGGCGTTTTTCGGCAGCACATGATCGTCAAGGGACACAATCGGGACACCGCGTGGTTCTCAATGCTCGATTCCGAATGGCCCAGGCGCAAGGAGAGTTTCGAGCGCTGGCTGGATGCTGCGAACTTCGATAAGAACGGTCAGCAGAAGATCTCGCTGGAACGCAGCTAAGGCAGCTTAGGTGCGGGAATCCTGCTGGCTACCGGCGGCAATGCCGGGAAATCGGTGTACGGCTCGCTTTGATACCAATAAGCGACTGAGTAGAAGCAATCGGAGCGGTCATCGGCGTGGCCGTGTTCGATGGTGTGCTTCACGTAGCGCTGAAATGCAATGGGATTGTCCGCATGCCATCGGTACAGGCAATAACGTCCGCCGGCATGCTCCGGAAGAGCGATATAGGGCGCTCCATTGTAGAGATTCGAGAACGGCACTGCGCCGTCGCGGCCGCCGAAATCCCAAGCGCCGCAAAAATAATCTTCGGTTCCCGTACCGTTGATGACCGGCTTCGAATCATCGTCGATGAAGATCATCTCATCGCCCTCGCCGAACCACGCATCGGAGTTTTGCAACACGCCAAGGGTAACGCCCATCACCTGCCCTTTGCCATGAGTCTCCAGGAAAACATAATTGCGCTTTCCTTCGATGTTGACCTCAGGCTTGCCCGGAGGAAAACGTGACGGCTTGGTTTGGAGTTGCCTGGCGATATTGCGCGTGAAAATACAATGCATCGTCAGGCAGTGACGGAACGAGCTGATAGTCGATGTTTGAGTAAAAAGATCCAACGGGACGGTTGCCTTCGTTGGTCACGGTGATGCGCGCGGCGCGGCGGAATGGCATGGCGAAATAACAGTTGAGCGCTTTTACAGACGAGCAATTCAGAAAAGCGGACTGATAGAGAAAATAGTCGCCAAGATTGAGCCCGAAGAAATCGCCGACGGGGGTTTCGACGCTTGGCTTAGAATTTCCTTCCCAGTACATCCGGAGCACAAGCTCCTTCAAATGACGCGCACTTTGAGCGCTGATGGTAAACCAGATATGCGTGACGATGCCCGGGCCAGTGGATTGAAAGACCTCGAGCGTCTGGCCTGGAGCGATCTGCCAGCTATCGCGATTGCCTCCCGAGCGATCATAACTGGACTGCTTGAGGGTTCGATAATTTTGGCCGCGGGCATAATCGGGCAGAAGTGCATCGCGCGATGACCCGGATACTGCCGACTGTTCGCCGTTTATGCGACCGGCGGTTGCAAGACCAGCGAGGCTCGCGAACGAGGTGATGAATCGCCTTCTCCGTGAAACGTTCGGCATGGTAAAACCTTTTCTACCTTTTTGGTGTCAAACGGGGGAGCGCACTTGTCCTTGATGGGCAATCGCCGAAGAGTGATTATAGTTCGCCAAGGCCCGAGTTTTTGCCCGGGCCCGGGTTTCGGAGGTAAGAGCGGCTACTCTCGCAATGATTAACCGCTCTTAATACCCCTAGTATATACCCGACAACGGTACTAGATCTATTAGAAAAACTAAAGTAGTACCTTCCATTTAGTTCTCTCCTGGCAGGCGGAACGGTTGTCGTCTGATGGCCGGAGGCTCATTTTGCATTGAGCGAAACGGGACCGAACCAAGTGCCTCGTAACTGCCGCTGCCAGACGGCTCCTGTTCGCGCCCGCTCCGCTGGCGTCGTGAACTGGTAATCATAGAGCAGCGCGCGCATGAAACGGGGAGGCTTTGAAAACGGCGGAGGGTCCATCAAACCGATGACCGGCTGGTCGCCGCGAAGAAGCCGGTACATGAGACTGCTGAGCCAACTGTTCTCTTGGATATTTCCGAGAGCGGCGAACCACATTTGCCAGTCAAGCCGCGGCTGATGCGGAGCAACCAGAGGAAGCCCACGATGCAGGTTGCCGGGTTTATAGCGAAACGAATACTCTTTCCAGTTCGCTTGATCGTCCGAGCCTTCGATCACGATTTCCGGACGGGTGGTGGTCATCACAGCGAAGAGTCCGTAGGTGTTGACGATCTGAAACGGCGCAAGTATCGACAGCGGCCTGGCGAGCGGCGCGCCGAGATCGGGGGCCAACATGTCGAGGAGCTGGATGGCGCCGACGGCCATCAGCAGAGCCAGCGCCGTGTTCAATGCGGGGCGGAGGACGGCGGACTCGACTCGTGACACTCGCCTGCGCAGTATGCGGGAAAGAGGAGCAAAGGTCCGGTCGTCAAAAGCCCAGAGGCATAACGCAAGAGCCAACAGATTGAAGAATGCATAGTTGCCAGTCAAGATGATCAAGAGTTGGAGCGTCATCAACAGCGTGACGCCGATCTGGCGGAGCAGTCTTGGACCGAACAGCAGCAAAGGCGCGCCGAGTTCGATGGCGAGGGTGGCGGCGGTCATGAAATCGAGCATCCAAGTGGGAGCGCGATAGACGTAGTAGGCGATGGGATTCGGCAGCGGCTGGGTCATGAAGTGAAAGCGCAGCGCGTGGAAATTGCGCCAGTTCGGATCGTGCGATAACAGCTTGACCGCGCCGGATTCGAACATCAAGCGAAAGAGTAGGAAGCGATAGGCCCAGACGAGCCAGGGCGCTCCCGCAAACAGCGCGAGAAAGCCGGCTTCGAGCAGAAGAGCATCCCATTGAAAGGATGTGAATGGCTGCCCAACCGAGACGATGGAGAGGTAAAGGAGCCAGCAGGCGCCGGCGAAAATTCTAGGGAGCCATCCGATGATGAGCAGCAGCGCGGCTAAACAACCAAGCGCGCAACACCAAACGAGGGCGGCATCGTTGATGCCGAACCAGAAGAGCGTGGGGAAATACAGAAAAACTTTTGAGCCGATTTCCGCGCGCATGGCGGGCAGCACTTCGACAGCAGGGACGATTCCGCGCGAGCCGATCAATCCGACAATCTGCGGCCAGAAGGAACCGAACGCAGCAATGTAAATCAAGCCGAGGAGGCGCAAGAAGAGAGTTTCGGTGAGCTCGAAGGAAGGCGGGGTGGCGAGGGTTTTCAGGAGCTGGTGAGTGCGGGCTCGTAAGTTCATCGGCAGGAGCGGGATTTGGTGTCGATCCAAATTGAGCGTAGCGCGGCGCTGCCTGCGATTTGCGCATTTCAATCGAGGTGCCGATCTATGTTATGTTGCGAAGAGCACCCGGATCATCGGCGCGGTAGCCAAGTGGTAAGGCAGAGGTCTGCAAAACCTTTATTCGGCGGTTCGATCCCGCCCCGCGCCTCCAAGAAAATCTTATGATATAGCCAACCGGAAAACGGCCCCGACGAAAACAATTAGTCACCGCTTCAGGAACTCGTAAGCAATCTTCGATTCTGCCGGACCACAGGATTCAGGCGAAGTCCTGGCCAGTGCCGCGGCTGCCCTCACAATATGGTGAGAGATGCCGTTTCTGCGAATGCTCGGAAGTCCCGGTCTCGTGTCAACAGCGGAATCCCCGCATCTAGGCAACTCTGAGCGATGAGCGCATCACCCAGCCGAGCCTTGCGGCGTTTTGCCAGGACGGCCGCACGAAGTGCGCCAGCTCGGTTCCAAAATCCCGGCTGGATCTCGATCAGCGGCAGTTCTGAAAGAGTCTTCGATAGTTCAGAGCTAATGGCTGGATCGCTTAGCAATTCGGTCAGGACAGGAGGAGCCATGAGCACTTGCCGATCCTCAAGGCTACGATCGAGCAGCTCGACATCTTTACCCGCCTCACCTTCAAAGAACGCGATCCAGGTACTCGTATCGGCTGCGATCATCGGTCGACTTTTAGGTCGGCCGAGGTCCGGGAGAAGCGAACCTTGCCACGGAATCGTCGCAGTTTCGCATAAGTCTGCGATGCGGCAACGAGCTGCAACCCCGCGCGAACTGTCTGGGTAATACCGGCACCGCTTGCTCGCTGAGCCTTGTCGAGCAGCTCAGGCGGGATTTCGACGGTGATCTTGCGCGCTCTCTCCATGCATCTTTGATAATACCGTACTCAGCACCAGCATTGGATATGGGCCACTCGTTCCTGCCGAACTAAATAGCGGAGAACCGGATTCCAGCGTTTCAATCTAAACATCGCCCGGATGCTACTTTGAATAAACACAGTGATCTATTTGCGCTGCAGTGCCGGTTGCGGCACTATTTTAGAACTGCACGACCGCGTCCTCGCGTGCCCAAAATGCAATGACCTGCTCGAGGTAGCCGTCGAGCTTGACAGGCCCGATGCGGGGTCCCTAAAGCGGGTCTGGCGCGAGCGGCGCACCTCGTATGATCCGCGCGATGTAAGCGGCGTTTGGCGCTTCCGCGAGTTCCTGCCTGATTACCCGGCGGGCGCCGTGGTCACGCTATCGGAAGGAAATGTGCCGCTTGTGCGCGGTCAAAAATCCGCAGCGTGGGCGGGCGTTCGCGAGCTCTGGTTCAAACATCTCGGCTGGAATCCTACCGGCTCCTTCAAAGATCTCGGCATGACCGCGGGTATTACGGAAGCGAAGTTCATTGGCGCCAAGATCGTCGCCTGCGCGTCGACCGGGAACACTGCTGCATCTCTGGCTGCCTACGCCGCACGAGCCGGCGTGAGTGCGCGAGTCTACCTGCCAGCTGGGCAAGCGTCACACAATAAGCTGGCGCAGGCGCTCGATTTTGGCGCGGAGGTCGTCCAAATTGAAGGCAGCTTCGACGACGCACTCGAAACTCTGCTGCGTAACGCCGACCGCGAACTCTATTTCCTAAACTCGATCAATCCGTTCCGAATCGAGGGCCAGAAGACCGCAATGTTCGAACTGCTCGAGCAGTTCGAGTGGCGCGTCCCGGACTTTCTGGTTGTGCCGGGCGGCAATCTCGGCAACTCATCTTCGTTTGGGAAGGCCTTCGCAGAGCTTAAGGCGCACGGCTTCATTGAGACCGTCCCGCGCATGGTCATCGTGCAGGCCGCCGGGGCCAATCCACTCGCCCGCCTCTGGAGCTCGGGTTCCAAGCAACTCGAAGCGGTGGAACATCCCGAAACAGTAGCCACGGCCATCCGCATCGGCAACCCCCGCTCGTGGAAAAAGGCGCTAAAGGCTATCGAGCTCACAGGCGGGTTGGTGATCGATGTCACCGACGAGGAGATCGGCGAGGCGAAGGCCATGATCGGCCGAGACGGAATCGGGTGCGAGCCCGCGTCAGCGACAACGCTCGCCGGTATCCGTAAGCTGGTCTCCGCCGGCCAGATCGATCGCGATGCAGTCACCGTGGCGATCCTCACTGGCCATGCGCTCAAAGATACCGATTACATCATCAAGTCGCAACAGAAACTCGAGTCCAAAGAGCTTGCGGGAGTTCGATGAAGGGGAGTTCGTTCGCTGAACTGGAGATAAAGGTTCCCGGATCAATCGCGAATCTTGGGCCGGGTTTCGATACGCTCGCCGTCGCTGTACAGCTCTATTTGCGGCTCGGCGTCAAGATCGAACCCGGCAAAAACGAACTAGAGTTTCATTTCCTGAATGGCAAGCTCGATGGCGAAAATTACATCGAGCGGGCGTTCCGATTCCTGGCACAGCAGCGCGGAGGCTCGTTTCCTTCGCTGAAGGTGGAAGTCGAGAGCGACATCCCGAGTAAGGCCGGGTTGGGCAGTAGTGCCGCGGCAACGGTGGCGGGGTTGCGCCTTTACGAGGCGATCGCCGGTCCGCAGCCGGAGCAAGGGCTCCTGAACGCCGCATCGGCACTCGAAAATCATCCCGATAATGTCGCGGCCGCTCTGCTGGGCGGACTCGCGATCAGCTGTCAGCTGCCGGACCGGTCGGTATTCGCCGTGCGTCTGCAGTGGCCCGACTCGCTGGGATTCATTGTGCTCACGCCCGACCTCGCATTGCCGACTACGGAATCGCGCAAGGTGCTGCCCAAGCGAATCGCGCGGGAAGATGCTGTCTTCAACTTACAGCGCGTCGCGCTTCTTCTTCGGGCCGTGCAGAGCGGCGACTTCTCACTTTTACGAGAAGCGTTGCGCGACCGCATGCATCAGCCGTACCGGCAGAAGCTGGTGCCGGGCTTAGAGCGCGCGCTGTCGCTGGAGCATCCGGATCTGCTGGGCGTGTGCCTGAGCGGTGCGGGGCCTTCGATCGTTGCACTTGCACAACAGAATTTCACCGCGATCGAGCATCTTCTGGAAGAAGCGTTTCGGCCTTCGGGATTGCGGTGCACGATTCGACGGCTGAGCGCTCATCAAGACTCGAATGCAATTTTCGAGCCTGCGATTCGCGTCAGCTAAGCGCTAACGACGGCCGCACTTGTCCCAACCGGCACTCCTCGTGCACGGCGCGAACGGCGCGCTCCAGGCCTTCCAGCCGCACGACGATTCCGATCGTGAGCTCGCTCGAGCCTTGCGCAATGGCGATGATGTTGATGTCTTCGCGGGAGATGGCGGTGAACACTCGGCCGGCAAGCCCGGGAGTTCCGCGCATCCCTTCGCCCACCACGGCCAATAGACCGACGTTTTCGTCTACCTCGATGGGCTTCAAATAACCATGCGCCAGTTCTATCGAGAGGTTCGCTTCTACGGCTTCGAGCGCCGCGGGAACATCGGCTTTGCGGATCAGGAAACAAAAGGTCTGCCGGTAACTGGAGCTGCTGAACACCAGAATTTCGACGTTCGCGAGCGCGAGCGCGTCCAGCGTACGGGCCATCAATCGCGTGCCGCTCAATACAGAGTTGGCCGGCTCCATGGAGACCAGCGCCACGTTCGACATTGACGTGACCGCGCGTACGCCTCTCGGTTCGTCGAAATGCGACACGATCTTCGTGCCCGGCTTGTGAGGCGCGAAACTGTTCTTGCTCCAGACCGGAATGCGTTTCTCCACCAGTGGAGCAAGCGTCCTGGGGTGCAGCACTTTCGCCCCGTTGTAGGCCAGCTCCGCCGCTTCCGCATAAGTCACCTCGTCCAGGACGGCGACATCGGAAACCAGCCTCGGATCGGCGGTCATGATTCCGTCCACGTCGGTCCAGATCCAGAGTTCGCGAGCATCCAGCGCGGCCGCTAAGATAGATGCCGAGAAATCGGATCCGCCACGGCCGAGAGTAGTGGGGCGTCCGTCCGCCGTGGCACCATTGAAGCCGGTCACGACCGGTACAACGCCTTCTTCAATCACCGGTAATAAGCGCTGAATGCATCTCTGCCGCGTGGACTCCATCTGCGGGGAGGCGTTCCCAAATACCGCGTCCGTGACGATCACATCGCTTCCGTTGACAGCGCACGCATTCACGCCTGTGGCTCTTAAATAATCAGCCAGCAGCGAAGAAGAAAGACGCTCGCCAATCGCAAGGGCTTCGTCCACGGAGCGCGGCGGCCGTTCGCCGAGCATGAGAACGCCATTCGCAATCCGATGGAACTCTGCCACCACGGACTGCATGTCTTCGCGCGCGCGCCTTCGCCATTGCGCCGAATCCGCAACTTCGCTGAGTAGATCTTCACAAGCCTCCAGGTGGCGGTCCAGCAGGCTCTGAACATTCGCGTCTACATTCGCTCGATCGCCCAGCTCGGCGTGCCGCAGTGTCTCGAGCAGCAGATCGGTGATCTTCGACATGGCTGAGACCACTACGACAACCGAGCGATCCCGCTGCTGCTCGGAAATGATCTGCGCCGCGACACGCATCCGCTCGGCGTTGCCCATGCTCGTGCCGCCGAACTTCATCACCAACAGGTTTTCCAAGCCCGCTCCTCTCTCAACTGTGCCACGAGCCAAAATTGAACGGGCACCGCACCATCAGACGGTCTTCGCAGGCCTCGCAACGAATCGGTACCCCACTCCACGAACGGTCAGCAGATGCCGGGGATGCGTTGGGTCATCCTCGATATATCGACGCAGGCGCACGATGAAGTTATCGATGGGGCGCGTGTCGGTATTCTCATGAACGCCCCAGACTTCTTCCAGCATGGTCTTGCGCGAAACTAATTTGCCTTCGTGTTGAATGAGGTACCGCAGAAGATTCGCTTCCATCAGCGTGAGGCGGAAAACCTGATCGCGAACGCGAATCTCCAGAAGATCGAAGTTGACCGTTTTATCGATCTTCTCGCCGAACGTAAATACGTCCTTTGCTCCTGCGTGCGAAACGACGTGGTTCGAAGAGTTTTGCAGCCAATCGCGCCGGCGCAGGAGGCCTCGAATGCGCGCGATGAGAATTGCTAACTCGAAAGGCTTAGTGAGATAGTCGTCCGCGCCCGCCGCGAAGCCGCGAAGCACGTCATCGGGATGGCCGCGCGCCGTCAGCATCAGCGTGGGAATGAACTGGCCGGCTTGGCGCATCTCCGACATCACCGTGAAACCGTCCTTGCCGGGCAACATAACGTCCAGCACCAGAACATCGAAGGGAGCCGGCTGCGCAAGTAATTGGTCGAGCGCTTCTTCGCCGGTCTCAACCACTTGTACGCGGTAACCTTCCGCTTCCAGATTGAACCGCAACCCATCCGCAAGGTGCCGCTCGTCTTCCACGATCAGCACGCGGTTCATCTCGAAATCGGAAGTTGAAGCACGAACGTGCTCCCTTGCCCAGGGCCCTCGCTTTCGGCCCATGCCCGTCCGCCATGCCTCTTGGCCACAGAACGAACGATATATAATCCCAGACCAGTCCCTTTGAGATGCGTCGCCAAGGGGCCCGGAATACGATAGAAGCGCTTGAAAATGCGCTTCAGCTCCGGCTTCGGAATTCCCGCGCCTTGATCCTTCACCCGCACGATCACGTTGTTGCCATCCAGTTTCGCGGTCTCGACGACCACGCTCACATCGCGACCCGAATACTTGATCGCATTATCCACCAAGTTCGACACTGCTGCGCGCACTTCATCCAGATCGCCAAGAATCTTTACGGGCGGTCCAGCGTGATACTGCAAAGACTCGGGCGCGAGGCTATAAAGCGCGCGGGCGCGTCCCAGGCATTCCTCGACCAGGCTATTCAGCTCAATCGGCGAGGCATTCACGACGACGGAGGGACCCAAGCGTCCGGTCCGCAAGACCTGTTCGATAGTCGATAGCAGGCGCTCGCTGTCTTCGAGCATGATGCGGTAAAACTCTTTTCGTTTATCTTCCTCCACCGTCCGGGTCAGGAGTGTCTCGAGATAAAGTCGGATAGACGCGACGGGCGTCTTCAGCTCGTGCGTGACGGCGTTTATGAAGGCGTCATGTTGTGCGTTACGACGGATTTCGCGGACAAGAAAAGTAGTGTTCAGCACAACTCCACTGATAATCATGGCCAACAGCAGGAAGCCGAAGAACAACAGGATGCCCGTATGCCAGTTGAACAGCACCCAACCGACGTACAGAAGGATGATGACAGAAATGAGCGCCGCGCCGAGCGCGATGAAGAACGCGATAGACTTTTGGCGGCCTGCTACAACCATCACTTCAGCTTATTCCGTGATGGAATTGCGGGCGAGCCCGCCGCGATATTCTAGGCGGCTTTCCGGTTTGCGAAATCGCTATCGATTTTGGCAACACGGACGGATTTAGCGATCCCGAGGAATCTCAGAAATTTGATTTGGATCCAGGACACATCCAGTTCGTACCATGCCAATCCGTGGCGGGCTGAGGTTGGGTGGGCGTGATGATTGTTGTGCCAACCTTCGCCGAACGTGATCAGCGCGACCCACCAGTTATTTCGGGAATCGTCGCGTGTGGCAAATCGTCTCCGGCCCCACATATGAGTGGCGGAATTAACTAGCCAGGTGCTGTGCAAACCGACGACCAGGCGGAGACAGATGCCCCACAAGAACATAGGCATTCCGCCTACTGCGTAGAGCACGCCGGAGAGGGCCAGGATTGGAACCCAATGATAATTGTTCAACCATACATAAAAGCGGTCTTTCGCCAAGTCTGGCGCATATTTGGACATGGCCCGCGTGTTTTTCTGGCTCGCCTCTCCGGATAAAATCCAGCCTACATGTGCCCACCACGCGCCGTCACGCGGGGAATGCGGATCGCCGTCGTGATCGGAGTGCTGATGGTGAATCCGGTGAATGGCTACCCACCAAATTGGTCCGCCCTCGAGCGTCAATGTGCCGCAAACTGCAAAGAAATATTCGAGCAATAAGGGAATCTTGTACGAGCGATGTGTATGGAGGCGATGATAACCAAGGCTAATGCCGAGACCGGTCGCAAACCACAAAAGAAAAAGCGCGACTAGCACGGCATGCCAATTGGCCATGAACAGCGCTGCAATGGCTCCCACATGGATTATCACCATGACGATAATGGTCGGCCAGTTCATCTGCTCGCGCTCGCGGATATCGCATACGTTACTACTCTCAAGCTCTGACATTGGTCTACATTTCGACCGTAACAGGAATTCGACGCCGCCTTTGTAAGACTTGTGTAATTTCGGCGGCGGCGACCGCGTGTATCAGACAAATCCCATAGAGCATAGCTGGCAATGAAAAAGCCGGATGATAATATCGCGTCCGAGACTATGACGAACCGACTCTCTTCCGTTTCGCTGACCGTTCTTTTTCTGATCTGTTTTCTTGCGTTACCCGCGTCGGCTCAAGCGCGCCAGACGCCGGGCCACGCGATTGTCCTGCATGCAGCGCGTTTGCTAGATATCGAAGCTGGGCGCATGGTGATGCCTGGCGAGGTGCTGGTCGAAGGTGAGCGGATCGCGGAGGCAGGCGCCAAAGTCAATCATCCGGCGGACGCGGAGATCATCGATCTGGGCGACACCACCTTGTTACCGGGGTTAATTGACGCACACGTTCACCTGTTCTTGCATCCTGGCGCGGAAGATCTGCAGACCGTGGAAGAATCCGTGCCGCAGCGAACAATTATCGCGGTTCTGGCCGCCCGTGCGGATCTAATGGCGGGCTTCACGGCGGAGCGCGATATGGGCACTGAAGGCGCGGGCTCGGCGGACACGGCAGTGCGAAACGCCATCAATCAAGGTATGGTTCCGGGGCCGCGCCTGCGCATCAGCGGGAATGCGATCGACATACTTGGGGGACATGAAGATGCCATTCACTTCAATCCTGCGCAGCACGTATTGTCGAACGCGACATATGCGAACAGTGTCGAGGAAATAATAACTGCCATACGCGAGGAGCTTAAGGAAGGCGCCGATTTCATCAAGATGTATGAGACCGGCGCCGATATGATTCGAGATGGTAAGCTTTCCACGCCATACCAATACACGGAAGCGCAACTCCGATCCGCCGTCGACGAGGCTGCGCGCGTCGGCAAGCGTGTTGCGGTTCATGCCACAGGCGAGCCGGGGACGTTGTATGCCGCACGCGCAGGCGTGGTCACGGTCGACCATGCTGAACAACTCAGCGACGAGACCATGCGTCTGATGCGCGAGAAGCAGATTTTTGCTGTGCCGACCTTCACTATTTCCGAGTATTTTGCGGATCACGCGGAATCGCCGGCTGCTTCGGCTCGTTTGCGCCAATCGCTTGATTTGCACGCTCAGGAGTTTCGCAAGCAGCTTGCGGCAGGTGTCCCTATGGCGATCGGTTCCGATGTCGGCCCGTTTCCGCATGGTACGCAGGCGCGCGAGTTTGTCCTGATGGTGAAGTACGGCATGACACCCCTGGCCGCCTTGCAGGCGGACTTGATTAACGGCGCGAAACTGCTGGGTTGGGAAAAACAGATTGGCTCACTGAAACCCGGCTATCTGGCGGATGTCGTCGCCGTCCCAGGGAATCCGCTCGAGGACATTAGCGTGGTAGAGAAAGTCACGTTCGTGATGAAGGGCGGGACAGTTTACCGGCGTTGACGCGGACGTCGGCCGCCCTCAAATTGCTAATCCTAGAAATATGAAGGACGAAAGTAATTGCAAGCAGTAACGTGGCTAAGAGTTTTTGCCCTAAGCGCCAGCGTGATTCTCTGCAGCGTGGCGGGGAATTGTTTACTCAGCTATGGCGTCAACTCGGAGGTGGATCATGCCGCTTTCGCGGTGATTTTGATTAACCCCGCGGTGATTCTCGGCATCATCCTGTTGATTGGCTGGATGCTGTTCCGCATGGCGCTGCTCAGTGTCACGCCGATGAGCGTAATTCTTCCGGTGACTGCGGGAATTGCATTTCCGCTGACGAGCATGGCCGGTCAATGGATCCTCCACGAAAAAGTTGGACAGGATCACGCTTGGGGATTATCCCTCATTTTCGTCGGGGTGCTTCTCATAGGCTTAAGCGCACCCAAACACCCGGGTGACGTCGACCAATGAAATGGTTTCTGATTGGGGTAATTGTCTTTTGCACAGTAGGCAGCGACGTTCTCCAGAGCTTCGAAATGAAAAGATCTGGCGCGGCGGGCGACGTTCCGAAATCTCTTCCTGTGTTGACCAGGCCGCTGTTCGTGCTGTCCATCGTGCTCCTGGCGATAGCGTTTTTTGCCTTTCTCCGCGCATTGCGACTCGCGCCTCTCAGCTTCATCACACCTGTCACCGCCATAACCTATGTCTTGGATGGACTATTGGCCAAGTACCTGCTCAACGAGCATGTCAACCGGAAACGATGGCTGGGTATTGCGTTTGTCTTCGCGGGCGTCGTCTTGATCTCGGTCCGGTAGTGGGGCGGCCCATCGTTCTTTGTGGGCTGCCTGTTCATCTAGAAGACGCAGACGACACAAGACGATCGTCCGCGCCACTCGAACACCAGGATCATTTGTCCAGTTATCTATTGGATACTTACGCTGGCCAATCGATGATTGGTAAGTAAGAATTTGCCACCACTCGTGGCAATAACATTGAGTTCTCCTGGCTGGAGTAGCTTTTCGATACGCTGTACGCCCGGCCGCTCAGCAACGATGTAACACCGCTCCGGTCTTTGCCAAAGATTCTTGAACTGTGAATCGTCGATAATCACGGGCGCCGCGCCGGGCGCGTAGGACCCATAGACCAAGTTTTGCCGGCGACCGTTCAGAAGCAACGCGCTACGGCCCGTATAAAAGAAGACGGACGAGAACGTGTAGTAGTGATGATCGACGATTAGCCGGCCGTCGGGCGATTGCAGAAGCGCATTCGCCAGAGGTCGCGAGGACATATATGGATCGAACACGACCAGTGCCAAACGAGCGGCATGGAAGAACAGCACCATCATCACAGCAGCCGCAAGGAATGCGTGCCGGCCCGTTGCTCGAAAGGTTCCCAGCGCACCAATGAGAAATGCAATCGCGGCGACTGCCAGAGGCAGACGGAGATATGCAAAGGATTGCAGCGTTAGATCCTCCATATGTCCAAGAGAGAGAGTGTAGGCGCCCGGATGTTCAGAGAGTGCGCCTGCGATATCTCCTGGCGTGGGCACATTCCGCACGAGAAGAAGTATTATCATCGCGGCGACAGCTGCACATCCAAGCACCATAGAAAGCACGCGCGTTCCGCGACGTATATAAGTGCCTCCCAGAGCCATTGCCGAACCCAGCAACAACGCGAGTGCGGGATAGCAAGGCATTGAGTAGTACTCCTGCGTTGTTGAAAACGTGAAAAACACCAGCACAAAACCCGTCCAGCATAGCGCAAGCAAACGGGTCCGCCCAGCACGGTCAATCGGCTTAAAAGAGAGCTTCGCGACGGCCGGAAAATAGACGCTCCAAGGGAAAAGCCATACCAGGTGCAGCAGCCAGAACCAGACGCGCGGAACGGTTGCGTAATCGCGCGGATAGCGCATGTTCAGAAAACGCAAAAGCTGCTCATTGATGAAGTAGAACCAAAGGAATCCGTGATACTCGCCCGGTGCGCTATGCAATGTGAAGGCGAAATAGGGCGGGTTCCGCAGAGTGGCCAGAATATGCCAAGGCGCGGCGATGACCAGCACGATTAACAATCCGGTGAAGGGATGCAGCCGTTTCCAGGTTCTCGCCGACAAGAATTGGCGAGTGAGGGCCAGGTAAACGATAGAGGCTGCTATCGGGAAAACCACCCCGACCAAGCTCTTCAGCAATAAGCCAGTCCCTAGACTCGCGGCGAAAATACATGCCCAGACGCGAGGATGCGGCTCGTCCTCATCGAGAGCGCGCAGAAACGCCCACATCGCCAGGGCAATGGTGAACGTCAGCATGACGTCGGGAATCTGAATTCGCGTAAACAGAAACAGCCCGACGCACGTGGCGATGCAAAGACCGGCATAGAATCCGGCGCGCTTTCCGAAAGCCCAAATTCCGAATGCCGCCGTGAGCCAGCACAGCGCGATAGCCGAGAGAGCAACCGGGATCCGCGCTGCCCAATCGTGGACACCGAAGATTTTGTAGGAAACCGCCATGGCCCAATAAATGAGCGGCGACTTCTCAAAATAGGGGATCCCGTCGAGTCGCGCAGTTACCCAATCGCCTGATGTGAGCATATTGCGTGCGATCTGCGCCTGGACGGCATCTACGTCGTCCATCAAGGACGGAGGCGACAGGATGCATCCAAAGTAAATTGCCGCCGCAAACAGCAACACAACCAGATACAGGCGAAGATGGCCGCGGTTTGCCGCTTGATCTACGGGAGTTTCCGCGGCAATGCTACCTGAAATGGCACTCAAACTTCCAACATACCAACTGAGCCAAGTTTGGGTTCAGGAGTTGCGAATTGCTAAAGTGGAGTCAGCACAAGTTTAAGTATCTGTAATGCTTCGACGGGGCGATGCACTTCGATGCATCGAGGGCGGGGTGATGATTTTGCATCGAATGAGGTTTGATGAATCTAACGCCAGCCGCCTTGATTTTTCTCGCGATAGCGACTTTCCCGTTCATCTATTATCTGCTGGTTCTTTATAGCTCTTGGCGATTTTTTCGCGCCTCGAAGCGCCAGCCGAAGGCGGCGGGGAACTTTACTCCGCCTATCAGCAATTTAAAGCCAATCCGGGGACTCGATCCCGATGCCTACGAGAATTTTGCGAGCTTTTGCCGGCAGGACTACCCTGAATTTGAACTTGTTTTCTGCGTCGGCACTACGGACGATCCGGTGCTTCCGATTATCGAAAAGCTGCAGCGCGATTTTCCCGAACGCCGCATTCGCGTGCTTTTTGGCACCGGCCGTATCGCCTCGAATGACAAAGTAGCGAAGCTGGCGCGGCTGGCGAGTGAGGCCGAGTACGAACACCTGGTGATTAGCGACAGCGATGTTCGCGTACGCCCTGACTATCTGCGCAGCATCGTTGCCCCTCTCGCGGATCCGAAGGTCGGGGCTGTGACCTGCTTGTACGTATCCACTTGCCAGAAAACATTTGCCGACAATCTGCACACTGTCGGAATGGTTTCCGATTTTTACGCCGGCGTTCTAGTCGCGAAACAACTCGAGGGCCTCAAGTTCGCGCTGGGTCCGACCATTGCGACAACACGCACGCGGTTGTCGGAGTTCGGCGGCTATGAAACACTTGAGAACCGTCCGGCGGACGATCTTCTGGTCGGCCGTTTAATCGCCGAAAAAGGATACGAAATAGAGCTTTCACCGCATATCATCGAAACCGTTTTCGATTACGAATCGATGCGCGAGCTGCTCCACAAGCGGATGCGCTGGCTCGTCGTCATGCGGCACATGCGTCCGCGCGGGCACATCGGCTTATTATTCGCCCAAGCGTTGCCCTGGTCTCTGGCAGCGATTGCGATTCACCCCTCGCTGGCGATCGCGCTCGGGTATTTGGGGACTTACTTTGCACTCCGCCTCGCTATGATCTGGACGATCGGCATTTGGGGGTTGAAGCAGCCGGGGCTCTGGAAAAACGCTTCGTTAATCGTGGCATGGGACGGGCTGGCATTCGTTTTGTGGCTGGCCAGTTTTGCCCGTAATACTATTCGATGGCGAGGCGGCGAATATTACATTCGTAACGGAATGCTGGTCGACGCGGGCCCGCAAACTACGAGTAACTGAGCCAGCGCGCGGCCGTTTTCAGGCCTGGCCGGCTGCCAACGCTGCTATCGATGCCGCGCTCAACTGCTGCCGCTCATTCGAGGCTTTGCGCCAATCGACTTGCGGCAGGAACATCGATATGTCAATGCGATCGCGATACTTCAAAGCGATGTTCATCAAAGAATCCAGCAGAGAGTCTGAAAGATAATGCGGCTTCAAACCAAGATCGATCAGCTTCGAGTGTTTCGCGTTGTAGTAATGCTGCTCCGATTCAACGCGCGGATCAGGCAGTTGGTCGATTTCAACGTTCAGGCCCAGCTTCGCCCCCGCCGTCTGCACCAGCTGGGCGACTTCCAAAACTGAAAACTGCTCGGTGAATTGATTGAAGACGCGGCATTCGCCACGACCGGCCGGAGTTAGACACGCCAACTCAACACAGCGCACCGTGTCGCGAATGTCGAGAAAACCGCGGGTCTGCCCTCCTTTTCCGTAAACCGTCAGAGGATAGTCGACCGCTGCTTGCACGCAAAACCGGTTCAGAACGGTGCCAAATACTTCGTCGTAATCGAAGCGATTGATAAGAGCCTCGTCATAGGCAACCTCATCGGTCATGGTTCCATACACGATGCCCTGATTGAGATCCGTTGCGCGCAGGCCCCAAATCTTGCACGCGAACATGATGTTGTGGCTGTCGTGTACCTTCGAGAGGTGATAAAAAGAGCCGGGCTGCTTGGGGAATGGAAGCAGATCTTTCCGCCCGTTGTGCTCGACGGTGATGTAGCCCTCTTCGATATCGATATTGGGTGTGCCGTACTCTCCCATGGTTCCGAGCTTGACTAAATGACAGTCCGGCTGAAATTCCTGGAGGGCGAAGAGCAAATTCAGCGTGCCGACAACGTTGTTGACCTGCGTGAAAACAGCGTGTTTGCGGTCGATCATCGAGTACGGCGCCGCCCGCTGCTCGGCAAAGTGAATGACCGCCTCAGGCTCGAAAGCTTTAACGGCGGAGGAAAGGAAATCGTGATCGGTAACGTCGCCCACGAAAAGCTCAATGGTCTTTCCGGTGAGCTCTTGCCATACCCTCAATCTTTCCGCAAGAGGCCGGATTGGCGTCAGCGTTTGCACGCCGAGCTCGTGATCCCACAGCCGTCGCGAAAAGTTGTCAACGATGGCGACTGAATGCCCTTTCGCTGATAAATACAGGGCTGTTGCCCAACCACAGTAGCCGTCTCCGCCGAGCACGCCGATTTTCATGTTGCGCTTATCCGATTGTAATCAACTTGAGCTCTCCTGCTCCTTAAGCGACGCTGTCTAATGCAGGCAGCACACGGCCACAGCAACTCCCGAAACCTATTCGCGCAAAGCCTTCTCGATTGCAGTAACCCTTCAGAGTCACTTCGTCGCCGTCTTCTAGGAATAGACGCTTCTCACCGCTAGGAAGATACAGCGGTTCGGTACCTTTCCACGTGCGCTCGAGCAGACAACCGCGATTTTCTTTCTCCGGGCCAGAAACGGTCCCGCTCGCGATCAAATCACCAGCGCGAAGCGGACATCCATTGGACGCGTGATGTGCCACCATTTGCGCCAGCGTCCAATACATATCTTTGAATGATCCCCGGCTGATCATGGCGGCGTCGGTCATCGAGTCCGATCGCAACCAGACTTCGAGCGTGATGTCGAATGAGCCGGCATTCGGGGGCTGCAAGTACGGCAGCACTGGGACGTCATGCTCGATCGAAGGCACGCGGAAGGGCTCGAGCGCCTCCAGCGTAACGAGCCAAGGCGAGATGGACGTGGCAAAGTTTTTCGCTAGAAATGGCCCGAGCGGTTGATATTCCCAGCGCTGGATGTCGCGGGCGGACCAGTCATTCAGCAGGCAGACACCGGCGATCTGTTCCTCGGCTCTCCTGATCGGGATCGGTTCGCCCATCGGATTCCCGGGACCTAGAAACGCACCAACTTCCAGTTCGTAATCCAGTTCTCTTGAAGCGCCGAAGTTGCCTTGTCCCAGTTGCCCAAGTGGACGGCGGACAGGTGTCCGGCTGACGACGATAGAAGAGGAGCGGCCGTGATAAGCAATCGGCACGTGCTTGTAATTCGGCAGAAGCGGATTCTCGGGCCGGAACATGCTGCCCACGTTCGTGGCGTGGTGGATAGATGCGTAGAAATCCGTGTAGTCACCAATCTGCGCGGGCATGAGCATCTCACATTCCGATTGCTGAATCAGATCTCTTTTGGATGAGCCCTTTCGGAGTGCTCTACTCAGTTCCAGGCGAAGATCGCGCCGCTGTTGCACCGGGAGACTCATGTAGCCGTTGAGAGTCTCGCCTTCTATCCAGGGATGCAAGTCAAGTATGGAGTCGCCGATTGCAACTCCCAAACGAGACCGCGCGTCGGTGACGGAGCGGAAGACGCCCAGCGGGAGATTCTGGATCGGGAAATCACAGCCGGGGCGATTGGCCGATTCCACCCAGCTCTGCAATTCCAGGTCGTGAGTTTCGTCGATCATAAGAGCTGAAGCTGCCGCAAGTCTTCAACCGGTTCTTCAAACGAACAAGAACCGAACGAATGTGCGAAGTCCCGCCGCGCTTCAGCGATTTGATCGGCCTGCAGAGACCGGTCGCGCCAGTGGGCGAGATCGTCGAATCGGAAAACGGCGGGATCTTCTTCGGCGAGTATTGCGTCAATTTGCGGCTCGCCATGCCACGCGAAAACGGCTGCCAGGAACAGGTTGATAAAACCGTGCAACTTCGCGGTTGGCGCGCCCACCTCATAGGTGAGTGGATACACGGATCGGATCGGATGATGCAGCCCTGCAGTTGCCTTGAACGGTAATCGACGGTTTGCGCAAGCGTTTATGTACGCGGCAACGCGATCCACTGCGGGAATGGATTCCGGTGTTATGCCGCCGGTCCGGATTTTCGCGAAACATCCGGCTTTCTTCACCTGATCGAGCTGATCGAGTGAGACTTCGCAATAGCTTGGTTTCGAGGTCGCAATAATCTTCTTCGATTCGATTGCAGCGGCGCGAGCGTGATCGGATTCGCTTAGGACAGAGAAAGGATAATCGACGCTCGCAGGGAGCTTATCGAGCTGATCGGCCGGTATGACGAACCGCCCCAACATCCATCCATTTTCTCCGTTGCGGTAGCGATCGTAGTTCGCAATCGCGGACTCGAGTGAAAGGGAGGCTGGCGGAAAGATGCCTGCGTAGTCGATTAAGTTGCCGAGCAGCGCGCGAAGCGCCGGAGCTACGAATCGAGCCACGACAAGTAATAATCTTTATCTTCGACCTCCACGGCCTCGCGGCTCACATGTAAACCGCGGAAGGTATCCATCATGACAGCTAGTTCGTCGGTTTGTTTCTGGCCGATGGATGCCTCTGTTCTCCCCGGCTGAGGACCGTGGGCGAGACCATCGGGATGCAGCGTGATGGAACCGTATTCAATTCCTTTTCGACTCATGAATTCCGAGTTTGCGTAATACAGCACTTCGTCGGACATGACATTCGAATGGCTGTACGGAGCGGGAACTGCTTCCGGATCAAAATCGTATGGCCGCGGGCAAAAGGAGCACACAACAAAACCGTCGCTGTCGAAGGTTTGGTGCGTGGGCGGAGGCAGGTGAAAGCGTCCCACGCGCGGCTCGAAATTATGAATGTTCAGCGCCCATGGATAGTAGTAGCCGTCCCATCCAATTACGTCGAAGGGGTGATGCGCGAGCACCATTTCCGTGAGGCAATTCGCCTTCTTGACGATCAACTTGAATTCGCCTTTTTCATCGCGCGTTTCAAGATTCTGCGGGCAGCGAATGTCGCGCTCCGAGTACGGGCTGGATTCCATTAACTGGCCGAACTCATTGCGGTAGCGCTTCGGCGGCCGCACATATCCGGCGCTCTCAATGACGAGCAACACCCGTTTGGGCCTTGTGAATCGATAGCGATGAAGGATTCCACGAGGAATCACCAAATAATCGCCGCTATCGAACGCTAAGCTGCCGAATGGCGATTCCAGCGCGCCCGCGCCTTCGCTCACATATACGATCTCATCGCCCTGCGCGTTGCGGTAAAAATCAGAAACATCATCGCCGGGGCGAACGATGGACATCGATACATCGCTGTTGAACAGCAGGGGGTGTCGATCGAGAATCGCGTCTCCGGATTGCTTCAACTGCTTAGTCCGGAAATGGCGATGCCGGAGCGGCTCCGATGGGGCGGCCTCCCATTTGATTTCCTTGAGGGCGTGAAGCGCGCGAACCGCAGTGGGCCGCCGAACGTGATACAGCAGGGAAGATGGGCCGACAAAACCCATGTTTCCGACGAGTTCCTCCGAATACAATTCGCCCGAGGGCTTTCGATAGATTTTGTGCCTTTTGGAAGGTATGTCTCCGAGGTGGCAATAAACCGGCATGTCATCTCCTAGTATCAGGTTTGCAGATCCGGTTGGGATGCCTAATATGTTGCGCGTAGTATATTGCTAGTCGACGGAGCCAATGAATTTTGGTCACTCCGGATATCTTAGTTCCTCCGCACATACTGTCTTTACGCCCGTATGAGCCGGGCCTCAGCGCCGAGCAGGTAAAGGAGCGCTTCGGTCTCACTCGAATCGTAAGGCTGGCTTCAAACGAGAATCCGCTTGGATCGTCGCCCCTGGCGATTCAGTATGCCCAGCGCGCTCTCTCCGGTATGTCTCTGTATCCTGACGGAGGCCTTGCGCTGCGCCACAAATTGGCGGAACGCTTTCATCTAAAGGTGGAGAACGTCATCGTTGGGTCCGGCAGCGAAGGCATCATGGCGAACGTGGTGCGAACATTTCTCTGCGATGAGGATGAAGTTTTGACCACGGAATCGGCGTTCTCCGGTTTTCAAGTTCTAGCACGCGGCCGCGGCGTTGCTTATCGAACGGTGCCCTACCGCGACTGGAGCTACGATCTCTCGAAGCTAGCGGATGCAACCACGGAACGAACCAAGCTTATTTACCTCGCCAATCCAAATAACCCGACCGGCACATTCTTTACCCGTGAAGCTTTTGAAGAATTTCATCGACGCGTGCCGGAAAGGGTGCTCATCATTCTGGATGAGGCATATTTCGAGTTTGCGATGGATCGGCCGTCATATCCGGATTCGATGCATTATCGCTTCGACAACATCATTACTCTGCGGACGTTCTCGAAAGCATATGGATTGGCAGGCGCCCGGGTTGGGTACGGGTTTGCTCACCAAGATCTGATTTCGGTGCTGCTCAAGGTGAAACTGCCATTTGAGCCAAGCGGTATAGGAGCGGCCGCGGCGGTGGGAGCTCTCGAAGACCGTGAGTTCCTGGAAAAGTCAATCGAAAACAATGCCGTGGGACTTTCGTTTCTCGCTGAGGCGCTTCGGCAACTTGGTTTCCACCTATTGGATTCGACAGCGAACTTCGTAACCGTGGTTTTGGATAGCGAAGATGACGCTGAACACGTGTTCGAACGTCTGCTGGAGCAAGGCGTGATCGTACGGCCACTGAAAGCTATGCAACTGCCATCCTGCCTTCGCGTGTCGGTTGGCACGAGAGAACAGAACGAAATTTGCGTGGAGGCATTTAAGATTGCGCGCGCGAAAATGGAGATGAACCCCTATGCCACAACTTACTGAAGAAACTAAAGAAACGCAGGCGACCCAGAACGATTTCCTTCCGATACACGGGACGGATCACCTCGAGTTCTACGTGGGCAATGCCAAGCAGGCGGCGTACTTCTATCGAGCTTCGATGGGCTTCACGCTGGTGGCGTATCGGGGCCCTGAGACCGGCACGCGCGATCGCGTTTCCTATGTTCTTCAACAGGAGAAGATCCGTTTCGTGCTGACCACGCCTTTGCAGCCTTCGGGCGAAATCGCCGAGCACGTGTTGCGGCACGGGGATGGCGTGAAATCGATCGCGCTTTGGGTCGATGACGCTGAATCCGCCTTTGAAGAGACCACGCGGCGAGGAGGTCGCGCCGTTCAGCTTCCGTTTACAATTCATGACGATAAAGGGAAGGCGCGGCTTTCGTCGATTGCTATCTACGGCGACACCATTCACACCTTTGTGGAACGGCGTGAGTATCGAGGCGCTTTTCTGCCGGGATTTGTCGAACTACCGGGGTCGGACCGCATCGCGCGTCCCGCTGGGCTATTGCATATCGACCATGTGGTTGGAAACGTCGGCTGGGGTCAGATGAACACCTGGGTCGAATTCTATGAGCAGGTCATGGGGTTCCGAATGTTCAAGCACTTCGACGACGAAGACATTTCGACGGAATACTCTGCGCTGATGTCAAAGGTTATGGCGAACGGAAATGAGAAAATTCGCTTCCCTATCAATGAGCCCGCGGAGGGCCGCCGCAAATCGCAGATTGAAGAGTACCTGGATTTCTACGGCGGACCTGGCGTCCAGCACATCGCCATGGCGACAAATGACATCATCGGAAGCGTCACGAAGCTCCAGGATCAAGGCGTCGAGTTTCTTTCCATTCCGACAACCTACTACGACGAGCTGACTGCACGTGTCGGCAAGATTGACGAGCCTATCGATGAATTGGCGCAGCTCGGAATTTTGGTGGATCGTGACGATGAAGGATACATGCTTCAGATTTTCACGAAACCGGTGGAGGACCGGCCAACGCTGTTCTACGAAATTATCCAGCGAAAAGGCAGCCGCAGCTTTGGGAAGGGCAACTTCAAGGCATTGTTTGAAGCGATAGAGCGCGAGCAGGCCAGACGCGGCAATTTATAGTCATGCCCGATATACCCATTACAGACAGCGTTGGCGCAACTGCCGATATTAAGACTAGCGACGACTCGCCACTGGCGCTATCGAATTTGTCGCATTTAAGCTTCACCACGATGCCGGTGGTGGGCGATTTCAGCAAGCCTATCGACGAAACCAGTCTGGAAACAGTCGACTTGGGATTCACACTGAAGTCGCCGTCCATCCTGATCGGCAACGCAAGCAAGCTGACCATTCAAGGTGGCGAGACCGGAAACTTATGCATTCGCAAGGCCCGCGACAAGAAACTTTTCGATGATGACGACTTCTCTCCCAAGATTCCGATTGGCTCCGATGAGTGCTGGATCGGGCTCACGCTCGATACATCGCTCGATGGGAAGTTGTCGGCGACAGTAGATGGCTTCGGCGTAGGAGTTGAGGGGGCGTCGAAGGTCTCGTTGGGTACGTACATTCTGCTGCAGCGTTCCGCAGGAAAATTTCCAACTCTGATGGATGGCATCAGGAGCGTTCTGGAGCGCTATTCCGTCGCCTATACCGCCGATATGATCCGGGCACTACCGCCCGGCACCGTCAACGTTGTCGATGTTGGTGGCACGGTGAAGTTCAGCGGCTCTTATTCGCTGCCGATTAGCGTTAATGCGTTGGCATCCGCCGATTTGCCATTTAACAACAAGATCGCATTAGATCCCAAAGTGACATTGAAGGTCGGCGGGCAGATTGCTATCAGCGGCGACTTCATTGTCCGCTGTCACAAAGTGACGGATAGCGGACTAGAGTTAGGCGTTTACAAGAAGCATGGCACGACGTTAACGGCGACACTCACGGCGAAGGCGGGAGTCGAGGGGGACATTGGCACAACCGACGTCGTTTCCGCTGTTTTCAACGCAGTTTTGCCCGGCGTCGATCCGAAAAATAGCGGCATAACCGGTGAAAATGCGGCAGCGATCCGGGGCGTTTTGAAGGACTGTCTCGACCGCAGCCTTTCGATCGCGATGAATGTTTCGTGCTCGGCTGGTGTCACCGATGAAGCGGCGGTCGTGTATTCCATCGATCTCAATCAGGGCAGCAATGTCGCAACCAATGCCGCAATTTCCTCCGCATTACGGGGAGATTGGACGCTGGTCGATGGCCTACCGAACGCGACCCCCGTTCGAAATATAGTCAAGGAGACGAACGACTCGAAGCACACGATCGGCGTTAACGTGCTTGGCATCTACAACGCTTCTTCAGTCGATGATTACGTAAGGTCATGCACCATCTTGAATGATGACCAGGGTCACTTAACGATTGTGGACAAGCTTAAAGCGAGTCACCTCACCGCTGCGGCCACGCCCTATGCTGCCGATCCCGACAAGTTGCGTAAGGCTCTTTCGGAGGGCTTCCTGGCAACTATGACGTATACTGCCGCAGCCTCGCAGGCCGGCCTCACAGCTTCACAAACCTACTTCCGATATGCAGATAAGATGCCGCTACCCGACATGCAAGACCAGATTCGTTTGGGTAGCGCACTCAATTTGATCCGGGACGAACACTGGGATGAGATCCTGGCGGAAACTCCCTCACTAAGACATGTGAAGGTCGCGGCCATCGCAGCATATGACCACACCGCCGCACTGCGGTTGTTTTTCTCCGATGCAAGCGGGCGTACTCCGCATACGCGCGAAGAATTGGAGCGGATCGGGAGAGACGTTATGGCCTCGCTTATCGATCCCAGCAGCCAGGCAGGTAAAGTCCGGATGAGCGTGCTGAAGAATGATGCGCTGTGGAGCGCGATGGACCAGAACGGAAACGTCGGAGCATTTCAAAAAATGATTCCTGGTTTGAGCCAGCTGAGCGCTAACGATTTTGGCGCGATTAGCACAGATTGGAAGGACATCACCTGGTGGGCGAAATCGATGGTTCAGGTCGCGCCAAAGCTTAACGATCTGTTGACCACGGTGGAAAAATCGACGGCGCCGGATCCGACAGATCCGAATTTTATGAAGAAGCGAAAGGCGCTGGCGGACGCGCTGGGGCACGCGACCCGCGATTCCCGCGCAGCATTTGCGGATGGCTGGGGATTGGCTGTGATGTTTGCGGTATCCGGCGGAGTAGGGGTGGTCAACATGGATATCGCCTGGAACAGTACCAGCGAGCATTACGAGGCGGCGCCGAAAGTGGCGGCAGCGCCTTAGGAGTTCAGGTCAGGATTTCCGAGCTCATCTCGCAGCCACTGAATCATTTTCTGTTTATAGCCGGATGCAAGGACGGGAATGGATTCCCACCAGCGAATGCCGTGTCCGCCGCCTTCGACAGGATAGATCTCGCAGCTGGCGCCGACTTTCTTCATGCGGTCGCACATGTCGCGCGATTGCTGGAAAGGTACTAATGAATCGGCGGTCCCGTGAATGAAAAGAAATGGCGGCATGTCGCGGCGGACATTGTCGATTGGGGAAAGCTGGGCAAGGCCGGCCAAAATCATACCTTCCCAAGGCGTGCCGCGCACCGAATTGCGAATCTGCGAAGGAACGTAAGTTGAGGTCTGGACGAGGCTGACGAGATCGCTTGGCGAGTACAGGGCAACCACGGCTTTTACCGAAGTAGCGGCGCCTCCGCGAAGAGTTGCCATAGAGGCTAACTGGCCGCCAGCCGATTCGCCGACCAGAGCGATTCTTTCGGGATCGATGTTGTACTTGTCCGCATGAGACTTGATGAAGCGGATAGCCTCCTGCACGTCGCTGATGGCGAGACCGAACTGGGTCACATCCGAGGCAAGACGGTAGCTGATCGAGAACCAGGCAAAACCGGCGTCGCTGAGGGGTTGGAACAAGGGCTCCACGTTGAACGTTTTATCGCCCCCAAACCATCCGCCGCCATGGACGATGATAACGGCGGGAACTTTTTTCCCGATGCTGGGAATAGAAGCGTCCATTTGCAAGCTGATGCCGTCTACGTGGGCGTATTCGATATCTTTTATCAGCTCCGCACGAGGCAGTGGTGCAGCGGCCGCACTGAAGGCAGTCACCATAATAAGAAGGACAAAGGGGGAAAAAGCCCTTAGGCGAGCGGGCATTCTAGTTTCTATGATGTCTCAGAGCGGTTCGAGGTTTCTACAGACCGTGGGCCTTCTGGTCCTGCTGACGGCGGGCGCTATCGCTGCTTATAAGAGCGACGGGAACGGATTCCGGTTTGTGATTCTCGGCGATCGAACTGGCGGCGCTGTTCCCGGCGTCTATGAACAGGCTTGGCGCGAGACCGCCGCAGATCATCCCGATTTCGTCATCTCTGTCGGCGACACCATCGAAGGCGGCGACGATTTGACGATGGATGCCGAGTGGCAGAAGATCATCGAGATGCTCGCGCCCTATCGCCGCTTCCGGATGTTTTTCACACCCGGTAATCATGACGTCTGGTCGATCGCTTCCGCACAGGCATTCGAGAAGTACACTAAACATCCGCTGCATTACAGCTTCGATTACAAACAGGCACACTTCACCGTGCTCGATAACAGCCGCAGCGATAACTTACCGGCGGAGGAGCTGGCGTACTTGCGCAACGATCTGCAGATACACGCGAACCAGCCGGTGAAGTTCATCTTTTCTCATCGGCCGTCCTGGATTCTACAGGCAGTGCTGGGGAATCCGGATTTTCCGTTCCATCAACTCGCGAAACGGTACGGCGTGAAGTATGTCATAGCCGGGCATATCCACCAGATGCTGCACTTCGAGATCGAGGGCGTTACCTATCTGTCGATGGCGAGTTCCGGAGGACATCTGCGCGGCACAAAGCAGTACAAGGACGGCTGGTTTTTCCAGCACACGGTTGCAACTGTAGAGGGCAGCTCGGCGGATTTTGAGATCAAGGAGCTGGGTCCGCCATTCGGCGAGTCCCGAGTCACCAAGCCCGCCGATTGGGGTTCGGCAGGGCTCGTGAAGGAGTCATCGAAGTAAGTCTTCGAGCTGGATCTTCGTTTCAGTGCCAGTGTCGCGGTACTTGACGATCACGGGCGTGTAGAGCGAGATGCCCCAAGCTTTGCCAGGGCCAGATTTTACTTCGCGGGACCCGGCAACCACAACGGCTTCCTCGGGAATTACGAGCGGCGCATCGTCGGTTGCGCGATGTACTGTCTCGCGAACCAGATCGTATACCGGCGTTGAGCGATTCAGGATAGTGCCGCTGCCGAGCACGGCGCGCTGCTTCACTAGCGTGCCTTCATAAACGCCGCAATTACCGCCGATCAACACATCATCTTCAATGATGACCGGCAGAGCGCCAACCGGCTCGAGAACGCCGCCGATCTGCGAGGCAGCGGATATATGACAGTTGCGTCCGATTTGCGCGCAGCTTCCAATCAGGGCGTGAGAATCGACCATCGTGCCATCATCGACGTAAGCTCCTACGTTGATGAACATCGGCGGCATGCAAGTAACGCCGTGGCCGACGTAACAGCCGTCGCGAACACTCGAACCTCCGGGAACAATGCGGACCCGGTTATCGAGATTGAAGGTCTTCAGCGGATAGGTGGACTTGTCAAAGAATTGCGAAGGGCCCGTCGCGCCCGGCATCGCGACGATGCAGCCGATGCGGAAGCCAAGCAGAATGCCTTTCTTCACCCAACTATTCACGCGCCATCCGGTTGGCTGCGATGGATCCCGCTCGGCGGAACGAATCACGCCGCGATTGAGCAGGTCACGGAATTGATCGAACAGCTGCTTGTGCGTTTCCGAATAACTGGCGGGCTTTTCGTCGAATAAGACTTCAATCTCCTTCTGAAGGCTCAAACGCGCACTCCGGAGAGCAGACCAAGCGATTCGAGGACGGCCTCGATCTTTTGCTGCGAAGCCGGCTGGGGCGGCACCATGGGCAATCGCCACACAGGTTCCAGAAGGCCCATTCGCGCCATGGCGAATTTGACGGGGCCAGGACTGGTTTCGACGAAGTTGATTTCCATCAAGGCTTGATATTTCCGTTGCAGCTCTCGCGATCGCGCGAAGTCGCCCTTCAGGGCGGATCGGGCAAGCTCGCCAAATTCGGCGGGGATTTCATTGGCAATGACAGAGATGACGCCGCGTCCTCCCAAGGCGATCAGCGGAAGCGTGATTGCGTCATCGCCGGAGAGCACCACAAACGAATCCGGAACACGCGCGAGGATGCTGGCCATTTGGGAAATGCTGCCGGACGCTTCCTTGACGCCGACGATATTCCTGATTTCCGAAAGGCGAACGAGCGTGGCAGGCTCGACATTGACAGACGTGCGCGGTTGCACACTATAGACCACGATGGGAAGCGAAGTCGATTCGGCGATGGCCCGGTAATGCTGATATAAACCCTCCTGCGTGGGCTTGTTGTAGTACGGAGTGACGGACAAAATACCGGATACGCCGAGATGTTTCAGCTCCGCGATCATGCCGATTACTTTCTGGGTGTCGTAGCCACCGGCTCCGGCCAGAACGGGAACACGCCTCGCGGGACTCTTTGACAGTGATTTCGACGACCCGAAGATGCTCTTCATGCGAAAGCGTGGGGCTCTCGCCGGTGGTGCCACAAGGGCACAAAAAATCTATGCCGGCATCGATCTGGCGGTTTACAAGAGAGCGCAAAGCGGCTTCATCCAGCGAACGATCCGATCGAAACGGCGTCACCAATGCGGTGCCACAACCGGTAAACATGTTCCCTCCTTTACAAGACGCAGACGACAGAAGACGATCGTCCGCGCTACCCGAATAAGACGTCTTCGAAAGTGTAGACGCCTTTGCGGTCCAGAATCCATCTTGCGGCTTTCAACGCGCCTTCCGCAAATCCCTCGCGGCTGCGCGCAACGTGCCGCAAAGTAATCGTATCAGCGGCCGAATCAAATCCGATTTCGTGGGTGCCGGGATGCTTGCCGGCGCGATTGGAGCTGATGTCGATGTGCCTCGCGTAGCCGCTCTGTTGCATGCTGCGGACCAAATGCAGCAGTGTTCCCGAAGGAGCATCTTTCTTCGCGTCATGGTGCACTTCCCAAGCCCACGCGCCATAAGCATCCTGATCGCGCAGAAGTTCCGCGGCTAGAGCCGCAAGGCGCCGAAAGACGGCTGCGCCCACGGAGAAATTAGGGCTCCAGACCAAGCCGGTGCCTGCTTCTTCTATCGACCGGGTGACTTCCGGTAAATGGGCGGACCAGCCGGTGGTACCGGTCACTGCAGGAACATTCGCTTCGGCAAGCTTTTTTAGATCTTGCGGCACTGCTTCGGGTGTCGAGAATTCAATCGCCACGTTTACGTTCGCGAAGGCTTCAGGGGTGATCGCACGCCCATTCGGGTTATCTTTCCCTGTCAACTTGAGGATCACCTCGAAGCCATGGCGTGGCGCAAGCTGTTCGATGAGGTGCCCCATCTTGCCGTAACCTACCAGCGCAAGTTTTGTGGTTGTGCTCATTGTCCCTCCGCAAAAACTGCGAGATCTAGCTCAGAGAAAAATTCGTCGTGTAAGCGGCCGACCGTATCCTTCAAGTCGGTCTCCGCTACGACAAAGCCCAGATTCAACAATGATGCACCTTGCGAAATCATACGAATGTTTTTCTCATGAAGCACTTGGAAAGCGCGGCCAGCAATGCCAGGAGTGCGGCGAATATCTTCCCCAATCAGACAAACGATAGCTAGCCGGTCTTCAACATTGGCTTCGGCGAACTCTTGCAGCTCATGGCAGATGAGATCCAGGTTTTCGCGATTGTCGATGGTGAGCGAGACGCTGACTTCCGAGGTTGAAACCATGTCAACACTGGTTCCGTAGCGATCGAATATTTCGAAGATGCGATGAAGAAAGCCGTGGGCCATCAGCATCCGCGTGGAACGAATATTGAGGATCGTAATATCGCGCTTGCAAGAGATGGATTTCACCGCGTTCTTGCAGGAAACAGGGTCTGAGGTGATTCTGGTTCCCTCGAGATCGGGCTTTCTCGAGTTGAGGATCACTACGGGAATATTCTTCTCGAGAGCCGGGAGGACGGTAGCTGGATGGAGCACCTTCGCACCAAAGTATGCCATTTCCGCAGCTTCGGCGAAGGAAATCTTCTTTACCAGATGCCCGCCGGGAACAAGTCGAGGATCGGCGGTGAGCATGCCATCCACGTCGGTCCAGATCTGGATCTCTTCCGCGTGCAAGCCGGCGCCGACGATGGATGCGGAATAATCAGAGCCACCGCGGCCGAGCGTGGTCGTCTGTCCATCTTTTGTCGATCCAATGAAACCGCCCATTACGACAACCGATGATTCCGCGATGGGCCGCACATCCTCCTGAAGCAACGCGTATGTTTCGTCGAGCAGAGGCTGAGCTTGCGTGAAACGATCGTCGGTCAAAATGACGCGGCGCGAATCGACGTGCTGGACGCGCATTCCAGCGGATCGGAAGGCAAACGTGACCACCAGACTCGATAGACGCTCGCCCACGCTCGCGATGGCGTCCATTGAACGGGGCGATAGCTCACCGACAACGGAGAGACCTTTTATCAGCTCATCGAGCCATTCGAAGTGAGCTCGTATGTAGCGGTCGAGATCGGCGGCGGCTGCGCCCGCGAGCGCCAGGCCATGTATCAAATGATGGCCGCGCAGCTCATCCACAATGGCGAGAGCTTGATCGCGCCGTCCGGCAGCCGCTTCTCTGGACGCTTGCAGCAGCTTGTTGGTGGTCTTGCCCATTGCGGAGACAACGACGACAGGGCGTCGGTGCTCGTGCGCTTGGACAATAGTCGTGACGCGCGCGACGGCTTCCTGGGATTCGACGGAAGTTCCGCCAAATTTCATTACGATCATGAGCGGGAAGACCTAATCAAGGAAGCCTTCGGAAACCATGAGCTCGGCATTGAGGACGGCAGCTCCGGCAGCTCCGCGAATTGTGTTGTGCCCGCATGCGACAAATTTCCAGTCGAGCACGGGACACTCTCGAACACGGCCGACGAACACACTCATGCCATTTTCCCGCGCAGCATCACGGCGAGGCTGAGGCCGGTCCTGCTGCGGCATATAGATGACGGGCTTTGCGGGAGCGCTGGGAAGATTTCGATCCTGCGGGACACCGTGGAAACGATCGATAGCTTCGAGGATGTCCGGCAATCGCTGGCTTCGAAGACAAGTCCGACGGATAGGGCGACGGTGTGGCCATCAGTCACAGCAACACGATGGCAATGCGCGCTGACACGGGCCTTCAGAGGGACAGCTTGGCCTTCCGAAACGCTTCCGAGAATCTTCTGCGTTTCCTGCTGCATTTTTTCTTCTTCGGCCCCAATAAAGGGAATGACGTTCGCCACGATATCCATGGAAGCGACGCCAGGGTAACCGGCGCCCGAAACTGCCTGCATGGTCATCGCGATCACGCGCTCTATTCCGAAGCCCAGAAGCGGAGCGAGCGCCATGGTGAGCACGACTGTAGAGCAATTCGGATTGGTGACGATCATGCCGGGCCAGGCGCGATTCTTCTGTTGAGAATGAATGAGGGAAAGATGTCCCGGGTTGATTTCGGGGACGAGCAGAGGAACGTCGGGATCCATGCGGTGATTGCGCGAATTGGAAACAACGATGTGACCGGCATGCGCGAAGGCGCGCTCGATCTCGGTTGCGACGGATGCATCCATGGCCGAAAATACGAGGCGCGGAGCATGGCCGGGCTTTGAATCGGAAACGACGATCTCGGCGGGCGAAGCGGGCATGTCGCCGTCTAACCGCCACGCCGTTGCGTCTTTCAACTTTTTTCCAGCGGAGCGGTCGCTGGCACCAAGCCAGGTCAGCTTGAACCAAGGATGGCCTTGCAAGAAGCGGATGAAGTGCTGGCCCACCATGCCAGTTGCGCCAAGAATGCCGACGTCGATCGGTCTCATGTGGAGAGTCTTTGGACCAAGGCTCTTATAAAGATCGATGGCCTCTATTAATTGTCGCTTTGGGATGCGTTCCTCACTTGTGTGGGCGACGTGAATGGTTCCAGGCCCAATCAGAAATGGCTGGCCCCAGGCGCTGCCAAACGCCGGAATATCGGTGGTGAATGACACAACTGTCGTTTCGAATCCGTCCAAGGAGGCAAGATGTACGGCGGGAATGAACAAGACCTCTTTCGCGTCAGCGTCAGGCTTTGCCGCCGTATCGACGTTATTGCGAAGCTCGGTCTACGTCGCCCACGACTCGGATGAGGATTTCGGCTCTAGCATCGTCAGGAATCACATTCGGAGCGCGGCCACCCACTATCGTTCCGATGTTCAGCGTGCTGGCGCCAAGAACGCCGTCGGTGGGTAGCGGAATAGCCCGAATGCGCGCAAGCGCGTCGAGAAGCTTTTCGATGGCAGATTCGCCAAGCTCCGGATAGGCGGAATGAGCCATGCGACCGCGCGCCAGGATCTCATATCGAAGCGTGCCTTTCGATCCGAGGGCGAGCTTATTGTCGGTGGGCTCGCCGTTGATCAGAAACTTGCTGCCGCGCGGGTTGCGGGCTGCTACGTGAGCTCCGGCGCTGTTACGCTCTTCGCCTACGACAAACAGAAGGCCGAAATTACGGCTTGACCGGCTTCGAGGAGTTGCTCGGCGGCGGTGAGCATTGCCGCGATGATGCCCTTGGTGTCGCAGGAGCCACGGCCCCAAATATGGTCGTCATCCTCTAGCGAGGGGATGAACGGCGGCACGGTGTCCATGTGGGTCGAAAGAACGACAATCGGGTCGCCGAAACGGACGAACACGTTGTCGCGATCCTGCTCAACCGTCATTCGTTCCGCTTGACCGTCAAAACGGCGAGCCATGGCGTCCAGATGTTGCCAAAGAAAATTGCCGATCTCACGCTCATTGCCGGTGACGGATTCGATGTCGATGAGACGCCGGGTTAATTCGAATGCGTGCATGGCTGGAGTGTGAGGCTAAGCCGACCGGAGGAAGGAGAGCGCCGCAGAAGTAACAGAATAACCCAGTAGAAGCGGCTATGCGGCCTGGGTCACCCCATTTTGCCGAACGAACTGGTCAGGCTCGGGAATTTGAGGATCGTGCTGCGAAACGAAGCCAGATTCGGGGGGGCGGCGGGGGAAGCGGGAGGGCGATTTACGGCTGCTGTGCGGGGCTGCGAAACGAAGCCACGGGCTTGATCTTTCTTTATTTTCATCAGCGTGCTGAGTGCTTTGTGGAAGGCGCGCTGGTGGGTGCTGTGATAGCGCATATACAAGGAGAGGCGTTTGTCGTCGACGCGTTCTTGGTTGAAGCATTCGTTTTGGAGGCGGAGGGCACGTTGCGCGAGCCAGTAGGATTGGGCCATTTCGTTGACCAGGAGTTCTTGGGTGAGGCCGCCGGGTTGGTGCTCATCGAGGAGAGCCGTGAGGAGGGCATCGAACATGCAGGGATTTTCGCCGCGGATGATGATTTCGCCTGAAGCGAGTCCGTGCTTGAGGGAATTGCGAGACGAAGCCAGCTTGCCCGTTGCGGTGCGCGGGCCTGTAGAGTGCTGGGAGTTGGCGCGGTTGGTTGCGGACCTACGTTCAGCCATGCTCTGAAGCGAAGGCTCTTCGACGTCATCCAGGCATTCGCGCGCGATGTGCGTGTTTTGTGGAACGAGGACAGGGGTCGTGACCGCTCCGTTCGGGGCCCCTGCTTCATAGTCGGGGTTCTGATCGGGCGGCGTGACCTGATGGGGAGACAGGGTCAGGCCGGCGCGGCGATGGACGCGATCGCGCATGGCGTTGGCTTCGGCCATGAGCTCGGCGGAGAATTCTTCTTCGAGCGGCCGATCGTCTAGTTCGAGAGCAATCTGTTTGTTACGTTTCATTTCGGCCTTTTTGGCTTTGCGCTCGGCGGCGCGGCGCTCGGTGCGAGCTTGTCGAGGTGTCATGGGTGCTCCTTCTTGTGTTTGGAAATAGAAATGGCAAGAGACGGCGGATGGCCGTTCTTGCCGGTTTGAGGGTAGCAGGGGGGAGGGAGCTAACGGATTGCGCGGGCGGTCGCGTCGGCTGTAAAAGGATGAAAGAAAACGAGGTGGGGTTATGCGGAATTATTTTGTGGGTGTGTGATTGGGAAGATGGCGGTGCACCCGAGGCGCTCTTCGGGCTAGCTGCCGGGAACGGGAGCGTTGTTTTTTGAAGATGGCTGTGCAGGCTGACGACGGCGTTGGATCAAGCGCTCTGCGGGCTTCTACAGTTTGCCCGGTCGAACAGGGAGGTGGATCGCTGGAGGCAGCAGCGTTATCGTCCTTTATCCGAGCAGAGCGTGTGGCTTCTGATAGACGGTTGGGGGCTTGGTGGCAGAAACGAAAGAGATTATCGTCGAAGCCAGCCTGCCCCAGTCACACCAGAAGGGCAGACTGTGCCGGCCCCGGGCCTATCACTTAACGCACCCCTAATCAATAATGTATCCCATACGGGAGAGTTTGATGAGTAGCGCCTGCGTGCTGACCCCGTACCTCTTAGCAATATCCGAAATCCGCTTGTCATCGAGCACGTCGACGCTCATGCCGACCTTTAGGTCTCGTTCAAGAAAGGAGGTCGGCATCAGTAACTCGGAGGCAAAAAGGTTTGCTTCAATCTCCGCCGCATCCGAGCCTTCGCTCGATTTCGGCCCGCGCAGCCGTACGCGGAAATTGTCGTGATCCCAATGAATCTGGTCGTACTCATGCAAGAGGAAATGACCGAGTTCGTGCCCGATCGTGAAACGCTGGCGTACCGGGCTCTGCCTCGTGTTAACGCCGATGAGGACATTGCCCTTGTCGCGGTACAGAAAGCCCGCCATGTCGCCGTCCAGGGGCTTCGCGTAAATAGTCGCGCCTTCCTCTTTGGCGATTTTCTCGACCGGTACATGCGGACCTAAGACCCCGTGTTTCTTGAGCAGGTTTGAAACGGTATCAAGGATTTTTTTTCGCCGGATTGCCACGGCTACTTCGTCCTCCGCACGACCTGAGCTATTCCTTCCTGAATCCACCGCTGCTCTTTAGGCACCAGCGCCTGCAACCGCTTATCGATGGCGGCCGGAACTGTGTCGCTCTCAATGCATGAAGCCAGCAAAATTTGCGGCGCTACTTCGAGCGCCTTGGCTATTCTGCAGAAGGTTTCCAGGAGTATCTTCTGCCTGCCCTTCTCGATGTTGTTTATGGACGTGCGGCTAAGCCCAACGGCCGCGCCCATCTGCTCCTGCGTAAGCTTGCCTTCACGCGTTGCTCGTATGCCTCTTCCCACCCCTACATAGAAATGATCGGCTGCTGGAGATGTTTTCTTCAACACACAACACAATATCTCAACTGTACCGTGAAAGTGTGATTGGCCTAGAGTTTGTATTACACACGTATAATTATACGTTTGCAGTGTGATATACTGCTGGTACTGAGGCCGACTTCATCATCGGCCATCCCGAAACGCAAAGGACACAGAATGAAATCTGTATTCGATAAGAAAAATTCAACGGTTGCTGATCTTTCCCGCAGCGCCAAAATTCGCAACTATTCCGCGCACGTCGGCCTATTCGGCCGTGCTTGCCTCGCATCCGTGTTCTACCTGCTCACCGCTGCTTCGGGCACGGCCGTTGCTGCCGACACACCTGCAGCGACAATTGCTTACCGGCCAGGCGATACGGTCCGTGTCTTCGTGACGTTTAGTGAGCCGGTTGCCTTGAAGTCCGCATACCTTCGGTTTAGCCTTGAAGGTGCGCTACCCGAAGGGCAGAAGGTGTTTCTAAACTACTTTGACGTGACCACACCCGTCAGGTCATCAGAGCGCGAGTATGAGCTGACGGGCAAAATTGGCGACCACGTCGCGTCCGGCACGTACCAGGTCGCCTTCATCAATGCGACTGACTCAGCGGATCTCACGCGCAGCTACACACCTGGACCAGATTTCGCTGTAATCAGGCTAGCCGTCCGCAACGACGATCGCGTTTTATTCCCTGACATCAAAAGCATCCGTGTAGGAGAACAGGATGCGGGCAAGCGGTAGCAGCTTCGAAGGAATAGAGCCGGTTTGACCACCGAAAGCAGCTGATTGTTGGAGGCTTTCGATTCCTGACTCGATTCAAGACCCGTTCACGGACCCGGTGCTCAGTTGATCCCGGTGGACCTACCTGAGTCATTCCTAACAGGCTTATGGTCAAGTACGCCTGCTGGGTTTGCGAGCGATTCCGCGCGTCGCGTCAGAGGTAGGGGCTCACAAGTCGGCATCGCGTCGCGACGAGATTAGCTCCGCCGTTCACGTGGGGGCCCCCGAGATTTTCGCGGAGCATTTGGGGTTGCCGCCGATGCGGATCGAAGAGGTCGCAAGACCAGCCGATCCGATCCGCTAGCCGCATTTGGCGTTGCCGTCCGGCTCAAGAAGGACGTGAAGCGGCTGCGTGGATTCAGGTTCACGCCCGTAAGCTGGGCCAGAATGAAAACCGATGGATTGTCTTGCATGCGGTGTTACTGCAGCACCTGAGTCACGGGAGCACGTGTTCGCTAGGTGGCTGCTTAAGGAATTTAGCTCGTTGAATCTGATGATAGGGCTTTCCAGGCACCTGCATGATGGAACGGAGCAGTTGGTCAGGCAAGAGTACAGACTCCGTTCCTTCAGGCTGAAAAAAATTTGCAAGGATTGCAATAACGGCTGGATGAGTGACTTAGAGCAGGCAGCCAAACCGCTTATCCTCGGCGTGATTTCGGGCGTATCGCCCATAGCAGATTTATCAATTGACGAGCGGTGCGTCTTAGCCAGATGGGCTGGGAAGACGGCGATTGTCGAATCCCACGCCGTCGGCGCGGAGTGTCCCGTAAGCACAGCCTTTCTAAGGCAAATCAAACGCGATATCTATCGCAATCCCGGTAACTTTGCGACCGCTGCCTGCAAGACAGAGTATCGCGGATTTGGACACATGCAGGTTGGCGTGATTCGTGACCTAATCGGAGGCGGAAAGGCGGCTGGGAGTGTTATCGCGATAGCCGTACCGCAGCTCGCATTTGTCTGTGCATTTCCAATGCTGGAAATAAGCTACCAATGTCGACTTGCCGCGCCTCTTCAAGGGCTCTGGCCAGATGATGCCCGTTGCTGGCATCCGATCAAGGACACTTTCAAACCTATTCAATTGAACAGTCCCCAGTCGTTCGTGGAGCTAGTTGAAAGAATCGAACTCTTTCACAGCGTCCTGTAGTCGGGGGGTTGCACAGCCTTGCATACCCCGGCATGATTTTCGACCTGCCGCCCGGGCGAACAACACTCAGGCGAGTGCGACGTCGGTTGGGCTTCCACTCTCTCCATGGACTTATCGAAATTTTGGAAGAAGCGGATCAAAGATCTGGACGCTCTGAGAGCGCGTGATTTTGCCCTTCAGCACGACGTCGATCTACGGGTGGTGTTCCAGGCGCGCCCGCTATATCGACTGGTGGCGCAAGCCTAGGCCACTTAAAATTCTTCGATCCAAAATAACGCTGCGGGAGATGGGCGAGAAGCTGTATCTCCATCGGTCAGGCCAAGCGCCTCAGGGATCGTGCGCGCCAGCAAGACTAGAGACCTTACGAAAACCAAACAGGTCGCTGGCTTTGCGCCTCGTGGTCAATCATGTGTGAGTCCCAAATGGCGGATGGCCGCTCCGGCGCCGGCGAGATTGGTCAGCTTCATTTCGGAATACTTGCGCGACAGAATGACGCCATCGGCCCCTCCGCGAAATGCCGCGAGCACTGCGTCTTCGGTACCTTTGGGGGTGGACTTGCTGTGATTCGCTGCCGTGGGAATATCGATATCGATTCCTGGCCACAGCAACGTTTGTGCGTCAGCAAGGCCCGCGCGAGCCCGCTTAGTTTCCCGTAGTACGTAATCGCTGGAGAAGCCGGTATGAGGAATCTGATCGTAAGTTCCTTCATCCCCATAACCAAGAACACGGTAATGAAATTGGAGTAACTCGTTGCGTGGCACGTCTCCATACTGTGTCTCGCTTACGCTATCGATGTAACTCGCCATGCGTTCACCGGCGCAGTTGTGATATATGACAATCTTCAGAAAATCGGAATAGGGCGCGATCCGGCGCAAGTCCTGCTCGGCCCGGTATATGGGACTGAACGAATTGTTATGCCAGATGTGCCAGCCGACGCCCATCGCGGGTTTGATGGATTTCACCTTTTTGTAAATCGCCTGATAGGTGTCACGCAAGCTGTCGTGCCACAAATTCTCCCAGGCGAGCAACTCCGGGTAGGTCAACATGAGGCGCCAGAGCTCCACATAGTAGCCATCGACGGGGCGACTTCCCGAGCGCGCCTCTCGAACAAATTTCTCGAGCTCCAGGAAGCCACTGCGGGCGCGGTCGACGCGGATACCCTGGGCGGCGGCCTTATTCCGGCAGAAATCGCAGAAGCAGGTCACGCGTCCTGGATCTTCCGAACGGCCACCGTGATGAGAGCCCAACGCATTGGCGAACGCACCCTGGCGCTCCGATCCCCACATGATGCCGTCGAGATCCCATGACCGGGTGTAGTCTTCCACCAGAGCCAGGAGAAAATTTCGATAGCCGGGATTGTTCAGACACAGGGTAGAAGCGTTGCGGCCGTGAAGGTCCCGTTCCTGCAACTGCTCGACGCCGGGGATGCCGGAGCGAAAAACATCTTCGAACCAGGCGATATTTTTCATTCCGCGTTTTCGTGAGGCGGGAAGCACCGTTTCGAAGACGTCGAAAGAACCGAGGTCAGGCGCGCGGAGATTTTTGAGAGGCGTGTTGACGTAGTACTGCGAGTGAATGGAAGCGTAACTTCCGCCGTGAAACGTGCCGGTGTCGTACTCCTGCTTTCCGTGATCGGGCAAAGGTTGCCCGGGGACCTGGCGCCCCGCGATGCCGCGGCCGTAGGTGAATGCCGCGATAAACAGTGTATTGACGGAGGCTTTCTCCTGCAGAATGTCCAGAACCGGCTCGATCCCCTCGTCTGCAAATGAGACGGCGCCAATCTGGATACCGATTGTCTTTTTGGTCCTCGATGATTGTATCTGCGGTTCGGCGGCTGTGGCAGAGGCCAAAGCTCCAGCCGATTGCAGAAGAAAATCACGCCGTGTCGTTTCAGACAAGTGCGGCCACCTCGTAATCTGTTACGGCTGGAATAACGAATTCCACCATCTGTGCATGCTTTGAAAACGGAACATCTTTTCCGGCGCGCAACAATTTTACCTGTGAGATTTCAGCGCCGGAAGGCAACCTCATCCGGACTCTCTGAGGTCCCAGCGGGTAAGCCTGAGTAAACCAGCCTCGCAGCATATCAGGATTGTTGTAGTTGAGCACGTGTAGAGCGAAGCCCGGCCGGGTTTTCCAAGCGAAGATCTCAGCCATGCCCCCACCAGTCACTGAAACTGGCGCGGCTTCCTTCATCATCCAGCGGATGGAGTTAACGAGAAGCCGGCTGAGATCAGGATTCTGCGACCTCCAGTAAGCGCGGTCAATATCGCCCGGGAAATAAACCATCCGGCTCGCGCCTTGCTGGCGCAACACAACCGCAGGCTGATCCGTCTGCTCGACGCGAGGATATACCATTTCGGGAGGAAACGCGGGGAACGGCGGCAGCACTGTCAGAATGGCGTCCGGGACCGGCTTTAGAGGAACGTAATACTCGGCAAATGGCAGTAGTTTTGTGTTTTCAAAGCCCTGAAGAATCGGGTGGTCACGCTCTACACGTGCATAGGCAGCGTTTCCATTGGGGCCGACACGCTTTGCCGCGATGTTTGCGCCAAACACATCCGACAGAGGCCAATCGGACCGGCTCGTGGCGCGTTCGTCGTAAAAACCAGTCTCAAAAGTTGCAAGAAGAGACCCGCCGCGACCGGCATAGTCGCGCAGTTGGGCACATTGCGTGGAACTCAACAGCGCGGTGTTGGGGAGGATGAGCGCGTCGTACTTGGCGAGTGTCTCGGGCCCGAGATCATCCTCATGAACAAAGTCAAAGAGAAATCGCCCGTCCAGCAGAGCTTTATACATCCCCTGTTGGAATTCAGTCACATCGCGACCGCCTGGGGGTTGATAGAACGCGTTTGTGCGCTGCGCGAACACGACGCCCAGCGTGGCCATCGAACGGTCATTGATGAAGTGCGGTTCGTTGGCGTCGAGCCATTGAAAAAAGTCCCGGCCAGTTTTCTCCCATCGATGGTCCTCGGGCTTGCCGCCCAACCAGTGATACCAGGGCGTCATACCGCTGGCAGTGGTCTGAGCCATCCATAGAGTGGCTTCGAGGGGAGCTTTCGACGTGTGACGCCAGAGCGGAGACGCATTGGCGTAAGAGCCCGTCACGTTGGTAATGGTACGGCCCTTCATCACCGCCTGAGCGACGCGGCCCTGTTGCGCGCAGTCCCAAATGGGTGTTATCCCTGAGCGCCCTTGATGATCGGCATTGAACCAGCCGGCGACTCCGGCAATCTGGTTAAGATTGGTAACCGCGCGGATGCCGTCCCCCAGATTGCCGACATACACGCTATCCCACTTCTTCTGTTTCGCGGTGCTATCCCATAGTCGCCAGATGCGGAGGACTCTGGCCAGGTGCTGCTCGTAGCCTTCCGGGGTTGCTGGATCGGCCAGTTCCCTGCATGCTTCGCAGTGGCACTGAGGCGGCCTTCCGGCGCTCGGCCATCCATTCGTGAAGAATCCATCGACGTCGTAAAGAGAATTGATCTCGTGGATAATTGCCCGCATCTGCTCGGTGAAATAAGCGGAGTACATGCAGGTCTTATAGAGCCACGGGCATTCCGAGTTCACCACGGGCTTTCCATCGCTGGTCCGCTCGATCCACTCCGGATGCGCCTTGTAGGCTTCTTCGTATACGTAATTACAATCGAGGCGGGCGACTACTCGGATGTTTGCGGCTTTGGCGGCTTTTGAGAAGTCTCCGAAGAGGTCGCGATCGCTCAGGAATTGGCTGCGATGGTGATAGGGAATTTGGGTTGGATAGAACGCCATGATGCCGCCCGCGTTCAGTAGCAGCGCGTCCAGTTTGAGGCTCGACCAATACTCGATCCACCAGTCGATATTCAACTCGATGGGATCGCGCTCGTTGAAGTTTGTCTGGCCGCAGCGTCGCATCTCCGCGTACCAGGGGCGACGATCCGTGTTCTGCTGCTCTGCTCCGAACAGGTGAGGCGTTATCGCCGTCCCAGAAATGACGCTAATGGCTTCGCGCCGTGTGATTTTATTGGTTAACTCGGTCATGAGCTCTACCAGAGATTATGTGCTGTACGGCGTCAAGCAACCACGTCCAAAGCACCGCGGGGGAAGAAGCCACCCACGTTATCCTGAAACGGGTCTAACACATTCCTAGAGGAGAATATCGATGGACGAGGAAGAGTTTGATTCGTTGACACGGTTGCGGCCCTTCGGAAGGGAAGACGCAATGCGGGTGGACGCTCAGTGGCGCCGCATCGCAACGCTTGGGCAGGCGCTATGGGGCAGAACTTCCGACGACCTGCAGCGTCAACTGCTCGCGCGATATCCTGACATACCTCCGAACTTTGATTTGGCCGATTTCCGGCGCCTGCAACAGAGCGCTCATAAAATTTCGGCAGCTTTGGGTGGCCCACGGTTCGCGTGGATGTCTCCTTTGTCGCGTTCTTCCTCGATTCTTGTTGGTACTCAACGCTTCACGGCGTGGGAAGCGCGTTGCGAAATAGTCCGCCGGGCGATTGAGTATTTGGAAAATCCGCGGAGAACTTGATTCGCCGTGCCGGATATTTGCGTCAGGGTCGCTCGGCCGCCCGATTGCAACCAACTGGCGCGTTTGCGCGAGGCGCTGTGGCCCGAGTCGTCCGCCGAAGAACATGCCCGCGAGATCGCACCGATCCTCAACGGCGAAGCCTGTCTCACGACGCCATTAATTGTCCTGGTCGCCGAGGCGGCTGATCAGACGTTAGTCGGCTTCCTGGAGGCTCGGCTGCGCTCCCATGCGGACGGGTGTGACGCGTCACGCCCTGTAGGGTATATCGAGGGCTGGTACGTTGCTGAGAGTTACCGGCATCGCGGTATAGGAAGTGAACTTTTGGCTGCGGCAGAAAACTGGGCGCGCATTCTGGGGTGCGCGGAGATGGCATCGGACACCTGGATCGACAATGAGGCGTCGCAACGCGTGCACGAGGCGCTGGGGTACGAGGTTGTGGACCGCTGTGTGCATTACCGCAAGGCGCTGTGAGACGCCGCAGTAGTGCGGGGCTACCTAGGGCGCTGAGAGGAATCTGAGAATCTCGCGCATCAGCCGCTCTCCCTGATCAGTCTGGAAAATGAACTGGGCGTGTGCCGAACCTTCGAGAATCACCAACTCTTTTGGATCAGGGGCCTTCTCGTACTGCGCACGAATCCTGGTTAAGCGCGGCTTGTCGCCCGGGCCAAGGTCATCACGGCTTACGATGAACAGCTTGCGACCCTGCAGTTTTTCAGGCGGACCGTACGCCCCGTGCGCCAGTAGCACAACACGATCGATCTCACCGGGCTTGGCCTCACCCAAGGCTCCCTCCGCGGCGTCGCCTCCCATGCTAGCCCCGACGACCGAAACGGTCTTTGCTCCGTTCTCATGCAGGTAACGGACTGCGGCCAAGACGTCGAGCGGCGATCCGAAGTCAGAACGCGCAGACGGCGGCCCTTCTTTGGACAGACCGAATCCGCGGAGGTCGATGGCCAAAGCACGGAATCCAGCCTTCACTAGCGCACGCGCCTGCATTTCCCAACTGCCCTTTTCGAACCGGCCTCCGTGAACCAGCACGACGCACCGATCACCGGTTCCATACAGGTCTGCGTGGATAGTCCATCCGTCCCGGGTCGGAAAGGAGACATGATCCTGCGCGCAGGTCGGTCCCGCCAGTATCACTGCAGCCATGAGCGCTCGCAAGACGGGCATATCGCTGATCAATTAACTGAGCCGACGCAGCAGGTGGTCCAACACTGCGCGCTTTCTTCGGCTGACCGGAATGCGCGAGCCGTCTCGCAATATCGCCTCATTGCCGCGAGCGGTGGTTCGCAGCTCCCTTACGCGATCGAGCTGGACGATGGCCGCACGGTGTAGACGGGCGAAGCGGGATGGATCGAGACGGGTCTGGAGCGAGCTTAGCGACTCTCGCAGCAGGTAGCTCTTCATGCCGACGTGCAGCCGGGCGTAGTAATCGTCGGCGCCGATCCAATCGATTTCCGCCACCGGAATTACCAAGTCGCTCGCGGCGGTCGAGACCACCAACCGCTCGATGCCTTTCTTCTCACGCTCGGCGCGCTCGGCGGCGAGTAGGGCCGTGAGCTTCCTCGACGAGATCGGCGGCCTGCATCAGGCGCAAGCGTTCCCGCACCCGTCCGAGGGCAGCTTCGAAGCGCTCTACATTGAGCGGCTTCACCAGATAATCCATCGCGTGCGTTTCGAATGCCCGTACCGCAAACTGATCGTGCGCGGTAACGAACACCACCGCCGGCATGCGGTCCGCGCCACGCGCCCGGAGTACTGCGAAGCCATCCATCTCGGGCATCTGCACGTCAAGGAAGAGCAGATCGGGCTTGAGCGCGTCCAACGCACGCAACGTTTCCGGGCCGTTCCGGCTCTCGCCTACGACGGTCATGTCCGAGTGCGGCGCCAGAAGTTGACGCACGCCGCGGCGCGCCAGCGGCTCATCGTCGGCTACCAGGACGCGGATGTTAGCCATCACCTTCGGTCTCATGATACGGCAGGCGCACGGTGGCGATTACGCCGCCGCCTTCCGCATTTGCGACTTCCAGGGTTGCGTCGCCGCCATACAACGCGGCTAGGCGGGCGCGGGTGTTCGATAGCCCCACGCCGCTGGCTGGATCCGGCGTCATGGGCAAGCCCGGCCCATCGTCGCGCACGGTCAGTACGAGTTGCTCGCCCTCTCGGTGCGCGCTCACTTGAACCAGGCCTGCGTCGGCTCGGCGCGCGATTCCGTGACGCAGCGCGTTCTCGACCAGAGGCTGAAGCAAGAACCGCGGCACGGCGGCTCGGGCAAGCGCCGGATCGATTTCGATGTGCGGGCGCAGGCGGTCCGAAAAACGAACCTGCTCGATGGCGAGATACCGTTCCAGAAATTCCAGTTCCCGGGAGAGCGCCGTCTCGTGAGTTTTATCCGTGCGCAGGACTTGCCTCAAAACGTCGCTCAGCAGTTCCAGCATCCGCGATGCAGCGGCGGTGTTGCCGTCGCGCACCAGCACGGTGATCGCATTCAGACTGTTGAATAGAAAGTGCGGATTGAGCTGCATGCGGAGCGCGCCCAAGCGAGCCTCGGAGAGCTGCGCGGCCAGGCGCGCCGCCTGCGTCTCGCGCTCGCGGGCCTGAGCGAAGTAGAAGAACGAGTGCTGAATGCCTACCAGCGCGAAATAGACACCCACGCCGAACGGAAGCGTGGTGAAGACCCAGCTCACGAATCCGAGCCAGACCTTCTGTGCAGTCGCGCCCGCGGCAGGCGGAAATATTCCGAGCCGCAGTAGCGTGCCGAGCGCGGCCCATGCCACGCACATGCCGAGTGCTCCCACGACGTGCAGCGAGATGTTGCGCGCCAGATGCGGCCGCTCCAGCGGAAAGCGGCGGCTGGCGCGAAATACAATCGGCGTGAGCACGGCATAGAGCAGCCAGTCGATAGAGCTGAAGAGAACCCAGTGCCAATCCGGCGAGCGGCCTTCCAGACGATCCTGAACATAGGTGTTGAATCCGGAGAGCAGTGCCGGTACGAGCCACGCCGCGAAGATGAGGAACCAGAACCGAGGAGCAGTACGCGCCGGGGCGAGCATCTCGGGAGGATAACGCCGCTCGAGTGGGGCTGTCCAGCGAAGCTTCGCGTTTCGCCGCTCGCTGCAAGCAGGCTGCCGCCGGCTGCATTTATTTGTTCGCTGGTATGAGCTTTGGCTAGCATCGCCCCATGGACCATATTCGTTTCCTGGCTGCAACGTTTCTGGCGATGCTGGCGACGATGCCGCTCTCTGCACAAGCCGATTCCAAACGGACTCCTGAGCAGGTCAAGGCCTCCTATGCAGCGCATAAATCCGATTTCGATTACCTGCTCGGCGATTGGGAGTTCACGTCCGAGAGCCGCGACTACGGAAAATTCGGCGGACGTTGGAGCGCCGTGCGGCTGGACACGGGCCAGATCCTCGACGAGTACCGCGTGGTTGGCGACAAGGGCGAGACGTTCTACGTGAGTTCGACCGTCCGCGCCTATAACGCGGTGGCCGACCGCTGGGAGTTGATCGGGATGGATGCCGGCGGCGGCTTGCAAGACTTCGGCACCGCCCAGCGCGTCAATTCGGAGATGCACATCGAACAGAAATTCGGCGTGGCCGGGGGCAAGCCCATTACGCTGCGGATCAGGTATTACAATATTCAGCCGGATCGCTTTTCGTGGAGCGCGGATCGTTCCACGGATGGCGGCCAGACCTGGGTGAAGGACTTTCAGCGGATTGAGGCCCGCCGGATCGGTCCGTCGCGCGACCTGGGTCCCCTTGCGCCGGCGAAGAAGCAGTAAGGAGGAAAGCGATGTCGATTAATACATTCGGCGGCGCCGCACCGATCTTCTGCGTAGCGAGCGTGCGTGCCAGCATCGAATATTACGTGAACGCACTCGGTTTCAAAGTCAATTGGGATGCTGGAGGTTTCGCCTCGGTCTCCCGTGACCGGTGCTGCATCTTCCTGTGCGAGGAGGACCAGGGGCATCCGGGCGCCTGGACCTGGATTGGCGTGAGCGACGCTGAGTCTCTCGCGGCGGAATTTCGCGAACGAGGAGCGAAGATCCGCCATCCACCGACGAACTACCCCTGGGCGTACGAGATGCAGGTGGAAGATCCCGATGGAAACGTGCTGCGGTTTGGCTCGGACCCGAAGAAGGATGAACCATTCGGCCCATTCCTCGATATGCACGGCCGCTTGTGGCCACCATCGCAAGCGAGCACGATCGTGTGCGAGTGATCGCCAATGAAGAGCATAGGATTCACGGAAATTTGGGCGAGAAGTAATTGCGGCAGGCCGCTAGGCGAGAGCCAGATTCAGATTCTCAATAGCTTCGTCGATCTCTGCCGTGTTCTTGTAGCCAATCGTCACGCAATCGACACCTGCGTTCCTGAACGCGAATCTCAGCGAGGTTTGGCGGTCCTGACGGTCCCTGAACCTACCCTCGCCTACGAGTTTCATGCTAATCACGCCCATTCCTGCTTGCCGGACCTGCTTCACATGCGTGACGACCTCATTTACATTTCCCGGGCCCGCCGTGTCGTAATCCTCGGCGTCCATTGCGGTCCCTTTATGATTCATCCGGATCATCGCAATTTCCAGCCACTTGTTCTCGGGGACCTGGCGCAACGCCGGGAGGCCGTGCACTGAGGCGCCGTGTGCGGTGACGACTTTTCTCGATTGGGCTTCGAGTATTCCGTCCTGCCAGCGGATGCTGTCGGTTGGCCACGACGCGACGTGCTGCCAATGCAGCAGCATTACGTCGAAGTACTCGGTGTTCGCGAGTTTGCGCAACTCGTCGATCTTCTCCTGGGGATCTACACCTTCACGCGTGGTCACCTTCGACATGAGCCGGTAGCTATCGCGGGGAATGCCCTTCAGCGCCACGCCGAGCATCTTGTGCATCTCGCCGTACGATTCCGCGGTCTCGAAGAAACGAATGCCACGGTCGTAGGCGTAGCGTACCAGCGTCGTAAACTGGTCCTGCCCCAGTTCGCGCTGTGTTTGTCCGCCGAGGGTTCCGGTTCCAAATGCGAGCCGCGTCACCTTGACATCGGACTTTCCGAGCGTTATCCAATCGGTCGCTGTCGCACGCGCCGCTCTCACGGGCAGGCTCGCGACGCCAGTGAGCGATGCCGCGGCTAGTCCGGTCTTTAGAAAATCACGTCTGGAGCAATGATTCATTCTTTTTCCTCCCGACGAGCAGCATCGTAACATACTTTATCGATCAGATGCTGGGCGATTTCTGGCGCCGCGAATTGTGATAAGTTTGGGGAATCGAGGACTATACAAATGCCTACTCAAGTTAAAAAGACAGTTAAGAAAATGCCGGAAGGTTACCACTCCGTAACACCTTACCTGGTCGTGGGCGATGCGGCGCGCGCCATCGATTTTTACAAGCGAGCCTTTGGGGCAAGCGAGTTAACGCGGATGGGCGGCCCGGGAGGGAAGATTGGCCATGCAGAGTTGAAGATCGGCGATTCGATGATCATGCTTTCAGACGAGATGATGGGAAACCGATCACCGCAAACGCTGGGTGGCTCGCCTGTCGGCATTTTTTTGTACGTAGAAGATGTTGACTCCGTTTTTGATCGAGCGATCAATGCGGGAGCGAAGAAAGACGCGGCTCCGGCGGATATGTTTTGGGGCGATCGTTATGGGAAACTGACTGATCCATTCGGCCATGTATGGTCGATCGCTACGCACATCGAGGATGTCGCGCCGGAGGAAATGAAAAAACGCGCGCAGGAAGCTATGGCTCAGATGGCGCAAGCGGCTGCGCAAGGGGATTGACAGAACCGCTCTGCAATTTCATGTACTTTTTGACGTAATACCCGATTTCGTCTACAATCGTTCCTTAGGTTCGAGCCCGGCAGCCAAGCACGCTGTAATGGTGCTCCTGCGCTGATCTCTGTCCAGATCAGCAAAATGAGGAGCGTATGGAGAACAGTCCGTCTTTGCTGCCGTTCCAAATTCCTGAGAAGAGCTCCGCATTCCCGGAGAATATCCATCGGGACGATCCCACTCGATTCTTGACCGCTCGGTTGAAGTGCCAGCTTTCCGTTTGCAATTGCAGAAGTGAGACAGGCAATCAGTATTGCAGCGATTATTGCGAGCAGGCTGCCTCTCAAGGAATCGAGAAAGAGTTTTGCCAGTGTGCGCATGGCAACTGTAGTCGATCCGCCGTCAAGAGCAACGCCCAGGATGCGGTTGGGCTCCCGGATTCCATCTGCTTCGCGCCGGGCCGGGTCACCATCGAATTCGACAGCATGCAGCATCTAACGGATCAGCTGATGTTGCTTGCGAACGCTGTAAGCGATGATAATGGGGCGCGGGAGGCTGGGGTGGACTTGTCTCTTCGCCGCCGCTCTGCCGTATCCGAAGGATTCCCGGCTGCGGCCAGTGCGAAATCGGCGTAACTACATACTACTTGCCAGAGTATTCGAAGCTTTGAAGAGCATTGAGGCCGAGGGCAGTTTCTTCTGACATTTTCTGCAAGATTTGATTACGCAACTCCATCTGTTTTTGCGCGAGTTCGCTCTCACCCAACCTTTTATAAATGAGGCCGAGACGGTAATGGTTCTGGGGCGAGGGGTCGAGGCGCACACAAGCTTCCATTTGAGTGCGGGCTTGCGCAAGATCATTTTTCCACTCATAGGCGCGGCCCAGCTCGCAACGGGCTATGGCGTTATTGGAGGCGGCACGCTTGAGTACTGCGATAGCCTCGCTTTGAACCGCCGTATCGTTCGCTTCGCGCGCAATTCGAAGCTTGAGGGCGCTGCACACGACTGCATTCCATGCGCACAGAGAGTCAATCATGGGTTGAGGCGGCGCGGCGGATGATTGCAGGACGATCTGGGCCAGGCAGCGATAAGCAGATTCGAGTTTTGGATCTACCGCAATTGCGTCCTGTAATGATTCTTCCGCGTCCTTGGTGTAGCCGTTGGCGTACTGGGCGATGCCGAGGAGCGTCCGAATTTTTGCGGATTTCGGAAATAGAGGAGCGGAGTTTTTGAGCATTTCGATTGCGGGCGTGAAGCTCTGGTGCTGAATGAGCTCCAAGCCCAGCGCGATTCGGTACTGCTCGCGATCGGGCGCCAGTACGACTGCTTCGCGAAATGCCTTCGCGGCTTCTACAAAGTTGCCTCGCTTTTCCTGGATGTCGCCGATGAGCGCCTGCGCCGTGGCCAGATTTCCGGCCTGTTGCGCGTGCTGGAGGGCATCGTCTAAGCTATGCGCTTGAAATTCGGCCATTGCGGTTCCGAGCAATAAGGCTGGATCCTGGGGCGACAGTGCAAGCGCGGACCGCATTTCGCGGACAGCGGTCGCAGGATCATTCAGTCCCGAGGCGATGGCGGCTTTGAGTCGATAAAACGCAATGCGCTGATTAGTCTCGGACGGCGGGGCGACACCCTGCAGCATCTCATTGGCTTCGCTGTAGCGCCTTTCGCGCGCGAGCGTGACAGCCTGCTCGAGTGGCGACTGCGCAAGCAAACTGGTGAACAGGTGGACTGTCCCCAGCAAAAGAATTAGGCTGGTTCGAACGGCCATTCTTGTGATTTTCGCGCTTTGAGCAGGTATGCGATTGTGCCGAAAATGATGAGCACGAAGCCCCAGGCGATGTATTGCCAACCGCTCGGCACAAGGATAAAGATCCAACCGCCTAAAGCGATGAGCGCAGGCAAAGGATACAGAGGCATGTTGTACGGGCGACGAATGTCACTGCGCCACTTGCGCAATAGAATGACGGCTACGCATTGCGCGGCGAACTGGATCATGATTTGAATTACGATCATGCTCTTGATCAGCTGTTCGAGCTCGAGAATGCAACAGCACACAGTGGCTCCGAGACCCATGGCGACGACCGAGAACGCCGGAAATCTTTTGGTGGGATGCAGGCGCGCAAAGGGCGAAAAGAAACGTCCATCGACGGCACCTCCGTAAGGAATGCGCGAATAACCGAGCAGAATCGCAAAGACGGATCCGAATGCGGCCCAGAGGATAAGAAGAGTTACGATGTTCGCGGCCGTGTGGCCGTAGATGCTGTCCACGAACTCCGCCACGATGGCTTTCGAGTGAATGGCCTGCTGATAGGGAACGACACTGATGATGGAGATGTTCATGGTGAGATAGAGCAGCCCGATGACAAAAATGGAAAGAAGGATAGAGCGCGGAATGACCCGGGCAGGTTGACGAACTTCTTCACCAAACAGGCACACGTTGTAATATCCGCCATAATCGTACATGGCGATCAGCGTGGCGCTGGCGAGACCCGCGAAAAAGGCGTGAGAGAGGTGAAACGCGCCTGGCGGGAAATGAAACGCAACGGCTGGATGAAAATGGGTAACGCCACCGAACAATATCCAAACAAAGGCAGCCATGACAACGCTCCACATAGCGATGGACAGAACGCTGATGGACTTGATGTCGCGATAGAGCAGAACTGTGTTGATTAAACAAACCAGAGCAGCAAGCGCCTTCATCTCCCAACTAGTGAGCCAAGGTACAAGATAGCTAGCGTATTGAGCGAATCCGACCGCACCCGATGCGATAGAGATAGGCCCGATTAAAACCGCCTGCCAAAGAAACAGAAAGCTCATGAGGCGTCCGAACGAGCGAGGACCAAAAGCCTCCAGCAAGTAATAGTAAGGACCTCCGGAATCGGGCATCGCGGCGCCCAACTCTGCCCAAACCATTCCGTCGCAAATGGCAATGAGTGCTCCAACAATCCACCCGAGCATGGCCTGAGGCCCACCCATAGCAGCCAGCGCTAGCGGGATGGTAATGAACGGGCCAACGCCAATCATGTTCAGCATGTTGGCGGAGGTGGCCCCCCATAAACCCATCCCTCGCTTGAGGCCCGATTGATGAGAGAGATGAGTCAATATGCGTTGGGGGGGTGATCTAGAATGTCTTCGCGATCGGAGTCCCAATAGACGCGAATGCCTCTCCAATAGGACTGCGCGGCCATCATACAGGCGACGGAATGCGAAAATCCGTTGTCGACTGTGGCGCTCGGCTGCTTGCGCGTTCGCATGGCATTCAGCCAATCTTCGACGTGGTGGGCATCGTCATCATTGGGGCCGATAGAATCCGCCCGCGGCGCTCCGGGCACTTCCACGATCTCGCCACGATCGCTGGGAAGGCCCATGGCCGGCGGAGCTATATATCGGGGTTGTGCGATGTCTCCGGCAGGATCGGGCTCATGGCGGCCGCCTTCCTTTGTCAGGAGGAACAGCGATGCGCCTTCGCCGCCAAAATTATCGATAGTCCCTTGCGTGCCTTGAATGCGCGTAAAACTGCGATAGCTGTTGCCGAAAGTGGTTGTGTATGTGTGGACGAAGCCTTGCGGATAGGTGAAAACAACGCTGCAAGTATCGGGGTTTTCGCGGCCATCGCGCCAGATAACGATTGCGCCGTTCGCCGCGGCGCTTGCCGGGTGCGTTTCCCCGGTCCAGAGATGTACGAGATCGCTCGCGTGGCTCATCCATTGATCGAAGATGCCGGATGAAAAATCTCTGTAGAGGCGAAATTCGAGATAGACTTGGGGATCGAAGGGCCGGTAGGGACGATCGAGCAACCAGCGCTTCCAATCCGTATCTTCTTCCTTCAACTCCTTCACGGCCGGGCGGCCGCGCCAGCGCTCCATATTGACGTCCCATTCCTGCGAGATTTTTGCGATGGGGCCGATCCGTCCGGAGCGAACCAGGTCGCGAACGGCAAGCTGGTAGGGCTGCGTGCGATGCTGTGTTCCCATCTGCACGACCTGGGCGGAGCTCTTTACGGCGGCGCGAGCTTCTTTGGCGTCCTTCAGCGTGTTCGCAAATGGCTTTTCGACGTAGCAGTCCCTCCCCGCGCGGACCACAGCGGCGCAATGCTGTGCGTGCTGAAAATCCGCAGTGGCGATCATGACGCCATCGATATCTTTCCGCGCGAGCATGCTCTCGTAATACTTGTAGGATTCCGGCCGTTTGCCGAATACCTTTTCGACCTGGGCGGCGCGGCGTTCGCGCGCAAGGCTCCACAGATCGCAGACGGCCACGGTCTCAACCGGCGTACGAAGAGCCGCAAGCTGCACCATGTGGACATGCCCAGCGCTGCGATCGCCGCAGCCGAGCTGAGCGAGGCGAATACGGTCGTTTGCGCCGAGGATGCGGTTGTAGGATTGGGCCGTCATGGTTACTGCCGATCCGGCAAGGACGCTCGCGCTCGCATGCTTCACAAAAGTTCTGCGGTCCATGCAGTTAGTTCGCGCTCACCCGCGGATTTTTGGGCAATGAGATCAAGTTCGCCATGATGCGATAGGCTCCCGGCACGCCCTCCGGCAACTGCCGGTAAAATGCGTATGCATTGTAGATGTAGAGGCCCTTTCCATAGCGGGCGTAAAGAAGGCCACCTTTCTGAGGGTCCTGCCCGGGATCGTGGGTTTCGAGCAGCGGCTCATAATGCGAGTCCCAGGAAGACATGAATTTGGATCCACGCTCGGCCACCCAACCTTTGAAATCCTTTTCCGCGATTCTGTTGGGCCAAGTAAAAACGGGGCTGTTGGGATCGAGGATTTCCACCCTCGATGTTTCATCAGTCACCTCCTCCGGGTCGTTGGTCATCTTGTAAGGATACGGTCCGAAGTCGTGGTCGAACTCGGGTGTGTTGTATTGGACGATGACGACACCTCCGTTCTTTACGTAGTCGAGCAAACGAACGTTATTGGCTCTCAGATCGTCGCGTACAGCGTAGGTACGCACGCCAAGCAGGATGGCATCGTACTTGCCGAGGTCACCGGCCGCGAGATCGGCCGCAGTAAGCAGCTTGGGGTGAATGCCAAGATTTTCGAGCGACTGCGGCACCTCATCTCCAGTGCCCATGACGTAGCCGATGTTCAGACCGGGCGCGACCTTGACGTCCACACCGGAGGCGCGGTAAATGGATGAGCGGTACAGAAAATAAGGACGCAAGCCTGTGTACCCGGTGGTGCGGAAGCCCTCCCGATACTCGCGGCCGCCGTACTCCGCAACGACGGTAATCGCGTACGGCTGCTCCCGAACTTGCATGGGAAACACGCGAAACGCAACGCGCTGGTCGTCGCCGTCTTTTTCGGTTGCGAAATGCGCCGAGACTGGGTCAGAGCGCCAGGACTGAGGGAGTTCGAGGCGAACCGTGCCAGCGGCGGGTCCTTTCACGTTGCTGTTGACATCGGCGACGACCGTAAACGAAGGCGTACGGAGCGCAATAATTCCAGCGCTGGGCGATGCGGACACGGAGATAGCAGGGCGCTATGGCCAGTGGCTCCATAACTGACCCTTGGCCGACGACGTGCTTGACGGACTGGACGACCTGGGCGATTTCGATGGGCGCGTCCTGGTATCGCAACTTCGCCCATGCGGCCAGAGGATAAGGGGAGAACGGCCGGTTCAAGTAACGTTGGTCTTGAATCTCATACCAACCCTGCTCCACGTCGGGGCGGCTGAAGTAGGGGCGAGTCGGGGCCGCATCGGGAGGAGCGCTGACGCGGAAGATCGCATTTTTCGGTTTGTTGTTCGCCAATGTGCCCGATGCGCTGTCTTCGAGGCTGACCACCCACTCCTCCTTGGCCGGCGTTTGCAAGCCGATTTGCTCTAGTTCGACGGCTGCCGGACTGCCGTTATTGATATGGACAGCCACGCGAAACTGCTGGCCAGGGATAGCAAGGCGGAAGCTATCGGGCGCGCCGAATTCCGCCGAACGTTGGCCTTGCGGAGCGCCAGACGTAACCACGGCCTGGATAGTAATGTTCAGAGCGCGCTCGAGCGCAGTATTGAACTGCTGTTGTTTGGCGCGCAGCTCGTGAAGCACGTCGTATTTTTCCAAATCGCGCATACTGCTTGCGGCGACCTGCTCGATCAAGCGGTTGGTTTCATTGAGGCCGGACGCAAGAGCGGGCGCGACCCGGTCTGCCTGGCCAGCATGGAAATTCTTAATGGCTTCATTGACAAAACCGTTTATGCGCGCCAAGCCTTCCTGGAGGAACGCGGGATGACTCTCATTGGCAAGCGCCGCGATTCCGGCGAGCGAGATATCGATTCCGTCGAAGAACGATTCTTCCTTTTCGCCACCCGGCATTACGGAACCGAAGCGGTGGTAGGAACTCGTCATCTCGCCAGCGGGCGGCACGCCTGTTCCACCGTTTTGCGATTTTTGAAACCCGAGACCCTGCCTCGCGATTTGCAGATACGAGATACCTGCAACTGCATCCACATCGCCTTCAGGCACCTTGACGGTGGCGCTAATTCCCCAGGGCAGCCATTGTTGATGGATGTAATCGTAAACGCGCGCAGGGGCCCAGTGGTGTGTAGCGTAATCGTAGACGCCCTGGTTGGTAACGCGGGCGGCAGGCACGCGAGCGTACATCTTCAAGGGACGCCAGGGTCGCAGGCCTGCCTGGATCTGGTCGGGAAACACGTTGGGATCGCCAGCCGCGCGGAAGACCTCCTGCGCCGTTTCGCCGGCGACTTGATGATTTCCATGACCATCGCTTGGGCCGCCGATGAAGACGGAAGTGACCACGAGCGGGCGCGTCATGCGGATAACGCGCACGGCATCGTAGAGCACGCGGTCATGCGACCAATTCTGATAACTCTCCTCTTTCGTTTTTGAGAATCCGTAATTTACCACGCGAGTGAAATACTGCTGGACGTCGTAATACCGGTCCGCTGCGAGGAGCTCTTCGGTGCGAACAAGGCCGAGCGCGTCAAAGAAATCCGGGGACATGACGTTCGCGCCGCTTTCGCCTCGATTGAGCGTGAGGAGAAACACGCGCGCGCCCTGGCCGCGCGATTCATACGCAAGCATTCCGCCATCCTCGTCGTCAGGATGAGCAGTAATCATGATGAGGCTCGCGCGCGTACGGAGCTTCTGGAGAGCATGCCACATACCTGGCGCGCCGCGGTCGAGGGGCAGGATCGATGCATCAGGAGACGGATCACCGGAGGAGTCGGCGCGCGGCGTCTGGCCTTTCAGGAAAAATGATAGAACGCAAGTGACAGTCACGAGCGTGACTGCAACGACAATTGCTCGAGCCTGGTGACGAACGATATCCACATTTGCCGCCAGTTAACCGGCGCTGTTCTGCTATTATCGCTCCGCTGAATGAGTGGGCTTGGCCGCGTACCCTTCCGCTGGTGGATCGGGGCGCTCCTATTCGGATCGACCGTGATCAACTATATCGATCGCCAGACGCTCAGCGTGCTCGCGCCCTATCTGAAGAAGGAATTCACCTGGTCGAACTCCGATTTCGCGCTGGTTATCATCTCGTTTCGGATCGCGTACACGGTTTTTCAATTGGTGGGAGGACGCGTGCTCGATTCGCTCGGGACCAAGCGGGGTCTCACAGTGGCCGTGATCTGGTATTCGATGGCGGCGATGGCGAGCTCACTGGCAATAGGGTTGAAGAGTTTTGCCGTGTTCCGCTTCTTCCTAGGGGCGGGCGAGGCGGCGAACTGGCCGGGAGCGACTAAAGCCGTATCCGAATGGTTCCCGAAATCGCAGCGTGGTCTCGCGGTGGCCATGTTCGATAGCGGCTCGGCTGTGGGTGGCGCGGTCGCGCCGATTATGGTCGTATGGCTGTATTCCTCATTTGGAAGCTGGAGACCTGCGTTTGTGATCACAGGGCTGCTGGGGCTGGTATGGGTGGCGCTGTGGCAAAGGATTTATGGATCGCCGGAACTGCATCCGCGCGTGAGCGAACGCGAGCGCTCTCTGATTATTGCCGGGCGCGCGGAGGAGTTGCAGGGAGCAGGCCATGACTCCTGGGTCTCTCTGCTGCGGCGGAAGGAGACATGGGGAATCGTACTCGGCAAAGGTCTTACCGATCCCGTGTGGTTCTTCGTCACGGACTGGTTTGCGATCTATCTGGTGTCAAAGGGTTTCATCTTGGAACATACGCTGCTTGGATTCTGGATCCCTTTTGTCGCCGCTGATTTGGGTAATTTCGCGGGCGGCGGTCTTTCAAGCTATTTGATCAAGGTAGGGTGGCCGGTGTTGAGGGCTCGCAAGCTGGTGGTTGCGCTCGGCGGGGCCGGGATGACCATGCTGATTCCAACTATTGTCATTTCCAACTTCGCCGCGATCATCGCGCTGTTCGCGATTTCCACATTTTCATACGCGGCATGGTCCACGATGGCGCTGACTTTCCCGGCTGATCTATATCCGACCAAGGCTGTCGCGACGGTTAGCGGAATGAGCGGCGCTGCCGCCGGAATCGGAACGATATTTTCCACGTTTATCGTCGGCAGGGTTACGGACCGTTATTCGTTCGCGCCTGTGCTGATCGGCGCAAGCCTTGTGCCCCTGCTTGCCACACTGCTTGTTTTTATGCTGATCCGCACGCGACCGAACGGGAGAGATCGGAGCTGACCCTATGATGGCTAGAGCGCTCGATGTGATTGTGGCTGGGGAGCTCTTTGTCGATCTGATCATGAGCGGCTTCGATTTCTGGCCTCAGCCTGGGCAGGAAGTGTTCGCGCGCGAGTTCCACCGCGAAATTGGCGGCGGCGCGGCAATCACAGCGTGTGGGCTGGCGAGACTCGGATCCCGTTCTGGCGTGCTGGGGGTGGTCGGGAAGGATTCAGACGCATGGCTTATCGAACGTTTGAAGGAAAATGGGGTCGACACTGCCGGGATTCGATTCGATTCAACGGAGCCGACTGGCTTTACGGTAGTCGCGACAGTTCCCGAAGACCGCGCCTTCCTCACTTATGCCGGCGCAAACCGCCGGTTCGAAGAAGTGCTGATGCAAGCCGCGAGGGCGGGACAATTATCCAGCGCTCGACACATTCACCTCGCCTGCGCGCCACGATTTGAAATCGCCAAGGAACTTTTCGACGAGATCCACAAAGAGGGCTGCACCGTCTCGCTCGATTTTGGCTGGCGTGAGGAGTGGCTTTCCGATGCTCGTAGCATGGCGGTGCTTCGAGAGATCGATATCTTCTTTCCGAATAAATTGGAGGCGCAGCGCCTGACTGGCGAAGAAGATCCCGTCAAAATTCTCCAGACATTTGCCGCCGCGGGTGTAGAGCGAGTGGCACTAAAGCTGGGCTCCCGAGGAGCCGCTTTGCTGTGGGATGGCGCTATTTTCCTTGCCGACGCACACCCGGTTGCACCTCTCGATACGACGGGTGCAGGGGATTGCTTCGACGGCGGATTTCTGCATGCGTGGATGAAAGGGCATGATCCGGAATTGTGCCTCCGCAGCGCGAACGTTTGCGGAGCGCTCTCGACAGAAGCGTACGGCGGCATTGCCGGTTTTCCGAGCTCGGAGCGCGTGGAACACGAGTTGTCATGCGTAAGGTGACCATTATTGGCGGCGGCGGGGTGCGCACGCCTCTCCTCATCTACGGATTGGCTCAATCGCAATCGCTATTGCAAGTCAGTGAGGTCGCCTTATTCGATACGGATCTCGCCCGCGTGGACATCATGGCCCGACTTGGCCGTGAGATATTGCGTCAATTTTCGGACGGGTTTGAGATCCGGACTGTGCCGCGGCTTGAAGAGGCTGCCCGGGGCGCCGATTTTGTACTGAACAGCGTCCGGGTTGGCGGCATTTCCGCTCGCGCACGCGATGAGCGAATCGCGATAGAGCATGGTCTTGCGGGGCAGGAAACCACTGGACCGGGCGGTACAGCGATGGCGCTTCGCACTCTACCAATCACCCTGGCGCATGCCCGAATGATAGAAGATGTTGCCCCGCGTGCCTGGTTCATCAACTTCACAAACCCTGCCGGATTGATCACCCAGGCGCTTACTCAAAATACGGCGCTCAGAATCATCGGAATATGCGACACTCCCACTGAGCTGTTCCACAGAATCGCCGCAGTGCTCCATGAGCCGTATGGCGAAATGGCGTTTGACTACGCAGGCTTGAATCACCTGGGCTGGATTCGGCGCGTAAGGTTGCGCGGCGAAGATGTTACCGAACGGCTTCTAAACGATGCCGGTCTGCTACGCCAGCTTTATCCAGATGGCCTGTTCGATCCCGCGCTAATCCAGACACTCCGCCTCATCCCAACGGAATACCTGTTTTTTTATTACAGCCAGAGAAAAGCGCATGAGAATCAGCTGCGGGCTGGCGCCACTCGAGGCGAGGAGTTGCAGAAGTTGAATGCCGCTCTCTTTCAGGAGCTCGATAAAAAGGACGGTACTGAAGCACTGGCAAAGTACCGGGAATACTTGATGCGCCGCAACGAATCTTATATGGCGTTAGAAGCGCAGGCTGGGTCGGCGTTTGCGGTTCAAAGAGGACAGTCCGATCCGTTTGAAACTGCTACTGGATATCATCGCATCGCTCTGGAGGTGATGAGCGGGTTGGTCTCGGAGCGTGCCCGAGAGGTAGTAATCAATGTTCCAAACCAGGGCGCGATTGAAGATCTGGAATCTGATGATGTGGTTGAAGTGCCTTGCGATCTCGACAGCACAGGAGCCAGGCCGCGGCGGATTGGCTGTTTGCCCGATTCTGTGCGGGGGCTGGTCCAATCGGTGAAGGCTTATGAACGAACAACGATCAGGGCCGCTCTTTCAGGATCACGAGCACTCGCAGGGCTCGCCATGCTCGAGTATCCGATCATCGGCCAATGGGAACTGGCGATCAACGTCCTCTGCTCTCTTTGCGAGAGCGACCCACAGTGGCTCGGATATCTTAGCTGAAAGAACCGAAGGCTGCGCTCGGCAGAACGCGATAAAGTCCTAGAACTGCCTATCTGCCCGTTCGCACAGGCCTATTTATGCAAAAGCAATCCCCTGCTATCATTGCCTCGCAGATCCTTACGGGAAGGTAGCTGGGGTGGAGTTTGTTCCGCGTTCAAAACTTGGCAACCGGCATAGCAATCGGTCTGATCTTTGTCGCGTTGGGCGGGGGCGCGCTCGCTCAGACATGCAAACCCGGCTCGGTGCGTGTTTTCGTAAAGGACTCTCAGGAGAGTCCCATCTTCGATGCGCAGGTGGGGCTCGGGCAGGACGGTAAAGAGATCGGCGCACAAGGAACGCAAACCACGGGTCTCGCGAATTTCGCGAATGTACCGTGTGGTTCCTGGATGGTTCGTGCGGCGAAAGAAGGATTTGAAGAGAGCAGCAGTACCGTTCAAGTCAGCAGCGGATCGAACATCGATGTGACGCTTGTTCTAAATCCGCGTATCGTGCGCACCAGCGCGAATGTAACAGAAACGATAGCGCCGGTTGAGCAGAGTGCTTCCGAGAGCAACGAATTGCACCCCAGTGAAGTGAAGACGCTTCCCACCAATCCGGCCACTGTCGCCGAAACACTTCCTTTGGTGCCGGGAGTGGTGCGATCGCCGGAGGGCCAACTCATCATCGATGGCACGGGCGAGCAGCGCAGCGCATTCGTCGTGAATCAGAGCGACGTCACGGATCCCGCGACAGGGAAATTTGGGCAAACCGTGCCGGTCGACGCCATTGAAACGGTGAATGTGTTGAACGTTCCCTTCCTCGCCCAATATGGTCGTTTCACTCAAACCGTGGTTGCCGTCGAGACCCGTCGAGGCGGCGAGAAGTGGCACGCGGATCTCAACGATCCTTTTCCGGATTTCCGGATTCGAAGCTATCACATGGTCGGGATTCGCAACGAAACTCCCAGGTTCGTGCTGGGCGGTCCCCTGATTCCGAATCGCCTCTATTTCAATTCAGCGCTTGTGTACATTCTCGATAAAGTGCCAAGCCGCACGTTGGGCTTTCCCTTTAACGAATCCAAACAGGAGTCAATTAATTCATTCACGCAACTCGACTACATAGCGTCGGCGAGACAGATCATAACTGCCACTCTGCACATCAGTCCTCAACACACGAACTTCGTCAATCCTGACTACTTTAATCCCCAGCCCGTGACTCCCAGCTATGCGCAACATAATTACGTCGGCACAGCGGCCGACCATTTCGGACTGTGGGGCGGAACCCTGGACAGCTCGGTTTCCATTCAGCGATTCAATGCCGTCATTGGGGCCCAGGGCAGCGCCGACATGATCCTGACGCCCGAAGGAAACCATGGAAACTACTTCGGCACGCAGAACCGCGATGCGCACCGGACGGAGTGGCTTGAGATCTGGTCGCCGGCGCCAGCAAGGCTCGCGGGAACGCATCAAATAAAGACTGGCTCTTCCTTGACGGGTTCGAACGACGAGGGACAATTCGCTTACCGGCCTATCGACATTCTCAACACGGCAGGCCAGCAGCTCGAGCGCGTCAGCTTTACGAATCCTCTCCCATTCAACCGGGCGGATCTGGAAGTTACAGCATACGGCCAGGATCACTGGGCGGTGAATTCGAAACTCGCTTTCGATTACGGCTTCCGAATTGAACACCAGAGGCTCGCGTCAAGTCTGCGCATCGCGCCGCGGGCGGGCTTCGCCTGGAGTCCCTTTTCTAATGAACGAACAGTTTTCCGTTTCGGCTGGGGCGAATTTTACGACCACATCCCACTCGACGTTTACACATTCGGTCGATATCCCACGAGAACGATCACCGATTACGCCCTCAACGGCAGCATCATAGGCTCTCCCATGCAGTATCTGAACGTCATCGGAAGCGCGACGGGGCCACGATCGTTTTTCGTCAGGGGACGGCAGATAGCGGGAGCATTCTCACCTCGCGGCAACACATGGAACGCGCAGCTGGAGCATAGCTTCTCGCCTTTGCTCCGGATTCGCGCAGTTTATATCGATAACCGTTCGCAAGGACTGATTGTGTTCGAGCCGGAGATTCTGGGAACAGCCAACGAAGTGGTGTTGAACGGTAACGGGAGCGCGCATTACAGACAGGCGGAAGTAACCGCGAAAGTGAGTTGGAAGGATGGCCAACAGCTCGTTTTTTCCTACGTCAACAGCCGCAGCCGTGGCAGTCTGAACGGGTTCGACACGTTCCTCGGCAATTTTCCAGTCCCGTTAGTTCGGCCAGACTTGTATTCGAACCTTCCAGGCGACCTGCCCAACCGTTTCCTGATTTGGGGTCACGTCAATCCCCACGTTTGGGGTTTGCAGGTTCTGCCACTGATCGAATACCGCAATGGCTTCCCGTATGCGAGCTTCGATGCGCTCGAAAACTATGCCGGTATGCCATACAGCGATCAGACCCGGTTCCGCAATTTCTTTTCCGCCGACGCACGAATCATGAAGGACCTGAAGGTCAACGCGAAATACACGCTGCGGATATCGCTCAGCGCTTTTAATCTCACAAACCACTTCAACCCTCTGTTAGTACGTGACAACATTGCCGATCCACAATACGGCGTATTTTTCGGCAACTACCACCGGCGTTACCGCTTCGATTTCGAAGTGCTTTTCTGAGGCGGGTGCAAACTGGAGGTTGCGCTTTGGATAGCGCCTTTCGTTCCGGAGGAACCCGTTGTGCCCAGAACAGTTGTTGCGATCACCGGTGCTTCCAGCGGCATCGGTGCGGTGTTTGCTCGCAAGCTTGCGCCCGAGCACGATTTGCTTCTTATCGCGCGTCGTAAGAGACCGGCTCGAACATCTTGCAGCCGAGCTATCGAGCGCTTACCCGTCCCAAATCGATGTCATGGAGGCGGATCTCACGGCGGAACAGGACGTAGCTGCGGTTGCCGCGCGCATCGCCGCCGAACAACGCCTCGCGCTACTTGTGAATAACGCCGGCTTCGGCACAAAAGGCCGTTTCTGGGAGGCTGCTCTTGAAGGTCAGGAGCAAATGCACAAGCTGCACGTCATGGCAACTGTGCAATTGACTCACGCTGCGCTCCGCAACATGGTGCCGCGCGATTTTGGCGGAATTATCAATGTCGCCTCCGTTTCGGCATTTGTGCGCAGTCCCGGATCAACCAGCTATGCTGCGACGAAGAGTTGGATGACAGCCTTTACGGAAGGTCTCTATCTTGAGCTGCGGGGGCTTCCTTCGAATGTCATTGTTCAGGCTCTGTGCCCGGGCTTCACCTACTCGGAGTTCCACGAAACAATGGGAGTCGATCGATACCGGAGGGCCTCTCCGAGCTTGTGGATGACGGCGGAAGAAGTTGTAGATGCATCGCTCGACGGTTTGCGCCGCCGGAAGTTATTCGTGATTCCGGGCTGGCGTTATCGCCTGGTGACGATGTTTTTTTCAAAGATTCCGACTGGCTTGCGACTCGCCGTGGAGCGCGCCGCGGGCAAGTCCGAATTGAGGCGAATACAATGAAACTCGGTTTTACTCTTGTATCGGCCATTTTCGGCGCCGCTGCGCTCGCCTTCTGCCTTATACCTGGGATGGCGGATGAAATGAATCTCGTGAAGCTGCATGTCGATACGTTTACCGTTGCCGGTATCGAGGCGCGAACCTCAAATGCGCAAGAACGGACCAGCGATGGTCTGATTCCCACGCTTTGGGCGCGGTTGCGGAGTGAGGATCTGCTCAATCGAATTCCGAACCGCGTCGATTCGCGCATCGTCGCTCTGTATACGGATTACGAAAGCGACAAGGACGGCCCATACACCTACGTTCTCGGCGCGAAAGTATCGTCGGCGAAAGACCTTCCGGCGGGCATGATCTCAAGAGCAGTCGCGCCGGGCGATTACGCCATGTTCACGGCGAAGGGCGGCCCTTCTCCTCAAATGATCGTCGATCTCTGGAAGCGCATCTGGTCACTCGAAAAGCCGGGACCGCTGCATCGCGCCTACAAAACAGATTTCGAGGTCTATTACGGAGCGCTGGACTCTAAGCCTTCCGATTCGCACGTCGACGTTTACGTCGGCTTGCAGAAGTAACCGTGGATCTTAGCCGATCAGGCGAGTCGATCGGGTCTTCAAATCGGCCAACAGGCGTTCCACCTGATCCGATTTCTCCAAAGCCGCGAGCCGCCGCTCGGTATTCGTCTCATTTGCCGCGATGTACCCGCCCAGGCCTAGCGCCTCCGCTTCAAACACCTTCGTACGCAAACGGTCAAACGCCGCATCGTTTTCAAACTCCTTCATAGCGGTCGAGCCGGAGCGAACCGCCAAACGCGCCCTGCGATGTTGCGCAATCAGCAGCTCCGTTTTCGCTTTGGTTTCAGTCATCTTCTGTTCCAGCCTGTGGAGGGCGTCACGCAGAATTTGCACCTGATGCGACTGATCCTCAGTCTGTTGCGCGAAGTTTCTGGCCGCATTTTCATAAGTAAGCGAGCGTTCAAGAGCGTTCCGCGCCAGATCCTCTTCGTTCTTCTGAATGGCGAGCTCTGCCTTCCGCACCCAATCCCGCTGCGCTTCCAGGTTCTCTTGTTGCTTTTTCTCGAGAAGATGCTGATCGGCAATCGCGATCGCCACTTGCGTCTTCACTTGCATAAATTGGTTTTGCATGTCGAGGAGAAGCTGCTTGAGAAGCTTCTCCGGATCTTCGGCCTTATCGACAAGGTCGTTGAGATTTGCTTTTATGAGCGTTGTCACTCGATCTAATAGCGGCATAATTTCTCCTTTATGAGTTACTGCTTGGGCCGTTTGGTTTTGCCTCGCCGCCCGTACGGTCAGTTATTCCTCGAACCTTTCCTAACAACTCGGACATCTGCATGCCCGAAAGAGTCTCGAACAGAATTGGAATCTGGGCTGCGATCTTGGTCATGTCGCCGGTGATCTTGCTCATCCCGGTGGAATTCCCATCGCCTGTCGAAACAATGGTGATCTTGTCGATGTTGGCGAGTGGCGCAGCCATGGCCCTCACCACTTCCGGCAGACCCGTGATCAGCTTGTCGACAACCGCCGCCTGGTTCCATTCGTGATACGCCTCCGCCTTGACGTTCATCGCCTTGGCTTCGGCCTCGCCCTTCCTCAGAATGATGTCGGCATCCGCTTCGCCTTGCGCGCGCGTGGCGGCAGCTGCGCCCTCGGCTTCGATCGTCATCTTTCGCCGCGAAGCTTCGGCCAACATCTCGATGCGCTGCCGTTCGATCTCGGCGTTCTTGATCACGGTTGCGATCAACTCTTTTTCGTGGCGAAGAATTTCCGCTTCTTGCACCTTGATTTCCTGTTCCTTCTCCACCTGCCGGATCTTCACCGCCTCCACCATCACTTGCTGCTGCATCATGTTCGATTGAATATCGTAGGCTTTGTCCGCTTGCGCCTGCTGCCGCTTGATGGTCTCGACGTATTGCGCCTTTCTGATTTCCAGATCGCGCTGCGCTTCAGCCTGTGCGGCAAGCGAAAGCGCCTCTGCCAGAACGCGCTCCTGATCGGCCTGAGCCCTGGCGACGGCCGCCGCCCGCATGGCTTCAGCGCGCCGGATCGCGGTGTCACGATCCGCTTCCGCCGACGCCACATCGGCATCGCGCTTAATACGCGCGATATCGGGCCGGCCCATGTTGGTGATGTACTCGTTCTTATCGCGGACTTCCTTGATGGTGAACGAGACCACCTCGAGCCCCATCTTGCTCATGTCATCGGCACAAGTAGCGCGCATGCGATCGCCCACCATCTCCGGTTCTTTTACAATCTGCTCCACCGAAAGTTGCCCGATGATGCCGCGCAGGTGGCCCTCCATGACCAGCCGTATTAAGCCTTCGCGAGCCTGATCGCTTTTCGTCAGAAATTGTTCGGCGGCAGTTTGGATCGACTCCGGATCGCTCTTCACCTTGATCTGTGCGACCGCTTCCACGGTGACGGCGACGCCCTGCTTTGTGTAAAGATCCTGCTGTGGCGCAACGTCGAACGACATGAGCTGCAGCGAGAGCTGTTTGAAGTTTTCAACCATCGGGAAGATGACCGTGCCTCTTCCCTTGACGATTCTTGTGCCGCGCAGTCCATACACGATCAACGCTTCGTGCGGTCCAGCCTTGCGGTACAGCGTGGCCATGGCCATCATCAGCACCAGCAATGTGAGCACTACAACCGCGGCAATATAAATGATTTCATTCGACACGTTTACTCTCCTTTTGCAACGTTTCCGGTGGAACCTTCAGGTTGACCGGCTGGGTCATTGCTTCCCAGGTGCGTACGTACGCGATTCCTCTCTCATAGCGGGTGACGATCACTTCTTCGCCGCGGCCGATTGCCGTCCCGTCTTCGCTGCGCGCGGGAACAAGCTTTCTTGCGCCGTCGCGCACGTAGATCGCCTCTCCAACTCCATCCGGGCGAATGGCGCTCGACACTTGACCGAGCACGCCGATCATGTCGTAATCAGCGGGATTCAGCGGCTGTTCGCGCGCTTGAAGGAAGCGGAGAAATGCGGCCAGAAGCAACGCTCCCGTGAGGCCGAGGGCGATCGCGATGACTAAGTTAATCCAAAATGCCAGGCCGGAGTGACGCGTCAGCAGGTAACCAACTCCTCCGAACCAGGCCAGGAACACGGCTGCGCAGCTTGGGTTGATCATAGTGCCGGCCCAGCTGCCCAGGCCCTCGTGAGCCGGCACTCTGGCGGACGTATGACCGTGACCTAGATGCGCATGCCCCGCGTGCGACGCGCCCGAGTGCCCCAGGTGAAAACCGCCCAAGAGCAGCGAGGCGAGGCTCCACAAAGCACCCACGGCAAAGCACAACAAATAGATGTCAGGCCAACTCACGACGCAATTCCTCCTTCGGTGTCAATACCTCCCATAACCGGTTCACCAGATCGGGCGTTTCCAGAATCGACCCCAACAGCAACACGCATCTGCGCGTGTCGTCGTGGCGGGCAAGCTTCAGCAGGGCTTCAGACAATGGAACATCGGCCCGAAATCGTTCCGCTCCCTGGATCAGCCAAAGGTCCAGCCGGTCCTCCTGCTGGCGAAGATCGCTGATCAGTTCTGTTTGAAAGCCCTCCGGGTCATCCACCAAATAGCCAGGGTGTACACGAAAGAACTTGGCCAGCAGCAAACGAGTCGTATTTGTCAGGTGCTTCCGATGTCCTCCCTCCAGTTGCGAGAGATAAGGCTGACTGATGGATCGCTTTAATTCCTGGTGAATAGCGGCGATCACTTCCTTCTGAGTCATTTCCCGATTCAGCCCTCGAAGGTGGCCCTCAATCACCCGGAGGTAGCGAATTTTCTCGGCGACGGTCATATAGCAATCTGCTAATTGAATATCACAAATTGCTATTCTGTGTCAATTATTTTTTCTACATCGTTGCTATTGTGCGACCGTTCTACTAAGAACCTCATTGAACTCTGCCGGGTTTAGAGGTACAACATTGCTATGTCTCACGGGAGAACGTCCTGCCGGGGTAAGGGTGATACCCTCGTCCGAGGGGAGCTGGAACGCCTATATGCTCAGCGCTCCGTAATCAATGCAGTTATCCGCGAACTGGAATTACGGCAAATTTCGCTCTCCTCTGCCAGCGAAGCTCCGCAGCCAAACAGCGGCTTGGAGTTTTCCTCAAAGCCTTGTAACCTAACAAGTTGCCGGAGCGCCTAGGAAATCGAAGGGCCGACAGGGTCCGGCATTCAAAGCCGGTATGCTTGTCGAGCAAGAACTGATTGAAAGAGCGCGAGCAGGCGACGCGGCAGCGTTCAACCAGTTGGTTCTGGCTTACCGGAAGCGAATCTTAGGTACCATATCGCGGCTCATCGGACGTCCAGAAGACGTCGAGGATGTCGCTCAGGAGGTGTTCCTCCGGCTGTATTACTCGCTGGATCAGCTTCGGACTGCGGAAGTCTTTGAGCCCTGGCTATATCGCCTTACGGTGAATGCTTCGTACGATTATTTGAGGCGAGCCAAACGGCGCAATGAATCGCGGATGGCGGATCTCAGCGAACAGCAGGTGATGATGGCTGACTCGCTGGCCGGCGGCCGACAGGAGGGCGAAGATCGGCAGAAGGGCCAAGTGCGGGAGTTCGTGGATGCGTTGTTCCGGCACGTTTCGGAGGAGGACCGGTTGCTTCTGACGCTAAAGGAAGTAGAAGGGCTGTCGTTGAGAGAACTAGAGCAGATTTACAACGTGAATGAAAACGCGTTGAAGGTGCGATTATTTCGAGCCCGCCAGCGGGTGCTTAAAGCATATAAAGCCGCTTTGGCGGATGGTAAATTGTAGAGCGTTGGGCTTGGGCGAAGGATTGCGGCGAAGGAAGTGATGCCGCAGAGTGTGGGAGTTGTACTATGACGAACGATGATTCGCGATTGGACGATTTATTCCAAAGCTACCGGGACGCGTGCCCCGACGTGGAGCCGAGCGTCAACTTCATGCCCAATTTGTGGCAGAGGATTGAGGCCCATCACAGTTTTTGGTTCGTTTTTCAGCGTCTCGCCCGCACAGTCATGACCGCCTCGGCGGCTTTATGCCTTCTGCTTCTCGTGCTTAATTTCATTTCAGTGCAACAGACGCACCTTCTCGCTCCTACTTATGTTGATGCGTTGATGGCTGATCATACGGCTGAAAAGACGTACTACACTGAGGCAATTCGAAGCACGCCGGCAACCGGTGAGGCCGCGGAAGCGCCCCATCGTTAGGTATCAAGCACAGCGGGAAGCGATATGAAGCGCAATCAACGGGCTGCCGCTCTTTTCGCCGTTCTGCTGTTTATTTGTGGAGCTGCCGTGGGCGCATTGGGCGAGCGCTTCTACTCCACAACGACGGTGAATGCGATCGATCCGCGCCAGCGCTACCTCGCCGACATGAAATCCAAGCTGACCCTGACCGACTCGCAGGTTGCTCAGTTCGACTCAATTCTGGACGACACTAAGGCAAAGTACAAGGCCGTGAGAGATTCCTATCATCCGGCTATGCTCAAGATCAAGCAGGACCACATTGCCCGTGTCAAATCGATTCTCACGCCGGACCAGTTTGCCATTTATCAGCGCATAGTTGCCGATCGCGAGCAGCGCGCCCGGGAACAAGAAGAGCGCGACCGCCAGGAAGAACAGAGAAGAGCTGCCGCGCGTCACGCCACGCCTGCTCCGTAAACTGCTTGGTCATCTGACAAGACACAGACGAAAAAACGATCGTCTGTGCCACTGGTGTAGAATCGAAGCCGATTTTATGCGTCGATTTTTTCTCGCTTTCTTCAGCCTGTTAGCTCTATTGCCGGTGGTTACTGCGCAAAGCCGTCTCACGCCGGGAGTCCAGCCGTTTATCAGCTTGAATGATCCGGTCATCGCTCTTGTGCATGTCCGGGTGATCGATGGCACTGGCGCGCCCGCACGATCCGACCAGACCATCGTTATCGATCATGGCAGGATCGCCGCTCTGGGAGCCGCGGGCGCAACCCAGATCCCGAGCGGCGCCCGCACACTCGACCTGAGCGGTCATACTGTTTACCCGGGTCTTGTCGCCATGCATGAGCACTTGTTTTATCCCTCGGGCGGCGGCATTCCGATGTACAACGAGCAGGCGTTTAGCGCCCCGCGCCTCTATCTCGCGTCCGGAATAACGACAATGCGCACCGGCGGCTCGCTAGAGCCATACACCGACATCAACGTGAAGAAGTTGATCGAGAGCGGCAAAATGCCCGGCCCGACCATGGACGCGACGGGTCCCTACATCCAGGGCCCCGGCGGATTTTCCATCCAGATGCCATCCCTTACTTCTCCAGCGCAAGCGCGGCGTCTGGTCGATTACTGGGCGCAAGAAGGATCGACGTCGTTTAAGGCCTACATGAATATCTCGCACGATGCGCTTGCCGAAGCAATTAAGGCGGCGCATGAGCATGGGCTGAAGATAACGGGCCATCTTTGCTCGGTTGGTTTTACGGAAGCCGCTGAGTTGGGGATAGACGATCTGGAGCACGGCCTTCTTGTCGATACGGAGTTCACGCCCGGCAAACAGCGCGACGTTTGCCCCGATCAGCGGCAGAGTGCCGCGTCGATTCAAAATCTCGACTTAAAAGGATCTGAGGCCCAGAAGATGATCCACGCACTTGTCGATCATAAGGTTGCTGTCACCTCCACCTTGGTGGTCTTCGAAGCATCCATTCCCGGGCGGCCGCCCCTGGAGCAGCGTGTCTTAGACGCCATGTCGCCTGAGGCGTCCATGAGCTATCTTGCGGCCAAGGAGAGAGCGGCAGGAAATCCCAACGCACGCAACTTTTCGTGGCTCAAGAAAGAGATGGATTTTGAGCGCGAATTTGCGGCCGCAGGCGGGTTGCTGATCGCGGGCTGCGATCCAACCGGAAATGGTGGCGCCTTGCCCGGCTTCGGCGATGAGCGAAATCTCGAGCTGTTAGTCGAGGCAGGATTCAAGCCGGAAGAAGCCATTCGAATCTACTCATATAATGGTGCAGCTTACCTGGGCCGCACGGATCAGTATCGGCTCTATCGCCGCGGGCAAGCAGGCGGATTTAGTGGTCGTCGACGGCGACCCCTCAACCCACATTGCCGATGTTGAGAAAGTGAAGTACGTCTTCAAAGAAGGCGTTGCCTATGACCCGGCGAAGCTGATCGAATCGGTTCGAGGCGCGGTCGGCATTCACTGATTAGATCCATGTTCCATTCCTCTTCCGCTATTTGCATTCGAGCCGCCGCACTGTGTGCCGCCTCGATGTTGTTTACGCTTGCTGCATCCGCCCAAGAGTCGCAAATTGGTCGAGTCCTGAAGCAACTGGAACAAGTGCGCTCGTTTTCCGGTGTTTCTATCTCGCCGGATGGCAAGTGGGTAGCGTGGATTCAGTCAGCTCAGGACAACGAAGACAACACCGAGATCTACGTCGTCAATTCGACAGATCCTTCGAAAAGCCGCAGCGAGTCACCGCCGGTGACGGAAAGAAATCGTTCCGGGAAACTGGCGTCGCATGGTCGCCTGACAGCACGGAGCTTGCGTTTCTTTCCAACGCGGAATCGGCGCAGGATCAAGTCTTCGTACTGCCCGTTCGAGGGAGCAAAGCTCGACGAGTAACGAATCTGAAGGGCTATGTCACCGATATTCGCTGGTCGCCGGATGGAAAGCGCCTCGCCTTTTTGTATGCGGAGAACGGTGGTGGCGGCGGTCCGCTCGAAGCTGAACCTGCGCAAACCGGACCAATTGGAAGTGATATCCATAACCAGCGATTGACCATTGTCAGCGCCGCGGGAGGCGACATGCGCCAGATCTCGCCCGCCGCGCTGAACATTTACGAATATGATTGGTCGCCGGATGGAAACCGCTTTGCCGCGCTCGCTGCGCCTGGACCCGCGGATAACAACTGGTGGATCGCGCAACTTTACGTCCTGAATATCGGCTCGGGTCGAATGGATGTCTTGTACCATCCGCCGGTTGAGCGGCAACTCGCTCTGCCACGGTGGTCTCCGGATGGGAAGCAGATCGCTTTCATCGGTGGCCTGATGAGCGACGAAGGTTTCAATGGTGGCGACATCTTCACGATTGGCGTCACGATGGGAACCCAGGGCGGCGAGCCGCGCGACATTACTCCCGGCATAAAAGCATCTCCAAGCAGCCTGATGTGGCAGGACAGCCGAAAAATTGTGTTTACCGAGGCCGTCGATGGAGGTGGCGCTATTTCTACTCTGGATGCCGCCACCGGTCAAATCGAAATGCTTTGGAAGGGCGGCGAAGCACTCCACCAGGACGGGAATTATCCAAACTTCTCATTCGCGCGTGATGGCAAAACCAGCGCTGTGATCCGTTCCTCGTGGGAGCAGGCGCCGGAAGTTTGGGCCGGCCCTGCGGGCAAGTGGCACCAACTCACCCACGCTAACTCAGCCCAGCGACCTCATTGGGGAAAAGCGGAGAGCGTCATCTGGAATAATCAGGGATTTCGGGTGCAGGGCTGGCTTCTTTATCCCGACAATTTCGACGCTGGCAAACGTTACCCCATGGTGGTCGAAATTCATGGCGGACCCGCGAATCTTACATCGGCTTCTTGGCCGAGTTCCCGGTTCGACATGTCTGTGATGGCCAGCCTCGGATATTTTGTGTTCTTTCCGAACCCGCGAGGGAGTTACGGAGAGGGCGAGGCGTTTACCCGTGCAAACGTGAAGGATTTTGGAGGCGGCGACCTTCGCGACATTCTAGCGGGTCTCGATGCCGTATTGAAGAAAGCGCCCATCGACAGCAACCGTATCGGAGTCACTGGCTGGAGCTATGGCGGATTCATGACCATGTGGACCGTTACCCAGACCAACCGGTTCCGAGCCGCCGTTGCGGGTGCAGGTATCGCCGATTGGCTGAGCTACTATGGCGAGAATTCGATTGACGAGTGGATGATCCCCTACTTCGGCGCGTCCGTTTATAACGATCCGGCTGTGTACGCGAAGAGCTCGCCCATCACCTATATCAAGCAAGTGAAGACGCCGACTCTGGTTGTCGTGGGAGAACGTGACGGCGAGTGCCCATCGCCGCAATCTTTTGAGTTCTGGCACGCTCTGAAGGCGCTAAACGTTCCAACTCAACTCGTCGTTTATGCTGGCGAGGGCCACGCGTTTCATGATCCTAAAGATCGTGTGGACGTGTTGCGGCGCACGCTCGCTTGGTTCGACAGATACCTGGGGAGTTCAGTGACTACTTCGCGTAAATAACATCCTTATTGTGGTGCGGTAGCAAGGCCCCGATTAGCGCGCCAATCGCTGCAATCCGGTCCCCGCGAATGCTCCAACGTAGCCGCGTGAGTAGCATGGTCCGATCGCGTGCTGGCAATTTCCGCCGACCGCTGCGCCGATTGCGAACCCCCCGCCGAAGCCGATAGCCGCACCGACCGCTGCGGTCTTCCCCCGGCCCCAGCCACCTTGCTGGTATCGCTCTACTTTGAGTACTTCCTCCTTCTTCGCGCTCACGGTTCCGACCGTCACCTGCTCCTGCGTCCAGTTCTGGAATTCACCGTTACGGCCCGCGTGTTGTCAGTGAGAGGCGAACCTTATCGCCTGGTTTTAATTGCGCAAGCGATTCCCAGCTGTGCCGGTCCTGCGCCGCGGCCGCGGTTGCACCCGCAGCTAAAAGCACGACTATCAAGAATGAACGCATCCTTAACCCTCCGCCCGGCTCACCGGCATCGGAGAATTATAACGTGAGTCTGCTTCAGTTCATAACGGCGATTCCCTGGGATGTGCGGCGCGGCAGCGGATGCTACGTCGGAACACGGACATTGGTTGAGGGGCTTCGCCAGCTTGGAACCGATGTCGCGATGGTTACTCCGCGCGTACGAACGCCGATTTACACGGCCACGCGCATCTTGTTCAATGAGACTTTGCGATGGCGGAAATTCAACGGAGACGCGACAGTTGGGATCGACGCGGATGGATATGCGATCGCGGGCCGGCGGGGCTCGGTCCCACACATAGCGTGTATTAAAGGAGTGCTGGGCGACGCCATTCGTTTTGAGCATGGCGGCACGCGCACAAGCATGGCGCTTCAAGCGTGGCTCGAGGCAAAGCACGCGAGGCGCGCCGACCTGGTCATCACTATAAGTCGATATTGCGCGGAGCGCCTCAAGGAACTTTATCGCGTAGATGATGCGGTGGTGGTGCCGGAATTGATCGATCTGGAGGCGTGGCGGAAATTATTCCGCGCAAATCCGGCTGCTCCAGACCCGCGCAAGTTTACTGTTTTATCGGTATGCCGGTTCTATCCTCGAAAGCGCATGGAGCTGCTGTTGCGAGCTGCGGCTCTTCTGCGGGATCGTATTCCGCGGCTCGAGATTCGGATTATCGGGAATGGCCCGGAGTACAAGAGGCTACGAAGAATTTGTTCTGAGCTGCATCTGGAATCGTCGATATGTTGGCTGGGCGATGTCAGCGTCGGGCACGCTGGCCGCGGAATATAATCGCGCCGATATCTTCTGCCTGCCGAGCGTGCAGGAAGGCTTCGGGATTGTATTTTTGGAGGCGATGGCGGCGGGTAAACCGATTGTGGCAGCGCGCGCTGCCGCTGTTCCTGAAGTGGTTCGCAATGGCATTCTTGTAGAGCCGGAAAGCGCGGAAGCACTCGCCGAAGCGATCGATCGCCTCTATCGTGATCCGGACCTCCGCGAATCTCTCAGTTCATCTGGCGCGCGCGATGTCGAACAGTTTGAAATGCGGCGGGTGGCGGAGCGATTCCTGGCAGAGGTGGCGAAAGTCGCGCCAGGGTTAAAGATGCCAGAGGGATATGATGTGGAGCATGCGAGTTGACCGGCGGCGGAGCGCATGGAAAGGTCTTCTTGCAGGGGTCTTGGGAGGACTTGCCGGGGCTTTCGCGATGAGCCAGTTTCATTCTCTGGTTCAGAGCGATGAAAGGCCCTCAAAGCCGGACAAAGAAGATTCAACGGTGCTGGCCGCTTCCGCGATCTCGCAAAATATTTTCCATCATGAGCTGACCGCGCAACAGAAGAAGATTGCGGCGCCCGCTGTGCACTACGCCTTTGGTTCGACAGTGGCGGCGGCTTATGGAACGCTGGTTGAATTTGCGCCATCGATGTGTGCCGGATGGGGAATGCCGTTTGGCGCCGTGGTCTGGTTAGGCGCGCACGTGATTACGGTACCTGCGCTGGGTCTGTCAGAGCCAGTTACACGGTCGGCGCCCGGTCCGGAAGCCGCGGAATTTGGTGCACACCTGGTGTACGGATCGGTCGCAGAAGGCCTCAGACGCTTTTTGCGAATCCATCTACTTCGTTAGAAATCCAAGGGACTTTCCCAGGTATGATTAAATAAGGTGCCGAGACGTTTTGCCGCTCTGCTGGTCGCGATAGCGACGTTTCTCGTTCTCCCTCGCTTCCTCCCTGCCGAGACTTTGCCGGCAGGAACGCGGTTAGAGGTGAGGCTATCGGTCGCCACAGGATCCGCATCTCACGTCACGGCGATCATATTGAAGCGATCGTGATCGCGCCAGTCTTCGTGGAAGGCCGGTTGCTGATCCCTCAAGGCGCGACCGTCTCGGGAGTGGTCGAAAGCGTCGAGCGCCTTGGATTAGGACTGAAGCACCTGACTGCCGCTCTTGAATACGCCTTTGACACGGTGCAATTGCCGGATGGGGCGCCGATTCCTATTGAGGCTCGAGTAACCGAAATTAAACCGCTAAGGAACGAGTAAACGCTCAAGGAATCATAGGCGGAATTTATCCCACCGCGAATGTTTCTTCAAGCTTCGCGTTTTACGCGATCCCGCTGTTGTTTGTTGATCCCGAATTTGTGGTACCGGCCTTGGGAGTCAAGTGTTTGATCGCCCGGTCTCCGGATCCTGAGATCTACTTTCCCGCAGGCACTGAGGTCATTCTTCAACTCACTGGAGAGACAAATATTCCCAACTCGAGCGCTCCCCAAACTCATGTTGCGCCGCTCTCTCCAGCGGACGTCGCCGACGCGAACGAACTCCTTGCACAGCTTCCCGGGCAGCGGACCGACCGAGGACGCAATCACCCGTCAGACTTGATCAACATTCTTTTTCTAGGAAGTCGCGAGTCGATCAACCGGGCGTTTCGGGCGGCAGGATGGTCAGGGGCGCAACAGAGCTCTCTACGGTCTGTCTATCGCATGTACCACTGCATGGTGCAGCGCATGGGCTACGCATGGCGCCCATGGGGAATTTGAAATTAAACGGCGTGACTGCCGATGCTGACTACCAGAAAAGCCTAGATACGTTTTCCAAGCGTCACCATCTGCGTCTTTGGAAGCAAGGCAAGGAAGACGCATGGCTAAGCGCGGCGACCGAGGACATTGGCTACGCGGTTCGCAGGATGCACCTGACCCACGCAACAGACCCTCTAATCGATAACGAGCGGGCGAAGGTTCTGAATGACCTGGCTTTTACGGGATGTGTGGACTCCGCCTCGCTGATGGCGCGGGATTCGGCTGAGGGCGCTGATCAGCAGGCAACGTTCTATCGGGACAGATGGAAAAGTGGCAGTTTTCGGATGAATGAGTGCTCAGATCCGCGAACAACGCCGGGCCAAGCTTCCGGATCAGCCCCGCGCGGACGAATACGAGCCGTTCAGGCGCTGGTGGCGCTAAGAAACGACCTGATTCGAACAAATCCCATCTCTCTTGCCTACAACACGACCAGAGTGCTGAGGCAACGTCAAGTCTCACACGGTGACGGCTCGCTGTCGGCGTCCAGCCTGGACCGGCAACAGAGCAAACTCGTTACAAAGCAGCAGATACAACCCAGGTGGATTCGCCCCAGCGCGTTCAACGCCAGCGAGCGAGACGCATCCGTAACGGCAGCCGCAGGTGCGGTCTTAACGCTGGTTTGCGATCAGCTGATTGACGGCCTGAAAAGCGCCGTTTATTTGTTGTGGCTGGCCAAAGAAATCCCAGTTGCCCATAACTCGGGTCGCGATGTGGAGTCCGCCACCACGAATTAATTTCGCTTGCTTGACATCCGACGCGGAGAAGGTCACATGATCGCAGCGTTGATCTTGTGTCTGAAGACAGTCGTATCGGATAGTGCCGGTTGGCGAAATCGTCAGCGTACCCGTGCAAAATGACTTGTCGATTCTGTCGTTGAATGTGTTGAAGCCGACATGACGGTGTACCACAGTGAAGCTTGCACCCGCCATCTGCGGTTGCTGCTGTGCTTGGGACTGCTGCTGGGCTCGCTGTCCCAGCTGTTCAGCATTCTGATGCTGAAGCTGCTGCTGGCGCTCCTTCTCGGCATCGGCCTGTGCTTGCTGTTGAGCCCGAATCTGCTCCTGCCGTTGCGCCTCCGCCTGCGTGTCCCTCTGTTGTGGTGTTGTGCCTGAAGCTGCTGTTGCTGGTCATTGCGCTGGTCCTTTTGAATAGACGCGCTCAACTGCGCTACGTCGCTTCTATTCGGATACGATTCAGCCATCTGGCTCGCGAGAGTTGAGGCTGCACCAAAGTTTTTTGCGTCTCTGTATTTTTGGACCTGCCGCATGGCAGTATCGAGGATCGTCTGCTCCAGGCCCGGAGCATCGGGATTGCCGTTCTGCTCGGCTTGCTTGGCCCAGTAAAACGCACTGTTCGTGCGGGGCCGGAACAGACGGCCGCCCTTCAGCGCTTTTTGCGCATCCTGCATAGCCTGCGATGAAGTGTCGGTCGAGACGCCGGCTGAGGTGCACTAGGAGCGGCCGTGTCCGTCGACGGTGGATGTATCGGGCGACGAACCAGTTGCGGAGAGCAGAGGGTTCGTGTCTTTTGTATCAGACTGCTGGCGATGAGACGATGTGTCTGAAATCGGCACGCTGCCCCCTCCACCTCCACTGCCACCGCCTCCCTTGATGATTGGTTGCGGCTTGGGCTTGAATAGCTCGTAACCACCAATGCCCAAGGCGAGCACTAAGACCGCGGCTCCCGCGGCGAGCAAAGGCCGGTTCTTTTTCGACCAGAGTGCAGCGGGCGTTGTGGCAGTCGGCGGGCGCGGAAGGTTGAACAATGGTTTGATTTACGGGCGGCGGCGTTGCGGAGGACGGCGGCGGGGTTGCATAGGATGGCGGAGGTGTCTGCGAGCTTGGCGCGGGCGTTGTTGCCAAACTGTGGCGCCGAGCACCGGTGAGCTTGCGGGCGGTGGTGTTCCGCCGGTATGTAAGACAGGCTGCGCGTGGTGGGCAGGATGGGCAGCAAGCCACTGATCGATTCCTTCGGGATGCTCGAGAGCTGAACCGAAGTCCTCTACAGTTTGAAACCGCGCGTCGGGATTCTTCTCGAGCGCTTTCAACACGCATTGTTCGATGCCGCGGGGAATATAGGGGTAATGACGAGTGGGAGGAGGCGGAGGCGTGTTCACATGATCGGACATGACCTCGAACTCGCTCTCGCTTTCAAATGGCAGGTGAGCAGTGAGCAGCTCGTAGAGCGTGACACCGAGAGAGTAAATATCGGAACGAATGTCGACCGGCCGATTGCGAATCTGCTCCGGAGACATGTACGACACGGTGCCGACCTGCGTTCCGGTCCGAGTCAGGCGCTGTCCGCCGAGCACTTTGGCGATTCCGAAATCCATTACTTTGACAACGCCGTACTTGTTCACCATGATGTTGCTCGGCTTGATATCGCGGTGAACGATCCCCATACGATGAGCGAAGCCGATGCCAAGCAGCGCTTGTCGAAACAGAGGAACTGCTTCTTCAGAAGGAATCAGGCCGCGGCGGCGGAGCATCTGGTCGAGCGTTTCGCCTTCCAGATATTCCATGACGATGCTGGTGTGATTGTCGACCGTGAGAAGGGTATACAGCGAGGCGATGTTGGTGTGATTCAGGTGCGCCTGCGCTTTTGCTTCGGCACGAAAGCGCTCCAGGAGACCGGGGTCCTGGGACAGATCGGCTGAAAGGACTTTAATTGCGACCACGCGATCAAGATTGATGTCGACCGCTTTGTAGACCACCCCCATGCCGCCCTCGCCGAGCTTTTCTTCGATCCTGTAGTTTGCGATTGTTGTCCCAATCATCCTGAGTCTCCTTCATCTGCGTAGTGAAATGTTGTTCCGCTCCAGTTTGGAAATTGAACTATTCGTCATCGGCAAGCGCCTCTTTCATGGCTTCGATCCAACCGATTCCTGTCCAGCCGCGCAGCGCGTTCAGCTTCACCACTGTCACTCCGTTTCGCTTCAGCAGTATCGCAGCGATGAGAATGGGCAGGAAGTACAGCAATACGGCGCAAGCGAGCAGCATAGGGATGCTCTCGCTGTAAAGGCCTCCGAAAAAGAGGCAGAACAAAACGGCGACTCCGAAGGCCAAAGAGAGAAATGCATAAACGGGATTTCGGCCCTTGCGCAACGGCTTGACCGGCGGGTGAGGCGCTGGACCGGCCGCGACCGCAGGTAGTGGCCGGCGGCATACGGCGGCGAGGCAGGCTTCACGATGGAGCGTGCCGCAGGCGAAACCGGCTTCGCGGAATGAAGCAGCTGGCGGCGGAGGCTTCGGAGGCGGTTGGAGGCTGGCGATGCCGGCGGGGCTTTCGTGGCTGGCGAGGAACGACGGGCGGGAAGCGGTGCGCCGGCGCTTCCGCGTGTTCCAGCGCTGCGCCGAACTCTTCCGCTGTTTGAAAACGAGCCGCTGGCTTCTTTTCGAGTCCTCTGAGAACGGCGTTTTCGAGAGATTTCGCGATCTCGGCGCAAAACCGGCTCAGCCGGGGCGGAGGTGTCTGCAGATGCGCGGACATCAATTCGAAATCGCTTCCAGCCACAAAAGGCAGGCGGCCCGTGAGCATCTCGAAAAGAGTAACACTCAGGCTATAAATGTCAGAGCGGGCATCGACCGGCTCATTGCGGATCTGCTCCGGGGACATATAAGCCATGGTTCCCATTTGCGCTCCGGTGCGAGTCAGGGCTCTCCCCGCCTAGCCCTTTGGCGATGCCGAAATCCATCACTTTCACGGCACCGGCGCGAGTGAGCATGATGTTGCTGGGCTTGATGTCGCGATGAACGATGCCGCGTCGGTGGGCGGACCCGATCCCGAGCAGTGCCTGTTTGAACAGCCGGATCGCTTCATCACACGGAACCTGGCCGCGTTGCCGGATCAAATGATCGAAAGCGATCCCTTCGAGATACTCCATGACCATCAAGTACTGGCCGTTGACTTCCTGCAAGCTGTAAAGCGTCGCAATATTGACGTGATTCAGATTGGCAAGAGCTTTCGCTTCATGGCGGAACCGCTCGACCAGTCCGGGGTCCCGCGCCAGCTCGGGAGGAAGCGCCTTGATCGCGACCGGCCTGTCCAGGTTGAGATCGATGGCCTTATAGACCACTCCCATGCCGCCCTGCGCCAAGCTTTTCCTGAATCAGATAATTGGCTAACCGCGTTCCAATCATCGTCAGCGGCTGCCGTTTTTGGACCAGGCTGTTTCTGCTCGCCTCTGCGATTCGCAGGATCTGAACAGTGATATTATCGGGACCGCCTCTACTCTTTACGATTTCGGACCAATTCTTTGCACGCTTGCGCCGGCGTTTTACTGCTGACAATCGACAGCAGCTCATCATCTGCTGATCTGCCCCACAACCCATCCGTGCAAAGCACCAGCACGTCGCCGGCTTGAAGCGGAATCGGAGCGGGCGAAAAATCGGCGCTTACCTCGCGCTGGCGCCCATAGCAGCAGTAAGGACGTGACGTTGCGGATGAGTATCCGCTTCCTGCAGGCGTGATGACGCCTTGCTCAATCAGCTTGCTATGGCCGTGTGGTCGTGCGTGAGGCGGGAAGATGCGAGGAACCGCGGATCAGATACAAGCGGGCTGTCGCCGATGTGAGCGAAATGCGCATGTCCATCCGTAATTGCAACCGCCGTGCAGGTTGTTCCCATTCCCTGCAGGTCGGGACGTTGCCGGACACGTTCGAGGATGGCTTCATGCGCGGCTTTGAAAGCCTGAACCAAGCATTCCTGAGGATCCGGCTCTGGCCGCGGCAAGATAGGTCTCGCGAACCGCATCCACCGCCAGGCGGCTGGCGATTTCTCCGCCTTCTTCGCCGCCCATCCCATCGGCCACCACAGCCAGCCGGCCTTTGCGCGAAAATTCCTCATCGCTTGCGGCTCGCGAGTAGCAGAAATAATCCTCGTTGTTTTCCCGCTCGCAGCCAACGTCGGTAAGATTCGCCAGCTCGATCCCAGGCCGAATCTTCATTAGTGTTCACCACGATCCGCTCAGAGACACTTGAATTTCAGCCGCACGTCTCCGAACCGGACCACATCGTTGTCTTTCAGCTCTTCGCGGGCGATCGACTCGTCTTTATCGTTCAGATAGGAGCCATTGCTCGAATCCAAATCGGTGAGGATGAACTTGCCTTCTTTGTAGCGCAGGCTGGCGTGCTTGGCCGAGATGGTCGAATCGGTGAGCACGATGTCGCAGCTCGCATCCGACCCGATGGTATTCTGACCGTCGCGGACGCGGAAATCCTCGCCCTTTTGCTGGCCATCGAGAGCAACGAACCAGCCGACTACGGGCGCCTTGTACTTTTGTGAAAGCAGCACCGTCTTGCGCGCCGGGGCCGCGGCGGGCGCAGTCACGGCTGTCGCTCCAGCTGTATCTTCAACAATGCGCGTTTTCCCGAGACCCGCCCCGGCATACCCGGTCTTCTGACAATAAGGGCAGACCTCCCAGGAATCTTCCATCTGATGCCCGTTGGCGCAGAATTTGGCCATTATGTTCTCCGCAACTAACCTGAACTGTTTTAACTGCTATGGTACGTAAAACGCAGCGACTCCCTTGCCGATGAAGATCTTGTCGCCGTTCTGCAAACGGACCTTGCTGATCTTCGGCGAATTGATCGAGTTGACGAAAGTGCCGTTGGTCGAGCCACGGTCAATCACGACCGTGCCGCCGTCTACAGGAACAATCCAAGCGTGTTCTTTGGAAACCGCATCGTCATTCACCACAATTTGGCACTTCGTTGCATCTCGCCCGATGAGCAGACCCTGTTTGGTGACCTCAAAGCGCTTTCCCGCCACGGGTCCCGAAATACCTTGCACGCTGCCATAACTCTGCGACGCGCGCCTGCAGGCTAGTTCCCCCGGACCTTTTTGCACATTCGCATCGATGATCGGCGGCGTCACCGGCAGTGGCCCTGCGCCAACCCCTGCTCCCACGGGTTCAGCAACAGGAGCTCGCCGCCGCATCAAAAGCCAGACGGCGGTCAGAATGATGAGTACGATCGCAACCGCGCCGACGATATAGTTGGTCTTGGCATCCAGCAACGATCCAAGCCTTGATCGATGGCATTGCGCGATTGCGTGATCTTGCCCTGCACGAAAGGAAAGCCCGGGCTGAGATCGCTGACCTCTTTAAACTTCTCGAGCGCTCCCTTGTAGCAGCTCTTGTTCATGCTGGCGATGCCTTCTTGAAAAAGCTGCGGACAGCCGGCTTTGCTGCGGCTTGACGTTGAGCTCGTTCAGAAACTCTTTGGCGACGCTGATGGGGACGAGAAAATTGATTCCCCTGACGCCTTCTTCCGATTAGGGCCGAACGTTGCAATGCCGATCACTTCGCCGTGATCGTTAAATGCGGGTCCTCCGCTGTTGCCGTGGTTGATCTCCGCGCTGGTTTGCAGAGCTGCCAGCCGCCCGGCATTGTCTTGCGCGCGCTCAGATCGCCCTGCGTGAGAGTGGATTCGACGCCCATCTGCTGGCTTATTGATCTCCGCCGCCCCGGGATATCCCAGGACCACGATCGGATCGCCCACTTTCATGGTCGTGTCGTCGCCCACAGGGACGGTCGGCAGATTACTCTGCTCAATTTTGAGAATCGCCACGTCCTTGCCCGGAGTGGGCTCGCCGCGTTTGCGCATATCGCACGGAATACCGCGCGGCTGGGTGGGCAGCCCGGGAACAGCGACGCCCATTAAGGCGTAAACCTGCGTCGCCGTATTCGCAATGCTCATGTTGTGGGCGTAATACTCTTTTTCCGCATTTACGAACGCGTCAATCGTGTCTTGTATTGCCTGGCTGCCCACCTTCGATTCAAATATCTTCTTGAAGCGCTCGAAATCGGCCTGGATCAGATCTTTCATCTGGTTTTGAGACCAGTAAGCGACGATCGTCTGCCTCAGATCGTCGGGATCTTCGTATACGACGTGGGCGTTCGTGACGATGTAACCATCGGGCGTGATGATGAAACCGGAGCCGGTCGCAGCGGTATCGACCTCTTTCGTGATGATGTCTCCGGACGGAACCAGGTACGCGTTGGGGTGCCGCAGCAGCTCGTCAAACAGCGACCGGAACATGGCGTTGGCATTGTTCGGGATCAGGCCGAGCTTGGCCTGGTTCGTGGCGAACTCGACCAGAGCTTGTCCACGAATCTGCTCTCTAGGCACGCTGATCGTGCTCGTCCACCGCGTGTAGATCATCACCGTACCGGGCTTGTTCGCCTCCGCGATTTGCGAGTGCGTCAGCGCCTTGCCGGGCTGACCGGAGGCCGTGCGCAGCGCGGAAACTGAGAAGAAAACGGCCGTTCCCAGTAGCAGCACCACTGGAACTTTGAGTCGTTTGCCGCTGAACATGCGATGACCGCGAGGTTGCGGCGCCGGCGGTTGAGTTGCTTTGCTCATCACCAAAAAAGCTCCACTCAGACCCTGATCTCAGGCACAGGGTAGCGGCTAAGGATCAGGATCCAGCTTGAACGTTGAATTTACCCGGAGGCTGAATTATATACATGTACTAGCAGTCACGTCAAGGTGGAGCAGTAAGAGTACCTGCACTTGCGGCCCCCCCTCCCCGCGCCGCGATCTGTTACGTGGTTCCGATTGCCCGAGGGTCATGACCAAAACTGTGGTGCTTTTCTCCCTTACGAGATGAACCCGCGCGCTCATAGATTCTGCGCGCGCGTGCAGATATCGTTGGTCCAAAGGTAGTTTCCGATAGCCGCTTTGGCGGCGAACGCATGCATGCGTCACGAGCTGAGTGCCGATGCCAAGCCCGCGCCGACGGTCGACCAGGAGTAAGCGCAGCTTGGCGGTGGTCTTCGATTGCTTGACAAGAATACACAGCCAAGCCGCTCGCCATTGCGGTCAGCGATCCAGCATCGTTCGCGTTGCTCGTCGAAGGCCGCAAGAATGCTCCCGCGATCTCGGCCACCAGACCTTCGAGAGGAATCCCACTGATACTCCTCGCGTACAACTCGCCGTGCCGCGCGATCACCCAACCGATGTCGCCGGGCTGGTGCGTGCAGTACAAATCTCTGATCGGCTCCTTCCGGCGAATCGAGCAATTCGCGAATGGCAGTCATGCTGTGGCAAGCCGTTCCCGTTGGGCGTCGCTCATGCGGCAAGCATTTCGCCAACTGGGCTCGCGATCGTCCATCCAGGCGTTCAACTCGGCGCGACCTTTAGCCGTGAGCGACAAATGTGTGACGCGCCTGTCATCTTCGGAATTAGAACGCTTGATTACGCCCGCGCTTCGAAGCTCTTCAACAAACGACTGAGTAGCCCGGATCCAAGCCAAGCTCTTGGACCAGGCTCGTCGAGCGTATTCCTTGACGGCCAAGTTCATACAGAACACAGCCTAGTAACAGAACCTCAAGAACCCTTCCAAGCAAGCCATCTTTTTAACATAGCTACATCCCTCAATCCTACACCAACCATCTAGTACTGAGTCAAATATTGCTGGTGCCATGCGCCGTCTCCTCGATTGCTTTTAGTAAACGAGCACTTGAATCGGCAATTTCGCGAACTGCCTGTTCAAAGGCTTCTGCATTGGTCTTAGACGGTTTATGGAATCCTGAGATCTTCCGGACGAACTGCAAGGCAGCGCCACTCAACTCGTCCGCAGTTACGGATTGTCCCGGCCTTCGCAAAACCTTGATGCTCCTGCACATGCAGACAGCTTCGCATGTGGCGCTTTTTGCGAGCGAGTTTTATGGGCCATACTGAAGGGAGGAGATTTTTCATGCGACGAGTTTGCCTGGGATGCGCGGTAGGGATCGCGCTGTTCGCGTCCATCGGCTTCAGCCAAGAGTCCTCAAATGGCGGGCCTTATAAGGTCCTCAACACGGCTAAGGTGGGAGGGGATGGCGGGTTCGACTACGTTTATGCCGATAGTGATGGACGCCGTCTGTACATCCCGCGTACCGGTCCTTCCGCCCGAATTACGGTGTTCAATCTCGATACGCTCAAGCCGGTTGGCGAAATCCCCAATGCGAACGCGCGTGGAGCTGCGGTGGACCCGAAGTCGCATCACGGCTTCGCCAGCAGCAAACCGGTTGTGATGTGGGATACGAAAACGCTTGCGGTCATCAAGACCATCGATGTGGAGGGCGGCCCGGACGGCATTCTCTTTGACCCATTTAACGAGCGAGTCTGGGTATTCAGCCATAGAGCGCCCAACGCGACGGTGATCAACGCCGGAGATGGTTCCGTGGCCGGCACGGTGGACTTGGGAGGAGCGCCGGAGCAGGCGGTTACCGATGGCAAAGGCCATTTGTATGTCGATCTGGAAGATAAAGACAACATCGCTGTTGTGGACGCAAAGACACTCGCAGTAACCGCTCATTACGATCTCGGCGGTAAGGGCGGGGGGCCGGGCGGGCTGGCATTCGACGTGAAGAACCACATTCTGTTCGCAGCGTGCCATAACCCGGCAACCATGGTGATTCTCAATGCTGAGGACGGGAAGATCATCACCAGCCTGCCGATCGGCAGCGGCGTCGATGGCGCTGTATTCAACCCCGACACTATGGAAGCATTCAGCTCGCAGGGGGATGGGACGCTGACGGTCATCAAGGAGAACAGCCCTACCAGCTTCGACGTCGAGCAGAATGTTCAGACGATGACGCGCGCCAAGACGCTAACTTTGGACAGCAAGACGGGGCACATTTTGCTGATCGCCGCTCAGTTCACTCCGCCGCCGACGCCGCCCACGCCCCCACCGGCAGGAGCACGCCCCGCACGCGGGACGATGGTGCCGGATTCGTTTTCGATTCTTGTAGTCGGAAAGTAGAGGCGAAGGCTACGGGCTCTAGGTGGGCTCGACTAGCAGTTCCACGTTGACGGAATACAAGGCTGATTTGCCCTGGTGATCGCTTTGGAAGTATACGCGGCGGCTATCGGGCGAGAACACGGGTGAGACGGACGCAGCCTGGCTGGCGCGATGTTCGCAGAGCGTAAGTTCGCGGCAAATCGAGCGGAGAAGAAGGATGATGGTGGGTTGGGCCTTGCTCCTGCTGGCGCCGACAAAAACCGACCCGTCTCCGTTGGGAGAGAAGGCTGCAAACTGCGTGGTCGGGTCGACCCGCCGCTCGAGTCCGCTCTCCGGGATGACTTCGTGAATTTCCGAGACGATTGCGTTCGGCATTTGGACGTCGCGCAGTAATAAGAGAGACTGGCCGTTTGGAGACCAGAACGGGTTCGAGATAGATCCTTTGGCGAGTAGCGCGGGCTGAACGCGTGAGCCGGTTGGGAAGGCAGCGTACCAGAACTCGCGCTCGGAGGGAGAAGTTTCGCGCGCGAAGAAACATCCCTGCCCGCCGGGCCGTATCAGGCACGGGGAAGCGACATCTTCCGCAATTGGCGGCGCGCCGGCATTCAACTGCTCGAGACGTCCGCGCCTTACGACCACGATTTCGGACGACGACGACGCGACACTGAAGGCACTCACGCCGTCGGCTAAGTGTTCGAACCCTTCTGTTCGCCAGCGTGAGTTCCTTCAGCGAACCGGCATCGATGAAGTAAAGAAGCCGCTCGGTGGAATCCAGGCACAAAGAATGTGGAAGTAGATCCGAGGCATGGACGAGGGGGCGCAATGCACCCGTTCTCAAGTCAAGTTGGAAGGGTGTCGCGGCGCCGGTCCGGTTGGACGAAAAAATCAGAAAGCGATCCTTCAGAGAAACGAATCGGTTGCTTGGCGCGGGCAACAAGCTGGTGCTGGTTGGGCTCGTCAACCGGACGACTATGTTTTCGGTTGTGGGATCGGCAAAGCGCACGAATTCGCCGACGCGCGGTAAGGGCCTGGATTTCTTAGCGGGAATAGTACTGGCTGCGGCCAAAGTACCTGGCACGAGCGCCAGGACCGCGCGTCGCGAAATGCTTTTTGCCACTCGTCAAAAAAGACGCGGAAAGGAAATACGGTGTTGCATCAGAGGCCAAGATCGCTGTGGGCGGGCTTTATGGACGGAAAGAGCTTCGTTCTCGCCAAATACTTGTAGGGATTAACGGGAGTACCGCCGAGACGGACTTCGTAGTGAATATGGGGTCCAGTAGTTCGCCCGGTTCCGCCAGACAGCGCTATCACCTGACCGCGACGGACTTCCTGGCCCGGCACGACCATGAATTCGGAAACATGGGCATAGTAGGTTTGGAAGCCATTGCCGTGGTCCACAATGATCAACTTGCCGTAGCCGCCATCCCAACGCGCGGTGGAGATGACACCGTCAGCAGTGACATGGACCGGAGTGCCCGGGGCAACGGCCAAGTCGATGCCGGTATGAAAAGCGCCCTCGCCGGAAAACGGATCGGATCTACCTCCGAAGGAACTGCGCAGCACGCCATTGACGGGCCACAAACTGGGTTCGGTATGTGATTGCCATCGGTAGGCATATTGGTGGTAAATGCCCGAAAAATTCGCGGCTTTCAGGAAATTGTATTCCTCTATGGACTCTTTCACGTTCGGTTGGTCGAAGGGCCCGGCTTCCATGCTCGGCGGAGGTGGGGATTCGTTAATGCCGTAAGCGGCAGACACTTCGTTGGCGAGGGTCTCAAGCGAGGCAAGCTGCTCGGTGTGCTGCCGTGACACGCGTTGAAGCTCCTGGTAGCGGCCGCGCAAATGGTCGAAATCGGCGCGAAGCTGGTTGTAATGAGACACTTTCCAAGTCATCCGTACATAGCTTGAAAATAGCCCGAAAACCAGAAGCGAAAGGGCAAGTACTGCGCAGACGACGTAGGCCAGAGCTTTATGACTGATCTGTATTCGTTTGACTCGCCCGTGCATTGAATGGGCAAATTCCAGAACGAAGTACGGTTTATTCATTCAATTCCTGTCGGGGGCAGCACCCTGGCTGGGCATTAACTGTTTCGGCATTACAAGGTTAATGAATATTCAGACTAACTCGATAACCACTCCCTGTCAACACGAGAGTGCCTACGGAGAGTGACGCTTCTCCGAGGAAATCAGTTATGCAATCTTTACATCCTATGGAGTAACCACTAGGTGGTAGTTTCGATCTCATCTGTGCAAGGAATCATAAGGAGGAAAGATGATGAAGGCACTACGAGTACTTTTGATCGGCTCTTTGGTAGCCCTGGGATTGTGGGCAGCGGACGTGACCGGAAAATGGACGGCAGAAATGCAGGGCCAAAACGGGAACACCATGACCACGACCTTCAACCTGAAGGCGGACGGAAACAATCTGACCGGAACGGTGAGTGGGCGGAATGGCGACACCAACATCAGCGATGGAAAGGTGGATGGCAATGACGTCACGTTCACCGTCGTCCGGGAGATGAACGGCAACCAGATGAAGATGAACTACAAGGGAACAGTCGACGGCGATACCATCCACTTCACCGTTACGCGTGAAGGCGCTGAAGGCGCCGGGCGGCAGTTCGACGCGAAACGCGCAACCGGGATGTAGCTGTTGACAGCGGCGAGCTCTGCCCTCGAGGGCTCGCCCCGTCCGTTTTTCACGTCGGGGCCATAATCAAGAATGGCCTTTGAACGTGAGGTTGAGTTGGCTAAGCTGCTTGCTCAAGAAGCTGGAGCATTGGCGCTCGACTATCAGAGGCGCGGTGTCAGTGCTGAAGAAAAGTCAGACCAGTCCCCTGTAACAGCGGCGGATCGCGCCTGCGAAAAGCTTATCGTCGATCAAATCGCGCGGGAGTTTCCCGATGATGGAGTGCTCGGCGAAGAAGGCGCCAACCGCGAAAGCCGCAATGGGCGCAAGTGGATTATCGATCCAATCGATGGCACGCGCGATTTCGTTCGGGGGATTCCATTGTGGGCAGTGCTCATCGGTCTAGAAGAGGACGGCGCGATTGTGGCGGGAGCAGCGCATAGCCCGCGCCAAGGCTTACTGCTCTGGGCCGCGCGAGGCCAAGGCGCCTGGGCCAATGGCTCACGCATTCACGTTTCAAACAAATCAAATCCCGGCCAGGCGGTCTTGTCGTTCAATGGCTTCCATAAGGCGGGCACGCGGCGCTTCGGAACAGCTCTGATGCCTTGGGTTCGACGATTCTGGGCTGTGCGCAGCCTGGGAGGAGCGGTGGATGCGATGCTGGTAGCGCAAGGACAAGCGGATATATGGATTGAACCGGAGGCCGCGCCTTGGGATTTGGCGCCGCTGAAGCTGCTGATCGAAGAAGCGGGTGGGAGGTTTGCGAGTTTCGCCGGCGAGAACACGATCTATGGAGGAAACGCGTACGCTTGCGCGCCGGGGTTAGAGAGTTGCGTCAAAGAGCTGTTGGAATCAGGTGAACAGGCGGACTGTCCCCGCGAAGCGAGATGACGGCCGATCTTTTTCTCCATACTGCTTTTCGATTCATTCATATTCTGTCGGTGATCCTCTTTCTTGGTGGCGTGGTTTATGCGGCGCAGGTGTTGGTGCCGACGCTTAATTCCCTGCCCGAGGAGCTTCGAATGCGAACCGCTGCCGGAGTCCAACAAACATATCGAAGAACGCTGTATCTGCTTTTGATTTTGATTGTGGGCTCGGGCTTGTACAACTTTTTCAGTTATGCCGGACCCAGGCACGGGCAAACTTACCAGATCTGGTTTGGGATCAAAATGCTTTTCGTGGCGCATATTTTGTCGTCGGCAATTTTATGGGCGACATCGCCATACGGCGACGTGAGCGTCGCGGGCAAGAGCAAACACCGCTTGATGAGCATCGCTATCTCTGGAACGATCGTCGTATTGATTTCCGCGTACCTTCGTTCGCTGACACAACGTGGCTTATGACAGGGTACGAAGGTTTATCGACCGCCGCCGCATGGATCGACCTTTCAAATCGCGGCAAGATACGCGTAACGGGCGAGGACAGGGCGCGTTTGCTTCATGCGATGAGTACGAACGACATTAAGAACCTACCGGCAGGCGAGGGCTTGTACACATTTTTTCTGAATGACAAAGGGCGCATTCTGGGAGACGCGTACGTTTATAACTTCGGAGAAAGTTTACTGCTGGATACGGAACCGGAGACTACTGACAAACTTCGCGAGCATCTGGATAAGTACATCATCGCGGATGACGCCACTTTAGAAGATGAGACGGAGCAGTGGGCTGAAATCGGACTAGAGGGTCCGAAGAGTGTGGAATGCGCGGCTGCGTTGGATGTGTCTCCGCCTGAGAAGAAATATTCCGTGCGGCAATCGAGTAATGGTTTCGCAGCGCGTACGGCAAGCACAGGAACAGAGGGTGTTCGCATTTTCATGCCGCTCGATGAAAAGGACACCTTTATTCGGCGGCTCGAGACGCTGAACGTTCCAAAGGCAAGCGTGGAAGAGGCGCGGATCGTGCGGTTGGAAAATGGCGTTCCGCGATATGGAGAAGACATTAGCGAACGCTACCTGGTGCAAGAGACGCAGGCGACACATGCCGTACACACAAATAAAGGTTGCTATTTAGGTCAGGAGATTGTCGAGAGGGTTCGATCGCGCGGCCAAGTTCATCGCTTACTCATGCCGATTCGCATCAAGAGCGCTACGCCGTTTCCATCGGGGACTAAGATAAGCAGCGACGGCAAAGACATTGCTGAAATCACGTCATCGGCTTACTCGCCGCGGTTCGGGGAAGTTGTTGCTTTGGCTTATGTCAGAGCGGAGCCCGCACGCGATAAGCCGCAAATGATGGTGAGCGGAACGGACGTCGTGGCCTACATACCCTAATCGCCGAGCAGTTGCCCATAGGGTTCCAGGGCATCGACGTTTTCACAGACAGCTTTGATTGCGGCGGTGATGGGGATGGCGAGGATGAGCCCGACGGCACCCCACACGAGTCCCCAAAACATCAATGCAATGGTGACGACCAGAGGATTCAGCCGCACGCGGCGGCCGATGACCTTGGCATACAGGAAGTTCATGGTCAGAACGTGCAAGCCTGCCGTGATGAGCATAATCGTCAAGACAATTTTGAACCTGTTCGGAATCGCGAGTGCGGCGAGGGTTGGCGGCAGCACTGCCAAAGGCAGACCTACATAGGGCACCAAGCTCAAAAACGCGCTGAGTGGGCCGATCAAGGGCCAATAGGGAACGCCCAAAAAGAAAAACACGATAGCGCTCACGCTGCTGAGAAACACCCAAAGAAAGAAATTGCCGAGCACATAGGCTCGCGTCGAATCGCCAATGCCGGACCAGCTCTTTCCGACCACATAGCGGTCCTGCCGCGCAAAGATGCGCAGCACGCTTCTCTGAATGTGGTCGCGCCAGCTCAGCATGAAATAAACGAGAAAGGGCACGAAGGAGGCCATGACAAGCACATGAAAGTAGCCGGAAGCGTAGTTGTAAATGGAGGTAAGGACGGGTTTGGGTTCGCTGTGGATTCGGACTTCCTGGATAGCAGGCGGTGCCGGCTGAACCGGTTTGACAGGCAATCCAGCCTTTCGCCGGCGCGCTTTCATGGCTTCTTGTGGCTTTTGCTGAATTTCCTGGCCTTGCTGCAGCAGCTTCTTCGGCACAAGCATCTCGACGCTTTTTTGCTCAGCCTGATCGAGACGGTCGCTAACGGCGCCCACCACTTCGCTGAGGCGTGAGGTGTAAGACGGCAGATCTTGCGCCAGTGTCGACACCTGGCTCCAGATGATGGCGCCGAGCAGATATACTCCAACGATCGCGAGGCCGATGACAATCGCGGTGGCCGCGGCTCTCGGAACGCGGAGTTTGATCACCAACACCACTACGGGATCGAGAATGAAGGCGAATACGGCGGAAACGATGAGAGTCACGAAGAAGTCGCGACCGTAGTAAAGCAAAGCGACCGATGCAGCCAAGGCAATGACTGAAAGCGCAAAGCTAATGGACTTTTGGGAGGACTGCGGAGGGGTTAATAGTGCCAAAGCGAAGAACGGCCCCGAGATATCGTCATCGCCACTGTAGCATTTTGGGGCGCACTCTATAATCCGAAGGTGATGGACGGGCGCGTGCTGGCGCTGGATGTGGGGAAGAAGAGAATCGGTCTGGCAGTCAGCGATGAGCTTGGAATCACAGCACAAGGCATTGACACGCTGGAGCGCACGCGCATTCGCGACGACGTCGAGAAGTTGAAGGGCATTGTTACGCAATGGAATGTGCGGACGTTATTAGTCGGTAAGCCGCTGCACATGAGTGGCTCAGAAAGCCGCCAAAGCGAGTACACCAGAGAGTTCGCGGCGATACTGGGCCAGCGGCTCGGATTGCCGGTTATTTTTTGGGATGAACGTCTGACGTCGGTAGAGGCCGAACGCATGATGCGCGATGCAGGAGCTTCGCTCGACCGGCGGAAGAAAGCCATCGACCGACTGGCAGCGGTCTTGATGTTGGAGAGTTACTTGGGGCACCGGGACATCGCGGCCGGTGAGAAGGAAACAGGGCCACATGGCTAAGCGCGGACGTTTTTTAGGACGAACTTTCCTGCTGGCCCTAATCATCGTTGGAATTTTCGCGATAGCGGGAGCTGCGATAGCCGGCTACTGGTATTTCGGACCGTACAGAGGGTTCCGCGCGGAAACTTTTGTCGAGATTGAGCCCGGGATGTCCTCACAAGACATCGCGAGCTTGCTGGCGCGTCAGGGCGTGGTGCGATCGCGCTGGGCGTTTCTAGGTGTTCGGCTGGTTCACCCGAGAGCCACGCTTCAGGCGGGCGAATACCGGTTTGGCTCCGCGCAAACCGCGTGGCAGGTTTTCGAGAAGATTCATCGCGGCGAGGTGTTCTACGAAGATTTCACCGTGCCCGAGGGGAGCAACATATTCGATATTGCCTCTCTGCTGGAGCAGTCGGACACGGTGGATCCCGATGATTTTCTGAAATCGGCGGCAGACCCGCAGAGCATTCGCGATATCGATCCGTTGGCGCCCGATCTGGAAGGCTATCTATTCCCTTCTACCTATCGCGTTACGCATCGCACGACGGCGAAGCAGCTTTGCGGCATGATGACGAGGCAATTCCGGAAACAGTGGACGGCGCTGGGTGGACAACACAATTCCGCCGAGATGCACAAAATAGTGACGCTGGCATCGCTGATCGAGAAGGAAACCGCGGTGCCGCAGGAGCGGCCGCTGGTAGCCGCAGTGTTTACAAACCGTTTGCGGCTGGACATGGCATTGCAATGCGACCCCACAACGGTGTACGCGTCGCTATTGGAGAACCGCTATCGGGGAGTGATCCGAAAATCGGATTTGGCAAGCGCGAATCCATACAACACTTACGTGCATGTTGGTCTTCCGCCGGGGCCAATCGCGAATCCGGGAGCATCCTCGCTGGAGGCGGCGCTGCACCCCGCGGCGACAGATTATTTGTACTTTGTGGCCAAGCCGGATGGTTCCGGAACGCATCAGTTTTCGTCCACTCTGAACGAGCACGAGAAGGCTGTATTGGCGTATCGGAAGACGCGCTAAGGGCGAATCGAAAAATCCGCTTTCATCGGTGTCTATCAGCGGCCAATGTTATGTCCCGCCGTAGCCCAATACCTCCAGAAAGAGTAGTGGCCGCCGATCAACGCTGATTAACTTAGATCGGAACCCGCACTTACTGATTCTTTCTCATACAACGGAGGAATTTCCCGAAGAGGTTTTCATCGGGCTGTAGATCAGAGTAACCTGACGCGCCGCCCGGAATGGGGACCCTTTGAGAATTCCGTTAAGCTCCTCGTTTTGTTTCCTTTTCTGCGCGGTATCAGCGGGCGCACAGATGCTCTTGGCAGCTTCAGTCCCGGTGGAAGAAACTGCCGGCCTGCTGGCTCGTGCGCGGTTGGCGAACGATCAAGTTTACGCGGATCTACAATCGTTTGTTTGCGCCGAACAGATCGAGCGGTTCAAGGGGCCGGTCACGGGCGAGAATGGCCGCCACATCGACAGTGTCAGCGCGAGAATCTCGTTTGAAAACGGAACGGAGCATTACACCGAAATACGGCAGAACAACCGGCAGCGGGCAAGCCTATCGAGCATCGCCGGGGCGTGGTCGGAAGGCGAGTTTGGAACCTTGCTGGAACAGACGCAGATTCTGCTGAAAACACGGCCGGTGCTGTTCCGCACCTACACGGATTTGGACGGCACGCCGGTCGCGGTTTATAGCTTTGAGGTTTCCGAGCAAGATAGTCCCTGGGATCTGAACATTGCATCGCGCGACTACCGCATCGGGTTCCGGACAGAGATGTGGGTGTCAAGAGCCTCCGGACAAATTCTGCAGATTAACCGCACCTCGACCAGCATTCCGCCTGGAATGGGCATCTCGGAGCTGCACTGGAACGTCAAGTTGAAAGCCGTCGAGCTCAACGGCCGGACGTGGCTGCTGCCCGACACAGCTAAGTACGCGGTGCTATACGAAGGCAAAGGCCGAAGCGAATGGAACACCATGACTTTCGCCGAATACCATCGCTACGGCTCCGAAGTCGCGCTGCGATTCGACGCGGTGCAATAACCTACTGCGCTCCGCGCCTCAGCAGCATTACTTTGATGGTGTGGAAGATGATGTAGAAATCGAGCGCAGGCGCCACGTTCTTGATGTAGTACAGATCGTACTCGAGCTTGATCATGGCGTCTAACTCGGTGTCGCCGTACTTGTGGTTGATTTGGGCCCATCCGGTGATGCCGGGTTTGACAGCCAAGCGTTGACGGTAGTAAGGGATCTGGTGGGCGAGCAGATCGACAAACTCGGGGCGCTCCGGCCGGGGGCCGACGATCACCATATCGCCTTTGACCACATTCCAGAATTGAGGAAGCTCGTCCAACCGCAGCTTGCGGAGCCAGCGGCCAACAAATGTAATGCGCGGGTCATCGACCGAAGCCCAAACTGCGCCGGTACGCGCCTCGGCATGCTCGTCCATAGAGCGGAATTTATAGAGGGTGAATACATGCCCATTCAATCCGACGCGCTGCTGCCTGTAGAGAACTGGTCCGTCGGAAGAGAGCTTTACAGCTATCGCGGCGATCAGCATGAATGGCGAGAACACGATAAGTCCGAGAATCCCCATAACCAATGAATAGGCATTCTGAATAGCGATGGCCTGAGGGCGCGGTCCGAGGCCAGAGGAGAAGATGAGTTGCGAAGGTTGGATTTTCCGGCTGCAAACGCGACGCAGGGCGGTCTCGTAGGTGTCCGCGGCATCCTCGATGATGACGCCGCCGAAGCGAATTTCGAGCAAATCCTGGACCGGCAGACGGTTTCGGCGCTCCGCCATACCGACTACGATTCGCGTGGGTCTGTACTGTTCGCACACTTTGCGGATGTCGGAGAGCGATCCTAAGCACGCGACCGGGAAGTCGCAGGGTTCATCCTCACAGAGGTAGCCGACGATCGAGTATCCAAATTCGGGCCTATCGGTTATCGTCGCAATCACCTCGCTCAGGATGCTGGAATTTCCGAGTAGCAAAACGCGGTCCGAACGCAGCGTTCCCATGACATACTTCCAATAAAAGATGCGCCAGAGTGGCAGGAGAACGATGGCGCTCAAGCTTCCCATCACCATCAACCAGCGGGGCAGCAGGAAGTCGGTTCTCAAGTATCCGAGGAACGCCATTATAAGCAGCGCCAGTCCTACGGCAACGCAGACCTGCTGCACCAGCAGAATGCGCGAGGTGATGCGCAGGTCGGTGTAGAGGTCCTGGAAATAGAGGCCGAGAATGACGCAGCCGGTGAGGACCAGGAGCTTTGGGTAGTTGCCCTCTACGAAGAAATAGAAGGTTGGATCTTCGTACAGGGTAAATAAGGAGACTGCGGAATAGCACGCAAGAACAAGGATTGTTTCGGAAAACAGAAGCGCGATTACGCTAGCCGGGATAGAAACGCGAAAGAGGCGAATCACGCGAGGTTATTGAGCCAAGGACGTGCGAGTACCGAGTTTACCACGGGTTTTCCCATCCAGGGTTGGATGCGGCCATAGCGAACGAGGACACATTAGTTCGACTCAAGGTACTGATTCTGCAAAAGATAAAAGTTAACCGGTTCGTCTGGGATCATGCTATAAAGAAGTAAGATCTTCTTGGTCGGAGATTCGCTCCGACGGCTCAAAATTCTGAAAAATGCTTCGGCTGACAAAAAGGGCGGATTACAGTCTGATTGCTCTCAAGCATTTTGCGTCCCGGCAGCTCGAGACGGGTCAGGCGGTAAGCGCAAAAGAGGTAGCCGACACGTGTGGGATACCGCTTCCGCTGTTATCTAAGCTATTGCAGAAATTGGGCAAATCCGGATTTTTGGTGTCGGCGTATGGAACCAACGGTGGTTACCGGTTGGCGCGCGACCCGCGGCTGATCTCTGCTTTGGAGGTGATTCGGGCTATTGACGGTCCAATTGTTCTAGCGAATTGCTTTACGGACGCGGCATATTGCGATCATTCGACCCGATGCACAGTCAGGCGGCCTCTGAAGCGTATACATGAGGCGATTCTGCGACTTCTAGAAAGCGTCAGCATCCAAGATATGCTGCAGGACTCGCAGGACGAGCCGCGCGCGCCGATTTTGGCCAGTTCCCTGGTCGCCCTCCAAAACGTCCCGAAATCTCCTGAATCTCAGGTTTCGCTAAGGAAATGACATTTATGAAATTGCCGATATACATGGATAATCACGCGACGACGCAAATGGATCCGCGGGTATTCGAGGCGATGAAGCCGTACTTCATGGACGTGTTTGGGAACGCGGCATCGCGGAACCACAGCTTCGGATGGGAAGCCGAAGAAGCAACGGAAAAGGCGCGCAAGCAAATCGCGGAGCTGATTGGAGCGACCCCGAAAGAAATCGTTTTTACCAGTGGCGCAACCGAATCGAACAATTTGGCGCTGAAGGGAATCGCCGAGATGTATGCCGAGCGCGGCAATCACATCATTACGCAGGTGACCGAGCACAAGGCTGTGTTGGATACCTGCAAGCGGCTGGAGAAGGAGGGGATTCGAGTCACTTACCTTTCGGTTCAGCAGAACGGTCTGATCGATTTGGACCAGTTGCGCGAGGCGATCACAGACAAAACGATTCTTATTTCGATCATGTACGCCAATAACGAAATTGGCGTTGTGCAGCCGATGAAAGAGATCGGCAAGATCGCGAAAGAAAAGGGCGTGCTGTTCCATAGCGACGCTGTGCAGGCGGTGGGCAAGATTCCGGTCAATGTAAATGCGGACGGAATCGACATCCTTTCACTGACGGCTCACAAGCTGTATGGACCGAAAGGTGTCGGTGCGCTGTACGTGAGGCGCAGAAATCCACGCGTCCAAGTGACGGCGCAGATGGATGGCGGCGGTCATGAGCGCGGGATGCGTTCGGGAACGCTGAACGTTCCTGGTATTGTGGGGCTAGGCGCGGGGTGCGAGATTGCCAAGAGAGAAATGCCCGAAGAATCGAAGCGCCTGAGTTTCTTGCGCGATAAGTTGAAGGACAAGTTGTTCAGGGAACTCGACGAGGTTTACATCAACGGCTCCATGGAGCACCGTTTACCGCATAATCTGAATATCAGTTTTGCGTATGTGGAAGGCGAGAGTCTGCTGATGGGGATCAACGATATCGCGGTATCCAGCGGGTCGGCATGTACGTCGGCAACACTCGAGCCGAGTTATGTTCTAAAGGCACTCGGCGCGGGCGACGATTTAGCGCACTCTTCTATTCGGTTTGGCATTGGACGGTTCAATACTGAGGAAGAAGTGGATTACGTAGCTGACAAGGTCGTCGATGTGGTAAGGAAGTTGCGTGAGCTTTCGCCGCTTTACGAGATGGCGAAAGAGGGTGTAGACCTGACAAAGGTCTCTTGGACGGCTCATTAAGATTTAGTTTGGAAGAGGAAAAAATATGGCTTACTCTGACAAGGTTCTGGATCATTACAATCATCCGCGGAATGTTGGCTCTTTCGATAAGACCAGCGCCGACGTGGGAACCGGTATGGTGGGAGCGCCCGAGTGCGGCGATGTGATGAAGCTGCAGGTGAAGGTGAACCCTGAAACCGGGGTGATCGAAGACGCCAAGTTCAAGACGTTTGGCTGCGGCAGCGCGATTGCCAGTTCATCGCTGGCTACCGAGTGGCTGAAAGGCAAGACGGTGGACCAAGCTCTGGAGATCAAGAACACTGACATAGTGAACGAGCTCTCGTTGCCTCCTGTGAAGATCCACTGTTCGGTGCTGGCCGAAGACGCTATCAAGGCTGCCATTGGCGATTACAAGAAGAAGCGGCAGACCGCGCCCAAGCCGGAAACTGTTTCTGTCCATTAGGCGAGCGGGGGACGTGGATTCATGGCTGAGCTGACTCAGCTAGGCGCAACGCCCGGAAACCAGCAATCGGCGGGGCAGGAGACTGCGCCCAAACAGGTACACGTGACGCCTAAGGCTGTGCAGAAGATACGCGAGGCATTTGCGCGCGAGGGCGTGACCGGTGGCTTGCGGCTTGGTGTATTAGGTGGAGGCTGCTCCGGATTGAGTTATCAGTTCAAGTTCGCGCCGCAGCCGCGACCGCGCGACTACGTCTTTGAGTTCGACGACGTGAAAGTGTTTGTGGATCCGAAAAGCATTCTGTTCCTGGACGGAATGACGCTCGATTGGCAGGATTCACTGATTCAATCCGGGTTTGTGTTCCAGAACCCTCACGCGACAAAAAGCTGCGGCTGCGGCACGTCTTTTTCGGCATAGACCGGCGCTCATCAGCGTTGATCGAAGACGATTGGCCGCGGATGAACACCGATGAACGCGGATTCCCAGAAACCCAGAAACTTCTACGAATTTTTCGGCATTGAGCGAAAGCTGGGCGTCGATAATGAAGCACTGCAAAAGCGCTTTTATGAGCTGAGCCGGCAATGGCATCCCGACCGGTTCGGGCGGAAGAGCGCGGAGGAGCAGGCGCAAGCATTAGAAGCTAGCGCCATCCTGAACGACGGATATCGTACGCTGAGGGATCCGGTAAAGCGGGCCGAGTATCTGCTGAAAGAGGAAGGCTTTCCGATTGGCGAGCAACGTTCAAAAGACGTGCCCCCGGAGCTTTTGGAAGAGGTTTTCGAGCTGAACATGATGCTTGAAGAACTGAAGGGCGGGGACGAATCGGCGCGCCCTCAACTAGAAGCCGCGGCGCAGAATTTCGAGAATTTGCGCACGGAGGTCGATCGGGAGTTGGAGGCGATGTTTAGCAAATATGATGCGGCGGAATCTCAAAGCGAAACAGCCAAGCAGGCGCTGCACGAGATTCGGGGCCTCCTGAATCGGCGGCGGTACATCGAAAATTTGATCCGCGATGTAGATAAAGCTTTGAATCCCGCCCTGGCCGCAACGGAGCCGCTGGAAGACCGTTTATAAGCAGAATCATGGGAACATTCCAAATCGATTTTGGCGAAAGCCGGAAATCCAAGATTGCCGGCATCGATCTTGGCACGACGAACAGCTTGGTCGCGGTAATGGATTTGACGGGTCCGCGAATCATTGAAGACGCACAAGGACGGAAAATTGTGCCGAGCGTCGTTTCGCTGGCGAGTAATGGCGCGTTAGTGGCGGGCGAAACCGCGCGCGAACTACTGTTGACCAGCCCCGAGCGGACTGTCTATTCGGTGAAGCGCCTGATGGGGCGCGGCGTCGCCGACATCGAAGACGAGCTGAAACTGTTTCCGTTCCGCATCGCGGAAGGCAGCGAATCGCTCATAAAGCTCAAATTGGGCGATCGCACTTTTACACCGCCCGAGATTTCCGCAGCCGTTCTGCAGCAGTTGAAGCAGAATGCGGAGGCTGACCTGGGCGTGCCGATCACGGAAGCGGTCATTACAGTTCCGGCTTACTTCAATGACGCGCAACGGCAAGCCACAAAGGACGCCGGCCGTTTGGCAGGTTTGGAAGTATTGCGCCTGGTGAACGAACCGACTGCGGCATCGTTGGCGTATGGGCTAGACAAACGCAAAGACGGCATTATCGCGGTCTACGACTTCGGCGGGGGAACATTCGACATCTCGATTCTGCGCCTGCACGAAGGCATCTTCGAAGTGCTTGCCACGAATGGCGACACGCATCTCGGCGGCGATGACATCGACAACCTTCTGTTACGGATTGCGCTCGAAGACGTCGAGTCCGAATGGGGCGAAGATCTCTCGCGTGACAACGAAGGCGTGCAGAGAATGCGGCGCGCGGTGATCAAAGCGAAGGAAGAGCTGTCGTTTGTAACGGAAGCAAAAATAGAGCTCGATTACCAGGGCAAACATTATCAGCGGCTCATCGACAGGCAGCTTTTCGAACGGCTGATTGCGCCGATTGTCGAGCGAACTCTGGAACCGTGCCGCGGGTGCCTCGACGACGCTAAACTGAATCCGGAACAAATCGATGAAGTGGTGCTGGTGGGCGGTTCCACGCGGATTCCACTGGTGCGGGCGGCCGTAGAGCGGCTGTTCAAAGCCAAGCCGCACACGGAGCTGAATCCGGAGGAAGTAGTGGCGCTGGGAGCCGCTGTACAAGCCGGAATTCTGGCGGGCGACGTTGAAGACAAGCTGCTGCTGGATGTGACGCCGCTTTCGCTCGGGATTGAGACCATGGGCGGCGTGGTTTCGAAGCTGATTCACCGCAATTCCACGATCCCGGCTAGCGCCACCGAGACCTTCACCACGGCTGTAGACGGCCAGCTCAATGTGTTGATTCATGTCTTGCAGGGCGAGCGGGAACTGGTGAAGGATTGCCGCAGCCTGGCGCGGTTCGACTTGAAAAATATCCAGCCCATGCCGGCGGGACTGGCGCGAATCGAAGTGCGATTCCTGATCGATGCAAACGGAATCTTGAACGTGATCGCGCGGGATGCCCGCACCGGAAAAGAGCAAAGCGTTGAGGTGAAACCCTCCTATGGCTTGACGGAAGAACAAGTGGAAGCAATGATCCGCGAATCTTTCGAGCGGGCCGAGGAGGACATGCGCGAACGTCAGGTGCGGGAAGCGCGGGTGGAGGCGGACAACATTCTTGCGGCAACGGAAAAGGCGCAGAAGAGCGATGCATGGCTAACTCTGACGGCGGAGGAGCGGAGGGCGATTGAATCCGCGCGGCGCGAATTGCAAGACGTCTATCATGGCTCCGATCACCACGCGATCAATGAAAAGATAGAAGCGCTGAACCATGCAACACAGAAGCTGGCTGAGAACCTGATGAACACGGCGGTTCAGGGAGCATTGAGAGGCACAAAAATCGAGTGAGCGCCGCTTGGCTCCTCGCCTACAATAAATCGGAGGAAACATGCCTGGACTCACTTGGGACCACACCGAAGATATCGCGCTCAGCCTTTCCGAAGCTCATCCGGAAGTAGATCCGACACATATACGGTTCACGGACCTGCACAAATGGATTACGGAATTGCCCAATTTCAAGGACGATCCCCTGGCGTCTACCGAAGGGAAACTCGAGGCCGTCCAGATGGCATGGCTCGAGGAATATCAGGAGAATCGGTAAGAGGCTTTCAACCTGCCGGTAAGAAATCTTCTTCGGCGTCTTGCCGATCCGCTGCAAGTTCTCAGGCGCGCCGGCATGGCGGGGCAGTATGTTCGATCCACACCTTCTCCGCAAAATGCATTAGATATTTTTAAGGGGCAATGGTGGTCGCGATTGCCAGGGCCGTTCGCGGATTTCCGCGCCGGCACGATGGAATTGTTCGAAGATCCACGCGTGGCATGGGCAGTTTCGGAATTTGGGGATATGTCGGGTAGAAGCGTTCTCGAGCTTGGACCTTTGGAAGGCGCCCATAGCTATGCGCTGGAGCGCGCCGGATTTGATTCTGTGGTCGCGATTGAAGCGAACCCGCAAGCTTATTTGAAATGCCTGGTGGTCAAGGAAATCGTCGGGCTGACACACACTCGCTTCCTATGCGGAGATTTCGTGGAGTACTTGCGCGATTCGCCGCCGAGGTTCGATGCAGTGTTTGCCTCGGGAGTCTTGTATCACATGACGGCCCCGGCGGAGCTTTTAGCGCTGGCGAGCAAGATCACTGACCGCCTATTCCTCTGGACGCACTATTACGACGCAAGTCTCATTCGCCGAAATCGCAAATTGGCCGCGCGTTTCACCGGCGAGTACAAAAGCGAATACTCTGGTTTTCAACACACGCTTTTTCGATACCAATACTGGGGCAGCTTCGGAGTTCGTCGATTTTGCGGCGGTCCGCGCTCCCACTCGCATTGGATGCGGCGTGAAGAAATTATTGCGTGCCTGAAGCACTTTGGCTTCACGACCATCCGGACCAATTTCGAGGCTCCCGATCATCCGGATGGGCCGGCTTTCGCGCTGGTGGCGTTGCGGAGTTAGCCCGACCAGCCTAAAACGCCAGCAGGCGCTCGCCTTCTCGAACAAGATTTTCCACCTGCGGCAGAATCTCGTCTTCCATTCGCGGATTGTACGCAACCCAGGTATCGAGTGCCGCGACGCGGCCGACGGGCGCATCCAGATGCGTGAACAGCTCATTCGCAATTCGCGCGGCAATCTCCGCGCCGTAACCCCACGACAGTACATCCTCGTGAGCAATCAACACACGGCTCGTCTTCTTCACCGATGCGCTAATTGCTTCCCAATCGTAAGGAGATAAACTCCGCAAATCGATTACCTCGACCGACGTTTCAGGGCTGCGCTGCTCGATCTTCTGCGCTGCCACCAACGACTTCTGCACTAACGCGCCATACGTAATCACAGTCAGATTCTCACCCGGCTTAACGATCTTTGCCTTACCAAAGGGAATGGTGAAATCAGGGCCAGGATGAGGCGAACGATTATATGTCTCGCGGTACAGCTTCTTGTGCTCCAGAAAAAGCACCGGATCGTCGCAGCGGATGGAAGTACGCAACAAGCCGCACGCATCCAAAGCGTTGGATGGAAATACAACGCGCAGACCGGGAATGTGCGTGAACGTTACTTCGCCGCATTGACTGTGATAAATCGCCCCGCCGGTCAGATATCCGCCGATAGGCACCCGGACCACCACGGGGCTGGAAAACCCACCATTTGAGCGCCACCTCATGGTAGGTAGTTCATTGCGGAGTTGCATCATAGCAGGCCAAATGTAATCGAAAAATTGAATCTCGGCCACGGGTTTCAATCCGCGCACCGCCAAGCCAATCGCCCGGCCTATGATTCCTGCCTCCGCCAGCGGAGTATTGAAACACCGTTTCGCGCCGAATTCGCGCTGCAAACCGGCCGTAGTCTTGAAGACGCCGCCCTTGCCCTTCACTTCCGACAAATACTGTTCGCGGCTGCAATCCGCCACATCCTCGCCGAAGACAAGTATGCGCGGGTCGCGGCGCATCTCCTCCGCCAAGGTCTGGTTGATCGAATCGAGCATCGTGCGGGGGGCGCCTTGGAATTCTGGCTGAGTATCGAAGGCGGCGGACTGCGGATCGATCTTTTCGGAATACAGATGCACCAATGCCGAGCCGCTCGGTGGAGGCGCTTCCCGGAGCACTTGTTCCGTTGTCTCCGCAAGTTCTGCATCCACCTCGCGCATGATGCGTTCCAAGCCTTCGGTGTCCAGAAAGCCTTCGCGAATGAGAAATTCCGGGAACCTCCTGAGTGGATCGCGCGCCGCGTCTTGATCACGCTCAGATTTCGGCCGGTAGAGCCGCTCATCGTCGGAAAGCGAATGCGAGTAGGGGCGAATGACAGACGCATGAACCAATGCCGGGCCATGCCCCCCGCGGCAATAGTCGGCGGCATGCTGGAACGCGCGGAACGATTCCAGGAAGTCCGTGCCGTCGGTCTCAACCCGGAAAAGCCCAGGGAATCCTTCGAGCAGGCGGCTTATATTTCCTCCCGCAGTTTGCCGCTCGACTGGAACGGAAATCGCGTAGCCGTTGTCTTCGATGAGCACCAGCAACGGTAAGCGTTCCAGGCACGCAATGTTCATCGTCTCCCAGAATTCGCCCTCGCTCGTGGCGCCTTCGCCTGCACAAACCAGCGTAATTTCTTCCGAGGCTGGGTCGAGAAAGCTCTTGGCCTGCGCACATCCCACTGCGTGCAGGAATTGCGTACCGGTGGGAGACGAGCCGCTGACGATCCGCAAGGGAGGCATCGACCAATGCGAGGGCATTTGCCGTCCGCCGGAGTTGGGATCGCGGGCCGCGCCTACGGCTTGGAGCAGCATATCTTCCGCAGTCATTCCCAACATCAAGGCCAGCGCCCGATCGCGATAATAAGGGAAAATCCAATCCAGCCCCGGCCGTAGAATCAGGCCGGCAGCGGCTTGCACCGCCTCATGACCAGCTCCGCTGATTTGGAAGAAGATCTTGTTCTGAGGCTTTAATCGGACTTCTTGATCATCAATACGGCGCGCCAGGTACATGGCCCGGAAGGCTCGAATAAGCGCTTCCCGGTCGAGCGGGCTGGGCAGAACAAAGGTGGATTCGGTCGCGGATTGCGGAGACTGCGTCTGGGTGATCGCCAATCTGTCATTATCGCAATGAAAGCACATGAATCTTCACGGGACGTCAATCATCGGCTTTGGACGAAGTGAAAACTCGAGCGGCATTCTTCATGGAATCGAGGCTGCAACGGGCAAGCAGTTGGACCCGCCATATTACTCGGCAAGCGAAGCGGATCTGGAGCGGGCGGTCACCATTGCATCGGAGGCATTTCCTGTTTATCGGAGCCTCTCTCGGCAATTACGTGCGGCGTTCCTGCGACAGATCGCCGCGAACATCGAGGAGCTCGGAGATCAACTCATTCATAGGGTGATGCAGGAATCAGCGCTGCCCGAGGGACGCGTCCGCGGAGAGCGCGACCGCACCTGCTTTCAACTTCGCTTCTTTGCCGGCATCGTTGAAGAGGGTTCATGGGTCGATGCGCGTATCGATTCCGGTGATCCGAATCGCAAGCCGGCTCCCAAACCGGATGTACGGTCCATGCTGCGCCCGCTTGGCCCGGTCGCCGTGTTCTGCGCAAGTAACTTCCCACTGGCGTTTTCGGTTGCTGGCGGCGATACCGCGTCTGCCTTTGCGGCGGGCAATCCGGTGATCGTTAACGCGCACTTTTCTCACCCTGGTACGGCGGAATTCTGCGGAACGGCAATCCGGGACGCGGCACGCAAGACGGGCATGCCGGAAGGAGTCTTTTCTCTGCTCTTCAGCGCCGGTCATGAGATCGGTCAACGCTTAGTGGGTCATCCGGGCATCAAGGCGGCCGGGTTTACGGGTTCTCGCAAGGGCGGAATCGCCTTGCTGAAGATCGCGCAATCGCGCAGCGAACCGATTCCGTTCTACGCCGAGATGAGCAGTGTGAATCCCATTTTCGTTTTGCCCGGCGCATTGGAGCAACGCGGTGACCAACTGGCAACCGGATTCCATGCTTCTGTCTCGCTCGGAGTGGGCCAGTTTTGTACGAATCCGGGTGTCGCGTTGCTGCCGCGAGGGCAGTCGGCTGATCATTTTGTTAAAGCTGTTGCCGAAAAGATGGGAGCTGCGCAGGCGACACCGATGCTGAACGCCGGGATCTTTGAGAACTATTCTCGATTGGTATCGGCTCGAGCTAGCGATGCGCGGGTTCGCACCGTTTCCTGCTCGACTCCGGAGCCAATGGCGCACTTCCAGCATTGTTCGAAGTCGACGCGGGAACGTTTTCGGCAGCGCCTGATCTGGCGGAGGAAGTCTTCGGACCATCTTCGCTTGTGGTGCGCTATGAGAGCCGCGATCAAATACTGGCGATTGCTCGCTCGCTGGAAGGAAATCTCACGGCGACTATTTATGCCGGTCACGGGCGATGAGGAACTAGCGAACGAGCTGCTTGCAGTGCTTGAGACGAAGGTTGGAAGAGTCTTATTTGAGGGCTTTCCTACCGGAGTCGAGGTCTGCCAGGCGATGGTGCATGGTGGCCCGTTCCCCGCTACTTCGGATGGCCGTAGCACGTCCGTTGGAGGACGCGCGATTGAGCGGTTCGTGCGGCCCGTCTGTTACCAGGACGCACCGGAAGCTCTGCTTCCTGAAGAACTGCGAAACAGCAACCCGGCTGGAATTCTCAGAATCGTAAACGGGGAACGCAGCCGTGACACAATCCCAAGCGTTTGATGTCGTCGTGGTGGGCGCAGGCATTGTGGGTGCAGCGTGTGCGAAGGAGCTGGCGGACGCAGGGAATGCGAGTCGTTGTTTGCGACGAAGGCGGCGAGATAGGAGGCGGAGCAACGGCAGCGGGGATGGGTCATCTCGCAGTGATGGATGATTCGGAAGCCCAGTTCGCGTTGACCAACTATTCGCAGGCTTTGTGGCGCGAGTTATCTGGCGAGCTTCCAAAGGATGTTGAGTACCTGCCGTGCGGTTCTCTTTGGGTAGCGGCAGACGAGGAAGAAATGGCTGAAGTGGCGCGCAAGCAGTGCTTCTATTCGACGCGGAGCGTACCCGTCGAAGTCCTCGATGGAAAGCAACTCGCCGAAGCCGAGCCGAACCTCCGCGCGGGAATGGCCGGCGGTCTGTTGATGCCAGCCGACAGCGTGTGCTATCCGCCTTGCGCCGCTCGTTATCTGTTGGAGCGGGCCGGCGCGGAGATCCATCTTAGGCAACGTGTCGTCCGCGTGTCCGAATCAGGCGTCGAAACGTACGATGGTTCCACAATCTCGGCTGCGCTACACAGTCCTCGCAACGGGTGCGAGCGTCAGTAAGGTCCTTTCAAGTGTTCCTGTCCGGCCGCGCAAAGGGCACCTGCTGATTACCGATCGTTACCCCGGCTTCTCTGCGTCATCAATTGATCGAATTAGGCTATCTGAAGAGCGCGCACGCGAACACCACGGATTCCGTCGCCTTCAACGCGCAACCACGGCTGACGGGGCAAATACTAATAGGTTCCTCACGGCAGTTCGGAGTAGAAGACGCGCACGTCGAGTCGCGAATGCTGCGCAATATGCTGAACAGGGCAATCGAATACATGCCTGCGCTTGAGGATCTCTCCGCCATCCGGACATGGACCGGATTCCGGGCCGCCACGCCGGATAAGCTTCCGCTAATTGGCCGATGTCCTGGGTTCGAGCACGTCTATCTTGCTACGGGGCACGAGGGGCTTGGAATCTCCACCTCGCTCGCGACGGCGCGCCTGCTGGTCGACGAGATTCTTGGACGGCCTTCGAAGATTCCGCGCGCGCCATACGATCCGGGGAGGGACTTCGCGCCGCATGCCTGAAAAAGTCACCATTCAGGTGAATCAAAAAACACTCGAAGTTCCGAACGGAGTGAGTGTCGCTGCAGCGATCTTCATCGCCGGAGAAAGCTGCTTCCGCCATTCGGTCTCCGGAGAACCGAGAGCAGCTCTTTGCGGGATGGGCATTTGTCTGGAGTGCCGCGTCACTATAAACGACCGGCCGCACCGCCGTAGCTGCCAGATTGTCGTGCAGGACGGAATGGTGATCCGCACATCATGAATTCGGACGTTCTGATTGTGGGCGCGGGGCCAGCCGGAATGGCCGCTGCTTTGCGCGCTCGTGAGAGCGGCGCAAGCGTTGCTGTGGTGGACGATAATCCTACACCGGGCGGACAGATCTGGCGTGGTGAAGATCGTTTTCGCGGCGCGAACATCCATACGCTTGTGAGTGCTCGCGTGATCTCGGGAGATGCGGTGGCCAGAACTCTACTGGTCGAAACGGACCGACGACGCATTGGAAATCGGTTTCGGAAAATTGATACTCGCCACCGGCGCCCGCGAGCTCTTTCTTCCGTTTCCTGGCTGGACACTGCCTGGCGTTATGGGTGTAGGCGGGCTCCAGGCTCTGGTCAAATCCGGACTGCCGATATCCGGCAAGAGAGTTGTCGTTGCAGGCAGCGGACCTCTGTTGTTGGCAGTCGCCGCTTACTTTCGAAAACATGGCGCAAGCGTCAAGCTGATTGCCGAGCAGGCATCGCGGAGCGCGCTGGCACGGTTCGGCTTGCAGTTGTTTCGAAGCCCCGGAAAACTGGTTCAAGCAGCGGGTCTTCAGCTCTCCCTTCGAGGCATTTCCTACCGATTCGGAACCTGGGTGGAAGCGGCCGAGGGCAACGGACATCTGGAACGCGTTCGTCTACGGCATCAGAGTGAATCGTGGATTGAAGATTGCGAGTATGCCGCGATTGCCTACGGCCTCTATCCGAATACAGAACTGGCTTCACTGCTGGGATGCAATATCGAAGATGAAGTCGTAGCTGTAGACGAACTGCAGCGGACATCGATTGACAATGTCTTCTGTGCGGGTGAGTGTACTGGTATCGGTGGACTCGAGCTTTCGCTGGTGGAGGGGGAGATTGCCGGATATGCTTCACTCGGCCAGGTCGACCGCGCACGCAGTCTCTTTCCGGATCGTGAGAAGGCGCGGGGCTTCGCTCGAGCACTGAAGACCGCATTCGCTCTGCGAGAAGAATTGAAGGCACTTCCGAAGCCCGAGACAATCGTCTGCCGGTGCGAGGACGTTCCATTTCATAAGCTTCAAAACGTATCGTCGTTTCGTGCCGCGAAGCTGCACACGCGCTGCGGCATGGGACCTTGTCAGGGCCGGGTATGTGGTCCTGCAGCCGATTTTCTCTTCGGGTGGAGAACCGAATCCATACGTCCACCCATCTTTCCAGCGCGAGTTGGTACGCTCACCGTTGAAACTACAACCCCTCAGGAGGCATCGATATCCGAATGAAAATGGAATGGCGCGGGGTTATCCCCGCCATCACGACACCTTTCAATGAAGACTTAAGCATCGACCACGGTTTTCTGGCACAGCACTGCCGATGGCTGATCGACAACGGATGCAAAGGCGTTGTCGCGCTCGGCTCATTAGGCGAAGGCGCCACGCTGAGCCTCGCCGAAAAATCCGAAGTACTTGCAACTTGCATGAAGGCGGTCGGAGATCGCGCGTACGTGGTCGCGGGAATCTCTTCGCTGAGCACGTCGGAGGCTGTGTCGATCGCGCACTCGGCCGAAGCAGCAGGCTGCCACGGCTTGATGGTGTTGCCGCCCTATGTTTACTTGGGCGACTGGCGTGAAACCAAGGCACACGTTTCGGCAATCTTCTCTGCCACTAAGCTCTCGTCAATGCTCTACAACAATCCGATCGCGTATCAGACGGACTTCCTTCCCACTCACGTTCAGGAGTTGATGAGCGAGCTGCCTAATCTTCATGCCATCAAAGAATCGAGCGCCGACGTGCGCCGCGTAACCGCACTGCGAGCGCTGATCGGCGATGGCTTGCAGATCCTGTGCGGCGTGGATGATGTCGCTGTCGAAGCTATCTACGCGGGCGCAGTCGGATGGGTCGCTGGTCTGGTTAATGCCTTTCCAAAGGAATCAGTCGAACTGTTCGACCTCGCCTCGAGAGGGGAGAAGCAAAAGGCGTTTCAGTTGTATCGCTGGTTTCTTCCGCTGTTGCGCATGGACACTGTACCGAAATTCGTTCAGCTCATTAAGCTGGTCCAGGAGGAAGTCGGAATGGGTAGCCAGCGCGTCCGCCCTCCACGGCTGGTGTTGACGGGAGCGGAGCTCGAAGAAGCGAAAGCAATAATAGCGGACAGTCTGAAAAGCCGCCCCTATTTCGGGCGCACTCTCAAAAGCACCACGCCATGAGGCGGCACCGTACTGGTGTAGTGATCGCCCGAGACCGGAACTGCTTGATGCTGCCACAGATCTCGCGCCTCCAGCGACTTGCCGCCCAGGCCGACGCTGTCCCATTGCACCGTAATTTCAGTTGGTTGATCGCCTCGATTGAATAGTCCAACCGCTATCGATTGATCGGCCAGCGGTCTCGCCAGGACGTCAGTGGTGCCTTGTCCCGCGATTTCTTTGACGGGCTGAGCGGCGCGATCTTGATCGATTGCGATCACGTCGGTATTCATCAAGATTGCTTTTGTGTCATCGGTCATTGACCGGAGATCGTTACCAGCCAGCAGGGGCGCGGCGAGCATTGACCATAGGCTCATGTGCGTCTTGTATTCGTCATTCGTCATGCCGCCATTTCCGATCTCGAGCATGTCAGGATCGTTCCAATGGCCCGGCTTGATGAATGGCGCAATCTTGAATTGGCTGAACCCGATGCGCTCCATCGAGGTCCAGTGGTCGCTGATATCGCCGGTCGTGCGCCAAAGATTCCCACCCACTTTCGCTCCCCAGGTCCAAACGTCGGAGCGGCCGTACTGGCACAAGCTGAAGACGATGGGACGTCCTGTTTTCTGCAGCGCGTCGCCCATCTTTTGATATACGGGCTGCATCTCCTCGTCTTTGTAAATGTCGCCGGCGCTGCACCAGTCGTACTTTATATAGTCGAAGCCCCAGGCGGCCCACTGCTTTGCATCTTGTTCTTCGTGTCCATAAGTGCCTGCATATCCTGCGCAGGTCTTGGGTCCGGGAGAAGAATAAATGCCGATCTTGAGACCCTTCGAGTGGACGTAATCCGCTAGCGCTTTCATGTCCGGGAACTTGCGATTGGGGGTGATGTTCCCGTTCGCATCGCGAGGCCCCTCCCAGGTGTCATCGATGTTGATGTATTGGTAACCAACCTTGCTCATACCGCTCGATACCATGGCGTCGGCCATGCCACGTACCGCTTGATCGTCGACTTTACCGGCAAATTTATTCCAGCTGTTCCAACCCATGGGAGGCGTGCGCGCCAACCCGTTGTCGGGCACATCGTGGAGTTCCGGCAAAGGCAGACGAGGCGGAGGAAGTGCGGCTTCGGGCTTGCTCCGCTCCAGTACGCCTTCGACACGAGGGCGACCGGGCGCCTGGGAGGAGAGCGTGATTTTGTCGCCGTTCACGGTACCGTCGTAAACGATGTCGCGAGTCTGATTATTCAGGCTACGGATGGTGACGACAAAGTGGAGCTTGCCATTGGAGAATGTGCCGGTGCTGATCGGCGTTTCGCGTCGTCCTTGCAAGACTCTTCCCGTGATTTGATCGCCGGCCTGCTTCAGGTCCAGGAACGATTCCCTGAAGTTCCCGTCTCCGGTAGGAACTCTGAAGACCCAAAAGCCGGTTAGATCCGTTTGCGCATGAAGAAAAACGGCTACGGTCATGACGAGCGGCACAAGTAACAAGAGCCGCAGCTTCTGAAAGGTACGCACTTTTATTCCTCCGCGATTGCGCTTACATCCTATCAAGGCGTAGTTCACCCGCTGTTCGTCGCTCGAACCTTGAATATTTCGTTTTTCAGGCGGCTTCGGAGCGCTCTTTTTGCCGAACGAACTCGGATTCTGGTGGAGTGGGGGTCGATTCGGGGTTGGATTTTCGCGATTCGTCGACTGCCTGCGAAACGAAGCCACTGTTTGCGGTAGCGCGCCTGGCGCTCTGCGAAACGAACCCACGAGCCTGCTCTTTCTTGATTTTCATCAGCGCGGTGAGGGCTTTATGGAAGGCGCGGTGGTGGGTGGTGTGATAGCGCATGTATAAGGATAGGCGTTTGTCGTCGACGCCTTCGGCGGTGAAGCATTCGTTTTGCAGGCGGAGAGCGCGTTGGGCCAGCCAGTGGGATTGGGCCATTTCGTTGACGAGGAGTTCTTCGGTCGCGGCGGCGGGTTGATGTTCGTCGAGAAGCGCGGCGAGGAGGGCTTCGAATGCGGAGGGGTCTTCGCCGGGGATGATGACTTGGCCGGAGGCGAGGCCGTGTTTCAGGGAATTGCGAGACGAAGCCAACTTGCCCTGAACGGTGACCGGACCCGTGCTGTGTTGAGAGTTTTGGCGATTGATTTCGGCGCGATGGGCGTTTTGCGAAACGGAGCCAGATTCGCGGCCCCTCCCTTACAGGCGGGGAGCGGATCGAGGCGGCTTGGGGCTTCCTTGGCGGTCCCTGCTCATTGAGCAGCTCGGCGATGGACGCGATCGCGCATGGCGTTGGCCTCGGCCATGAGTTCGGCAGAGAATTCTTCTTCGAGGGGGAGATCTTCGCGTAGTTCGATAGCAGCCTGTTTGTTACGGCGCATTTCGGCCTTTTTGGCTTTGCGCTCGGCGGCGCGGCGCTCGGTTCTAGCTTGTCGAGGTGTCATGACGTGCTCCTTCTGAGAAATGAAAAAGGCAAGAGACGGCGGATAGACCGTTCTTGCCGGTTTGAGGGTAGCACGCGAGAGCAAGGCCGAAGGGTCACGCGGAGGCAAATATCGCTGTAAGTGGATGAAAGGAAGCGATCAGGAATTATTTCTTCGGCCTGTGACTCTTCAGTTCGTGACACGAACCAGAGCGCTAATGGGCAGGCCCGCGTAAGTCTTGCCAACGAGTTGGACCTCAGAACGCCCGCGGACGGCTGTGATCGGAAACTTAACAACCAGATGCTCTCCGCTCAAACCAGAAATTGGTATCAGCGAAGCCTGCAGCATTCCCAGTCGCGTCGGTTGAACGGCTTTTCCACCGAGCAGCAGGGTGTTCGGATCGACGGACCTCGCCTCGAAATCTGGTGTGGTCAGGATCGCCAACGAAACCGTATCTCCAGATGCCGCTTGATCATCCTGCAGGGTTGCCCGCACCCGGAAGGCGCATTGCAGCACCGAAACTCGTCCGGAATCCCCTCCCGGAGCATACGCCAGAGAACCGTCTTTTGTGATTACCACTTTCGAGGATGTCGTAATCGTAGTGGAAGCGAGGATCCTTGGCTTCTCAGGATCGAGCATGAAAAGGGAATTGGATCCAGCAACGAGCGGTGTGCCGTTGGGAAGGAAAGTCGGGCATCCTATCCAGGTGCCGGGGAATGCGATAGTGCGGAGGAATTTATGGTCCGTCGCACTTAGGACATTTATGATGAAGGCCGGGACGGAAGGACATCCGACATGGTCATACGACGGGAGGTCACAAGCGTCACCCGCATATTCCCACAGCTTTGAGCCGTCTGGTGAGACCGCTGCACACTCGCCGACGTTTGCAAAACCGCTGGCTGAACCTAGAAAGTGATCGGTTCGCGTATCGAAGTAGCCTATTGCATCGTGTCCATTGGATCCACCAGGTCCCCCAGCTTGATACATGATATAGAGCTTCCGGCCGTCTGGCGCTAAAGCAAGCGCGCGGGCGTATCCAGTCGGCGACACTGTTACGACCGATCCTGTTCTGATGTCAAGTCGTCGGAGACCCGAATATCCCATGGCAAGATACAACTTCGTCCCATCGGGAGCCATGGCGATGTCCTTGACCGGCCCCCCACCGGTATCGATTGAGGAAACCCGCCTGGTCGCCGTATCAATAACGCTTAAATTTCCGAGTTCCTGTCCCACATAAACTCTCGACCCGTCAGGCGCCACTGCGATTGGCTCCGGCCTTTCGCCGACCGGAAGCGTCGCGGTCACTTGGTTCATGCGCGTATCCACAATGGCGACTGCGTTGCTCGAGGGCTTGGTTATGTACAATTCCCGCTCATTCGGAGTCAAGGCAGCCCGCAGGAGCCTGCCGCCGACCTCAATGGTGCGCAACAGCCGCGGTCCTTCCCAAACTGGGTCAGTGACGGACGAATGGCTTGTGTGTTCCTCCAGCGTAGTTGAGATCGGATGCGTCATACGGACCAAAACAATTGTTGCGGCGCTGATCGCGATAAGCAGGGACGGCAGGTACCATCTAAGAGCTAATTGCTTGGATTTGGGCTGATTCGGTTGTGGAGCGATCTGCCCAGCCAGCAGAGGCAGCTGTGAGTGGACCGGGAGCCCACCGGAGTCGAGAGAAGGCCCCGGCGCTGACGATTGAGCTGGTATCGGTGCTGCGCTGCAGCCATTCGGCGGCTCGGGTACATCGCGCAGGCAGTATCCGAAGGCAAAGAAAGTGTCTATGTAAGGCTTACCGTCCTCGCGTATTCCTAGCTTCTGCCGCAACGATCGAACATGTTGGGCGAGATTGTTCTCGCTCACGACCGTGCTTCCCCACATATGCCTCGTTAATTCGATTTTCGACACCGGTTTCCCCCGTGCTTCTAGAAGAATCAACAGGAGTTGATATTCCGTAGGGGTCAAAGCAATAGCGTCGGGACCGCGAAGCAGGCACCGCAGATCTTCACTCAATCGATAAGGGCCAAAGCACAGCTCACTTTTACTCAATTCCATATACTCTTCAGAATCCCTTCAGCATCATTTCACATTTCCTTGCTCGACAGTGATCTTGGTTTTCTCTAAATATCAAGAGATAGATGAGGCGGCGCATTGATTTGCGCTTGGCGAAACCGAGGTTCTGGAGATATGAAACGACGAACAACTCTTAAGCGATACGGGTTGACCTTCGATCTCACGAGCGGGCCGGATGTGGCCGGCTACTCACGAGTGATTTATCACGGCATGTGGAGCGGAATCGACCTAAAGCCGTATTCAAAGGACGGGTCGAGCCTCGAGGTAGTAGGCGGGAGGTCAATCGCGTGACGTGGGGAAAAGCGTGGTTCGAGGGAGATTCCGAGGCCGAAAGGTGCGAGCAGGTGGGATGCCGCTCGAGTCGGCGAGTTGGCCGGGTTCCGCTGCTCGTGTTGGTGCTCATCTGCAGCTGTTTCCTCGGGATTTATCCGGTAGAGTCAGCATTTGGCGGCCAGACGACAAGCCCGGGCATTGCAATCCAGGTATCGGATTCCACCGCGACGGGGGTGGCACTCGCTTCGGCAGCGCAAAACCGGGTTCTTTCTGACGCACAGTGGAAGGACTATGAGGATGTCATCGTTATCGCTACTTTGAATGGAGTCAGCAAGATGGCCGCCAACAACGGCCAGGCGATGACTTCCGCCGACTACGGCAATATTACAACTCTGGTTCGAACGCAGTTAGATGCGAACACGCCATCAGCGGCGCAGTTCCAGAATCAGGACGAGGCGGCGCGACTGCGGTATGGCATTGACTCGTTGTCGTCGCTGGCCGTATCCACACAGGCAGGAACTCTCCTCCCGAAGGTCATCTTCGGATTGGAGAAAGCAAAACTCACGCAACTGGAGACTGCATTGGACCCCAGTCGCCAAACTCCTGCCGATTTGGCTCCGTACACGGTCAATAGCAGTGCTTTGCAATTCGTCGCCGACCAAGTACAACAGGTCAGCGATCTGGCTCAGAACGATTCGCAGTTTGCCGCTGCCGTGAATCCGATATTGACTGGACTGACAAAGTTTGACACGACTAGTAGCTACGCGCAGATTCAAGCCTCCTATGCCTTGCCAACTCTGGCAGTTCTCAATAGCGACGGGTCTTACACACTTAATAAGTTAGATCTCGTGAGTCAGTACCAGTCGGTGCTTGGCAACGCCTCAAGCGGTGTCGATTCCGCGTTAGCCAAGCTTGAGGGCAAACAGTCGTCGTCGCCGCCAGCAACCTGCTCCGACGGCAAACCAGCCGATCAGGCTAAAGGCGGGTGTGCTGGAGCGACCTGCAGGGCGTTGTTACAGCAATTTCCAAGTTGGTGGGATCTTCCGACCCCAAATTGGCTGCGCAAATTGCCACGGTTGGAACTGCAGCGATTCAAGCAGGACAAGCCATAGCTCAAATTGCCGCAGGCACAGCGAGTGGGTTCGCCACAGCCAGCTACGTAGGTGCTATCGTTGGTGCGGCATACAGTATATATTCGGTATTCGCCGACAGCAGCACATCGAGTGCAGACACGGCTGTCTTGCTGCAAATTAAGAATTTGAGTCTGCAGATCGCCCGGTTGCAGCAGGACATGGATGCGCAGTTCGCGAAAGTGGATGCGGCTCTAAACAGCATATTCACAACGCTGAATACAGACTTCGCTCTGATCGACTATCACCTTGGTGTTCTCAACGGAAACGTGCATGCGATTCAAGATGGGCTTCTGGACGTACAGAGCCAACTAAACCAGTTGGAACAGTACACGCTTGCGTATAGCCAAGCAGTATCAAAGGGAACACTGATCTCGCAGATGAATGGCTGCCTGAACTATGCAGCGGTCCACAATGGCGCCGACATCGGCAATCCTCTGTATACGTCGTGTGAAAACGATTTCTATAGCTGGGCGCACGATAACGCAGAAGACCAGCTGTGGGCGGGTCTCCAGCAAGCAGATTACAGCGACGGCAACATCTACAATACCTTTCTGAACCTTCCTCTCTCGGTTAACGTCAATTACTTGGCCCAGTTTCCGGGTCAGAATCTAGGATTGTCCGCTTTGTCCGGTGCTCGACTGCCTAATCCGAACGAATGGACACTAGGAGCGCGCGCTTACCTAGAACTGGCGCACGAATGGCCACTGTATGCCTCGCGGATCAACTCATCGAGAATCGATGATCTCATTCAGATCGGAACCGATCTGCAGCAAGCAGCCCAAAATATCAACAGCACCCGACCGAGCACCGGACCGATTTCGCAGAATCGGACGGTGTTTAACGGGCTGACAGCAAAATACAATTCGTCGGTTTCGGAACTGCAAAGTGCAATCCAGAATTTCGCGGGCAATTTCGTCAAGGACCCCTCGCTGAAGCTCGGCAACACATTGACGTTGTGGGGCGGACCCGGCCAAAGCAATTCTTATATCCCCGCTGCGTTCTCAGCAGGGAACATCCCTGCGTGCAACGGCTCTGGGTCCTATTTCATGCCAGCGAATCTCGTCAGCGTCGTTTCCCCTCTCGTCAGGACAGCGGAGCAGCTTGGCGTGGGTGCTGTGGCTCTTTGCCTCAATTTCTCTGTAGCCTGGGCTGGGACGGCATACGACAAAGGCCCAGTCAATGTGCCCGAGTTTTACAACATGTACACGTACCAGATTCAGGTGCGGGTAGGTGGGAATCTCCTTTATAGTAACTCGGTCTACGGTCTGGCGCCTGCGCCAGATACGACGTCCCAAGGGACATTCTGCAGTGATGAGATATGGGTTACGGGTGCTTGTAGTGACGAGTATGGATACTATTTCCAGTCCTACACGATCACTGAATCGCCCGCAGGTTCCAGATGTCAAACGCTTAGCAGCGCAACCGGATCTACACCGGCCTCGACATTTTGGAATCTATCGGGAGGATTCGCGCAGTTCGTGAGCCAACACGGAGGACTATACTTGTGCGCTACCGGCGGCCCTCTCGAGCAGTATTTCGTCAACAGTTCAGTGGAGACGTATGACCCCACAAGCGCGTTGAAGGCATTGTCTGCGCAGATCACAAACGTTCTTCAGGTCGATCAACAGAGCCTCTATGGCCAGATTGCTGCCGATCTTAAAACCGCAAATGCCCTCACCGGAACCAAGCTACTGGTTCAGGCATTTGTCAATTTTGGTCTCCCCAATTCCTTGCAAACCAACGACACTTTGCATGGTCTCCTTTACGGGAGTCAGAGCATCCTAGATGACAGCGCCGTGCAGTCGGACTTTCTTGGATTCAGCAAATCGAGCATCCCTGACACAACCCACAACAAGATCACTGACGAGATTTCTGCTATTAACACGCGCCTCAACGCGTTGTCCACGTCCATTACCGGTGCCCTGAATCAGGTCCAGCAAAGCCAGATTCCCGAGTCGCTATCCCAGGTGGATCTCATGCTCGAAGACTTGCAATCGTTTAAGGCTTTGAAGAACGCCGGAGCGCTTTCGCCCTGTACTTTTCAGATCTCTAGCGGGTTCGCGGTTTTAAGCTCGGCCGGAGGCGCAGCGACTGTAGGGGTGCAAGTTCCGACCGGCTGCACGTGGAGAACGACGACTGGCGCGTCTTGGCTGACGGTGATTTCCGGGCAATCAGGCTCGGGCGACGGCACCATCTCCTATTCAGTAGCCGCGAACACGAGCAGCTCACCTCGCGACGCCATCTTCATCATTGGCGACCAGGTGTTTCGTGTCATGCAGAGCGGACAAGCCGCCACGAACCCCAATTGTACCTATGCCATCGATCATTCGCTGCAGAACTTCGCCTCATTGGGAGGTTCCGACACGCTTTTCATCTCTGCTGGCCCGGGCTGCGCCTGGACGGTGATGCCAAGCTCTAGTTGGATTTCAATCACCAACGCACTTTCCGGTTCCGGCAGCGGTGCCGTGACGTATAGCGTCAGTGCAAACAGCGCCACTCAGTCGCGCGTCGGAACGATTACGGTGGCGAGCCAGATGTTGACGATAGATCAAGTAGAAGCAGAAGCTGACTGCCCGCTTGGGTTGAGTTATGCGAATCAGCCATACATGGCAACTGGTGGGTCCGATACGGTCGCTGTTTCTGCGAGGTCCGGATGCAGTTGGACGGCTACTTCCAACGCTTCGTGGATCACAATCTCGAGTGGAGTCTCCGGCACGGGAAACGGCACGTTGCAATATACCGTTAGCCCGAACACAACGGCCCAGCCACGCACCGAAACGATCATTGTTGGCAGCCAGACAGAGACGGTCACGCAAATGGGAATCGGCTTGCGTTTTGTCCCCGTCAGTCCGTGCCGCGTGGCCGACACCCGGAATGCCACTGGGCCGTTTGGCGGCCCATCTCTGAGCGGGAATACTTCACGTGACTTCGTTATCCCGAACAGTTCTTGCAGCATACCGGCCACGGCGCAAGCCTACGCGGTAAACGTGACGGTAGTACCGAACGGTTCTCTCGGATACGTAACCGTCTGGCCGACCGGAGAGCCGCAGCCACTCGTTTCGAACTTAAATTCTTTGGATGGGCGTGTGAAGGCAAATGCCGCAATCGTACCCGCCGGCGTCGACGGCGGGATCACTGTTTTCGCCACCAACAATACTGATGTGGTGCTGGACATCAATGGGTATTTCGTCCCGGCCACCACCAGTGCAGCACTGGCGTTCTATCCCTTGACGCCGTGTCGCGTGGCGGATACGCGCTTGCAGTTGGGACTGCTCGGACAACCCTTTCTCACGGCCGGACAAGCGCGTAATTTCCCCATCCTTCTCAGCACCTGCGCAGTGCCTGCGACAGCGCAGGCCTATTCATTGAACTTCACCGTGGTTCCGAAAATCTCGCTCGGCTATTTGTCCGTTTGGCCGACCGGAGAGGCGCAACCGCTCGTTTCTACGCTCAATGACACGACAGGCACTATAGTGGCAAATGCCGCCATCGTGCCTGCCGGCGCCAATGGCGACATCTCTGTTTACGCGACAAACGATACTGACGTGATCATCGACATCAACGGCTACTTCGCGCCGCCGCAAAGTGGCGGCTTATCGTTCTATGACCTGACACCTTGTCGCGTGCTCGACACCCGCAACGGCAAGTTTCCTCAGCCGTTCAGCGGGACGCTCCATGCGGCGATTCTGAACGGGAGCGGGAGTGCGTGTGCTGTTCCTGCGCAGGCGCAAAGCTATGTCTTCAGCGCCACAGTCGTGCCTCCGACGGGGCTTGGGTTCCTTGCTCTCTGGCCAAACGGGACCGCACAGCCGGTCGTTTCCACGTTAAATGCGGTCGACGCCGCGATTACCTCGAATATGGCCATAGTGCCGACAACCAACGGTTCGGTCGATGCTTTCGCGGCAAATCTCACTAATCTGATCTTGGATTTGTTCGGCTACTTCGCGCCGTAAGAGATGAGCTTGCAAAAACAATGAACATGGCATAAGCTTGCGAGCGCGCGCGACGCGATTCTTGCCCGTGGACAGGTAGTGTGTGCAAATGGATGAAAGGAAGGGAGCGGAAATATCTTGCGGGCTGTCACTAGAAAACGGCAGTCTCCATGATTTAGTCAGTGGCGCAAGAAATCTTTGATCAAGCGTATCTGGTTGACCAAAAGAGTGATGATCCAGAACAATTCCGTGCGATCGGATGGTGCCTCGGCCGACTCAGTTCTGTAATCTTCGAGATCAGGCATGACGCCAACGGCGAATATTATTATCTGATCACGGCCTGGAAAGCAACCAAAGAGGAAGAGCGAAGCTATGCCGAAAACGTCTAGGACAACAGCCAGTGCTGACGAAATTGCAGAGTTGGCATCGCGAGGCGAAGACGTCTCCGCGTATTTCACGAACAAGTTCAGTGTGGTCAGACCGGTCCGGCGCGTCAATGTCGATCTGACTCAAGGCATGTTGCGGGAACTTGATGAGCGGGCGGCCCGCCTGAATATCAGCCGGTAGGCGGTAATCAAGACGCTGCTTGGACGGGCGCTGAACCAAGAGCGATCGAGTAGCGGAGGATCGAAGAAGAAAGCCAGCCAAGGCTGAATGCGTTGGATAATGGCGCGGAACACAATGTAAGTCGAGATCCGGGACAGACAGCCGCGCCTCATTGTTTGATTGAGTTTCAGCTATTGCGGTCTGGCGCTTAAGTCAGTCCCGGATTTTTGTCGAAGTACAGCGGCTCAATGACCGGGTGCTTTGGAAGTGTGAAAAAAAATCCGGGACAGACAGCCGCGCCTCATTTGATTGAGTTTCAGCTATTGCGATCTGGCGCTTAAGTCAGTCCCGGATTTTTGTCGAAGTACAGCGGGCTCAATGACCGGGTGCTTTGGAAGTGCGGAAAAAAATCCGGGACAGACAGCCGCGCCTCGTTGTTTGATTGAGTTTCAGCTATTGCGATCTCGCGCTTAAGTCAGTCCCGGATTTTTGTCGAAGTATAGCGCGCTCAATGACCGGGTGCTTTGGAAGTGCGGGAAAAATCCGGGACAGACAGCCGCGCCTCGTTGTTTGATTGAGTTTCAGCTATTGCGGTCTGGCGCTTAAGTCAGTCCCGGATTTTTTAATCTGGGCGGCGATCATGTCCGCGACGTAAACGCCATTTCCGATCCAAATTTCGGCGCTGCATTCGTCCGGGGTTAACTGAATTCCAGCGCCGCTTCCAGTGGATCCTAGAGAACCACGCGCGGATGCGATCAGGAGAAGCGCCCCGAGCAAATACCTGCCTGCGGCGGTCTTCGGAATCGGGATACCTGATTCTTGCAGTTGCCATATTGCGCGGTCGACTATATTGTGGAGCTTGCCCCGCCGATTGCAAAGCAACTCGAGAAGGCGGGTCATCTGGTCGCGATCGCCTGGTTGAAGCCAGCCGGCAGGAACCTCGCTCTCAATCGAGAACAGACCTTTTTCCGGCAACTGCTGAATTCGATCTACGCATGCGTGAGATGCCGCCTCAAAACCGGAGTCCGCGTAAATGGAATGGTCGTGAAAGAGCCCGGCCAGCGGCGCATCGTTCAACTCCCAGCGTGAGCCGCCAAAGCTGAGCCCATGATCGATCAGGTATGCACGAAACAGTCCCGGCTGTTCGGCACAGCGTTCTCGAATGAAAATGACTTGCCGGGCATCCGTTTGATTCACCCATTTATCGAAAGCATAGGCCATGAGGAGGTCAGGCAAGTTTGCGACTTTGTACAACAATCGGCTGGGCAGAAAATCGAAAATCGCTTTACGCTCAGGGTCGACCGGGCAAAGAGAACCGAAGTGTACGCCGTCGGCAACGGGCACGTTGCGACCCCCCATGTGGAATTCCAACAAGCCGTCTCCTGGGATACCTCGCTCGACTCGAAGGGCATGAACCTCGGGAGTCGAGAACCGCAGGTGTTTCAAAAGGCGACTTACGATCCACTCGTTGATTAAGGTTCGAGTGCCTTGAGGATTTCCGACGCACTTGGCCACATAGGCCTTCCCTGAGCTATCCCGTACGAGGAGAGCTTGCGCGCCGCCGCGCAGACGCCGTTCGATGCTCTGTATCGGGATTGCAACTGTAGCCATCGCCTTCTTTAGAAGTGCGTAATAGCCGGGACATTTAACGGTACGAGTTTTCCTATACCCATACTCGCTCCTTCCGGGCGGCCAGGCGTATTCCTTGTGATTCGCCCGAGTGTGGCAGGCCATTCACGGACTCACGAAAAATATCGTGTCAGCCGATGTATCTAACGAGTCAGGACTTACGAAATGTCGTGCGCTCGGCAGGATGCGGGTCGGCTTAGCGAGCGCGTAGCATGAAGCCGACAAATTGGCGTATCGGCGGTACGCAAAAGGAGAAGCTATGTTTTGGTTACTTTTAATATCTTGGGCGCGATTTATCTGGGATTGTCCGGTTCCTCATAGACCTTTCTATTTCTAATATTCGGGGCCAGTTCCGACCGCACTCGCAAACGCGAGAACCTTCCTCATTAAGGTGCACTAAGATGTGTGGGGCTCTCGCATTTCGATCAGGTCTTGTGGTTCGCCTCGGCGGCGCTGGCAACGGTGATCATAGGCCGCATAATTCACCAGCACTTGTTCGTGCCGCCGCTGATGACGTTCGCGCTGATGCTGGGCGCGGTGGTAGTGCGCGACGTGGCGCTGTCTATTCCCCGGTATGACTCCCATGCGTATGTCTTGGCCTGGGAGTGGAGTCTTCCACCCTTGATGGCGGTCCAGGCGTGGACCGGCCTGGATACCTTGAGGTCGGTTGCGCGGCTTTACCCTACAATTGGCAAGTTCGCTGTCCGGCTTTTCTTGGTTTGCCTCGCCATCACGGTAGCGGGCTGTTGCCTGGGCTTGCCATTTGAACTGCGTCGCATGGCCGGTCAGGAAGAGTTGCTACGTATGCTGTTCCTTTTACAGCGATGGGTGGACAGCTGGATTGCAGGAACTCTCATTCTTGTAGCCGTCTTCTTCGTTTACTTCCCAGCACCTTTGAAAAGGCCGCCACGGAACCTGGTAATCCATACGGTGCTGCTGAGCCTTTACTTCAGCGGGTATGCCGTTCTCTTTTTTGCGGAGAATTTGGCGCCACTCGGAGGGGTGCAAACCATGGAGCGTGTCCAGTTTTCGCTGGTGGTGCTCCTCTACGCATTCTGGGCAAGTCGCCTCTCGGCCAAGGGGCAGAACAGCGAACCCTGGCCTAAGATCGACGTGATTCTGCTTAAGGGTGTCCTGAGGGCGGCCAAGGCGCAATAGGGACTAGCCGCAGCGAGAGTGTGCGACCAAGCGCCGTTACACTGGAGATTCACTAACTGACCCGCAAGGCAATCATAGGATCGATCCGCGAAGCCCTGCGCGCCGGAAGATACCCTGCCAGTGTCGCGACAGCCAGCAAAATCGCGGCGGTCCCTAAGAACGTGACTGGATCGCCATAGGTCACACCGAAGAGCAGTCCGCTGAGCCAACGCGCCAAACCTGACGAAGCCGCCACTCCCACCAGCATTCCCACTGCGGCTAGGCCTAGGGTTTGGATCACAATGCGCCCCTGCACTTCTCGCCTGGAGGCGCCCAACGCCATGCGAATACCGATCTCTTGAGTTCGGCGGTTGACGGAATAGGAAATCACTCCATAAATTCCAAGCGAGGCCAGTACCAGGGCGAAGCTCGCGAACCCGCCCAGCAGCAACACGATAAATCGCCGCGGAGAAACCGCTCTGTCCACTAGCTGGGTCAAAGGCCGCATGCCGCCCTTGGGTAGATCCGGCGCAATCGGCCGCAAGCTTGCTTCCACACTCGAAGCCAACACTGCAAGCGGAAGGCTCGAGCGCACCACCAGGTCTACCGAGCCATAATCCTGACACTGCCGGATCGGGATATACATCTCAGAACCGGAACGTTGCTCGAGCGCGATATGCCGCACGTCGCCGACGACTCCAACCACCTGTCTATCGGCGCCGCAGTCCCCTTGGATGATCTGCCCGATGGGATCCTGACCTGGCCACAGCTTACGCGCCAACGTTTGGTTGATCATGATGACCGGCGTGCTTGCCGGAGTATCGCGCGGCGTGAAATCGCGGCCATTTTGCAAGGTCATGCCCATGGCTTTGAGATAACCATCGCTAACGATGCGGACAAAGGAGGCAGGATAATCGTCAGCGCTCTTGTACACTTGCCCTTTTGCCGGCGAGCCCCAACTTCGGTTGTGGCCGAGCGGTAAGACGTCGGTCAATCCCGCCGCTTCGATTTCAGGTATGGCCTTCACCCGGCGCAGTGCTTCGTCGAAGTAAGCATTTCTCCGCGCTTGTGTCGAATACAGGCGGCTTGGATCGATCCGCAAGGTGGCGGCGCTTTCCGGCCGGAAGCCCATGTTTACCTCGAGTACGCGCAGGAAACTGCGAATCAACAATCCTGCGCCCACCAGCAGCACACACGCAAAAGCAATTTCCGAAACCACCAGTGCACCACGCATCCAGGTGTGCCCGCGACTTTCGCTGGACCCTCGTTGGCCCAATGAGGCGTTCAGCGGAATCGCCGAAACTTGCAACGCCGGGGCCATTCCGAGCACCAAGCCCGTGGTCAGCGCCGCCAGCAAGGTGAAGCCCAGGGCACCGATGTCCAGGTGAACGCTACTCAGCAGGGGAATGTTAAAAGCAGTCAAGTGCGCCATGGTTCGGGTCGCGATCACCGCCAGCGCCAATCCGAGCACCGCACCGCAGCACGTCAGCACAATGCTCTCGGTTAATAATTGTCGAATCAGACGCTGCCGTCCCGCACCCAGGGCCGCGCGGATCGCCATTTCCTTTTGCCGCGTCGCCGTCCGCGCCAGCAACAGATTCGAAAGATTCGTACACACAATCAACATCACCACCCCAACAGAACAGGCCAGTATGATTAGCGCCGGGCGCAGGCGTCCGCTGACATGCTGCCCCAAGAAACTCAGCTTGGGATGCAGCCAATTCCCCCGGGGGTGTTCGTTCGAGATCTGCTCGCCCAATACGCTCGCCTCCGCCTGAGCGCTTTGAATGCTGATGCCGGGCTTCAGGCGTCCCACCAGCGCCAAAGTGTTTCCCCAGCGATCTGTCTCCTTGGTAAGCGGGAAAGGGGAGTAGAGATCGATGTGAGTGCCTGGAGCAAAAACTGAGGCAAAATCGAAAGAGGCGGGCAAGACGCCCACAACAGTTACAGCTCTATCATCTAGGGTGATTGGCTTTCCCACAATCGCTGGATCGGAAGCAAAACGGCGCTCCCACAGCCCATGGCTCAGCAACACCACTTTGGGTCCGTTCCATTTGCATTCATCGGCGCTGAACAAACGGCCCAGTTGCGGCTGCACGCCCAACAACGGGAAAAAATTCTTGGACACGGGTACGGCACTCAGGCGCTCCGGCTCGCCGGTTCCGGTGAGCTTGCTGTCGCCTACGCCATAAAAAGCAAAATAGCCCGCGATATCAGAAAACGATTTGTTGCGTTCGCGCAGGTCCAAGAGACGTCCCACCTGCACGGTCTGGCCGGACAGGTCGCCCTCGTCTGTGGTCTTATTCGCGATCCAGACCAGGCTGCCTGGATCTTTGAAAGGTAGCGGCCGAACCAAGAGCGTATTCAGTACGCTGAACACGGTGGAACTCGCGCCGATACCGAGCCCGATGATCAGAATGGCAAAGATCGTGAATCCGGCGTCGCGCCGCAGAGTGCGAAAAGTATAGCGCAGATCCTGCATCACGCTTTCCATTGCTGACAAACCGCGGGCACCGCGATGCTCTTGCTTCACCTGCTCCAATCCGATCTTCCGCGCCATATTCCTCATGTTCTGGCTTTAGACGATAGTCGAGGTGCGAAGGTTGGCCGTCATCCAAGAATTTTTGAGAGGCGCGAGATTCTGTTTCTGTAGGATCAAGTGATAGTGTCATAATCGTCCGCTGATTAACGTTGGGCTAGGGGGTTATCGTGGAATTTTCTTTCCTGAGGAGAAGCAATTCGATTGTGGTGATGAGGGCGGTGGCGCTGATCGCCAGCTGCGTCTCGCTGGCAATCGCCGCGGATCGCAATGTGGGATTACAGCAACCCTCCGGTCAACCGGCGGCGCAGCAGCCGCAAAAGAATTATAAGGACCGGGCGGAATACGACCTTTACTCCAAAATTACGCAGACGCAGGATCCCAAGGCGCGGCTGGATCTTCTCAACCAATGGCAAGAGAAATATCCACAAAGCGATTTCGCCGACGACCGTTCAAAATACTTCATCAACACTCTCGCGCAACTTGCTCCGAATGATCCACCGAGCCGTCAGTTGCTGATCCAGAAATGCACTGACATGCTGAAGGTCGATCCTAAGTACTTTCTGGCGAACTATTACATCGCGCTTTGGGGGCCGGCAGTTGGAGGGGCGAGTCCGCCAGCCGACCTGTCGAGCCAAGTGGATACCGCGGCGCATGCCGTGCTGGCAGGCGCAGATGACACCTTCAACGCTTCAAAAAAGCCAGCAAACGTGAGCGATACACAGTGGAGCACGTTGAAGAACCAGGCAATTGCGCTGGCTCACAATGCGCTTGCGTGGGAGGCGGCATCTAAGAAAGATACGGCCAGCGCGGAGAACGAGTACAAGGCGAGTCTGGAGGCGGACCCGGATCAAGGCACCGTCTCGGCGGCGTATGCAAAGCTGCTGGTCGATGACAAGAAGTATGCTGAGGGGCTGTTCGAATATGCGCGGGCTGCGCAATATGCCGGGCCTGGTCCCGCGGTCGCCGCCGATGCGCGCGCGAAGTTGCTCGACTACTTCAACAAAGCCTACAAAGATTACCATGGAAGCGCGGACGGTGCGGACCAGATACTTGCTCAATCGAAGACCAGCGCTCTTCCGCCGTCCAACCTGAACATCACCAGCCAAGCCGACGTCGCCAACAAACAGGCGGACGCTCTCAACACTCGAATGGCTTCCGAACCGCAGTTCAAGCTTTGGTACGGCATAAAGCAAAGCCTCACGGGCGATCAGGGCGATGAGTTCTTCAACAAGAACGTCAAGGACGCGGAAATACCTGGTGGCGCTATAGGAGTGCAGAATTTCACCGGAACCGTGATCTCAATTGATCCACCCGATCGGCCGACGAAGGTGGTGCTCGGCGTCGAAGATGCCAGCAAGCCCGGACGCGACGCTGGAGTTCTCAGCGCCTCTGCCCGCATCCGCACTGGAGAAGATCAAGGTGGGGCAGAAGCTCGATTTCGCCGGGGTGGCTGATAGCTACAACAAAGATCCATACATGCTGACGTTCAAAGATCCGGCAATTCCGGGCGTGGAGACGGCCGCACCGCGGCGAAAGGGACGGCCTAAATAAGGGCTGAGCGTCACTCGCGTGGGCATGGAAGATGAAGTACTCTGGAAGGCACCGGCGCTTGGACTCAATTGGGGTGCTACGGCAAGGGAGATAAATAACGATGCAACTTCGCTTCCCGCTATATCCGATCGCCCTGCTGCTACTGGCCCTGCCCGCCTTGACTCAGCAAGCGTCCGGGCCGCATCCCAAATCCCAAAAAGAAGTGGACGCCTTGAAGAAGGTGCAGGCGGACCAGCAGGCCCAAAATTGGGATGCTGAGATTGCGGACATCAATTACGTGCTTGAAAACTTCGCCGATACGGAGTACAAGAGTATGCTGCTCGATATGGCAATTCAGGCGGCCCAGAACAAAGGAGATTACGCGCAGACAGTCGCGTTCGCAGAGCAGGCAGTGCAATTGGATCCAAACAATATCGAGGCGTTTGTGAAGCTGGCGGAGACGATCGCGTTGCACATTCGCGAAAACGACCTAGACAAGGACCAGAACCTCAAAAGAGTAGACATGTACTCAAGTAAGGCACTGGATCTTGTGAAGACCGCTTCGACACCGCCGTCGGGGATTCCGCCGGACCAATGGCCGACCTATAAGAAGCAGTTGGAGGGACAGGCGCATGACGCGATGGGGCTGGCTGACGAGGTCGCCAAGAAGTATGAGCAATCGATCGACGAATACAAGGCGGCACTGAATGCCTACTCGAATCCGATCATCCTTACACACTTGGCGAAGGCCTACATCGATGCCAAGCAGTATGACGATGCGATCGCGACGGACGACAAAGCCTTAGCGATGAGTGACGCGCCGGCTCAAGTAAAGCAATTCGCTCAACAGCAAAAAGAGACTGCTAGCAAATTAAAAGCGGCCGCCAAGTAGCGGAGAAGGGTTGAGCTTGCGGTCAGGGCTTGGGCCTGATTTGTGCTTCGACACGGCGGACCCGCCAAACAGATTCCGGCACCGACTATGGATTCCGTGCGCTCCGGATACCAAGCGATCTAGTCGGGGAAGGATCAATGGCTGTTCAGTTTGTCCACAGAGTGCTGGCAAGTAGTATGTGAAAGTCTTCAGCAGAAAGTAGGGCATGGCCAATATTGCAAAGCCTCCTTGTGACGAAGCTGCGATTCTGGCCGCCTCCTCGGCTCATTCTTCCGCACGTGGTCGTTGGGTACTCGCTGCTACGATACTCGGCTCAAGTATGGCGTTTATTGACGGTACGGTCGTCAATGTCGCACTTCCGGCGCTCCAATCCTCCTTTGGAGCGACAGTGGCCGAGGTCCAATGGATCGTCGAATGCTATGCACTTTTCCTGGCGGCTCTTCTCTTGGTGGGCGGCTCGCTGGGTGACCTCTATGGCCGGAGAAAGATCTTCAAGCTTGGTGTAGTTCTCTTCGCGGTCGCCTCCGCCTGGTGCGGTCTTGCGCCGAATATCACCCAACTTTTGGCAGCTCGCGGACTACAAGGTATCGGCGGATCCCTGCTTGTGCCCGGAAGTCTCGCCTTGATCAGCGCCTCATTCACCACTGAAGAGCGAGGGCGCGCAATCGGAACCTGGTCCGGGTTCACCGCAATCACGGCGGCTGTCGGTCCCGTTCTCGGCGGATGGCTCGTACAACACGCATCATGGCGTTGGGTATTTTTCATTAACCTGCCGATCGCCGCGGTTGTTCTCGGACTCACGAGCCGAGTTCCCGAGAGCCGAAATCCAGAACGGAGTCATGAAAGTCTCGATTGGGCTGGTGCGCTGCTGGTCACCGTTGGACTTGGTCTCGTTGTGTTCGCATTAATCGAACCTGCTCATGCGGTGGTCGCCGGCACTATCGGTATCGTGTCGTTAATAGCCTTCTTCTTCGTGGAAGAGCACTCGCCAGCCCCGATGCTTTCTCTCGATCTTTTCCGCTCGCGCAATTTCACTGGAGCAAACCTGCTCACTTTGTTTCTCTATACAGCTTTGAGCGGAGTGCTGTTTTTTTTTCCGCTGAACCTGATCCAGATTCAGGGATATTCAGCTACTGAAGCCGGCGCGGCACTCCTGCCGTTCATCTTGTTGATGTTTATTCTGTCACGGTGGTCGGGTGGACTGGTCGCGCGTTATGGTGCAAGGCCGCCGCTCATAATAGGTCCCCTCATTGCGTGCGTTGGATTTGCGCTCTTTGCCAGGCCTGGGATTGGTGGGACCTACTGGACTACGTTTTTTCCGGCGGTGATCGTCCTGGGGTTTGGAATGGCCGTAAGCGTCGCACCGCTTACCACGACAGTGATGAACTCTGTTTCTCAGAACCGCGCCGGCGCCGCCTCGGGAATTAACAACGCCGTATCCCGGATCGCGGGTCTGCTCGCGATCGCCGTTCTTGGTTTCGTGCTGATCACTATTTTTAATCGAGATCTCAACCAGCGGCTGGATGGCCTCTCTGTGTCATCCGAACTCCACAAGCAGATTGATTCGCAACGATCTAAACTTGCCGCTATCCAAACTACAAATCCCGATGCTCGCAAGGCGATCGCCGAATCTTTCGTAGCGGGATATCGAGCGGTGTTGTGGATCGCGGTCGGGCTGTCAGTTGCAAGTTCTCTCAGTGCGGTGCTGCTTATTAAGCTGAAGGCGTAGTCGCAGCCTGACCTACACTCTCCGTTGAGAGGCCGCCATTATCGGCGAGGCGCTGGCGTTTCCATGCTCCAATCAACAAGCCGTAATGAGTTGCGGGGCGAAAACCGTACGACCTATGTTCATCGGCGGCACAGACTGATTCTGTACTGGACCTGATTGCTGGCACTTGCGCGTTGGCGGTTTGCGTGCATCCCGATGGAGGTCGAAAGGAGATAAATATGCGAAAGCATTCTCATCATGAACGGTGAATATCGGCGCGGCAGCTGGAGCACCGCTTCCGCCTCGTCGAGGCGCTCCACCACCGCCTCCACCACCACGCGGAGGAGCGCCACGTCCGCCGCAGCTTTAGGGACAGGAAACGCAGCCCGGCTGCCGAGGAGAAGTTTCGCAGGATTGAGCGCGGCGAATTTTTTCAGGCTGAGATTATTGGCGTGGTGATGCCGGTACTCAATGCGCTGCTCAGGGAATCGCAGTGGCAGGCGCTCGATGGGATCGGTGCTGGTATTTATGGTGTTGCGGTTGTCGCCCTCGCCGCGGATCTGACGCGCGGGAAAGGCCGTTTCAACACACTCATGGGCTTATTTGCGACAGCACTAGCGGTCGGAGGAGTGGCGGGACCTCTCCTTTCGGGACTCTCGGTTCAGCATCTCGGATTTCGAATCACATTCTATGCATTTGCCGGGTTGGCCGCGCTCGGGGCGATCGTGTTCACTCTTCTGGTTCCGGAGACAAGTCCAGAAAGCAACGCAGTCGACCGCGTCCGGAGAGATCCGAAGCCGCATCCAGCGGCGCATAAATGACGCAAGTCCTCTCGGAAGTGCACTGGCATTCCGCCATCATCTGGCTGCTTTCCTTGTCATCCATTGCCTTGGTTCTCATTCGACCCAAAGGGCTGCCGGAAGCTTGCTGGGCGATGCTCGGCGCTTGTGTGCTGGTGCTCTGCCGCCTTATCTCTCCAATCGCGGCCTTACAGGCGGTCGAGAAAGGAATCGATGTTTACCTCTTTCTTATCGGCATGATGGTGATGTCGGAACTCGCACGACGGGAAGGTGTATTTGATTGGGTTGCTGGGCATGCTGTACGCGCATCAAGAGGTTCACGCAACCGTCTGTTTGTTCTGGTTTATTGCGTAGGCACTCTCGTTACAATCTTTTTGTCAAATGATGCAACCGCCGTTGTCTTGACGCCTGCTGTGCTGGCCGCCGTCCGAGCGGCGGAAGCAGAACCGCTGCCGTATTTACTGATTTGCGCATTTATAGCGAACGCAGCCAGCTTCGTACTCCCCATTTCGAATCCCGCGAATCTTGTGGTTTACAGCCAAGGCATGCCGCCGCTGGGGCGATGGTTGTCAACATTCGCATTGCCATCGATCGTTGCCATTCTTGTCACCTTTGCTGTTCTTCGCTGGCTATCGCGCAAGCACCTGCGCGGAAGCGTGGAGACCGACGTAGACGGACAGCCATTATCGCAGATGGGCAAACTATCCCTCTATGGAATTGCTTTTCTCGCCATTGTCCTCATGACTGCGTCGGCGCTCAACGTTGATCTGGGTGCGCCAGCGTGCGTTGCCGGGCTTCTGGTCACGGCCGCGGTTTCCCTTCGCGATCGTGGCGCTGTCAAGGATATCGTCAGGGAGATCCCTTGGAGCGTGATTCCACTCGTTGCCGGGCTCTTCGTGATTGTCGAAGCTGTGAACAGCGCTGGAGCGCTTCACGCGGCGATCAATGCCTTACAAGAGATGAAGACTTGGCATCCACTGAGCGCAGCGTTCAGTTCTGCTTTCGGCATCGCATTCATCTCCAATGCAATGAATAATCTTCCCAGCGGATTGATCAGCGGCGCTGCGGTGAAAGCGGCCGGAGTGACCGGTCCTCTCCGCCATTCAGTACTGATTGGAGTCGACCTGGGGCCGAATCTTTCCATCACCGGCTCCTTGGCGACGATTCTATGGCTGATTGCAATTCGTCGAGAAGGGGAAGAAATCGGGTTCTGGCGTTTCTTAAAGTGGGGCATATTGATCATGCCGCCTGCACTCGCATTGGCGGTCTTAGCTACCCTGCTCGGGCCAATGTGATTCGGTGCCGCTCACTCGGTGTCCGCCTTTAGTTCATACTCGCGAAGCTTCTCGTACAGCAATCTCCGGTGTATCTTAAGCAGGTCGGCGGCTTTCGATTTATTTCCACCGGCGAAAATCATGGCGCGGTCTAGCAGCGATTTTTCGAGCGTCGCAATACAGTTCTTCAAACCTTCTTCGATAGGCGCGGTCGGCCCAACTCGCCGCGGTGGCTTCGGGTCGAGGCTGCAAGTCGATTTCAGCTTGGTCGATAATGCTGATCCGTCCAAGCTCTTGCTCTCAACCGCGCCTGCGGGATGTACCTCGGCTAGCTTTTTGCGCACACCAGCAGATCCGCCCGGCGGAGGTGGAGGGGGCAATTGCGCGAGAATTGCGCCACCGATCAGCAATGGCAGCAGCAATCTGGGCAAGCCCATGTTTTGGTGATCATTGCGCACCGACGGGAACCGCTTCCTTGAGTTAGCGAGAATGATGGTATGTCCAATGATCAGCCATTCCTTACAGACGTAAAGCAACTGCGCGCCCAGGCACGCGAATGCCTCGAACATGGTCCTGTCACTCCTACTTACCAGGGTGACGTAAAGCAAACCATCGATATCCTGCAGACCGTCCTCGCGACAGAGATCGTTTGCGTGCTGCGCTACACGCAGAACGCGATCGCCGCCACGGGGATTTCGAGCGAAGGCGTAAAAAAAGAATTCGAAGAACACGCCAAAGAGGAGCAGGAGCATATGAGAGCGGTGGCCGAGCGCATCAATCAGCTCGGAGGCGCTCCAAACTTTAATCCGGAAGGGCTGGCGACGCGCTCCGCTTCGCAATACGCCGCGGGCGGGAACCTCATCGCCATGATCAAAGAAAATTTAGTGGCCGAGCGGATCGCCTGCGATCATTATCGCGAGTTGATCCGTTATTTCGGCGACAAAGATCCTACTACCCGCGTAATGATGGAAGGCATTTTGACGAACGAAGAGGAGCACGCGAACGACATGCACGATCTGCTAGTCGCTCACGAGGGGAAACCTACGCTCACCAAAAATTAATAGCCACGCGGAGGCTGCCGAGTGCGTGTGGGCTCAGTGCGCCACCGAAGAAGCCGATCCATAAGCCGGCCGTCAGCCCCGCATATTGAAAACATCTCTGCCGGGAAGAAAGGTCAAATGCAAAATTCGAATCGAGGGAAGGTCGTTGTTGTCACCGGCGCATCCGCGGGTGTAGGACGTGCCGTGGTTGCTGAATTCGCACGGCAAGGAGCACATATTGGGCTGATCGCGCGCGGGCGAGAGCGCTTAGAGGCGACTAAGCGCCAGGTGGAGGAGTTGGGCGGGAAAGCGCTCGCGTTGCCGGCAGATGTAGCGGGTGCTCAAGAAATCGAAGCGGCAGCCGAGCGGGTGGAGCAAGAATTAGGGCCGATTGAGATCTGGATCAACAATGCGATGACGACGATTTTCGCGCCTTTTATCGAGATCACACCCGACGAATTCAAGCGCGCAACCGAGGTCACCTACCTGGGGCAAGTCTACGGAACCATGGCGGCGCTGAAGCGCATGCGCCCGCGCAATCGCGGCTCCATCGTCCAGGTAGGCTCAGCACTGGCGTATCGCTCCATCCCCCTGCAATCCGCTTACTGTGGCGCCAAGCACGCGATCGTGGGCTTTACGGACTCGATCCGGTCGGAGCTCATTCACGACCGAAGCGATGTGCATATTACGGCAGTGATGCTGCCGGCGATGAACACGCCGCAGTTCAGTTGGTGCCGCACGCGTCTCCCGCGCCATCCGCAACCTGTGCCTCCCATTTTTGAACCAGAAGTGGCCGCGCGCGCGATTGTTTGGGCAGCCAGTCATAAGAGACGAGAGGTGTACGTGGGATGGTCTACAGTGGAGGCGATTTACGCGCAGGAAATCGCACCCTCGTTCGCTGACGACTATCTGGCGAATCATGCTTATGACAGCCAGCAGACGCCGGAACCCGTTTCACCTGATCGCCCCGACAATTTATTCGAACCGGTACATGGCGAGTATGCGGCCCATGGAATATTCGACGATCGCGCCAAGAGCTTCAGCGTGCAGAGCTTGATGAACCTTAAGACGATTAACCTAACGCCCCACCGGGGGTTTCTCGTTTTGACGGGAGTAGCTTTGGCAGGACTGCTTGTCGCGGCCTTTAAAAAGCGGGGGACCTCGGAAAGAGCGCTGTAAACACCACCAGCCCGTTCACCGCTTTTTGGCCCGCAGTGTCCACCAAATGCCAGCGCCTGCGGCGAGTGCACCTGCGGCCAGGATGCCTACGGGAACGGCGGCGGTACGCTCGAGCGTGGTGTATTGTGTTTCCGGCAATGGTCCGGACGGGCCGCGTGGGCCTTCGTGCAAGGCCATCTGCATCACCTGCGCAAAGTGGACGGCACGCCGGTCAGTCTCCTGCCGGATCATTTCGCGACAGCTGAAGCCGTCGGTCACGATCAACTGATCCTCCGCCGCATGGCGAACCGAGGGCAGCAGGACACGCTCGCCACAGGCGAGGCCTACATCGTAGTGATCGGCTTCGTAGCCGAAGGATCCCGCCATTCCACAGCAACCTGAATCGGGAACATCGCAGTCGAGTCCTGCTTTTTTGAGCAGCTCAACCTCTTGCTCAAAGTGAAGCTGCGATTTGTGATGGCAATGGCCATGCACGACCGCTTTCCTTTCCAGACGGGGAGGCTGATAGTTTTTCACTTTATCGTGGAGGAACTCGCTCAACAAGAAGGTTTGGCCGCTCAGGCGCTTGGCGTCCTCATCATTCGGAAAAAGATTGATGAGCTCGTCCCGAAACACGGTCATGCAACTAGGCTCGAGCCCTACGATGGGTGTGCCCGCGCGGATTGGCTGCCGCAGGGAATCCATGATCTGCCGCAACAAGCCTTTCGCGGTATCAAGCATTCCGTAATCGTAGAGCGGACGACCGCAACACAGACTCTGCCTGGGTACCCGCACTTGATATCCCGCATTTTCCAAGACCTCAATTGCAGCCTTCGCAACTGCGGGCGTGAAGTGGTTATTGAAGGTATCGGCCCATAAAATCACCTCCGGCTTCCCGTTATTTTGCCGCGCGCGCCGCACGAACCACTGCTTGAAGGTTTCGGGTGCGAACGGCGGAATGTGACGTTTTTGCGAGTAGCCGCCCGCGAGCTTTGCCAGGCGATTCAGGCCGGGCGTTTGCGTGAAGAAGTTGGCTGTCGCGGGCATGTGCGCCGCCACGCGCGACCACCAATAGATCAGGCCGGAAGCGTACGCGTAGCGCGGGCGAAGACGCCGTTCGTAGTAGTGCGACAGGAACTCGGCTTTGTATGTTGCCATATCCACCTGGACGGGGCAATCGTGTTTGCAACCCTTGCACGAGAGGCACAAATCGAGAGCTTCGCGAACGGCTTCATTTCTCCAACCGTCTTTCACGACTTCACCGCGGATCATCTCGTTCAATAGGCGCGCGCGTCCGCGAGTGGAGTGCTTCTCCTCCCGAGTCACCATATAGCTCGGGCACATGGTCTCATCGCCGCTATCGTGACGCCGGCACGCGCCGGTACCCACGCACCGATCGCTGGCGTAAGCGAAGCTGTGATGGTCGTCAGGGTAATGGAAGTGGGTCTTCACCTGCCGAAGGTGATAATCCGTACCCTCGCGAAGATTTTCGTCAACACGATAAGGATCGATGACTTTTCCCGGGTTCATCTTCCATTCCGGATCCCAGATGGACTTAAATTCGCGAAAGGCGTGGATGATCTCCGGGCTGAACATACGCGCCAGCAATTCACCACGCGCCTGGCCGTCGCCGTGTTCGCCCGAAAGCGAACCGTGATAGCTGACCACCAGATCGGAGGCCTCTTCCACAAACCGGCGAAACTTTTCGATGCCTTCGGCAGTCCGCAAGTCAAATGTGAGGCGAGTGTGGACGCAGCCCTGGCCAAAATGTCCGTAGAGTGGGCCGATGTAATTGAACTTGTCCATCAGCTTCTTGAAATCGCGCAGATATGGGCCAAGCCGGTCGGGCGGAACGGAGGCGTCTTCCCAACCTTCGTGATTCTCCGGCATTTGGGGCACTTTTGCGGTGGCCCCGAGGCCTTCCTCGCGCAGATGCCAAATGAATTTTTCCTGAGCGGGATTATCGAAGAGCTTCATGGGCGGAGCATTGCCGCGCTTTTTGACCTCGTCCATGCACGTGTGCGCTTTGGCGTCGGACTCGTCCTTGTCCTTACCGCCGAACTCGATCAGCAGCCAGGCGTTGCCTTCCGGCATGAAGCTCATATCGGGCGGATGCAGGCCCTTCTTCTTCATGTAATCGATGAAGGTGTTGTCGAGCGCTTCAAGACCAACTGGGCTAAACTTCGCGGGCTCGACGACATTGTCGGCTACAGCAAAAATGTCGGGATAGCCAAAGACGAGCAGCGACCGAGCCTGTGGATTGTAGACCAGCTTCGTTTTGGCCTCGACGACCAGCACACAAGTGCATTCGGTTCCGACCAGGGCTTTGGCGACGTCGAATCCGCGTTCCGGCAATAACGCCGGGAGATTGAAACCGGAGACGCGCCGCGGAATCATCGGGAACTCTTTTCGAATTTGCTCCGCATATTTGTCGCGAAGCGCCTTGAGACGGCTGTAGATCTCGCCTTTGCGGCCACCACCTCGGATGATACGCTCAAGATCGTCTTCGCTTGTAGCTCCGACGGTCATGCGAGTACCGTCATAAGTGACGATGTCGAGCTCGTCGATGTTGTCGACGGTCTCACCGGCCATCATCGAATGAATGCCGCAAGAGTTGTTGCCAATCATGCCGCCCAGCGTGTTGCGGCTGTGCGTGGCAGGGTCCGGACCAAACGTCAGGCCGTGCTTGCGCGCGGCCTTGCGCAGCTCATCCAGTACGATTCCAGGCTGCACGCGAGCGTATTTCTCCTGCGGATTCATCTCCGTGATCCGGTTCATGTACTTCGAGAAATCCAGTAGGACGGCCATGTTTACGCTTTGCCCTGGAATGCCCGTGCCGCCGCCTCGAGCCACTATTGGCGCGCCGTAGCGGCGGCATACCGCAAGCGTGCGCAGAACATCATTTGCATCTCTCGGCAGGACGACGCCAATGGGGACCATTCGGTAATTGCCCGCGTCGGACGCATACATCCCCCGATCGCCGTCGTTGAAGCGCACTTCGCCGTTTGTGCCTGCGCGAAGTTCTTTTTCGAGACCGGCAGCATCGATGATGGTTGTAGCGGTGGCGCCCGTCTGCAGCCGGTCTTCGATGCGAGTTGGCGGTGTCTTAACGGTGATCCGGATGAGGGACTCAGAGAGATGTTCTGCCATCTAGAGGCGAATATAGAAAAGAGAGCCTCAAGATGGGGTCAAAAATCACGACCGCTGCGTCAAGAAGTCGTCAAGAGCGAGCTCAGACGGATCTCAAACAAGCGCAGACAGACAAACTGCAAAAGGCCTTGCTGAACTCGATCTCACATAATCTGCGCACGCCGCTGGCATCGATCATCGGAGCGTTGAGCGCACTGCAAGAAGATCAGCATGGCCGTACACTGGACGACGCCGCGCAGGCGCGAACTGGTCGATACAGCGCAGGCCGAAGCCGAACGCCTGAACCGTTTGCTGGGAAATCTGCTGGACATGAGCCGGCTTGATGCCGGGGCCGTGCGCGTGCGGATGGATCTGAGCGATGTTCAGGACGTGATCGGCGCGGCCTTGGAGCAATTGGGTGGAACGCTGCGCAGCCGGTCGATCGAGGTGCGCGTTCCGCCTGACTTGCCGTTCATCCGCATGGATTTCGTCCTGATCGTGCAGGTACTCGTGAACTTACTAGATAACGCTCAAAAGTACTCGCGCCCGGAGACTCCCATCAGCGTTGAAGCGCGGCTCTCGCCAGAAGCGCTGGAAATTTCTGTTTCCGACAGTGGCGATGGCATTCCAGAGCAGGAGCTAACGAATGTGTTCGAGAAATTCAATCGAGCGGGACGAACGAGCGAAACCGGCGGGATCGGGCTCGGTCTATCCATTTGTAAGGGTCTGGTCGAGGCCCACCATGGAAGAATCTGGGCGCAGCGCCGAGACCCGCTTGGGACAGTCGTCACATTCGCGCTCCCCGCAGGGCGCTCGCGTGCTGGTAATTGACGATGAGCAAGGAATACGTCGATTTCTTCGAGCCTCTCTGACTACCCAGGGCTATGAGATGTACGAGGCGTCGACGGGCCAGGAAGGATTGCAATCGGTTCCGGGTGTCCGTCCCGATGTGATCATTCTGGATCTCGGGCTTCCGGATCTCGATGGCGTTGATGTGACACGTTCGCTTCGCGAATGGACGCAAACGCCAATCCTGATTCTGTCGGTTCGGGAACAGGAATGCGACAAGATAGCTGCGCTCGATGCGGGCGCCGATGATTACCTTACGAAGCCGTTTGGGTTGGGAGAGTTACTGGCGCGCATGCGAGCCGCTTTGCGCCGGGCCGATCAGACCCGAGACGGGGGCCATCTTTTCGGCAGGCGGCCTGGAAGTAGATCTCGCTCGCAGGATCGTTCGGCTAAACGGTGAAAAAGTTCAATTGACGCCTACAGAATACGATCTGTTAAAGATTTTGATTCGCCACGCGGATCGAGTGCTCACGCATCGACAAGTAATTCGCGAAGTCTGGGGAGGAGCTCATTACGAAGACGAAATGCACCTCTTGCGGGTGAACGTGAGTAACTTACGGCGCAAGTTGGAATCCGATCCGGCCCGCCCTCGACGGATTCTGACGGAACCGGGAGTTGGCTATCGGCTTCGCACGGAGTGATCGGTGGGGACCCATCCTCCTTGACGAATTCTTGACGCAGCCTCGCGCATTTTTGACCCCGTTTTGATCTTCCAAAACGTACAGTTGGCTCATAAGCTGGCCGCGCCATGGTCCGAGATGAACTGATTCGCCAGGCACTCGAGCACACCAATTGGGATCTGTTGGTATGCGCCATGCCTTCGAACGTGCTCCTGCTCTCCGGTTATTGGCCGGCAGTGGGGTATTCGGTAGCGCTCGCGACGCGCGGCGGACAGATCGCGCTGGTGGTCCCGGACGATGAGGACGATTTGGCGGAGCAGAGTTGGGTAGATGAGGTAGCGACGTACGCGCCCGCTCCCATGGATCGGCTGATGACGGCGGAAGAAAGTGTTTTGGAGGCATTTCTCAGAATCAAACGAGATCTCGCGATTGCGGCGGATCGCATCGGGTTCGAGCAAACGGAGGCTTTCGAGCCTGCCTCTTACGCGCCACATATGCTGCGCGGGAGCGCCGTCAGGCTGCTGCGCAAAGCTTTCCCATCGGCCACCCTGGCGCCCGCGGACGAGCTTTTGTCGGAGATGCGGACGATCAAGACGCCCGCCGAAACGGAACACATCCGGACCGCGTGCCGAATCGCCGAGCAGGCATTCCAGAAAGGCGCGCGGCTGTTGAGAGTAGGGATGACGGAGGCTGAAGCCGCAGCGGCATGCCGTATCTCGCTCAGCGCGTGCTTGGGAGATTTCGATCCGGTGAGACGCTGCGACGGCTTCATACATTGCATGTCGGGCGTGAACTCGGAGAGAGCATTCGGTCCATATCCGCGCTCGCGCTCTCGACGAATCGAGCCGGGCGATCTGGTGATCATGCACTGTCATTCTTATGCCGACGGTTACTGGGCAGACATTACACGCACCTACCATGCCGGACCGATGGACGAGAGGAAGCAGGAAATGTTTGCCGCTGTATTTGCGGCGCGCGATGCGGCTTTGACGGCCATGCGCCCCGGCGTGAGGGCGGCGGATGTTGACCGTGCCGCTCGGGAGGTTCTTGAATCGCATGGTCTTGGCCCGGCCTTCAAACACCCGGCCGGACATGGCGCAGGATTCGGAGCTGCGGACCCTGGCGCGAGACCTCGCCTTCATCCCAAATCCGAGGACGTGCTGCGCACCGGAATGATCCTCAAAATTGAGCCGGGCATATACATCGAAGGGTACGGAGGGCTTCGCAAAGCCGACATGGTCGCGATTACAGAAGAAGGTGCCGAGGTGCTAACTCCATTTCACTGGAATTTAGACGAACTGATACTCAACGGCTCGACATTGATGGCAATGTCCTGAGCCTATATTCATTCTCTCGCGACTAAACTTGAAGCCATGGATAACGCTGACCGCGCCGCATTAGCCCGACGTCAATGGTTGGGGAAACTACCTGTACCTGTGATTGCCGCTTCCGTTGGCGCAGGATTTCTAGGCGCGCAGACCCCCGCCTCCGGAAGCGCGAGCGATCTGGGCGCCCGCGTCTACAACGTCCGGGATCACGGTGCGAAAGGCGATGGCAAAACGCTCGATACGGCAGCCGTCCAGGGCGCCATCGAGGCTTGCAATCGCGATGGCGGAGGCACGGTGCTCGTACCCGCGGGCGAGTTTCACATCGGCGCCATCGAGCTCAAGAGCAACGTCACCCTCCACCTGTCCGCCGGAGCGAAACTGCTTGGCAGCGCGGACGGCAAGCAGTACCACGCTGTCGACGCTATCCCGCTCAGTGGCGATTCCACATTGGAAGACGGAAATTGGGCCCTGATCTTTGCTGTGAACGCGAAGAACATTACCGTCGAAGGACCCGGCATCATCGATGGGCAGGGAATCCAGTTTCACGCTCCTGCGCGCGGCGTTCCTCCGCCTAGCGGCATCGGCGGCAACCGTCGTCCGTACACGCTTCTCTTCTACCGCTGCCAGAATTTGGCCATTCGCAACCTCGATCTTGTCCGCAGCGCGTATCACTGCATCCGCGTGATCCAGTCCGCGCGCGTTCACATGGACACGCTTTACATTCACAACCGGGTGAATGGCAATAACGACGGGTTTCATTTCATCAGCTGCGAATACGTCACCGTCAGCAATTGCACGGTGCAGTCGCAGGACGACGCCTGCGCGCTGTTCGGCAGCTGCAAATTTGTCACCGTCACGAACTGCTCGTTCAGCACCCGCTGGTCAGTGTTTCGTTTCGGCGGCGGCATAGCGGAGAACATCGCCGTCTCCAACTGCTTGCTGTACCAGGTATATGGATGCCCCATCAAGATACACGGCACTCCCGGTTCGCGCTTTGAGAACATGTCGTTCTCGAATTTGGTGCTGCAGGACGTGACCGGTCCCATCAACATCAGCGTCGGGCCATCCTCGCGCCAGGACGCCTCGCCCGCAGCCCAGCCCAAGCCGCCGGCCATTGCCCGCAACATCTCGTTCAGTAACATCCACGGCACGGTAACCACCAACCCGGGTCCGCTCCCCGACTATCCTTTTTCGAACAACTACCGTCCCGGCGAAGGCCACTCCTGCATCACTCTGAATTGCGTTGGCGGCGCCACGCTCGAAAACATTTCCTTCGATAATATCCATCTCACTTTTGGAGGCGGCGGTACGGCTGAGGATGCCGGGCGGCGTGATCTGCCGCAAATCGCCGGCGAATATTTCATGCTCGGACCCATGCCCGCCTATGGACTCTACGCGCGCAACTCCCGAGGAGTAACACTGCAGAACGTTCGTTTCCAGGTCAAAGAACCCGATCTGCGTCCCGGCGCTCATCTTTGATCACGTAGAAGACGCGGCCATCAATGGCTTCAGCGCTCAGGGAAACCAGCAGGCGGAATCGGTGCTACGCTTCATCGATTCCAGGCAGACTTTGTTAACCGCGATACGCGTTCTCACACCCGTCCCGGTGTTTCTGCAGTTAGAAGGCGCAGGAAACGAGGGCATTATCGTCGATGGCGGAGATCTCTCGAAGGCAACCGCGCCCGTCGCCTTCAAGAACGGCGCAAACGAGGCCGCGGTGAAGCTGCGGGTTTGAAAGATTTCGCTTGACATGCGCCGCCGGAAAGCGCCACACTTCCTATAGCTACCTATAGGGAACATGTCCAGACCCAAGAACGACACACTGCAGGGCACACTGGCGCTGCTCGTATTAAAAACGCTGCAACGAGGTCCGATGCATGGGTGGGGTATCACGCTGCAGATTCAGCAGATTTCAAACGAGGTCCTGCGCGTGGAAGAAGGCTCGCTTTATCCAGCGCTTCATCGCATGGAACAAGAAGGCTGGATCACCGCCGAGTGGGGCGCTTCCGAGAACAATCGCCGGGCACGCTATTACCGGCTCACGCCAAAAGGGCGCAGGCAGTTGGCTGAAGAAGAGAAGAGCTGGCAGCGTCTGACGGAAGCGGTGGCGGCAGTTCTTAACTTCTCCGCCAGTAGCGCTTGACAGGAGGGCGGCCGTGGGGCTTGTTCGCAGATTCCGTGCTCTATTCAGATCGTCGAAACTCGAGAAGGAAATCGATGAGGAATTGCGATTTCACTTCGACATGCGCGAGCAAGCGAACATCGCGGCTGGCCTGCCGGTGGAGGAAGCGCAGTTCGATGCGCGACGCCGCTTCGGGAACTCAACTCTTCTCAAAGAGCACACGCGCGACATGGACGTTCTTGTCTTTTTCGAGACGGCGCTCCAAGACCTCCGCTTCGGCATAAGGACGCTCGCAAAAATCCGGCCTTCGCTGCCATTGCTATTTTGACGCTCGCCCTCGGAATTGGCGCGAATACCGCCATCTTTTCGCTCCTCGACGGCTTGGCGCTCCGTGATCTGCCGGTGCCTCATCCTGAGCAACTGGTTCGCGTAGGTGCTCACACGCCCGGTGATTCATTCGCTGGTCTATCGCTCCCGATGTTCGAGGAAATCGCGCGCGATCAGAAGAGTGTTCTCAGGGATGTTCGCGTGGTGGGGCGACGCTGTGTTGAATGTGGAAACGAACGGAGCCATCTCGCGAGGCGATATTTGGGCAGTCACTGGGAAATTTTCATTCGGAGCTGAACGCCATGCCGGAGATCGGGCGCCTGCTCGCTCCCGAGGATGTGAACCTAACCGCCGCTACGCCCACTCAAGTCGCCGTCCTTGGTTATGGATTCTGGCAGCGCCATTACGCCGGTGCTCGAGACATCATCGGGAAAACGATCAAGATCGAAGGCCTGCCGTTCACCATCATCGGCGTGACGCGGGAAGAATTCACCGGCATAAGCGCTGTCGATCCGCCTGAGGTCACGGTGCCCATCACCGCGGAGCCTTTGTTTTTTCGACGATTCCGATGCACAGAAGTACTTGCGTCGGCCAGATTCACTTTGGCTCGAAGCGGCGGGCCGTCTGAAGCCGGGGGTAACCCTCGAACAGGCTCGCGGACAGCTCGAATCACTCTGGCCGGCTATTCGTCAAGCATTAGCGCCGACAGGTCGAACCCCGCTGGAACTCAGCCATTTCTTTTCCCTGCAGCTCAAAATCGAATCCGGTGCAAAAGGCGGATCGCTTCTGCGCAGTCGTTTCTCTAAGCCTCTCTACATTCTGCTCGCGATCGCTGGCTCTGGTGCTGCTCATCGCCTGTGTGAATCTTGCCAGCTTGATGCTGTCCCGCGCAGCATCGCGCAGTCATGAAATGGGAGTACGCGCGGCGCTTGGGGCCAGTCGCGCCAGGCTCGCACGGCAAATGCTCACCGAAAGCGTGCTGCTCTCGATAGCCGGCACCTTGGGAGGATTCGCGTTCGCCTATTGGGGTAGCCGCGCGATTGGCGGGTTTCATTCTCGATCAGATCTTCATCGTGCCGGCAGCGCTCAACTTATCGCCCGATTGGAGAATCCTGGGATTCACCGCATCCGCGGCAATTCTGACTGCCGTACTCTCCGGATGCGCTCCCGCATGGCGTGCAACGCGCGAAGATCCGAATGCGGCCGTCCAGCAAAGCTCGCGCGCAATTGCGGGAGGAACGGGCGCGTTGGGCAAAGGATTGATCGTGACGCAAGTGGCGCTATCGCTGGTCTTACTCATCGGCGCCGGGCTCTTCATCCGCAGCCTGGAGAGATTGCACGCAGTCCAGCCGGGATTTCGTACACACGGTGCGCTGCAGGTATCTCTTTTTCCCAAACCGAACGGCTACAAGAACCTCGCCTTGGCAAATTATTATCGCCAGCTCAACGAGCGCATTTCGAGTCTTCCGGGCGTGATTTCAGCCGCGTTCATACACACTAGGCTGGGGAACATTCTCGAGTGGGACGAAAAAATCCGAATCAGCGGAACGACCGGCTACGGAGTTGGCGCTGATATAGCGATGGTCATGCCGGGGGCTTTCCGCACGATGGGAATCGACTTGCTTCGCGGGCGAAACTTCAACTGGCAGGATGACGACCATGCGCCGCGTGTCGCGATGGTGAGCCAAAATTTCGCTGAGCAGTGGTTCCCCAAAGGAGATGCCATCGGACAGCAACTCGACATCACGACCGAGCCGAAATGGCACAATCTCCAGATCGTCGGCGTCGTAACGAACGCCAGCCTTTACGACATACGAAAACATCAGCCGCCGACGGTCTATCTCCCTACGATGCAGTACGGCGACTACATGGGATATCCTTTTTTGCTTGTTCAGACGCAGATCTCTCCGGCGGCCCTGCTCGCTCCCTTGCGCCAGGTCATCGAATCGCAGGGACATGAGTACGTTTCATCGGTCAAGACAGTCGGGCAAGAGGTCGACCGCTCGCTATTGCAAGAGCGGATCACGGCCATGCTGTCGGCCTTCTTTGGCGGATTGGCTTTGCTGCTCGCTGCCATCGGTCTATATGGGCTGATGGCGTACAACGTCACGCGACGATCGCGCGAGATCGGAATTCGCATGGCGCTCGGTGCGCGGCGAGAGGCCGTTCAGTCGATGGTTTTGCGTGAGACGCTATGGCTGGCATTGATCGGCCTGGCTATCGGACTGCCATGCGCGATTGCGGCCTCGCGGCTCATCGCCACCATGCTCTACGGGATTGGTGCGAACGACCCCGTGACTCTTGTCACCGTTTCGCTTGTACTGCTTGCGGTTGCCGCGATTGCTGGTTTCGTTCCAGCGCGCCGCGCGATGCGCCTCGATCCCATGGTCGCGCTCCGTCACGAATAGGGTCTCTCCCGGCGTTCTCTGCGGATTCATTCGTTTCACAAACCTGTCGAGGGCCAGCAACACTAAAACTGAAGTCCTTTAGTCTTTCCACTTCAGATACCAGTTCGTCGAACGCGTGTCATCGCTCTTTAAAACACCTGGAATGTTGGGCTTAGAACCAGGCACCCATTCTAGAAAACACCTGTGAGCCGTACGTTTGGTACTGCGGTTTGCGAGATAAATGCGGGAAAGCGGTGATATACCTGCATACTATCCTCGGAATGGAGACAGAGGCAAATGTCCCGTCGCTGCTCGCCTTTCTGTTTGGCGACCACGTCATTATTGAAGCAGGAACGGGGAAGAAGACGATCGTTGGCCTATTCGATGACTTTTGCTATATGGGGCATCACTACACCCGTCGCTGCGAACCTTGAAACCGTTCTCAGTGTCATTTGAGCGCTCGCAAACAAGTACTTTAGCTGTTGTTCAGGATCTTGAGGAATATGGAGTCGGTGCTAACCGCTCAGAGGCGCTTGAGGACTTACGTCGAACGCTCGCGGAGTTGTATTTCTCCTTAGAACAAGATCGGCACCGACTTTCAGACCATCTCTCTGCGGTGTGGAACCTGCTACAGATGTACGTAGTTCGAGCCGTCCCCATCCTCTTTCCCGAATAGCCCCCATAACGGGCTTTGGGGAAATTTGCCCCGGTCAGAATCGGGATTCGTCCGGAAAAATCTGCATTCCATCATGTGAGCGGCGTTTGATCGGCATAGGGGCGGCGGTCACCCACCGACCCCTGCCACACCACCGTGCGTACGGGTCCGTACACGGCGGTTCGAGAGTTGATACCGTTCCTCGTCAACGAACGAAGGAAGACCAAGCGATTCGAAGTAGGCATTGGAAAGCCCAACAGAGAGGGCCTTGGCGCGTGCGAGATACCAGGGGCCAAGTCCGCTGCCAGCGGTGTTACTTGCCAGCCTTGGGCGAACCCCGAGTTCCAACAGAGCTGCTCGACGACGGCGTTGGGTTTTCCATTGCCGCCACAGAGCCGCCCGAAGCCGCAAACGGACCCAGCGGATGAGACCAAGCAGCACTTCTGGCGTCTCGCAAAAGCCGAAATAGCCTTGCCAGCCCCGCAGATACGGAACCAGCTCGGCCATCGTAGCTTCAATGCTTACCCCCTTTGCCCGGCGTGTGATTTCACGAACCCGCTCCTTGAAGCGTTCCAGGGCTTTGGGCGCTATCGCGCGTTTCACCTCCGGACCTTTCGTAAAGCTGAATCCGAGAAACTGCCGTTCCTGCGGTCGCGCTACCGCACTCTTTGCCTCATTCACCTTGAGCCTGAGCTTGTGCGTGATGAATCGCGTAATACTCTCCATCACCCGTTGACCCGCCCGTTCGCTGCGAACGTAGATATTACTATCGTCCGCATACCGCACGAAACGAAGTCCTCGGCGCTCTAACTCTCGGTCGAGTTCATCGAGTACGAGATTGCTGAGCAGTGGCGAAAGTGGACCTCCTTGTGGAGTGCCTTCCACGCTCGGACTAACCAATCCGTTCTCCATCACTCCAGCGTTCAAGAACGCTCGAATGAGTTTCAACAGCCGCTTGTCCTCGATCCGTTTGGCGATCCGTCCCATCAGTTTGTCGTGATTGACCCGATCGAAAAATTTCTCCAAGTCAAGATCGACGCACCAGCAGTAACCTTCGGCGATATACTGCTGCGCCTGAGCCACTGCTTGATGAGCGGATCGCCCCGGTCGAAAACCGTAGCTGCTTTCAGAGAAGGTCCGATCCCAGCGCCGTTGCAGAGCCTGCATTACCGCTTGCTGGATAAATCGATCCAGCACCGTCGGGATGCCAAGCTTTCGCACCCCACCGTCCGGCTTGGGGATTTCCACCCGCCTCACCGGCTTCGGCTCATAGGTTCCCTTCAGCAACTGTTCTCGGATGACTGGCCAGTGCTCTTTCAGATAATCGCTCAGTTGACCGACAGTCATTCTGTCGATTCCGGCGCTACCCTTATTGGCCTTTACCTGCCGCAATGCTTCCTTCAGGTTTTCTCGCTCACATACTTCCTCCATCAATCGATCTGGATTAGCTGGGCGTTCGATACCGTGGGCCGTCACTAGCGATTCAGTCTCTCTCCCCTGCATTCCGCGGGCTTCACCCGCCAGTGCGGAAGGAAAGTCCAGTTCTGTCTGGATATGCTGCTGCTTGTCGCTCTTGAGATCCATGTTTTACTTGCCACTTCTCTCGTTCGGGCCTTCAATCACCGTTCCCGGCTTGGCCTATCTGTTGACTCCGCCTTTCGGCATTGGAGTGCCTCACTAGCCTTGCCGACAGCGTGACCTAGTATGCCCTCTGCTGACTTCTGCTCTGCGGTCAGACAGCCTTTCGGCAATCTCAGTCGCTTTCGCGACACAAAGCAGATCTCCTGAGGTAAGTTCAGCTGCCTTCTGTGCACAGTCGCCGAATCTACATTTCGCATCCTTGATGAATATGGACTTCGCGGTAAGTTGCCCGCTCGTCCGACGCTAATGCCTTGTATCCGGTTCTTGTCCATCGACTCGCACATTTGATCCATGCTTCTTTCAGACCCCGCCTCGCGGCGGTAGCCCTTGCATCATCTCTAGCCCTTCACCTCCATCAGGTTGGGCAGGGACTTTCACCCTTAAGCTGCTGAACATGCTCAGCACACAACGAAGCCGCCCGCGCGGCAGACGTTACGCGTGAGCGTAGCCTGAGTATTTCGTTCTAACTGGCGTCTGAGCTTCACGAGTTCATAGGCGCGTCGGTTGCCACAGCGCGGGCACACGAAGCCTTCCGGCCAGCGGCAGGCAGCCAAGTATCGCTGGCAAGCCTCCTCCTCGGCGAATTCGATTGAAATTCCCGCAAAGTCTTCGGAAACGGCCGCCTCGCCATGCCCCTACACTACGGCTTGTGGCTTGCTGAAACAACCGATAAGCATAAGCCGACTAAGACGCCGGAATCCCCTTACTGCAAAATTCTACCTCTTTGCAATATTCTCGTTAGGGCCATTTTACGTTTTCAGTTTGTCCTTCCAAGCGAGGCGGCCGGCGCACCACGCGCGGGCCGAACTCCGAGATCCTCAAATAGGCGGCGTTCTCCGTCTGCCTCAAACAGATCGACAGCATTCCACTGAGAGAGGATGGGTGGAATCGGACAGTTTTCAAGTCTCACAGGGATGAGGAACGTCTTACGCTTGAATCGGTCGTTCGCGATCGCGCGAGCCAAACCTAATTCGGCCAGAAGAAAGCCGCCATCGTTCAGCGAATGGGAAAGGAAAATGACAATGCGGCGCGACTTCAGCATTTCGCGGCGGATGCGTTCCTCCCAATCGACGCCGCCGCGAAGGTGCTCGCGATCAATCCATACGTGAACACCCGCTTGCTTCAGGCGCTCATAGATCGGCATGACTCGGTCTTGATCTGCCCAGGAGTAACTGATGAAGATCGTGTTTTTCAGCAGAAAGACTCCTACAGCGCAGGCCAGCAAAGGCAAATCGAGCGCCGCGAGAATCGGCCATTTCGTCCAGCCGAGGAGCTCGGGAATCGGGATACCCGCTTTCCCGGTGAGTTCGAGATCGAAAAAATCGCCGCCCAGCCGAAGATCGGTAACGGTCAGCGGTGGGGTGCCAGCGTGATCGCGCGATTCTATTACCCGAGCGAGGCCGAAGGGCCTGGTGGAGAGCCGCTCCGGCAGCAAATGCTCGATTTCGAGTGATTCGAGCTCGTTTTTGCCCGATTCGAAAGACGGTGATGACAACGTGAGGTCGATGAGCGAGGCAGGATCAGCTATGAGAGCCAGCTCGAGATCCTTGCCAATTACCTGCTGCCAGCTTCCGATTGAAAGAAGATTGTGGCACCCGGGACCATCTGCGCCATCGGGTGAGTTGGCGCTGAGCCGGACGGCTAGGGGCGAAGTACTGACGACATGAACCAGGCGAGTGGTGGAGGAATCGAGAACGTCGTCGCGTGTCGGAGGAGCAATCTCGACGGACCGCCGATCCATGTTGGCGCCGGCCTTGGTGCCGGCCTTGGCGTCGGCCTTAGTGCCGGCCGGAAATTCTATCCTGAAGCCGGTGAGGCAAGAAGACCCTCGGCTTGTTGTTTCGGAGGGATCGGGCGCGTAGATGAGGCGGCCTGCAATCCTCGGCGGATTGGTCATGGCAAGCAGACGCAGAGTTTCGTCCGAAAGGCGCGCACTCCGGATATCGAGAGTAAGCCGATGATTGTGCCGCGGAGTGGCATTGTAGGAAAGAATGGTTTGAGCGCTCTTGCTGGCCCGATCTTCGAGCAGCAATTCATAGCCTGAGCGAACTTGTAATTTGCGGAGCTTGGAGTCGCCTTGCGTCTCAATTCGCCAGGTAGCGCGCAGAGCGAATAACTCAGCCAAGAGCGCTATGGCCAATATGGCTGGGAAAAACCAGCGGCGGCTGGTGACAGAGTACATGTGGTAGCTCGGGCGCTAAACCGAGACTATTGTTTAACGACAAGGTCCGGCGAGAACGCCGAGACCCAGTCGCCCCCGTCGTTGTCGCCGCGCACCGTCATCCAACCGCGCACTCGGAACTGAATCGGCCCTGTCCTCGCTTTCTTGGCGCTCCATTGATCGTTGATACTCTCGCCTTCGGCGACTCGACGATCGATCTTCTTATTGTCGAAGAGTTGGCCCTCGATGGAATGATCGACCATAGCAATCTGCATGAATTCGGCCTTCATTTTGTCAAACATCGTGTGAGTGTGAAACCCGAAATGCGTTTCAGGGTCAGAAGCGGTTACGGCGCCGGGGCCGAAGCGCAACTCGTCAATGGCGACGGAGCCGACTGCTTTAGGTCCGCAACCAAAGCCATAAATGCGGAGATAACGCGGCTCCAGATCGGTAGCGCTCGCGGTGGCATCGATCGAGAATGTGGCGCTTTTCAATGTCGTTCCGAATTCAGCTGGCAAACGCAGCAGTTGCAGACGTCGTCCGGTTTGCGGCACAGCAAGTATGGCCTGAGCCGAGGGCGCGTTTTGCGTTACGACGGTCAGCGAGACGTAGGCTCCCGGTTCGGCCTCATAGTCCACCACCACAGGCCAACCGCCCTTAGCGAATCCGGTAACTTGAAAGTCGCTCATGCGGAGCGATTCAGGAAACTGAGGACCATTGCGGTTGAGTTGTTCGTTCACCTGGCGCGCGGCCGGTTCGGGGAGGGACCAAATGGGAACTCCATCGAATAGTCCCACGCCAAATCCGACGGGCCACGTGGGAACGCGGCGGCCTCCGGTTGGTAACGGAGGCTGGCGGCCGCCTGATTCAGAACCGGGCGATCGCGTGTTTCCCGACGGCTTTGGGCCCGACTCGCCCTGTGATCCAGCGCAACCAAGGGAACGCGTATAGGCGCATGGCGAGGTCCCCGTGCGATTGTCTGGAGGATGGCCATGAGCGTCAGACCGCGGCGGCGGCAAGGTATCAATTGTGACGCGCTGGCTCGGAACATAGGTCTGAGCTCTGCGCGATCCACCCGACTTTTGAGCTGACGTTAACGTTGCTGTCAGGCACAAAAGAGCAGCAAGCCAGGGGGAACGAAACGTTCGCATGCGCGCCACCTCCTCTTGTGTTTCTGTACCGCAGGTAAAGCGCCGTTCGAGAAGGTGGGCGCTTCCGACTGGCGATTCACTGCGGATTGCGTGATGGAGCTGGTTTTGGCTGATTCTCATGTTCGCGCGCAATTAACGGAATCGCTATTGGCCTGTAACCAAAAGGTTCAGCTCCAGCCGTCTTCACGTGCTCACAGCGGTGCTGCGGCGATCCAAGCTTTTCGGGGAAAGCGCAGGTCGGGCGCCAAAGGTCTGCTACAAAAGTAGATTACGACTGAGAAGCCGGCCTGGCGCGCTATAAACCCCCATATGGTGCATACATTCACAATGATTGCCACTGAACGGACTGCTCAGAACGCTTCGCTTAGCAACCGGATGCCTTCTCGAATTTCCCGCTCGTTCAGGCACGAATAGCCCAGCATGAATCCCGGGCGCGATGATCGTCTAAGGAAGCAATGCGATATTCCGTAAATGCCAACTCCCCGCGATGCGGCGTGCGCGATAACAGCGTTTTCTGAGACGCGTTTTCTGGGCCACAACACCACGTGAGCGCCAGAGCCATCGCCCGTCACCTCGACACGTTCGCCGAAGTGCTTTCGAATGACGTGCAGTAGCGCCTCGCGCCGGCCCGCGTTTCTGCGGCGCAGCCGGCGCAAATGCCGTTCATACATGCCGCTTGTTATAAACTCCGCAAGCGTTTCTTGCTCGAGAGTGGCGGAGTGAAGATCGTTAAGCCACTTGGCCGCCGTGAACGCCGCAGCCAGTGACTTCGGGACGATCAGGTAACCGATGCGAAGCGCCGGAAATACAGTACGAGAGAATGTCCCGATGTACACGATGCGTCCCTCCGGATCCAATCCCTGCAGGGACTCGAGCGGCCGTCCTTCGTAGTGGAACTCGCCATCGTAGTCATCCTCGACGATCACCGAATTTTTGAGCCGGGCCCATTCGAGAAGCGCCAGGCGCCGGCTGAGCGGCAGAATCGCGCCCGTTGGAAACTGGTGGGACGGCGTTACGAAAACCAGGCTCGCGTACTCCGGCAATTGAGCGGGATTCAGGCCTTCCCGATCGACCGGCACCGGCTGTAACCGCGCTCCGGCCGCGCGAAGCACCTCTCTTGTGCCGTTATAGTGCGGATCCTCGATCGCCACGCGGTCGCCGCGTTCTATGAGCACCCGCGCCACCAGATCCAGCGCTTGCTGCGAGCCGTTAACGACAATGACTTCCGACGGATCGCAGACCACCGCCCGCGACCGCCGCAGATGGGCGCAAATAGCTTCGCGTAGGACCTGGCTTCCGACCGCTGGGCCGTAGTCAAATTCGCCAACCGCCGCGCCTCGCGCATGCCGTAAGAGGAGCCGCCGCCATATCGCGAAGGGGAAAGTCTCGATATCGCTTCGCCCATAGGCGAAATCGTAGCGGAGAACGGGCGATGGCCGTCTCGGTGAATCCACGGATGCCATGGCGCCGGTTGCCGCCGAGCCAAAACGTGACAACCGCAGCTTGGCCGATCTTTTCTCTCGCTCAGCCACGCTACCGCCCAGTCCCTCGGATACGTAGGTCCCTGAGCCGCCGCGACCCACTACGAAGCCTTCCGCCAGCAGATGGTCATATGCCAGAAGTACGACCGTCCGTGAAATGCCGAGCTGCTCGGCGAGATCGCGTGTCGACGGGAGCCGATCGCCCGCAGAGAAGGCGCCGGACAGAACGGTTTGCCGCAGCCCGAGGTAGACCTGCCGGAAGAGAGGCTCGCCGTTCTCTGAAAGTGGTATCGCTAACTGCACAGAAAGTGGATCTATGAAAATACCACGAACCGGGCCATTCTGAAACTGCATCCAAGGAGGTCGTTCCCAATGTTTCGTGCAGGTTTACGAGGATTCCTGTTCTGGCTGCTGATGGCAGCCACGTCGAGAGTGAGTCCGGCGCAATCACTCGTACTCGATCTGCCTCTCCCGAGCCAACGGGCAGAGATTTCTCAGAGGATCGGAATTACCGATATTACGATCACCTATCACCGGCCGCTGGCGAAGGATCGCAAGATCTGGGGTGGCCTCGTTCCGTACGGAAAGGTCTGGCGCGCGGGCGCGAATGAAAACACGACGATCGCATTTAGCGATCCGGTCATGATCGAGGGACAGTCGCTGGACAAGGGAGCCTACGGGTTGCACATGATCCCGAACGCCGATCAATGGACGATTATTTTCTCGAAAAACTCGACCTCCTGGGGATCTTTCACTTATGACCAGGCCGAAGATGCGCTCCGCGTAACCGTGAAGCCCAAGGCTGCGGACATGCGTGACGCGCTCACCTACGACTTCGACCAGCTTCAGCCGGATTCGGCGGTAGTTGAATTGAAATGGGAGAAGATCGCGGTCCCGTTTAAGCTCTCGGTCAACGTCGACGACGTGGTACAGGCCAGCTTGAAGAAACAGCTGCGCAATCTTTCGCAATATACGTGGATGAGCTGGGACGACGCGGCCAATTATCTGCTCGCGGAAAAAATCAGCCTCGATCAAGCGCTAGCTTACGCAAATAAGTCCGTCGAAACAGAGGATCGATTCGACAACGAGCTGACCAAGTCGAGGGTCCTGGCGGCGCTCAATCGCAAGGCCGAGACTGCCACTGCCGAGAAGAAAGCGCTCGATATGGCCAGCCCGCTACAGATCCATATGTTCGCTCGCCAGTTGCAGGCTGAAAAGCGCAATGAAGAAGCGTTCGCGATCTTCCGCGAAAACGCAAAGAAGCATCCCAATATGTGGTTCGTGCATACCGGGTTGGCCCGCGCCTTCTCGTCGCAGGGCAAGTTCGACGACGCGGCGAAGGAAATGAAAATGGCGGTTGCAGCGGCTCCGGACAACCAGAAAAGTTATCTGGATGGCATGATGAGGCAATTGGAGGCCAAGCAGGACATAAACCAATAGGCAGACGCACCAGGAACCCGGCGAACAATGCTCTTCTTCTTCCTGCTGCCGCCAGCATAGAGGCGGAGCATACACATGATCATCGAAATGCGGACTTATAAAACCAAGCCCGGCTGTCGCTCACAATTCCTCGAGATATTCCGATCGAAATCCATTCCGGCGCACGCAGAAATCGGAATGAAAATATTAGGCCCATTTCTCTCCATCGAAGATCCCGATATCTTGTTTTTTATGCGTGGCTTTCCCGATCTGGCGTCGCGCGATCCAATGAAAGCCAGGTTTTGCGAAGGGGAGCTTTGGAAGAGCGAACTGGAGAATCTTTTGATGCCGATGTTGGACAAATACGAGGTGGTCCTAGTGGAAGATAGCGAGGGTCAGGTTCGATGGTGATGCTGATTCGACGGAGAATTTGCTGCGGCGCGAATCATCCCTAGGTAAGATAAACTCTACTGCGGGGGGCTCCAGAATGGCGACTGAATGGCGATTCAAAGCGGAGTACATCAAGAACTGCAACTGCGCACCCGGATGTCCATGCGACTTCTGGGCCGCGCCTACGTACTATAAATGCGAAGGCATGATGGCATTCCGTATTCTCGAAGGAAAGTTCGGCAACACGAAACTGGACGGTGTCATCGCCGGCGGAACTTATCACTGGCCCGGGCCGCTGCATCTCGGCAACGGCACTCTCCAGCCGTATCTCTCCGACAAGACCACTCCCGAACAGCGAGAAGCCGTGCTGACGATCATGAGCGGCAAGGCCGGCAACGCCTGGTTCGAGGTGCTGGCCAGCGTGATTTCCAAAGTGCTCGATCCCAAATTCGTTCCCATAGATTTCAACTTCGATCTGAAGTCCCGGAAGGCGAAGATCAAATTCGGCAACGAGGTTGAGACGACGTCTAAGCCTATCACCAATCTCGCCACTGGCGATGAGCACCACATTCTCATCGATATGCCGAATGGGATGGAATACCACCGGCCGGAGATCGCCACGACGGGCATTCTCAAATCCAGCGGTCCGCTAGAGTTTGATTGCCCTGGCGCGCACAGCTCTCTTGCAATCGTCGAGCACACTCACGCCGGCTTGGCCGCGTAATACCACGATGTTGCCTGTCCCCCAGGCTAAGAGTCACATCGCGACGGGCGCGCCGTACATTGTTGCGTTCCTCATCTTTGTATGTGCCGCGGGTGTGACTCTCTATTTCAATCACTCGATGTCTGGCGGAATGTCCATGCCCGGCAACTGGACTATGAGCATGATGTGGATGCCCATGGGCAGCGAAATCGCAGCTGCGTCAATATTCACGGTGATGTGGCTGGCAATGATGGTAGCCATGATGTTGCCCTCCACCATGCCCATGTTGCTTTTGTATCGTCGGGCCATCGCCTTTCGTGGACAGGACCATCTTGGGCAGGCAATGTTTGCCGTCGGGGGCGGTTATTTTTTCGTGTGGACGCTGTTCGGGGTCGTGGCGTACTTGATCGGCGTGATCATCGCTGCGGGCGCGATGCACTCAGACGCCTTCAGCCGCGCATTGCCTCTGGCGGGTGGAGTCGCGTTGTGTATCGCAGGAATTTACCAACTTACACCGTGGAAGTCGGCTTGCCTGAAGCACTGCCGCGACCCGCTGACGCTCGTGGCCCATCATCTGCACGAAGGCCGTCTCGGCGCGGTTCGCCTCGGCATTCATCATGGAGCCTTTTGCGCCGCTTGCTGCTGGGCGCTGATGCTGATCCAACTTGTGCTGGGCGTGATGAGCCTAACCGTGATGGTGGCTGTGGCCGTCGTGATCGCGCTGGAGAAGTTGCTTCCCAAAGGCGAGTGGTTAGCAAGAGCAACCGGTCTAACAGCGATCGTTGCGGGCATAGTCATTGCTGTCCTGTCAGTTCGCTCGCTGTGACGTGTCACCTTTTCAACCCTTGTCGTGATTCGGGATCGGGGACTCTGAAGCATACTCCGCATGGTCCTCTGACCGGGCAACTGGCTCGTGACCACCTCCGTGGCTGGTTCTCAATAAGCAGTACAATCCCTTAGTGAAACGCCGCAACTTTCTCCTAACAGCCGCCGCACTGGCCGGCGCACCCGCTCTGCCGCAATCTATCGCGGAGCGGCCCGCCAACGCCCTCCGCAGCGTCCAGCGCCTCTTCACCAGCGAGGTCGAAGACAAACCCTGGTTCTACGACCGCGACATGTGGCCGCCTTACCTCGCCATGCTCGCGGAAAATCGCTTCAACCGCTTCAATCTCAGCTTCGGCATCGGTTACGATTTCCTGCGCGCGGTCACCGACGCCTACTTTCTGTTTGCCTACCCCTTCTTTCTTTCCGTGCCAGGCTACAACGTCCGCGCGGCCAACCTGCCGGACGCCGAGCGCGACCGCAATCTGGAAACGCTGCGCTTCATCAGCGAGCAGACTGCCACCCATGGCCTCCAATTCCAGTTGGGGCTCTGGATGCATGGTTACCAGTGGGAGAACAGTCCGAATCCGAACTACACCATCCAGGGACTGAACGCCGACAATCATGGCCTGTACTGCCGCGATGCGCTCGCAGCGCTTCTGCGCGCCTGTCCAGCGATTACCGGGGTCACCTTGCGCGTCCACGGCGAAAGCGGCGTAGCCGAAGGCAGCTACGCTTTCTGGGGCGCCGTGTTCGATGGCGTGAGGCGTTGCGGCCGCAAGGTCGAGATCGACCTGCACGCGAAGGGCATCGATCGGAACATGATCGACCTCGCGCTGGCTACGGACATGCCCGTCAAGGTATCGCCAAAGTTCTGGGCCGAGCACATGGGAATGCCCTATCACCAGGCCGACATCCGCGACCAGGAGGTGCCCAAGGCCGATCACCGCGACAGCGGTCTCATGGCGCTGAGCGCCGGCTCCCGCAGCTTTACCCGCTATGGCTACGCCGACCTGATGCGCGAAGACCGCCGCTTCGACATCCTCTGGCGCATCTGGCCCGGCACGCAGCGTCTGCTGCTGTGGGCCGATCCGGTTTTCGCCGGCGCGTACGCGCGAGCCTTCCAATTCTGCGGATCGACCGGCGTCGAGATCATGGAACCGCTCTCCTTCAAAGGGCGGCGCGGATCGGGCCAGGCGGCCCCTGGAACGGCGGGGCGTTGCGCTTACGCCGCGCTTCACTGCGCCCGCGGTGGGATTGGGAGAAGTACCTGGAGACCTACCGCGTCTGGGGCCGGAAGCTCTACAACCCTGACGAGAACGTGGAAGTCGACCCCGCGCTCGCCGCCGTCAGCCGCATTTTGCCGATCGTCACCACCGCGCATCTGCCCTCGGCCGCGAACAACAACTATTGGCCCGAGATTTACACCAACCAGTCTCTAGTGGAGTCGTCGAAAGCGGAATATGCCGACACCCCGGCACCCAAAATCTTCGGCAACACTAGCCCGCTCGATCCACAGCTCTTCTCCCGCATCAATGATTTCGTGGATGAGTTGCTCAAAGGAGAGCGGAGCGGCAAATATTCGCCCATCGAGGTCGCGCAATGGCTGGAAGATTTGGCTGCGGCGGCGCAACCGGGAAAAGTCCGGCGCGTCGACATCGATGTTGCGATTCAATCCGGTCTGGGTCGATTTTTCGCCGCAAAATTCCGCGCCGGCGTCCTGTATGGGATTCACGCGCGCACGGGCGATCGCGCCGCGCTGGAGGAGGCGATCAAATCCTATCGCGCGGCGCGTGCCGCCTGGGCCGGATTGGCCGAAACGGCCGAGGGGGTCTACGTTCCGGACATCACCTTCGGGGAACTTCCCTGGCTCCGTGGTCACTGGCTTGACCGGCTCCCCGCCATTGATGCCGATATTGCCCTCCTTGAGAAACGGCTGCCCTCCGCGACGCTCACCAAAGATCCAAGAGTGAAGGCTGCCATCGCCGAAGCCGCTGGCCGGCCGCGACGTCCTTCCGCCGCAATGCGCCATCGTGCACCGGATCGCTTTCGGCGCAGACAGCCGCTGGAGTTGGGACTTTCGGGTCCCGTGCTCGTATCCGTGCGCCTTCACTACCGGCACATCAATCAGGCCGAGCGTTGGCAGTCCGCCCTCATGGATCGCAAGGGGTTGGCCTACGTCGCCGCTATCCCGAGTGCATACACCGACTCGCCGTACCCGCTCCAATACTATTTCGAACTGAAATCGGCGCCCGATCGCGCCTGGCTGCATCCCGGCTTCCCGGCGGATCTCGCGGGCCAGCCGTATTACGTCATCCGTTGCGGATAGGCCGACAATGCACGCGGAAATGCCGCATGGCTGGTGGCGTCAGATTTGATATGTTCATCCTGATGACGGCAGCGGAGCGTGAGAGCCTGGATAGTTTTGGCTACGTGGTCGTCGAAAAATTTCTTGAAGCAGATACCCTGCAGCAGCTGCGAAGCCGGGTGGAGGAGCTGTACGAAGCCGAAGGCGAAGATGCCGGGTCGGAATTTCGGAAGGAGACGGGATCGCGGCGTCTGGCCAACCTGGTCGACAAGGGAGAGATTTTTCAGCGGCTGATTATTATGCCGCGAATCCTGGAGCTGGTTGGCCATGTTTTGGGTGACCGATTCAAGCTGAGCAGCTTCAATGCGAGGTCGGCAAATCCGTATTCGAGCGAAGCGCAGCCGCTGCACTGTGATGCCGCCGCCCTGCCGGACGACAATGGCTTTTGGGTGTGCAACACGATCTGGCTGCTGGACGATTTCACGCTGGCGAATGGAGCGACGCGGGTCATTCCTGGGTCTCAGAAATGGGCGAAACTGCCGCAGGACGTGCTTACCAATCCTATTGCCGCGCATCCAGAAGAAGTCCTGCTGACCGCGCCCGCGGGGAGCGTGGTGGTGATGAATACGCATGCGTGGCATGGCGGCACGGCCAATCGCACCGCGAATCATCGGAGAGCTCTGCACGCGTTCTATTGCCGGTCCGATAAACCGCAGCAGCAGTATCAGAAGCGGCTGCTGCGGCCGGAGACTCGGGCGCAGCTTTCTCCTGAATTGCGCCATCTGCTCGCGCTGGACGATGCGCTAAATGATCAACTGAGTGCGGCTGAGGAGAGAGCCAGCGGATTTTTGAGGTAATTTCGGGGGTGCAGGAATGAACTGGACTCGACGCAAATTTTTGGGTGCGAGCGCAGCCGCGCCGATTGTTGCACCGGTTGCTCTGGATCTCGTGACGACGATCGAGGCGGCGCCAGAAAAGACGAGTTCGTCCGATGCGCTAAGCGAGCAAGAGCGTAATGTGCTGCATGCGGCTATGGACGAGATCATACCGGCGGGCGATGGCATGCCCGCAGCGAGCGAGGTTCGCGGCCTCGAGTATCTGGAACGTGTGGCGGCCGGCGATGCAGACGTAGCCGGTGACATCCGAAGATCTTTGGCCGCCTTGAATGAATGGAGCCAGCGGCTGTTCGAGAAATCGTTCGATCAGCTCGAGCGAGAAGCGAGAATTTCAGCGCTGGCCAGGTGGGAGGCGGCAGCGCCGGTCGAGTTCGCGAGACTTCGCGACTACACTTACGAGGCTTACTACACGCAACCGAGAGTTTGGAAACTGATCGGTTACGAGTTCTATCCGACGGATCATCCCGGGCCGCACATGCAACCATTTGACGACTCGATACTGGCCGATGTGCGGAACAGGCCCAAGCTTTACCGCGAGGCGTAGCGATGCCGCAGGAAATGGCTGATGTTTTAGTGATCGGGTCCGGTGCGGCAGGCGCAGCCCTGACGAAGCGCCTCACCGATTTGGGCGCTAAGGTGATCTGCCTGGAACAGGGCGGATGGATCAAGCCTTCGGATTATCCATCGCTGCGGCCGGATTGGGAAGTGCAGATTCGGCGCGGCGCTTTCAACTTCAGCCCGAACGTTCGCAGGCGCTGGGAGGATTATCCGGTTAGAGAGGCCGGAACGGATCCGCCGGCGGTTCTGATGTTCAATGCCGTGGGCGGCAGCACGCACCATTGGGCGGCACATTTTCCGCGGTTTCATCCGTCGGATTTTCGAGTTCGAACGCTGGATGGAGTAGCGGAAGACTGGCCGATTCGCTACGGAGATCTCGAACGCTATTACGACATGAATGATCGCGAGATGGGCGTTGCGGGATTGGCGGGAGATCCAGCGAATCCTCCGCGCGCAAAACGACCGACACCGCCCTTGCCGCTGGGCAAGCTAGGGGAGACGATCGGGCGCGGGTTCAACAAGTTGGGCTGGCACTGGTGGGTGTCGGATAACGCGATTATTTCGACTGACTACGACGGTCGACCCGCTTGCTCGCTACATGGCAAATGCATGTTTGGCTGTCCGATCGGCGCGAAGGCATCGACGGATGTCACCTACTGGCGAAAGGCGATACGCGGAGGAGCCGTCCTGAAGCCGTGGTCACGGGTTCGAGAGATCACGGTTGACAAGCAGGGGCGGGCGCGCGGCGCGATATATTACGACAGGCAAGGTGCGCTACATGAGCAGCTGGCGAAGGTGGTGGTGGTTTCGTGCAATGGGATTGGGACGCCGCGGCTGCTGTTGAATTCGAAATCGAATCTGTTTCCGAACGGATTGGCGAACTCTTCCGGGCTGGTGGGAAAGCACTTCATGCTGCATCCGTTTCGCTTCCTGGAGGGCGTGTTTGAAGAGCCGATGAACGGCTACGAAGGGCCGTTTGCGATTCCGGCGATGAGCCAGCAGTTCTATGAGACGGATCTGAATCGTGGGTTCGTGCGCGGCTACACGTTTCTGCTGGAGCGATCGTTTGGGCCGCTCCATTATGCATGGGGCAGCTTTTCGAATCATCCGGTACCGTGGGGAGCGAACCATCATCATGTGATGCGGCAGAGATTTCCGCATTTGATTCGCGTAACCGTGGTAGGCGAGGATCTGCCGCAGGAGAACAACCGCGTGGAGATCGATGCGGAGCTGAAGGACACGAGCGGAATACCGGCACCGCGAGTCGTCTACAACTACAGCGAAAACAGCTTGAAGATGCTTGAGCATGGCGGGGCCATGGCGCGGCAGTCCTTGGAGGCAGCAGGCGCCAAAGAGATCCTCGATAGCGGCGTAATTCAGCCGGCGTTTCACTTGATGGGAACTGCGCGCATGGGAAGCGATTCGAAGAAGTCGGTTGTAAATGCGTGGCACCGGGCACACGATGTGAAGAATCTCTACATCGTGGACGGAAGCTCCTTTGTGACAAGCGCGGCGGTCAATCCGACTTCGACGATCGGAGCTTTGGCTCTGCGCGCGGCTGACGGAATCTGGCGGGACCGGCAGGGATAAATCAAATATTGCGCGAGATCAGGGCTCCACCGTGTAGATTGATCGCGACCGTGTAGCATGATCTGAGTGGAGGAAGAATGCGCCGCACCCCCGTCGTCGTTTTGTGTGCCGTTTGCTGCTTGATCGCCGCAGCGATCCTGACCCGAGCTGTCCCCCTTGACGAAATTTCCGAGCGTGCGCATAAGCTGCACTTCTCTTCCATCGTGCTGGACACGCACGATGACACCACGCAGCGCTTCTTCTCGAAGGACTACGATCTCGGCAAGCGCAACCCCAAGGGTCACGTCGACATTCCTCGCATGCAAGAAGGCGGCATGAACGCCATCTTCTTCTCCATCTGGATCGACGGACGTATCATGGGCGCCGCCCGCCGTGCAAAAAGCCCTCGATCAGATAGATGCTGTCCGCGAAAACGTCAGGAAATACTCGAACGAAATGGTGCTCGCGCGCACCGCCGACGACGTGCGCCGCGCTCACGCGCAGGGCAAAATCGCCGCGCTGATGGGCGTTGAAGGCGGCCACATGATCGGCAACGATATCCGCATCGTGCGCATCTTCGCCGATCTCGGCGTCCGCTACATGACCCTCTCTCACTTTTACAATGACGAGTGGGCGGACTCCTCCACCGACAAGCCCGCTCACAACGGACTAACTGATTTCGGCAAAGATATAGTCCGAGAAATGAACCGTCAGGGCATGCTTGTGGACATTTCCCATGTCAGCGATAAGACGTTCTACGACGCGCTCGAGGTGAGCAAGGCGCCGCTTCTCGCCTCTCACTCGTCCTGCCGCGCTCTTTGCAATCACGTGCGCAACATGAGCGACGACATGATCAAGGCGCTGGCGGCCAAGGGCGGCGTCATCCAGATTAACTACGAAAAGAGCTTCATCGATCAGGCTTATAAAGACGCCTACGATAAAGAAACCGGCGGCGTCGTGGAGCACTTGAGTGAACTCACCAAGAACTGCAATAACGATGAGGCTTGCATCTCACGCGAGATGGCCAAGCTGCAACAGAAGCTGACTGCGGAGGGAAAACTCCCACACGTCAGTTGGGAGAGAATCATCGACCACATCGATCACGCCGTAAAACTGGTTGGCGCCGACCATGTTGGCCTGGGTTCCGATTTTGATGGCGCCGATATGCCGGATGGCATGGAAGATTGCTCCAAGCTGCCGAAAATTACCGAGGCGCTGCTGCGCAAAGGCTATTCCGAAGGCGACATTCGAAAAATTCTCGGCGAAAACACTCTGCGCGTGATGGCGCAGGCCGAGCGTGTGAGCAGAGAGCTGCAATCGCAGCAATAAGGATCTACAGGGCCCCAGCACATCTTCGTGTTGGGCGTTAGACAACCATGTAGCGTCTTCCGCCCAGTTTCCGGATGGCCCGTAAACCTGGTGTAATCCGGAGATTTCGGGGACCCAGTCGCGCAGGACAAATACAGGATCAACTCGCGAAGGCCGCTCGGCTATCGGCTCGACAGGCGCGCAGATTAGAATCGAGAAGTGTAGAACGCTGACTCGCAGTTCACCACAACACCATGAAAAAGCGGCTATTTCGCAATTCAGGAGTAGTCACCATTAAAGATGCGCTCGGGCTCGAATGGGACATCAACGAAGCGCGCGCAACAAAGTACGGCTTCGATCTTTATTACGGCAAGAGAAAGGACCGCACGGGGTACGATGTGGGAGGTCCTAACCGGCTCATTTACACAAATGAGTTAAAAGCATTCTGGGAGAAGTGCGCTCTCAAGCACGATGGGACGATATTCGATTTGCCGGGAGGGCGCACTACCCTAAAGCGGGCGCGCCTGGCATTGGGCTTTAACTGGGACAAGGATTCAGAGAAGTTCTGGCGCAAGCACAAACACGATCTGAAAACGCTCACCCCACGAGAGTTTGAAAAGAAGCACAAGCACCAAGAGATCACCGGGGGACGAATGAGTTCGTGGCGGCTCAAGATAGTAGGCAGTAAGGCGCGGCCATTAGGCTGGTGGAAAGAACCGGAAGTGCTAAAACTTCTGCTATCAGAAGAAAAGTCTCTAAACCAAGTACGAGCCGAGCTTAAAGAGGAAATCTCAACTTCCCAGGCGTTCCGCCTGAGGCACCAGGCGAAACGTGCTTACAAGATCAGAAGCGGGAAGTTGCTTCCAAGAGCGGACGGGCTCGAATAGTAGCCGTAGGATTTTGGGCCGTGAATTGCGCCCGAGCGGTTGGCCATTCGGAAACTGTCGTAAGCTAACGCTGCGCTCATTTCACGGGGTTGTGTTGCAAGCCGGCGCCCTTTCAGTTGACAATGCTTGTCAACCTACGTTAATCTCAGATCGACATGGGACAGCTACTCCTCATCTCCTTCTTATGTAGCTCTTGCCGCTCATCTCTGAGCAGCTCGTATTTGTATTCCCTCTAATTTTTCAGCGCGCTGAAAGCCAATCGGCCAGGCGGCGGATTGCAAACCCGCAGTGGTGCGTTCGATTCGCACTCAGCGCTCCAGGCCCTGTGGAGTAATGGGTAGCCGCGCCGGTCTTAGAAACCGATGCCTTCGGGCGTAAGAGTTCGAATCTCTTCGGGGCCACCAGTTCTTTGACAATGCGGAGAGTGCCGCTGAATGGAACGGCAAGCGGTTTCGAAAACCGTGGTGCGGCGATGAGCCGTAGGAGTTCGATCCTTCCACTCTCCGCCAATGCGAGCATAGACCCGTATGGAGCGGGGTTGCGCTGTAGACGCAATGTCTCATGAGAAGGCTCGGGAGGTTCGATTCCTTCTGCTCCCACCAAGTTACTCGGTAAACGCGACAGGCTTAAACCCTGTTTCTTGTGGGTTCGAATCCCACCGGGAGTACCAACTCCGCTTGCATTTCTCGACGCTTCCGCGATACGATGAAAACGCAGTTATGTTGTTTGCCACCCCAGCACATTTCGCGATACTCACCAATCAACCGGTTGGACAGGGTACGTATGCGATGGCCTCGGGGTAAGTGAAACACAATAGAACTTAGAGTTCCCAAGCCCCGGCCCGAAAAGGTTCGGGGCTTTTGCTTTTTATCTTCCGAGATAGCCAAGCTTCAGCTTGAACTAGCCGCGCCCGACGGTTTCGAGGCCGAAGCGAAAGAGGCACGCGCATGAACCCTGTCACATCGATTGATATCGCATGCAATGCCGCGTCCGACTTACTCACCCCAACGCTAAATGACACAGGCAACGCTGCACGCCTCCGAATGTGCCACGGCCATGACCTGTTGTACTGTCATGAGGAGCGTGGCTGGCGAGTGTGGGATCGCGCGCGATGGGCACGCAATAAGTACCAAGCGCTTCGGTTTGTCGAAAATGTCAGCGCCGGTGCAAAAATCCCCATAGTGCCGTTTGAAAATTCCCCACCCCCTTGGGCGAGTGGTGTAACCCCAACTCTGGGAACCAGAGGAGGGCGGACACCTGTTCAGGGGGAAAGACGTGGAAGAGATCAGCGAGCTCAAACGAGAAGGGTTGAGCATTCAGGCAATCAGTCAACTGACCGGTTTTGATCGTAAGACGATCCGGAAGTACCTGTTGAAGCCGGAGGGAAGACCGGTGTACGGGCCGCGGCCAGTTCCAGTGAGCAAACTGGAGCCGTTCAAACCATATCTGCAGGAACGGCTTCAGGCCGGGGTCTGGAATGCGCAAGTGCTGTTGCGCGAACTGCGGCAACGTAATTACAGCGGCGGCTATACGATCCTGACGGACTGGCTTCGGCCGCGGCGCGAGTCGGCGCGGGTGGTTGCCGTCCGGCGGTTCGAGACGCCGCCAGGCAAACAGGCGCAAGTGGATTGGGGACATCTCGGGTCGCTCTTGGAATCGGGAGAAGAGCGCATGCTGTGGGGCTTCACGATGACGCTGGGCTACAGCCGCATGATGATGGCGGAAGCCGCCACGGATCAGAAACTGGGGCGCTGTTGCGCATGCACGAAGCGGCTTTTCAACATTGGGGCAGCGTGCCGGAAGAGATTCTCTATGACCGAATGAAAACTGTTTGGACCGGCACGGACGAACGTGGCGAGATCGTGTGGAACGCTGTGTTTCTGGAATTTTCCCGCTATTGGGGATTCACGCCGCGGCTGTGCCGCCCTTACCGGGCGCAGACGAAAGGCAAAGTGGAATCGGGCGTGAAGTATGTACGTCGAAACTCCCTGTGCGGTTTGCAGGGCCGCGTGCCGTCCAACTTGGTCGATCTCAACGCGGAGTTACGCCGTTGGGTAGCGGAAGTCGCCAACCAACGCGTGCATGGAACGACTCGCGAACAGGTATTGATTCGCTGGGACGAAGATCAGTTCAGTATGCAGCCGGTGAACGGACGTCTGCCTTACCCGTACGCCGATGACGAGCAGCGCCAGGTAGCGCGAGATGCCTATGTTTCCTGGCAGGGCAGCCGCTATTCGGTCCCCTGGCGCTATGCGGGCAAAGAGGTCTGGGTTCGCGAGCAAGGCCGCGATGTAGAAGTGCGCTGCGGTGCTGAACTCATTGCCAGACACGCGCCAGCGGTAAGACGCCATCAGGTGGTCACTCGAAGCGAGCATCACGAAGGCATCCCGCTCGGCAACCAGCAAACCGGCAAAATGCTCATCCACATTCAACAGAGCGCTCCCGTAGTGGAGCGGCGTTCGCTGGATGCTTATGAGAGTTTAGCGGCGGGAGGTGGGCGATGGCGCTGGAACGGCTGCGAAACACGCTGGCGGCATTAAGTTTGACCGCCATTGATGCACGTCTGGAAACACTTCTGGAAAGCGCTTCGAAGAAGGAGCCCGCCTATGCCGACTTCCTGCTCGAAGTGATGAGCGCGGAAGCCGACGCCCGGCGGCAGCGCTATCTCAAGACCCGGCTACAACTAGCGCATCTGCCCTATGTGAAGACCTTCGATCAGTTCGATTTCGCTTTTCAACCCTCCATCGACGAGCGGCAGATTCGCGAGCTGCGCACGCTGCGATTCGTCCACGAAGCATCGAATGTCATTTTGCTGGGGCCGCCCGGCGTGGGCAAGACCCATCTCGCCGTAGCACTGGCGGAAACCGCCATTCAGTCCGGTCAGGCTGCGTACTTCATGACAGCACACGAACTGGTAACCGATCTCGGACGCGCTTACCGGGAAGGCCGCCTGGACCGCCGGCTGCGAATCTATCTCGCCCCCAAGGTGCTGATCATCGACGAGATGGGTTATCTGCCGCTGGATGAGTTGGGCGCGACTATTTTCTTTCAACTGGTCAGCGGCCGCTATGAAAGGGGCAGCATCATTCTCACTTCGAACAAAAGCTATGGCGAGTGGGGTTCGATCTTCGGCGATCCGATCATCGCGACCGCGATCCTCGATCGCCTGCTGCATCATTCAACCACGGTGAACATTCGAGGGGAAAGTTATCGACTCAAGGAGCGCCGTAAAGCTGGACTGCTTCCTGCTCCGGAAACATAGCCCGCAGAACCAACTGCTGCCGCTCCAAACAGTCGCGGCAAACGCAGCCATTCGATGTGAGTTTTTGAGGCATGGGCAAATCTACCAATCCGATGGGTACTCCTAAGATTCGGGACGGAGCTGTTTCTGACTCCGTCCCGAGCCTCATCGTGTTGATGAGTTTGCAGCCAGCTATTCCTTGGCGGGTTGCACTCCTGCATTGCCCGCCTCCGCTTCACCGGCCGGATTCTATGTTCCATCCATCAGCCGGAACTGTAAACCACCACTTCGTCAGGGGTGGGGAATTTTCAACCGGCAGAATGAGGAATTTTCAACCGGAGTTGACAGGAGGCAGTGCGGAAAGCTGGCTTGAGCGTTGCTGGAGTGTTCCAAATTGGGTAGGACCTCGAAACATAGCTGAGCTAAGCACCGCGTTTCCCTGCGCGTGACGGCTCCGAACCGTGGTAGAAAGCTACGATGAGGGGAGGACAAGAACATGGCGAATCTCGATTGGTCACAATGTCCCGCCGTGGAAAGCATCCCGGGCAAGGTGAGCGGCGCGTGGACGTTCCGCAACTCGCGGACGCCGGTTAAACTCGTCTTCGAAAACCTTAAGGACGGGATGACCATTGATGAAATCATCGAGCAATACCCTGTTTCGCGCGAAGAGATCAAAGCGGCACTCGAGTTCGCCGCCCACAGTCTCGACAAAGCGCCCAGCTTCTAAGCTGTGCTGATACTGCTCGACAACAACGCGCCGCGCGGCCTTGCCCGTGCGCTCCCGGCCATATCGTCATCGAGGCGCGGGAGCGCGGCTGGGCGACGTTGAAGAACGGCGATCTACTCACCGCCGCCGAAGAAGCTGGTTTCGAGGTTCTGGTGACATCGGACAAAGGCGTCAGGCATCAGCAGAATCTTGAAGGTCGAAAAATCGCGCTGGTGGTTTTAGCCATGGGCGCTCGGGACCTGTACGCTGGGGCTACCTGAAATCGTAGTCGCTTGCTGAACCGCGCGCGTCAGCAAGCGTTTTGGATTCGGGCGTCAACGTACCGCAAATCCGGAAAGATTCTCGACCGCTGCCTCGCGTTCCTCAACCGTGCGGACCTGCGCCATACGTGGGCCACTGTGCAGGGACGCGGCGAATTCGCTTAGTTTTGCTGCCGGCCCAACGGCGTATACTTCCACCCCGCCGTCTGGTAGATTGCGCGCCCAGCCGCTGAGGCCCAGCGCGGTCGCTTTGTGCTGCGCAAACAGACGGAACCCGACACCCTGCACGCTTCCATCAATCAACCATCGCTTCGCGACTTTCTGGTTCATATAAGGACATTTTGAGCTACCGGCGTTTGCCACACTGAAATCAGAACCAATGGCATTCCCCGTGCAGCGCCCGCGGCGCTTGCGTTCCTCCGAACCGATACGCCGCCTGGTGCGAGAAACGCATCTGTCTCCTTCACAGCTCATACTGCCGCTCTTCGTTTGCCCCGGAGAAGGAGTGCGGAAAGAAATCAGCTCGATGCCGGGCCACGCTCAGCTCTCGATCGAAAATCTCGTCCGGGAATGCGAACTGTCGAAAGCTCTCGGGCTTGGCGGAGTAATTCTGTTTGGGATACCCCAAGAGAAGGACGAATCCGCTTCCGGCGCCTACGCGGCGGACGGAATCACCCAGCGCGCCATTCGCGCCGTGAAACAAGAAGTTCGTGGACTGCTGGTGATTACCGACGTCTGCAATTGTGAGTACACAAGTCACGGCCACTGCGGTCTGGTTAAAGATGGCGATGTAGATAATGACGCAACATTGGAGTGGTTGGCCAAAACCGCGGTGTCGCACGCGAATGCCGGCGGCGATATAGTCGCTCCTAGCGACATGATGGACGGCCGGGTGGGTGCTATTCGAAAGGCTCTCGATGCTGCCGGCCATCTCAACACGCCCATTCTGTCGTATGCGGCGAAATATGCGTCTGTGTTCTACGGACCCTTCCGGGAAGCGGCCGAATCAGCGCCTCAGTTCGGTGATCGCCGCAGCTATCAGATGGATCCCGCCAACGGCCGCGAAGCCATGCGCGAGATTGCACTTGATTTGGAAGAAGGAGCCGACATGATCATGGTCAAGCCGGCCATGCCGTGTCTCGATGTGATCTGCGAAGCCCGGCGGCAGTTCGATGTGCCTTTGGGCGCATATCAGGTCAGCGGTGAATTCAGCATGATCATGGCTGCAGCGAACAACGGATGGCTCGATCTCGATAGGACCATAGTCGAGTCACTCACTAGCATTCGCCGTGCCGGCGCAGATTTCATCCTGACTTACTTCGCAAAGCAAGCGGCCAAGCTGATAAGTTGACGCGCTATTCCTGGGGTAACCGTCCTGACAGATAGGTCTTTGCTGGCGGGCTGTGCCGTCCGCCGATGGTTACGCTTCGCACGATGTGGAGGGCCACAGGCTGCCCCGGCCTTAGAGTGGATTGCACTTTCATCACGTCAGCAGGTGTCGAGACAGGCTGCCGGTTGATGGAAAGAATGACATCGCCTTCCTGCAACTCTATATCGTCGGCGAACGACCCGGGATCGACAGACACCACCTTTACCCCAGTCTTGTCTTCGATCTTCAGGTCTTCCCGCTCCTTATCTTTCAAGTTCATGATGGTGATGCCGAACTTTGTTTGCGAAACCGGCTTAGAGATTTCGGGCGTTTCGGGGCGATCTTGCGCGAATTGGGGCTGGTCTTTCCACACCACCGCGCGCTCCTCCACCGCTACTTTCAAATCCAGCCGTTTGCCGTCGCGATCCACCGTAAACAGAGCCGTCGACCCAATCGGCAGATCCGCCACTTTATTGACCAGCTCTTCGCCGTCCTTCACTGGCCTGTCGTTCATAGCCACGATGACATCGTCGGGTTTCATTCCCGCTCGACCCGCGGGACCTTTCTCGGCGACATTTTCGACGATCACTCCGTGATCCAAACCAAATGCTTGCAGCGTGTCCGTCTGGCTGCCGTTCCTTGTCCACTGAATACCGATCGAGCCGCGTACTACCCGGCCTTCGCGGATGATGTCGTTGTACACTTTCACGGCCATGTTGGAAGGCAAAGCAAAGCCGATACCTTCGTAGGAGCCGCTCCGCGTCGCGATCATCGTGTTCACGCCGATCACCTCGCCCCGAATGTTCAGCAACGGGCCGCCACTGTTGCCTGGATTGATGGCCGCATCGGTTTGCAAAAAGTTTTGGAACGGCTGCGCTCCGGGAAGATCGCGAGGTGTCCGTTCCGCGCTTACGATCCCGGCCGTAACCGTCGCCTGAAGTCCGAATGGCGAACCGATGGCAATTACCCAATCGCCAACCTGCACGCTATCCGAGTTGCCAATTTGTACCGGTGTGAGCGGCCGCTTTGTATCGATCTTAATTACCGCGACATCCGTCTCGCTATCGTAGCCGACTACTCGCGCCCGGTATTCCAGGTCCTCGCCGGCCAGCTTTACTTTCACGCGATCGGCTTTTTCCACCACATGATGATTCGTGATGATATAGCCATTTTTGTCGACAATAAAGCCCGTCCCGGAACCTTCAGACCGGAAGCTGCGCGGTTCAGTTCCTCCCCCAAAAAACCGTTTGAACATGTCGGAGGGATCCTGACTCTTCGGATCCGGCGTATCGGGGTTATCGTCTTTGTTCGCGCCTTCACTTGGACCGGTGTGCTTGCCCGCTTTCGGCAGGTAATCGGATTCGATGTAGACGACCGAGGGCTCAACCCGCTTGGTCAGCTTGGTGAACTCGTTGGCAATAGGAACCGCTTGGGGAATGCTAAGAGCAGTGGCATCGGGCGCAATGGCAGAATTCTGCCGGTCTGCCCTGACACCGGTATTCATGACCGTGCCAATAACGATTCCCACGACAAGGGTAAACAGCAGCAGCGTTATGCTGAGCAGCTTCGGCTGCTTCATTTTCTGGAGGAACGGCATCGCGAGCGGGCCCTTTCGGAACGGTATTTACTTAAGTATAGTGAACTTGGCCTTACTCTCGCGACGAGAAAAGGCCGAAAAAACTCGTCCTCGTCTTGTATTCCGATGTTAGCGGGCGCGCGCGGGTTTCAGTTCAACCACCAAAATGCCCGAGAGAATGAGCGCGCCGCCCAGAACTGCGGCAACAGTCAGAGCTTCGCCTCCGGCCAGAACGGCTGTCGCGAGAGCAAATACCGGCTCGAGCGCGAATATCAGTGCCGTCCGCGTCGCTGTCGTGTACTGCTGACCCCAGGTTTGCAGAGCGAAAGCGATGGCCGTCGCAAAAACGGCAGTTAACACGATCGCGAAAACGACGGCGTTGCTCCACGTTGCCCGCGGCGCTTCAATGCCCAAAGAAAGCGTGGACAGAACTGCGGCGCATGCAATCTGTCCCAGGGCCACGGCTTCAAACCGCTCGCGCTGTGAATAATACCCAAGAACCAGTAAATGGCAGGCAAAAGCGACGGCGCAAGCGAGAGTGAGCAAGTCACCGCGATTTACCTGAAATTGCTTGCCAACCGACGGGATGGTCAGCACCATCATGCCGATCGTCGCGATACCAATCCCGGCGAGCTCCGGCACTTGGGGCCATTTTCGATAAATACAGGCGCCGATAAGGGGTACAAGCACGATATAAAATCCGGTGAGGAAACCCGATTTGCCCGCGGTGGTGTACTTCAAGCCAAAGGTCTGAAAAACGTAGCCAAGCCATAAGAACAGGCCCGCCGCCGCCCCGCCCCGCAGCCCGCGCCGAACACTGCGCCACCCTGCTTTCCGAAAAGGGCCAATAAACATCAGGAACATGCAAAGGGCCGCGAGCCAAAACCGAATCGCCAGGAAATACAGAGTTGAGATTTCGCTGAGCGCTCGTTTGACAACAACGAAGGTGGTCCCCCAAATCAGGGCGACAATGGCCAGGGATAGATCCGCTTGCCAGCCAGCCGGCAATTTTTTGGGACGGGTTTCGATGGCAGTGGTATTCACACCGCGGCAGGGCCAGAAGCGCTATCCGCGCAACTTTGCGCCGCAAGCGCCGCCAGCACCAGTAGAATGCGCCGCAATCCGGTCTCGCGGCCATCCGGCTGAAACCACTCCTGCTTGGTGTGAGCGCCGCCGCCTTGTCCGCCCGCTCCGATCGCAATCGCGGGAAGTCCCATCGAAAGAGGGACGTTCGCATCGGTTGAGGCGCACTCGATACGCGAGCGAATGTTCAGGTATGTGTCCACGGACTGAATGGTCCGAAGCAAAGGCGATTGCTCGGAAAGCTTGCCCCCCGGACGCGAGCCAAGGTCCTTTATCTTTGCGGCCAGGCGACTCGTCTTGACAGTGCGGTTTTCACGCTCCAGACTCCGTTCGACCGCCGAAGTCAGCAGCGAAGATAAGTCATCGAGAATAGCCGGCTCGTCCGCTCGCAAATCGAGCTTTGCGCGCGCGCTGGAGGGAATCGAGTTGATGCTGGTGCCGCCTTCGATAATCCCGAAATTGTAAGAGCAGCGCGCTCTACGCTCCGGTATCATCCGCGCTTCAGCAGTTTGCAGAAAGAAACTGATGGTTTCGCTGAGGGCGTGAACCGGATTCGGCGTCCCGTAGTCGTTCCAGCTATGTCCGCCCGCGCCAGTGAAGGTGATTTCAAAACGCCGGCTCGCCAGAGCTTGCGCGGTTACGTGATCGGTGGAGGGCCCATCGAGAATAATGAACGCGTCGATTCTCGAAAGCTGGGCCGCCTGACCGCACAGATAGCGCATGCCGCTCAGATTGCCTTCGCCCTCTTCGCCAACGTTTGCCACCAGCAGCAGCGATGCCGCCAAATCGTGCAGCTCGGGTGTCTCTCCCAGGACTCGCGCCAAGGCGAGCAGCGCCGCTAGCCCCGATCCGTTATCGGACACCCCGGGCCCGAACAGCCGTCCATCAGGCGCATAGTAGACTTCTTCAGGCCGCGCCGGCGCGAACACGGTGTCCAAATGCGCGGAGACAAGCAGCGAACGCCGTCCCTCGTCACGCCCAAAATCGGCCAGCACATTGCCTGCTCGATCGAGCCTGGCGTTCCAGCCGAGCGATTCTAGCTGCATACGGAACCATTCCGCGCGCGGCTGTTCAAAAAACGTCGGCGCGGGTATGCGGCAAAGCTGCAGTTGCTGTTCATTGATCCAAGCGCGCTCGCGAGTGAACCAACGTTGCGCGTTGAACAGAGGCGTCTCCTCCGCCAACTGGGCTATCCGCCGGTTATCGGAGGGCACCCGCCCGGCCTGCCAGAGCGCCGTCTTTGGTTGAGTTGCCAAGTGACCCGTTGTTTGTAGTTTACTGCGAGTGCGAGATCTCAGCGCGCATTCTTGCTTTGTAACGCGCCGCTTTTATTCCGAAGCCAGCCAGTGGGTCGCAATGGGAGGCCTCTGCCCGCGATGGAAGCGCTTCGCGGATTCCTCGACCTCGCGATCTGCCAGAGTGATCCGTTCATGTTGCCGCAGATGCTCGGCCCAGTTCTCAACCAGGAAGCTTTCCACGTGCCGGTTCGCTGCCGCAGCGTCCTGAAAAATGCCCCACCGAATCGCCCCATCCCGGAGCCGAATTCTTCCGAGTTCCCGCATCGCCGCCGCGAAAGCCGCGCGGTCTTCGGGATCGATGTCGTATTCCACCATCACTAGCACCGGCCCACGTTCCGGGTCCGGCGGCGTCTTGAAGACAGGCTCGGGCCAGTGGCCGGATCGCGTGACGTCCCGTTCCTCCCCAAGCCGGATAGGAAAGCGTTTGACCAGGACCAAACTCAACAAGGACAGGGCGCCCGCGGCGTAGAGGCTTGTGCGGATGCCATAACGTTCCGCCACGGTTCCCCAGAGCATGCTGGCCAGTGCCATTCCTCCTTGAAAGACGAGCAGGTACGCGGCCAATGCGCGAGCCCTGACCCAGGCGGGCAGCACGGTTTGCGCAGCGACATTGAAACTGGACATTTCCGCGACCCAAGCTATTCCGGCGGCCAACATTGTTATGGCCGCGAGGGTGAAATTGTTGAGCCATCCCAGCAGTACAGTCGCCAGTCCCCAGACCGCACCGGCAGAAACGATCAGTTGATCGGGCGTGAAGCGCAGCCGAAACTTGGCCAGCAGCAGCGCCGCAATCATCGACCCAACGCCGAGGCATCCCAGCAGCACGCCGTATCCTGTGGCAGTCCCCTTCAGTTCGGTTTTCGTAACGATGGGAAGGATTGCCCATATCGCGCTTCCTCCAATAACAAACGCTCCTGACCGCACCAGTACGAAGCGGATACCAGGCGAGTACCGTACATACCGCAAGCCTGCCCAGGTTGCCGATACGATGCTCTCGTTCACCGTGGAGCTTTGCTCCTTGGGCGGACGTTTCCAGAAATACAGCACGATAATTACGCCGACAAAGGAAAGCGCATTCAAGATGAACACCGCCGCCGGGTTGAACGCAGCCACGATGAAGCCGCCGATCGCCGGTCCCACGGCTCGTGCCAGATTGAATCCAACCGAGTTTAGGGAAATTGCCTGTGGCAGATCCTTGCGCGGCACAATCTCAGGAACAATTGCCTGCCATGCCGGATAATTCAGAGTTGACCCGATTCCGAGCGCAAAGGTGGCGAGCAAGAGCGCGATGGGAGACGCTTTTCCAACCAGGGTGAGCCAGCCCAGCACGCCGGCCGCAAAAGCCATGAAGGCTTGCGTAAATATGAGCAGCTTACGCCTGTCGAAGAGATCGGCAGCGGCTCCCGCGGGAATGCCAAGCAGGAAAACCGGAAGACTTGTCGCGGTCTGCACTAAAGAAACATAGAGCGGAGACGGACTGATCTCCGTCATTAGCCAACCCGCGCCCACGTTTTGCATCCACGTGCCGATGTTAGAAGCTATCGATGCAATCCAGAGCGCGCGAAAAAGTCCGTTTGCCAGCGGCGCAAAAGGATGCTCTGTTTCTTCAGCGGTGAGCGGCTCTACTTTCGCGGCCATGTGTCCCCAATGTAACGTGAGGTCGCGGTTTGCATGCCGTCTCGGCGCAGATAGCCTGGGCCAGCGGAACGAAACTAAATGTGCTGATAGGTCGGCTGAATAGAGAGTTTTCTTTGACGGCCCGGAACAGGCTTCGACCACTGTGAGCCGAGTCGCGCCAGTAGGTCGTTCAGTACCGCTTCGGGCGGCCGCGCGGCGCGAATCCGATGACAGTTTCTCTTTCCGTAATAGCGGAGCAGCTTGCCGGCATTTCGTTCGTACAGCCGCAGGCGCTCCCGAATCGTCGCCGGGTTATCGTCGGGACGTTGAATCAGTTCCGCGCCATCGCGCTCGCAAAAGAGGTCCGTGCCATTTGACTTTTCATCGATGCTCGAAATCGCGCCGCATTGCATACATTGCCGACGGCTGCTGAGCCGCGCCACGATCTCCTCGGTCGATATCTCAAAATCGAAAACTACCGGACTCGGCATTCTTAGCCGCCCTAACAATTCGTCAAGATACTGCGCTTGCGAAACGGTTCGAGGATACCCATCCAGAATGTACCCCGCTTTACAATCGGACTCCCGCAAACGGCTCCCCACCACTTGATTGATCAGGTCGTCACTGACCAGCTGGCCCGACGCCAGGATGCTCTGAACAGATCTTCCGAGATTCGAGCCCGACGCACACTCCCGCCGAAGCATGTCGCCCGTAGAAACGGTGGGAACTCCCAACGCAGGTGAGAGGCGAGCAGCTTGCGTGCCCTTGCCCGACCCGGGAGGGCCGAGGAAGATAATGACCTTTGCGTCGGCACACATGAAGCGCGTGTAATCCTCGTCTCAGTGTCCCCTAGGTCTCTACTTTTACCAAATTAGGTGGGCCAAAGCGGACTACTTGTCCGCGACGGCTTGGGCTACCCAGCTCTGCTCCGGCGTAAACTAAAGAAATCACTGACCCATGTTGTCTGCCGAACTCATCCATCAACTCCGAACGCTGATTGAGGAGCGGCGAATCGGCGATGGCTTCGCTCTGCTCGAGCAACACAGGAACGATTTCGCGGATGTCGACCCCGCTCAGTGCTTCGCCGGATTAGCGGTCGGTTGTCTGGCCCAGTGGGTTGACGTCGGGTTCGAGGATCGCGGCTTGTTATCGGAATTGCTCCAGCGCTTTCCGCAAAACGGCCGTCAGGCGCTTCCGCTCGCCGACTATCTCCACTTGCGGATGGCGGAAGGCGCCGCAGCCATGCGAGTGGAAGATCTCACTGATGCGCTACGCCATCTCGATGCTGTCCTAACTGTCTGCGACGAGGTGGACGATCCCAAAATCGCCGCGATAGCTAGCCTATGGAAGGCCCGCTGCCTCCGCAAAGCTGGCGAGTACGATCAGGCACTCGAAATTACCCGTCGCGGAATTGGAGCGGCATCGCGCATCCCCTTACCCTACGTTGCCGCAGTAATCCGCACTGTGGAGAGCTGGCTGCTGTTTCAAAAGGGCGAGACGAAAGCCGCCATCACCATCCTTCAGGAAGCCGAGGCCGTGCTGCGTGATACCGACGACTTCATCACGCTGGGAAATATTCGATCCACATACGGCCGCATCGCGCTCCGCGAAGGCCGGTACGATCACGCGATGCAGTATTTCGAAGCCTCCATCGAGGTGTTCAAAAAGCGCCCGTCGTTGGAAGGCTATCTGGCCCGATCGCTCACCAACATCGCGCAAGCCAAGCGATTTCTGGCATTGCAATTGCGTCGCAGCATCGACGCCAAATTGGAACGCCGAAGAAACGCGAGGCCAGGCGAACAGCGCTTCGAGAAGCAGGACAACGCCCGGCAACTCGAGCGGATGCACGAGCTGCTGCGTAACGCCCAAGCCGATTTAGGGCAGGCGTACACCATCTATAAGCGCATGGGGAATCATCACGGAGGAGGAAATGTCGACGTGAACCTGGCGCAAATTTATCTCGATCTCGGCAATTTGGATCAAGCCGAAGAGCGCGCCACCGAAGCCTTTGACCTTGGGGCTACAAAAGCGGATCACCTGCTGATGTGCCGCGCCCGCGTTGTGCAAGCGATGGTGGCCAACGCCCGGTTCGAGGAGCAGATCGGCGAAGGTGAAGATCCCAGCCGCTTTGCGCAGCTCGCGAATGACTGCGCACGAGAGGCGGTCAATCTTGGCGAGCGCACCGAGAGCCGCAGACTGTTAGCGCAGGCGCATATCTGTCACGGAATCACGCTCGTGAACGGATTTTTCAACAATACCGAAGAGGCGCGCGCATGCTGCGATCGTGCCGAGGCCGACCTTGATCATGATCGTCACGATGCCCTCTGGCAGGAACTCGAGATACTCAGAGCCAAAATCTTGCACGCGGGCATCGAGGATCCAAATCTTCGAGCCTGGTCTCAAGGCGCGGTGGGGAATAAATCGTTGCAAGATGTCGTGGGCGAATTCGAAGAACTGCTGATTCGCAGAGTCTGGGAGCACGAGGAGCGCAAAGTGGCCAGAGTGGCCCATCGGCTCGCCGTCTCACCGAAAAAAGTGCGTCGCGTCTTGCGGCGCCTCGGCTTGCTGGTCAGCTGAAAGCCGGGCAGCTGATCGGCGTGGTCGAGTCCATCGACACCCTAATACAATCGCACTCCACGCGGTCCCGGCTTCCGGTTCATGTGTACCGCATCAATAAACCGTACGCTATTGTTGCTGCAAGTCATAAGCAGCGTATGCGTCCGATAGCCTTCTCCGAAGAAACGAACGCCGCGGAGTAATGCTCCGTCTGTTACGCCGCATGCCGCAAAGACGATGTGGTTGCCGATTGCCAGGTCGCCCGCCGTGTAAATCCGTTTCGGGTTTGAGATACCCATCCGCGCAATGCGCTCTTGCAGTTCCGGCGTATCGATTACCAGCCGCGCCACCATTTCGCCATGCAGGCAGCGCATCGCCGCAGCCGCAAGCACACCTTCCGGCGCTCCACCGATACCCATCACCGCGTGTACGCCGTTGCCGCGAACCGCCACCGCGATCGCCGCCGACAAATCGCCGTCGCTGATCAAACGGATGCGCGCCCCTTCGCGGCGGATATCTTCGATAAGTTTCTTGTGCCGCGGCCGCTCCAGCACAATGATCGTCAGGTCTTTCACGTCGCGATCGAGCCGCCGCGCGATGGATTTCAGATTCTGCGATACCGGAGCGTCGATGTCCAGCGCGCCCATGCAGGCTGGTCCCGCTACGATCTTCTCCATGTAGCAGTCCGGAGCGTGTAGCAGCCCGCCAGGCTCAGATGCGGCCAGCACCGCTATCGCATTCGGCGAGCCGGTCGCGCAGAGATTCGTTCCTTCCAAAGGATCGACAGCAATGTCTACACCCGGATTCTTGTGACCATCCGGCACGGGAGCGCCCACTCGCTCGCCAATGTAAAGCATCGGCGCCTTGTCGCGCTCTCCCTCACCGATCACGATATTGCCACTGATCGGTACGGTCTCAAAGGCTTGGCGCATCGCTTGCACGGCTGCGTCATCCGAACGTTTCCGGTCCCCTTGCCCCATGGTCCGGGCGCAGGCCAGTGCCGCTTCTTCCACTACACGAACAAAATGCGACGCTAGGTCGCGTTCGATATTGGGTTCGTGCGCCGCAGCAGATATGTTCGGGGATTGTATCGCCGTATGAGCCATAGTCGCCCGGTACACCATGATAGTCTGCGGCTTATGGCATCGTCTACGTCTACTTCCGCAGTCTCCTTAAGCACTAATAAGCACCTGGTTCGCTGGGTCGAAAAAATGGCCGAGCTGACCAAGCCCGCCGACATCCACTGGGTCGACGGCTCGCAGGAAGAAAACGACGCCTTATGTGCGCAGATGGTCGCCGCCGGCACGTTCATCAAGCTGAACCAGAAGTTATGGCCGGGCTGCTATTACGCGCGCTCCGACGCAAGCGACGTGGCGCGCGTGGAGGATCGTACATTCATTTGTTCCCTATCGAAGGAGAGCGCCGGCCCCACCAATAATTGGGTGAACCCGTTCGAAATGCGCAGGAAATTGAAAACCCTGTTCAAAGGCTGTATGCGCGGCCGCACCATGTATGTGCTGCCATTCAGCATGGGCCCAATCTCTTCGCCCATGTCGCAGATCGGTGTCGAGCTGACCGATTCGCCCTACGTCGTCGTGAACATGCGCATCATGGCTCGCATCGGCCTTCCCGTATTCAAGGAGATCGATAAGGATGTGAAGCGCGTCGTCCCCTGCATGCACTCCGTGGGCGTGCCCCTCGCGCCTGGTCAGCAGGACGTCCCTTGGCCCTGTAATGACGAAAAATACATCGTGCATTTTCCGGAGACGCGTGAGATCTGGTCCTATGGCTCCGGGTACGGAGGCAACGCACTGCTCGGTAAGAAGTGCTTTGCGCTGCGCATCGCCTCGAACATCGCACGCGACGAGGGCTGGATGGCGGAGCACATGCTCATCCTGGGCCTCGAAAATCCGCAGGGCGAGAAAACTTACATCGCCGCTGCGTTTCCCAGCGCTTGCGGCAAGACCAATCTCGCCATGCTGATTCCACCCGAAGGCTTTGAAGGATGGAAAGTATGGACCGTGGGCGACGACATTGCCTGGATTAAGCCGGACGAGAACGGCCAGTTGTACGCCATTAATCCGGAGGCTGGTTTTTTCGGCGTTGCTCCTGGTACCTCGGCGAAGACCAATCCCAATGCGATTGCCACCTTATCGAAGAACACAATCTTTACGAATGTGGCTCTCACGCCGGATGGCGGCGTTTGGTGGGAAGGTCTGACCGATCAGCCGCCGGCCGAGTGCCAGGATTGGCAGGGCCGCAGATGGACGCCGCAAATCGCCAAGGAGACCGGCGCCAAGGCTGCTCACCCGAACGCGCGCTTTACCTCTCCAGCTTCGCAGTGCCCATCCATTGACCCGAATTGGGAAGATCCATTCGGAGTCCCGATTAGCGCGTTCATCTTCGGCGGCCGTCGCGCCACCACCACGCCCTTGGTCTACCAATCTTTTAACTGGAGCACTGGCGTATATCTCGGCGCCACCATGGGTTCGGAAACCACGGCAGCCGCGGCGGGCGCAGTGGGCAAGGTTCGACGCGATCCTATGGCCATGCTGCCCTTCTGCGGCTACCATATGGGCGATTATTTCCGTCACTGGCTCACCATGCAGCGTAGCCTCGCCACCACTCCGCGTATCTTTCACGTGAACTGGTTCCGCAAGGATGCCGACGGGAAGTTCATCTGGCCCGGATACAGTCAGAACATGCGGGTACTCAAATGGATTGTGGAGCGCGCTCGCTCCCGCGCCGCGGCAAAGGAAACGCCCATTGGCTGGATGCCCCGTTATGAAGACATCCATTGGGAAGGCATGGATTTTCCCAAAGAGAAGTTCGAACAGTTGCAGGCCTTCGACGACAGTTCCTGGCGCTCGGAGGTCATGGGGCACGAAGAGCTATTCATCAAGTTGCACGACCATCTGCCGCCGGAGATGATCTATGAGCGCGAGCTGATGATCTGCCGCCTCAAGCCGTAGGGTGGGGCGTTAGGCCGCACGACGCGATACCGCTATCCCTCGTGGTTTCGCCCGACTGCGGGGCCTTAAGTCGACCGTGACATCGGCTCGAATCGGCCAAGCGATTGTTGAGCACCCGAAAATCAGAAAAAATCAGAATTCGTAACGATCAACTCGCTGCAAAATTGAGCTATGAAAACACACGCACACAGGTTGTATTCAGCCGTTTCAGGAGTTTTGATGTTGATCGTAGTGGTAGGCAGCGCACGGGCTGATGTAATGGCTTACGCAGTGCTCAGTGGCCAAATTGGGGGTGATCTGTCTCCCTTCGGAGTCGAGGACCTCACCACCGGAACATTTGTTGAGCGTGGAAACATTGCCTCATCACTTGGTCCAAACAGCGGCCTCAACGGTCTAGGAGAGGTGGGAGGTGCCCTGTACGGCGTTGGAAATACAGTTTCGGGTCTCAACAACAGGCTGTATCAGGTGAGTCCCACGAATGGAAATCTTTCCCTCGTGGGCAGCGGATCCGTTGGCTTTGCGGATATGGGATCCACAACCGGCGGCCTCTTCGGCCTCGATTACAGCATGAATCTGTATTCGATCAATCCCGCTACAGGAATCCCAACCCTGATCGGGCCCACAGGCCTCGGACTTCCGTCTCATAACGACCTTTCGACCGGATCGGGTGCGCTTTATTTCCTTGCACAATATGGCAGTTCGTCGCCTGGACTCTACTCGCTAAACACGCACACAGGTGCCGCAACGCTCATCGGGAATACCCCGGCCGCTTTTGGCTTGGTCTATCAAGACGGAAGTCTGTATGGGGAGTCGTATGTACCCTGTACCACAAACTCAAGCGGTATCTGCGGACAATCGACTTATGCGATTGACCCTGCCACAGCGGCTTCTACATTACTCAGCGGCATTACAGGAGAAAACCGCATATTTGACGGGCTGGCGCCGCTTGCGGCAACGGTTCCCGAGCCATCAAGCTTCTTTCTTCTAACAGTGAGCGCTGTGCTCATCGCAGGTGCCGGATTCCTTCGCCGGTTCACCCATTTCACGACGTAGGGTACACAGCCAATTACGCGACCTCACAAGTGAACACGTAGGAGCTTACCGGAAAGTCCGTCGGCAACCGGAGTGCTTTCATGGAAGAACGCACTTCAATGCGAAAATCTCGTCTGTTCTAACTCCGCGAAAAGCGAGGGGCGCCCCGTCTGGCGCAACGCCGAACCAGTTCTCAGGGGTGTCGGGGAAATCGGCCAGATCGGCAATGGGTTCGAATCTGCCCTCGGATACGGCTAGCCGAAATAGCCAACGGTGAAGAGCTTCATCCCTTCCATTGAAGTAAACGTAACGGGAATCCGCCGACCAGGTCGCGTTGTCGACGAATTTTATTCTTACGAGTTCGCGCCATTGCATTCCTGGCCAAGTGAGAACGCGGATGGCCTCAGAATCGCTCGTTATCGCAGTTATGTATCGGCCGTCAGGTGACCAACGAGGACTCCAGAGGCCTTTTGAGCCTGCTACCTCCGTTATCCTTCGAGTGGAGAGATTCAACAGGTGGATCGACATTTCAGCCGCCGGTTTTCTGCCCAGCAGATCGCCGAAAACCAGGTAGCGTTTGTCCGGCGACCATGTGGGCACACCCTGTTCTTCGCCACCCGGCAATAGTTCTTCGACAACTCGACCGCTGGCGGGCGCCTGGAAGATTCCCCATCGCCCTCTCTTGTCTTTGGCCATGTAAGCAATGCGAGTAGCATCGGGAGACCAGTGGGGCTGGTGGGCTTCTAGCCCTACATCTGTGAGTCGAACCCGCCCGCCTCCGTCCGCTCTCGCCTTCCAGATCGTGTGATCGGGGAAATGCGTGTAGGCCACCCAAGTGCGGTCCTTGGAATAATCCAGCTCATAGGCTGCCGCACCGCCCCACTCCGGCCGCCAGGAATTCGTGCTCTTGTCGAAGCGCGTCAGTTCAGATCTAACGAATTGGTTTATGGCAAAAATGGTCGATTCGTCCGAAGAAGGAGACGGCCATCTCCACGACCCAGGCTCACCGCTTGTGAGGCGAAACGATCTCCCTGGGCCGAAGCTAAACAGTCCGCTGTCCTGCCGTGAGACCCAAATGTCCTGGTGCAGATAACTGCCTGTCTCGTAAAAGAAATATTTGCCATCCGCGCTCCATGGACCGGCCCCCGAGAATTTATTCCCTTGTGAAGCCAGAGGGAGGCGATCTGGGCGAGCAGCACCCTGATGCAGTTCCCATATTGCCGACGAGTCCTGCTTCGGATCCAATACGGAAAACCTAAGTTTGGCTCCGTCCGGTGACCATTTAAGGCTCGTGAGTTGGCCGGGCAAATCGATCTTCTTTCTAACAGAGTGTCCAAAAATCAGGATAGAGGAGCGATCCAGGGTGGCGGCTGCCAACATTCCGCTCTTCGGGCCCCAAATAGCGTGGCCAACAAACCCTTCTGGCACAAGTCGCAGAACCCCACTGGATATCGCGTACGTCCAAAGCTTGCTCAGGTCTCCTTCATACGATTGGAGGAGCAGCGTAGAGCCGTCACGAGAGATGTCCTGGAGACTCGGGTTGGTGAGTGGGATGTTCAGGGAAGATGCATCACCTCCCGAAACCGGGATGCTGACGACCTGCCAAGATCCCTCAACCCGTTCCGTAAAGAAGATTCGATGGCCATCGATCAGAAGCGGTCCGTACTTTTCTTTACCGTCGTTTGTAAGCTGTTTGGATTCGAGGACTCTTGCCTCTCGTCCTGGTGCCATTCGATACGCCAACGCCGCGCCAGCGATCGCGACCACTGCCAACAGAAATGCTAACCCTCGATATCGAATGTAGCGGAATATGGGATTTTTTGAGGGGATGATGGACAGCGTATTCAGCGGGTGCCGAGCCGCGGCGGCCGCACTAAGTGCGGTAGTGACATCGGCGAAGACCTCAATCGAATCGTTAGCGGACACCGCGACGGCGAACTCTATCCGATCGGTAACAGAGGCTAAAAGGCGATAGCCCTGCCCGTATACTGCCTCGATGAACTGGGGGTCTCTTGATGAGTCACCCAGCGCACGCCGAATATCAGAAATCTGCCTGTAAACGCTGCTGTCGGAAACGCTCACATCCGGCCAGACTTTCCTCATCAGATCATCTTTGGAAATCCAGCGATCTGGATGCTCGATCAAATATTCCAGAGTCGCCACGGCACGGGTGGAAAGGTCGATGACCTCTTCTCCGCGCAATAAAACACGCCTGGCGAAGTCAAAAGTGAACGGGCCAAAATCGGCTAACCGCTTCTGAATGGGCGACGACATATCTCCAACCCGAAAAACTCAGAAAAAAATCAGAATCATTTCCTTTCCGTCGCGGCTATGCTCACGAGCGACTAGCGAACTGAAAACATCCTAGAACGCGACCGCGCCTTTCGCAAGACGTGCGTTGCGGAAATCGAGGCATGCTTTGGGGGTGCGAAACTGCTTCAGTGGTTGGTAATTCGCGAGGCACTGGTGCCCGACCGAGTCGCTCGGCGGCCGTCGCGCCACCACCACGCCCTTGGTCTACCAATCTTTTAACTGGAGCACTGGCGTATATCTCGGCGCCACCATGGGTTCGGAAACCACGGCAGCCGCGGCGGGCGCAGTGGGCAAGGTTCGACGCGATCCTATGGCCATGCTGCCCTTCTGCGGCTACCATATGGGCGATTATTTCCGTCACTGGCTCACCATGCAGCGTAGCCTCGCCACCACTCCGCGTATCTTTCACGTGAACTGGTTCCGCAAGGATGCCGACGGGAAGTTCATCTGGCCCGGATACAGTCAGAACATGCGGGTACTCAAATGGATTGTGGAGCGCGCTCGCTCCCGCGCCGCGGCAAAGGAAACGCCCATTGGCTGGATGCCCCGTTATGAAGACATCCATTGGGAAGGCATGGATTTTCCCAAAGAGAAGTTCGAACAGTTGCAGGCCTTCGACGACAGTTCCTGGCGCTCGGAGGTCATGGGGCACGAAGAGCTATTCATCAAATTGCACGATCATCTGCCGCCGGAAATGATCTATGAGCGCGAGCTGATGATCTGCCGTCTCAAGCCCTAAGGCGGGCGTCATAAGCTTTAACTTAGAGCTTGAGAGCAGTCGACGAGCGCTTGCGGTGATTTCAGCACCGGGATCGAATGGGCCGTCAGCCAAACCGCCCTTGATCTGATCACAGATAAGAGCTATGCTGTTATCGATCATCGATAACTACAGTGAAGCCCAACGATCTGGTTCAGGGTACGCTCGGCATGCTCATCCTAAGAATCCTTGTGTTGGAGCCCATGCACGGCTGGGCGCTTTCGCAGCGTCTCAAGCAAATGTCGAAGGACGTTCTGCAGGTCGGGCCTGGCTCTTTATACCCGGCGCTCCACAAATTGGAACAGGAAGGCTGGATCACTGCAGAATGGCTGGTTAGCGACACCAAACGCCGGGTCAAATTCTACTCCTTGACAAAGGAGGGCCGCAGGCAATTGGAACGGGAAACCGCCGACTGGAAGCGGCTGTCCGGGGCGATCACGGGGATCGTGGCCCCGGCAAAGGGCTAAGGTTATGCGTTTCCTCAGGCGAATGCACTTGCGATTCCGAGCGCTGTTCTTCCGGTCGAAGGTGGAAGGCGATCTGAATGACGAATTGCGCGACTATGTGGAGCGTGAAATGGAGCGGCAAATTACCGCTGGAGCCTCCCCGGAGGAAGCGCGCAGAGTGGCTTTGGCAAGTCTGGACGGTGTGGAACGCGTAAGAGAGGAGTGCCGGGATGCCCGTGGCGTGCGGTGGGTGGAAGCGGCCGCAAGTGACTTACAATTTGCATTCCGCACGCTTCGCAAGACACCGGCCTTCACCGTTACCATTGTCGCGGCCCTGGCATTTTGCATCGGACTCAATGCTGCCATCTTCTCGGTGGTTGATACGGTGCTGTTTCGCCCGTTGTTTTTCCCGGATCAGGACCGGCTGGTCTCGGTCACCGAAGGCGTACCCGCTCTGGGGTTCCCTGTGATGCCGTTTTCCTGTCCCGATTATCTGTATGTTTCAGCGAACAACCGGTCCTTTGCATCCACGGGAGTCTACCGGAACCGGGAGTACGAAATCGCCGGCGTCAGCCAGCCGCGACGGATAGAGGCCGCGCGCATCTCGGCGTCACTGTTTGAAGTTCTTGAAGTCTCGCCGGCTGTGGGCCGGGTGTTCACTCGCTACGAAGATGATCATTCGGCGCGGGTTGTTTTATTGAGCGACGGCCTCGCTCGAAGTTTGTTTGGGACACCACAGGACGCGATTCGCCGCACAATTCTTCTCGATCGGATGCCGTATGCAGTTATCGGGATCATGCCACGAGCATTCTCTTTCCCGATACGCGGATCACGCTTCAACGGCGATCCTGCTCAACTGTTTGTCCCCGTCTCCTGGGATAACGAAGACCGGAAAGAAAAGGTCAGTGACTTCGATTACAGCATGATCGCTCGATTGCGGCCGAACGTGACGGTCCAACAGGCAAATGCGGAAGTCAGAGGTTTGATCAAACGCCTCGCCGAGAATTATCCAACAGCAATAAAACAGATGCTGCAGCACCTTCCGAACTTCTCACTGGAAGCCCAGGTGATCCCTTTTCGTGAAGAGTTTACAGGGAATGTCCAACGGCCGCTGATGCTGTTGCTGGCGGCGGTGGGAGTCGTCCTGCTGATCGGCTGTGCGGATGTTGCCAACCTGATGTTTACCCGCATGGCCGCACGACGAAGGGAATTTGCGGTTCGGACCGCTCTGGGTGCAGGATTTTGGCGGCTTACACGGCAGACATTGACAGAAGGGTTATTGCTTTCCATCGCGGGCGGGGCAATCGGCCTTTCTTTAGCCTTCTGGACGTTGCCTCTGCTGATTCATTTTGCTCCAGGCACGCTGCCGCGAGCGAATGAAATCGGTCTGAACTGGCGGATGGCAGGTTTCGTGGCCGCAGTCACCCTGCTCACACCAATTATCTTCTGCGTGGCGCCGTTCGTGAACACGATGCGTACCATTGCCGCAACTCAGCTGCACGGTGAAGGGCGAACAACCACCCAAAGCAGGCGCGAGCGGCTCACTATGTCGGGCGCCGTTATCGTTCAATTTAGTCTTGCGTTCGTTCTGCTGACCACGGCCGGACTACTACTGCGCAGTTTCGTGAACGCAAAAGAAACGAATCCGGGGTTCGAGCCGGAGCATGTTATCAGCATGCGGATTACTCTCCCGGGTGCCACGTATAAATCGGCCGTGCAGATTACGAGCTTGTTCAATCGGTTGCTCACACACGTAGGAGCATTACCCGGTGTTCGGCAAAGCGGAGCGATCTCCGATCTTCCGATGGGTTCGAGCTCGAATGTGATTCTCACAGCCGAAGGTCCCGCCCGGCACACCGAACGCGCGGATTATCTTTTCTGCCTGGGCGATGCCCTGCGCACTCTACGCGTGCGTCTGCTGGAAGGACGTTTATTCGCACCCGATGACTACGTTGGAAAGATACATGTCGCGGTGATCTCGGAGGGGCTGGCAAAGCGACTGTGGCCAGACGAGAATCCGATCGGCAGGCATATCAAGTTCGGCGTCGACGATCCAATGAATGACCAGCCATGGTTGACCGTGGTTGGCGTTGTCGCAGATGTAAAAGCGACGCTGACGAGCAGATCTCCGCGCTTGCTGGTGTTTACGACTCCGCCAGACTGGATGAATGCGATGAACGTCATCGTCCGGACATCCGGGAATCCGCTTTGGCTGGCAAGAGAACTGCGGCAACAGATAACCAAAATCGATCCTAATCTCGCGGCCGGACGCATCGAGACAGTTGATGAAATCTTGGGTGAATCCTTATCAGCGGAGCGCTTTCAGACCTGGCTGTTGACCTGTTTTGCTGTGGCGGCGATGTTGCTCGCAACGCTCGGAATCGGTGGCCTGCTTGCCTACAATGCTGTGCAGCGTATGCAGGAGTTTGGCGTGCGCGTTGCTCTGGGAGCAAAACCGAGTGACCTGGTTGGCTTGGTCCTGTGGCATTGCTTGCGACTCTCTGGTACGGGAGTCATGATAGGGATAATCGCGTCGCTCATTGTCGCCAGAACAATTTCTGCTTTGCTCTACGATACGAGCCCGCTTGATCCAGTGACTTTCGCAGCAGTGTCTTTCACCCTAATATTGTTTGCACTCGGCGCCTCCATCATTCCGATTTGGCGCTTGATTCACATTGACCCCGTCGTGTCGCTGAGGGCCGAGTAACAGCATTAATGCTGTCCACAGATGGCCAAATATCGCTGACAGGAGTATTTTTCCTGATGTCGATCAGTTGACTAGATCTGCTCATGCCGCCCTTGTGTAAACGCCTACGTGTCCAACTTGCGGGTAACGGCGAGTGTGGATCTAACGTTTTTGCTCACTCGCCATAAAGTGCCGATTACGGAAACTTGCCGCTACTGCACATTTGCAGTTCCGAAACTCTAAATCGATTCCCGAATCGCCGAATTTTACCTGTGTTGCTTTCCTGATCACGGGGCCGGGATCAAACAAGCCAAATTCATGAGGCAAGGCCGCGGATCAGTTCAACCTTTTCCACCCCAAGGCCAAGCAAATCCTGTTCGCTGAGGTGGCCTTGCTTCAGCAGCGTGGCAAACACGAACGGGAGCACGGAGTAGCGATAGTCGTACTTGCGCTCGATGTCCAACCTGCGCTGGGTCAGCCAATGCTCCAAATTCCACAGCTCGGATGCTTCCTCGACCTTGGCTGCCAGCTCTTTGGCCTCTCGAATCAATTCTTGTACTTCCTCCTTTAGCGCCCGGTCGAAGGCCCGGCGGGCTAAGGCCTTTTCCGTCGCGGACCAGTTCAACTCGCGCATCATTTTCATTGTCTCTGGAAAAACAAGTAACTCAAATAGTCCTGCCGATCAGACTGGCAAAAGAAACTTGACTCGGTGTGTTGACAGGCATATCGGTCCGGGCGCGTGTCGGGTTCATCGAATTTCCGATTATTAAGAAGCGGACTATAGCCCCGGAAATAGGTCCAACCGGAAGTCGTATCGGACTCGTGTTTGACAGAATGACTGATACGTACATGTTTCCTCTGCAATGAGTCTGTAAGGCCGGATATGCGAATCGCATCCATCTATCTGCTCTCTGTTCTTACCGCTGTGCCGGTGCACTCTGCGCGTGCGCAAGGCGCCACCCTACCCACCTTCCAATTCGCTGTCGGCCAAGGCTTCTACACTCTTGCCGGTCGTGATCCCGCGCAGGGAGGCGTCACCACAATCCCCACGATGCTGGTTCCCATCGTGCTCTCGTTCGATGCACGAAAAATTGCCGGAAAGCCCTTTCTTATAGACGCAACTCCGGACGTATGGCGCGTTCTCCGCTCGCCCATCTTCTCCAAATTCCGCTTCCCCCCAGGCGGCGTCACCCAGTACGCCGATGCCATGCTGCGCACGACTTTCCCGAAGGCCAGGGACTGGCACACGCTGCTCGGCAAGCCGGAGGCAAAGCCCATAAGGATCGACGTCCCTGTGGGCTATGGCTACGTTCTCACCTCGAAAAGGACCGGCGGGTCGGTAGCCGTTGTAGATGTCGAGTTCCTCCAAAAAGAACTCTTCAAACACATTCCCAAACAGCCAGGTAAGCTCGTAATCGCCGTCACGCGGAACACCACTTATTACGCTCTCGGCGATGCTACGGTGTGCTGCTCGTGGGGAACACACGGTGTCGATTCCGCCACCGGAAATTCGTTCGTGCTCGGCTCTTATGTCCACGCCGCGCCCGCGGTCGTCGAGGATGCGGATGTGCAGCCACTCACCCAACAACTCGCGGAATTTTTCAACGATCCCTTGCATGATCCTTTGGCCCGGGGCCGTAACGTGAAAGGTTCGGGAAATACGTTCCCTGCCTGGATGCGTCCAGCGTGGATAGTTCCGGGAGACCAGGGCCGCTGCGGCGGCACCGGCATCGGCTCGACTTACTTTCTTCTCGAACCCACAAATACTAACCCGAAAAACAATATCCCTGCATCGAAGGCTTTTGTGGCTCATGTCAATGGAGCCATTTATCATCTGCAGAACGTAGCCTTGCTGCCGTGGTATACCGGCGCCTCGGAAGGCCTAGGCCGTACTTACAGCTTCCCGGACACGCGGGTACTCCCTGAACCTTCCACTCCGTGCCCACCGCGCCGCGAGCGTCCGGGCGCGGGCGCTGGAACATCCGCGCACCCTCGGCCCACAGTCGCAGCCATTCCGGTGAGTGGTTCGCCGAACGGTCATTGGCTCATTGGTTATTGGACCGGCTACGGCCCAGCGGGCTCGATACTCCCGCTTCGCGAGATTTCGCCGCAATGGGACGTCGTCATTGTCGCTTTCGCTACACCGGACAAGAATGCGCCGGAAGGTACGCTGCGATTTCAAACGCCGGCCGGGCTTGATTCCCAACAGTTCAAGGCCGATATCGCCTATTTGCAGAGCCAAGGCAACAAGGTCATGATCTCCCTCGGCGGCGGCGGTCAATACTTCACGCTCGCCGATCCGAAGTGCGTTCCGAACTTCGTCTCCTCGGTCACCCGCATTGTGACCGAGTATGGCTTCGACGGTATCGATCTCGACTTCGAAAGCCCATCTCTCTCCATCGAAACCGGGGACACGGATTTCAAGCATCCCACCACGCCGTCCATCGTGAACCTGATCGCTGTCTTGCGCCAGTTGCACGATCATTTCGGTTCCCGCTTCATGATCAGCTTGGTGCCGGAAGGTACGCAGATCCCCGCCGGCTATCCCAGTTACGGCGGGCAGTTCGGTTCTTACCTGCCCATCGCGTATGCAATTCGCGACATCCTCTCCTTTATGGATGTGCAGGACTACAACACACCGCCGCTGCAAGGTCTCGATGGCGAGATTTACCAGCCCGGCTCAGTCGATTATCATGCCGCCGTGACAGAACTCCTGTTGCACGGCTTCCCCGTTGGCGGCGCTGATGGCGATCTCCATCAGTTCTTTCCTCCGGTGTCGGCTGATAAGGTGGCCATCGGATTCCTCACCGGAGACACAACGCCTACGATTGTCAGTCAGGCTATGGACTACCTGATTACCGGCGAGGCCCCCGCCGGTACCCGGTACACGCTGCGTCAACGCAACGGGTACCCCGAAATACTCGGCGCCATGTTCTGGACCATCGACGCCGATGACCGAGGAAACTACAATTTCTCCAACGTCGTAGGCCCCCAGCTTCACAATTACCCGGCAGCCCGATAGTCGTTTCCAGTACCGAGGTATCGCCGCAAAATCCCGGCGGCGCCCGCGCTCACACATCTGATGTCAAGCATGCTATTCGGCGTAAAGGCCACCGATCTTCCCACCTTCGTTCTAGTTATTCTTGTTCTTTGCTCGATTGCTCTACTCGCCTGTTACGCACCGGCAAGAAGTGAAGTACTACGGTTGAATTTGGAGAAAGTTCAACTGCGTTGGTAGCGTCGCCGGCACCTCGAAGAGTGTATCTCCAGCGAACTCCCCCGTTAGAAAAGGATTCGGATTACTAATTGAGGATCCGCCAGACACAAGATAGTGAGCAACCTGCTGCTGCTCTGCGAGCGCGAGGGAAGTCTCGCCAGAATATTCGAAAATGGTAGGATTCGCGAGAACGCGGTGAGGAAGTATGGGCAGTGGCGCGATGCCTGGCATTGTAATGCCTAGCAACGAGGGATCTTTCTCAGCTGCTATATCGAACCTCAGGAACCACGCATTCGCTTGTGCGTTCGCCGCACGGATGACAGCAGACTCTGTCGGATTCGGCACTTCAAGATCGCCCAACCCGAACTGGAATAACACTGACTTGGGGGGAACGCCGGCCAGCGGAGTCGTTGTTAGATGAGGCGCGAAGCTTACGGGATCGCCTAGCATTCCCAGCCACTCAGCCGCTTCGAATGCCGCCTGATCCGCCAATGCTCCCCGAACATTGTTTATTACGGGCGGCAGATCGCGAAACACATAATTGTCATTGAAGTCGTTCCCGAAATACGGCTCCCGAGGAGCAATACCGTCATGGACATTTAGGAGGCTGGGATTCACAGAGGCCAGGTATTCCACCCCAAGTGGCCGCCCGCTGATTGCTAACCGAGCAATGTCGACAGACGGTCCACCATCCCCGTTGAGCACGGCCGTCTTTACGTTGGGTTCGACAGCATGGAACAGCGTGCCGTAAATGCCGCCCAATGATTGCCCGACATAATACACGGCTGAAGGATTCAGCCCGTAGCCGAGTCCCTTCGTCTCACGAATCGTCTGCACGAGAGCGAAAAGATCGATAGCCGTTTGCCGGGCGCAGTCGCGAACTCCGAAGGCGCCCGGCAATATGCAACCGTCTGACGGACCGATGGCGGCGCCTGGTGAAAGCGGAATGCCACGTCCGGGCGTCAATACGACATGGACACCGCCCTGTTCAGTCACCTGTGTGGTACTTCCTACACCGTAGCCATGGCCCGTGATTTCGAAGGCCAGAGTGGCGATCCCGCTCTGGGCCAACGTGGAGGCGATGTAAGTCGCCGCTCCAAACTGGTTGTCCCCCAATCCGTGCCCGAAAATCGCCACCGGAAACCCGGAAGCAGGCGACGTGCCTTTAGGCAGAAAGATGTGGAAAGAAACGGGAACATCCCCGGCAGGCGCAGCGATCGGATTCGCGGTCGGTGTGACCGGGATGCTGCCACTCGACGGGTCCAAAAAGATCGGCGAAAGAAAAAATCCAAAACCGATTTTGCCTACTCCCGAAAGCACACTGGGCGTGATTGTCTCCTGGTTTGCTTTATCGTTGCCGCTGCCCTGGGGCACCCACGTGATGCTTTGCACATCAGCGATATTGAAGCAGAACGGTACGCCCGCCGGTATTACTACTGGTGGTTGATTCGCTGCTACAAATGCGCGAGCCTTTTCGAGCCAAGTAGTGGCGCTCATGGTTGTGAATAAGGATGCTAAGACGACCTTCTTTGACGAAGCAGGTTGTTGCGTTACCTGGTCCAGAGCGGCTTCGAGCGATTCACAATATGCGTCACTGCTCTTCAAACAGCTCTTGAACGCGTCGTCTTCCTTTATCTTCTGTCCCTTGGAGTCGGTGACTGAGTCGGTTACTAACAGCAGGTAGTGGCTCTGCTGATTCAAGATTTGGTTAGGTTTTGCGAAAACACAATTGCTGTTCGGGTCGATGATGATCTGGTTAATGGAAACCGACGCACCGCCATTCAGAGGCAAGATTTGAATACCCGCCTGTAACGTTGTGGAATCAATAGGAGCAGAAAAGCACACCATGATGCGCGGATTCACGCTGAAGCCATCTAGCTGATTCAGTAGGGCGATGTTACTGCACACACTTGGGCTGGCGATTACGTCGCAGGTATTGAAAGAAGATGGGAGGCTGATACGTAGACCTGTCTTCTGCGTTGTATCGGCCGTTGTTAACACATTTGCCGGAAACGGACCTGTCGTAGGCAATGTGGGATTGTAGAGCGCGGTCGTATTGCCCGCCCACACACAGGTGCTGAGACAAATGCAGAGTAGAAAAGTTCTCATAAGCAAATCGGCTGAATGGGAAGGAGCCCTGGAGGATCGCGAAAAACTACTTTCGTGAATCGCTGACCTTCATAGAATAACTCTTCGAAGGTAATTTCGATCTTTCGAACTGCTCGTGGCGGGCGCTTTAACTACTTGATCTCCGAAAAATCCGTCGGCTCCAAGAACACCGAATCTACTTTTTCGACTAGCTTTCCGTTTGCCTCCGAATCGGCGGCAACTTTCTTCCACTCAGGATCCGCCCTGAATTCTGCCCAATCCTTTGTTGCGGCCTCGCGGCTTGGGAACGCAAGCATATATACCAGGGTTTTGCCCTTGAGCGGCTCGTCCGTGGGAAGCCAATAACCGATGCTGTTCATGCCGTGTTTTGTAAAGATTTGAATAGTGTGGTCGCGAAAACGGGCCAGCAGGGCATCCAGTTTCCCTTCGTTGGCGTGATAGGTCCGCAGCTCAAATACTCTATTTGCGGCCTGCGCGTGGACCGAAAAACGAGTCGACCCCGACCAGAATCCGGCAAGAAATACAAGCAAAGTGAACGCGATACCTCCGATTATCCGATGAGTCATATGATGTAGTCTTCCTCGTGTTTTTGTGTTATACAGCCCGCGCCCGAAGGAGCCCAATGCCGCCTTATCCCAGTTCCCTTCGACGTTATACATTAAATTAAGTTTAATGTTATCTTCAGGACTCCTTCACTCAGGTTTGAGAGTATAACGACTGGAGCACAAGTGCTACCACTCAGTTGTTAATAAGGAGATATCCCCAAATGAAAAAGATCATGATCGCCGCCCTAGGCCTTTCGCTGCTCTCTGGCACTGCCGTTTTTGCTCAGAATACTTCAACTCAGAGCACCGACACCACTGCCACCAAGAGCACCAAGAAGTCGCGCAAGAAGAAGAACACCAAGGGCTCCAGCGACACAATGAGCAGCACCACCAGCACCAGCCCCACCAAGTAGTCGATCGCTGATTTATCGGCCGATTGATTGAGCCGATTGATTGAGTTAGTCCAACGCGGTTTTGGACGATTGATCGTTCGAAGCCGCGTTTTCCATTTAGAAGCCCTCAGCTTCGGGAGCGACGACGGCGGCCCGGCGAAACCCGCTCGACTTCTGCCTCTTCTGCCTTGCGAGGCCCCCTCCGCAACTCGATTATCAACTGCATCACCAGATTCTCCAGTTGATCGCGCACGGCCACATACACGTCTTCGCTGCGGCCGATCGGATCTTCGATCTTCCATTCCCGGACCTCGACAGGCATCCGCGTAGGCAGTCTGTTTCCGCTCATGTTGATGATGAGATCGAGCGTGGAAACATCGATCGTACCCAGGTCTTTCGGATACTGCTCGTCGATGTTGATGTTCTTCGCCTCCATTACCTTTTTGGTAAGCGGCTGAACGATAGGGGCAGGCGCGAATCCCGCACTGCACGGCAGCATCACATCGGCGCCATATTTCCGGGCAAATCCCTCCGCCATTTGGCTTCGACAGGAATTCCCAATACATAGAAAAAGCACCCGCCTCACGTGCTTTCCAGTTTAGCTTTCTGTGCCGTGACTTTGTCGATAAAACGCCGGTGAATGCCATCGCCGTCGCTTAGCTCCGGATGGAAAGTGGCCACCAGGTGCCGGCCCTGCTCCACCAGGACAGGGTCATCCAAATATGTGGCCAGCACCTTTGCTCCACTTCCAACACGGCGAATGATAGGTGCTCTGATAAATACAGCCTCTGCGGGTTTGCCATCCAGATCGATGCTTACAATCCGGCTATCGATCTGGCGGCCATAGCCGTTCCGCTCCACTGTTAAATCGACCAACCCTAATGATTCCTGCGGTGGATTCACGACTTCGTTCGCCAGCAAAATTGCGCCCGCGCACGTTCCAAAAATCGACTTCGCTTTTCCGAACTCTTGAACCGCCTGCACCAGGTTTTCGATGCGGAGCAACTTGAGCATGGTCGTGCTCTCGCCGCCCGGAATTATCAGCCCATCGATCGAATCCAAATCGGCCGCTGTTCGCACCTCCACCGCCTCTGCGCCCGCGCGTTCGATGGCCTTGCGATGCGCCTCGAAATCTCCTTGCAGAGCAAGCACGCCAATCTTCGCATTCATGGTGTAGAAGTTCTGCCGCGGGCGCTTTACCAGCCCCGTGTCTGCATCAGCTCGCCTTCCTGCATCTTCGAAACATCCAGACCAGGCATGGCCTCGCCCAATTCTTCGCTCGCTTCCAGCAGCTTTACAGGATCTTGATAATACGTCGCGGCCTTCACAATCGCCTTAGCGCGCGCTTCCGGATCGGAAGATTTGAAAATCCCAGAGCCCACGAAAACAGCTTCCGCCCCGAGTTGCATCACCAGCGCTGCATCCGCCGGTGTCGCTATCCCTCCAGCCGAAAAATTCGGAACTGGCAGCCTGCCGTTTTGAGCCACGTACTGAACCAGCTCGAGCGGCGCCTGCAGATTCTTGGCCTCATGCACCAGCTCCTCTTTGCCGAGCACCGTCAGTTGCTTCATCTCTTTCACGATCGTTCGAATGTGACGCACGGCTTCGACAATGTTTCCGGAACCGGCTTCTCCCTTCGTGCGGATCATGGCCGCGCCCTCTGCGATGCGGCGAAGAGCCTCCCCTAAATTCCTGGCCCCGCAGACGAATGGAACTTTGAAGTCGTGTTTGTCGACGTGGTGTTCCTCGTCCGCCGGAGTAAGCACTTCGCTCTCATCGATGTAATCCACGCCTAGCGCTTCCAGGATGCGCGCCTCCGTGAAATGGCCGATGCGGATTTTCGCCATCACGGGGATCGAGACAGCGGCCATGATCTCGCGGATAATCCGGATCTGCGACATGCGCGCGACTCCGCCCTCTTTCCGAATATCGGCCGGAACGCGCTCCAGCGCCATCACTGCGCAGGCGCCCGCGCGCTCCGCAATTACCGCATGCTCGGCGTTGACCACGTCCATGATCACGCCACCCTTCAGCATCTCGGCTAAACCGGTCTTCAATCGAAATTGATCGCTTTCGAAGTTCACTTTGCGTTCTCCTTTACTCGAGTACCTTCCGCTTAAACCAGCGTTAAACCAGCGCAGCAGCCGGCTCATAACTGAGGCGAGCCGTAGCCGCGCCCAACTCATCTGCCGCCGCTTCTCCCAATATCTGAATGCCCCGCGCGATCTGCTGCGGAGACAAACCACCGAAGCTGATGCGTAAACCCCGCGCGTGCGCCCGTCGCGCGGAGAAGAAACGGCCCGGCAGAAAATCCACACCCTTTGGCTGAACGCGATTCAGCAGATTTTCCGCCCTGAGCGGCGCAGGGAATTCGATCCAAAGATTCATCCCGCCTTCAGGCCGGGTAAACGTCGCGCCCGGCGGCAGATAGCGCGCGCACGCCTGCAATACGGCATTCAAACGCTCGCCGCCCGCAACCCTTGTGCGTTCCAGGTGACGCGCCAATTCCCCCGATTCCGCGAAGCGCAACAACACCGCCTGCGAAAGTTGATCCGAGTGCAGATCACTGATCTGCTTCGCCTCGGCCAAACGCACAACGACCGCGCGTGGCGCGATCACCCACCCAACCCTCAATCCTGGAAACGAAACTTTCGAATAGCTGCGCAATAAAATCGTGTTTCCAGTCTGGTCAAGCTCCTTCAGCGTCGGCAATCGCTTGCCCCGGTACCGGAGCTCGCTATAGATATCGTTCTCAACTAGTACTAACCCGAAGCGCTGGACCAGATCTACGATCCTCTTGCGCCGCTCGAGCGAAAGTGTCGCGCCCGTAGGATTCTGAAAACTCGGCGTCACAATCAGCAGCCGCGGATGTTGTTGCCGCACCGCCTCCTCTAGCGCCTCGACATCAATTCCTCCCCCGTCGACCGCCACCGGAATAATGTTCGCGCCCGCCCGCGAAAACACGCGCACCAATCCGTGATACACCGGGTCTTCGAGCACAACGCTATTTCCATCCCGAGGAAAGAGCCGCGTCAGCAGATCCAACGCTTGCTGGCAGCCATTGGTAATGACGAGGTCGTCGTCAAGGCGCGCAATCCCGGCAGCAGCGGCTTGCTCCAACAAATAGCGCCGCAATGCCGGATACCCATGCGGCGATCCCAGCTGCAGGATCTCCATGGCGCCCGATCCATCGATAACTTGCTTGGACAGACGTCGAAATTGTGCAACTGGAAATTCGTCCCCGGCCGGCCGCGAGTTTGCAAAGCTGATTTCAATCTTATGTGGCGATGGCGTCAGGGCCGGCTCCATCGGTGGAAGAATGGCATCCCAATCCCTGGCTGCGACATTACGTCCCGCGCTCGCCATCTTTTCGCGCGTAGCGACGAAACTTCCTCTCCCTACGTGGCCTTCGATCAGTCCAGATTCCTCGAGCAGCGCGTAGGCCGCTGAAACCGTGGTTCTGTTCAGTCCAAGTTGACCAGCCAATTCCCTTGTTGCGGGAAGTCTCGCCCCGGATTGAATTGCCCCTCCAGCAATCAAATCGGTGATCGATCCCGCCAGCTGCTTGTAGAGCGGCATCTCAGACCCCGGATTCAGATTTAGCTCAGATAACGCTATCACTCCTCATGAGCATACCAAATTGGACTGGTGAACTCAGCCATTTACTCGGCCCCCTCGGCTCAACCTTCCAATGGGTTCCCCTGTATTCCTATGACCTTAGACAAGGTTAGTACTTAATAGACGAAACAGTTCTTTACAGGCACGCTCTATATTGCGAAGATAGAACCTTAGTTCGGTCATTTCAGTGGTATTAATCATCTCGGAGGCGGGTTAAGAATATGAAATTCAAAAGCTTACATTTTCTGAGCTTAATAGCGATCTGTTCAACAGTTCTCGTAAGCTCAGCGTCAGCCACATCGGTTACCGGCAGTGCTAGTGTTTCTGGACAGGCCATCATCACCGGCAACATGCTTTCCTTTACAAGCAATACGGGAGTTGCAAACCAGGTCACGCCAGATATGCCACCTCCAACGGGTTCCTTCGCGGGCCTAACAGGCGGGACCATTCAAAATTTGACCGGAGTTCCGCCGGGCCCGGTTGTACCGCCGATTACCGGCTATGCTACTTTCACCGGGGCTGCGGGAACTGTCATGTACGACCTGACAACTCTTGGGCCCATCCTCGGTACACCGGCAGGATGCACCAGTAACACCGTCGGGAACGAGTGCAGTCCGGCAGGATCGCCCTTTACATTAATCCAGAGCGGCCCGGCCACGGTCACCCTCATTTTCAATACGTCCGGCATAGCTTATCTTGGTACGTCGGCTAGCGGTTCATCAACAGCTACTTTTGGGTTTGCACAGCCCAACGTGGTGCCTGGTACGATCACAGGTATCATTACGGAGGCTTTAGGCCCTGGCGGGTTCCATACGCCATTTTCCGCCCAGATCACCACTACTCCTCCGGCTGCTGTCCCAGAGCCCACCACCTTGTCCTTAATAGGCCTTGGGCTTCTCGGTGCCGGCTTCCTATCGCGTCGCAAGGCCCGCGCCGCTAAGTAAGCTAGACCCTCTCCTGTTCCGTCGAAGCCCTCGTGTAAATCACGAGGGCTTCGTGTTTTCGAACTCCTCGTTCACCTCTCGCAAGTTACGCCGTTGGCTTGGTCCATGACCTCCGGCTCTAAGCTGTAGTCGTATCTACCGGGCGCAAGTATTGCGTTAGGGTCTAACGCCTTCTTCAACCCTCTGATAACCCTGCTGTAGGGAGCAGTCTGATTCATCTTCCCCATACTCTGAATCCCGAGCCGATAGGGATAAAAACCTCCGTCCGTGCAGCGCCGGACCAGTTCTTCATAGCAGGCCATGGCTTGTTCATCCTGCCCTAAGATGTCTCGATCGTAAGTAATTGAAATCACCGACGAAACCATGCGAGGCGTCAGCATCGTAAGCGAGATCATCGGTTCGAATCCGAAGCTGAGCAGAGTTTCCTTTGCCATTCCCGTGAGACTCAGGACCTGGGTTCCCTCCGCGGCGGCTATGGGCGCGTACCACAGCAGCCCGCAGCGGTCCCGGTCTGGATCGGGATTCGCAGGTACACGCGTACGTTTCCGCCAGTAAGCCGATGCCAGCGAATGTTCCGTTGGCACCCCGCGCATCAGCCCCAGAACAGGCTCGACGAGCTCCACGGTTCGGCCCATGTCCCACCCTGTCGCCAATTTGAAAGGGCGTGCAAATCGCTTCGCAACCTTCAGCATTCGGGGGCTGAGAAACTTTAGTTTCCCGAGCTGCCCCGAAAGTGCTTTGCCCAGCAGACGCTTTGCTTCCGAAACCTGTGCCGACGTTCCATAAAGCCCGCCCGAGGCGTTCCAAGATCCAAAACTGAACTTCTGACGGAAAGTAGCTATCAGATCCGCATTGAGAGGGGTCTTTCCGTGCGCTTCGAGCCATGGATACTGCTGCAATCCACCGAGTACTTTGTAATCATTTCCGATATGGATCAAGCTACGAAGTACTTCCTGCATGCGCAGCTCCCGCAATGCATCCATTAGCGGACCTAGTCCCTCGTCGCTGGCGCATCGAAAAAAGAAAGCCTCGAACGCCTCCGGTTGCGGCATCAGCCAAATGCTCATCCGAGTCACTATGCCCAAATTCGATTGGGAAAACAACCCGTCGAGACTCGGACCCACGCCCCAACGGGCCACCGCGGATGTGCGAGAACCGGAAAATCCGGCTGACCCGGTTTCGATTACCTCTCCGGTCGGAAGCACCACCTCCAACCCACAAGCTTGAGCGAAGTGGTCTCCGTAAGGCGTGTGTCCAAATCCCCGCTCCATCGCATTCCCGATTAAGCTGCAATCCGGGCTGGAGCCGGTCACATCCATCCACAGCCGTGACTGCCGTTCCTTCAGGAATCCGTAAAGCTGGCGCTGTGTAACCCCCGGTTCGACGGTCACGTACGCTAGATCTTCCCTGTAATCGAGAATTCGATTTAAACGGCTGAGATCGAGCAGCGCACAATCGTCTGCCGGAGGGACTCGCGAACCGTAACCCCAATTTTTCCCGCTGCTTATCGGGTAAAGTGGGGTACCCCTTCGATTGGCGATACGCAGGCATTCCTGAACCTCTTCTCTATTTGCCGGTCGCACAATGGCGGAAATTCTCTGAGAAGTAAAGAAAGTAGCGGTTTCAGCCCTCTGCAGACTCCGTGGATCAGCTTGAACGAAATCCGCGCCAACAACTTGGCTCCAATGCTGCAGCGCGGAAGAGAGCTTTTTTGAATGCACCACTCGTTCGGAGGCAGAAGCTTAGTGCAGGGGCACCATTCCTAGGAATCCAACATGCTCCGCGCCGATTTCGACCCGAGGCTTCCCAAAAACTTCGCTTCTCGCGGGTACAATCGTTAACGTATTTGCCAGTTTTGCTTTTAACCGATTGATGAATGGCATGAACCTTTGTGCTGGTGAGCGGGAATCGAAGCGTAACAATTCCATCTCGCAGCCGTACTGGGGATCTTTATAAGGAGGCAAAGCCTCGCCAAAGGCGTGGAAGCTCGATCCGCCGATTCTGCGCAGGATGGATGAGGAGCAATGCCGTACCGTCGCTGTACAGGATCCCAGGCAGCCGCCCAATAGGTGGCCCAACGCATAAGAGGCAACTAGGATTTCCAGCGCCGCACTCGTGCCCCGGAACGCTTCTGCCAGCGCCCAGCCCCCCACTTCGAGGTAAGACAGGCGTTCTTCCCGCGCACGCTTAAGATCAGTTTCCACAGCGTGTTGCACCTTCTCCCGCCATTGCGGATCTCTCGCCAGCGCCGACTGGCAGATCCGAAGTTTGTGGAACGAAACAGTGTTTGGATGAACTAAGTATCTGACGCATCCTATCACTTCCTGTTTATCGTCAACGAGTAGAAAATGCCAACTCTGTTCGTCCAATGGCATCTGGAACAGTCCGTCCTCGTCTACCTGCCACGGCTGAATCGCGCCGTCCCTGAGGTATACGCGTGCCCGGAGTCTCTGAAGCGATGCCAGGCGCTGGTAATAAACGTGCTCATCTATCTTTGAGCGGCGGAATGCACTATTTGAGCGCGTCTGAGGAGGAGCAAGTAACTGAAATCTATAGTTCTGTCGCATTGGCGTTAGGGCTGCGTTTTTCTCCAGAGAATATTACGTCTACATATTTCGGTTGACCAGTGGTATACACATATACACTAGTCCTGGAACGCTGGATGAGCGTTTATACGCTCATCGTCCGAATGACTCAATTTCATCATTGTATTACCCAGGCACTACCCAAAAGCAATGAAAAAAATTTTTTCTTTTCCGGCATTGATCTTTCACGTAAGTACGTTTGACAATAAAGTACCGTCTCTTCAGAGGTTAGCCACTTCGATGTCCTCAAGTACTAGCAGTTCTCCCGAAAGCTCAGAGCAACTCCTGTTACTACGTTGGTCTGAAGCTCCCAATCGTCCCTCACGGGAGGAATTCGTCCAGCTTATCGAAGCACACCTTTCCCAAGCTGTCATCCGGAGCGCGCTCAAACTGACCGAAGAAACAAAAGTATACCTTCTTGGCCAGAAATACAAGGGAAATGGCATAGTTAGGTCCTGTCGCAGGCAGGGCGATCACTTCATCCTCACCATCTGGATAGGCAATGAGAATCCCTTGGGCGCCCCCGCTTCTGAAATAGATCCCGGAGTTCTTGCCGTTGAGGATTTCCTGACCGAGGAACAGGAACGAAAGATACTCGAGGATTTTGACACTGAGATGCGGTTCCGTGTGTTCTCCTCCTGGTGTGCTGCTACATAGGCCGTCTGCGGCTTCTCTACTCCGAATTCCTGGCCTAACAAGTTGTCAATCGACCGGCCCTTTATTCTCTCGCCCGGGGATTCCCCTCGTTTTCAAACCTTAATTGGACAATCCCCGAGCATTGCTGCCCGGTTTTTCCCGGCACGCTAGTCTATAGCTAGAAACCGGATGTGGCGTCCCATCCCGACCCTGTGCGTACTCGCCGCGCTTTGTACTGCGCCTGGCGCCTTTTACCTCTTCGGTCAGAAGAAAAAGAATCAAGAGCCAAAAGAGCAGGTTCTGCCCCTTCCCCCGGAACTTCCCATGGCCCTCGCAGCCGATACCGAAGCGCTCGATTTCCACATCTCTCCCCTGCTCAGAACCGGTGGCCTCTCTGCTCAGATTCGCCAAAGTCTGAACGATCTGATTCGCGATACCCGCGGCGAAACCATCATTAAATTGCGCGCCTTTGTAGCCGGTGCGGGCGATGCTCGCCGTGTACAGGCGGTGGTGGCCCAAATCTTTACGGAGCGCAGACTGCCGCTTCCCGTCCTCAGCATCATTCAGGTCGGAGCGCTTGGCCAGGAGGCCGCGCAAGTAGTCATTGAGGCTGTCGTTTCGACGCACCGAACCGTCAATCCTAATGGACTGGCCTTCTTGGCAGGCCAAACCGGGGGCTCGTTCAACGAAGCATTGCAGCGGCTAAAAGAGAGCGTGGCCGCGGCTTCCGTTCCCGCGGACCGCGTCTTGACGTCTACTTGTTTTACATCCCGAATCGACAACTACGACTCTACTCGCGCTGCCATTCAGTCCTTGTTTCCAAATACCGCCATCAACGTCGTCCAGGCGCTCCGCGATCCCGCCAACGACGCCAGTATGTGCGAGGCTGTCGGGCAATTGACTGAGCGGCCTGCCGAAGGTCCTCTCGTCTGGCTCAAAAATGCCCGTGCGACCCTCGTCGATTCCCACCAACTGGTCTTTACCGGTCTTCAACTGACCTTCGGCAGCTATCTCGACGATGCGCATGAGGCCTTTGCGCGCCTGCAAAGAGCCGCCTCCGCATTACAAGCCGTCGAAGCTCCGGTTGAGGTAAATGCGTTTTCGCTTAATGCCTATGCGGGCTCCGCGTTGCGAAAGACCACCTCTGTCCCCGCGAGCACATTCACCGTACAAACTGTCGAAGGCCTCCCTGCCGTTGACGCCTCCGCCGGTATCGAAGCGGTATTGGCGCCAAACGTCCGCGCGCCTGTTACCTTGCCCCACTAACATGCCGCCCCTTATCGCAACATTTGGCGAGGTTCTGCTGCGTCTCACGCCTCCCGGCTTTGAACGCTTACTCCAATCGCCGCATCTTGTCGCGACGTTTGGCGGCAGTGAGGCGAACGTCGCCATCTCGCTCGCGCAGTTTGGCGCCGCAAGCCGTTTCATAACAGTGCTGCCGAAGTCTAATCCCATCGGCGACGCGTTCGTGGGCGAGCTTCGCCGCTTTGGTGTCGATGCCGCTCACATTGTGCGTGCCCCCGGCAGAATGGGCGTCTACTTTGTGGAAGCGGGCGCGAATCAGCGTCCCTCCAAAGTCCTCTACGATCGGGAGCACAGTGCAATGGCGCTTGCAAAGCCTGGCTCCATCGATTGGAATTCTGCGCTAAAAAACGCAACCTGGTTTCACGTCACCGGCATCACGCCCGCTCTCAGCGGTTCGGCTGCGGAACTGGTCCTCGAAGCGCTCAACGCCGCGCGCGCTCTCGGCATTCAAACCTCTTGCGATCTCAATTTCAGAAAGAACCTGTGGAAGTGGGGCAAGACCGCGCGCGAGGTCATGCCCGAAATTGTGAAAATCGTCGACCTCTGCATCGCCAATGAGGAGGATTGCCAAAACGCCATCAACATACACGTCGACATCGATGTCGAATCCGGCAGCCTCGAGCGCGAGAAATATGCAGAGTTGAGTGATCGCGTCTTGGCCACTTATCCGAATCTCAAGATGCTCGCGATCACCTTGCGCGAATCCAAGAACGCGTCCAACAATGCCTGGTCCGCCTGTCTGCATACCCGAGCTGAATTCTTTCTCAGCCGGAAATACGAGATCACCCATATCGTCGACCGCGTCGGCGCAGGCGACAGTTTTGCAGGCGGGCTGATTTACGGGCTCACTCATCTTGCCTCGCCCACAGAGGCCCTGGAGTTTGGAGTCGCAGCTTCCTGCTTGAAACATTCCATCCCAGGTGATTTCAACCGCTTTACCGCCGAAGAAGTCCATGCCTTGATCAAAGGAACTGGCGCCGGCCGCGTCGAGCGCTAGATGATTCTCAAACTAAAGCGCACCCCAGGGCTTTACCTCGTCGGGTTCATGGCATGCGGCAAAACCACCGTGGGGATCTCTCTCGCCGATGAGCTCGGGTGGTCCTTCGCCGATATCGACACCGAGATCGAAACGCGTGAAGGTAAAACCATCGCGCAGATCTTTCGTGAGCGTGGCGAGGCCGCTTTTCGCGATCTCGAAACGGAATTGATTCGCAAACGAGTGTCGCGCATCGAGGCAGGCAATCCATGCGTGGTCGCGCCTGGTGGAGGCGCATTCGCCCAATCCAGGAATTGGGAATTGATCGAGAACAATGGCGTGACTGTCTGGCTCGACTGCCCTTTCGAAATTCTTTGCAAGCGCCTCGACAACGATACTACGCGCCCGCTCGCCGTGAATCGAAGCTATATCGAGCGCTTGTTTCAAGATCGCCGCCCGCTATACAGCCGCGCTGATTTTTCCATTGCCATCGACACCGATAACGCTTCGGAAACCGTGCGCAAGATTCTCGCGCTTCCGATCTTCTAACCATCGCTTCCACGATCACAACTGCTCCGCCGATGCCGGCCCCACTCGTCTGGTGCATCATCCGACGATCGACTGCGAAAAGGTCCAGCGATGTCCCGCGAATTCATCCGCACTTATTGCCGCTCGCTCGTACGGGTGAGTCACCGGCTCTTGCGTAATGCGCGCCCCGTGATCCTTGGCCCGGTTGCAGTGGGCATCGGCAGTCGTCGACACGAATAGTGACGGAGTGTCCAGATGCGGCCAGCGCCGCGAATTGACCTCGTTCAGGCGCATTTCCCTCACGATCACCGCTCCATCGACCCAGCTTCAACGGCACGCGATGGTTAGCGATGCGCAGTCCGCACGCTAAATCCGAATGCATCACACCGCCAGGCGGTCAGCCTGATTCACATCTGGATGCGCAACCACTGGAATTACGGTGGCGCGAGGTTCGTTTCGTTTGGTCCTCGCCATGAGCATCCTATTCCTCCTCCATTTCCATTTTGTAAAACGACGCGCTACTGGTGCATCGTTCAAGGTGCGGCGGCGCAGTTGGATCGGCGAGAGCAGGCTAGATTTAAAGCAAGTGAAGCCATCTGAGCGCAAGCTGCGGCGGGACGCGATGGCGATTTTTCGCGCCGCGCTCACCGCCGCCGATTCCGGCAATGCCGTACGCCAGCACTTATCCGTCACCTCGCGTCATCTCAGGGCCGGAACGATACCCCTGCCTCTCGAAGATTTCGACCGGATCTTTATCATCGCTGTGGGGAAGGCTGCCGTCGATATGGCGGCTGCGATCGAAGCAATCATCGGCACGCGGCTGATTGGCGGCATAGCCGTTACCAAGCACGGGCACACTACCCGCCGTCTTCGCCGCGTTCAGGTAATCGAAACCGGGCATCCTATCCCAGACAGCTCAGGAGCCCGAGCATCCCGTCAAGTCGAAGAGCTGCTGAGAGATTTGAATGCTCGCGATCTCCTTCTGGTTGCGATTTCCGGAGGAGCGTCAGCGCTGCTGCCCTCGCCAGCCGCGCCCATCACACTCGCTGCGAAACAGAAAACGACAGATCTTCTCTTGCGACGCGGCGCGACCATCTCCGAATTAAATGCCGTCCGCAAGCATCTCTCTACGTTAAAAGGCGGTCGCATGGCGGCCCTCGCCTATCCAGCGACGGTGGTGAGTCTCTTGCTCTCCGACGTCATTGGAGATCCGTTGGACGTGATCGGCTCTGGCCCCACCGCTCCGGATCCGTCCACGTTTGGCGACGCGCTCAACGTCTTGAACAAATTTGACCTGCTCGAGAAAGTGCCTATCACGGTCCGTACACGTCTGGAAGAGGGTGCGCGTGGGCAGATCCCCGAGACTCCCAAGGCCGGCGATTCTCTCTTCAACAATGTCCATCATGTAATCGTTGGGAGCAACCGGCTCGCATTGCAAGCCGCGGCGCGCCACGCAAAAAGGCTCGGTTATCGTTCGCTTGTCCTTTCCACCGGTATGCAAGGCGAAACCCGCCAAGTGGCGCTCGTGCACGCGCAAATCCTCAGAGAAATTCGCGCGTCACGCAATCCCATTCCACCGCCCGCGTGCATTCTCTCTGGAGGCGAAACCACAGTCACGGTTCAAGGGACCGGTCAAGGCGGACGCAATCAGGAATTCGCGCTTGCAGCCGCATTAGCAATTGCGGAATTGCCGAATGTGCTTGTGCTGAGCGCGGGAACCGACGGCACCGATGGACCGACCGATGCTGCCGGCGCGATCGCCACTGGCGAAACCGTGGAACGTGGCCGTCGTCTCGGCTTCGATCCCGTTCTGCATCTCGCGGCGAACAACTCATACCCGTTCTTCGATGCTCTCGGAGACCTCATCCAAACCGGCCCCACAGGCACGAACGTCATGGATGTACATCTACTACTCGCCGGCTGAGGATCCTTTCACGGCTTCGTAGAAGCTCAACGAATTGTCTCCCTGTTTCAGCACACGCGTCTTCTTCAACCTGCCGTATTCATCCTCGAGTACAACTCGCGATGCGTGTTGCGCAATGGCAAAGGGGTAATCGCCCGCCGAAAGCGCCAGCAAACAATCGCCGTACTCCTGCAGTTGCTCATATGGCGGATCGAGGAACGCGATGTCCGCCTTGTAGTTTGCGATCAGCGCCGCGGCACGCCCGCGCACAACCGTAGCCTCATCCTCGACCGCCAGCGATCTCAGATTCTCGCGTATGATGGCGAGCGCCTGCTGATTTCGTTCCATCAAAATCACGTGCCGTGCTCCGCGGCTTAGCGCCTCAATCCCTACTGCTCCGCTCCCCGCATACGCGTCGAGAAACACACTCTCTTCTAATCGCATGGCCAACACGTTGAACAACGCTTCCCGCAGCCGGTCTGGCGTGGGGCGAACCGCAAGACCAGGAACACTCTTCAATCTCCGGCTGCGAAACCGTCCCGCAATCACCCTCACTCGTCACCCGACTTGCACGAGTCCATACTTCCGTTGCCAATGCTCTTGTATGTACCGGATCACGTGACGCAGTTCTTCGCTGTCTCTACCCTCGATTAACGCCTGCGCCTCTTTCCGCGCGCTTTCGAGCACGTCCACGTCACGCACCAGATCGGCCAACCGTAGACCTGGTATTCCCGACTGCTTCGTCCCAAAGAACTCGCCCGGCCCCCGTAGCCTCATGTCCATCTCAGCGATGTAGAATCCATCGTTCGAATCCACCAACGTCCGTATTCGTTCTCTTGCCACCTCGCTCACCGCAACCGTCACCAGAATGCAGTAGCTCTGATGAGGACCGCGCCCCACGCGTCCGCGCAATTGGTGTATTTGCGCCAACCCGAACCGCTCGGCTTGCTCAACCACCATCACCGACGCGTTCTGCACATCCACGCCAACCTCGATCACCGTAGTCGAGACCAGAATCTTCATCTCACCCGATTGGAAACTCCGCATCGCATTCTCTTTTTCATCCGCGCTCATCCGGCCGTGGAGCAGCCCTACGCGAATATCGGGAAAAACTTTCTGCGACAGATGTTCGAACATTTTCTCCGCCGCCTTTACCGCGGCTGTTTCACTCTCTTCAACCACCGGATAGACAACATACGCCTGCCTCCCCGCCTTGATTTGTTGCGCAACAAAGCTGTAAACTCCCTCCACCATCGCCTCCGGCACGTGCTTCGTTACGATGGGTTTCCGTCCGGGTGGCAGCTCATCAATCGTCGAAACATCCAGATCGCCGTACATCGTCAACGCCAGCGTGCGCGGAATCGGCGTGGCGGTCATTACCAGCACATCCGGCTGCTCACCCTTCTTGAAAAGCTCCAAGCGCTGCCTTACTCCAAACCGATGTTGCTCATCGACAATCGCCAATCCGAGCTTTGAAAACCGTACATCCTCCTGCAGCAGCGCGTGCGTCCCGACAACCACCTTCAATAACCCTTCATCGATCAGCTTTTTGATTTGCTGCTTTTCGCGCGGACTCGCGGATCCCGTCAACGAAGCGACCACATACCCTAGCGGCTCGAGCAGCCGTTTGAAGTACCAATAATGCTGTGTCGCCAGTATCTCGGTCGGCGCAAGCACAGCCACCTGATAGCCGTTTTCGATTGCAATAATGGCGGCTTGCGCTGCGACGATCGTCTTCCCGCTGCCCACGTCCCCTTGCAAGAGCCGGTTCATCGGATGCGGCCGCTTCATGTCGTCGGCGATCTCTTGCATCACCTTTCGTTGCGACGCCGTCGGCTTGAATGGGAGCATTTTCTTGATCTGCTCGCGCGCCCGATCCGTCACCACGAAGGGAATGCCCGCGGCGATTCTGGCTTTCGTCTTCTTTAACGCCAGCCCGCACTCCAGCCAAAAAAATTCGTCGAAAATCAAACGCACTTGCGCCGGAGTGCGAAAACTGTTCAACAGCCGTACATCGGCATCGGGCGCCGGCACGTGCAGCTCGTGAATGGCCGTCGCGAGGCTCGGCAGTTCCACACGCGCCCTCACACTTTCCGGCAGAGCGTCCTCCGGCATCGGCACTTGTTTTAGAACACGGTCGATAAGACTGCGGAATACGCGCGTCGATACTTTGGCCGCCGCCTCATAAACGGCCACAATCCGGCCGGTGTGCAAACTTTCCTCGCCCTGGTCGTCTGCGGAGAGAATCTCAATCTCCGGCTGAACCATAAGCCGCCCACCGTGCGGGCGATCGAGCTCGACCTTTCCGAATAGAGCCACGCGCGTACCCGGAACAAGGCTGTCCGCGTAGCGTTCTCCATGGAACCATCGCGCATGCAGATTCGCGCCGCTTCCGTCGCGCAAGGTCACTTCAAACAGACCCACGGATTTGTGCCGGAACCCGGAAAGCCTCGCCACGCTCACTTCCGCCAGCACCGCCGCCTTCTCGCCTGGCGCAAGTTCGCATATCGGCTTCACATTCCGGCGATCTTCGTATCGAAACGGCGCATAATACAGCAGATCCGCGACCGTCATCAGACCTTTGGTCGCCAGCATCTCGCTCCGCGCCGGGCCGATCCCTTTTACAAATTGAAGCGCAGTGGAAAGATCCAACTCCCTAGGCTACTCGCTAGTGTTTTCCGCCGCTTGCAAAGGAGATACTCCCCTGGTCTTCTGAGCAAAAACATGGAATCATGGTGTCCAAGAGGTCGGCCATTACTTTGAAAGAGAAAATCGACTGGTCGGAATGCCCGTTCGTCGAGTCCAAGCCGGGTGTACAAAGCGGCGTTCCTGTGCTCCGCGGTACGCGCATGCCAGCCGACGCGATTGTCGACAATTTCGACTATGGCGTGAGTGTCGCCGAGATCGCGGAACAATTTGAACTTTCGCCAGACCGCATTGAGGCAGTTCTCGCTTACGCGCAGAGTCATCGCGTTGCGCATCCTGTTTGATAAAAACGTTCCCGTCGGTGTGCGTCGCTTTCTGTCCGGGCATGACGTGCGCACCTTCGTCGAAATGCAATGGCACGAAAGTAGCCAGTAGGGCAGACGATCGTTTTTCGTCGTCTGCCGATTCGCACGTAACGCGAATCGATTCGTCCCGATTTTCATCCTTCGTAGCGGCCGAAAGGGCCATAGGCTATTCGTCCCGCAGCGAAACCAACGGGTCCACTCGCGTTGCGTGCAGCGAGGGCACGTAACACGCGGCTACCCCGACGGCCAGGAGTATGGCAATCACTCCCATAAGCGTTAGCGGATCGTGCGTTGATACACCCCAGACTTGGCTCGCAACCAAGCGCATCAAGAAGAAAGCCACTCCGGTCCCGAGTGCCACTCCAATCAGAATGAATCGCATGCCGGATTGCATCACCAGGCCTCGCACATTGCCCGCACTCGCGCCCAGCGCCATGCGAATTCCAATTTCTCTGCGTTGTTGTGAAACCGTGTAAGAGACTACGCTGTAAACACCCACGCTCACGAGGATCAGTCCAATGCCGGCGAAAACCGCGAACAGCTCCAGGCCGAAGCGCGCCTTCGAGAATTCGAAAAGGTCCAGCGCTTCTTCCACCGTGTTGGTCTGCTGTGGCACGACATTCTTGTCCATAGCCAGGACCGCGCCTTCCAGCGCTGTCGCTAGAGCTTTGGGATTTCCCGCTGCTTTCACATACACCACAGCGCCGCCGTAACTCGATAGCGTGTACGGCGCATACGCCTCTGGCAAGATCGCCTCGCGCAATCCATGATTCTTCACGTCAGAAGTTACGCCAATGATTTCGAACCAGGGATTCGCTACCGGCTCTGGCGCTTTCTCGAGACCGGTAAGTTGGATCTCCTTGCCCAACGGGTCCTGTCCCGGAAAGAACTTCGCCGCCAACGTGTTATTGACCACAGCCACCTTGCGCTTCCCTACGATGTCTGCTTCCGTCAGAGTTCGTCCTTTCAACAGGCGCGTACCGACCGTTTGAAAATACTGCGCATCGACGAAGCCCATTTGCCCTTTCCATTTTTCCGAGTGCGTGACCCCCGCTGCCTCGAACTCCGTGTCGATCGCGCCGAAGGGTGGAAAATCCAGCGCGGCTGACGCGCTCACAACTCCGGGCAGCCGCTCCACCCGAGGTATCAGCTCTCTGAAAAATCTCGATTGCTGTTCCGCCGTCTTGTATTTCTTTCCGAGGAAAACTTGGGTGGTCAGTAGCCGCTCGGGACGCAAGCCCATATCCACCTTCCGCTCCAGCATGAAGCTGCGCATCAGCAGACCGGCGCCTGTCAGCAGGATTAGCGACAGAGCCACTTCGCAGACAATCAGCACGTTTCGCATTCGTCCGCGCCGGAATCCGCTGTTTCCGCGTCCACCCGCCTTCAACGATTCGGTCACATTCCGCGCAAAGGATCCCAGCGCGGGAGCCAGGCCAAATAGTAAAGCAGTCACAACCGCAATCCCAATGGTGGCCGCGAGCACGCGTCCGTTTAATGCAATCGCCGCTTCATCCGGGAAAGTAAATTTCGGCAATGCCGCCACCAGCGCCTTCAATCCACCCCAGGCGAACACGCATCCGGCTGCCGCTCCTATAAGCGCCAGCAGCACGCTCTCCACAAGCAACTGCCGCACAATCCTCACGCGTCCCGCGCCCAGCGAAGTTCTTATCGCAAACTCTTTCTCCCTCGCCGTCGCTTTCGCCAGCAGTAGATTCGCCACATTCGCGCACGCGATCAGCAGCAGTAGACCCACCGCCGCCAACAGCGTGTAAAGTGTCTCTCGAAATTTTCCGACAACGTTGTCCCCTAGTGATGGCACACGAACGTCGAATTTCTTCGGATAGAGCTTCGGGTAAACCTTCGCGAGCCGCTGGGCCAGAATCGCCAGATCCGGCTGCGCCGTCTTCGCTGTAAGCCCTGGCCTCAAATGCCCGAGCAAAAAGAAAAAAGGCGCGTTCAGATCAGTCTCCCCGCGATCGATGGTCGTAGGAATCCACAAATCCGCACCCCACCAGGCAAAACGCCGCGGCATGATCCCGATCAAAGTCCTCGTTGTGCCATCCAGCGTAAACCCCTTCCCGATAATGCTGGCATCGCCTGCAAACCTGCTTTGCCAAACTTTATAGCTCAGGACAAAGACCGGAGGCGCTCCCGGTTTCGCGTCATCCGGCCTCGCAACCCGTCCCAGCAAGGCAGGCACGCCCAGGAACTGAAACGTATTCCCGGTCACGCGGGCCCCGTCAAACTTCTCGGGCGTTTCTCCCGTACCGGTCATCAACACGCGATCTTGCCGGACTCCGATAGACCGATCGAAGACATGATTCTGCTCCTGGTAATCGAAAAATTCCGGTGGTGAAAAGAACTGCCGTCCATACTGGTCCGTACTCGATGAATCATGAATTTCGATCGCCATCAGCCGCTGTCCGTCCGTGTAGGGAAACGGCTCCAGGAGAACGTTATCGATGACGCTGAAGATGGCAGTGGTGGACCCGATCCCCAGCGCCAGGGCCAAAACAGCGGTCACCAGGAAGGCTCGATCCTTTAATAAGGTTCTGAAGCCAAAGTGGACATCTTGCCACAGCCAGTTCATAGACAGTACTACGTACCCGGGCCGAAAAAGGTGCTCAGTTTTTACTTAAATTCGTGTTTCAGAGGAGCTAACGTCCGGCTCTATGAGCCTCAGTGCGATGAGAACTTGCCCCGTCGCCCATATAAAGCGCCCGCCCCTGTTCACGATTGCGAAGGAAATAATCGGCAAGCGCGTTCCGCCTCTGACGATAACATTCTTCCGCCTTCCGAACTATGTCCTCAGCGAGTCGGATGCTGATGCCGTCTGTCGGCGTTTCCGATAACAGACACTGCCAGCGGCTGACTTCCAAAGAAAGTTGTTGCCATGCCTCCTCGTACGCCGCCTGGAGCTGCCGGAGTTCTGCCCTGTCTTGTGCGGTCGAGAGTGGCATAGTCTTTAGACGGAAGCAGGTCTCAATAAGATCCGCGATTCCGTGCAAATGGTTTAATTTTGTCGGTGAACGGTAAAACTCGCCGGTTATTCTGTTGGGCCTACCGGGACGCGACGGAGTTGCTGCCTTTTACAGCTGGTGCGTTACCCACACTGATAAGATTCGCGAGCAGTTGGTACGCGCCCTCGGTGCCGGCCGGCAATTGCCGCCACAACCCGAGCCCGAGATAAATCCAGCGGCCCTTCCCGGTCTTCGCTTCGACCAGTGAGCCGAGCTTCTCGCCCGGATTGTCTTTGAACGAATCGGTCATCGCCACCAGGTCGATGTAGCGCTTATCCTTCTCGCCGAGGAAATACAACCCGCGCTCCTGAACCCATCCCGCCCAAGTAGCTGGGCCGATCTTGTTCGGGAAATTGAAAATCCGATCAGCCGGCAACAAAACTTTTACAGGAACGGTTTCATCCGAGACGCGGTTTCCGCTGACCTTCGCCGGATAGGGTCCGTACTCGGCCTGATTGAACTCCATCTTGTTGTACTGCACGATGACCGTTCCGCCGTTGTTCGCGTAATCGAGCAGGCGGCGGTTGTATGCGCGCAGGTCGGCACGCCGCTCGTACGCGCGGACACCCGTGACAATGGCGTCATATTTGGAAAGATCGCCCCACGCCAGTTCGTCATGCTCGATGAACGTGACACGCGCGCCCAACTGTTCAATCGCTTCAGGTACTGCGTCGCCCACACCGGCGATATAGCCAACGCTGAGATGCGGAACCGTTTTTACATCCACCACTTCGAGAGAAGTTTCGGCAGGCTTCATAACCTGGCGCCGTTCTACGTGCGGGTACTCGATTTCGTGATACCCGCTCTCAAATTTCTTATCTGCCATTGCGGGCGACGTGACTTCTGCTCGCAAAGCATAGTCGCCAATCCTGACGCGCGGCGGAGCTGTGATTTTGAATCGAGCCGATAGCGACTCGTCCTCATGCGCGAAACGAATCGGAATCGTGGATGGCACTGCCTTCCAGCCCTGCGGCAATTCAAGCGCCACATTGACCTGAGCCGCTCCCTTGTTCCCATTCGTGACCGTGACATGCACCTCGCGCTCGAGCCGGTTTCCCGCCGCGACGGCCGGAGCGGGAACCACCATCAGGCTCGGCGACATGGCCACAGAGAAGGCCGGCACCACGCTCAATTCCATGCGCTTGTCACCAAAGAATGGGTCTCTCACGTAGCGGAATTCGACCGGCAATTCTCGCGTGATTTCGCTGTCGCCGGCTTTCAAATGGAAAGTAACGCGGAACGGCGTCGGCGCGAATGGGACGCCGAATGGTACGCCCGGACGGAAAATTTGAATCGCGTGATTTTCCGGGTGCTTCCAGTAATTGTCGTCAAAATACGGTGTTGTGGGCTCGGCATCTTCCGGAATGCGCGCGTCCACGCTGCACGTGAATACGGCGTTTGTCTTAACTGGTCCCGGCGCGCAGGTGCTTGGCGAGCTAAATCCCGCAATGGTCACGCCCGTCACCGAAACATCCGAGGCGCCCCTGTTCTGCGCCGTCACCGAGAGCTTCACCGGCTGCCCTGCGATAACCTTTCCGTCATCGGCTAACGCATCAAACGTCAGGCCATGGGCGGCCGCCAGCGCATCCTCATAATCCCGTTCCTTGGTACTTAGGCGGAAATCGACCTCATAACGCGCAGAGTCCGAAAGCTGCATGGAACCGAGCTTCGCCCGCAGAGCGCGTATCGCCGTAAGGCCCGCTTCAATGGGCGCAGCGGTGGCCGCGTCATGACCCGCCGCGAAAGCGCTTTGCGCGCTCTGGGCATCCCCGAGAATGTCTGCCAACGCCGACGTGAGAGCTTCCGGCGGATTGGCTCCGGCATACTGCGCGATGGACGTGAGACTTGTATCGATGCCATCAAACAGCGACTTTTCCTGTCCCCCCTTTTCACCAGGGATGGAAGTTTCCTTGAGTTCATAACCGGCCGGACCACGTCCACCGCGGGCATTAGCCGCTCCCGGCAATGGTGGCGCAAACGAGCCCATGCCCTGACATTTATGGAAGCTGCGCGCATCGCTGCCGATCTCCTGATACGTACGCCCCAGCAGCGGGTCGTACGCCGCGGTGTTCACCGGCGTCAGCTTCACGTTCGATGGCGGCGGAGAGGGCTGCGGCGGCGCGGGAGCGCGGGGCGCAGCGGGAGCCCCTCTTCCGGCAGGCGGGACACCGCCAAATGCACCTGAGAAGTAAAGCTTCTTCGGCTGCCATGGTCGCAAGCCTTCGGCGATCTGTTCGGGATATTGATTCGGATCACCCGCAGCCAAATAGCCCTCGCGCACCAGGATCGTGGTCGCCTCATGGGCCCGATCGCCGCCCCGCCCCTGAATGTTCATCGTCACCACAACATCGGGGCGCAGCGTCCGGAGCAGGCGTACATAGTCGCCCACAATCTCCTTCCTGCCCCACTTCGCAATCACCTCTCTGCGGATCGAACGAGTAGCCATAATCGATCGCGCGCGTGAAATACTGCTCGGCGCCGTCGATGCGGTGGGCGGCCAGCAGTTCGGATGTCCGAAGCACCGCCATGTCGCGGAACAGTTCCGGCCCTATTTCGTTCTGCCCTCCATCGCCGCGATTGTTTTGCAGATCAATGACGCGCAGCCCCATTCCATAGCCGAAATATGCAAACAGAGCGTTGCTTTCGTCATCGGGATGAGCCGGAGCTTGTAGGAACGTTCCCGACACGCTGAGTTTGCGCAGCGCCAGCCCGAGTGCGACATGCCCGCTGTCGGGCGAGACCAGCGGGTACGTCAAACGGCTCTGCGCTTCCGCCCGGCGAACGGTCGGCGCAATGACTAGCAAGGAAATAAGAGCTAGCGTCGCGCCCGCCGCCGCGGCACGCCATTGTCTTACGGATTGTTTCAATCGAGGACCCTGAGAGCTATATGCCCAACTTCTATGATTTCACAGCGGGCACAATACCAAGTCCGCGCCGACGTCCCACTGAGTCACTCACGTAGTGATGCGCGTCTCCGCAAAGCACATCGAAAACGTGCACATCGAAACTAGGCTTGTAGGAAGCGATCCACATCGCGATGTCAGCCTGCCTTAAGATTGCACTCCGTCACGCCCGCGTCGCGCTTCAATCAGTTTGCGAGCAACATCGCGCGCGATGTCGAGCGCCTCGGCAACAGTGCGCCCTTGTGCGACTAGCCCGGAGAGTTCGTCCGAAGTTGCGAGGAACAGACCTTCGGGCAACCGCTCCACGTGTATGCGAACGGGTCAATTCCATCGGCTTGATCGTATCACTTGACGCCGCTGGCAGGCTCTGGACGAAATACACCCTTCTCGCCGGTCCACCTCGGCATAACCGCCCGGCGTGGCCGCGTTCACGGCGGCGGCGAGAACCATGACCGTCATGGAGTGGGTTCTGGTATCCGCGCCTTTGGACCGCCTCCGAAGAATAGCGACCGTAGCCATGCCAGCAGCAGTGCGGCAGGCGACCAGAGAAGTTGATGCTCAGGCCCCTGTGTTAGAATTGCTGAGTAGTTCCTCGGGCCGTCTCGCCCATCTAGTAATTCCAGGACAAATTTATGCCCAAAATGAAGACACATAAGGGTGCGTCCAAGCGCTTTAAGAAAACGGGTACGGGCAAGATAACCCGGCATCACGCATTTGCGCGGCACATCCTGACGTCAAAGGTGCGTGCCCGCAAGCGCAAACTGAAGCATGGCGTCGTGGCCGATGACACCGATCAAGCGAAGCTGAGAACCATGCTTCCCTACTGACCAATAGAGAAAAATTGAGCAGGAGCAGCGCGCCGCACGTGCCTGCCGCCTCTCAGATCATGAAGGAGAAAACGTGCCAAGAGTAAAACGTGGTACCAACCGGCGAGATTATCGCCATAAAACCCTTCGCCTGGCCAAGGGTTACTTTCTCACCAAGTCGAAGCTGAATCGGGCCGCCCAGGAAGCGGTCGAGAAGGCGCTTCGTTACGGATTCGTAGGACGCCGGTTAAAGAAACGCAATTTTCGATCGTTATGGATCGTACGCATCAATGCGGCCTGCCGCGGCGCCGACATTTCATACAGCAAATTCATTAATGGATTGAAGCGGGCTGGCATCGGTCTGAACAGAAAGGTTCTTGCGGATATTGCTATTAATGATTCTGCCGGTTTCCTGTCGCTTGTTGATAAAGCGAAAGCGGCACATCAGGCGCAACTTCAATAGTCAAATAACAATCTGATCGCATATGGAAGCAGTTCAAGAAGAGGGCATCGATACACTAGCGAATTTGGAGGAGCGGATTACGCGCGCCGTCCAGGTGGTCACGAATCTGCGCAGCGAAAACACTCAATTGCAGCAGCGCGTAGCGGCCATGCAACAGGAACTGGACGAGCTGCGCGGCGAGCGGAAGCAGGTGAAGTCCCGAATCGAGAAGCTGCTTAGTCAGCTGGATCTGCTGAGCGCAAGCTGAAGGCGCAAACGCATGGATACACCGGACACGCGCAAGCAGGTTGTCCGGGTTACTATCTTCAATCAGACCTACAGTGTTTCCACCTCTGGCGATCCTGGGGACGCGGAAGAACTGGCCCAGGAGATCGACGAGCTGATGTCCTCCATCGCGCATCGAACCGGCAATCCGGATTCAACTCGAACCGCGGTGCTTGCATGCCTTCACTTGGCAGACCGCCTTCGCACCACCGAGCAGGAACTGAGTGCGCTCAAAGAGCTGATAGGTAACAAAACTCGCGATTTTGCAACACTGCTGGACCAAGCTTTCTCGGCGAGCGAAGCGGAATAACCGGGTCAAACCTCAAAAAATACGTTCCTGTTTTTGCAGCGTCCCAAAGGTGCCTATGTTAGCGATAGAAAATGACACCAGGTACTGATTTTCATCCCTGACACCGATATTGAAGCGTCGAAGCTGGAAACTAAATCCGCAGCAGTCGGTGTTGTACGAGACCTGCGTCATTTCGTAAAGCCGTTTGTGCAAGAGGGTATCGTAGTCGATTGTGCCGGCAGCATTCCATCCTTTCCGGTTGGTATTACCCATTCCTCCAGAGAAGCTAATTTGGTTAGCTTGAGGGACCAACACAGGATTCGTGCTGATCGCCGTCTCTCCCATTCCGCCAAAATACTTGGAATGCCTTACATTGGCGCTTAGCGTGTTATCCACAAATTTATGGCGTAGGGGATCATAGTCGGCGCGCCACTCGAGTGAGAGAAAGCTGTAGGGGCTCACTCGAAGCAGCGAGACAACCGGCGAATAGTTGCGGGGTCCATCGAGGAAGGCGTACGGCGTGACCTCCTCGCTCGCGAGCACGATGTTCCGCTGCCCCGGCAAGACGGCGCCACCAAAGGTAGGATCGAAATAACGCGCTTGAAGAACCTGCCAGGTCACGATCTCGCTGACGTTTCCTTTTTCATCCTTCTTGTATAGGCGATTCGTCAACGAAAGTGTCAGCTGGTTGGTATTTGAAATGATATCGGTGGAATCGAAATGGATGATTTTCTGGAACTCGTCGATTCCGGTAACGTACTCATAGGTCGCCTCTGCCTCTATCACGTGCTTGACCGCTTTCCCAAGATGCAACCATCTCGGCGGTGTATAAATTCTTTCAAGCGTCGGCAGCCGTAAATCAAGAGTGAAGTCTGCATCCTTGCGGAACAGATCCGAATTGCCGAGACGAACCGTGCTGGTGGGCAAAGGAGGGCAGGTCGGGTACCCGCCACATGACGTGACCGGTGTGTAGGTGGTCGTATTGGCACCGTATGAGTTGCCGTAATTCGTCGCGCCGAAGGTGATCGCGGGATTCAGAGAGAAGCCCTTGAAGCTGAAAGCGGTCGCGACGCGGGGTTCCATGTCGATGCGGTCAAGACCCAGCCCGGTTTGGAAGATCTGCTCCTGCCGGCTGAGAAGCCCGGCGCTGGAACCGAAAGAGAACCATACCGGCACCGGGCCATCTTCAATTTCCCGATTGCGGCCCGAAAATTCAATAGACGGAAGTTTCTGAACAATAACCTGGTCTTTCGGCGCGGTGCTCTCGAACAATTGAGTTCGCTGCATCACCAGGTTGAGGGCGTAGGTGTCGTCTTTGAAATGGCGTTGCAAGTAGCCGATGGAATTAACTTGCGAAAAGATCGCGCCGCTATAGGAGTTTGCGAACGCCTGACGAAACAGGAAAGAGCTCAGGTAATTGTAATCCAACCGTCCGGTAAAGCCCCAGATCTCGGTTCTGCCGGTGAACTCGAATTCGTATCCGCCTTGTTTTACGACGGTGCCGCCAGGCTGTGGAAGGCCTTTGTCCTGGACACCGTACAAGTTGAAATTGAAATCGGTGACGGCATTCGGTTTGCCGCGAAAATCCAGCGTATGCGCGGGTCCACGGATGGTGAAGTACTGCACAACGTAGGTCAAGTCATAGCTTCGATTAATGGCCCAATAATAGCCGGCTCCCACCATGTAACCACGGTAAGAGCTATGGCCAAAGTTTGGCGTCAGAAATCCGCTTTGACGTGGATTTTTCCCGAGTGGCCTGTAGAAGTAAGGCACGTACAACAGGGGCACGTGTTTCAACCGGAAAACGGTACGGCGCGCAATTGCACGGTCGCCGGGAATAATGTCGAATATGGGAGCTTCAAAAGTCCACCAGGGCTTCGGAGTCTTGCAATCGGTGACAAACCCGCGGTGAAGAATGTATCGATCTTTTATACGTTCAGCCCATTGTGCCCGGAAATAGAAGGGGTTTGTGGTGGTGAGAACGCCGGGGCTAGTCATGATCTTGGCGGGCGAAGTTCCGTCTACGGTGTAGAATTTCCCTTCTTCGGTCTTCAGGTTGTATTCGCCGTGATCGGCATTCAACTTGTCGCCGGTGGCGAAGTGCTCCAGGTGGACGTGGCCGCGCGCATAAGTCCAATGAGTATCGGAGTTGTAGTCGATTTCATCTGCCGAAAGATCCATTTCAGTGGTTTCGACCTTAGCGGTGCCCTTCAAGTACCTCCATTCGCCGTTTGATTCGTTGACGACACCCCACATGCGGATCTCGTCCGGAGCGGGCAAATCAGCCTTCGCAGGATGGACGGCGGTTTGCGCGGCCGCCGTGGGTATTAGAAGAAAAAGCAGAGGCGGCAATAAAAAGAACACCTTGGAAGAGAAATGTTCTAGACAAACTTCCCACTTTCTGTTAGATAGAGAAACTGGGGGAGATCGCAGCGCGGAGGAAGGGTTCAACCGAAAACCGTAGCATGGCGGATGCCGTGACCGCAAGGGTTTGCGCGGCGGAGCCGATATAACTGCAAGAGACGCTAAATGACTTGCCAGCATTGTCAGACTTGGATTTTAGACGACGATCATCGGTGTAGACGTTGCGGCCGTCGCGTCAGAAGCACGCCTTCGCGCATTTCTCCGAATACTTATCCCATAGCGGCGACCGCAACGGCACCGGCATATGATTATGAGCCGGACCCTGCTGCAGCCGCGACAGCACGGGCTGCAAGCGAGCCAGCATCGCAGCCGGATCAACAGCCGCTGTTTTCCGCGCCATGGTCGGATCCTCGGATCATTCCGTTCGATTCGCTGACTACACAAGCCGAACGAGAATCTATCCGGGCGCGCGCAGCGGATCTGTCGCGGCCAGCGCCTCTCAAGACCGGAAAAGTAGAATTACGGCACGCTCGCGGACGAAAGGCACGTTCGGCGGATCAGACGCGGCTGGACTTCCCGGGGCGAGAAGAAGCGCTCGCCGAACCTCAATCCAACATAATTTGCGATGCACCCGTGGCGCCTCCTATGTTGCGAGCCGAGGCCGCTCTGATTGACGGCCTTCTCATGGCTGCGGGCTGCGGGTTTGGCGTGGCGATGCTCAGGTATGAGGGAGGGCCGCTTTCGTTAGACAAGCACATTCTGGCGTTTTTCATCGCCGCGCTCATGACAGTGCCACTCTTTTACAAGATCCTATGGACCTTTGTGGGCCGGGACACGGTTGGAATGCGCTGCGCGGGGCTGAGATTGGTCGATTTCGATGGAAATCCGCCATCGCAGCAACGGCGGTATCAGCGCCTGTTCGGCAGTATTATCAGCTTGCTCGCCGCCGGTATAGGACTGATCTGGGCGTTGGTCGACGAGGACAATCTCACCTGGCACGATCATATGTCGAACACGTTCCCGACGATTGCATCCGAGATCGATTCGTAACTGCCCGATCAATCCTAAACCAGCGCGGTATTCCCAGCCGGAACCAATACGGCTGACATAGAACCCTTGGATTTCGGCATCCTTGGATCCGCTCCGTAGGCGTGGATCTGGTCACGGGCGAATTCGGCTTGCGGGCGTTCGCAGGTTATTACGACGGTACGGCCGGTGGTGTCCACCTCGATGGCGCGTTCCAAAGCGACGTCGTGCGGCAGCAGAAACAGCTTCTGAAGCATTTCTATTACATAGTCATAGGTGTGCTCATCGTCATCCAACAGCACGACGTGAAACAACCGCCCGTGCTGCTCCTCCTGCTCGTTCTGGACGGCGGGGGTGGCGGCGGGAGCAACTACAGAACTCTGCATTCTCGCAGGAATACTTTATTGGACCACTTGGCGCCGAGAGCGTGCAAGAATGGAAAGAGAGAGTATCCTCACAGAATGGGGGCGCAACGGGTTCGACGGGATTGAATCGTTGTGTGAAGGCGTGTCGGGTTCCGAGCTCCCGTAAAACGATCGGAAAACAACAACTGCCAATAATCAGCAGTTTGCATACGCTGCTTAAGTAATTAAGTAGCCGCTCCGGCTGTCGAGCCTGCGCGTCAGCCAGCGAGCGTCATTTTGCAGGATAGGCTCGAGCCTTCGGTCCGGAGGCGATGGGCCGAGATCAATCGGACTAGGCGGCGCTCGCTTTTGCCGGTTCTTTAGGGAGTCGCTGAAACTTGAGGATCGGATACACACGTAGTCTTTGCACGGCGGGCTTTCTCGGACGCGGGTTCAACTCCCGCCGCCTCCACCAACCAAAAGTACCTTGCGCTAAAGAGAAACTAATATCGTTCGCGATGTACTGCCATTGCGCATCCGATCTAAGTCGCTAGCGCAAGGCATTTTCTAATCCCCTATCCGCGAGCTGCGAGTTTTCGGCCCGAGTGGCCCTCGTGTAAATCAGGTCATAATCGAAAGAGAGATTGCGAAATGACGCTGATCCTGCCGCTGGAACCGCAAGACGAGGCCAAGCTCATGGCAGTGGCCCAGGGACGAGGTCTGTCCGCCGATCAACTTGTACGAGAGATGATTGACAAAATCCTTGCCGATGCCTCCCAGGCATCGATAAGTAGGGAGCCGACGCGCTCCTTGCGTGGACTGCTCGCCAAATATGGCCCAGCGCCGTCAGCAGGAGAGATCGACAAGAATCGCGCAGAAATGTTGGCCAATTTCCCGCGTTCCGACTTTTGATGATCGTCGCTATCGCCGATACCCACGCCGTCATCTGGTATGTGTTCTCTGACCCGCGGCTGGGCAGAGCTGCTTCCGCATTCATCAACAACGCGATTGCAAACGGGAACCACGTAGGAGTCTCACGGATCCGGGGCTTAGATCTTGAGACGATCTGGTAGTTTTCCACCCGTTTCGATTGCCTGGTGCCTGCCGACTCCTGGCCTACTCCTATTTATGTCTGCTTCGGTTTTGCGCTGCAGAGTCCTCGCGCAACCTCACGTAAGTTTTACGTAAGATGGATCAGCGGAATGAGCGGAATCAGCAATCCCCTCTGAGATCAATAACTTCCCGCTTCTCAACACCCCGACCCGGCCCAACTCCCGCCGCCTCCATAACCGAAAGTACATTATACCGCAAAGTTTGCCAGATCGCACCCGGCAGCTTTGAGTGCCCACACTTGCACCGCAGGTATCTTGTGCGCTGGTGGAGATGCGGGCGTAGCCGATCAGCATTACACAAGATGTATCGCTAATTGAATTTCTAATGTAATACGCATTTGCAACTCATGAACTTCAGAAAACACGTCCTCGCCAATTTGTTGCAAAACCGCTCGTTTGCGGAAAGCGGAATCAGCCGGTGCCTTCCTGGACCTAATAGGTTCGGTTCTCCCCTGAAACTAAGTACCGTATCCGCGATGCTGCATGGTAAGCAGCTGTCGATCAGTCGGCCAAGCGATAGTCAAAAGGAATGCGGATTCCTCAATCGATTCGACTTCGTGCGTAATTGATGCACCAACAGTGATGAGACTGCCGGTTTTAAGATCGTATGCCCGTCCTTGTGCGGTGTAGCGCACGCTACCTCTGAGGACCTGAACGGAAGTCGTGCCGTCAACATGATGCTCCTGCATCCGCGCGGCGGTTTCCATACAGATTAGAACGGCCCGGAAATCGTCTCTTTTATATAGCGTCTTTGAATAGATGCCGGATGGCCAGGGTCTCCGCTGCTCCGAATCGACGATTTCGCGCCTCAGATCGAAGTATGCGAGATCAGATGTCATGTTGCCGTCATCGCCTGAACCCGGAAGTGGCATCGGTGAGTTAACTCCTGACTACCACTATCGGCTCCCCTCCCTCACTGCGCAACATCCACGGCGGCGAAGCGTTCAGGACCCATGCGGATACCCGTCGTTATTGACCTCGGCGAGTCGATGATACCGAAGCTGCTACCTACCGAAAAAATAGGTATAGACTGGCCATGAATTAACAACGACATTCCGACGAAGAGCGTAGAATCGAGATCGCGGGGGAACATGCCAACACCAGACATTACAGGCGGTACCGATTGCGAGGAATCGCCGAAGAGCAAAGCAGTTGCAGAAAGCTTGCAGAAGCTGGTGCATAAGGCCTTCGACAGTGCCGGTCCCAGAGGTCAATCAGTCAAGAACTTCCTGAACGGAACATGGCTGGGGGAACCCTTGCATGTAGTTCTCACGGATGTTCCGATCGGAGCTTGGACAACGGCTCTGGTGTTCGACGCCTTGGAAATGGCCAGCCATCGCGACGCATTCGCCACCGCTGCCGATACTTCTGTGGCAGTCGGTATAGTGGGCGCGCTCGGTGCAGCTGTAACGGGCGCGACCGACTGGCAGGATGCGGATGCCCCAGCTCGGCGCCTGGGCATGATTCACGGCCTCTCGAACCTGAGTGGAGCCGCGCTGTTCGCGACGTCACTGATTGCGCGCAGACGCAAGTCGCGAAATCTGGGCCGGATATTGGGGGCGCTGGGATACGGCGTGATGGCCTTCGCGGCGCATCTGGGCGGGAAGATGGTTTACGAATACCGAGTGGGCGTTGACCGTACCGACGGCCAAACGTTTCCCGACGACTTTGTGTCCGTGCTGGCAGAGGCCGACCTGGGAGAGGCGCAGCCGAAGCGCGCTGTGCACGATGGCGTTCCGATCCTGTTGGTGCGCCGTGGCGCCCGGATCTTCGCCTTGGCCGAGACGTGCTCGCATTTCAACGGTCCGCTCTCGGAAGGCACGCTTGTGGGTGACAGCATTGTGTGTCCCTGGCATCACTCGCGATTCGCGCTGGAAGACGGTCGGGTGCTCGATGGGCCGGCTGTGCATCCGCAGCCCTGTCTCGAAAACCGCGTTCGCGATGGCCAGATTGAGGTACGGAAACCACCCTGCAAAACGATGCACTCGACACCCGCAGCGAAGTCGTCGTGAAAGAGCGAGGAAGGGCAATGGCACACGATTTCAAAGTGGGCGACCACGTTGAGTGGAACTCGGAAGCGGGGCGGGTTCGAGGAACGATCACGAAGAAGCATACCTCCGAAATCACATTCAAGGGGTACACGGTCCACGCTTCAAAAGAGGAGCCGCAGTATGAGATCAAGAGCGACACAACCGACCACCTGGCGATGCACAAAGGCGCGGCTCTCACGAAAATCTGAGGTGACGAGTGGAGATCCTGCTCAAAAGGGCCTATGAAAAACCGAGGGCGGAGGACGGGTTTCGTGTCCTGGTGGACCGGCTGTGGCCGCGGGGTGTAAAGAAAACCGATCTCCGCCTGGATGCATGGGCAAAGAACGTCGCCCCCAGCACACAGCTACGAAAGTGGTTTCGTCATGATCCGAAGCGTTGGACCGAGTTCTGCAAGCGTTACAAATTGGAATTGAAGAACGCAGAGGCGCAAGAAACGATCACCAGGACAATTCAGGCGGCACGGGGCCGGTCCGCGATGACGCTGATCTACGGAGCGAAGGACACGGAGCACAATGAAGCAATCGTGCTGCTGCCTGTCTTCAGGCGCGTCGCGTCCCGAGAATCCGGCGCTTCACAGATACGCGAAAGCAGCGGCAAGGTGCAAAAAAAAACGCGGTGACCGGAGCTTTGGATTTCTGAGATCCCAATGACGCGATCCGCTGCGGCATCCATTGGTGCTTCTGAAGCACGATATGAGATAGACGTAGCAACGCCGTACCGCCTCGACCTTACTGTGAGCGCGCTGCGGAGGTTATCGACAAATGTCGTGGACGTGCTCACGCCTGAAGGCGAATATGTCCGTATCCTGGACGGATTCCGAAGATCCGTGATCGTGCGCGTTGCGCAAACACAACCGGCCAGGCTCACGGTTGCGCTTCACGGTTGCGACGGCTCTGACGAACACACACGGGCTCTTGCGCTCGTACGCCGGATTCTTGGAGTCGAACGGGTACTTTCGCACTTCTATCGTGCAGCGGAGGATATTCGATGGCTGTGGCCGTTAGCCGTCCGTATGCGCGGCATAAAGCCTCCTCGCTATCCAACGTTATGGGAAGCATGCGTGAACGCAATTGTCTTTCAACAGATGAGCCTCTTTGCTGCGAGTTCGATTGCAAGGCGGACAATTCTCGCCCTCGGTTCGTCTGTTACACGCAAGGGCACAACACTTCACGCGTTTCCGGGTGCGGAGAGTTTCCGGGCTGCGAACGATGACATTCTTTTGGCTGCGGGCTTAAGTACGAACAAGCTGTCGGCGCTCAGGCGCGTGGCGGACGCGCTACTCTCCGGGAGCCTGAACGAAGCAATGCTCGAGGAGCGTTCGAGTCAGGAAGCCGCGCGGTTGCTGTGCGGCATCAAGGGGATCGGGCCGTGGACGGCTACGGTAATTCTGCTGCGCGGGTTAGGGCGCCTCGACGTCTTTCCCATGGACGATTCGAGCGTTGCTCGCAATCTGGCCTTCGTCGCACGAGCCATTCCGCTCGATATCGACCGCGTTCTCACCGCGCTCGGTCCCGAGCGCGGCATGCTCTACTACCACCTCCTGCTTGCGCGACTGGATGCGCGTGGCGAAATAGGCCGTGCTTCGCATGGTTCGGGAGAGCTTACAGATTCACCGTGACTGACGTTCCACCACGAGTCATCAGTCCGAAACCCTCCGTGACAATGGGCGTCCTGCTGATCGTGCTTGCTTTCTTATGTGTCGCTGTCATGAGCGCGTTCGCTAAGGCGGCAACAGGCATCGCCACCAGCACGTTGGTCTTCTTTCAGAATGCGATCGCACTTCTGCTGTTTGCTCCATGGGCAGTGAGTCGTGGTTTTTCCCCGCTGAAAACGAAGCGTATTTGGCTCCACATCCTGCGGGGTCTTGCAGGGCTCCTTTCGCAGGCGCTCATGTTTGCGGCTGTGAAGAAAATGCCGTTGATGAACGCCGTCCTGCTGACCAACTCTGCGCCGCTCTTTATTCCTCTGATTGCCTGGGTGTGGTTGAAAGAAAAGGTGGACATGGTTGTCTGGGCAAGCCTCTTCATTGGTTTCTTCGGGATCTTGCTGATCTTAAGACCCGGCGTAGAGATGTTCGCCAATCCTACCGCTCTCATCGCTATCAGTGCGGCACTTTTCTCGGCCTTTGCGCTTGTGGCCGTCAATCAACTATCGCGAGACGAGCCCGTTAAGCGCATCCTCTTCTATTATTTTCTGATCTCTTCGGTCGCTACCGCTCCCTTTGCTTTGCTGTTCTGGAAAGCCCCCAGTTTAAAGGAATGGCTCTATTTGGCAGGTATCGGAATCCTGATGGCGGCAGCGCAGTTGTTGATTATCCTTGCGTACCAACATGCCACGGCAGCGAGCATCGCGCCCTTCAATTACAGCGTGGTCGTTTTCTCGGGATTGATTGGGTGGTTCGTATGGAAAAACGAGCCTACGCTGCTATCTCTTCTGGGAGTCGTCCTCGTGACAGCGGGCGGGGTGCTTAGTACAAAGTTTGGTGGCCCGAACTCACGAGGTCATCTAGGCTGGATAGGCCACTGGAACTTGCGCTTTCATCGCATTGAGCCGACGATCGCAGCACCGCAGCGCGCGGTACTAAGTTCACTGGCGCTGTGAACCGGCGAGCCCGCCGTGAGACCGTGAAGATAGCCCTGGAGACGCGCAATGATTTCGTTCGATGCAGCACATGCTGCGGTGCACTATCCCCCGGATCGCCGGTTTCGCATCTGGATTCGGCCCTCGTTCCTGATCGCTGCCGCCCTGCTCGCGCTGCTGCCGCTACTTGCGGCATGGATTGAATTTCTTGTTGCCGGTCTTCCTTACATTCCGCCTGTCCCGCAGATCGATCCTAACAACTTTGCCGGTCCACACGGGTTTCCGCTATGGGTGCGCTACTGCCATTTTTTCAACTTTCTTTTTGTGATGATGCTGATTCGGAGCGGTCTATCGATTCTGGTCGATCACCCTCGCCTGTACTTCAACAACGACTGCACACCGGGCAGCGAGTGGATCCGGTTCACGCCGATCCACGTTCCGAACGATCGGGTCTGGACTGCGAAGGACGATGCTCGCTACATCTCGCCCATAGTCGCCACACCAGGCTACCGGCACACCGTCGGCGTTGCCCGCTCGTGGCACTTTCTCAACGTCTATGGGTTCATCATCACGGGTGTTTTCTTTGTATTTATGCTGTTCGATACGGAGCAGTGGCGGCGCCTCGTTCCACAGTCCACACTCGTGCTGCTGCAGGCGTGGAATACCTGGGTCCACTACGCAACCCTTCACTTGCCGCCTGAACCTAACGGATTTTATGGCTATAACGCACTGCAGCAGATCGCCTATTTTGCCGTCGTCTTTGTCTTCGGGCCCCTGGCCATCCTATCCGGTATCGCGATGTCACCGGCTGTGGTGAATCGCTTCCCCCACTATGCGAAGCTCTTCGGCGGCAGGCAATCGGGACGTTCCATTCACTTTTTAACCATGCTCAGCTTCTTGATGTTCATCGTGGTGCACGTGACGCTGGTCGCGATGACGGGCTTTGTTCGCAACATGAACCACATCGTCATGGGCACCGACAATCAGAATCACATAGGAATGATTCTGGGCTTCGTCGGCATCGGCGTAGTCGTCCTTTCGTGGGTCGCGGCGCATTACGTCTCATGGTTCTTTCCTCGTGTCTTGCAGCACGTACAGAAATTCATCACCTACCCTTTGCTATTGGCGACGCTGAACCGGCTTACACCGAGTCAGCACTACACCGAGAAGGACATTTCGTTCCGATTCTGGCCCAACGGCAAAATGCCGGTGCGCGAGGATTGGAAGCAACTGGCCAAGGGAGGATTCCAGGAATTCAAGCTGAAGGTCGGCGGTCTGGTTGACAATCCGGTCGAGCTTTCTCTCGAAGATATCGGGCGGCTGGGGAAGGCCGAGGAGATTACGATGCATCACTGCATTCAGGGCTGGACGGGCATTGCCAAATGGGGAGGACTTCCCATGAAGTCTCTCGTCGAACTCGTCCGGCCGAGGCCGAATGCCAAGGTTGTCGCGTTCTTCTCGTTTGGCGGTTCGCTCTTTGGCGATATGTATTACGACACCCAAAGCCTCGAAAATGTACTCCAGGCAGAATGCCTGCTTGCTTCAGAGATGAATGGCAAGCCACTGACCGAGGTCTATGGAGCTCCACTGCGGCTGCGGGTTGAAAACCAGCTTGGCTACAAAATGGTCAAGTGGATCGAGCGGATCGAATTCATCGAATCGGAGAAGACCGTCGGCCTCGGCGAGGGCGGCAAGAACGAAGATGACGAATACTTCGATCTGCTTCCGAACATCTAAATGACTTCGGAAAGGATCTCGGAAACGTCCGGCACACTACCTTTGAGCACGTCGCTGTGCTCCTTGCGCATCTGCGCTGGCGTGCGGAAGCGGTTTCGGCCCTGGGGATTTCGTTTCGGATTTAGGAACCAGTGTACTGCGGCATCTCTTCTGTTGGGTGTTGTCTCACGCGAATGATAGCCTCCTTTATCGTTCACGTTCACCAAGTCAAGTCGGTAATAAAGCTACCGCCGAAACGTGAAATCATGCGGAGCAGGTATCCCGTCCGGCCGCCTGCCGCTGAAGTTCGGTACCCTGCCAGCCACGTTGCCACGATTTATCTATGTGGAGTGCGCCATGCTTTCATCGGCGCATATTGCCCGAGAGCCTTGGGAATAGGTGATCTGAACTAGGAGATTCGAACGTGTGCTACCTATTACAGCTGCAACTCCGGGTCCAGACGTTACGGGAGGCGCGCCCGCGTACTTTTTAGGTAAGTTGGATCGGCGGAATGAGCGGAATCATCGATATAGACAGAATCGAGAATCAATACCTTGCCTGTTCTCAATACCCCGACCGGCCCAACTCCCGCCGCCTCCACCATACGAAGTGTTTTATGCAAGAGAGCAAAGCGCCTTTCTCGCTCAGAAGAGTATGTGCTGCTCGACGAACCCCCGCCTAACGCGCTGCCCAACACCCCTGATTTCGAACTGCGAATTCGTAACGCGTATCATTCGAGAGCGGGTCACCGCTGAACTGTTAGCAAGGGAACTCGTGAACAGATAAAGGCATCTTCAACAGGCGCACTCTTCGATTCTGATTTTCAAAACATAACTGCTGGTGCGATCTTGGGTTTCGCAATGTAAAACGGCTAGGCCAAGTGTGCATCTATGTTGTAACGACACGGGTATTGCGATATACTGTGGCGCGTCTCAGGGATACATTTATTTTTGCTTCGCTGCGTCGCATCCCTAGACAGATAGGGGTGTTTCTAATGCGCCACGTCGCTGTCTTTGTGCTGTTCCTAACCGCGGGTTCGGCATTTGCCCAGGTCGCCGGCACCGGTTCAATTGAAGGGATCGTCACCGATCCCTCCGGAGCGATCGTGCCTGGCGCTTCTGTGACGGCAACCAATGTCGCAACGGGAGTTGACACCCCTGTCAAGACCACCAACTCGGGTGTTTTTGCCATCCCTACACTTCCGCCCGGGGAGTATACCGTAACTGTCACGGCAGTCGGCTTTCAAACGCTTAAGCAGCAACATGTCGTCGTCGACGCGCTCGCAACCGTCGCGGTGAATCCCAAACTGCAGATCGGCGCGGCCACCCAATCCGTCATCGTCCAAGTCCGAACCCACCATCCTGAAAACGGACGATGTCTCGTTGGGCTCCTCGATGGAGAATCAGGTTTATGATTCGCTTCCGCTGGCCATGAACGGCTCTGCGCGCGACCCTACCGCCTTCGCCGGTCTGGCCGTGGGAGTTGATAATTACAGCACGCAGGCCGCCGGTCCTTCGACGGGATCCTTCAACGGCGGCCAGACCTATCAGAACGAGGTCTACATTGAGGGCCTTCCTTTGACCAGCGCCGGGACAGAGGCCGATACCCGCAATCTGGCGTTCGGCGTTTCGGTGGAGGCGGTAGATCAATTCCAGGTCGAAACGTCCGGGGCCAAGGCTATGTACGAAGGGCAGGGCGTAGAGAATTACGTCTTCAAATCGGGAACCAATCAGTTCCATGGCGGCGTTTTCGAGTATTTTCGCAACACCGATTTTGATGCCCGCGGCTTCTTTGCGGCCACTACTCCCATTGAGCACCAGAACGAATTCGGCGGCACTATCGGCGGCCCCATCAAGAAGAACAAGATATTCTTCTTTGGCAGTTACGATGGTTATCGCTATGATTCCGCATCGCCCCCCGGATACCAGAGCATACCGACCGCTGCCGAACGAACCGGCAATTTCAGCGCCTTCCCCCAGATCATTTACGACCCCACCAGCGCTACCGGCAGCCACGTGCGGACGCCATTTCCGAACAATACGATTCCAGCAAACCGCATCTCGCCGATTTCGCAATCGTTCCAGTCCTATCTACCCGCTCCCACCAACGGCAACATCCAAAACAATTACCTGGCGAGCCTGCCGATCCTGGTGAACAACAATAATACGACCGATAAGGTGGACTACAACATCACGGAGAAGAACCGCTTGTTTGCCCTGATCAGCGAGGGCAAGTATTCGACGAATTTTACCGGTAGCCTCACGCCGATCAGCACGTCCACTCTGCCGCCGCCATATACCGACGGCCGCGTCGTGGCGGAGACCTCCACGGTTGGACAGATTCACGACACCTATACCTTCTCGCCGAGCATCGTGAATGAGTTCAGTGTTTCCTACAGCAGGTTATGGATACCGCTCGGAAGCGATTCGGCAAGCGGCGACTATCCCAGTAAGGCGGGTCTTACCGGCCTTCCGCCGGGACTGGGAAGCACGGCGTTCCCGGACATGACTTTCAACGGCAATAACTCGCCCGTCTCTTGGTTGGGTACCAACTCCCACGTCTTTAACGAAGCCCAGAACACCTTTGATCTCCAGAACAACGTACTGTGGGTCAAAGGCAAGCACAGCCTTACGTTGGGCTTCCAGTTTCAGGCTCTCCAAGACAACGAAACCTTCCCGCAAACCGCCGGCTTCACCTTCAGCAACAATGAAACTGCGCAGTTCAGCCCCACCGGAACGCTCATGAGTACCACCGGGCTCAGCTACGCCAGTTTTCTGTTAGGTGCGGTGGACGGCGCCAGCGCACCTCAGTATGCGGTGACCGAAACCGGCGGCCGTTATAAGACCTACGCTTTCTATGCGCAGGACGACTACAAAGTCAATTCGCGCCTGACGTTGAACTTGGGTCTTCGGGAGAATATCTGGAGTCCGTTTAGCGAAGTCAATAACGTCATGTCCTTTTTTAATCCCACACTGGCCAATCCACTGGCGGGTGGCATTCCGGGCGCTCTGCAATTCGCGGGCAACGGCGCCGACAGTTGCGGTTGCTCGACCCCGGTCAAGCAGCATAATCTGAATCTCGCGCCTCGCATCGGTGTCGCTTACCGGGTCAACGACAAGACCGTGATTAGAGCCGGGTACGGCATCTTCTACGCGCACGCCGGTGGCGTGGGCGGACGCACAAACGGACGCCAGGGCCTGAGCCAGATTGGTTACACCTCAGGGAATAGCTTCAGCAGCACCGTGACTGGACAGCCCGCGTTTTATTGGAACAACGGATTTCCCGCGAACCCGCTTCCGCCGCCGTTCTTCAACCCCAGCTATGGCATCGGTTTCATTACCGCCGCTGCAGGCGCATCCATCGGCGCCGGACCGGGCACAGCCCAGACCGTAGTCTACGGCGATCCCAATTACGGCGGCAAGGCGCCTTATTACGAGGATTGGAGCTTCGACATCCAGCGTTCGTTGACTCCCAACTTGTTATTGAGCGTCGCTTACAGCGCGAGCGCCGGGCACTGGCTGCCTGGCGCCGGTGTGGCCGGCCCGTTCACAGATCAGATTCCAGAGCAATATCTTCCGCTGGGATCTCTGCTTACACAAACTTTGACTCCGGCAACTCTCGCGCAAGCGCAGGCAATATTTCCCAATATTAGGGTTCCCTTCCCCAATTTCACTGGGACCATTGGTCAAGCGCTGAAGCCGTTCCCGCAATACAGCAGCATCTCAGATCCGTGGCTGGACGTGGGAAATTCAACCTACAACTCGCTGCAAGTCTCACTCAATCGCCGGCTATCGCACGGCCTCACCTTCATGATCAATTACACCTACAGCAAGGAGCTGGACGACTTAGCCGGCGTGCGTGATCCAAACAAGGATTTCCTGGAAAAAGCTCCGGGTACGATTGATCACCCGAACGTCGCCGCCGCTACATTCGTCTATCAACCACCCATCGGCGCCGGTCACAACTGGAACAGTTCGAATAGGTTTGTCAGCTCGCTCATCAGCCATTGGCAGTTCTCTGGGATTTTCACGTTCACAAGCGGAGCTCCTTTGACCATCACAGGCACCTGTGTCGGCGGTGGCGTTATCGACGCGAGCTGCTACCCGAACTACAACCCCAATTTTTCCGGAAGTGTCTGGCAGAACGGCTCCATCGGAAGCGGAGGTGCGAACGTCGGTACCACGGCTTACATCAACAAAGCGGCCTTTGTAGATCCCGCGAATTACACGGTAGGCAACGTTGCTCGGTCTGCGCCATATAACCTCTTTGCTCCCCACACTGCGGATTTCGATCTGAGTGTACGCCGGGAATTCGCAGTTACCGAGCGAGTGAGACTGGCATTTCAGGCGGATGCGTTTAATATCAATAACGCGGTTCATTTCGCCGCTCCGGGAACAGCGATCGATTCGGCTAGCTTTGGCGTTTTTTCATCCATGGCCAATCAACCCCGCAAACTGCAGTTCAGTTCCCGGATTTCGTTTTAGCGCGGCCCGGAACAGGTTCGAATTTAGCTCCGTTCGTCTAGCCATATCTCCTATGCTAAGGAGGGCTTGGTTATGTCGTTCTCCGCTGTCGGATTGCTCATCGCGGGACTGATGTCGGCGACCAATATTTTCACCGATGTCGCTCGCAAGAAAGCACTCCAAAAGCATTCATTAATCCCCACGACGTTTTGGTGCCAGGTCTCGGCTGCAATTGTCTTTGGGTTGGTTGTCATCGCGCGCCTCGGCACGGGAGCTCAGGTCGTTTTTCGGGAGGGCGGCCCGTTATTTGGTGTTTCCGATATTCATCTTTCGCCTGTTCTTACCTATTCGATCTATCTGCTGGTTGACGTTCTGCTGGTGTCCATTGCCAACGTGCTTTATTTTCGTGCTCTACAGGTATCGCCTCTATCCTTGTGCATCCCATTTCTTGCGTTTACACCGATATTCCTGATTCCTACGGGATTCGTGATGCTGGGGGAATTGCCTCCGGCTGCGAAGTTACTCGGAGTGGTCTTGGTGGTAGTGGGATCGGTGTTGATCCACCGGCGGCTGTTTACGGTAGGCTGGTCGGCGCCTTTTAAAGCCGTTGTCCAGGAGAAAGGAAGCCGCTATATGCTGATCGTGGCGTTCATCTTCTCTATCACCAACCCGCTCGAGAAAAAACTAGTCCTTATTAGCGACGTCTATACGCAAGCGTTCGCTTTTGGCATAGGCTTGTGCGTATTTTTTTTCGTCTTAACGCTCGCGAGACGCGAGAAGTTTGGTGTTGCCCTGCACGGAAATGTGCCCTGGATCGCCGCTGCTGGGATTATGGACGGAGTTTCACTGCTTCTGCAGTTTGCGTCCTACCACTATGTCGACGTCGTTATCTCCATCAGTATCAAAAGAGCGGGAATTGTCCTGGCGGTCTTCTTCGGCTGGCTTTTTTTCCGCGAGCGCGGAATTCCGGACAAAGCAATTGGCTCTTCAGTCATGCTCATTGGCGTGTTGATCATCTATCTTCCGATAAACGCAATTGAGTCGATCGCGATGACGTGTCTCAGCCTCGCTGCAGCGGCAGTCGCGCTGTATGCGACTCGCAAACCTGCATCCGAGATGGAGCCGAAACTGACGGACGCCCGCAAATGAGCAGACTAGAAATAGTCAAGGTCGCTATTGTCGGCTGTGGTGGGATGGCAAGCCACTACTTGAACGTTTACCGGGATTTGGCCTGGGTGAATGTTGCTTCTTGTATTGACGTAAATCTCGATTTTGCCCGCGATGCGGCACGGCGTCTTTCGGCGCCGGTTGCGACCTCTTCGTTCGATGCCGCACTCTCAAAAGATGTGGACGTGGTCATCATAAACACGCCAAACCACTTGCACCGGGTGCAGGCCGTTGCCGCAATCGAGGCGCGGAAACACGTCCTGCTGCAGAAACCCGTTGCCGCGAGTGTCGAGGATGCGGAAGCGATCGCCAGGGCGGCTGAGGGATCGGATAAAACAATCGGTCTGTACATGAGCTATTTCGATCAGCCGCTGATGCACGATCTTCGCGACCTGATTTTGCAAGGATTTCTGGGCGATCCAGTGCATTTCTACGCTCGTTACATGCATAAAGGCGGCATTAGTACTTCGGCTCGCGCGCTGGAAGGAAATCGTACTTGGCGGACTTCGCTCGCGGAAACGGGTGGAGGTTGTTTCATTCAACTGGCCGTTCACTACATCCATCTCGTCGAATGGATGACCGGGAGCACCGCTACGCGCGCCAGTGCGTTCACACGAAATCTGCACAGCCCAGGAATTGAAGGCGAAGATCTCGCATGCGCTCTCTTGCAATTGAACAGCGGGGCGATGATGACTATAGACACCGCCTGGTGCACCAATGGAGAACAGCTCTCGCTGCACGGGACGCTCGGCAGAATTGAATACCGGAATAGCCGATCTCTAAGCATGGCCTCGGCCAAAGGGGCCTTCAGAGGGCGCATAATCGATTACGCGGGAGGCACCGAAACGTCATTCGACGGCACCCACGGCGTCGAACGGCAAATGGAGATTCTCCCTCCGGCTTTCGACGATTCCAGCAATCCCTTCAACCAGCACAGAATGTTTTTGGAGGCAGTACGAAATCACAGGCCGGCCTTCTGTTCCATTTCTTCCGGCGTTCACGACCTGCGATGTGTACGTGCCGTTTACGATTCGGCGCAGTTGGGCCGTGCTGTAGAAATCATCCAAGAAAGTTCCGGAACATCAATTTGAAGCTGGGAATCGTCGCAGACGAAATTAACCGGGACTTCGCACGCGCTCTTCGGATTGGCACGCGGGTGGGACTACGCCGGTATGAGATTCGGAATCTCAAAAGCGGCAGAGCGCCCCTGTGTGATCGCAGCGAGTTACTCGAGGTCGAGCGCCTGGCTAGAGAAGAGGGAGTGGAGATAACGGGATTATCACCGGGCCTTTTCAAGAATGTCAGTGATGCGACAGCTTTCGCTAACGAGATGCAGGAAGTGTATCCCAGAGCCGTTGAGTGGGCGGAGCGCTGGCACGTGCCGGGGCTGATCATATTCGGGTTCAGAAAGCCGGGTGCGGTAGAGGAGAATGGCGACCTGATTTCGAGCGAAGATCCGCCATCGGAAGTGGTTGACTGGCTCCGGCAAGCTGCCGAGCGTGCGCTTCTTGATCGCATTCAACTCCTCATAGAGCCAGAGCCTGTCTGTTGGGCCGACACATGGTCCGCGAGTTTAGCGCTGATCCGCGGAGCTGGTGCCGGTTCTCTGAAAATCAACTACGATCCTGGAAACGTCGCTTGGAAAGAACGCCGTGACTCGAGAGAAAATTTCGAGAGCCTGGCGCCGCTTATCGCTAACGTTCACATCAAAGATTTGAAGCCGGCCGCGCCGGGTTCCGGAAGACCGGAATTCGTGCCAGCGGGTGAGGGTCTTATCGACTACCGGTCGCACTGCACTGCTCTTCGCAGCATCCACTACCAAGGTCCAATCTCTCTGGAGCCGCACATGAATGGCGACGAAGAGACCATTCGCAGATGTAAGGATGCCTTCGTCAAGCTCTGGCACTCGGCGAGCGACCGTCAGCCTCGCCGCTGAAAGCGATCGCGCGGTGGCGCCGGTGGCGCTTCCTCGGGTAATTGATCGGCGCACATTTCGAGCAGCTCGATCATATTGAGGGAAGATTGAGCCACGCTGTTTGTCGACATCCTAGGCACTTCCTCAATCGGACTCAACACTTCAGGCCCGTTCACCGGGCGAGGACTGTACATATCCAACCACATGCTGTAGCCGCCATTTGGCCCTGAAGTGGCGCGTTTAGCAAAAGCAGGGTTCTTGGTTTCCATATACGCGTACGCAGCCAAGCGCCCGCCGCCCGCATACTGCCCATCTCCGCCTTCGTTGCCGGTATGCATATCCTTCGCAACTACTTCTTTAGGCGCGTTCGTGAGCCGGCAGTATTGCAGAAACGCTTTTTTCCAGCCTGGATGATCGATGAGTTGGTTTATTTCGAACGCCACTTCACCTCCACCCTGAATGATCTGAAGGTTGTACACACCAAAGGGATCTTCTCCCAGCGGGTACATCATGCCAGTCTTTGGATCGTAACCGTACATGGCATCCGGACCGGTCATGAAACCGTAGGGCATCTTCGCGATGCAGTCCATTCCAGTGACGATTTTGTCGCGATATTTCGTGTTGCCCGTGCGTTCCCATTCCGTCATCCAGTTGCCGACATAAGCCAGCCAGTCCGGACCTCCGCGGATACGAGCTGGATATTTCTTCGGCCCTTTTAGCGGAGCAGCTTCGCGCATGGGATCGATTTCAAGCAACGTATAATCCGCATTTACAACCGAATGCATAATGTCGCCCGTTCGCTCATCTGTGGTGAGGTAATAATAAAAGCGCCGGAACGCGGCTTGACTGATGCGTGCTTCTTTGGCGCCATCGCCCCAGTGCCTCACGTTGTGACGGGAACCGAGCATTGCGAAGCGTCCGGAATGGTACGTATCCACCTCGCTGGTGTGGCGCGTCATGTGCTCCGCCATCCGGAAGATGTCGTGGCGCCCCGTACGCAGAAAGCTGTACCACAACCACATATCGGAGGCCAGCTCCGTGTTGTCCCAAGCGAAACCGCCCACGTCGTAGCGCCACACGTGCCGGCTGGGATCGTAAGTGTGCATCACATCGCCAAAATCCCAAAATCCGTACCAATGCCGCTGCTCCACTTCCTTCAGATACATCGCGAGCGCGGCGTCGAGATCCTCTTCCATCGCCTTTTTGTACGGCGTGGACCGGTCTGGCAGGCTCCAGATGCCAAATACAGAAGTCGAATGAAGATATGCGGGCGAGCAGACGAGAAGCGGCGGCTCCTGAGTTAGCTTCGCCTGTTCCACGTTATTCGCCCTGGATGGCACGCTCGTGCCCGGAAACAACATTAGTTCACTTGTGCGACCGATCCCATTAGGCGTGCTGAAGCCCGGCTGCACATCCTCATAGCTCGAGTTCAGGTCGTGAGCTTTCGTGTCGTAATGCCGCAGATCCATCGCCTGAGCATCTGGGGACCAAAGCCACGCATATAGCTGGGCTGTTTTGGTTGTAGCGTTGTGAATTTCGAGCGCGGCCGGATAGGATTGCCAAAAATTTCTGATCGCGACAGCCAGCCCGCCGCTCACGTCCCCCACGAACGCCAGTCCCGAAGCGCGCTTTCCGTCTCCGGCGTGCAGCCAGCAGCTTTGGGGATTCGTGCGCTTCTGAATGACAAAACCTTCGGCATCGCGCTGAGTCAGTTTGTACGAATCCCAAATGGCCAGATCCGTGAGAAGCTTCTGTCCGGCGGCATCGAAAGTTGCTTTGTTTGGGACACGTTTGCCCGCGAGCTGATCCGCGTAGATAGTGTTGCCAGGAGTCCCAATAAAACGGCGGCCGATCAGTGGCTGCAAGGGCTCCGCCCACAAACCTTCGCCTTCGCCCGAGAAACGAACGTGCCGGTTCTGAACCTCTTCGCGCATCGGCACATCGAAAACCACGCCGAGTGCGCTGATGAAGTCTTTGTCCTGATCGCCGTCGAAGACGAACGAGTGAATCATTCGCACCGGCGACTGTCCGGCATAAAAATACAGCCTTACAGTGAAAGGTAGCCATTCGCGGCTGCCTTTTTCCGCACGATGCGCGCCGTCGATTCTTACCACGCCTCGCACCGGGCCGTTCTGTTCGATAGATGCTTTTTTTATTTCGCTAACAAAATCGTCAAAACGAACCGCGCGATTAGTTTCAACTTGCGTTCGGTCTTCCAGGCTGCACACCAGCCGCGCACGCCTCGCGATTTCGCGGCCGTCTATACTCATCGATTCGATGAATGCCGCGCCGCGCAGTGGAATCCGGCACTGCAGCACTCCGGTATCCACCTGAATCGCTTGAGTATTCTGACTGATGCGGAGTGTGGGTGCGTTTGCTGTTGTGCCAGATCCTTGGGCGAGATGGAATGGACCGGCTGCATTCGCAGCGGCGACCGTCGCAAATCCTGTCCACTTTACTGAACCATCCGGCCAGTAAGCGAGAATCCAGCTCTGCAGAGACATGCTTTTGTCTTCGGCATCGGTGAGCTGAAAGGTATCGCTCTTCTGGACCGTCCCGCGGGGCCATGGAACTCCCCAACTGACGCCGCTTTCGATTGGCGGCGCATTTCCGCCCAGCCAACTAACAGAGACGCGTCCGTCCTGCGGCGCGGCTGTTTGTGCCGAGGTACCTCTGTTTGCCGCTGCAGGAACCGCTGCCGCAAGTACGCCAATTGCGTCTCGTCTCGTGATTCGCATTAATTTAACCGTGCTTTTCTCATTGGCCGGATTGCGACCGGACTGGCTCCAGCTCTGGCGCCGGCACGTTGCAGTTCCTCGGAGCCCTGGGATTAAACTTCTTGGCCAGTTCTGGAGTCGATTCAATTTCGGACGCCGGAGCATCTGTAGCTCGAGCGACCTCAACGCCAAAGACATAGCTGGGCCCGAACATGTTGCTTGTGAAAATAACAAGTTTCTTGTCTGGCGAAAAGCGGACGTTGGGCTCAAGATGATAGTCGTGGTGAGCCATATTCACGAGATGCTCGGAATGGAACACACCAGGCTGCCAGAAGCTCGGAGCATTCAACGCGCCAGAGGTCTTCAGCATCTGCGGGTGGAAGAGTTCGATCCATTCGCCATCGGGTGCTTTAGCTATCTGCCCGGGATCGCCTCCGTCGCCGGTGAATAACGCATTAAGCTCGTGTGACGTTGAAATGAATAGACCATTCGTTCCGCTGCATGTGGAACGCGGTACGCTGTTGCGTTTCGAGGTTATAACCGGCAAGAAAGAAATCTTCGCTTTCGGGATACTGCCAGTCGTACCAGATGGTCCTGCCATCGAGTCCCCAGAATTCGTGACCGGCTATCTCCATTGCCATTGTGCGCTTATGAATTAGAGTGTTGTTCGTGCCGTCGGTATGGATCATCCAGATGCGGTCTACCTTCTGCCATGGGCCTTCGTGGCAGTACATGAGGAGCGTGGGATCGACAGGCGAAAAAAGCATGTGACCGATCCAATCTGTGGAGTGAAGGAGAGTCGCGACCTTGCCGGTTTCCAGGTTGATTGTGTAGAGAACTACCGGAATGTGAGCGGCAAGACGGCGCTCCATCATCTCGGCCTTGTCCTCCCCCTGAACAAGATTCCCAGCCTGCGGCGGGCGCTGATTGCCGGAGGTTGATGCTGCCGGCTGCGGACGATTGCGCCCATACTCCTGTTGAGTTCCTTGCTCGCTTTCGTTGTACGTTCCAACTCCAAGTGTTTCGTCGGCATTGATGGTTGCGAGGCTGGCGCGCGGAGGCAAAGTCACAAGCTTGTTTACCTCACCGGTATACATATCCGCCTTGTAGATGGTGCTCAGTCGAGTGGCTGGATCAACCTTTGAAAAGAAAACGCTGTTCGTTTTTCTGCCAACTACGATGGCGTGAATGCCGCCGCGGAAATAGGCTGGAGCGCCGGCAGTTCCATCTGCAGACGCCGGCGGATTCGGAACCAGCAGACGAGTCTTCATGAAAGTCAGATCAAGCACGTGGATACCGTCAGGCGCGTCGTATGCCATCAATTTGCCATCGGGCGAGTAGGCGTTGACGTTGAAATAGAAGCCGGACGAGCCGGGTTCATTCGTAAGGCGAAAAATGCGGTGACCTGTGTCCTTATCGACCCATGAGGTGGGCGGCTCTTGCGCGCGAGCCACAACGGAGATGACGGCTGACAGGGTAAGAGTGCCAAGAAAGAGGTGAAACGGACGGACCATAAATTTTTTGCTTTTCCTAAAGCCGATAGAGGCCGGGATGCGCAGCTAGCGGCGGTATCTAAGCTATCAAAGGCCTTTCCGGACAAGTTGGCGCGCCGCCATTATTGCGTCCGAAAGACACCATATCCCATTCATCGATTGAGCAATCGCAGCCCACAAGAAAAGAATTTCGCGTCGCCAACCCACACACCCGTTCAGAACTCGCGCCCCACCGTACCCCGCCCCGTTCTGCCATACTGAACCACGATGGAGAGCGAGCCCGTAACCCTCCGGCGCGAGCTGCGGCTCAGAGATCTCGTCTTCTTCGACATCTGCGCCCTCGTCAGCCTCCGCTGGGTTTCCGCCGCCGCGCACGCCGGAGCCGGTTCCTTCGTTCTCTGGCTCGTCGCCGCCACATTCTTTTTTCTGCCCTGCGCCATCGTTGTCTCGCGTCTCTCGCGCCGCTTCCCCGAAGAAGGCGGCATGTACATCTGGACCAAACGCGCCTTCAACGACCGCCACGCCTTTCTCTGCGGCTGGTTCTATTTCCTATCCACCGTTCTCTATTTCCCCTCGCTTCTGCTCGCCGGTATCGGTATGACCGTGTATGCCTTCGGCGCCACCGGTCAACGTTTGGCCGATGACCGCGCGTTCGCTCTGTCCGCCACCCTCGCCATCCTGTGGGCCGCTTTCGCCGCCAATTTCTTCGGCATGAAAGTCGCCAAGTGGATCTCCAACTTGGGCGGCAGCTCCACCTTCATTATCGGCGCGCTGCTCGGCGCGTTGGCCATCTCCGGCTACCTGCACTCCGGCGCCGTCACCAAGTTGAACGCACTGCCGCAGGCGAACCTCGGCACCCTGAACTTCTGGTCCCAAATCGCTTTCGCGTTTGTCGGTCTGGAGCTCGCCCCGGTCGTCAGCGCCGAGATCCGCAATCCGCGCCGCGACCTCCCGCGCGCTGCTGTCATCAGCGGCATCATCTGCGCGCTCTTCTACATCGGAGTAACCGCCGCCCTGCTCGTGCTGTTGAAACCGGAAGACATCAGCCCCATGACCGGTCTCGCGCAAGCGAGCGCCGCCGGCGCACAAAAGATCGGTGCCCCGATCTTGACCATCGTCTTCGCCGCTCTGATCGGAATCGCCGTTGTCGGCCAGCTCGACACCTGGATCGCGGGAAACACGCGCCTGCCCTACGCCATCGGCCTCGACAACTATCTCCCGCCCGCCTTCGGACGCATTCATCCACGTTGGCGCACGCCCTATGTCTCGCTGCTCGTGCAAGCCGTCACCGCCACGCTCTTCCTCCTCATGGCGCAACTCGGCGAGACTGTTCGCGCCGCCTACCAGGTCATGGTCGACATGATGGTGATCGCTACATTCATTCCGTTCCTCTACATATTCGCCGCCGGCTTCCGTTTCGCCAGCCGCATCGCCGCCGTCTCCGGCCTCGCCGTCACGCTCATCGCGATCGTGTTATCGGCCTTACCTCCTCCCGAAGTTTCTTCGGTCCTCATCTTCGAAACCAAGGTCCTGGGCGGCAGCGTGTTGATAGCCGTGATCGGGTGGCTGGTGTTCAAGCGATACGAAGCCAGACGATCTCGCCTGTCGTATGTGCCGGCAATCTCTTGTTAGCAGTCCGCTCTGTCAGCACCCCGCGCCAGCCTCAACGCCCCTATCCGCCGCCCCTATCCGCCGCCCCGTTCAGAAACTCCTCGAGCAGTGAGTGAAAATGATGCACACCATTTTCGCGCTTCACCGAATACCGTCCCCGATCATACGTACGCGACGCCAGTCCTTTCTGCACGTTCTCGCAGATGCGAATGTCTTCCTGCTGTATCTCATCGCTGAACGCCACCGTCTCGGGTGAGATCTCCGCTGCCCCGCCATCGCGCCGATACGTGAACCACTCGAAGATCGTCAGAGTCTGGCCGTGCCCGACGGGAAGAATAATATTGCTGCTGAGATTGTCCGGATAAACGTTCAGCATGAAATTCGGAAAGATCCAGAAATACAAGGCACGATTCGCTGCGTCTTCTGCACTGTACCGCCGCGGCTCATCCCGTCCCGGACGTGGCGGGCGAATGGGCGCATGCTGCGACGAGTAGTAGCGGAACGTGTCGACGCGATACGCATTGTAGTCGAGCTCGCGGAACAGCGACGGATGCGCCACCGGAAGATGGTAACCCTCCAGATAGTTATCGATGTACACCTTCCAATTGCACTGGATCAAATAATCCCGGCGATACGAAAAATGAAGTTGATCGACCGGGCAGCCCAGCGCCGCCACCTGCTCCGGAATATCGCCCAGCATCTCTGTGAGCGCCGCCGCATGCGAATCGACGTTCACGAACACAAACGGACCCCACTCCTCAACATCCATCGCCGGCAGCCGTACTTCGCTGCGGTTCCAGTTCTCGACACCTTCGAATTCCGGCGCCACCAGCAGTGCGCCTTCGAGCGAATACGTCCATCCGTGGTACGGACAGCGCAGCGATTTCGCGCAGCCGTCGCCGTCCAAAATCGTCGACGCCCGGTGCCGGCACACATTAGAGAATGCGCGCAACATGCCGTCGTTGCCACGCACCGCCGCGCACGGCTCTCCCAGAATCTCCGCCGCCAGATACGATCCCGGCGAAGCGACCTTCGCCGCATGACCCACCGGCTGCCATGTGTGCCAGAAGATCTTTTCTTTCTCGGCAACCAGAAACTGCGGATCGACGTACCAGTTCGCCGGAATCGTGCGAGCAGTCGAAATCTCTTCCATCATGCGAAAAGAATACTAACATTACGAACTGAAGAATCGGTTCAGGCGAGCGAAGGTACGCTCACCGAAAGTGCGCTTCGCTGTACAGACAGTTTCAAAAGATTGTCCTTCCATACCAAAGTTCAGGACGGCCTGTGCGGATCAGCAGTCCGGCCGCTATTTCCACCCGGGGAAATATGTTTGCCCAGACTTGGCCCCCAGCGTGCGAGAAACGGGCGATGCAAGGATTTATCACGACTGCGCGCGGCTGATTTTCACCCCGAACGAGCAGACTCCGGAGGCGATAATTGCCAAAATCCCCGAGGGACTCAGCCGTTTCCAATTCTGTTTTCCGGCGAAATAAGTCCGAAGCGGCCAGCCGTTCGAATGCGATTGAGAGCAAACACGTTGTTCGGTGCGGTCCTGGTCTCAATTTGGACGAAGCCAATGAGATCAGGGCGACGCTCGAAAATCGCTATCCGACCGGTTCCGACATCGAATTTGTTTTCAAGCTCTTTCCGCTATCCGTTGGGGTATGGATTCTCCTGATCAGAGGCGATGATCACGAAGAGATCGACACTTTAGCATCGAATTCGGCTGACCTCAGGATTGATAACGTGCTTAGGACGGTTGATACGCTCGTTGACCGGTGGCGTGCGCATCACAAAAGGACAAGCAAGAACGCAGATCCGTTTGAGGGAACCTAGAAAAGCGAATGGCCATAAAGTCGAGCGAAGAAATCAGCCACTGGTGGCATTCTTGTTTGCTCTGGCTGTATGAGAAGTTGAGTCTAAACGATTCACTACAGGCTGCCGACTTGATCTTTGTGATGGCAGGCCGGATGGAACGGAAACAGTATGGGCTCGAGCTATATCGAGCAGGGATGGCACCGCGTTTGGTGCTGAGCGTTGGGCGGTTCGAAGTTAGCAAAATGAGCAGTCTCAACTTGGAAGGCGTCGAGAAATTGATCGTGACGCGTGACGAGACTCGGCCGGATGAACGGCATTTCTTTGTAGAGGTCGAGACTTCGGGCATTCGCATCGAGAAAGTCAAGCTTCGGAGGTGGAATACATACGGTGAAGCTCTGGGATTCCGGCAGTTCCTGAAAAGGCAAAAGGCCCGTAGCGTGATTCTCGTCAGCACGGATGTCCACCTGCGCCGCGTCTCGTTGACGTTCAGCAGAATCTTTCGCTGTATACCTATTGAATTCGTTTACTGCCCAGTACCGTCTCGTCTTGCATCTTTGAAAAAGGATCGCTGGTGGATGCGGCCGGATGATCGCCGGTTCGTAATGAAGGAAATGATGAAACTGGTCGGGTATCGGGTGATCTTGTCGATGCCCGCGTGGGCTACGCGCCGGCTGATGCGGCTAAAAGATTAATCGGTCCTGTCGTAAGCCGATGACTCACCACCCCTGCTCAGTTGTCGGCAAGTTCGGATCCTGCTTCAATGCCTTCCGCAACAACTCTTTCCCTGATTCCGGATGACCCGATTTCACGTAGGACATTGCGAGATGGAACTCCCTGCGCGGATTGGGGTCTCGATCGACAGCCGATTTCAAGTGATTGACTGCAGCATCGAACATGCCCTTTCGATAGTAGATCCACCCGAGGGTATCCTGAACGGCTGGATTATCCGGAGCGATTCCCACGGCTCGCTCGGCCAGTCGTAACGCTTCATCAGGATTGCCCACTGCCAAGGCACACGCCAGATTGTTAAGGGCGTATGCATTCGAGCTATCGATGCCGATTGCAGATTTGTAAGCTGCAATTTCTCCGATCCGATCCCCGATCTGTTCGTCAATGCTGGCCAGCAGCAGCAAGGCAGACACGTTTCCCGGGTGTTCCGCGAGCACGGTTTGCAAACGTTGTCGCGCGGCATCGACTCGATGCTCCTGACGGTCGATCTCAGCTAGATTGATCGCCGCTGACACGAAGTTTGGATCGCTCGCCAGTGTTGCCTCAAATGCTTTTCGCGCATCCGCGATTTGACCGCTTGTCATGTACCATTGCCCCATGAGGTATTGGATGGAAGGGGCCTTCGGGCGCGACGCTGCAACGTCTATGAGCCGTTGTGTTGCTTTCGGCGCCTCGTTACGGGCAACATAAGTATCGGCGAGCAGGCGCGCTCCCCTGCTATCTTCCGGCTTAAGCCTGAGCACTTCCTCCGCGTCTGCTCTCGCACCGGTGTAATCCTTTTGCTGCATTCTGAGAAGGCCATCCTGAAGCACCAGCTCCGGCGTCCTGGTGACCTGCAGCGCCGCATCTAGTGACGATCGCAGCTCTTTCGCATCTCCCGCCTGCAGCAACGCCCAGTTGCGCCCCACGATTGCCGCTACAGTTCTCCGCTGCGATTCGGGAGCCCCATCCAGGACGTTCAAAGCTGCCTGAGGCTGATTCGCGAGAACGAAGGATTTTGCCAATGCCAACCTAGCCTGGAGCAAGGCGGGATCGAGACGCAACGCCTCATTCAACTCCTGTCGCATGCTGTTGTTGATCGCCTCGATAGCGTAAACGCGTGCAAGCGCGAAATGAGCACGCGCCGAATCCGGCTGAAGGTGCAAGACTTCCTTTAGGTCCTGCTCAGCCTGCCGCGGTTTTGCCGCTTTCAGGTAAAGCTCGCTGCGCTGAAATAGGGACTCCGTGTCTCTGGGGTTCCGCTTCAACGCTGCAGCCAGAAGCTTTTGCGCGTCCTGTGTCCTGTTCGTCTTCAGATATACGAGCACCAATCTGCTGCGCACCCGCCTATCATCAGGATCATCGCGGACCAGCCCCTCGAGCTCGGAAATCGCGGCGTCCTTTTTGCCAGCCTCGAACAGAAAGATTGCGTGGAGGTCCCTGTACTGTTTGTCTGGAAGCGCCGAAAGCTGCTTAAGCGTGCACTCCGCCTCATCCAGTCGTTTTGCGCCAATCTGGAGTTGTGCGAGACTCAACAGCGCGGGCCCATTTTCCGGTTCCAGTTGGATCGCCTTCCTTATTTCGGGTTCGGCTTTTTCAGGATGTCGAAGCAATATGTAGAGCTGTCCAAGCGCCAGTCGGGCTGCGGACGACTTCGGCGCGGTGGCTACTGCCTTGTTCAGTACTTCTTCCGCCCCGTTCAGGTTCTTCTGAATTAGCATCATATGTGCTAGCGCCACCGACGATTTCAGGCGTGAAGGGAACTTCTGCAGCGACTCTTCCAGACGGCGGGGCGCGTCTTCGCTCTTGCCCATCTGAAATTCGGTGATCGCCAGCGCGTCGGTCGCTTCTTCATCGTCAGGCGAAGCAAGAAGGACATTTCTGACGCGGCTTGCAGCGTCACGAAGAAGATCGTTCTTCTGCGTCATGTTGAGCAGTTCGGCGACTTTCAGCTGTGCTTTCGAGTGTTTCGGATTCAGCTCCGTAGCTCGATGAAACGCGCGAAATGCATCAAAAACATCGCCCATCCCCATGCAGGCGATGCCGAGCTGATAGTACGGCTCTGCATCTTTAGGCATGACCTGAATCGCATTTCTGAACTCCAGGATCGCTCGCGAATATTGCTTGCTGGCAACGAGCGTCTCGCCCTTTTTGAGGAAGACTACCTCTTTGTCCTTCTGGGATTTTCTGCAGCCCTGTAGCGAGATGGCGATGATCGCCAACAAAACCGCGGCGCTTTGCGCGGCTGATCGTCCGCCATTCAGCACATTTCGCGAGCCCGCTTCGCGCGAGCCCGGCGGGTCACGGCGAATACGCCCGCGATCAGAGATCCAAGCAAGATGACAGACGTGGGCTCCGGAACGGCCGCAGGAGTGTCCAATTGAACGATGTAGGTTTGGATTCCTGGCGATATGAGGCTGCCATTGGGATTTGCGCCTCCGCTCACAACAGCGTAATTATTGAAGAAGGATGCGTTCGCGGTATTGTTGACGAATGCCTGCGCATTAGCGATGTCGGTGGCAACGTTACTCGAGTTCGTGCCGTCGTTTAGAATACTGTTGTACGTGATCCCGCCTTGCGGTGTCACGCTGGTGTTCCACATGATTTCCCAAATCGCGGTCTGAATCTCCTTGTCCCCCGCCGTGTTCGACGGATTGGGCCCGGCCGGAACCCCCGGATACTGGCTGACAAGGTAGGCAGCCATCTCGAACCGCTGTTGAGCAGTATTGTCGCCGGTAAGATTCATTTGCCAACCGCTGCCGCTGACATTGCCGTAGCGCACATAGCTCGAATTAGTTGCGATGGTCGACACCTGTACCAGATCTGCGTTGTACAGGACGGGAGGCGAGACATCCTCCTCGGCATCCACGCACCACATCGCTGTATTGGTGCCATCGATTGTAGCCGTAAACCCTCCGCCCGAGCCGAAACTAAAGCTCACCGGATACGTAGGATTCCCGGACGGCATATTAACGGACGTATGCAACTGGAAACCGCTGCTATTCAGCACAGAGCCCGGCAGGGGCTGAGGGTCGGCAAAAGCGACACCAGCGAACACTCCGGTTACCACGGCAATACATAGACTGCATCGCAGACTTAACATGGCTTCGCTAGCGGCAAGTTAAGGGCCACAAAATCAATTGCTTGTTTGCATGTACTTAGGCAGTGCTCGAAGCTGTGACTGCAAACAATGTTGGAAATTAAGAAGAACATTCGACAGGTAACCCCTTTGTCATCTAAGGGTTAGATCTAGTAGTCCCAGGACCAATGGCGCAATTGATCGATCGATGTGATCAGGCCACCCTCTGCCGTTCTCCCGTCTTCTCGCTGCTCACGTCAACGAGCCTGTCCCAGCTGCTTGAATTCTGGAAGTAGTGTTCAATAACCCTGTACATGCGGGTCGAGAACTCCTCGCGACCATCCATCCACTGTAGGTGGAACCAGTTCACCAGGGTTAACGGCAGCAGCAATTTAAGATCTTCATGGGCCAGACTAAATTCCTGTGAGTAGCGGAAGACCAGAGCGGGGACTTCCGCCGCAATCGAAGGCCTCCATGTCTCTGGGGTGTTTGCGCCTATTTGTAACAGTGAAAAACAGAACGTAAAAAGATCGTAAAGCGGCAAGTCAATTACCCCGAAGCTCTCCCAGTCCACAACGTGCCAGCGCCCTCGGTTTGCCAGGAGATTACCTAGGTAGAGATCTCCGTGCTGGGGAATAACGGGAAGGGATTTGATCCAATCGCTCGAAATTTTTTCGGCAAGCGCCTGACAGCCATTCTGGACTGCCAGCGATTTGCCGAAATGAAAGAGCGTATCCAGAGGCTGCGAAACCATGCGCTCGAGGCGATTGTCGTCGACGGCAGCCTGCCTCCGAGTTGCGGCATGAATAGAAATCACCGTCTCGGTGATGGAGCGCAGAGTATCTGGCGAATACTCCGCGCGCACTTGAAACCGCCGGCCAGGAACGCCGCTCATCCATAACGTCCAAAATCCCGATAACTGCCCAAAGTGCAAAGGTCGCGGCGTGCAACCGGGAATGTCTGCATGGAGCTGATTCAGGTTTTCATATTCTTTCTGCAAAATGCCAGGGTCGCGGCAAACTTTTGTTACCACCCGCGGGAACTCATCGCGATCCCGAAACCATAACAGATTGATTCCGCTGTAGTGCGGCTGGTAATTGTTATGGAATAGAAACTTCCATTCGCCGCCTGGCGGAAATTTCCATTCCCCGCTTCTTGTCAGCAGGAAGCTCGTTAGTTCACTTATCATCGGTGCAGTCATACCCTTTGCGGGCGAGGATCGCATAGGAATACTCGAGATATTTCAGCACCCCTGTTTTGAGGAGCGCGTGCTGGAGCAGTCCCCGGATACCACGACCTTGGCCTGAGCCAAAGTTCTGCCAATAATGCGAAAACACGTTCCCCCTCAGGGGAACTAGAAATCGGGGATGGTTGTAGCTCGGCAGGGCTGCGTAAACCTCCGCACTGTCGAAGCCCGCCCCCTTTAGAAGCTTGCGATACCCTCTACTCGAATACAAATAATTCCGGTATCCACCTTGCCCCTTTCGCCTGGCGTACCACTGCGCAACAGGCCGCGGCAGCACCGTCACAAAGGGTAATCCGCAATGAGGATCCGGATAACCGACAAAGTACCCAGGGACGAAACGGTTCTCGATTCCCAGATAAAGATAACCGCCAGGTTTCAGAAGGCGAAAGGCTTTCCGAAGAGCGAGTTCCTGCAAAGCGCGTGGATCTTCCGTCCGGCCTTCTGCGACCCATTCGAGCACCCCGTTCATTGCTATCAGATCAAAGCTTTGCGGAGCGAATGGAAGCGCCCAAATCGAGCTCCGGACTATCGCAACGTTTGAAAGTTTCTCCTGGAGGAATCGTTGCTGCATGAATTTCACTCGCTCCAGAACTGGCTCGAGTGCCACCACGTGACGGTAATGCAGCGCGAGGGCATGCGAATTGGTGCCCATCCCGGATCCGATGTCCAGCACCCGGCTTGCGGAAGGAAGATCCAACAGCCACTGCCAATTCGCCCTTTCAAGATTTAAGATCATTTCGGACGCCCGGCGAACCGCTTGGTCTTGCGAGTCTGCTAACGCCGAATCCCAGCGTTCCGCTTCGGCGCGCCGGTTCACCTCCAGCATCTGTTGAAGCGGAATCTCACCCCAGTAAGGGAAAGTCGTCACGAAGTGCGGAATCCCGTTGATAATAGGCCAGCGGCGTTGACAAGCCGAACAGAGCAGTTCTTCGCCTAATTCCAGCAGAGGTGATTCGCACTGCGGACAGGCCAAGCGGTCATCGATTGAGACGTTTTCGTCCCGGCAGAGTTCTAGGGATTGCGTCATCAGATTCTTCATTAAGAGCGATGAGCGCGACGCAGCCCGCCCGAACGGGACATTTATTCCCTCAGAGCTTGAACCGGCGTTCGCTCGCCAGTATCAATCTCCGGAAGCCACGAGAGCCGATCCGTTGGGCTTAGGTAAGTCAGTCGATAACCTAACATTATCGTCGTCGATTCCCAACTTCTTCATCTTATAAAGGAGCGCTTTGTAATCGATCTTCAGGAGTGTCGCAGCTTGCTTACGGTTCCATCGAGTGCTACTGAGTGCTCCAAGTATGGCCGTGGTTTCAGCTTCGTGCTTTGCCTTGGTCACCTGGGCAAGTATTGGAGAACTGTCGGAGGTGTCCTCGGAAGTCGCGACGTGTGGCCGCCCGAGGTCTTTCCGTGCCATTTTCGCCCTTAATTCCCGGACGATGCCTTCCGCGTCCCGCAGAATGATGAACCGCCGCACGACGTTCTCTAATTCACGGATGTTTCCTGGCCAGCTATAGTCTGCGAACGCCTGCTTCATGGCCGGCGTTAGCGTAGGCGAAGAAGAAGGACAGTTCTTACGGATGAGGAACCCTGCCATGGGAATGACATCCTCTTTGCGTTCCCGCAATGCCGGAAGTTCGATGGCGATTACATTCAGGCGATAATACAAATCCTCGCGGAACTGACGGTTTGCAATTGCGTGTTCCAGGTCCCGGTGTGTCGCTGCCATTACGCGAACGTCCACACGGATTGTTTCCTTCCCGCCGATGCGCTGAAATTCATGATCCTGCAGAACTTGAAGGAGCTTTGCCTGCAGCTTAAAATCCATGTCACCTATTTCGTCGAGGAGAATTGTTCCTCCATCAGCGAGTTCGAACATACCGGGCTTCTTCTGGAATGCACCGGTGAACGCACCACGCTCGTATCCGAACAGCTCGCTTTCGACCAGCTCCGATGGTAGAGCCGCGCAATTCAGCTTCAGGAACGACTTCCGGGAGCGCAAGGAAAGGGCGTGCAGTTCTCGTGCGATGACTTCTTTGCCGACTCCGGTCTCGCCACGGATCAAGACCGGGGCTTCCGAGTGAGCTACATCCTTCAAAGTCTGACGAATGTCGTACATCCGCCGGTTTGTACCGAAGAACAGCTTTCCCGAATTACCTGCGGCTTCGCTCTTTTCTTCCAATGATGGAGGTTGAGGCATAAGCTCCATTGCTTTTTGGATAGCCGCTCGAAGCTCTTCATGAGTTACAGGCTTCGACAGGAAATCTGTAGCTCCGATCTTCATCGCCTGCACCACATTCATCGTCGATGACGCGTCAGAAACCATGATTACCGGCAGCGAGCAATTTAATTTTCGGATTTCGCGAAGCGTCTCAATGCCGTCCTTTCGGGGCATGATGATGTCCAGCAGCACCGCGTGTACAGCGTCGTTTTGCTGAAGGTAGCTTAAGACCTCCTCTCCATCCTGGGCCAGTACGACTTCGTACCCCATGCATTTCAGTGGCCATCTCGAGATAACCGCGAACTTCGGAATCATCCTCTCCGATCAAAATGGTTTTTTTTGTTGTGATCATACGCACGCCGTAGACAATTCAGTTCGAGTAGCATCATAAGTGATTTCGGCGGGTTGGTGGACGCCATCGGCGGAACGGTGCGGGAGGACAAATGAGAACACTGCGCCTGACCGGCTATTTTCGGCCCAAATCCGACCCTCATGCTGATTCAGAATCATGCGGCAGATCGCCAGGCCGAGACCTCCTCTCGAGCGGTCCAGTCCGCCTGAGTACGACACGTATTCCTCAAAAATCGATTTCAGGTGTTCTGGAGAGATGCCCGGCCCCGAATCTTCTATATCGATTCGATACGCATTGGGCGTCCTCACTTGCTGCACACGGCGGTCAGATTCGGCAGGACAGAAAACATTCGTTGCTCGACGGTCGCAAAAGCAAGAATATCCTTTAACGGCAATTGACCCGGAGCGGGGGCTGAACTTACACGCGTTTTCAAGCAGATTGATCATCACCTGCTCGATCTGGCCCGAGTCAAGTAATAAGGTCGCGCCGGAAGGCTCGAGATCAACATCAAGTTGAAGCTCCTTCTCCTGGGCAAGCTGTTGAATCTCGTAAAGAGCTTGCTCAGCACAGTCGCGGACATCTCCCTCGCGGAGAGCCGGTTTCAGAGCAACGTGACGTCCGACACTAAGCTGGAACATCGCCCGGCTCATGCGCGAAAGCCGGCGCACGCTGTGGTGCATACGGTTGATCACCAGTTTCTGGCGTTCGTCGAGCAATCCGATCTTTTCCTCCACGAGCAGCCCGCAATAACCGCTGACCGCGGTAAGCGGCGCATGGAAATCGTGCAATGCGCGTCCGAGAAAATTGGTCCGCTCCGAATCGTATTGCTGCAGCCGCAGATTAGCCTCCATCAGGCACTGAAGGATGTCATCCCGGTCAGATCGAATCGAATCGTTCTCAGATGGGGCGCGTTGAGTTGTACTCGCAATGGTTTGTGCCATTAGCGCACGCACTACAGCACGGGTGACGGGCTTCAGGACAATTCCGGCCTCCGCGTAGGGGTGAGCCGCACGAAACGCCTCGATATCGCGAGATGCCACCAGGACGAAACATCTGGTGGCCCAGCGCGCGTTTTCAGGAATGAAGAGACCCGGTCGATAATCCCAAAGGCAAATGTCCACATCCGAGCCCCACGAACAATCTGATCCTGCTTTCAGGTTCCAGGTAATCGCGGGAAACTCTCTGGCAATCTCCCGGCAAAGCGCCAGAAGTGAATCATCCTCCGATACGAGTTGCAGCTTCACACACCTATTCCTCCGAATCTAAGTCGCGACGCTCTGGAAAAACTTTACTCTGTCCGCGACGAGCTCTAGTCTTTTCAGTTGGGGTTTGGTTGTAAGAATAACTCAGTTCAAAGGATTGTCAAGACGTTTACTCGCCAATAGGAAAAATTTCGGTACTAAGGGTACTTTTTCGGATTTATTGCTGCACGCGTAGTCGCACGCAGAGTAAGTTAGCTGTGGCTGATCGCCAAGAAAATTTGTACTGCTCCGCCGGAGTTTGAAAAGCCTTTGCCATGATGATTGGGGATCTGTCTGCGAGACGAAATACACTTGATACTCGCCCCCTTCCAGGCGCCAATAGCGCACACCAAACTTTCGTTGGACAGAGATTATTGTGATTCAGAAACTATTGTGATTCAGCTTTCACCTGAGGTCCAATTATCTTTTGGCTATTTCTGGACTGCGTATTTGCACTAGTGTCAGCCTGGGTGTGCGGGTCTAACATTCTTAAGGTCTCCGATGCCCTCTCCGTTTCTGATCCCGACCAGTGTATACTGCGTTCACAGAAATCTGAATGCGCCGCTTTAGGCAATTTCAAGAAAATGGCGTCGCGGCTATTACGACAGGCGCCATTCTCCTCCTAATCGTTGCGCTGACGGAGTGGCCGGACGGCTGGCGCACCTCTTTATGCCTGATCCCTATTGTCGTGACGGCGTGTTGCCTAAGTGCGTGGTACCTGGCCGTCGTTGGCGTACTCACTTGGATCTTATCGGATGTTTTCAGTTTTGTGCCGTGGGTGCCGCGGGTGGAGATGGTGTTGGGCGTTGTATCAGTAATTCTTCTGATTAGAATGCGCCAATTGCATGAGGATCTTCGTTCTAAGGAAGCGCAGCTCCAAGCGAAACGAAAAAGCCAACAGGAGTGGCAAGCATTTTTCGAAAACAGTCCCGCGGCGATTCTCAGTGCAGATGGACGAGGGAAAATAGTAATGGCCAATCCGGCCGCCCATAAACTGTTTGGGGTCGAGGACCGGCGCTTAGAGGGGGAGGCCCTGGACTCCTATTTACCCGACCTAACCAGTGCGTTGAGGATCGACCGGGAAGGCGAAATGATACGCAACATAACGCAATGTAGAGGCTGGCGTCCGAGTTGTGCGATGTTTATGGCGGATGTCTGCTTTTCGATCTGCGAGACTACTGGGGGAAGGAGATTGGGGGCCGTGATGATAGATGCGTCCGAGCGGCTGCAGGAGTACGAGCGAGGGGCCGTGCGTTCTTCCGTCACAACCTCACAGATCGCGATGGGGGCGGTGTTGCACGAGATACGGAATCTGAGCGCGGCCGCCGCGCTGATGAACGGCAATCTGGAGCGCGTGCCCGAGCTACGCGAGAACGCCGATTTCGAGGCGCTTGGAAACCTTCTGCGAGCGATGACGAAAATTGCTTCCACGGAGCTGCGGCCGGGCGAAGGATCGAACGGCAGCGTCGATCTGCGTGCGCTGCTCGAGGAATTGCGCATCATTATCGAATCCTGGTTCCAGGAATCCGAAATACGTGTCAACTGGCAGATTGCTGCCGATTTGCCGCCCGTGTGGGGAGAGAAGCGGGGGCTGATGCAGATCTTTATGAATTTAGCCCAGAACAGCAACAAGGCCATGAATGCATCGAGACAAAAGCGGTTAACGATCTCGGCGGAGTTGAAGGGCCGTTCCGTGATCGTTCGCTTTCTGGATACCGGTCCTGGCGTCGCCGCGCCGGACGAATTATTCCAGCCATTCAATCGCGGTACCGGTGTGAAGGGTCTGGGCCTTTACATTTCAAGAGCTATTGCGCACTCGATCTCTGGCGACCTGAGGTGTGAGCCCGTACCGGTAGGTTCCTGCTTTGTGGTAGAGCTGATCCCTTTACGAGAGTGGCAAAACGTCGCAGACGAGTATGGAAACGCAACCGCGCACCAGAATTCTTCTTATTGATGATCATGCCTTGTTCCGGGAGGGTGCCGCGCGGCTGCTCGGTGCTGAATGTGATCTTCAAGTCGTTGGCGGTTGCGGCTCAGTCGAAGAAGCGCTGGAATTTTTGGGCGCGACTCAGATCGATCTGGTGTTGCTGGATGTGGACCTTGGGAAAGAGCGGGGTGTCCAGTTCTTTAAGCCTGCACGCGCGGCTGGATTCAGCGGTCGAGTTCTGATAGTAGCGGGACTCGTTAGCCCTTTCGAAGCGCGTCGGCTGATCCACTGCGGGGCTGCGGGAGTTTTCTTGAAACAGAACCCGCCCAATCTTCTGTTAGACGCCATTCGCGCGCTCATGGGCGGTCAGCTCTACATGGATCCCATTCTTCAGGATCATCTTCGCTCGGAGACTGGGATCAGGAACTCTCAAGAGGCTCTTACAAGCCGCGAACGGGCGGTGCTGAGCGGTGTCGTCGAAGGCTTGGCCAATAAGGAGATCGCTGCGCAAGCCCACATCTCCGAAGCGTTAGTGAAGGCCACGCTGCAGCAGCTATTTGACAGAAATAGGGTCCACACTCGAAGTCAACTGGTTCGAATCGCACTGGAGCAGTATTCGGCCTAACTCTGAGCGCCTGCATGCGGCAGAATTTCCGCGATGCGAGATCACTCCGCTTCTGCGGTCTGCGCCGTTGGACGACGCGTACGGAATGAACGAAGGAGAGTCGGTCCCGGATCCTCATGGGCTTGCAGTTCGGCTTCGTGAATCAACCCTCGGATGGCGAGTGCGCCATCAGCAAGCCGTAGAACTCTTGTTTAACGAGTTCGGCTGTCTTGCTCCGCAACACAATCTGGGCGCCGCGCAACTGGGTTTTTCAACTACTCCAGTGCGGTTTCTATTTCCAAGCGCTCGTAATACAACGCCGCCAGTTCTTGGGCGGCTATGATGCGCACATTGACTCGTACTGTCTGCCTCCCGCCAGCCGCTGGAATTCCTGGTCTTGCAACACCTACAATAACCTTGCTGGCAGTTTCAGCTCCATTTCGCCGATCTCGTCGAGTAGGATAGTTCCGCCGTCGGCCAACTCGAACATACCGGGCTTTCGCTGAAAGGCACCCGTAAATGCACCGCGCTCGTCGCCGAAGAGTCGCTTTCGACTGAACCCGCGAATTTCCGGCTCATCGTCCGCGAGAAGAATGCTCTTTCCGTCACTACCGCACGTGACCTCTTGGATGCTGGAAGGGAAAATGCTGAAGCTATTGCGACATGGTTACTGACCCGCCCATCAGTACTGGAACTATAGAAACATTCATTGGGCGGATCGCTGACCGCAGAACAAGGCATCGAGTGGTTGTGCAGTGGCCCGTTCGAATGTGGAGAGTCCACGAGCATCTTCTTGATACGTATACGGTGAACGTCAGCAGCGGCGGCTTTTACTGCGTCTGCTCGCAGCCATTCTCGCCTGGAGAGATGCTCATCGCGGTACTCGAGATTCCCGGAGCCTGTGGAGATCGAGAACCTCAGAAACTCCTGCTTCGTTGTGAGGTTCTGGTGCTGCGGATCGAGACGGTAATCGACAGCTGCGATTGTGGCATTGCGTGTCGGATCATAAATTACTCGGTGCTTAGGGCTCGGAGCATGGCATCGGGCTCCGAACAACCTAATACTAAAGACAGCTCGCTGTTACATAACAAAGTCGATGGTTGGCCCCAGAAGGCTGCACTCAGCGAAAGAAGTTAAGATTCTTTCCCAATATTCAGCGCTGAATCTTTCTCGCGGTTAACTTTCGTCCGCGCACCTTCAGCAACATCCGGCCAAGCAAATCTATCATTTACTGCGGACCTCCGGGTCTTGTCTCGCGCCCTAAGCCGCTTTTTTTTGATGGATAGAAGATTGCAAGGTGCCGTATTTCGCATAACCACAGATAACCGTAATTCTGCTTCCTGAGTGTGGCCTTTACGGAGTCGCGTGTGAGTGCGAGGAAGGCGAAGAAGGATGAGGGCCGATTCGATTCGAAAGCACAGTGTCATCTCAGTCGATGTCGAAGACTATTTTCAAGTCGAGGCGTTCTCAAGCATCATAAAACGTGACAAATGGAGCGAGTATCCGTCACGTGTTGAAGTAAACACACGCCGCCTGATGGATCTTTTCGATGAAAGCGGCGTGAAAGCCACGTTCTTCATTCTCGGCTGGGTAGCAGACAAACACCCTCAAATCGTTCGCGAAATAGTGAGCCGAGGCCACGAACCTGCCTGTCACTCCTATTGGCATCGATTGATTTACAACTTGAGCCCGGAGGAGTTTCGCCGCGATACAATTCGCGCCAAGAATTGTATCGAGCAGGCGGCCGGGCAGAAGGTTTTCGGATATCGCGCTCCATGTTTCTCGATCACGAATCGATGTCTCTGGGCCATTGACATTCTCACTGAGCTGGGGTTCCGCTACGATTCGAGCATCTTCCCGATCAAGCACGAATGGTATGGGATTGCCGATGCGCCGCGTAAGCCGTTCCAGATTTCGACGCCTTCGGGACCGCTGACCGAATACCCTATAGCGACGTTCCGCCTCAGGCGCACGCCGAATCTTCCCGTAGGCGGCGGTGGATACCTGCGCCTCTTGCCTTCCTGGTACACGCGGCTGGGCATCCGGCGAGCCTGGCAAGAAGGCATGACGGTAGTCGCCTATGTTCACCCCTGGGAAGTTGATCCGGAGCAGCCTAGAATGGCTGCATCGCTGAAATCTCGGTTTCGCCACTACACGAACCTCGGAAAGACAAAAGAACGGCTTAGCAATCTCTTAGAGATGGGAGATTTCCATCCATTCTGCCGCTCCAACGCTGTGGCCGATACGCCCGTGTGGCACTTCCCCTCGGCAGCGAAAGAGCTTGTGCCTGCCGCTGTACCGGATTTCGACGTCGCGAGGGCCTAAGATCGGGATGGGACGGGCGCGCTCGTCCCAAGCCCGTCTTTTGGCGCATGGACAAACCTGCCGTCCCCTTCCGCCGATTAGTGCGGCACAACGAGGGTATCGTTGGGCAGCAACCAGACGTGCTCCATATTCTTGCCTTTCAAGATCGCATCGTAGTCAAACGGGATCTTGGTTTCTTTACCGCTCTCGGCGCGAAGTACATAGATTTTCTTGCGCTTTGCAAAATCAGTAAGTCCGCCGGCCTCCGTCAGGGCCTGCATGATCGTCATCCGGTATGTGTAGGGAAGAGGACCTTCCTTCTTCACGGCGCCGATGATGTAAATTTTCTTGCTGTTTGTCCCCGTAACAATGACTGTTACGTTCGCATCCGTGATGAAACTTGCAAGTCCGCTCGTAATGAGTTTCTCGGCCTCTCGCGGCGTTAAACCAGCCACTTCGATATCTTTAAGCAAGGGCAGAGTTATCTTTCCATCCGGACGAACCGTCATGCCGGGGACAGAAGCTTCGGGCTCTTTCCAGACAGATATCTGAACAACATCCCCAGCTCCGATCCGGTAATCTTCTTCGACCGCCGTTTTGGTGGAAGAGGAGGGCGTATTCGCTACACTCGAGCCCGATCCGGCCTTGGTCCCGTCATTCGGTTCGGCAGTAAGTCTTGGCGTGGTTTGCCGCTAACGCATTCGGCTTCGAGTTGTCAGAGGCGGGCGGTTGTTGCTGGCCTCGCATGCTCCCAAAACCGAAGAGCAGAAAGCAGCTGAGGACAGCGCATCGGAGCGCAAAATCAAGTGTTTTCATATGTGGATCAGATTCCAAAGGTTTTGCACTTCCGGGACCACTCGGAGACAATTCTTTTCCTCTGGCAGAATCAAGACCTTATGCTGATCGACCGGCAGATCTGACTAAATACTAGGATTCGTTCCCATTTTTTTGGTAGGTATCTCTGTCTATGCTCTCTGAATCGGGCCTTACCGAACCTGAACCCCGTTGAATGCGCGATAGCGAGCATCGACTCGTTTGCCTCTCTGCCAGCCAACGGGTGGAATCGAGATTGCAACCGCTTCTATGAACGGAGATAGTTACAGTTCAGCCGAGTTGTCGTGCGTTGGTGATTCGTGCGCATATCGGCCGCTCGGTTCGTGAGTAGATATGGCTTCAGCAAAAGTCTGCGTCGTCGGCTGCGGTTATTGGGGTAAGAATCTTGTACGGACCTTTTCGTCGATCGAGCATCTATACGGCTTGTGCGATGCCGATGCGGATCGACTGAAGTTAGTTTCGAGCTCCTGTCCCGGCGCGAAGTTGTTCGCCGATTATGACTCTGTGTTGAACGATCCCGAGATCACGGCGGTCGCGCTGGCGACACCGGCAGAATCTCACTACGAGCTTGCCCTCGCCGCCTTGAATGCAGGGAAGCACGTGTTTGTCGAGAAGCCGCTTGCTCTGGACTGGCAGGATGGCGCGGAGATGACCGCCACGGCGCATGCTCGCAATCGCGTTCTGATGGTCGGCCATCTGTTGCAATATCACCCTGCCGTGACGCAGTTGAAACAGCTCGTAAGCGCTGGAGTGCTGGGTCGCATCGAATACATCTATTCCAATCGATTGAGCATGGGCAAGATTCGGCGCGAAGAGAACGCCTTGTGGAGTTTCGCTCCGCATGATATTTCCGTCATTCTTTCACTCGTCGGTCAAACGCCGTGTCAGGTGATTGCTACTGGCGGCGCATACCTTCAGCCCAACATCGCCGACGTGACCATGTCGAATCTGCTTTTCGACCGGGGCACTCGCGCTCATATCTTCGTGAGCTGGCTTCATCCTTACAAAGAACAGCGTCTGGTGGTGATTGGAAATAAGAAGATGGCGGTGTTCGAGGACACGCGGCCGGATCGCAAATTGATGCTCTTCAACAAACAGATCGATCTCCGAAACGGCGCGTTCGAGGCGGCTAAACCGGAAGGCGCTGTCGTCGAATTCGAGACCACCGAACCGCTGCTCCTCGAATGCACTCATTTCGTGGATTGCATCGAGCAGGGAAAGCAGCCGAGGACCCCCGGGGAAGAAGGAGTCCAGGTGCTCAAGGTTTTACAAGCCTGCCAGTTGTCCTTGCAACTGAACGGTGAATCGGTTCAAGTCGCACAGATTCCTCATAAAGTGATGGCGCTGTAGACTTGAGACAATCCTCCATGTCTTCCAGCACCCAGCAATCGTACTTCGTACACGAATCTTCTTACATCGACGAGCCCTGCGAAATTGGCGCAGGTACGAAGATCTGGCACTTTTCTCACGTCATGAAGGAATCGAAGATCGGAGAAAACTGCAACATTGGCCAAAATGTCGTTATCTCCCCGCATGTTGTGATCGGCCGGAACGTCAAAATCCAGAACAACGTGTCCGTGTATACGGGCTGCATTCTCGAAGATGACGTGTTCTGCGGCCCGTCAATGGTTTTCACGAACGTTGTGAATCCCCGCAGTCACGTGAGCCGGCGAGACGAGTACAAGCAGACGCTCGTGCGCCGTGGGGCTTCTCTCGGCGCGAACAGCACCATCGTTTGCGGTATCACCATCGGCCGCTATGCTTTCATCGGCGCCGGAAGCGTCGTGACGCGTGATGTTCCAGATTTCGCTCTGATTTACGGTAATCCGGCGAGAACACGGGGATGGATGTGTGCATGTGGCGTGAAGCTCAACCTCAGAGCAGACAGTGCTCACGAGACGGCCCGTTGCGAAGCCTGCGATACAGAATATGTGCGCAACGGAACCTGCGTAGTTGAGGAAATTTCGGTACTCGCCCGATAAGAAAACTATGACTCTTGTTGCCACAGAACAGCGCACCGTCCCGCTCCTCGATCTCAAAGCTCAGCATCGAACCATTCGCGACGAAGTGCTCGCTGCCCTCACGCGCGTCATCGATTCCCAGCACTTTGTGCTTGGGGAGGAAGTCAGTGCGCTCGAGAACGAAATCGCGGCATATTGCCGTGTTAAGCACGCTATCGGTTGTGCTTCAGGATCGGATGCGCTTTTGCTTGCCCTCATGGCGTTGGATATTGGACCTGGCGACAAAGTCCTTACCACCCCGTACACCTTCTTTGCCACTGTCAGCGCCATCTGCCGCGTCGGAGCAACGCCCGTCTTTGCAGATATCGAACCGGACACTTTCAATTTGGACGCAGCCAAAGCTGCCGCCGTGCTGGCAAACCATCCGGAAATACGTGCAATCATTCCCGTTCACCTGTTTGGCGCATGCGCCGATATGGACGCGCTGAGTTCGCTCGCCGCCTCAAGAGGGATATTCCTCATTGAGGATGCCGCCCAGTCCATTGGGTCGGAATACAAGGGCCGCCGCGCCGGCAGCATCGGAGATATCGGATGCCTCAGTTTCTTCCCCAGCAAGAATCTCGGCGGCTTCGGCGACGGCGGCATGTTGACCACAAACGATGATGTGCTGGCGGAAAAACTCAAAATATTGCGCGTACACGGAGCCCGCAAGAAGTACTACCACGAATGGGTAGGCGTGAATTCGCGTCTCGATGCAATTCAAGCCGCAGTGCTCCGGGTTAAGTTACCGCATCTCGATGCCTGGACCGAGGGTCGCCGGCGGAACGCCGATATTTATCGCGGCATAATCCGCGAGCTCGATGTTCCTGTCAGTGTTCCCGTCGAGAAAGCATATCAGAACCGGCACATCTACAACCAATTTGCCATCGTTGGACCACGCCGCAACGAGTTGCAGGCTTATCTGAAAGCGCAGGGAATCGGAACGGAAGTCTACTATCCAGTTCCCATGCACCTACAGAAATGCTTTTCCCATTTGGGATACCACGCGGGCGATTTTCCCGTCAGCGAGCGGCTCGCAAATGAGTCGCTGGCCTTGCCCGTGTACCCTGAACTGGCGCCGGAAGACATCGAGTATACTTGCCGGACCTTGAAGGCATTCTATTCCTGATACGCGTTTTCAAGCGCGCAGAGTTTCACGACGCCTCACTCGTAGCCGAGACAACGCTGCACTCTGGGAATGAGAGCTGAAGCGAAGCCAATTCCTTCGCCGGTGGCCGCGCTATCGTCCGGCAACATGATCCTGACGATAGAACCGGAGGTATGGCCCGTTAGCGCAGTATCCCGCGCCAGCAGAACCTTGGCGACGTACTCATTTGCCACAATACGGCTTCGCGATTGATACCAATACAGCATCAGCATTCTTGTTCCAAGATTCTCGATCCGATATTTGTTGATGTCAACCTGCTTGCCTGCGACGTTGACGCTCGCTGAACCGCGTTGCAATATTTCCCAACCCGCTCCCGGAAGGCAGTGCTGAGGGGAATGCATGCTTTCACCGGCGCGCTGCTGCGCGTAATAGGCAATAAACAGATCTATTTGCGACCCACCCTTCTGATACGTTCGCGAAAGGTAAGTCGTTGGATCGAGTACTCTCAGGGTTGCAGCATCCAATTGGCGTTGGTTGATTTCCGTCCAGCCCGAGATCTGTGAATCGATCCGATTGAGTGGAATCGCAAGAGGTTCCGGAATCCGGCGCTCGGTCATCCCTCCAACGACTATTGCACCGACGAGGAGACCCGTTGTAACCGCAAATGGAAGCCAAGTGGTTTTGCTCATGCCGCTTCCTTCGGATCGATCACGGAGTGCATTATCCGTGCAATCGCATAGAGCACAACAATACCAGCCAAGAACACCAGCCATCCGGAAAACGCATGGTAAAAGCCCATCGCGAATGCCTGGTTGTAATCGGCGAGCACCGCCGTTCCAGCTACTCGAACAACGTTGACCGCAATTGCCAGCGGGACCGCCGCGATCAGCAGCAGAATCCGGCTCAGCTTGCGCGTGCAGAGGAGATATCCCAGCAAGAGACTCCCCACAATCAAGGCGGATAGACAGCTAAGCCCGCTACAGGCCTCTGCAACACCGAGCGAGATGCCGGCCAATTGGATAATATTGCCGTCGCGGAATACCGACACACCGGCAGCTTGCGCCATCTGAGAAGCAACGTCGGAGGCAAACAGCTGCAGGGGCGCCGCGATCGAGTTGTAGACGATGGCCGGCAGAGGCACCATGACGGCCAGCAAAAGCAGGGGAAACGCGAGTGCGCGAAGACGCTTGAGGCCCCAGAACGTCCAGATCAATCCTGTGACCAGAATCACAAACGAAAATCGCATCAGGAAGAACTCAGACGCGAGCTTCCCGAGCACAAACATACAGCAGGCGAATGCGCTCAGCAGTATGCCTCGCCGGTCCGCCGTCGCGGGAGAGCTCAAAATACGGCTTCGCTCAATCCACGCCACAAAAAGCGCTAACGGCGGCAGCAGCATGCCCTGGGACAACTCCGGCTCGTGCCACCAATCGTGCGCCATATCGATCAAAGCTTTCGCGAACAGAATACAGGTCAATGAGGAAATGATCGCGATCTGAAGCCAAAGCAAATGGCGAGCGGCGCCCCCCAAGGCGGATTCCCGCTGCCCTTTCGGTGTATCGGCCAGACCCGTCGTCATGGTGCAGAACACGAGGGAGCATTTTTGCTTCCACTGCGATAAGGCGCCGTCGCGAAACGAAATCGGGCGGACTGGCTGGGCTGCGGTGCGACAAAACAGAATGCGAAGAATTTGGCATTGGAGTGACAGAATCCCGGAGTTTGGACGCGTCGATGGGCTATTCGCAAAATCGAATAGCGCGAATAACTTTGTTTTATTTAACTTAACGCAGTTATCTGGCAGCGTTGTGCGATGGCAATCGACGTGCTTGATGAGGTCGCATATGATCAAAGCTGTTGTTGTGCTCTTGAGCGCCATTGCGGTTTCCACTGCTTGTTCGGCTCAGAGCCTGTGGGTGGGGACCGTGACGGGGGCGAATACGTTCAACTTCACCCCGGGCTACGTGGGCGGTGAAGCGACGGATTTAGGTTCCACAAATCAGCTCGCCTTCTATGATCACAGTGGCAGCGATAGCTTCACTCACCTCGACCTGATTTTGGGATTCGTGAATCCTCCCGCTACGCCGCCAGATATCACAGGCGTTACGGCCTACACGAACGTCGGCAATGTCAACGGCAGCCGAAACATTAGTGCGGGAGCAGGGACTTCCCACACAGGTCTCAACATCACGCCGAGCGGACCTACTCAATTGAACAGTGGGAAAGTGAATGCTGTCCTGCTATCAGCCATGCCGGGGATCAGCAATTCGGAGCAGACCTCGAACTATGACGCAGCGGAAACCAAGGACGGCATAACTCAAACCGGCGGCTACGCTCTATATGCGTATAATCTGGCATTCATATGCCGGCAGCTTCGGCAATCACGGGCTGCTCGACATCACCTTTGGCTCCGGGATTCCGAAGGGGACGATCGCTTTGGGTTGGGGCTGCGGCGGCACTGCTTGCGGCAGCGACTACACAAGCGTCTGGACGCAGAGCGGCTTTGCCAGCAAGAATGGTCCCAGCTCGCCCGGTGCCAGAGCCAGACTCGGTTATTTTGCTCGGCGACGGTTTCCTTCCTCCTGTTGTAGGGCTTCGCAAAAAGAGCCGCGACAGAATCTCAGAGTACAGAACTCAAAGCGTATATACGCGCCAGTTGACAAGGAACGGCTGGGCGATCGCGAAACGATGCCCGGCCGTTTTTCGTGTGAATAGGGTTCTTTTATTCGGCGATTCTACGTCTGCGGTTCTCCTCGCAGCGATTCTCTCCGTGATCCTGTTTGTTTGCGGCTGCGGCCGTTCGCCTCAGCAAAAAGAGGCCCAGTTTATGGAACGCGGAAAAGCGCTCCTGGCAAAGCAGGACTCTGCCCGGGCGACTCTGGAATTCCGTAATGCAGTTCGCGCCGCACCTTCCGATGCGGAGCCCTATTATCAGCTTGGCTTGGCGTATCTTGGATCCCGAGATCTGAATGGCGCTTTCAACGCCTTCACGAACGCGAAGCAACTGAATCCTCATCACGCCGGAGCGCAAATTAAGCTGGCGGAGCTGACCGCCGCAAGCGGCAACAGGGAGATGACTGAGAGTGCCCGCGCCCGCATACGGAGCTTACTCCGCGAGTCGACTCCGACTGCTGATGCTCTAGATGCGCTGGCAATGACGCAGTTCCGCTTAGGCGATGCGCGCGCCGCTCGGGAGACTCTCTCACAGGCGATTCAGCAGTTTCCGGATCATCTGAAATCCTCAGTAGCGCTGGCGAAATTGGAAGCATCACAGGAACACACCGCCAAAGCGGAGGAGATCCTAAAGAATGCCATGGCCCAGTCTCCTCAATCGCCGGAGGCTAAATTGGCGTTAGCTGATTTTTACCTCTCGGCGCAGCGCGGGGCGAACGCGGAAGAACAGTTCCGCAGCGTGCTTCACTTGCAGCCTCAAAATGGGGTGGCTCTGCTCGGGTTGGCTGCGGCGCAGGGCGAACAGGGGCATGCCAAGGAGATGGACCAGACCTACCGCCAGGTGTCTCTACTTCGCGATCCAAAATATAAGCGCATCTATGTGGGTTATCTGATGACGCAAAAGAGGTACGGCGAAGCGATTAGCGAGCTTGAGGAGCTGGCGAAAGCGGACCCGCAGGATCGGGAGAGGCGAAACCAGCTGGTGATGGCTTGCCTTCTGGGCAATCGGCAGCCCGAAGCCGAACAGATCATGGCGAAGGCGCTGAAGACGAATCCGAACGATGCGGACGCGCTGATTCTTTACAGCGCCATTCTTCTGAACGCCGGGAAGTACGATGACGCAGAGCAGAAACTGCTGCAAGTATTGGCACTCCGGCCCGACTCGGACGCCGCTCATGCGCTCTTGTCAAGAGTGCATCAAGCTCGCGGCCAAACGTTACAGCAGAGACAGGAATTGACTGAGGCGTTGCGGATCAACCCCAATCAGCTCGAAGCACGTCTGGAATTGGCCCGGAACTTGATTTCTGGAAACGCAGCGGGCGCTGCATTGGAGGTTCTCAACCAAGCTCCGAAGCAACAGAAAGAGGAGTTGCAGTGGAGCGTCGAGCGAAACTGGGCGCTGCTGCTTTCGGGAGATCGGGCCGACCTCGATAAAGCGATCCAACAAGGGCTTGCGAGGAGCCGGCTTCCGGATCTTCTGCTACAGAGTGGCCTCGTGAAAATGCAGGCCAAAGATTATTCGGGCGCGCGGGCCGCACTGAATGAGGGGCTGCGGCGGTCGCCGGAAGACGCTCGGCTACTGTGGGCAGTTGCGCAGACGTACCTTCTGGAGGGACACGCCTCGCTGGCTTCGAAGGAATTGCGGGAGTATGCGGAGAGGCGGCCGCACTCGGCCCAACCGCAATTGATCTTAGGTCGGTGGCTTTTGAAAACCGGCGACCGGGCGGGCGCAAAAAATGCGTTCTTGGCGGCGAAGGCAGCCGATCCGAATTTGGCGGAGGCTGACTTTCAACTCGCTCAACTCGAAGCCAATGAAGGAAAGATGGATGAAGCGCGCAAGCGTTTCGCGGAGCTAGCGAAGCGCGGCGGCTATCAGATCTCCGCTCAACTTTGGCTTGCAAACATCGATGATCGAATGCGGAATTATCCCGCCGCGATTGACGGTTACCGCAAAGTGCTTGCAATGAGTCCTCAGAACATCATCGCGCTGAATAATCTTGCCTACCTGCTCGTAACGCAGAGCGGTCAAGTGGACGAGGCTCTCAACGCTGCGCAACGGGCCTTGGAACTTGCGCCGGGGAATGCCGATATCGAAGGAACGCTGGGCTGGGTGCTGTATCGAAAAGGAGCCTACGAGAGCAGCTTGCGCTACTTGAAAGACGCGAGCCAAAGGGATGGTTCGGCTACAAGCGAGGGAGCCATCGTCCGGAAATATCATCTTGGCATGGCGTACCTCAAGGACGGAAATCGCAACCTGGGAGTGAAGTCATTGGCGAGCGCGCTACAGATGAATTCGAGCCTGCCTGAAGCGGAACTGGCGCGGCGGCTGCTTCACAATAGCGGTCCCGCGTAATTGGCGCAGCGGGGCGATCGTCGACGGTCACCCCCGCTTTACTCCTCCGTCCCTATCCCTATCCCCATAACGCCGGAAAAACGGCCATAGAGGAAAAACACTTTCTCTAAGTGCAAAAACTTGGGCTTCGACGCTCGTTCGTCGAGCGAAGTAACTGAAAACGCGCACCGCCACAGCGTGGACCGAAACGTGCGTCTTCATGGTTTCATTGGCGAACGGCATGAAAATGTGGCAAGCGGTATCGGCGACTTCTACTCGTGAGCGCGCTTTTCCCGGGCGACAGCTTTGGACAAAGTGCTATTCCGGAGGTGCTCAATCCAGCGAACCCGAATAGCGCGGGTATCCGCGTATCCAATGTGACCGTCTCTTCTTCATATTTTTCGCAATCCTTCCCGAGTGCTTCTTTCTCCCAATCCTTCCCGAGTGCTTCCGGATCGGGTTTTCCTTCGCTGGGCTCGTCGAGCACGTCGGCCACGATGTTAGAGGCCGGGGCTTCGTTTGGCTGGTCGAAGCGAGGCGAAAAGTCCACATTCTCCGTCACCTATTCTCCGTCTTTTGTGCGGCAGTTCCAGATATCGAACTACCACTCTTTCAATCAGTCCCTCGGCGTGTCGGCTACACGGAGACTGAGTTCAAAATTGACCATGGCGGCTTCTTTTCAGGGGCTCATGAGCGATTTTAATCAGCTTCTGTTTGCTCCTACGCAGTTTGGCAGTCTCTCCGGTATTTCGGCTTCTTTTGATGAACTTGTCTCGGGATTGCTGACCGGACAATCCAGCAATACGGGATTATCACAGATCCTTGCGCTGGCACCCGTGAATGGGTCACCGCAGACCGCATTCTTATACGGCGGCCGTATATTGAGCACTGCCGCAAGTGTCTCGCTCGGTTACGCGCAATCCACGCGATCAACGTTCAGTGCTTCAATGCAGGTGTCGCACACACAATTCTCGAATGCTGGTAGCAGCGGATCGACCCTTGGGCCGGCTGCTCTAATACCGGTGAGCAACATGGCAGGCGCCACCATTGGATGGTCTTACGCAGTGACGCCGCGGACCACCGCCAGTGTCAACTTATCCTCGAGTCGATCCCTGTCCAGATTTGCCGATGCGTACGCGACCGCGATCGCGGCCTCCATTGGCCGCACCCTGAGCACGCGGTGGTTTGTGGACGCGTTTTTTGGGGCCGGATTCGTCAAACCTGTGCACCAGATGTTTGCCACGTCGCCGGGCCCCGCGCCGGATTTCGGCGGCACTGTTGCCTATAAATTCAAGGCCCAGACGCTTCTCGGCTCGTACACGCAAACGATCTCCGACTCCTATGGTTTGGGAGCGTCCTCGACCCGCAGCAGCACCGGAGGCTGGACGTGGAGCCCGACGGGCTCGAGTATTTCGGTCTCCGGTGGCTTTGGATATTCTCAGCTGACCCGCCCAACATCTCCTACGTCCCTCAACACGACTAGTTGGACGGCGAACGCCGGCCTCTCGAAGAAACTCTCGTCGCAGTTGTTTATGAATGCTTCTTACAGCTATGTGCAATTTCCGGAGGCGCTGATCTCCCAAGGGCCGAATCTTGTCGTGAACGGGGTGATGGTCGGCTTAAGCTGGTCGCCCTCGGCGCGCCGGTGAAGCAAGGCGATTGGGTAGTGGGGTCATAGCGTGGAGATGATGTGCGACGACAAGAACACAAGCAAAAGCTTGGGCACTGGGTCGGCTAAAGCGAACTGTCAACGATTTGTCGTGCACTATCGCGGGCGTCTTCTAAAGCTTCGTGTATGGCGTCGCATTCCTTGGGTTCGTATGCGTTTGCCTGTTTTTCCGTCAGTGGTGTGCCATCTATGCTAACGATTCGTCCAAACCATTTACCTTTATGCGACCTGACTACGAGCCGTATAGATTTGCCTGCGTGAAGAACATCGAATCCTTGACCAACGGACGCTGTGGATCGCCTGATCTTCCGCTTGAGAAAGGGAGTAGGCGTTGCAATAGAACCCTTGAAGCCAGCGTGCGCGGAACTGCTCGCCTTTGCGATTTGGAGAAGCGAACCGTGCTGAACATCCTGAAGCTCGCCGGTGAACGCTGTGAGCAGCTTTTGACCGAACAGATTCATAATGTGCGCGTCCGCGATTTGGAACTGGATGAGGTTTGGACCTTCGTTGGCTGCAAGCAAAAGCGCCTGACGCCACAACGTGTCGAGCAAGGGATGGCCGGTGATGCGTACACATTCATCGCGCTGGAAAGGACTTCAAAACTAGTAGTTGCATGGCATCTCGGTAAGCGCGACCGCATCAACACCGAAGACTTCGTTTCGAAGATCCGATGGGCGACCGCGCCGGGTTGGTTCGATGTCAGTACCGATGCGTTTCAGCCCTACGAAACCGCGATTGACGCTGGCCTGTACGACCGCGCGAATCACGCGCAAGTGGCAAGATGTTCTCGACCCATCTACACCGTGTATCTGAGAGTTATAGCCCGGCGAAGTTCGTATCGGTTGCCAAGGATGCAATCACGAATAACCCGGACCTAGACCGCGCCGGTACTTCGCACGTGGAGCGGAAGAACGAAACTCTGCGCCAGTGGTGCAAACGGCTCACTCGCTTAACCTATGCGTTTTCAAAATCGTGGAGTAATTTGAGCGCTGCACTCGCGGTCCATTTTTTCCATTACAATTTTTGCAGGGTCCATTCCGCACTTCGGATTACTCCCGCTATGGCCGCAGGAGTCGCTGACCATGTTTGGGGCTTACAAGAACTGATTGCCGCGTGAACGAGTTCAAACCAACTGAATCGCATGAACGATGGCTTCGTAAACCACATCAAGGCGTAGGCGGACGCCGATTGCGAGAGCTGCTGCTGCGACAAGCTGGTCTTTGCGCTCTCTCTGGTGTCGAATTGTTGTTTGACGTTGCAGAACGCACCCCACTGAAGGGCGGCCTCGGCTGTCATCCGTTATCCCCAGCCGTAGATCACAAGGACCCTGGCAATCACCGAGGCGAATTCCAGATTGTCTGCTACGCGCTAAATGATTTGAAGGGGCACCTTCCAACGGATTGCTTTGAAGCTCTGCAACGTAGCGAGGCATGGAGACGGCTAATGTTTCGATGGAAACAGCAGGCCGAACGCGATCCGAACGACCGCGATGCTTTTCGCCGATTACTCCGCCCAAACGCAACGTTCATATCCATCCTATGACCCCACTACCGGCGATTGCACGCCCCATTCGAGAAAGAGCGGGTCCTGCGATTTTGCAGGACCTTGCCCTGACCCCGCCAAAGTGATATGCCGGCGGACTCGGCTATTTGCGGCGTCCTGCGTCAGCGAACATCTGTTTGGCGACGCCCGCCTCAGGGATGCTCGAATCGGTCCTGAGCGCGGCTTCCAGGGTTTCCCGGCCCTGCTGCACTTGTCCAGCTTTCAGATACGCCATAGCGAGGTGATATTTGATCGCCACTTGATTGCTCTTTGCCGCTGCAGCTTTCAGGTATTGAACCGCTGTGCCATAGACGCCTTTACGGTAGAATACCCAACCAGCCGTGTCCTCGACGGCAGGATCGTCTGGTGCGAGTTCCGCAGCGCGCTGCGCATATGGCAATGCCTCGTCGGGCTGCTTCTGATATTCAGCCAGCAAATATGCAGCACCGTTCAGCGCCCTAACGTTTCCTGGGGAGACTTTCAGCACCTTTCGGTACTGTTCAACCGCAGTCGAGTAGTTGCCGGCTTCGGCTTCAATATCGCCCAGCATTAAAACTGCCGGTATGTTCTTACTAGTGGACGCTAGCCCGGAAACTGCCTTACGGGCCTCGTCGGCACGGCCCTCGATGAGATCCAATTGCGCCAGCGCCAGATATGTACGTGTGTACCCAGGGTCTGCCGCCTTGGCCGCGTTGTAGAACGTGCGTGCCACGGCGCGGTCTCCACTTATCTGCAACTGCTCTCCAACATACTCCTGAATCTGGGCCGATTTCGGTCTTCGCGCTGCGTACTCCCGGACTTTCTGGAATGCAACGGAGGGCTGACCCTGTTCAACATAACCTCCGAGCCAGCCCTTCAAGTTACCGCAGGTCATCGGGGTTACTCTCAAGGGCCGCTGAGAAATACGAGCGTGCGCCTGCGTAGTTACGGCGTTTTAGCTCCAACCATCCGCTCTGTAACAAAAGATCCGGTACTCTCCGGAGGACTAAGCCTTGCTTTAGACTTTTAGCCAGTTCTTCGAAATCATCACAGGCCAAAAGTGCCCATTCTGCTGCACGATGTACGGAATCGTGCGTCGTTGATTCGGGGCGCGTCATTTAGCAGCTGCAGAGCCGTCGTGGCATGGTCCGCTTCAAGATCCGCTTGGGCCAGCTCTATCCGGACCCCAAGCAAATCCGGCTGCAGGCGCAAAGCGTTCCCCAGTTCCTGTCTCTGCTGCTGGTTCTCTCCCAGCGCCTTATGAGCCTCCGCCAGCAGATAATGGGCGAGGGGCAGGTGGGGCGAATTTTGCAAAACCTGCAGCAAATCTCTCCGGGCCGAGAGGGCGTTCCTGCTGGCCTGCAAAAAGAGTTCGGCGCGCTGTAGGAGGGCATCTACATCCTTCGGATTTGCCTTGAAAGCAGACGCCAAGACTTTTTCGGCATCGGCCTGCAAGCCCGCTAGCAGATATATGCTGCAACCAGCCGAGGATGAGTGTCCCTGGGTCATTAGGATACTGGCTCGCCAGCTTGGCAAACTCTGCGATCGCCGCATCATGCTGACCGTTTTGGAACAGGTACGCCGCGTAGTGGTACTGGTATCGTTTGTCTGGCATAGCCGCTCGGTAAGTCTGCTCAGCCTGATCCTTCCGCCCGTTCCCGAAGTGGCCGTTGCCGCTGAGATCTGTCGAGAGCCATCCCGTTCTTGGGATCCAGCTTCAGAGCACTCCGAAATTGCTGCTGCGCTTCTGCCCATTTTCGCCTCACGCTATAGAACTGCGCCAAGCCGAGTGCCGCTTCTGCGGAGCCCGGATCATGGCGGACGGCGTCCCTCAGGGTTGCTCGGCGCCATCGAGATCACGCGCTTCAAACTTAACGATGGCCAGTAGCATTGTTACATGTATGCAAGTTTTGCGGAAACCTCCGAAGGGCCTCCATCAGATGTTGCTCGCCCAGTTCGACGTTGCCAAACCGCAACTCTGACAGGGCGAGGGCCGTGAGAGCGTCGGGATTACCCGGTGAATCCGGCTCACAATATCTCTCATACGCGCCGCCGTCTCTTTTCGACCCAGTCCTCATCACCCTCAAGGGCCATCAGCTCGGCTAGTTTCACCTGCGCCATCGTGTTTCGCGGGTTCAGCTCAGTAGCCTTCTTTAGGGCGACAGCAGCATCCCTGAGGTCACGTTCCTGAAGAAATGCCCAGCCGAGCTGGTAATAGGCCTGATCGTCCGTCGGCTCGATTTTTGCAGCGTTTCTGAAATCCAGAACCGCTCTGCCGTAATCCTTCTGCTGCAAGCGTTGTTTGCCGCGCGCGAGAAATCGAGCTTCTCGTTGCTCGGGTGTAACGCAGCCCGACTGCAGAAATGTTGAGAGCGCTAGAGAAAAGGCTAATATCGAACGTAAGTGTGACATCAAAGTAGTGTCCTGCTTGCCCCGGCCGCATTGCCCTAGAGGAGGGACTTAAAATTGGGCCACCGTACGCAGTTAGGAAAACCCACAATGTTTTTCGAGGCTGCCCAATCTCAATGTCACTTTTTATGGGCAATTACCTCACCAAAGAAAACGTGAGTACTAACATCGGTAACGCCTCATCGATGTACCGCTTCTTCTTGGCTTAGCCGGTCGAGAGTTTAGCATTCGTGACCGGACTTTGGGACGCCGTGACCAGACTCTCGGGCAGTAGTGGAGGCGAACAGAATGGACGTCACGGTTAAGTGTCGCCGAATGTGTGGGTAGATTGTTAGCCGGAAAATCGATCCCCAAATGGCCAGTTGATTGCTCGCTTGGTACGCGATTCGGAGGATACCCACGATGAAAAGAATCTCAATACTCGGTCTCATCTTAGCGGGCTCGATCGCGCCTCACGCATGGGGTGCTCTCATGCCCGGACGGCGTTCCGCTCACGACTTACACCGCGGCAGGCTTCAGTTGCTCAGTGGGCGATAAAGATCTCTTTCTCCTGGCTTTACTTACACAAGCTCCGCCTTTGGAGGAGCGTTCTGGCCGTACCCGCTGCTGGTGTTACGGTGGAACACGCCTCGGCCCGACTGGCAGCGGTGCGAGTCTGCTAGATGCAAATATCGGTCTGCAATTCAATGCAGGATTCAATGCCCTCGCTGGCGAAACCACTCATGCCGATATCGGTTTTAGGGTGGCTGTGGTGACCGGATCGAATCTGCAAATAGAGGATTTTGGCCTCGCCCAGATATCCGGCGTTCTCCCGAACGGGTCTGCCACCGTGACTGAAAATGGATGCGGGCCCGCGCCGTGCACCCCCGGTCCTCTCGAGGTTATGACGTTTGACTTCGGCGGGACTAATACGCAGAGAGTCGCGGATTCGATCTTTACTCCAACGGGTTCAGTTCAAGTTTCAAAAGGACATCGCCGTAACAGGGGGAACCACTGGTGCCGCCACCCTAAGCCTGCTGCAGGACACGTTTTCACAAACAGCGGTGCCCGAACCCGCGAGCCTTCTGCTTCTCGGCACGACTCTTCTAGGCTCGGTTCGTTGAGAGAAACCGTGCCCCGAACGTGCAGCTAGCAGGAGTTCTGAATCTTATAGGCACAGAATTTAATTCCTCCGAGCCCAGTTTGGCGGCGGGTCTGGAATCAGGTCCGCCGCTTTCGTCTATGCGGCCAAACCCCGTCGGAAAGGTCTGCTAAATCCGACAGTTCGTTTGGAACCCCGACCCTCTCAAGGCACCCTTGCTCCACAGCGGACGCCCCGACCCGATACTAATTTCGGCCGATGGACCCTTAGCAATCTTATGGATCTATTTGTCTGGATCTACAAAGATTAACCATCGATAATACAGAGCTTGGGAACAATCGCTAAGAATGCTGACCCTTTCAGAATTTTCATGGCTACGGAAAGCAGAGGCTCCTAACGCTAAGATCCCCCTTTAAGCTTCTTCTGCTGGTTCAGCCTCCTTCTTTTCCTGGTCCGCTTTGGGCGAGCATCGGAGACAATGCCCCGCCGATCCCATCGACGTACAACACCGGTCACCCTCGTTTACCGCACCCGGACAATCCATTTATAACGAGTCTTGGCTTCCAATCCAGCCGCTTTGGCCGATTACGATTCGACCGCGGACCAATGGGATTCCACAAACCCCAGCGGTACGTGGCAGCTTCGACGCCTGGTCATCGCCTACATGGCCAACAAGATTGCGAACCCGGCCAAGGCCGCGACCTATTTTGCGAAGATTGAAGCGCTGTCGAATCTCGGCGGCACGTGGGGCCCTCTCCTGTATTCAGTCAATGACGGCGCTGGCAACGGAACCTACACATTGACGAGTGCGAGCGGGAATTTCTTAACGGGCTGCAATGGCGCCAGTTGCGAAGGCAACTTTTTGTCCATAGAGGGCCGCGTTTACACGATCAATGCCGTTCCTAACGCAAATACCGTCACCTTGAGTCAAAGCAATCCGGCGCCGAGCGGAACGAATCTGAAATTACGCATTTTCGTGCCGAATCTTGCCAGTGCAGACCTGAACATTGCCTTGATCTATGACTGGCTCTACAACGACTTGGATCCCGCAACGCGGGCAGAATTTCTGAACGAGCTCGGATGTCCTTTGCACGGAATGGGAGGCACAGCTACGTTGGGCTCGACGCCAGTCCATATAACGACGTTTTTTACATCGAAGCCGGGATGTCGGGGTTAGTAGATGCGCTTGTCCTTTACCCCGATCATCCCAACGGGTTGAAGCACCTGAAGTTTACGACCGACGTGTGGTTCAACGTCTTAATACCGGTTTGGAGGCAGGTTTTTGGACCTGAGGGCGGCGGCTGGCATGAAAACTGGTCCGACTACGTGAGGGCCGCGGACGGAAATGGATTGACGAGCTTCATCGTGCCCGTCGCTGCTTGTCCTGGCAAGCTGCGAGCGGTGATCCAATTTTTGCGCGGGAATCGTGGCTGAAGAACTTTGCCTATTTCACGATGTACATGACGCGGCCAGATTACATTATGGAGAGCATCGGCGACGCTTCGCGTGAGTATCTCATTGCAGAATCTCCGGCTCTTGCCTCTCTGAACGGTCTGGCGGAGATCTACAAGGATCCGGTCCTACGCGGCTGGGCACGGCTGGTCAACGCAGGGAACCCGTCGGCCCCCGTCGGCTTCGAGCCTTCTGCGTGGCCTTTTTATACACCGGACAATAGCTCCAATCCCGTGTCGACTCGCTCCAGTCTTCCCACCGTGCGGAATTTCACCGGCTGGGGTCTGCTGTCCATGCGCACCGGCTGGGGCGAGAACGATAATTTCCCGCCACGTTGAAGTACGGCGATAATTTCTGGTCGCATGAGCATTTCGATACAGGCGCCTTCACGATTTTCAGCCGGGGGCTATTGGCTCTTGACAGCGGTTCGTACCGCTCTGGTTCTCTCAGTAAGCATGAGAATCAGTACGCACGGCAAACAATTGCTCACAACACGCTCACGATTACCGATCCGGCTGACAATTATCCGTCGACAACGTTCACTACTGACGACGAATTCGGGGAATAGTATTCTTTCTCGCGCCTCCGAATGATGGCGGGCAACGGCGAGTGGGAACGCTCTACAACGAGCATTTTCCGCAGCTCGTGTCGCCGAGCAGCATTGGGGATTGGCTCCGGCGAGTGGGACTACTATCATATGGGAACAATGCTCGCTCTTGCGCCCACCGCGAGCTATACATACACGGCTGTCGACATAACGGCCGCTTACAACAATAAATACAGCGCCACCACGCCCAACGCTTCGAACCGGACGGATCGTGTCCAAAAGGTTGTTAGGCATTTGCTTTTCGTTCCCCGCGGTACGGCAGCTTACGTCATTGTCTTTGATCAGGTAATCTCAACGAACGCCTCCTTTGTAAAGCGATGGCTGCTCCACACGGTCAATGAGCCTACAGTCGTCGGTAACAGGTTCGAAGTCATCCGAAATGATTTGGTCACTTCTTTGCCTTTCGTCGATCTTTGGCCTGACAGATTCCAGAATGAGCTGACACAACATACGGTCGGACCATACCCCAATCTTCAGTATCAATACGACGCAAAGCTATATGGCTCGATGGTGCAACCGCAGTCGGGATCGATCAATGTGGTCGGAGGTCCGGGCAAGGAGTTCTGGGTGGAGGATCCTCTCAATCCTGGCACAGGTACTAACTGGAATCAATGCATGGTGGGCCAATGCGCCGCGAACGTTGAAGGGCTGGGGCCAGTCGATAACTTCATAAATCCCGATCCTAAAACAGCTCCGCACGAGCCGGGATCGTGGAGGATCGAAGTCCCGCTGAGTGTGTGGGTGGCTTAAGACTTTTTCCTTCACGTAATGCTCGCCACAACTGTGGAAGACCCGAACGTTCCTGTGAACGTAACCGTTCCTGCCAATCTGCCGGCCGGAATGGTGGGAGCTACGTGGCAAGACAGCGGCAAGACGTATACGGTCATGCTTCCGCAAAGCGGAGTGGGTGGTCACATCACTATCACTGGCGCAGGCGGAGTGGACGAGAATCTACTGGCACATGCACAGGCCCTGCCTGCTGAACTCGAAGTTGTGTCCGGGACGCCGCAGTCCTTCGCGGCGGGCACTCCCGCTCCCCAACCGCGGTTGTGGTTGTGAGAGACAGTTCCGGCGTCCCGCTGCCGAACGCGGTTGCGCATTTCGGCGTCGTGCAGGGAGACGCGGCCGTATCTACGGAAACGGCGGTTACCAACAGTAATGGACAGGCCTCCGTCACGTTGACTGCGGCTTCCGGCGCTACGGGCGCCATCGAAGTTTTGGCGGGATGTAAACGGATTGCCCCCAGTCGAGTTCTCAGGAGCCTCTCCCGGATCAGGGATTCCGGGGAATCCGACGATAACCGCGCTGACTTGCACGCCAACTATTCTTACCTTAGGGGTGACATCGAACTGCACAGTGAGTCTCTCGCAAGCGGCTGGTTCTAGTGGTAGCACAATCGCGCTTGCAAGAACCAGTGTCTCGCTGGTCCAAATTCCAGCAAGTCTTTTGATACCGGCGGGCGCCAGTTCGGGGACCTTCTCGGCCACCGCAGTTCAAATCGTCAACAACCTGGTTGTGGTGATCACCGCGAGCTTAGGCGGCACTTCTCAAAGCGCGGCTGTAAATCTAAGCAACGCGAGCACGCCCCCCGGCCTCGTACTGAAATCGATCTCATGCGCGCCGGCAAGTCTCACTTCGGGCACGGCGTCGATATGCACGACCCAGCTATCAGCCGTCGCGCCTGCTGGCGGTTCGATCATCTCGCTTTCTAGTAACTCGGGGACACTCACGGTTCCGGCAACTGTTTCGGTGCTGGCAGGCTCTGCGACTACAACATTTTCTGCCACGGCGGGAAATATCATCAGCGCTCAAACTGCTGTGGTGACAGCCACCTTTAATGGAGGCTCTCAATCCGCGTCACTCAGCTTGATAGCCAGCCAATCCGGAGGGCAAGCGGCTTCGATCGCTAGCAATGCGTGGACGATGGCCCTTACGAATGGATACCCTGTTCAAACGGTCGGATTTGAGAAAGTCGCCTATGCTCCGAGTCCAGTCAAGAGAGCCGTGATGCTGGGAAATTACCAGGAACTCTCAACGGAGCCAAATCAGGCGGTGACTGCGTACGACTTCGAGGCCAACCGATGGGACGTGCTGGACATTGGAGAAAGCTTCCATAACGAGAATATGCCGGATGCGGGCCATCCTGTGGGAGGGTTCGCCTATGATCCCGATCAGCAAACGTTCGTTTATTACTGCTGCGCGTCCGGATCTAATCAAGCCCAAAACGCCTTCGGTACCTGGTGGTTCGATTTCTTCGGGAAGACCGGATGCAAAAAGAACATCTCGCTGAAGCCCGGCCTACGATGTGACCCGAAAGCTCCGCTTTCGACAGCGTTAACAATGCGTACGTGCTGCAAGGCGGCAACAGCCATGAAGGTACCTGGACATATAATCCGGCCACGAATGCGTACCAGAAACAGTCGCCCAGCGGCACTCCACCCGATTCGAGCGCCGATCTGCCTGCCATGACCTATAGCACTTCTGAACACAAGGTGTATCTTTTCGGCGGTCAGATCGGCGCCGGTTTTTCGAACGACCTGTTTGCGTACGACGTGCCTACCAATACCTGGACGAATCGAATCCCAGCGGTACGCGGCCTTCTCCACGGTCGAGATCTGGGATGGCATACGATTCCACTAATAACGTTTTGCTGGTGTGGCGGCCAGGATGCTTCCCGAAGCTTACAACGACACTTGGGTATATGACTTCGCAACGAATGCTTGGAAACAGTTGAATCTGGCCCGGTCGCCGGGGTCCGATGGGATAGGCCCCTTCGAGAATCTTGCGTATGATCCGGATCACAATGCGTTCATACTCGTTCTGCGCGGTCCCGGCGGCTACGCTGGAGGCCGATCTGTGAGAAACTCCGCTCAGACGTGGCTGTTCCGATACAGGAACAGGTCTGGATCCTGGAACGACGCAAGTCAATCCGTCAACTACTCCAGGAAGTATCAATCGAATTGCGGACGATTGGGCGAAGGAGCCGTCCCTGGCGAGCTCAGGCAACACGCTCTACACGACGTGGGTGGAATCCGGGCAAGCATTCGATATTACGAACAACGCCTGGTTTCATGTATTTGTCGGCCAGCAGGGCAGCGACGGCAAATGGAACCCGATGGGCAGCTCGCCCCTCTCTATCGATTCGGAATTCAGCGGCTATAGCGAGAGCCATTCGCCCTCTGTCGCGGTGATCGCTGGGAGCCCTGGATTTCCTGGTACAAATGGAACAATTCCGGACAAATATGGGCGATTTGGGCGAAGAGCTGGAATGGAGGCGCTTGGCAAGGCGGCGAAATCGGCTCGCAGGGGAATAAGCGGCGACCTTTCAGGGTCGCTCGCAAATGGCGGACGTAGGTGGCATTCCTCATATCGCATTTCTGGAGGTCGACAAGAGTTTCTTTCCTCAAAAGACCTTCTTGTACGTGAAGTCTTGGGATGGCAAGCAGTGGCGCTTAAAGGGTAGCGGACCCCTGAATGTCAACCCGTCCGCCATTACGACTGCAGATTCTGTTTCTATTGCCAGCGACGGGAGCAATCCATATGTGGCCTGGACCGAGTACACTTCTGACGCAATCTTGCAGAACCTAAACCCATCGCAAGTTCACGTCGCCCAGTGGACTGGCGCTCAATGGGTCGCGATTGGCGGGTCGCTCAACGTGAACAGTGCGGACTGGGCAGACGACGCCTCCATTGCTTACCTGAATGGAAGACCTTACGTTGCCTGGACGGAAAGAACCGCAGCGGGAAACAACCAGGTATACGTCAAGATGTTCAATGGAACCAACTGGGTCTTGGTTGGGAATGGAACGCTCAATAAAGACACCAATACGGGATGGGCCTTCCGGCCCAGTCTCGTCGCCGATATTCGACCGGGAGTCTTTACTTGGGATGGGTCGAGCAGCAAAATATCGGGCAGCGAGCCCAAGCGTATGTTTCTAAATTCGTCGGCGGAGTTTGGACCCCGGTTGGTAGTTCGCTCAACGCGAATACCGCGTTGGGCAGCACTGAACGAATCGGCTTGACAATCGTCGGCGGCAAGCCTGTGGCGTCCTGGGGCGAAGTAAACTTCGGCTCCTTGCGACAGGTCTTCGTTAAGACGTGGAACGGCTCGAGCTGGGTGCTTTGGAGCGGGAACTAGAATATGGCGAGCGTGAGCCAGCGTTCTCTCCTCAGTTAGTGTGCGCCGCCATTAGTACGAACACTTGCGAAGCCAGTGATTTGTGTACCCGGACCAGCGACGGCGACGTTAACATTGACCTGCACCGTTTTCGTTGCTGTTGTGTAATCGGTGGTGTCGGTGGGCGTGAAGTGACTGACAGGTTCTGGTTATTGCCCGCATTCAGGACTGTTCCAGTTACTGGGTTATAGGCGAACGTGCCTGGAACCGATGCCGTCGCATTCAGTTGCGTTGCGCTCAATGCCGTCCCGTAGGTGATTGCAGCCGGATTTGTCCACGTGATCACAGGGGTGGCCTGTGTAACAGTAACATTGATCTGCACCGTTTTCGTGGCTGTTGTGTAATCGGTGATGTCGGTGGGCGTGAAAGTGACTGACAGGTTCTGGTTATTGCCCGCATTCAGAACTGTTCCAGTCACCGGGTTATAGGCGAAAATGCCCGGAACCGATGCCGTCGCATTCAGTTGCGTTGCGCTCAATGCCGTCCCGTAGGTGATTGCGGCCGGATTTGTCCACGTGATCACAGGGGTGGCCTGTGTAACAGTAACATTGATCTGCACCGTTTTCGTGGCTGTTGTGTAATCGGTTGTGTCGGTGGGCGTGAAAGTGACCGACAGGTTCTGGTTATTGCCCGCATTCAAAACTGTTCCAGTCACCGGGTTATAGTCGAAAGTGCCTGGAACCCATGCCGTCGCTATTCCAGTTGCGTTGCGTTCAATGCCGTCCCGTAGGTGATTGCAGCCGGATTTGTCCACGTGATCACAGGGGTGGCCTGTGTAACAGTAACATTGATCTGCACCGTTTTCGTTGCCGTTGTGTAATCGGTGGTGTCGGTGGGCGTGAAAGTGACTGACAGGTTCTGGTTATTGCCCGCATTCAGAACTGTTCCAGTCACCGGGTTATAGGCGAAAGTGCCTGGAACCGATGCCGTCGCATTCAGTTGCGTTGCGCTCAATGCCGTCCCGTAGGTGATTGCAGCCGGATTTGTCCACGTGATCACAGGGGTGGCCTGTGTAACAGTAACATTGATCTGCACCGTTTTCGCGGCTGTTGTGTAATCGGTGGTGTCGGTGGGCGTGAAAGTGACTGACAGGTTCTGGTTATTGCCCGCATTCAGAACTGTTCCAGTCACCGGGTTATAGGCGAAAGTGCCTGGAACCGATGCCGTCGCATTCAGTTGCGTTGCGCTCAATGCCGTCCCGTAGGTGATTGCAGCCGGATTTGTCCACGTGATCACAGGGGCGGCCTGTGTAACAGTAACATTGATCTGCACCGTTTTCGTGGCTGTTGTGTAATCGGTGGTGTCGGTGGGCGTGAAAGTGACTGACAGGTTCTGGTTATTGCCCGCATTCAGAACTGTTCCAGTCACCGGGTTATAGGCGAAAGTGCCTGGAACCGATGCCGTCGCATTCAGTTGCGTTGCTTCAATGCCGTCCCGTAGGTGATTGGAGCCGGATTTGTCCACGTAATCACAGGGGTGGTCTGTGCAGACGTAGACGACGCTGCCCAATCTGTGCCATTCCACTGCTTAGCATAAATTTGGCGCATATTGCCCATGTTCACTTCGCCCCACTGCACAACCGGAGCCGAGGAAACTACGGTTATGGCAGGATGAGTTGCCGCACCCGCTCCCGTGTCGGCATTCAGCGCTCCACCCAGATACGACCAGGCGGACCCGTTCCACTTCGCTGCGTAGACATGAGGCTTCTGGCTATAACTCGTATAGAGAGGATTGCCGTTGATCCAGGGCTGGCTATTGCCCTGCTCTGCCCACGTCACATACAAATTTGTCCCGTCATTCGTGAGATGCGGGTCCCATGCCCAGCCGCTATTGGAATCCCGATTGAGCGTGCCGCTCCCTACCGTAGACCACGAACCGCCCGAGCAGGTCCGCACATAGAGGTTGTTGTTGCCAGCTGTGCTGCGCTCAACAAAAGCCACATACGGCTGACCGCCTTCGTAAGTCAGCGACACATAGAATGCGCTGTCCGTCCCGTTTATGTTTGCCGAATTGCCGCCGCATTGCGGAGTCCACGCCGAACCGTTCCAAAGATCCAAGTACACCTGCGGAGCGCTGAAGGTGTTGCTGGGCGCCCCGGTCGAGCCCGTGGTGTATTCTGTCCAGGCTACATAGGGAGCCGTGCCGTTGCTGGCGATATCAATCGAATCGACCCGCGTGTTCGATGAGTTTTTGTTGATCGCTCCCCCGAGTAGGGAATAGGCGCTACCGGTCCATTCGGTCACATAGCCGAAGCCATCGTACATTCCGGCGCTCGTCTCATAGGTCCGGTTTTCTTCGCGAAACGCGATGGCCGGGGTTGCACCCACGGCAACCACTTTCGGAAAAGCATCGTAGGCGGTCGAGGCGACATTCGGTATCTGACCGCCGCTTCCCCATGCCGAACCATTCCATGACCTGCAACTGATCGTATCCAGGAAGCTCGTATTTTGCTGGTGCCAGCACGCCCAAGGCGTAGAGCTAACAACCGCAATCGACGGGTCGAATGCCTCCACGTTACTCGACGCATCGTTCGTCAGCGAACTATATGAGTTACCCAGCTCTGTGATCGTAGCGCCGTTTGCCTTCTGGACATACGGGTGCATGTATCCGCCCGCGCTGAAAGTCAAGTCTGTCCCGTTCTCGGACCAAATCTGATACAAGTTCGTGCCGTCCGTCGCCACGTCGCCTCCATAAGCCCAGGTCTGCACTGAGGGTGACGTGGTGTTGCGGTTCAGCGTGCCGGGAGAATAGGAATAACCCAGAGACTTGCTTTTGTACCCAGGTCCAGGTGCATACCGATAGACCCAAATCCCGGACGGCAGAAGCGCCACGAATGCGTCATGCTCGGGCAGATAGGTGAGAGTCTGATAAGAAGCGAAAGCAAATCCGGTAGGGCTGGCTGCCGGGCTTAGTTGAGTCCAGGTGTTAGCAACCGGATCGTAAATCCAGGTGTCGGTCAATATGTTCGCGCCAGTGCATCCACCACCCCCAGACGCGCAGCCGCCAAACAGGAGAAAGACGTTCTCGGCTGAGTCGTAAGCCCAGCCTGCATCCTGCCGAGCCGCGGGCAGCGATCCCGAGGGGGATAAGAGCGTCCAGGTCGAAGTCGCGTAGTTAAAGGTGTAAAGCGCGTTGCTCACCGTTCCAGTGACTCCTCCGAACATATATAGCAGCTTGTCGCTAGTATTGATAGCTGACGATTGATCGCTCAAATAAATGCTGGGGCAGGCGCCCACGCAGCGTGACACTGATCCCGAATTGCCACGTATTTGCAACATCGTCATAAGCATTGGTTCCGGAGGATACCGAGCCTCCCGTCCCGCCATGCAGAATAAATTTCTGATCATAAGGATCGTAAGCGCCCCAGCCCAGCTGCATATATAAAAATGGACTCGTGGGCGACATTCGCATGCGCCCGGTCTGAGCCAGAAAGTCCCAGGTCTCGCCGCTTCGTCTGATAGATTCCTAGATTTGCGATCCCGAATTGCAGCAGTAACCGGCGGTAGTACCCCGGAAGGCATCGATTCCCATTTCCCCCACCGTATGGCCGCCTTCCGAGGTCTCCCAGTTGTGCCAAGTTGAGCCGACCGACATAATGCTGTACCTGTTCTCATCCCATGACCAGCAATACCAGGAGCGGTTTGGCTCGCTGGACGGTTCGCGCCAGCTCCCGCGCTGGCACACCGAGTCGATGGTCGGAACATAGAATGCGTTCCAGTATCCGGTTGCGTAATATGCCGTATTTGTTCCCACTGAGGTCGAATCCACATGCACCCAGGTGTTGGCCGCCAGCGCGATTCCAGATTGGTTCGTCAACAGATCTTCTCCAGCCAAGCCGGAGCACAGAACATGGCTACATAGAGAAGCCAGCGTGTCAATTGATAATCGTATTGCATCCTGCCCCCTGAACGGTAGCGGTGATCCGCCTAGTGCCATCTACCGCCTGCGTCACGGCGTAAGTGCAAGTGTTCGTATTGTCTTTCCAGGTCGTGACATAGCAGCCGCCTGGAGTTCCGGCAACACAGGCTCCGCTCCCGGCAGCTACCGAGGTCGTGGCCGGGGCTGTCGAGACTGTGTTCGTATCGCTCGCGCTCGTCACCAGCATCACGTTGATAAAGTGATCGGCAATTGCACTCGTAGCGGGAGTCTCTTCTATGCGCCATGCGCCCGGCTGCCAAGGGCCGGAGGTGTTGTCTTCGGCTATTAAGCCGGTGGTTGGGCCCAGCCCCTTGCCCGCGTTACAGTTGCGTCCCCCCGTAGTCGCCAACTCGTTATAATTGGTAGTACCCGCTGAATCGGTGATCTGAAACTCGTTACCCGAACCTCTTACCAGATCCAGCTGCCCCAGAGGGCGTGGTCAGCCAACCGTACAGCTTGCCGTTGTACTGATATTGCGTAGAGCCATGACTGCACCCGCCCGGACATTCGCGATGTAGTTGTACCATTGCCCCATCCACGCTCCCGGATCATAGCGGTCGGTAACAAGTCTGGTTGTAGCTATCACATAGGAGTTTCCAGAGATGGTCGGCTGATTGATCGAGTGAATGAGATCCTTCTTTACAAAGTTGGCATTCGCTGAAGTGACCTCATCGTACACGACTACATAGGCAGCCGTGCCTCGCGGAATAAAGAGAAACTGGCGAACTGCCTTCTGCACCCGGTAGGAGCGGTTACTCGAATTGGCAGTATTGTAGGCCCAGGTGTTCCCTGCACTGTAGGCGTTCCGGCTCCACGTGTTGTTATAGGCGGCTGTCATGTCCACGGCAGCGAACGAATACTTATTCGCCGGGCTGGTTCCGGTCGTATAGGCGCTTAATTTCGCCTGGTGGTAATACTCTCTTGCCCGCATCCATTGAGCGGGATCGGCAGGGCTGAGCTGCATCGCTCCCATCGAAACATTTGGGTTAGTGCCGGTATAGTTTCCTACGGAGCTGCCGACTCTCCGTTGGCCCCCGTCGTTCGGATAGGGCACGTTGCCGGCAGCGCCGGTGTTGTGCTGCACCCCTACGGTCTCGGCGCTGTAAACGTCCCTTGGATCGTAGACCAGCGGAAGATCTGCGCGATCGCTTGCAAAGCATAAGCCGAAAGCTGCGGCGAGTTCGATCCCGGTCGATACTCGCCACTGTGAATCGCAAGAGGACCACGATTGAAACAAGTAAACGCTCCGGTATTCTGCTTCGGATGAGACCAGTAGCTATCCCCGTACTGAAGCGTGCAGAAAGTATCGTTCTCTGTCCATCCGGTACGAAAGAAGATCACTCCGTAGCCTGGAAAATTCTTGGTTGTGCTCAACGCGGATCGCGCATTCATTGACAGAGAGATGCTGAGTCCGGGGAAAGATAGGGCCAGCCCGCAGGCTCAAAGCCATCCGGCGCAGCGTTGCCCCAGTTGATCGCACGCGACCAGCCGCGGATCGTCGGATCGTTATAGATTGCCGCCAAGCTATCGAATAGGCCTACGTCGCCTTGGCTTTCCGGATCGAAATACTCACCACCGTCCGGCTGCAATGGCTCCTCGGTCCAGTCCGGTCTGACTTGATACATGTACTGATAGGCGAAATTCTTGATCCAGGGAAATCGGACGTAAAAACTGTGCTGATTCCGCGCCCGCTCGCCGTTGCCCAGCTGAGCAGTCCAGCGGTGTACCATTGCGCGAGTCCCAGCGGTTCGTTGACGTATCCGTTCCACCCTTCCATCCAGGAGCCGCCGCAATCGTTCGACGCATCGGTCGATGTGCCGCAATAGGTGCCGCCTATGATCTGCTTCCAGGCTGGGACCATCATGTTGAACCACAGGTCCATCGCGAAGCGCAAATGAGGCAGAGAATTGCTCGGATCGTCGGGATAGACCGCAACGGCCGGCATAATGTCGATGATATCTGCGGAAATGCCAAGATAGAACACATCACTGTAAGGGACCAGCGCGTTCGAGGTAACTCCACTTTCAAACGCGGTCATCAGCGAATATAAACTGGTTCTGAGGGTGGCTTGATTACCAGATCCGAGGTCGGCATAAATCCAGTCGTACAGAAACGAGAGGGTGAGCGCCGCATCCCAATTGCTTGAGAAGCTATTGATATTGGTCGAGCAGAGCGACTGGAGCTTTGTCAAATATGTTGCGTTCGGCGTTCCATTGTTCTTTGTCGCCAGGTATGCGACCAGAAGATATCTTCCGGTGATGTGGCCACCGGGACTCGCGGAGTTCCAGCCCTGGCGGCTGCCCGATACCTGGGTGCTCATCGAACAACCGTCATTTACTGAAGTCGTTCCGCCCGATCCGCCGTTGTTACAAATCTTGGCTAAGAACGTGTTATCTGGATAAGGCAACCGTGGATGCGTCTGCACGTAGGTTGAAGGCACTGACGGCGCGTTGTCCCCAATTGATGCGAACAGCGATGCGCTGAATAATAGGTTAATGATTACAAGTCTCATTCTTATAGCTCCTAGCGGTACTGCATCGAGATGCTATTCAAATACCGATTGCCCCCGGTATTGTTGTCGGTCACTCTGTACTCGAAAAATTCATTAGCTGCTGTTGCTGTAAACGTGTGCGTCGTATCGCAGGCAATCGTTCCGGCGGCAGCGCTGGCGGGGATGGTCACGGTTATTCCTGTCGCCGTCTTCCCAGTCAGGGCGGAGCCCCCGTAAAGCTCGATGACGATGCTCCCAGAAGCATCCAGCGCAATGTAATTCGACACGCACATATTGGCGAAGACGCCCGCAACCGGCATCACTGACACCATCACGCCCTCCGCCGACTGGGAGCCACCGGGATTCAATCCGACCCAGGAGGTACCTATGTCTGTGTTTGCCAGATATCCGGTATTGAAAATGGTTCCGACGCCAGAACCGCTTCCGCCACCACCTGTTTGCTGCGTCCACGTATTCGTCGCCGTGCAATAGTACTTGTTCTGCCCGGCGGTAGCGTCGGTTGCAAAGTATTCTTCGCCCACCGAGCATGTGGCGGGCTTGCTAGCTCCCAACCCCGTCTTCGACGGCAGCGTATGCGATGCTCCTGAAAAATCGTACTGAAACGCTCCCGCTGTAAAGCTCTGGGCGTTGGTTGCCAGATTCGCGACGTCACTCAAATTAGTCGAAGACGGTTGCGCCGTGTGAACCGTCCCGGTGTTGTCTATGTACGTCACAAACTGGTTCGCTGTAGCACTGGAAGCCGGAGCAATCTCAGTACCGGATACGCTGCCGCTCGAGTTCTCGGTCTGTGCAATGGAGCTGGAATTAAAGAACAGAGCAGCGTTTCCGCTTTGCGGCGCTGCAGGAACGCTCGAACTCGTCTGACCTGTTGCCAAGAATGGGCCTGAATTGAGTGTGCTTAGATTCTTTTTCCAAGTATTCGTCACTGAGCAAAACCAGTCGTCTTGATTCGTCGTGTCCAGATACCATGAGGACCCTGCGGTACAACTTGCCGTCGGTGCACCATCGCCCGACGAAATGTTGATGTTGCCGCCTGCACCGCCTCCGCTTGAACTGGTTCCACAGGAAAACGTGTGTGTTGTGGCGTTATAATTCAGGTGGTTTCCGCCACTGTCTTGACAGTCGAGCAACGACAGCCACGAACCCGTTGCAGATCCGGTAGTGCCCAATATCTGATTCGCTGCGCTGTTCGTTGAAATGCTAGTACCATTGATCCTGACCACCGTAGCGGGATTATTCCAGCACCGCTCGCGACCACGTCTCCACTCAGGCCGGTCAAGTAGTTTCCAGGAGGCTGCTTGCTGTTGAAAGTTGCCCAGTCGCCTTGCGTGATTAGAGCTGGCTGTGCTGTTGTAGGACCCGAAAGCGATAGCGAAGTAACCGCAGAGGCTGCGGCGCCAGAGACATCGAAAGCGCTAGAGTTGAGAAATGCGGCTGATCCCAAATTGCCCAATTGGGCTTTCGGGACGTTCCCTGCAAGGTCGAGCGATGCGGGACCGCTCGGCTGTCCCAGCGTATTGCCTTGCAAGGCAGTACCTGAGCCGCTGCCATAAGCAACATTTAGCGTGCCAGAAGAGACCAATAATCCCGAATTGTTCGGAACCATCACACCGCCCAAGACCTTGGAGGTCGCTTGTGGCAGTGTGTAGTTGCCATTGGAGGCACCCAATGCCGTCCACGCGTTCGTTTGTGCGCAGGCATAGATATTTTGCCCGGCTGGAACCGCCGTGTTGAAAAACACCTGGCCCACTTGGCAAGTGGGAGGCAAAGTCGGCCCCATGGTGAACGGTGTGGTAAACAAAAAATTAGCAAAGTTTGCGTTACGCGATTGTGACGCCAAATCGATCCGGGTTTGTCCCTGCGTAATAGCTACTGCTAGGAGCAGCAAGAGCAAAGCGCGTTTATCAGCCATGCGGCGACCTCCAAATTTGAATTACTAACAGGAGGATCTCCGGCACCTAATCGCAAACTGGTTAGTAAAGGGCCTAATTAGCTGAAACGACAGTGAGATATTATTATTTTCACTTCTGTGAACGCCTTTAGGCCGCTTCTGGAATCGCTTCTCCGGAAGTAAAAGAGCGCGACAGTTGTGCCAGTCCGCGGAGGGTGGAAGTTTACCGAACTAGGTCGTTGAACTTGCGAGCAGCTAAGGATGCGTAGGAAAGGGCCTAATTAGCTGCAACACATAATAGTACCGCGCCGTCCCGCCGGTCGCGTACGTGAACTGCAGATGTCCCGGGAGTTCGATTGGACTTGTTCCCAAATCTTCGAGACACATTCGTCTATTGTTTAATGGCGAGCACGATCGTGCCCGGTGTACAGACGTGCGCGAACCACCTTAATATCGGAACCGCACGCACGGCAGATACGATCAATTTCGCCGAAGTTCCCTTACTTTCAACGTCGATGAGGTCAAAACGATCCAGAGACCGAAATCCCCGGCGCGCTAGGAACCTTTGCAATTGACGAAAGGTGAACCAGTGCACGGCAGGATACTTCGCAAAGTTTGCAACCGCTGGGCACGTCGTTGTGGCTACCGTTTCATAGTGACGTTTGAATGAGGCCGGGTACCAACTATATAGCGGCAGATTGAACTCCGCCTGAATCGGACACAACTGGTTGGTGGTTGTAACGAACAGCGCTCCGCCGGGTCGGAGCACTCTTGTGAACTCTTCCATGCAGGCTTCCCACTCAGCTACATGTTCGAGCAGTTCCAGGCCAATACAAACGTCCATAGACTCACTGACCCAGGGCAAGTCGGTTGCGGATCCAACACGAAAATCAATATGATGTCCGGCGTCGGCAGCCCGCCTGCGGCCTAGCTCTACTAGACGTTCGTTTACATCAAGAGCATGTACGCCATGACCCGATTCTGCCCAGACCATACCTTGAGTGCCGGCACCACAACCTATGTCAGCAACTTCGAGAATTCGATTGTGCGGCTCTAGGTCCAAAACCCTCAATATTCCATCCCGAGTCCGCCGAAAGCGCTCTAACGCTTTCTCGCTAATACTCTCTTCCGCGTAGTAGTCGTAGAACCTCTCATGTGTGGAGTGATCCCACATAGACGATGCCGCTGCAGTACCTCGCGCGCCAGTTTCAACTTCTGTTTTTTGCTTCATATTTTACGGGCTTTCGCCAGCCGCATTTTCTGAACCGATTCCATTGCGAGACCGTCAATGTTTGGGAACCATCGGTATAAGTTCTGGCGTTCCGCTTGCCGAGATCGCTTCCGATTGGCACTTCCGAAATAACGTGACGGAACTTACCTGAACGCTCGGCCGGAAGGTTGGGCAAGTATTCAATCGTCACATGCACTGGCGAATGGAGGCGCTGTCGCAGTCCCTCCCGGATTCGCGCTTCGTTTTCTGGCTGGTAGTGTTGATTCCGCACTAACTGCACGTGAAAACGATCGACTTCTTTCTGATAGATTCTGAATTGCTCGACGCCTTCAAGTTCTCGCACAATGTATATCACTGAGAGTGCATGCAGGATCGTCCCATCCGGGGCGACGATGAAGTCAGTAGTTCGCCCTTCGATACGTTCGAGAAGAGGAAGAGAACGCCCGCAGAGACACTTTCGCGAGGAAAGTGCACCGACATCGCCGGTCGCGTAACGTATAAACGGCACTTCCCGAGAATAGAGGTCGGTAACTACGATCTCACCAACTTCCCCGTCTGGTACCGGCCAGCCGCGCGAGTCCAGGATTTCCACGATGGTGGCGTCCGCCATTATATGCATGCTTCCTTGCGGACACTCATGCGACACGAATCCGCTATCCCGTCCGCCGTAGCCATTCGCCACGGGGCAGTTAAGCGTTTCGGATATCAATTCGCGCTGGTGAGGGAACAAGATTTCGCCCGTCACGAAGACTGTCTTTATTCCAATCCGTCGAAGATTTCTGCCTTGCTTGCGGGCATGAAGACAAAGAAGGTAAATAGAACTCGGGTAAGCGAAAATCGTGCGGCATCGACCGTGCTCGAGAGCATGTCCAAGTATCTCGACATGACCGGCTCGCTCATTTCAAATGCGGAAAGGAGCTGCGTGGCCATGATCTTGGTCCCGCAGATTCCGTATGCGGTCCTGACGGGTAACCTCGACCGGCGATCCCCATATTGCGAACTCGCGGTCACCCGCTGACAGTCCCCACCAGCGCATAGCACGCTGGCGACATGCAATCCAGGAAGCGATACGCTCTTTGGGCAGGTCATAGAGGAGCGGCTCTCCCGTGGACCCGCCCGTGGAAAACGAAGTCAATTTGCCGGCCGTGCGGGAGCGCATGTTTTCGCGATTGTTCCTGACATCCGCCTTTCTCATCAACGGAAGCTGAACCAAGTCCGCTGGACCTCGAATATCGGCAGGTCGAATGCCAGCATCTTCCATTACCGCTCGAACGTAGGGGACGTTCGAATACCCGTAATCCAGGAGCCGCAGCAGTTTGGCCGCGCGCAGCTCGCGCAACTCTGCCGCCGTAAGAAAATCGGCAGATTCCATCTCCTTTAGAATTCGAAAAGTCGGATGTCCCTTCACCCTTTCATGGAGGGGAAATAGAACGTTCCAAACCAGCCAACGATGCATTGACATTCTTGCTTCCTCAGTTCGGCGTTAAGTTACTGCAGACGACTTCTTCCGAAGGCGATACCTAGCTGCGGGGCCGTTCTTTCCCTATCTAATCCACCGCGGCTATCATCCTCTAATGAGTCGAACCCATAAATTGGGTAGAGAAGCCGCCGGACATTTTTCCAGTCGTACCGCCGGCACTGGTGGAGCGCCTCGGTCGTAAGTTGCGACGCGAGCTCGGAATCTTTCAGCACTCGCAGCACGCCCGCCGCAAGTCGTTTCCAATCCCCGGGTTCGCACCAGCAGCGCACTTTTGCCATTTTCAAAAATATGCGGAATGCCTCCCACGCCGGTGGAAATCACGACCAAACCCGCTGCGGCAGCTTCGACGAGCGATCCTGGGAAATTGTCCGCGCGCGAGGCATTGAGGAGAATGTCGCATTGATCGTACAACGGTGGGAGTTCTCGCTGAGGAATATAGCCGAGAAACGATACATTTCTCAGGTTCAAATTAGAGACCAAGTTGCGCAAGTACTGCTCTTCCTGCCCAGTGCCCGCAATTTTCAGCGAAGCCTCCGGATATCGGCGCTGCACCTCGCTAAACGCTCGAATGACGGATTCGATGTCGTAAAGCTTTTCGAGATGCCGGGTAACGATCATTTTCGGGCGCAGCGGCTTTCTTTCTCTGTAACGGAACCGCGTGAAGTCCACGATATTCGGAACGATCTGAACCGGAACACCGATGTGTCTTCCGATTACCTCGACAAGGAACTCCGAGGGAGCCGTAACGACATGAGCCATTCGGAAAAACGGCTTCAAGAGAAAACGATAGTAGCGAAAAAACTGGTCCGCTTGGCCGCCGCGATAATTCAGAATTACCCTTTTCCGTCGCAGGCGGCTGATTGAAACCGCCGGGCAGACGATCACGAAGAAATACAACCACGAACAGGCCAGAATATGGACTATCTCCACGTGGTCCAGCATTTTCCACAGTTCCCAACAGAACACCGCAGATCGCAAAAAAGGCCGCGCGCCGCGGAGTCGTTCGAGGAAATGCAGGCGTTCCGGGAACGGCAGGTTCGAAGCGAGAAACTCAGCCGAGATGCCCTCGCCGTTCATGAGTTCTTGCATGAGCCGAGCCTGAAGTGCCATTCCCCCGTACGGAGGAACCTTGGGCCCAATCAACAATACTCGCCGCCGGTCCGCGTCCAAAGCCATCTTCGTTGTCATCTTTTATTTGCACCAAATCGTTCCCGAATCATCTCGCCTCCTTTTTGAACCCACTCCTCAGGAGAGGATCGCCACCAATGGTTCACTATCCTCCGCAAAGGATGTCGCTCGAACAGGCGCCGCGTATGCGGATTTCTCGGCCAAGACTCTCTTCCGGAACCCGCGTTCAGGACGTCTTCTTGCATCGATTTCTTCGATCACTTCGATCGCAAAGTCGATCTCGCTGCGAGTGATGATGAGGGGAGGAATGACCCGGAAGTTGACACTTCCATAACCGTACGTCAGATGAACCCCTCGCCGGCGGCAGCCGTACATAAAGCGGTTCGCCGCTTCGATCACCGTTTCAGGATCGGCTGTGGAGATGTCAAAGCCGATCATGAGACCCTCGCCGCGAACGTTGCTGATGGCGGGCTGCCTCAAGGACAGATCACGCAATTGTTGCAGGAAGTAGTTGCCGCTTTCGCGGGCACGCTCAACAAGGTTCTCTTCCCTGACGGTGTCAATCACGGCACATACAGCAGCAGCTGAGACAGGGTCCGATTGATGGCTGGATAGATTCCACAATCCGTCCGCCACCACCTTGTCTGCGATTTCTGCGGTAGTTATCACGGCCGAGACCGGAAATCCATTGCCAACCGACTTCGATAACGAAAGGATGTCAGGCTCGACATTGTGGTGTTCAATTGCGAACCATTTACCCGTGCGCCCAAAACCTGTCTGAGCCTCGTCTACGATGAACAATGCCCCATGTTTGTGCGCGGTTTCTTTGAGCTGTTTGAGATAACCGGGCGGTGGAAACAACATTCCGCCGGCAGACAAAACAGGTTCTACGATCACGCCGGCGATGTTACTCCAGTCATTGATCCAACTCTCCACGGACCGCAAACAAGGAAAGCCGCAAGCTGGCCGCGAGGCATCGGTAAAACACTCCGCGCATTGCGGAGTGATCGGCAAACGCACAGTTTCAGGAATTGCAGGAAGAGAATCTTTCAAATGATGGGATGAAAGGCTCGAACAGCTCTTCGTCGCCAAAGAAGTCCCGTAATAGCCGCGCGAGAGACCCATGATTCCGGTTCTCCCCGTATAGGCCTTCGCCAGGCGGAAGGCAAACTCGTTAGCCTCGGTGCCGGTTGACAGAAAGATCGATTTCTGCAATCGTCCCGGAGTCACTTGCGCGAGTTTGTAGCTAGCCTCCAGGACCGGGGGCGAGAGAAACTGCGTGCCAGTATGCACCATCTGCTCTATTTGGCGCGAGATTCTTTCTGCAAACTTCGGGTGATTGTGCCCCAAGACACAACAGAACATCCCCGAAGCCAGATCCAGAAACTCCTTCCCATCCGCATCCCGGAAAGTGCAACCGCGGCCCTCGACGAGGATCTCATCGGCATAGGGCATCGCCATCAGTACGTAGTCACCGTACTGCTGCCATAACTCCGTATTGTTAAGGTCACCTGCCGCCATATTCAATCGCGGTTCACTGTGTAGCGCCGGACCGCGCCAATTTTGTCGTCGGACCAGCTTCGTCCTCAAGAGGCCTGCACGCAAACTTCAGAGCATTACCGTTTTCGTCGGCATAGGTCAACCAGATAGTGTCGGTGCGCGATTTGAAGGGAGCTTGTGAATCCGGCAAAGTTCTCATCCACAACTTCGGTCACCCATTTTTGACCGTTGAGATGAGCCAGCTTTAGTACACCGAGTCCCGCGTCGTAGTAGCTGATGTAGGGATGACCCTCTTCATCCACTGCGATCCCGTTCCGGTCGGGATACCCGACTTGCGCCACCGAGTCCACTGCTTGGATCTGCCACTTTCCATCGCGCCGAGTGGCATACTTTACAACCCGGTTCTTGACGTCCATATAGGTTATATGTGGATTGTCGTTTTTATCGAGAACGATCGCAACCGAAAGATATCTGGTATTCGTTGCCACTGCCCTCAAGCACTTCGACCTCCCATGATTGTCCATTCCAATGCGCGTATCGCAAACCCGCATTCTCGGACTTTACGTTTGCGTACGCGACGTGCAGGTTCCCAGCTGAGTCAGTCGCGATCGAATTGAACTTGCCGCTACCCGGCGTGCTGTCGACCGTCCGAACTGCCCAGAACTTACCGTTCCACGTGACGCTTCGCAGATGCAGAAGATAATTTTCGCCCATGCCCCAGTATTCGTAGAAGCTGATACTTGGATTATCGTCGGAATCGACTGTGATCGAGGTGTAGAACGATATCTCCTTAGCGGCGATCTGTATCGTCTGCTTTTCCCACGACGAACCGTTCCAATGTGCGTACCCTATTTTGCCCGTCGCATACTGGAGATACGAGATATGCGGGTGTTCCTGCGAACCCAACACCATCGAGCAAAACCCCGCGCTGCTATCCAGGATTGTAGTGAACCACTTGTCAAGCTTGTGATCCCAGAAGCCGTACTTCAGGAGATTTTGAGAATCATCGACGTACACAACGTGGGCATTTCCATGACTGTCGATCCGCAGAGACGAGTACTTGCCGCCAGATGTATCCACCACTTCGCGGCGCCAATCCGCGGCATTCACCTTCGAGGTGCCACACGCGACGAGGAGCAGAATCAGAATCTGCCCGTTAATTCTTGCACTTCGCCTTTGCCAAGGAATTTTCACAGGACACTCCTTTCTGACTCGAGATCTTGTCGACCCTGAAGCGACGAATGAAGGACGCGACACGTCGCAGGAAGATCATGACCAGTTCGGGACCAAGCTGTATTGCTAACAGGGCGAGAAAGGGAAGTGGGTCCCTGACCGACCAAACCGCATAGGTTCGCTGTCCTCGCGCCAGCCGAAGCAACGAACGCAAGTTGCCGTTCCGCTTCAAAAGCGACTGGAGAAAAACAAACGCAAAGACATCTTCCGCGATCCATTTGTGCCCTGTCTGCTGTGGGCTTGGCCGTGGAACCGGGAGGCCCATGAGATCGCAATACGCCGTGTAGATCAAATCGACGCCACATGCTTTCCCTAATCGATGCTGATCCCACGGCACGTGGATTAACCTCGATGAGTTTATACTCCCGGCAGGAATGGTCCCATTTGAATTCGACTTCGGCAATCCCGGTGAATCGCATCTTCTGAAGCAATTTCCTAGCCATGACCAGCAAATCCGGACGGTCTATTGCCTGCACGATACATCCAGTACCCAAGCCCTCCGGAACCTGAAGCAATTTCTGCGCGGTAAACCCGCCAATGAAATTGCACTGCCGGTCGAGATAGCAGGCGGCCACATACAGACAGTCATCTCCTCCGGAGATTAGTTCTTGCAGCAGAGCTCGGCTTTCCGATCGAGCAATGTCATGGTATACGGAGAACAGTTCCTCCTGGGAAGATATGGCAATAGCCTTCCGACGGCCAACTTTTTCCCAATTGCCCGCCTTGCGCCAAAGATGCGCCGATGTCGGCTTAAGAACACATGGAAAGCTTACTTCCGACGTAATCCTTCGGAGGTCCTCTTCGCTGTCAATGTTCCAGGATCGTGGGCTTGGAACCCCCGCTGCCTGCGCCCATTCGTAGGTCTCCCACTTGTCCAGGCAGCCCTGAAGGGCAGAGCTTTCCGGTAGTAGCAGAACGAAGCGCTGACTGAGCTGATCCCTAAAGCGCTGCAAGAACACGATGTCGTCATCACGCGTTGGAAAGATCACTGCCGGATTCGGAATCTGTTCACCGAGACGAAGTAAGAATTCGAGCAGCGCCTCAGGTTCTTCCCTGGAATTCGGGCAAAACCGCAGTTCGCGCATAGCGAGTGTAATTGCCATACGTTCTGGGGTGGGAACTGAGACCGATCACCCGGATTCCTTGTTCACCCAGGCTTCGGGCTATCCCCACGCCTGTGTAAAACATATTCATTACGATTGCGACTGAAGACATTTATCTCTTCGGGAGGACCTGACGGGGGATCGAATAGCGACACTACGCCGCATCCCTGACCCTATTTGTAACTGGAACGGCGACCCCTAGTAAGCAATTATGGAGCCACAGCAAGCGGGCGCACTTTATCCCATTCGGTGTAGCCGGTCAGGGAAGTTCGCTACTTCGCGACCCCTTTTTGCATCTTGGAGAGAAAAATTGGGGTAGAGTGACTGTTTTTTTCCTTCGAGGAGGTTTCCGCTATCGCAACACCTCTGCAGCTGGGCCGACTGCCCGAAACAACTGCCGTTATCGAGTTCAGTGCTCAATGCGTCGCTGGAATCAATCGAGCTAAACGCGCCAACCGCCCGAACGCGTAATTCCGCGCGGAAACGACCGTGGCGATCTCAGGCGGAGAAAGGATTCGAAAACTCCAGACGAGAAACGGGAACGCCGCAAGGGCAAATCCTTTCGCGAGCAGAATCATCGCCAGCGAAGAGGTAGTCCACCATCGGAACGGAAGATACAGGCTTCACACCCAATGCCAAAACCATTGCGATGCGACCCACACGCAAAGGCAGCGGGTAAACTCGTTCCGAAAACCAGTAGCTTGCGGCCGCTATTGCCATAAAGCTAAGCAGCGTGGCCCAGGCCGCGCCCAACATTCCATAATGCAGGACGAGAAAGTAGTTCAACAGAAGATTCAGGACAGCCGCGCCCGCTCCGATCCCTCCAATCCGCTTCGTACTATCGGTGAGAAACATTCCGAGCTGCGCGTAATAGCCAATTCCATAAAAAATATAGGCGAGCGCGACAACCGGAATCACGTCGTAGCTTGCCGAAAACTGCCGTCCGGCCATCACGTGTACGATTTCGGGGCTGAACACGGATAAAGCCAGTCCCGCATACGTCAGCACAACGGTATAGAGGATAAAGACCTGGCCGAAGACTTCGCGATGGTCCGTCCGGTTGTGAATTATATACATGCGCGACTGCCACATCACATAGAACGGCTGCACCAGCAGATAATTCAGCATGAACCCGAACTTATAACCGACGGCATAGATTCCGACCACCTCGAGCGATCGGAGATGCTGCAAGAAGAATCGATCTGAAAAGTTAAGAGCAAAAATTGCGAGATTCGAGAACATCAAGGGAGTGCCGAATGCCAGCATGTGGCGCAAAGACCCGCCATCATAGCCCAATCCAACTTTCCGGATTGTCCAAGCGGACAGCAAGATAACTTGCACGGAAAAGACGATTAAAGAACTCAGCAAAATGCCAACAAGCCCAATCTTGAGAACGGCGATAAAAAACACGTTTAGCACGAGCAGGCAGAACAACGTGACCGTATCGACTGCTGTGAACGTCCCAGACGCGTCTAGAGCCCGAAGATACGTGCGAGGGATATTCCCTATGTATCCGAGAATGAAAGATGTAAAAGCCAGCAAGAGGTATGTAGGAGGGACCTTGGGTCCGAGGACGATAACGGATACCGGACGCAGAAAACATAGACCAACTAAGAAAGGTAACGAGTCCCGTCACGATTACGAAGAGCAAACCCGTACTCACAATCTTCCGCTTCTGCTCCACGGAGTGCGCGCCCGTGTAACAGCGTAGGAGTGCCGATATCATTCCCATGCCGAGAAACATCCCGAATAAGGACATACTCAAGTCGAGGATTTCGAGTACTCCGTAGTCTGCAGGATTCAGATAGTGCGTGTAGAGGGGCAACATGAAAAAGCCGATCCCCTTCGCGAGCACGCTTCCCAAGCCGTACACTGCCCCATGGCGTACGGCCGTTCCGATCTCGGTCGCTATCGTTTCCTGTTCTTGAATGCTTTCCATCGGTTCTTTTATCGTGTGCCTTAGCCGCCGCGCCGGTAGGCAAATGGTTTCGCTAAAACTCGGCCCATGTGCCGTGCCTTTCCGGGATGCCTGTAGATACGGCCCATCCCGCCGGCTCCGGTAAGGCCTCGCCTTCCTCTTCGAAGGTTCTCTGCTCGTCAGCTGCCGGCTCGAAAGAACCGCTTTCCGCCGGATCGAGACCGCATACGCGCTTTAGAACCGCCACGCACGCCATGATCGTGAAGAAATAATCAAAATATGCGCGTCCTAAGAATGCGCCGGAAACGAGGAACGCCAACTATGCTGAACTGCAACATGGATGCATAGTTGGCCGCTCGCTCGTCTCCGGAAAGACGAGCGTACTTACGCACCGACCGTAAGCTCAAGAAACAGGACCCAATCAGTGATAAATACAGAAACAGTCCTATGAAGCCATGTTCCGCGAGCACGCCGAAATATATGCTGTGAGGTCCATGAACATCCCTTGGATTCGGGGCATAACGAGTGAATAACTCAGGAGTAAATGCTTCGAATCCTCCGCCAGTCAGAGGATGATCCATTGCAAGATTCCAACAGTATTGCCACGCATTGATACGTGAAAGAGCCGAGTCGTCCAGCACCGCGCCCTGTCTTGTAAAATTCATTCTCTGCTGCCATTTTTCTGGTGTTAGAAAGACGGCGAAAAGGCTGGCGAATAACAGCACCGGAATTAACACGAGCCGCTGGCGTAGACGTCATAACCATTAAAAAAAGGACAACGGCAAGACCGGCTAGGGCGCCACGAGAATACGTAAAGAAAACGGCAGGAATCGTAGCTACGACCAGAATCCTCATGAGCCACTTGATCTTTGTGTTCGATTCCATTTTTGCTAGGAAAAAGAACATCGGCAGCGTCATATTCAGGGCCAGGCCCAAATCGTTGTTATCAGCTATCATCGATCCCTTCGGCCCATACAGCCGGAAGGAGCCTCCTGTGATAACCATGAAGGGAACAGCCTTTAGGACTAGGAACCCGAACGATAAAGAAATTACTATCAGAAGCCATCTCAACCGATCCCAGCCGTTAACGACGGCAATCGTGACCAAGGTCATCAGCAGTATTTTCGATACGAACTGCCAGCGAAACCACGTATCGTCGGCAAAATGCGTAAACTCGGGCATTTGCGTGTTCCGTAGAGTCGTGATCGTGAACCACAACCACAGAATGACCATGAGGCAAACGTCTCTCGAAAAGAAACGTTTCCAGCCAGGTGAAAACACAATAAAACCTGCCAGTGTCGGTATCGCCACAGCCAAATCGACGGGCGTATTGTATGCCATGCCAAACGTAAACCGCTGCGGATTCAGGAATGACACGATTTCCCACATCAAAATTCCGAAGAACGGCCGGAAAAAGCAGACCGGCAGGCTTGCTCCGAGGAGTGCCAGAACGATGATGTCCCGTATGCCCATAATGCAGCCCTACACACGAACTGAGGAGCAGCCCACGTGCTCCGTGCGGCTTCGATCGCGATCAATAGCAACTCTCGAACTTGCGGCCGGCTGCTTCCTTTTCAAACACGCACAGAATGCTGCCGCGTAAGAATCTCAGACGGTGCAACGAAGTCAATCTCTCGTACAATACGCCCAATCGAAAAAGAAACGGTGAAAACATCAGATAAGCAGGATAGTGATTGATAGCATCAAGCCGCGTTTCGATGAGTCCCGCCGCAGTCAGTTGTTTCGAGAGGGTAGACAACGTGTTTGCTCGATAAAGCGTAGGAAACACGTCGTCTTCGGAAACTCCTAGGATCTTACTCACCATCACGCGGTGCAAACGATACGGCGTAAGACTCGCAAGAATAGAAACATAGTCATATTTATTCGGTGTCGATAAGATCACCTTCCCTCCCGGCCTGAGTATCCGGTGAAACTCCCGAAACACTCGTCCGGGATTCGACAAGTGCTCGACCACACTTCTGGAAATAATCAGGTCAAACGAATTCGGCGGAAATGGAAGTTGCTCCAGATCCCCGCGAACGCCGAACGGGGAGGAGTCGTTATGAGTATCGAGAGCCGGTTCTAAATCGATTCCGACCACCTGAACATCATTAGAGAATTCCTTCGAAAATTCCAGATAGCGCCCACACCCAGCATCGAGAAGCCGATTGCCAGGCGTTACGTGTTCGCGAATGAGCTCCTGGTACAAAGTGCGACTAAACTTCCGGCCAGCATAATACTTGTCCAATAGTTTGTCGCATTTATTTCGATCCTTTTCGCTGAACATCTCTGCCTCTCAAAATGGCTCAACTGGGTTTAGGCATCTACGCACTGATACCAGTCAAGTTTTGCTGCAAACAGGGCTAGTTTTTTCTTCCCACGGTTGCCCCCGCCTGAGTTCCATCGGGTCCGTTGCCGGATAATTAACGCCCCATAAAGTCGAGACTGCTGCTTCGTAGCCTGCGTCGTGGATTACTTTCTTGTTCCATTCCGAGAAATCTTGTTCACGGCCGCTCGGGTAGGCAAAGTGTTTAACGCTGGTCTGCAATTCGTGCTCAATGCGTGTCTTGCATTCGGAGATCTCCCACCGGAGTTGTTCCGGCAGCAATCGGGAAGAAAAGGGGTGCGTGACCGTATGTCCGCCAAAATCGATGCCCTTTTTTCCCATGAGCCGAATCTGATCCCACGTGAGCATCTTGTCGTTCCGCTGACGGTTGTCGCGGTCGCCTAGCTGCGCGAGAATCTCTGACAGCCATCGTTTCCGTTCTGCATCCGCTAAATTGCGAACGAAAGCGTAAATCTCGTCCTTAGCCTGCAAACGTTCCGCCCCTGTTCTCAGCCAAAGCCGGCGAGGAAGGGTGGTTTCTACATCGATAAATTTCTGCGATGTGTTTTTTATCGCGAGCGCCACTTTTTCAAACCACAGCGGCTCGCGCGAATCGATGCTACCAGTCGTCAGAAAAATCGTGGCCGTCAATCCATATCTCTGCAAGATTGGAAATGCATTCAGATAATTGTCCTGATATCCGTCATCGAAGGTGATGGCGACCACAGGCCCGGCAGGTCTTCCTTCGGACAGGCGCTTAACGATCTCCGCCAAACTGACGACCGGGTAGTGCTTGGCGACGAACCGGATCTGCTCCTCGAACATCTTCGTCGGCGTTGCGGGGAAAAACGGGTCGCGGTCATCGTTGACACGGTGGTAATACAGAATTCGCGCGCTCGGTTCCTGCCTCTTGCGCCAGCTTACCTTTGGCCCTGTTCCGTTCTGCGAAATCCGCAACGAGTAGCGCTCACGCACGCTGGGAAGAATCGCCGGAAGCGGCGAATGAAAATAGCAGGTTGCAAGAGCGCTTCGAATCCATGGCTCTCCGCTCCCATTTGGCGGCGCTTGCGGACGCGCGAATGCATGGACACGGCGCCGTTCTTGATACGTATCGTGCGCGGCGATTAGCCGCTGCGGTACGCACTTTTTTACCAGCTGTCGCGCGTCCGACACCCACTCGGGACCTTTGCAAAAAAGAACATTGTCAGGGCGCGCGTAGCCCAGGACCAACCGCTTACTAACCTTTGTTGTAGCTCCCCAATCCGACTTGTGCCTTCCCATACCAGCCAGAAAATCGTACTCGCGCACGCCCTTGCTCAGAAACTGCTGAATCGACCAGGCGCGCAATGCAATCCCCAGGTTCCAATGCTCACAGGTTGGATCGTATCCTTCCTGAAGTTGAAAATACCTCTTTCGGTACGTGAATCCGTATTGACAAGCGAGAATCTGGCCCTTCCACTCAAACCAGGAGAAGGAGAGCCAACTTCGGCCTAGCAACAGAGGCGACAGTGTTTCGTAGAAGACTCGTTTCTTGCCCCACTGAAAAACGCCTGACTTTGCCTCTTTCGCCCAGCGACGGCCGTGAAGGTCGTATAGGCTCGGAAGCAGGCGGCTTAGCTGCACCGGGTCATCACAGAATCGAAAGCTCACATCGGAGCGACTCTCGACATTTCGCAATACCGAGCGGATCTTCGTCCGAAACCGCGCCGACAAGGTTTTCAGGTAATCTTGCCAATTACAGGGGAGTGACACAGTGCCGCACTCCACATCTTGCTCACGCGACACCACGCCGGCGCGCTCGCCATACGATCGCAGCAAGGCAAAATTCGGAGAAGATTCGGGAATTTCATTTAGCTGCAGCAGAGTTCCTTGCGATAAGTTTCTGTCCCAGTATTCGAGAAATGCATCAATGACCGCAGCCTCATATCCGGCGCCGACAATGAAGTCCAAGTAGTCTGAATCATTTGATCCATCGCCGATAAATGCAAGCGTCTGAAACGTGCGGCCGTACCTGCGGGCGGTCTGCCGTCGCATGGGAGCGATCCCGCGCAACCTCCCATCCTGATCGATCGCCAGAAGAATACGAAGCGCACCTGGTTCTCCATAGGTGCGCCACCACGCACTGATCCATTCCCACGTCAGAAAGATCGTGTCTGAGGCGGACTCCTCGAGAAGCTTCTCCCAATCTGCTGCCAAATTCAGCAGTTCGGCTTCTTCTCGGAGCTCGACGATCCTCATACAGCCGCTTTCCGAGGCTCGTCCATGAATTGGCGAAACCAGAGTTCTAGCGTTAGAAATGTCCAGAGCGTATCCCCGTAAAACGCGGTCGCATCAGATTCATGCTTACGAAGCAGCTCTTCCACGAAACTTCGTCGCACATAGCCGCGTTCATAGGTTCTCTTCGATAGCAAAATATCGTGGGTCAGCGCTCTCATCTTTGGATCCGATTTCATCCACACAGCGACCGGAATACCAAACCCGTGCTTTTTCTTATGAAGCACCTCGGCCGGCAGCAGATCGCGGAAGGCACGCTTAAACAGATATCTTTTCTTAAGGCCTTTGACCTTCAAATCGGCTGGAATCAGTCCGGAGAATTCGGCAATCGATCGATCAAGGAGTGGAAATCTTGCCCGCACCCCCGCTAATTCCGCCATGCGAGTAACCTTCAGCAGGTCATTATCAGCCAACGTGACCTTCAGATCGAGATAAAGTAAGCGATCCAAGTGTTCCCGTGCAGGGCCTTCCCGGTAATACACAGACGGCCTCTCGAGCACGGAATAGTCTCCCAACTCCCGCACAAAATCTGGTTCGAAAATCTCACCCGGAGGATTCGCCAACAGCAAGTTATATGAGAAATAGCGACATGGATTCGGCAGGTTCGATCGGCGAACATAGTTACGCGCTGTTCCAACCAAACCATTACGTACGGGGATCCCCGCCAAAGCTGGTTCGACGATGCCCTTGCGCAATATTCTGGGTACGCTTTGGTAAATTCCGAAAACCTTATCCGTGAGATACCGCTCATTGCCCCCAAACAGTTCATCTCCACCATCACCTGCTAAGAGAACCGTAGCTCCATGTTGAGCGGCGAGACGTGCACAGAAATAGGTGGGGATGGCAGAGGAGTTGCCAAAAGGCTCGTCGAAATAACGGACCATATCCGGCAACGTGTTCAAACAATCCTCAGCACTGACCAGGTACTCGTAGTGCTCGGCTCCGAACTTCTTGGCACTGATGCGGGCATATTCCAATTCGTTGAAACGCTGCTCTTCGAAGCCGATCGAAAAGGTTTTCACGGGACCACGCTGCAATCGGCTCATCATTCCGACCACAGTGCTGCTGTCAGTTCCACCGCTTAGAAAAGCACCTAAGTTCGAAAACGGAGCGCCGTTGCAATGAGCCTTCACCGACTCCTCGACCAACGACTCCAGCCGCCGGCTCAGGTCATTTTCATCCAAATCGGCGTTTCGTTCATAGCGGATGTCCCAGTATCGCTGCGCCCGGATCTGCCCCTTGGAAGCAAGCAGAAACGTCCCTGGCAGAACCCGTCTCACTCTGGAAAAAAATGTTTCCGGCGCCAAATTGACGGTGTAGTTAAGATAATTCGCAACGGCGTGGGGATTAATCTCGGCAGAGACTTCTCCGGAGGCCAACAGAGCGTCGATGCGCGAGGCGAGCAGCAGGACTTTAGCGTCTTCGTAATACACCAGCGGATGAATGCCAAACCCGTCAATAGCTGCAAAGAGCGTTTTCTGCTGGCGATCCCATATGATGACCGAGAAGTCGCCGCGTAAGCGATCAAGAAACGCGGTCCCAAAGCGCTCGTAAAGTCCGGCTACAACAGCCGCAACTGTCGTGTGCGGCATTGGATCTTGAACACCGCCGAGCAGTGTCAAAATCTCGGCCATGTTATAAAACTCGGCATCGCAGGCGACCAGCAGACGCGGGCTCTCATAGACCTGCTGCGCTTGAAAGCGAGCGGAAACGCCAAGACCGACGTTCTTGTCCGTCACTTTGCCGGCGCGCTCAGAGGGATCCAGACAAAGCCCGGCAGTAATGGACTGAAGCGTCTCAGGAACGTTGGCAGGACCGTCTTTCCGCCAGATCGCGCAGATACCGCTCACGCGTTACAAACCTCCTGCCAGGTTTTGAACATGAGGACCGTCCAGAGCAGCGACGACCAATCGCGCTGTCCACGTTGATGCTGGTTCCAGCACTGAGCCAGGAAACTGTAGTTCAGATAATTATCTGGACGGTCAAACACAGCACCGTAGGCGAAATCTTTGAGGTCCTTCCGGAACCAGGTCGCTAATGGCACTCCAAACCCCCATTTGCGGCGCTGCAAAATACTCTGAGGCAAGATCGGCTCCAAGGACTTCTTGAATATGTATTTCCCGCAACCGCGGCGAAGCTTCAGCGCAGAGGGTATTTGGGCGACGAGTTCCACCAGCTTGTGATCGAGAAGCGGGCAGCGAACTTCCAGAGAATGGGCCATGCTGGCCCGATCAACCTTCACCAGAATGTCGTCAACGAGATACGTCTTTATATCTACGTACTGAACGCGCGAGAGCGGGTCGTTCGTGTGTGCCCGATCGTAGTGGTATCGAAGCACCTCGATGGAATCGTATCCGTTCAGCTCGCGCAACACGTCCCCGCTAAGCAACTGGTTTTTCATCTCCGGTGGACAGCTCGACATCGTGTTGAAATACCCTTCGAGCGGCGATCGTGACAAGCTCTGGAGAGTACTCTTGGCACGAAACATCCGAGGGGCCCAATCCGCTTTCGGATATGCCTTTGCCAAAGGACCGAATACGCCTCGGCGAACCGGTAGCGGCAGAAGAGAACGCATCATGTTCTCGCGAAGGTCGAACTTATAGCGCCGATAACCCAGGAAGTTTTCATCGCCGCCATCGCCCGATAACGCCACCGTCACATGCTCGCGCGCAATCTTCGAGACGTAATAAGTAGGCACTGCCGACGAGTCGGCGAAAGGCTCGTCGTAGTGCCAAGCGAGCTTCCCGACAATATCAACGGCCTGAGGCGTCACGATCTGCTCGTGATGGTTTGCCTCGAGCGAAACTGCGAATTCCTTTGCCTCAGCGGCTTCGTTGTAGGTCTCTTCCGTAAATCCGATGGAACAAGTGGTAACTGGCGGCTGAAATTCATTCATCAAAGCCACCACCGAGGAAGAATCGACGCCGCCGCTTAGAAACGCGCCCAGTGGAACATCGCTGACCAGACGGACTTTTACCGACGTCCGGTATTCATCCAGAAGACGCTCGCACCAGTCGGATTCCGCAAGCTTCTGCGGACGGTCAAAATGCAGATCCCAGTAGGGAACTTCACGGCAGCCCTGTTGGTCCACGACTAAGTAATGAGCCGGTCTGAGCTTACGCACTTGGCGGTAGATTGTTTTTGGGGTGGGGACGTAGAGATAAGAGAAATAGTCCGAAAGCGCCTCGAGATCGATCTCGCGCGACATGTGATTTGCCGGCCATAACGCCTTCATCTCCGAACCGAACAGTAACCTTCGCCCGTTCCAGGAATAGAAGAGCGGCTTCTTACCGATCCGGTCACGGACCAGGAAGAGTTTTCTCTTGCGACCATCCCATAGGGCGATCGCAAACATTCCCCTCAATTGGGCAAAGCACGCCTCGCCAAGCTCTTCATATAAGTGAACGATTGTCTCCGTATCAGAGCGGGTGCGAAAGTGATGTCCGGTCCCCAGATATCGCTGGTTCAATTCTTCGAAGTTATAGATTTCTCCGTTGAACGCGATCCAGACGGACTCATCCTCATTAGACAGCGGTTGATGGCCACCCTCGAGATCGATGATGCTGAGCCTGCGATGCCCCAAACCAATGCCTGGACCGCAATAGAAACCCTCATCGTCGGGCCCGCGATGCTGTAGCGTGTCCGCCATCGCCTTGACCATGCCACGGTCGACCATGGTTTGCGAGTCGGGCTCAAACATCCCACAAATTCCACACATATTCAGCGCGGATCCTTTCTCCACATGTTGCTGCTACTCGTCAGGCGGTCAGCTTTGCGACCGGGACAGCTCTCTTTTCAGCGTCTAGGTGTTCTAGAGTTGGCTCTCCTGCTAACGTCGCGTACATCCTCTCGTATTTCTCAACCATCGAGCCTAGGGAAAAGTGCTCCCTTGCCCGTGCTGATGCATTTCGGCCGAGTTCCTCCCGAAGCGATGTTTGGCCATGCAGAAGAACAAGCTGCTCCGCCAAATGCTGATAACCTCCGACAGGAAATAACAGCCCGGATCGGCCCTCTACGATCAGCTCCGGGTTGCCGCCGGTTTCAGAGGCGATCACCGGCAGACCCGTCGCCATCGCCTCGAGCAGGGAGTTGGAGATGCCCTCACAGAGTGACGGCAAAACGTACACGTCCATCGCATTCAGAAATTCGGGTATTCGATTACTCGGCCCCAGGAATCGAACTCGATCACGCAGAGCCGGCCTGTCGTCGACGAATTTTTCGAGTCGGGGAAGATCCGCGCCAGCCCCCACAATAAAAAGGCGCCAAGCCCTGTGAGACTTACTCAACACCTCGGCGGCGCGAAGCATCGTCGGATAGTCTTTGATCGGATTCAGCCGCCCGACACAACCGATGCAAAATTCTTCTTTGAAAACACCTAGTTCACTGCGAAATTGTCGGCGCGCAACCACATCGTGTCTAAAGCGCTTTGTTTCGACGCCGTTATGTATCACTTCAATTTTGCGCGTGGGAAAGCCTGTGCGTTGGGCAAGCATGTCGCGCAACTGATGCGAGACGGAAAATACGCGGTCTGCAAGCTCAAACGCAATGCGCCTAAACGCGCTACGGCGGCGAGGTTCTGCAGAAGGGTTCATCTCCACCCCGTGTTCACTATGAATTACAGAGCATGAGCGGGCCCATCGAGCCGCGACGACCGCCTCCAGAGCTCCCCAATTTCTTGAATGCACAATGTTCGGCTTCACCTGTCGAATCACGTTTGCCAAGGGAACTACCTGTACAGAAAACCTCTTCTGCTTCTGTTCCAGGCACATGAGCCGCACGCGATCCGTCGGATAGCGATCAACTTGCGGACCCAGGTGGAAGATCGCGCACAAGACGTGCTCGAATCGACTCGCGTCCATGTGCTCGATCAGGTTAGTGATCCCATTCTCGACGCCACCACCGACACCGAGCGCCTCCACGACGTGCATGATCCGAATCGCCATCAGTGGTCTTTCCTTCCGGCGGCGAGCGCAGTGGCTGGCGACAACTCGTTCGATGAGGGAAACTTACCCGCCTCGATCGCAGAGCTCTCCTGCGACTGTCCGTTTGACCGTTTCAGTTCCGGCCAGAACCGGGAATACTCCTCAAACAGGACCTGTTGTCCTTTGTTCCAGTTCATCTCGGTACGCCCCAACTGCTGCGAATTGCGTGTCCACATTCTCCGGAGAGCTGGATTCCTCATCGAATCGATCGCCTGTCGAATGGCGGTGACACTACAATCCGGCAGTACAATTCCGCACTCTCCCCGTCGTATTACATCCCCGATTTCCCCGAGATCGGGCGCTATCAGAGGCTTTCCCGCAGCCAGACCTTCAAACAGCTTGTTGGGAGCGGCAAACCGAAAGTTTGGCATCGCAGGATCGAATCCGCAATAGATCACATCGGAAGCACAGGTGTATGCCGGCACCTGAGACGCATGAATAAAACCGAGATATATAACACGCGGGTTTTCTGCGGCACGTTGCCGTACCAGCGGCTCTAGCGCACCTTTCCCAGCGATCATCACGTAAACATCGGCATACGGCTGAACCGCCTCGATCAATTCCTCTATCATTCGGTTTTTCAGCAGTTGCGTAATGCAGCAAACAACTACCGCATCGGAAGGAATCCCCAAATTCCTCCGGATCGTCTGTTTCTGCTCGTCTGTGCGCTCATATTCGGTCAAATCCTTCCAGTTCCCCACCACTACGCTCCGTTGGGCACCGCGGTCTGCAAATGATTGCCGGAGTTTTTCGCCCACCGTGATGAGCAAGTCGATGCGGCGGATCAGGAAATTTTCAAAGGCCATCAATACCCGGCATACTCTCGGATGAACATTGCCCTGCAGCATGTCCACAAAGCTTTCGTGGGCGTCATAAGCAATCGGCTTGCGTTTCAGTTTGCCTAAAATGAACCCAAGCGGCAGCGTGTCGAAATCGTGGCAGTGAAGAATATCAAAGGAGATCCATAATCCGCGCCACAGCATCTTCAGGTACAGCAACGCATAGAACAAAAGCTGAGTCGTCCCGCGCCCGTGCGCCGAGGAGAGGAATACGCGTTCGATCTCCACGCCTTCCTGGCACTCGCGTGGCTTCGCTTTCAAGTCTCGATCCCACGCGAGGAGCCGCACGCGGCAGCCCATCCTGATGAGCCCGAGTGCCTCCTGGCGCACCCTGGGATCGGGATCGTATGCGTTCGTTAACAGCATCAGCACAGTAGGCGGAGCTGCCGCTTTTCGCCGGGCTCGTCTAGGCATTCGATTTCGGATATGTGACGGAAAGCAATTCGGCTGCCATCCCATGTCGCTGCACTGAGATGACCCTGAAGATCACTGTGGTACAGCGGCGGTCGCAGGCACTTCGGCGCTCGCAGGGTTTTCTATGGTCTCAAGCACCTGCCGCATCGATCGATCCCACCGGTACTCGGCAGCAACCCGGCGCCGGCCGTCCGCGCCTTTGTTCTGCGCGAGCTCTGGATCCCTGAGCAGGCGCAATATTTTGCTGGTCAATTCCTCTGTACTGGCTGCTAGGTCAACGGCTGCAGCAACATACGATGAGAGCCCCTGAACCGCGCACGGTGTTCCAACCACCGGGAGTCCGAACGCCATGGCCTCGAGTATCTTGTTCGGAATGCCAGCCGAAATGGAGAAGGGGGCGACTGAAACCTGGGCCTTTTCGAGGTAAGGTCGTACATCCGGTACGAGGCCGGTAACCTCTACACCTTCGAGTCTCCGCAATCGGCGGACATTGCTGGTCGGATCGCGGCCCACGATTAGAAACCGCGCATCGGCAATGGACTTACGGATCGCAGGAAAGACCTTGTGGGCGAAGTAGGTTACAGCTTCCTCATTCGGGAAATAGCTCATGTCTCCCGTAAATACAAGGGCTGGTGCTGCGGACTCGTGCCGCTTCGCAACTGGCTTGAAATAGTCCGTATCTACACCGTTGGGAATAACCTGCACCCGGGCGCCGGGGCAGATTTCCCGCATCAATCGTGCTTCGCGTTCCGTCGTCAGTAACGTCGCTGATGCTCTCTCGCATATACGCCGTTCGTATTTGCGCAGGCAACGCGCCTCTCTTTGGTAAATGCGCGACATTGGGAACGGCGAAATCCTCGCATATTGCAGCCACTTGTCAGAATCCACGTCGACAAGATCCACTACTATCGGGATTTCGTTCTCCTCTTCCACGTACTGCGCCATGGCCGAGCAGTAGATGAAAATTCGATCGTATGAGCGCGACAACAGCGCCTTACGAACCGTCTTCTGAAGTTCTGCCGAGTAGAAGTACGGTAGCGTGAGCGGCACTCGTGTGAAGACATACGGGAGTGACCGCAAACGGCTTGAAATCGGGCTCAACTCGGCTACTTCTACCCGACGGCAATAGCGCGCCAACGCGTGGCGCTGATCCAAATCCCCACGTCGGTCCGCTAATGTAAATAGGTCAACCTGGTGCCGTGCTGAGAAGGCTTTTAACTGATGAAAGGCACGAATTTTGTCACCCTTATTGGGCGGATAAGGAATGCGATGACAGAGGTACAGAATGTTCATCGTTTTTTAGAAATTGGTAGGCGCAGCAGGATTCGAACCTACGACCTCTCTGGAGTAATCAGAGTACTCTAACCACTGAGCTATACGCCTTCTCATGTGCTGCTCAGACGGAAGGGATCCATTGGATTACTCTCGGTCCAAGGATCTTCGTCCAGGCAAACGGTAACCGTTTCCATAAAGCGACGGGCAAGTGAAACCTGTGATCCACGGGACTCAGATGCGGGATTTCTTTAGCGCGGACCAACTGATACCGGTACGGCAGAGATGTTACTTGCATTGCCCAGGATGATTTGAAATGAAAAGATCCCGTGCCCCGTTTGCTGCGCCCAAAATCAAAGCTACGGTATCCTTCCTGACAGCTTTGAACAATCAGATTCCAGTACATAAAATTATTCGGCGAATCTTTGTAAAACTCCGATAGAGCCCCTCCGTAATATGGCAATACCGAATCCTTGAAATAAAAGCAGAGGACGCCCGCAATCGGTCTGCCCTCCTTCCGGACGCCGAATATCCTGCATTGGGTCGGGAATGCTCGTAATAATCGGGCGAACAATTTTCGCGAGAAAACGGGCGTTCCCAGGCGATGAACGCTTCTAGCGTAGACCTCATAAAACTCATCAACACCCAAATCCTCGGTCCAGGTCAGCCCTGCTTTCAATGATTTGCGGACTATGTACCGCGTATCGCGAGGCAAACCTGCTAGTAGCTTCTCCGGACCGGGAGACAGATCTTGTGTAAAGGTCAGGTACAAATCTCGGCTCAGCAAAGACGGAGGTAGCGCGAATGGCTCCGTTCTGTTGCGCATCTCCAGGTATTTCACTCGCAGCCGCTTCGCTAAGTCACTCCCTGCTTCCAACAAGCGGGAATAGGAATCCTGGTCGTCAGCGCATATTCCTCCGTACACCGCTAGCGGCAGAGATACGAGGCAATCGCCAAATATCCTATTCCGCACCCAGCTGATCGGAAACAAACCAGTAATTCGATCCTCGCGCCGCGCAACTAGCAAGAAGCAGCGATGCCCCAGCACCGTCTCGATTACGCGCCTCCATCCTGAAAGGTGGAAGAAGCTGCCTGACGGGGAAGACATCACGAATCGATCGCAATCCGTTTCCTCCCCGGGCTGTAACTCGCGAGTCTCAACGCGGCTGCTCAGATACGAGCCGACCGGCAATATGTTTACGGTCATGGCTTAGTAATACTGCTTGTGACCGCGATAGGCTACGGCAGAGGCGCCGCCGTTCAGAACAGTTCCAATCACATGACACGAGGTGAGATCCTGAACTGCCTTCTCGAGCGATTTCCGTTTGGATCGAAACGCTCGAGTCACCAGAAGAACAGAATCGCAACTGCCTGCCAGCAACTGTGCGTCCGTGAGCAGATTCACCGGTGGAGAGTCCACCAAGACCAATGAAAACTCCTCGCTCATTCTCCGCAGCTGCTTTCGCAGCTCATCAGACTGCAAGAGTTCGCCCGGAGATACCGAGGACGTTCCCGAAACAATAAACCGCAACGGAAAGTCATCGGATTTCAAAACGACATCTTCTAGTTGCGCGGAGCCGTCGATTAGATTGCTGAATCCAGGCCGGTCGTGAATCCCCAGCAACTTCCCGAAACCACCCCTTCGCAGGTCCCCATCCACTACCAGCACTTTGAACGACGGGAGCATGGCGAAGCTTAGCCCTAGATTTAAGGCTGTCAGTGTTTTGCCCTCCTGGGGACTGGGGCTGGTTACTAGCAAAGTTCGGAACGGCTTAATTTTTTGTTGCTGTAGAATCTTCGTCCGCAGCTTTCGATAGTGCTCCATGACGGCGTGATCCAACGCCTGTGGAATCAATCGCGCTTTCCCATTAAGGGTTACCTCAGTCTCGGTGGCTCGAATCCCGTCTGCGCCAACAACAGCACCGAAACCGGATAGTTGATCGGCGACGGGCGCCTGCGTTTCGCCCAGTACGGACGCTGAAAGCGCCTGTTCCATGTCGGCAAGCGTGACTGGTGCCCCGCTACGCTGCACCGGCCCCATAGCCAAATCGGGCACTGCACGATTTCCGCTTATGTCCTCATCGGAACGAATTTTCTCGTTCAGCAGCTCAAAAAACCGGCTCATAACCTATGTATTCACTCTCTGGGCATGTATTGGGCCACATGCCGCATTCGCTGAAACGCTTTGGTTTAAAACTGCTGGCCCTCTCCGATCCTCAAGGCACTTCCAAAAATCCCGGCCTCTTGCGCTACAGAACGGCGACTCGCGAATGCAAACGGTGTGGAAAAATTGGTTTCAAGTGCAACTTCATCGTCAGCATTCCTAACGTTTAGACTTGCCTGCCAGATCAACGCCAGCGGTCAATCAAACTCGCGAATAACCCGAGGCTCTTTTGGCGAGCTGCGTAGGCTTCGAGTGGCACCTGGATATCAGCATGCCCATTCGCATTTCGGCCGGAAATACTCGTTTGAACACTGGCGGGATCCATGATCATCGCCGCGAAGGCCGGATTCTCGGCGGGTGAGGCGATGCCATTCATTCGGTGACGGGGTATCAGATCCAGGTCGCTGGCAGCCTCTTCAATGATCGGCGGCGTGATCCGAGGCGATACGAGAGCGAATCCTGTTTGCAGGGCGGCCTCGCAGACGCTGTTTACCAACCGTGGAATACCCTGAGTGCATTCGTATATTAATGGAATTGTGTGATCGGTAAACAGACCTGGTTGGGTAAGGCCCGCGTGGGTCAGCCGGTGATCTAGATATTCGCGGAGTTCTTCCAAGCTCAGCGGCTGCAGTCTGCAGATGCAACTGATCCGCTGCTTTAGCTGCCTCATTTCGGGCCGCGCCAAGGTTTCTGCCAGCTCGGGCTGCCCCGTCACGATTATGTTCAGCAGTTTCTGGTGAGGCGTTTCGATGTTTAGCAGCAATCGAATCTCTTCCAGAATTTCTGGTGAAAGCCGCTGTGCCTCGTCGACAATCAATACCGTCCGCCGGCCTTCGGCTTGACGCTGCAGGAGCGTCCTCTCCAAAGCCATTAACTGACGGCTTTTCAGTGTAGAGGAACACTCAATTTGTAATTTGAGCAGCAGTGCGTCGTAAAACTCTTCACGCGTCAGGGTCGAGTTCGTGAATACGGCCGTGACAAAGCTACGCTTCGCGAGAAACCTCACCAGCGTGCACAACAATGTCGTTTTCCCGGTTCCTGCTTCCCCCACCAATACGGTCAATCCTGCGCGTGTGCAGACACTATGGACCAACCCGGACAGCGCTTCCCGATGTTGCTCACTCAAATAGATGAATTCCGGATCCGGTGTTAACCGAAACGGGTTGTCTTTCAGCTTATAGAATGCTTTGTACAATTCGCTCCCTAAAAAAGCTTGTGGTAATGGTGCATCACAACCGCACAACATACCGCCACCGCTGCCAGTTCCCGAGACTGCGCCGAAAAGCGCACAGAATCTGCGGAACCGCCGGTCCCCTTGTGTTTGGATAATCGGAATCACTTCCAATACAGGCAAGCCGACCGCGGTCGTGATTTGTTCGGGCGCAATGATCGACATTCCCACCAGCTCAGTCATAAGAGCGGCCAGTAAACCAATCATCAGGCCTCCTGCGGCTCCAGCCGCGTTGATAATCAATCGATGGGGCTGTGAAGGTCGCTCCGCCGGTTGCGCCGGATCGAGAACTGAAAAGCGCTCGCCCTTTTGGCGGATTTCCAATTGCGTCGCTGTTTCGGCAGATAACTGCTCGTCCAGAAGCTGGCTATAGTGAGCTTTCGATATATCATGATCCCGCGCTAGATCCGCGATCTGTTGCTCCCGAACAGGAATCACCTCAAGCTTTGCCTGATAAGCACCAACTAACTTAGATAACCGCTGCTGTTCTGCTTTGTGCTTTGCGATCTCGCTGTCGATTGTCGTTAGCTGCGATTTGAGTACGGGGTTCGAATACGTGACCGGCCGGGGCACAATCTTTTTCACTGCGGGCGCCGGAGCCGTGTTCGGATCAGACCCACCATTGGCTGTTTGGTTCTTTCCTTGGGCCTCTTGCGTCGGCTCCGCTTGTTTCGCCTCTTCTTCGGCAATCTGCCTTCTGAGCTTCTTCACATCAGGATGCTGCTCGCTGTAATGAGTCAGCAATGTGGCGAGCTGCGTCTTAAGGACGCTGAGCGTGGACGGCCCTTTTTGCCCCTGGATCGCCCCGGGCGCTTGCTCCTCCCCGGAATCCAGATCAGCTACCGGCGCCGATTGGGAAGCCATCATGGATTGCAGATAGCTCTTCTGTTGCTCGGCCCGAGCCAGTGCCTCGTCTTCCAATTGAAGCTGCGATTGTAGCTGCCCGAAAATCTGGAGATCGGCAGTCTGCTGTTCCGGCATTTCGCCGACATGCTTAAGTTTGAAATCCCTTAGCTTCGCTTCCTGTATTTCCAATGCTTTACGGCTCTCGTCGAGTTGGTTTTCGAGAAACTCTGCTGTCCCGGTGGCCTGCTGCTCGCGAGCCTTGAGATTCTCCTCGATAAACAGGGACGCTAGCTCATTGGTCACCTGCGCTACGAGGCGAGGTTCGCTACCACTGTAGGCGATCTGGAAAGCCTGCAAATCCTGGCCTCCTCCGAAATCACTGAGCACGTGAACGGAGATATCCGACCGCATCTTGAGGATGACGTCTTCCCGAGGTAACGTCTTCCTCTCTTGGGGATACAGATTCAGGGTGTTGATAATCATTTGTAGCCGTGTGGCACTCAGGATCTGCTGCGAAAGCGTACTGAGGCGGTCCCGTACGCCACCTGTAACAGTGGCTTTCACATAGGTTTCAGGGACCTTCTGCGGGTCGACCAGAATTACGGTCTCGGAGGTATAAACGTCTGGAAGAGTATACGATAGTCCGATTGTGGCTAAAGAGATTAACAGGAAAACCGTGACGACGAGCCACTTGCGGTGTCGAATGAGCTGAAGATAGTGGCCCAGCGATATTTGGCTGTCCACGCCAGTCTTCTGGCGCGAGGGCCCCGCAGTAGAACTTGAAACTGCCATTCCGTCCGACTATAAGCAACCGACGAACCAAAGCGTACGTGGCCGCTGGTCATGTAACTAGGCGATGACACAAGAGAATCCCATCTGATCGGAGGTGACCTTCCCAAACATTTTCTTTGCGTCCCGAATTATTGGACGATCCACTTAACCATGAAAAAGAGGCTGTCGTGCCTGCTAGAGAGATACTCCGGTAGGCAAGGGAGCTCCACCAACGGGGTAGGTGTGCCCCATCGTGCGAGTGGACACTGAACCGGCAATCAATCCACAGAGAACTTGAAGATCGTGATCTCGTGATATCGCTGGCCGGGCTTCAACTCCGTTGACGGGAAGCTTGGCTCATTCGGCGAATTCGGAAAGTGCTGGGTCTCCAGACAGAATGCGGAGCGAAAGCCATATACTTTGCCAGCCTTGCCTCTTACAGTGCCGTCCAGGTGATTGCCCGTATAGAACTGCAGTCCAGGCTGCGTTGTCAGAACTTCCACGACACGGCCTGACTTGGGATCTGTCACTTGGGCTGCAAGCGACGGCTCCTCTCGCGTTCGGTTCAGGACGAAATTGTGATCGTAACCCTTCGCATATTCTAATTGCGGATCTTTCTCGTCGATCCGTGCTCCGATCGCCATTGGTTTTCTGAAATCGAATGGTGTTCCTTGAACACTCCGCAACTCGCCGGTGGGAATCAGGTTTGCATCGATTGGAGTGAACTTATCCGCGTAGATCGTAACGCGGTTATCTAGAATATCGCCGGCCGCCTTCCCGGAGAGATCGAAATAAGAATGGTTGGTCAGGTTAAGAACTGTATCTTGATCTGTGGTCGCTTCGTAAAAGATCTTTAGCTCGTTGTCATCTGTTAACGCATACCTGATAGTCACACTAAGATTTCCGGGATAGCCTTCTTCGCCGTCCTTGCTGAGATACTTCAATTCCAGCCCCGGACCAGCCCCAATCGAAATCTTTCTTGCATTCCACGCGACCTTATCGAAGCCTTTCACTCCGCCGTGCAGCGCATTCGGGCCGTTGTTGCGCGCCAGTTTGTACGTGATGCCGTCCAATGTGAATTCACCGTTCGCAATCCGGTTTGCATACCTTCCTACAATCGCGCCGAAGTATGGATTCTTCTGCAAATATCCTTGGAGATTATCGAAGCCCAGCACGACATCACCGAAGTCGCCATTTCGATCCGGAGTTTTCAGCGAAACGATCCGGCCTCCATAGTTCGTGATAGCCGCTTCCAAGCCTTTCGAATTCCGAAGCGTATAGAGATCAATCTCCTCTCCGGAAGGAAGACTGCCAAAACCCCGCTCGCTGATTTCACCCATAGTCGTTTTTTGATTGGAAGTGCAGGACGAAAGTGTCAGAACCAGCATCACTATCAGCCCTATGCTTCTGCCCGCGCGCATCAATCGCCAGCGGTCCGGCGCGGAGCCGCGATCATCACGCAAAATCCTTGTCTGTGACGGTTCGGTTTTGCGTGATGCTTATATCCAGCCCGAAGGCGATCTTCGACGCTGCCATCGCTAGATCGGGACTTGCGAGAGGAGTACCCCGCGTACGAATGCACTCAAAAAAGTTCTTGTACATACTGACCATCGCCTCGGGCTCCGTCGGCTCATTAATCGCGGGCACCTCTTTGGGCTTGCCATTTTCCCCGTAGAGCGCGATCTTACCGTTCACACGGCTCAAGCTTCCCTGATCTCCGAAGATATCGATGACAGTCGGGCAGGGGGAAAACATCACGTAGTTGTGGCTGAGCCGCATATTGTTTTCGAACTCGACGATAGTGGACGATGCGTCGCGAGTCTCACGATTCGGATAGTAAAAATCGCCTCCGGTTGCGGTGAGGCGGACCAGCGGCGAGTTGATGATTTTGCAAAGTGCTGCGTACAAGTGGACCGAGAACTCCAATTCCGAGGAGCCTACCGCCCGCTTAATAACCCTCCATATCCCGGATTTGCCGGTAGCCGGATCGGTGTACGTTGTTGTTTTAGGATTCCAATCGCCGCGATACTCGCTGGCGTTGATCACTTTCACATTGCCAATTTCGCCACGTCGAACCATCTCGATCATCACGCCGTCCGATCCATACAACCGCTGGATGCCAATTGCCAGAACCCTTCCATCTCGAATTGCTTCTTCGCGGATCGCTTTTGCCTGCTGATAATTGATGCCCATCGGCTTTTCGAGCAGCAAATCCTTGCCGGCTCGAAGCGCCGCAATAGCCATTTCGTAATGAAGATAGTTTGGCGTGGCGATGACCACCACTCCGACGTTCTTGTCGTGCAGTAATTCGTGATAATCCGTATAGCCGATGGCTTTTGCCGGCAGCTCCGCGTTGGTCTCATCGATTCGGGAGGACTGCAGGTCGCACAGCGCGACAACGTGCGCTTCCGGCAACTCTTTCAGAGCGGGAAAATGAGCTTTCGATCGCGCGCCCAGGCCGATGAAGCCAATGCCAGGTACGGGGTTGGATTGCGCGTTCAAACTACCGATCGCCGTGGCGCCCAGGGCAAGACCGGCGGCGAACTCCCTTCGAGAAATACCATTGCTCATAATTTTCCTCACTAATTCACGCGGAATATTGCTTTACGAATTGGATATTCTTCTGAGTGGCTTCGACGCACTGCTCAGGACTCGAATGCGCCGTCTCAAATACGTACCAGCCGTTGTATCCGATGCGTTGGAAGGTTTTCAGCGCAGCGATCCAATCGACTTTTGAGGGTTGTTGATTTAGCAAGCGGTCCTCGTTTTTCAAATGGCACTGAATGATACGGGGCCCCAGCAGCTCAATACCTGAGACACTCTGGCCGGGATGATAGGTTTCGACATTCGTGGCATCGTAATATGTTTTCACGCTTGGATGACCGATTAAATCAATTAGCTTTCTATCGTCAGCGGGAATGAGCGAGGTTTCGAGGCCCAGTGTCACACCCACATCGGCCGCTCTCGGCGAGATCTTCTGAAACAGGCTCACGACAGGATTCACAGAGCTTTCATCCTGCATGTTCGGGCAATTGGGCTTGAACAGCGCAACTAAAATAACGCTTGCGCCAAGCAACTCTGCGGCGCGGATGGCGCCCAACAGAGTGTCTTCGGCTGCAGCGACATTGAAGATCGACCCTCCCGGCTTCCAAACGCCCGCAATCGATGGAACTTCGACTGCCCAACGATTTGCTTCGCGCTTGTAATCGAGCGCCGTGTTGCCATCTGAGAGGTCCTGTCCCTTGAAGATCATTTGGAGCTCAACGCCTGAAAGACCAGGAATGCGGCGGGCAAGTTCGAATACGCCTGGGCCTGGCGCTGTCATCATATTGGCTTGGCGATGCCCGAATTTCAGAGGTAGTTTTTCGGCTTGGCCGGTTAATGCGGCGATCGGCAAACCAAGCGAGGAGAAGAGAAACTCGCGACGTCCTAGCATCAAACACCAAATACGCGGCGGATATATTGCCGATCCGGCCCAACCGCCGACGGATTTCCGCCTGAGGGACCGCCTCCCTCCTCGTCGATCAGCCAGCCTGTCCATCGCGTCTTCTTAACAGCTGCTGCCAACGCTTCGAAACCAAAGTCACCCTGCCCCAGCGGAACTTGCCTGGTCTTTTCCCGATAGGTCTTGAGATGACAGCCGATGATGCGCCGAGACTGGCGCAGCATAAAGGCTGCCGGATCGCCGCCTCCCTGGTATCCGTGGCCTGCATCCATCAAAAAGTGCACAAGTTCCGGGTTCGTGTGATCGGCTAACGATTCTATTTCCGCGTTGCCGTTGGCGAACTCAGCCGTGTGATTGTGATAGGCAAGTTGAACCCCGGCCTGCCGGCAGGTGTTGGCCAATCCCTCGAGTTGAGCGGCTTTCGCGCTCAACGCCTGGGATGAGAACTTACCCTCCGGAGAAAGACCCGCGCCGCTCATTACGATGTATTCGGCGCCAAGACCAGCCACGCCCGCAGCGAGGTTCGCAAACTGCTCCCGTGCTGCCTCTTGCATCGACGTGTGAGCTCCAATAAAACGCACGCCGGTCGTTTCCAATCTCTTACGCGCTTCGCCTGCGCGATCGAATTGGCCGCGAACGAAACGGATATTGCACTCGAAGCCGGCGTATCCAAGCTCTTTCATGTTTCCGATCACGCGGACCAATTGATCGAAGTCATTTTGTTCGAGCGGCCACGCATTCGCCTGGCATCCAACTTCGATGTTTGCTTGTTTTGCAAGGGCGATGAAGCCCGCCGATACCGAAGCTGCCATAAAGGCGCGCCGGGTGGGGGCCAAAGTCATTGTGCGGCTCTGCTCATAAGAGTCGTGAAAGGACTGATATATGATCTTAGCTCTACCTTAATGTCAAGCTCGTCCAGGCTTGAAGCGTCACGCTCACAACACGGCCTTCAGCGTGGACGGCAGATCCGCTGGTACATTCTCTTTCTTCTTTTCCTTATAACAGTCATAAATTTTATTGACCGGCAGACGCTCTCGGTCGTCGCGCCGGTGCTACTCCAAACCTTCCACATGAGCAATTCCGACTACGCGCGAATGGTATCGGCGTTCATGTTCGGGATGATGGCTGGGGAATTTCCAGTCGGTTGGCTCATGGACCGCTGGGGCGTGCGGTCCGGGTTTTCATTCGCGGTTCTGTGGTGGTCGGTCGCAACGGCAATGCATTCCATCGGCCGGTCCGTCCTCCAATTCAGTCTTTTCCGCTTCTGGATGGGAACCGGAGAATGCGGTAATTTCTCTGGCGCCATGAAGGTGATCTCAGAATGGTTCCCCGAGCGCGAGCGAGCATTGGCGGTTGGCATCTTCAACAGCGGCAGCATGATCGGCGCCGTGATCGCTGCACCCTGCATTGTCTTTATCACTTTACATTTCGGCTGGCGAGCGGCGTTCCTGCTTCCGGCAGTGCTCGGATTCGTTTGGGTACTGCTATGGCGAGCAAATTACGCGTCCTTAAGCGCTCATCCGCGAGTGAGCGAGGCTGAGCGGGCTTACATTCTCGAGAATCGGGAGGCTGCTGCCGCGCCGCCGAGGAATCGGGACTTGTTGTCGAGAAAAGAAGTCTGGGGATTGATGCTGTGCCGCTTCTTTGTTGGACCTGTAGTGCAGTTCTACTTGTTCTGGACACCCGAGTACCTGTACCGTTCGCGTGGTCTCAGTCTCGCTCAAATCGGCTTGTTTGCATGGGTGCCGTTCTTGTTCGGCGATATAGGTAGCATCGGCGGAGGCTGGGTAGCCGGTCTACTGTTGCGCCATGGATTCAGCTTGAATGCGGCGCGTTTTCTGACGCTTTACGCGGGCGCGCTCTGCTGTCTATTGAGCATCGGAGTGGTGCAAACCGCAACGGCGGCCATGGCCATCGCGTTTATTTGCCTGGTCCTCTTCGGCCATACTTTTTTGTCGGCAAATATGTTCGCCGCCATCTCCGATCTGGTCCCGAAACCTGCCGTGGGTCGCGTCACCGGCTTAACGGGCATCGCAGGCGGGCTGAGCGGCCTTCTCTTCCCACTGCTGACCGGCTTCCTGATCGACCGGTTCTCCTACGTTCCGGTCTTTTTCATCGCTGCCGTGATGCCTTTACTCGGCGTGCTCTTGCTGCACGGCACGATTCGGAAAATCCAATCGCCCAACAGACTTTTAAGTCGTCAGTGAATCTACCGATCCTGTCATGAACGCCTTATTCTTGTCGCCTACCCAGTAGCGCGCTCCGGCAATACACCAGATAAACTCCAACGGCGACTCTTGCGAGAACACCGGATGATAGTTCAAAAATGGAATAGTCACCAGGTCCCCTTCGCTTACGTTGTGAACGAAGGTGAGCTTCTCCGGGGATTCATACACCTCCATCGACCCCTGTCCCTTTATAAATATGTAGGTTTCTTCTTGATCCGTGTGGTTGTGCGGCGGCCACGATCGCGCATGCGGCTCAAAAAACGTATAGCCGGCCACCAGTTTGTCCGCCGGTTCGGAAACATCGAACATCATGTAGACGTTCTTGCCATTTAGTCTCCGAATGCGCTCCTCCTGTCGCGAAAATTCCGCGAACTTCGAATGAAACACGGGGTGTGTATTTTCCGCGGGCGCGGAGATCTGGATCACCGCTGCCAGCGCATCGCTCTGATTGGTCAAGACAAACTGCGCCTCGCGCGGCACGTACAACGTGTCATATGGAAGAAGGTGGAAAGTACGCCCTTCGATCTCAACCATCGCATCGCCCCTCCAAAGGAACAGGAGACTTTCCCGTCCAGGTATCAACAAAGATGACGATCGCGATAGGGCGGGTAAATGGTACTCGCCGCAATCGAGAAACTGCAAATTAGCTTCTGAATGCAGGAAGCGTTGCCGAAACATTACATCAGGTTTTTCTGCGCGAAACAGAACGCCCGGTTTCACGCCAGTTCTTCCCATGCGACCGCTCGCTTTTCCCAATAAGCTCGATTCGCCAGATATACAGGGTTGCACGCCTGAATGCCGGTTTCGATCCCCGCATTTGGCTGGGCGCCTTTTGTAACAGCATCGATAAAATTGGACGCGTGGTCGTTTTCTAACGGGCCACTCGCCTCGACAGTCTGCCGTTGGCCCTTGTTCGGCATAAATATGTAGCGTTCGCGGGAAATGTCGAGCGATCCCTCGGTACCCAAGAAGACGACCGTCGGTGTTTGTGCCTTAAGCGGCAACACGCTGGATTCGAACGTCAGGTTCCAATCCCCGGCATACTTCAAAATTGCGTTCACAGTATCCGGATTGATCCGCCCATCGTGGTCGGGCGGGTCGTAAATACCACCGGCTGCCATCGCATTCAAGGGATGCGTCTCATTCATCATCCACTGCGCAACATCAGCCCAGTGCGTCAAAATATCGGCCACCAATCCGTCGCCGTAATCCGGGAAATAGCGCCAGGAATCATATCGAACCCACTCGAACGGCACGGCGGGCGCAGGCCCCAGAAAGCGATTCCAGTCGAGACCCGCCGGTTTGGGCCGCGGTTGCAGATGCCGCCTTTGCCACGAGAAGTCGCTCCACATCGTCCGCACAATGACTACTTTGCCCAGCTTCTTCTGCTCGAAAATTTCCTCTTTCGCTCGAATGTAGTGAGGACCGCTGCGCTGCTGCATTCCGCATTGCAACACCTTCCCGCTGCTTTCGACCGCTTGGCGAAGCTTCTGCTGCTCTCGAAACTGATGAGTAGTCGGCTTCTCCAGGTAAACATGCTTTCCCGCAGCCAGCGCTGCGGAAGCAATCTCGATGTGCAAATGATCCGGCACCGCAATCAACACCGCATCCACGTCCGGCCGTTGGAGCGCCTCTTCGTGGGCGGCACACTCGAATAAGGCGGCGCTCGCCGGCGCAAGCACTTCCCTCGCCTGCTTTCGATGAACGTCGTAGATGTCGCAAATGCATCGCAAATCGACCCGTGCCGTCTCGAGCAACGCTCTCATCACGATCGTTCCGCGGCGCCCGCTTCCGATCAGAGCCATCCCAATCCGGCTGTTCGCTCCAAACACTCGCCGGTAAGAAGCCGCCGTGAAGGCTGCCCCGCCGATTACCTTTGCCATCTCTCGTCGATTCACGATTCACCTCGGAAAACCCGGAATAACGTGTCACGGGCTGGCCGTATTGCCGAATCGCCCGGCTTGCCGGTGAGCCGTTCCTCCTCACACAGCACCCAACCCTTCCAATTTACGTCTTCGATGACCACAGCCAACTGTTTGAGAGGGAAACCGCCGCTTCCGAGTGGAACCTGCTCGCCGCCTTTGTAATCTCGCAAATGAAGGCCAACAATTCTCTGATGATGGCGGTTGAAGAAATCCGGAACATTCGCGCCCGCTTCGTACGCGTGTCCTGCGTCAATTAAGAATCCCACGCGCGCCGGATCGGTCTCTTTGATCAACGCTGTTATTTCTGCCGCATCGTGCGCAAACTCCGGCGCGTGGTTGTGATAGGCCGCAAGGCGCAAGCCGGCCTCTTTTGCATATCGCCCTGCTCGATTCAGGGCCTCTACCTTCCTCGCCAACGCCGCACGATGCAAGCCATTCTCGCCAGACACGGGTGCTCCGCTAAGAATCAGACGCTCAGCACCGAGTTCCGCTCCACCCCGTGCAACTTTTTCGTAAAGACCCGCCGGCGCGATGTGTGTGTCCGGATCGTATTTCAGCAGAAAAATGTGAACACCAAAGAACTGCAGACCCGTAGCCTCAATCTTCCGCTTAGCCGCCGCGGGTGATGAGAATTGGCTCTCTAGGTTAGCGAAGCCCGTCTCGAATCCTTGAAAGCCGTAGGCTTTGATCTTGTTCAGTACGCCCAAAAGAGTGGAGAAATTCGACGGATCGATCGGCCAGGCATTCGTCTGACACCCCAGCAGAACGTTTTCAAAGCTACGGGCCAATAACGAAATAGCGCCCATGGAAGCGAGCGTTTCAAGCAGAAAGGCGCGTCGCTTAACCTTCATTAAAAGAACAGCTTCAGAGCGAATTGCAACACGCGCGGATCATAGGCAGCGGTAATTCGGCCGTAAGTACCCGAATTAACCGCACCGGCCGGATTCTGGAAATTCGGACGGTTCTCGATATTGAATGCTTCAGCTCGAAACTGAAGGCGCCAACTCTCCGTGAAGTGAAAGTCCTTGAACAAGGATGCGTCTACGTCGAAGAAATCGGGACCGCGGATTGTATTCCGGCCGACGTCGCCAAAAGTTCCAATGGCGGCCGACATGAAAGCAGCGGTATTGAAATATTCCTGAATCTGGCTGACCCCGGCTGGACGCGCCGGGTTGCCGATGATATCCGCATAGTCGTTACCGATTCCGGATCTGGACTGGTCAGTGCCGCTCGTGACGGTAAACGGCGTTCCGCTATCCAGGCTAAGGATCGTGTTGACTTGCCAATCGTTCAGCAGAACGTTCCCGAATCCCTTAACACCCACGTGCGGCAGATTGTAAACCAGCGACAAGTTGAATCTGAACTCCTGATCGAAATCGGCCGGACCTCTGGCGCTGGCGAAATTGAAAGGATTCGGCGGACCCGCCTGGCCTTCCGTTCCGCTTGAAGTGTTATCGATGGTCTTGCCCCACACAAAACTAGAGAGCAGAGATAACCGTTTGCTGAAGCGCTTCGTCAAACTCACCTGCAGCGATTCGAACTCGTCATATTCATAAGAACTCGCCAATTCCACTGCCGCGAGTCCCGGATACAGCCGGCGCGAATTCTCGTTAGCGACAGTTGCACCAGGACCAAAAATCGCCGGATTGAATTGCCGGGAGCCCATTATGTCGACACCGTGATTGCCGACGTACGCGACCGTGAGAGCCGTGTTTCCCGCAAACTGATGCTCTACCGTTAAATTCCAGTTCTGGGTATACCCGACTTTCGAGGACGGATCGAGCACACCGCCTGAAACGGGCAGAACGAATTGATAACTGGAAAACTGGCTGGGTGAAATATGGGCGCGAGGGAAGGGGTCTCCGCCGGGAAAACCTAAGTAGGGATTCGTGAAAGTCTGCGGGTTGGGAATGCTCAGGTACAAATCCGTCGGCTGCGTTGCGTCGGTCCGTTGATACAACAGACCCTCTGGGAAGCTGTAGAAAATCCCATAGGCAGACCGAATAACTGTCTTCCCGTTGCCTCCGATGTTCCACGCAAAGCCCACGCGCGGCGCGAAATCTTTCCAGTTGTGGGGAAAGATCGTATTCGAAATCCCTTTATCTCCCGGGAAAAGCAATCCTAAAGGTGCATTAGGCGCAACAGTAGACTGCACGCCCGGCACGAACGCCGTTAAAGTGTTGTTCTTGTCGATCGGCGGAAGCCAGGGGTCCCAGCGCAGGCCGAGGTTAAGAGTAAATTGCCGGTTCACCTTCCAGTCATCCTGCACATAGATCGAAGGTCTGTCTTCTCGCAGATAAAATGTACGTCCGTTGTCCTGGAAAAATTGCGATTCATCGCCCAGGTAGAAATCGGTCAGAGCCGATCCGGTCACCTGTCCGTTGAAGGTGTTGTCGCCAGGCGTGTAGGAATAATCGTTTGCATCAATACGTGTTCGCTCAAACTCGGCTCCGAAATTGATCGTGTGTCCGCCCCAGATTTTGACCGCCGCAGCTCTGTAATCGAAAGATGTGGAATCCTGCCGGAGCGCTCCTCCGGAAAATATATTGACGAAGCCCGAAATGTTGTCGCGAATGCCGGGAAAAATAGGAACCGAAGTTCCCAACGGCACCTGCTGCCCGAAATCCTGCAGGGTTTTGAGCCCGGGCGCTTCCGGAATCTGCGTGCGGGCGAATCGCCCCGCGCTCGCGAAGAAGGTTGCTGTCAGAGTCGGGCTGAAGATGTGGGTATCGTTCAACGTCAGAGTTTGATTGCGGAACAGATTTTCGGCAAAGAAGCCCGTGGGCGCGTTGAATGGCCTCTGAAAATTGTCCTGGTCATAGAAATAACGAACGCTGAAGTGATTATTTTGCGAAAAGATCTGATCCACCTTAGCGAGATATTGCGTGTCATCCAGGTTCTGGTTTTCGACCCCAATGTATTGCGTGCCGCTGTTGGGCAATGGCAAAAGCGCGTTGGCGATCGCTACCGATATGGGATTGAACAGGCCGACCGGAACTTGATTGTTCGTGAACACTGGGCCGTTAGGATTTGGATCCTTGATAGTCGCTTTAATCGCTGAAAAATTGCCATTGCGCTCGGCAGCCGTCGGGGTGGTAATCGAAATGGGGCTGGGCGCTGAACGCCGCTGGGTGTCTTGCGCGGAAAAGAAGAAAAAGGATTTATTCTTCTTGATGGGGCCGCCCACAGTCCCGCCAAATTGATTCAGCTTGAATGGGGGCAGCGTCAGGTTGAAGAAATTCCGCGCATCCAGGTCTGTATTCCGCAAGAACTCGAAGGCCGTGCCGTGTAACGCATTCGTTCCCGACCGCGTCGATAATTGAACCAGCGCACCGGCTCCTCCGTACTCCGCGCTGTAATTCGCCGATTGAATGGTAAATTCCTCAAGTGCGTCGGGATCCGGCATCGTAGGCACGGAATCGAAAAACCGATCGTTGTAAATCGCGCCATCCAACTGAAAATTATTTTGCGTGGCTCGCAAACCGTTCACCGATAATCCCGTGTTATCCTGCTGTCCCGATTCCGTACCGACGTTTGTGAGCACCGTGCCGGGCGCAAGCGTCGTCAGCTGCAGTGCGTTGCGCCCATTCAAAGGCAGATCCTGCATCTGCTTCTCGGTTACCGATTGCTGAATGCTCGAAGACGCGCTCTGAATCAGCGGCACCTCGGCTGTGACTTCGATTGTCTGATTCACGTTCCCGAGTTGCATCGTAACCTTTATGTCGACCGTTTGGCCCGTGACCAGCGGAACTTGCTGCCTCTTCTCCGTCTGGAAACCCTGTTTGGTGACTGCCAGCTGGTATTCGCCAATAGGCAGATCGGGAAACTCAAAAATCCCATCTTGATTAGTCTCGACTGTACGACTCAATCCGGTCTGGTTGTTCTTGCACTCTACGCTGGCGCCCGGCACGACTGCCCCGGTCGAGTCCACCACGGTGCCGCCGATACGCCCAGCTGCCTGAGCAAAGATATTCCCAGCCTGCCCCAAAAAGCATATTAGAGCGAGCCATTGTATGAGAAACTGTTTTGCGCTGTACCGATGCAACACGTAATCCGATCTCCTTCCCTGAAGCTAGAGCCGATGATATTAGATGTTACATCGGGGCCAATAGCAGGAGATGCAGCGCGGACAAGTAGCTAGTTATCCAGGAAAGCAGTGCGTAGACAATCTTCGAAGGCAATCATCCTTTTAGCGGTCGCCGGCGTTCTTTCTCCGGGGCTTGAAGCAAAACAGGGCGATCAACAGCTTGCGCCGACGCCTCCCATGGGCTGGAACAGTTGGGACTCGTACGGGCTTTCAATAAATGAAGTTGAGTTTCGGGCGAACGTAGATTGGCTCGCCAAACATTTAAAGCAATATGGCTGGCAATACGTCGTCGTCGATGAGGGTTGGTATCTACAGAACCCTGAGAGCCACGGCAAACCAGCCTGGCAGTTTACGGTTAGCGGCGACGGCCGATTCATGCCCGCGGCGAACCGCTTCCCTTCAGCTCGCGGGGACGCTGGATTCAAGCCGATGGCGGATTATGTCCATTCGCTGAATCTGAAGTTCGGAATTCACATCATCCGCGGTATTCCAAAAGAAGCGGTGGCGAAGAATCTGCCGATTGCCGGTTCCTCCTACCATGCTGCCGACGCAGCCGATCAGTCGGACACATGCCCGTGGAATCCCGACAATTATGGAGTGACAGATACACCTGCTGGCCAAGCCTACTACGACTCTCTGGCCAAACTCTATGCGAGCTGGGGCGTGGATTTCATCAAAGTAGATTGTATTGCGAGTCATCCGTACAAAGAACATGAGATCCGGATGCTCAGTCTCGCGCTGAAGAAAGTGAAACGACCAATAGTTCTGAGCCTTTCACCTGGTCCGACTTCCCTCGCCAACGCCGAAAACGTGCGGCGATACGCGCAATTGTGGCGCATTTCCGATGATTTCTGGGACCGCTGGCGCAGCTCTGATACAGATTGGCCGCAAAGTCTATATGGGCAGTTTGCGGTAGCCGCCGGTTGGGCGCCGTACACCGAACCAGGCCATTGGCCTGATGCAGACATGCTCCCGATCGGCTATCTGGGCCCGCGGCCTGGTTTCGGAGATGCTCGCCAGACACGTTTCTCTCCTGACGAGCAACAGACGCTGCTTACGTTTTGGTCGATCATTCGCTCCCCGCTGATATTGGGCTGTGACCTTCCGCACAACGATGAGTGGACAACTTCGCTGCTGACGAATGCGGAGGTAATTGCAGTCGATCAGCACTCGATCGGCAATCGCCCGCTCATCGTCACAGACAGCACGGTTATCTGGCGCGCTCAGCCGGAATCAGGGAACGGCTACTATGTGGCGATCTTCAATCGGGGAGATAGGCCCAAAACCATTCAGTACGCGTGGAACGAAATCGGACTGAAGGGGACATCCTACGCTGTGCGGGATCTCTGGGAGCATAAGGATCTCGGTTCAGCGAACTTTCTGAAGGCCACTCTTCGGCCGCATGCCTCCAGTCTGTATCTGGTGACCGATCTCCAGCGATAATAGCTTCTCGTGCCTAAGACGCGCGCCAAGCCACGGAGCCAACAGCCGAAATCCCGCGTGGTTCGTCACGGAAAGCCGCCAGCAGCGCGGAGTCTACATTCTGACTTCTGGATCTATTTGGTCCTTTTCGTCACGACCTTTGCTGTGTATGTCCAAGTGCGGCAGTTCGATTTTGTCAACTACGACGATCCTGAGTACGTCAGCAAGAACCTGCACGTCCGCGAAGGCATAACGCCCGCGGGCATTGCTTGGGCATTCACTTCCGGCGATTCCGCTAACTGGCTTCCCCTCACCAGGATTTCGCACATGTTCGATGCACAGCTCTTCGGGATGCGAAGTGGATTCCACCATCTCACGAACGTGCTGATCCATGCGCTGGCTACGCTGCTGCTCTTCGCATTTCTAAGTCGCGCTACGCACATGCGCTGGCCCAGCGCGTTTGTAGCGTTCGTGTTTGCGCTGCACCCGCTGCACGTCGAATCGGTGGCCTGGATAGCCGAAAGAAAAGACGTGCTCAGCGCGTTTTTCTGGTTTCTAGCGCTGTGGAGTTATGTGCGCTATGCCGAGCGTCCAGGATTAGGCCGTTATCTGCTCGTCTTGTTGCCTTTTTGCCTCGGCCTGATGGCGAAACCGATGATCGTAACGTTGCCGTTCGTGCTGCTGTTGCTCGACGTCTGGCCGCTGCGACGAGCGGCGCGCTTTGGGAAAAAGCTTCCGTTCTTCGCGCTCTCGGCCGCAGTCGCGATTACCACCTACCTGGTTCAGCGGAGCAGCGGAGCGGTCAAAGCGCTGACCGTTTTTCCGATCGGACTACGCGTAGAAAACGCCCTCGTCTCGTACTGCGTCTACCTCGGAAAAATGTTCTGGCCCGCCAGCCTGGCCGTGTTTTATCCGTATCCGCTGACCGTGCCTGTATGGAAGTATACGATTGCCGGTCTGGCAATTGTCAGCATCTCGGCTCTTGCAGTGCGATTGTTCCGAGCTTATCCGTACGTGGCGGTCGGCTGGTTTTGGTACCTCGGAACGCTCCTGCCAGTGATCGGACTGGTGCAGGTGGGAGCACAGGCGCGGGCGGACAGATACATGTACGTCCCGATGGTCGGCCTGGCAATTATTCTGGCTTGGGGCGCGGGGATTTTCTGCGGCGATGGCCGGGGGCCAAAAAAGCAGTGATCACTTTGGGCGCAGCCGCGTGCCTTGCGTGCGGCGCGGTTACTTCCGTTCAGATCCAGCACTGGAAGAACAGCGAATCGCTATTCCAGCACGCGCTCAATGTGACTGACCAGAATTACGTAGCGCAGCATAATCTCGGCACGTACCTCTTGGATGTGCCGGGCCGATTGTCCGACGCGATTACCCATCTCGAAGCGGCACTGCGGATCAATCCTGATTCGGTGGAAGCGCACACGGATCTGGGGAGCGCCCTTTCCAAGATTCCCGGCCGCTTGCCGGAAGCCGTCGCCGAATACAAGTCGGCACTGCGGATTAATCCCAACTCCGCAATCACGCACAACGACCTGGGAAACACTTTATCGAAGATGCCGGGCCGCTTGCCGGAAGCAATCGCCGAATATCAAGCGGCGCTGCGTATCAAGCCAGATTTCGCGGAAGCGCACAACAATCTGGGTAGTGCCTTGTTTCAACTGGGCCGCGTACCTCAAGCGATTGGGGAGTTTGAAACAGCTTTGCGGATCGATCCGGAGTACGCGAAAGCCCATAACAATTTGGGAAGTGCTTTATCGGAGATGCCGGGCCGCCTGCCGGAAGCAATCGCCGAATATCAAGCTGCGCTGCGGATCGATCCGGATTACGCGGAAGCGCGCGAGAACCTGGGCCTCGCGTTGTCCAAGAGCCCCGGCCGTTTACCAGAGGCGATCTCACAGTATGAAGCGGCAGTGCGAGCCGAGCCCGATTCGGCAGAGGCGCACGCCAATCTCGGCGCCGCTCTATCGAATATCCCGGACCGCTTGCCGGAAGCAATCGCACAATATGAAGCGGCGCTGCGGATTAAGCCCGATTTAGCAGAAGCGCATTACAATCTGGGAGTCGCGCTGTTGAAAACGGGCGGCCGATTACCTGAAGCCATCGAACATTTGGAAGCAGCGATTAGAATCAAACCCGATTATGCCGAAGCGCACAATAATTTGGGAGTCGCTTTGTCACAGATCCCGGGCCGATTGCCTGAGGCGGTTAAACATTTCCAAACGGCCTTGCGGTTGAAACCGGATTACAGCGACGCACGTTACAACCTGCAAGTTGCCTTATCGAACCTGTCCCGTTGATTGCCGTCTGCAAGCTAAGTACCTCATTTTCCGGAGCTTAGAATCAAATACACCAGGTTGCGCGGCAAAGGCGCCCGGCTTACTTTGAGAGACTTGACAGCGTTGTTAGACTGATGACTTGAGGAACTTCTCAAGTCCTCCGTTCAGTAGTACGATACGGGTTTGGTGCGAAGCAGGTATGATTGGTCGCGAAGAGCTCGATCCGTTGGCTCCCCAAAGGGAAGCGGCGATCTTCTACGGCCTTTTTTTGCGCGGCCACTCAGCGGACGACTTGCGGCGGGATATCGACGTCCCCAGGCCCATATTAAGCAAATGGCTGCAGCCTCGGCGCTACGAGGACGACTTCCGCGATTCACTGCGACGCATGTACTCCTATCGCAAGAGAGTGCTTGCCATATTTGATGAACTGGTGCTGAAAGAAAAGCACCGGGTGCGCATCAACTGAGTCGCTCGAATCATCGATAGTAGATGGAACTTCCCATCTTCCAGGTGGATGCCTTCAGCAGCGCCGTCTTCGCTGGTAATCCAGCGGCTGTTTGCCCTCTCGATAAATGGCTTCCGGATGCCACTATGCAGGCCATCGCGGCGGAAAACAATCTCGCGGAGACTGCCTTCTTCGTCCGCTCTGATGGCCGTTTTCAGCTTAGATGGTTTACACCCGCGTGCGAAGTGGATCTGTGCGGACATGCCACCCTCGGCTCGGCTTACGTGCTTTTCAATGAACTGAAAGAACCGGGCGATACGTTACGCTTTGACACGAAATCGGGCGAATTAAATGTCAGACGTGACGGCGATCGTCTGGTGATGGACTTCCCTTCCCGCCCGCCACAAAAGATAGAGCCGGATCCAGCCCTAGTGCCCGCCCTGGGAGGAGCTCCAAGCGAGATTCTTGCCGCGCGCGATTATCTGATTCGGTACAAGACAGCCGCCGAAGTGAAGGCTCTCGCGCCCGATATGGAAGCCCTGAAGAAGATCGACCGCTTCGCCTTCATTGCGACGGCGCCGGGAACGGATTGCGACTTTGTGTCTCGATTCTTTGCGCCAGCCAAAGGCGTGCCCGGAAGATCCGGTAACGGGTTCAGCTCATTGCACGCTGATTCCCTACTGGGCGGATCGGCTAGGAAAAACAACCTTGCGTGCCCGCCAGATCTCGCCGCGCGGTGGCGAATTGTTCTGCAAACTTGTCGGAGATCGGGTTGAGATCGCCGGCCACGCTGTCCTGTTCCTGAAGGGAAGCATCAGGATTCCGGCGATAATAAAGGATCGTGGCTGAAAAGCGTTCCTCCGTCTGCGCTCTCGATTGTCCCGACACCTGCTCGCTCGTTGTGGAGATCGATCGCGCCGGCAAGGCCACCAAACTCAGCGGAAATCGCGACCACCCGATCACGCGCGGCTTCCTTTGCGCAAAAGTCACGAAGTATCTCGAACGCCAATATCACCCCGAGCGCCTCCTGTATCCTCTGCGGCGAATCGGAGCCAAAGGCGAAGGCCGATTTGAGCGAGTCGCCTGGGACGAGGCATTGGACGAAATTGCATCGCGTCTTCAATCCATCTCCCAAAATGATGGCCCCGAGGCGATTCTGCCCTATAGCTATGCAGGCACAATGGGCCTGCTGAACGGCTCCGGCATGGACCGCCGGTTTTTCCATCGGCTCGGCGCTTCCCGTCTCGATCGAACGATTTGCTCGGCGGCAGGTGGAGCCGCGCTCATTCTATCTCAAGGGATTAAGCTAGGCACCGAGCCAGAGCAGTTCGCCCATTCGAAGCTGATCATTGCCTGGGGCGCGAATATTCTGGGCACGAATGTGCATTTGTGGCCGTGGATTGTAGACGCTCGTCGCAAGGGCGCGAAGTTCTACGTCATCGATCCCATCAAGAATCGCACCGGGAAAGTGGCTGACCGGCATTTCTCGATCAATCCTGGATCGGATCTCGCACTCGCTTTAGGTCTGATTCATGTGATTCTGCGCGAGGGCTGGCACGACCGGGAGTACGTAGCCAGTTATTCGAACGGGTTTGAAGAACTCGCCAGCCTCGCCGTCTCTTACCCGCCGAATCGGGTAGCCGCTCTCACGGGCATCCCCTCGGAAGACATCGAAACTCTCGCTTGGGAATATGCGACGCTGCGCCCTGCTGCGATTCGCGTGAACTACGGTGTTCAACGTAGCGAGCGCGGCGGGAGCGCAGTGCGAGCCATTGCGGCGCTACCCGTCATTACAGGTTCATGGCGCGAGCTCGGCGGGGGCCTTCAGCTCTCAACCTCCGGCGCATTCGAGTTCAATCGCGACGCGCTCGAGCGTCCGGACCTGCAAATGTCTTCCCCGCTTGGCCGCGAAGCCCGTCTCGTTAATATGTCGCAGTTGGGTTACGCCCTGACGGAATTGGACGCTCCGCCTGTCCGCGCGCTGTTTGTCTACAACTCGAATCCGGCGGCGATTGCGCCAAACCAAACCAGAGTTCTCTCCGGGTTGCGCCGCGATGACCTGTTCACCGTCGTCGCGGAGCAGTTCCTAACCGATACGGCGGATTACGCGGATTTCATCCTCCCGGCAACGACGTTTTTGGAGCATACCGACCTGTACCTCGCGTATGGCCATTACTATTTGCAGCTAGCCCGTCCTGCGTTGCCGCCTGCGGGCGAAAGCAAATCGAACGTCGAAGTGTTCCGCCTTCTCGCTCAGCGTCTGGGTTTTGAGGAAGCTTGTTTCGAAGACACCGAAGATGAAATGATCCGCTCGCTGCTAAACACAAATTCGCCTTTCCTCGAAGGCATTACTCTGGAGCGGCTGGATCGCGAACTCTCCATTCGACTGAGTATTTCGCCAACGAACCAGCCATTCTTGCCTTTCGCGAACGGCGGATTTCATACGAGCTCAGGCAAATTCGAATTCGGTGCGGATTCACTCGCCTACACTCCTCCATCGGAATCGCGGTTAGGCGATCGCAGTTTATCCTGCCGTTATCCGCTCGAGCTTGTATCCGGTAAGAACGATGACAGTATGAACTCTACTTTTGGGCACCGCGACGAAGTGGATAAACAAACCGCAATTCTTTCCATTCATCCACGCGATGCCGAAGCGCGGGCGATCCTCAATGGAAGTATTGTCCGCGCTTTCAACGATCGCGGCTCGTGCATGTTCAAAGCTGCCGTCTCTCTGGATGTGTCACCGGGCGTGCTTCGCGCTCGGAGTGTGCGCTGGAACAAGCGCTCGGTCGAAAATCTGGGGATCAACCAGCTCACCTCTGAACGCCTCACAGATATTGGCGGCGGCCCGACCTTCTACAGTTGCTTGGTCGAAGTTCTGCCCGCGAATGAACAAGCGGCTGTTTAGGCACTCCGCCCGAAAGTACTCTCCCGGCTAGTACGCTCGCGGTCTACCTAGCTTTTACAGGTGCCCTTACTTTATTTCCATGCCGGATGAGAGAATCTTCCACTTGCCGCTACCTAAAATCATCGGATAACCCTGAAATGAGCGGCCATTGCCCGTCTTCCACGACTGGGGAAAACACGAGTTCCAAAGCAAGATTTTTTTGTTTGGAATGTTATTGCAATGTAAGACCTTGGCCTGTTTCGGCCGATAGATGACTATGATCGGGCTGGCTATCTGCGCACGAGCAGTGTCGGAAGCGGGGAACGCGCCGCGGGGAGCTACGACTGCTCGCGCCGATTGGAGGTCCAATTGCTCGCGGCCTGTGGTATGATTCGAAGACCCGAAAAGCAGCGGCTTGTCGGAGAAGAAGCACCGGACATCCGGGGCTCAGTCTTGAGCTCTTGCGATTTCAAGGATGGCGGGATAGCTTCCTTGTTGGCACAATTTCTTAACTTCCATAGTAGATCTTTAGCATCTAGCGGAGGAACAAAAACTGTGCTACCGTTATTGAACCCTTTTGGGGTATCGCTACGTCCAAACGGAAGACTTGGCAGCTTCGAAATTATTTTATGAGTGAGCGAGCTAGTCGTTAGAAGGAGAAATAAAATGACGAAGACCGAATTAAACAAATTTAAAAAGATCCTGAAAACCAAGCAGGACGAATTGGAGCAGATCGTTCGCAACCGCGACGCAATCACCATTGAGAAGAGCGCGGATGCCCTGGATGAAGTGCAGCACGCCGCAGAGCGCGAACTGGCGATCCGTAATTTAGACCGCGAATCGAACCTGCTTCGCAATGTCCGGTCGGCCCTTCGTCGCATTGAAGATGGCTCGTTTGGGACTTGCCTCCATTGCGAAGAGGAAATCAGTCCGAAGCGGCTTGCCGCGGTGCCTTGGGCGCCGTACTGCATACAGTGCCAGGAGCAGGCGGATCGCAATCAAGACGACGGCAATGAGATGTTTGAAGACATGCTCGTCAACGCAGCCTAATGCCGGTGTTCAAATCTTCACGCGCGGGCACAGCCGCCGCTGCTATAGCTGTAGCTGTGCCCAACCGCCGTCCCCATATCGAGAGCCCGCCTGTAGTCCAATTTCCCAGCCCCTTTCCTCTTTCCCTCCGGTTTACATTTCGCAACAAGAATAGCCGAATACCCCACCCTCTGAGTGCGTAACTTAGATTGCGAGACGTTCGCCTCCTTCTAGGTAACGAACTAGCTGCTAAGATGCTCAAACGGAACGAATATGCATAAACTTTTTGCAATGTGTCTTACAGCCGGGATGCTTCTGATTGCGCCATGGGTTCCACGATGTTCGGCGCAGGACGCTGCGGGAAACAGCGCGAAGACGCCCTTGGATCATGTCATCGGGACCGTCACGGCTGTCGATCACACCGCTCACACAGTCTCGGTCAAAGAAGACAAAACGGGAACCGCTTATAGCATCTTGCTTCAGAACACGAAAACTCTCCTGAAAGTGGAGCCGGGCGCCAAAGATTTGAAGAGCGCGACGCGAATCGTTGCCGACGATTTGGCCGAGGGCGATCGCGTCGATGTACGTGGAACGAAGACTCCGGACAATCCGAATGCGCTCGAAGCGAAGAGCGTCGTGCTGATGTCCGGCCGTGAGTTGCAGCAAGCGCACCAGGCCGAAGCAAATGCCTGGCAGCACAGCACGGCGGGCCTGGTAGCTTCCGTCGATCCTGCGGCGCAAAAAGTCACGATTACGGTCCGAGCGCGGGGTGGAACAACGCCGGTCGTAATCGATACATCCAAGAGCACGGAGTTTCTAAGGTACACTCCGGCGACGCCGAAGACTCCATCACCGTCGCAATTGGCCGACATACAAGCTGGCGATCAACTGCGCGTCATCGGAGAGAAGAGCGAGGATGGATCGACCATCACAGCTCAGAAGATCTACTCAGGTCCGTTCCGAACCATCGGAGGAACTGTTGCTTCTGTTTCTGCCGATGGAAAGACGATCGTGCTCAAGAACGCCGGCAACAATCAGCCGGTTGAGGTGACATTGAACGACGATTCGGCGGTTCGAAAACTTCCTCCCGATATGGCGATGCGGCTCGCGATGCTTTTGAACCCCAGCTATCGTCCCACGCAAGGCGGCGGACCGGGCGGTGGTGGTAACCGCGGCGCGGGCGCTCCCGCCTATGGTGCGAAGGCCGGCGAAGCGGAGACCGCGAATAACGGGCAAGCGGAGAATGCATCGAGAGGACCCGGTGGCGGACAGGCTGGCGCAGGCGGGATGCGCCGTGGCGGAGGCGACATCTCTCAAATGATCGAAAGCGTGCCGAAAATCAGTGTTTCCGATCTAAAGCCAGGTGACGCAGTAATCGTCTCGGGCGCAGCAACCAGCCCGGACAATTCGCGCTTAATCGCAACCAACATTATTGCTGGAGTGGAACCCATCCTTCGAGCCGCTCCGGCACGGCAGAGCGGACAGTCTTCGGGCGATTGGGGCTTAGGAGAGATCTCCATTCCACAGTAACGGTTTCGACCGGCAGTATCGGTCTCCACAATTTGCTTCAGAGGGTACATGAAAATTAAGACGATACTTGCATTTCTTGTTGGGCTGAGTCTCGCCGCGGCTATGCGCGCGCAGACGCCGGCGCCACAAAATCCTCCAGCCACCCAGGCGCCGGCGCGCCGCCAAGTGCGTCCCGGAGCAACTGGCATTATCCAAGGGACGGTCAAGGACGATACCGGCGGCGTGATTCCAGGCGCAGTGGTCACGCTGGCTAGCCAAACCGGTACGATCCAAACCGTGAATTCCGGCGCAGACGGCGCCTATACCTTCCGGGGCGTTCCACCGGGAACTTATACGGTTTCGGCGACATACGCCGGCCTCCAGCAGGAAGGCACGATTTCCGTGAATGTCGCGGCCGGACAGACGGCGGCAGGCAATATCGTCATGACCGTTCAGACCCAGCGGCAGGAAGTCACTGTAACTGATACAGCCACCAATACTGTCAGCACTGAGCCTTCGAACAACGCCAGCGCCCTGGTGCTAAAAGGAGAGGATCTGGATGCGCTGCCGGAAGACCCGGACGACCTTGAAGCCGACCTGCAGGCTTTAGCCGGCCCAGCGGCAGGGCCCGGCGGCAATCAAATCTTTATTGACGGTTTTACGGGCGGCCGCCTTCCTCCGAAAGAATCCATCCGCGAGATCCGCATCAATTCCAATCCTTTCTCGGCTGAATTTGACAAGCTCGGCTACGGCCGCATTCAAATCTTCACCAAACCCGGCTCGGACAAATTTCACGGGCAAGGTTCTTACGACATCAGCGATGGAATCTGGGACTCACGTAACCCGTTCCTTTCAGTCAATCCGCCATTTAGGACACAAATGATGGACGGAAATGTCAGTGGGCCGCTCGGCAAACATGCCAGCTTCTTCGTCGATTTCCAACGCCGTCAGATAGATGATAACGGCATTATCACAGCCACTATCCCGACTGCGAACTTCCTGGGTACGCAAGCGGATCAAAACTTTGTCCCAACGCCCCAACGGCGAACTACCACTAGCCCTCGAGTGGATTGGCAGCTCGGCGCCAATAACACGTTAAGTATGCGCTATACCTTCCTCGAGAACGACAAACTTCTTACGGGTATTGGCGGTTTCGATCTGCCGAACGCGACCTTCGGTTCTCTCACGTTTGCGGGTAGCGGCTACAAGCAATCCACCACCGAGCACACAGCGCAAATAGTGGAAACAGCGGTTCTAAACGCGCATGCAGTGAACGAAACGCACTTTCAATATGCGCGTGAGGACGTTTTCACAAGCAGTCAAAGCACTACACCCGGGTTGAACGTCACACAATCATTTGTTGCAGGCGGCTCGGGTTATAGTTCTCCCACTGCCGGCAACAGCTACACCATTCAAAACGAGTATGAGCTTCAGAACTATACATCTCTGACGTACGGCACACACACCACGAAGTTCGGCATCCGAATCAGGACCGATGCCATCGATGATCGCTCGCCTCAAGGTTTCAACGGGACCTACAGCTTCCTGGGCACCTCACAGGTGAATTCCATCACTCAGTTCCTGATCACTGAGCAGTTGTTCAATCAGGGGCTGACCAGCCAACAGATCACGGCCATGGGTTATGGACCATCCAAATTCACGCTAACTTCGGGGAATCCCTACTTCGGCTTATATCAGCTCGATTTCGGGCCTTTCATTCAGGATGATTGGCGCATAAAACCAAACTTCACATTAAGTCTCGGTATGCGTTGGGAATCGCAAACGAATATTCCGGACAAGATGGACATAGCGCCGCGTATAGGGTTTGCCTGGTCTCCCGATGCCAAGGGAGGTACGGGACGAGCGAAGACGGTCATTCGCGGTGGCTGGGGAATGTTCTATGACCGTTTCGCCATCACTAATGTGGAGCAGGCGTATCGCAGCATCGGAAGTCAGACAAATTACCTGTTGAATAACCCCACCGTGTACAACGCCAATTTCACCATTACCCCTCCGCTCAGTTCGCTCCAGACCGTTGGGAACACGAAGCAGATCTACCAGATCGATGGAGCGCTGCAGGCGCCTCGCTTGATGCAATCCGCGCTCAGTGTCGAAAGACAACTGTTTGGCCACACGACTTTGACGGTCAATCTCATGAACTCTCGTGGCGTACACGAACTCCGGACTGTAAACATCAACGCACCTGTTCCGCACTCCCGGCGCCCTGCCGCCGGGAACACCGATCTCAAACTCCAGTAGCTTGGGAAATGCGAATACCCTCGGCGTCCGGCCCTTATGGCAGCGTCGGCGATATTTATGATTACCAATCCACAGGTATTTACAAGCAGACGCAGATCTTAGTAAACGTCAACACGGCCGTTGGCAGGTGGCTCAGCCTGTTCGGCCGCTATGGCCATGGAGATGCGCACAGCGATACGGATGGTTTGGGCACTCAACCCGCGGACCCGTACAACTTCGCTGCGGATTGGGGTCGCTCATCGCTCGATGTCGTGCACTCGCTTTTTATCGGCGGCTCAATCTCCACTCGTTGGGGATTGCGATTCTCTCCGTTCATTCAGGCCCATACCGGCATGCCGTTCAACTTCACAACAGGGACGGATCTGTATGACACTGGCTCGCGCGCGCCAACAGCGCGCCCAAGCCTTTTTCCGGTTCCTGGACCATTCGTTCCCACGCCTTACGGAAACCTCTATTTGCAACCACCCGTGCCCGCACCGGGAACCTCGGATATGATCCCGCGCAACTTTGGCAACGGTCCGGGGCTTCTTTCAATGAACCTGCGGGTCAGTAAGACGTTTGGCTTTGGGACCACTAAGTTTCAGGGTCAAGTCGGCGGATCGAGGGGAGGAGGCGGTGGTGGACGCGGCGGCGGCCCTGGAGGTGGTGGTTTTGGCGGGATGGGCGGCGGTCCTCGCGGCGGCGGACCCGGCGGCGAATCCACCGAGCACCGCTACAATCTAACGATCTCCGTGAACGCCCGCAACATTCTCAACCACGAGAACTTGAGCAACTACATCGGACAGATCACGTCTCCGTATTTTCTACAATCCGAAGGTATTGGCGGCGGCTACGGAGCCGAAGCCACATCCAGCGAACAGCGTCGTATCGACATACAATTGCGTTTCGCCTTCTAAAAAATCCGGGACTGACTTAAGCGCCTCTGACTGAGCCGCGCCCGAAGGAAGCGGATGGTCGGTTAACTGTTCTTCACCGCAACATTTTGTAGCACATCCGCCACGTCCTCGCAGAGATCGGTCGTTTGCTCGAGTACCTCGAAAACTTCCTTCTGCTTGATCAGTGTAAGCGGATCGATCGCGGAGCTGAAGAGCTTTCCGACCAGCGTGCGCTCCACCGCGTCGGCTTCATTCTCCAGACGATTCACTTCGATGCAGTCGTCCCATACCGGCTTTCGATCTCTCAGCGAGATCATCGCTCTCGCCAGGGCTTTACAGGAATCGTCTATCATTTGTCCCAGCCGGACAGCGGCGTCTGGAATCGGATCTAATCGATACGCCACAATCCGAAACGTCGCGTCCTCGATGGAATCCAGCACGTTATCGAGCGTGGTCGCCAAAGTCTGCATGTCCTCGGGGTCAAACGGAGTGATGAAGCTGGATTGCAGCCTGCGAAAAATCTCGTGGATGACCTCATCGCCGTTTCTCTCCAGCGCCTCCATTTGCTTGGATATCTGGCACATTCCGTCGTAGCCGGATTTCAAACCGGTCATCAGAAGCTCCGAGGATTGACACAGAATTCGGACGTGCTGATAAAACAAATCGAAAAACTTCTCGTCGCGCGGAAGCAGGTTCATAGATGAGTGTGTTTAACGGGCCGGAGTTTCAACCAGACGGTTATACTTCTTCAGAGTCTCGCGCAGCCGGTCGTGAGGAAGAGCGAACACCGTGTGCCCGTCAATGCCGGTCATCGTTTCCGCTCCAACCATGGCATTGACGATGGCTTCCTCAGTCGCTTCGACCACTGCCTCGAACACGGGATTCAGATTATCGTTCGGCAGTATGGAGACATTAGTTGCGCTCTTGGCTGCGGCAGCATGAGAATTCGCAGTCGAAAACGCAATGAAGAGGTCGCCTGACCCGTTACCGGAAGTAGATCCAGTGCGCGCCAGCCCCAGAGTCGCCCGCCGCGCCAAGCGTTTCGTCTGGTGGGGCAAAAGCGGAGCATCCGTCGCCACCACGATGATAATTGAGCCCATGTCCTCGCGAAAAGGTTGTCTGGCGCTCGCGACGGGCATGTTCTCGCCGATCTCGAGGCCGACGGGAATCCCGCCGATCCGGAGTTGGCGCCGGCTTCCACAGTTGCACTGCACCAACACGCCGACCGTGTATCCGCCCTGCTGAGCGGAAAGCTTGCGCGAGGACGTGCCTGTCCCGCCCTTGAACCCGTAGCAAATCATCCCCGTTCCGCCGCCGACGTTCCCTTCCGAAACCGGGCCGCTGGATGCGCTTTCCACTGCCGCCGCTACATCGTCAGGCTTCACGTGAAAGCCGTTCACGTCGTTCAGATAGCCATCGTAAGTTTCGGCGACGATCGGATAAGTGTAGAACCCGCCTGAAAAGACGTTTGTTCCCGGATTGCGCTTGTTCTTTACCAACCAGCCGATAAAGCTGTCCCGAACAACACCAACGCTGTGCGTATTGGTGATCAATACCGGACCATCCAGGAAGCCGGACTCCTCCAGCCAAGGCGTTCCCGTCATCTCGCCGTTGCCGTTCTGGGAAAACCATCCGCCAAATACCGGGTCGGACGATTGCTTACCGCGCGGCCAGATCGCCGTGACACCTGTCCGCACCGGCCCAACGCCCACCTGCAATTTTCCTTCGCCGGAAATCAGCGTCTTATAACCTACCTCAACGCCGGCCACGTCGACGATCGCGTTAAGCGGTCCTGGCACCCCTTCGAATGGCACGCCCAGATCGCGAGCACGCGGCTTGCCCTGTTCCGCAGCGGATAGAGCACAAGCGAGCATCAGCGAAAAGAGCAGGCGAACCTTCATGGTTTGGAAGTATCCTACCACTCGTCCGAATACCGGCTCCGCGCGCGAGAGGCACACCCCGCTCTCTATAAATGCAACTCTTCACCGATCTCGTGAATGCAAACACGCTCCGGATTAGCTCCCGCCGCGCTCAGAAGTCGTTCGATCGGTTCACGCCGCGGCTCATAACCCAACTGGAATGTCTGATGATGTACCGGCAGCACGAACTCCGCTCCCGCGTGATTCGCCATCGTCCAGGCCTGCTCGGGATTGCAGTGGACGCGAATCCACGGATTGTATGCGCCAATCGGCATGATCGCTAAATTCACCCTACGCGATGAGCGTAGTTGTTTGAACGATTCTGTGTAAGCCGTATCGCCTCCAAACACGATTCGGTGCCGGCCGGCCTCGATCAGATATCCGTTGTAGCCGCGATATACGTCGCTACGCATGCGCGCACCCCAATGCGCCACTTCGAATGCCGTCACCTTCGCAGCCCCAACCTGAACGGTCTCTCCCCAGCGCAACTCGTGGACCTGCGCATACCGCCTCGGTCGCAGCAAGTCCGACGTCCGGTAGGCGGTCACAACACGCGTCCGCCGGTTCTCCAGTTGCCGCAAGCTCGGCACATCGAAATGATCCATGTGTGCGTGCGAGAGCAGGATCAAATCAATGTGCGGAACCTCCGTAAGCGGCGCCGCGACATCCACCAGCCGCTTAATGCCCACCGTAAGAGGCCCAAGATTTAATCCGATGCGGCTACTGAAGACCGGATCGGTCAGAATCGTGAATCCATCCAGCTTCAAAAGGACCGTGCTGTGCCCGAACCATGCTGCGTGCAGTCCTTCCTGCCGCCACGTCTCAGGCCGAGGCCGAAAAGGCGCGGCAACAATCTCTCGTTTGTAGTCCTTCGAGATCTCACGGAACAGTGCAGGGCCGGCTCGCCGCAAAAATCTGGCAGTTTCCGGCGTGCGCCTGATTCGCGCCGAGATTGTCGACTCGCTGGTTCGATACCTTTGGTACCTGGCAGAGTGCCTCACAATAATTTAGATGCCTTCATTGTGCCTTCAGCGCCGAATAAACGGCGCGCACAAATGCCTCGGGACGCATGCGCCCGTGCCCCCACTGCGCGTCGAACTCCGCCGTCGGATGCTCGGCCACAACTTCATCCTCGGTTCGATGCGCCTCTATCATATGTTGCACGCGGTCGCGAACCGTCACGATCATGTCGTGAAAAGCTTTTACATCCGCGCCGTTCGTCACCTTCCCTCGCGCCGGCACAATACGCATATCGCCGCCCGTCCATCGGCCGAGCGCCGTCACTAAGCCGCTTAACTTGCCCCCTTGTTTCGGGTCAATTGCCGGATACCCATCGCCGGGAAATACCTCGCCGAGATACATCAGATTGGCCACGTGAAAATGTACGATTGCGTCCGCATTGCTGTAACCTGGCGGTTGATGGACGATGTGAATCGCTTCCCCGTTCACGTCGAAGGTCAAGACCTCTGAGAATGCTACCCGCGGACGGTCAACTCCGAGCTCGATAAGGCGGCGCGGTAACGGGTGGGGAGCGCCCATGGCGTGCCCGCCTAGACGTTCGAGCGCATTCTCCTGCATAGCCACGAACGCTCCACGCTTGCCCCATCCGGCATCGCCTTCGGACTGCGCCAGGTCCTGGGGGGCAATCACCACGTAACGAACGGCAGAGCTCGTCCGGCTCGCAAGAATGCTGCTGATTTGCGGAGTACTCGCGGCTGACGGCGTTCCAACGAGCAAAGCGCCATCCGCTCCCACCGAGGCCACGACATTGCCTCGGCTAGTGGCGAAAACTACCACGTTCGGCGTGATATCAGTGACGCTTACCGCCTCCGGCGTGTCGGCGACGGACTTGCCGATCAACGCGAGGACCAACGCGATCAGAACGCCCGTGCGAAGACCCTTATAATGCTTTATTGCCGCCCTGAAGGCCGTCCCAATCCCCAAAGGTTTGAAATCTCCGGTGGCTTTCTGAGAATCTTGCGCGGGTGCTTTTTCAGCGCTTTTTCCGCCGCGCGCCGCTCACGTTCTACCAGCAGAGGCCGAAAATCTTCTCCCACAACCACGTATTTTTCAAACTTCTCCAAATAGGTCGGCCCCGCCTCAGACGCTGTCATCAGCAATTGTAGGCAAAACATCGGACCTTCTTGAACCAACATTTGGTTCTTTGCCAATAGGGATAAATCGATCTCAACAGAAAAGATGCTTCCTGGGCTCAGCTCCTGAATACCCTGGAACAAAAAGGACCTCCTGCTGCCGTTCTGCGTAAACCCCTGGTATACGAAATGCATAAAATCGCGCTCGCGAACCTACCTTTGGACAAGTGGCTAAGAGAAACGAATTCAGATCACCTGGCTTAGTCCAGATGAACTATACGAATGGGCGGGAATGCTCAGTCCTTCTTAGGATAAGCTAAAATCCTCGCAAAGTCAATGGTTTACAAGGAGGGCGGCGATGCCGAGCAGCTTATGTAAGGACGCAAAGCGAACCCCGCGTTAAACTTTCATCGCGTTTTCGCCGTTATGGAGGTATGTGTGACATCGACTTGCGGGGATAGACATATGCGACTAACAAATAAATCTCAAACGCTTCTGACGGCATCCGCCTTGGCAATTCTTTTCTGTGCCATGCCGCGCACCTCATCCGCCGGAGTAGCCATTTCCATCAGCATCGCTCCACCCGCGTTACCGGTATATATCCAACCGCCGTGCCCGGTGGAGGGATATCTCTGGACGCCTGGCTATTGGGCCTGGAGTTCAGAGGGGTATTACTGGGTACCTGGAGTCTGGGTGCGGCCGCCGCAAGTGGGTGTTCTTTGGACGCCGGGTTATTGGGCCTTTGGGGGCGGTACGTACCTGTGGCATTCGGGCTATTGGGGTCCCCACGTCGGATTCTATGGCGGCGTGAACTACGGATTCGGCTTTACCGGCGTCGGTTTCGTAGGGGGCATGTGGTCCGGTGGCGTCTTCCGCTATAACACTGCAGTCATGAGCGTCAACACGACAGTCGTGAGAAATGTATACATCGATCGAACAGTCGTGCATGACACCTATGTAAACAATCGGGTCAGCTTCGTCGGTCCGGGAGGTCTCTCCGCCCGTCCGTCGCCACAAGAGCAGATGGCTATGCGGGAGCCCCACCTTCAGCCAACGTCCATGCAGTTGTCGCATCATCAGAACGCCAGCCAGAATCGCGATCAGCTCGCATCCGTGAATCACGGACAGCCTTCCACAGCGGCCATGGACACTGTGAACGGCCGCCGATTCAATCAGCAGGGGCGAATCGCTAATGGGGTCTCGTCGGGGCGCCTTACCGCGGGAGAAACCGGCCGCTTAGAAAATCGCGAAGCCGGACTGAACCGTGAAATCCACTCTGACCGGCAGGCCAACGGTGGCACTATGACTCCCCAAGAGCGTCAGCAGGTGAATCGCCAGCAGAATAATCTCAGCCGCTCCATCTACAATGACAAGCACAACGGCGCGAACGCTCAGTATGGAAACAATCAAGTCGGCGCACGGCGGGCCGAGCAGCAGCAACGGATTGCGCAGGGCATTCGCAGCGGGCAGATGGCTCCTTCTGAAGCTGCCCGAACCGAGCGGAAGGAGCAGAACATCAACGCCCAAGTCAGAGCGGATCGGCGTGCGAATAATGGAGCGCTCACCCCCGGCGAAAAGCAGAACATCAACCGGCAGCAGAATCAAGCGAGCCGCGAGATCGGTGCGCAAAAGCATAACGGAAAGACTGCGCCCAAGTAACATTCCGCACTCTTATTGCTGTCCGGCGCCACGCGCTATTCACACTGAACGTCCGACGTAAACTGAATCGAAGGGCTTCGATGGCAATAGCGAGAATCGCCGCGCTTTTCGTGTTGATCGCCTCTGGCTTCGGTCAGGATCCAACGGATAATGCGATTCAAAAGTATCGCGAAGAGCTTCAACGAGACCCACGAAACTCGCTGGCCCATTTCCGTATCGGCGAATTGTTCTTTGAGCAGCACAACTTTCAGGGTGCAGCAAACGAGTTTCGGGACGTGCTAAACGGAGACCCACGAAATTCGCTGGCTCATTTTCGCATTGGCGAATTGTTCTTTGAGCAGCACAACTTTCAGGCTGCAGCAAACGAGTTCCGAAACGCGCTAAACGGAGACCCACACCCCGCATGGATTGACGTCTGGGCCTACATCGACCTTGGCGAAATCTTTGATGCGACCGCACTGCGGAGTCTCGCGATGCAAGAATATCGGCTGGCAGCGGCAACAGAAGACGACGCAGAAGGCGCACAGACGTTGGTGGCTCACTTAATCGATGGGAGCGTTAAGGCCGACGCTGTAGGCCTGCATCGCGTTCTGGTCCGCTACACCACCACTCCGGAGCCTCTTGTTAAGGTACCCGCAGAATATTCGCCGGAAGCTCGGGTCGCCGAACTGGAAGGCACTGTCGCGCTGGCCGCAACAATTGCGGCGGACGGTTCAGTACAGGAGCCGCGAGTCGTGAAGTCTCTAGGGCTCGGGCTTGACGACGCGGCTAGAGCAGCCGCTTCGCGATGGTCGTTCAAGCCGGGCACTACGGAAGACAGTCCAGGAGCGATGGGGACGATCATTGAGTTGAACTTCCTGCTTGGATCAAAGCAATCCCGTTGGCACCTGCTTCGAGTAGCATTCGACACTCCCGAGGGAGCTTCGCGGCCCGGTTTTCTGAGCGCTGGCTACCCGGGTGGAGACGGCGTCGGTCCGGCCGCAGCCGACGCTGCTCGTCTAGTAGCGGCGCTGGGAAGGCAGGCAGCAGTTACACTTTCCTTCGATGTAGATCCTGCTGGCCACCCCGTTCATTTCCGTGTTCAGAGCGCCACTGAGCCGGCTTTGGGAAACGAGACCATTTCTTTTGTTGGCAGATGGCGATTTTCTCCAGGCCTCAAGGATGGAAGCTCTGTGAGCATTCCCTGCACCCTCGATCTTGTTTGGGGAGAAAAGGTGCTCACCCCGAGATCGCTTGTCTGGGCGCGTGGAGCATTTGAGCTGGACACTGTTCGAAGTTCAGCTCAATGATCCAAATATCGTGAGCGGAGTTGCTGTCCTGCTCGCCACAATGCACTTGGGACATGCAGTGCACCCTTACTTCCCCGGCAGCACCCAGGCGAAGATCATGTTTCCCGCCGGCGTGAGCAAATATTGCCGCCCATCCAGCTCGTATGTCGTCGGCCCCGATTGCATCTTCGCGCCTAGATTTACGTGCCACAGCGTCTTGCCGGTGCTTGGATCCAGCGCCATGGCATTGCCGGAATTGTCGCCGGTGAACAGCAGCTCCCCCGCTGTCGTCAACATTCCGGCCGCGCCTTCATCCTCGCCGATCTCGTGCGTCCAGCGAATCTTCCCCGTGTTGTAATCGATCGCCTCCAACACCGAGCTGGACCACAGATTACGGTCGCGCCCCGCCCATCCTTCCGGCTTGCCCTCTGCCGTCATATAGAAGATGCTCCACAACCGCCGCGCACTGACATAAAAGAGTCTCGTCGTTGGATCGAAACTTGGCGCCATCCAGTTCGTCGCGCCATCCGATCCCGGCGAAACCAGCGTCCCATCGGGCCTCGGTTCTTTCTTCGGATTCGGAATCGGTTCGCCTCTCGAATCGATCCCCTTCGCCCAGTTCGTCGAAATAAAAGGCGCAGTCAGAACGTGCTCGCCCGTCGTGCGGTCCAGCACAAAGAAATATCCGTTCCGGCTGGCTTGCGCAAGCAATTTGCGATGCACGCCTTGAAATTCATCGTCGAAGATGATAGGCGTCTGGACGGCATCCCAGTCGTGAGTGTCATGAGGCGACGGCTGAAAGTGCCAGTTCAATTTACCCGTGTCGGGGTTGAGCGAAACGATCGAGCAGGTGTAGAGATTCTCGCCCTTGCGCACATCCCCATTCAGAACCGGATTCGGATTCCCGATACCCCAATAGAGCTGGTTTAACTCTGGATCGTACGTACCCGTCAGCCAGGTCATCCCACCGCCGTGGCTGATCGCATCCGTGCCTTGCGGCCAGGTCTCCGATCCAGGCTCGCGCGGCGCCAGGCTCACTGTTCCATCGCCATTGCACTTTGCCCGTTTCAGGATCGATCGCCTCGAGAAATCCCGGAACGTCGGTCACGTCACCCGAAACTCCCGCGATCACGTGATCGCGGACGATGAGCGGCGCCATCGTAGCGAAGTACCCGAGCTTCGGGTCCGCCAGCTCGATGTTCCATATCACCGAGCCGTTCTTCGCATTCAGGCAAATCAGATGGCAATCCGGCGTTTCGAAGTACAGACGATCTTTATACATCCCGACGCCGCGGTGCCCAATGTGATCGCCAGTCGATTCGCGATAGTAATGCCAGATGATTTGTCCCGTTCGCGCATCCGCCGCCCAAACATTATCCGGCGTCGTGAAGTACAAAATTCCGTTCACTTCCAACGGGGTCGATTTAATCCCGACGGATTGCGGCAGCAATACCCACGCCAGCGTCAATCTCTGAACGTTGTTCTGGTTGATCTGCGACAGGCTGCTATAGCGCTTTCCCGAATAATCGCCATTGAATGTCGGCCAATCGCTCGAAAGCGATTTCAAAAGGTCTTGCGGGTTTAGTCCTGCGTCAGCGCCGAAACAGACCAGCACCAGAACACTGAAAACGATCATCACGCGAGCGATTCGAGTCATGGCTATTTCAAGGTCTCTAAATAGGCGAACAGATTGTGGATGTCCGCGTCCGTGTACTTGCTCACCAGATCGCGATGCGCTTCCAGCGGATCGTGAATCTCCACCTTTACGTCGGCAACTGGCCACGACCGATACCAGCCATCCTGGCAGACGATCCCGATATTGAATTCATCTTCGTGCAGCACTTTGCCTTCAAAGCTGGTGCCGTCATTCAGCGTCACTCGCGCCGTCCGCGGCGGCGCCCCGCTGTTCCTCCGGCCCGAAGGATAAACCATGTGCTGCTGCAGATCGATCGGCGAATACTTTTTCGCAATGCCCGCTAAGTCTCCGGATACCGAGTGGCAATGCGCGCACCCGCCCTCGCCATTGAAAAACGCTTTACCGGCCTCCACATTCCCGGTCAAAAGCCTGGCGAGCGGATAGTCGCGCCCGACGCTGTTACTGTGCAATGCCTCATTCGCCTGATGGTGGAGAAAAGCTACGATGTCGGCAATCTGGTCATCTCTCAGCGTCGCGAAGCTGGGCATTCCCTTATCAACCCGTCCGTTGCGAATCACCGGACCAAGCAGATTTCCATGGTCGTCGTGGCCCAATATCGCTGAGCGAAGCAAATCGGGCGCGCGTGAGCCGGTCGCATCCTCGCCATGACAGAAACCACAGCTCGATTTGAATTGAGCACGGCCGCGCCCCACCGCCGCGGGATCCTCCGTCGCCCGATCTCGCGGTACAGGCGTTGGTTGGCGCACTTGCTGGGCCTCCACAGGCAAGACGCACGCCACGGATAAACACAATGCCGCAACACGAATGCGCATACAAGATTCAGTATTTCAGACGAGTCCTGGCAGCCCTTGGCAAAACTGGCCCATTCGAGAAAGTGGGGACAGGCTTCGAATTTCCGCGACAACAAACTCGCTGAAAACAAACGTCGTCACGAGGCGGAAATCCGTTGCCTGTCCCCATTTTCTCAGCCCAATTATTTTCACCACAGGTTCTCAGACCGTGAATATCTCGATCGCCTGCGCCAAGGACGTAAGCGGATCGCGAACCGGCGTGTATTCGTGCGCGACAACACCAGAAAATCCGAGGTCCGCAATCGACTTCGCCACAAAGCGGTAATTCAACTCCTGCGTCTCGTCGATCTCATGCCGCCCCGGATTGCCGCCCGTATGAAAATGCCCGATGTACTGGATATTCTGGCGCACGGTTCGGACAATGTCGCCCTCCATGATCTGCATGTGATAGATGTCATAAAGCAGTTTGACGCGCGGCGAGTTTACTCGCTTCATCACGTTCACGCCCCACGCCGTGTGATCGCACATGTAATCCGGGTGATTCACCTTGCTGTTCAGCAGCTCCATGCAGATATTGATCGCCTTTATCTTCTGCCTGGCCCTTTACCTTATTAAGAAACAGAACGCAGTTATCCGCCCCCTCTTCATCCGGCATGCCGCGGCGAGTGCCTGACAGCGTGATCACGTTCGGGCATCCAGCGCCAGCCGCCAAATCGATTCCTTCCCGAATCGATTTCTCCAGCCGCTCGTGATTCTCCTTATTGTTGATCCCATCCGAAATCGTCCCGCCGTAAGGAGATGGTGTCATAGTCGGCGTCAGGCCATACTTCTTCAGGGTCGGCCAATCTTTCGGAGCGATCAGGTCGAAACCATAAATCCCTAAACGGGCCGACTCGCGGCACATATCGTCGAGCGTCATTTCCCGCCCGCGAAACACGCCTCTCGTAACGCTCTGCTTCAGACGCCCCTTCGGCGCATTCTGATTCGACTGCGGCAGCGCACCCGGAACCAATGCGGAAGCGCTCGCCAATACCGGCAGAAACGTTCGTCGCGTCATCGCTCTTTCACTGAAATATCGATTCTATGCCAGATCGCTTCGGCAGCTTGATTTCACCGTCATCGATTCGCGAAGCGCAGAAACGATGCACTCATTCTGTCTTGAACTCTTCACGGCGATTCGCAGAAAGCGATTTCCGAACTGCTCACTCATATCGTCACAGTTGCGTACGTAAATGCCGTGTCTCCGGAGACGCCGAGACACTTCGTCGGCGCAATGGTTGTAAAGTTCAATCAACGCGAAGTTTGCTTGCGAAGAAAAAACGTGGATGCCCGGCAAAGAACGCAGATCGCGAATCAATCTCTCGCGCAGCAGGCGCGTCTCTTCGTAGCGGTGACGATAGTAATCCTCGCAATTCAGCGCTTCCACCGCGGCTACCTGCGCCGGAAGGCTTATTGCCCACGGAGGCATCCAACGCGCTAGCGCCCTCGCCCGGTCTGCACGTGTTACCAGATAAGCCGCGCGCGCTCCGCTGAGCGCATACACTTTGGACATCGATTTCACGATCATCAGATTCGGGATCCACTCCGCCTCACGCTCGAAAGACTCTGAGCTGCCAACGTAGTCGATGTAGGTCTCGTCAATTAAGAGCAGCGTCTCGCGCGGAACTTGATGAACAAGCCGAAGCAGATCCAGCTTCGGCGAGAACTGTCCCGTCGGGCTATTCGGATTCACGATGCAAGCCACTTGCGGCCGTTTCTGTTTGATTTCCTCGAGCAGCCCCGCGGCGTCGACGCGGAAATTCTGCTCCGCTGTCAATCGATGGCGAATTACAACCGCGCCGATTACATTTTCCAGCAGGTGCCGGTATTCGCCATACATAGGGTCCAGAATGAGCGCATGCTCTCCCGCGCCCAACAATCGCGGCAAACAAGTAAACAACAGGTCGGAAGAACCTGCTCCAGTGACAATCGAGCTTTCGTGTAATCCGCGTGCCCTCGCGATCGCGTCAACCAAACCCTCGGCGTAAATCGGCGGAGAAGTGCGCAGGAGGAAGGGCAGAAACTCCCGAACTTTTTCGAGAACCTGTGGCGCCGGATCGAACCATGCATCCAGGACGTCAGCGCTGATCACCTCGCTCTCCCGCTCGAGCGTTTCAAAGCCGGTACCGATTGCCTCGAAAAAGCGGCCGCCGTGATAAGTGTCGTCCCTCGTCATGCGTCCCGTGTTTGCATCCGGGACGCCAATCTGCCACTCAATCTTTCCCGTCACTTACATCAACCCAATGGAATTCGCCTCCCCGGTATAGGCACCAAATGCACACTCGCATACAGCGCATGATCGCGTCTCCAAAGTACCTTTACGCTGTTCGGCCGCATTTCCGAGCCGTGACCATAGGGAGCGGGTAGCTATTTAGTGAAGCTCGTCATCAAGCCGATCGAAGACTTCTCTCAGGATGAGTTCCACAGGACGGCTATGAAATCGATAGCTCTCTCTCATCCGAGCTTAGGTCGCCACTAGCCGCATCCCAAAGCCAACCCTCCCGGCCCACCGGATCGAACACGAGAATGTCTTCAACTCCCCATTCCGAATACTTCCTGCATTTCTGGATGACCCTGGTGAAGCGATCATCCGGCGACAGCACCTCGATCGCAACCGCGACGGCGCGCGTCGGATAAGGATCTTCTTCAGGCCCGATGATTCCGCAAACGTCAGGCGTTGGCTCCCACGATTCGTCGATCGCCAGGGTTAACTCCGGCCGCGATTTGAAGCCGAATTCTTTCAGCATCAGCGAGAGAACGAACTGCAGAATGGAGTGAAGTTTTGTCGGCAAGGCCTTTTGAACCGCAATGCCATCGAAGAGCTCGAAATGAGGCTTCCGTTGCGCGTACATCTCCCGAAATCGCTGTGCGGTCAATCTCTGTGCGACGGCGCTCATTGAAAGCTTCCCTTCATTATCGACCTGCCCAAAAATGCCAACAGGCCCGCAGGTTAAACCAACGCGCGAGCCTGTCGAAATCTGCGCAATGATCTGTAAGTAGCTACTTACCGCCGTCCGCCTCGTCCGCCACCAGCGAACCCGTGTCCGCCGCCAGCAAACCCGCGACCACCACCGGCGAAACCGCGTCCACCCACGAAGCCACGTCCGCCTCCGTACCCTCGATATCCGTAGCCGCGGCCATACCCATAGCCGCCCCGGTAGTAACCGCCCCAACCGCCCCATAGCCGCCGTAAAACCCGAGGTACGGGTAAACGTATGGATAACTATAGGCGTAGCGTACGGATAGTAGTCATACGGATATGCGTAGGGATAGGGATATGAATACGCATAGGGATATGCCGGATAGGAGTAAGCTGGCCCGACTGCCACTCCGAATCTCACTTGAGCGTTCGCGGGAGCAGGGCTGACCAAAATCAGCATGGCAGCCAGCGCGAGCACCAGAAGTCCCATTCTCTTGAACATTGTCTTCAGCCTCCTCTGAGGTTTTGCCCCCGAAAATCCACTTGTTAGACGCCTGCCAAGCTACTAACGATTCTTACCACTTTCGGTTACCGCTTCTCCAGTCACCGGTATGAAGAAAACTCCGTGATCCTTTAGCCTCAAGCACTTAGCTCCGCTTCTGGTGCTAGCGTTTTCAGGCAAGAACCTAGGCTGGTGTGCGGGAACTCCTATGCTTAAAACTAAATTCACGGCGCTCGCCTTAACGGCGATCTCCCTCATCCTCACCATTACCGGCTGCAACACACAGCCTAACCACCCGAATCAGATCAACGCATTCGACGGCGCATCCTACGACACCTTGACGCTCGCTCACGGCGCGCTTCTCTCCTTGCGTGCGCAGGTGTCGACCAACTACCCGAAGTACACTCCGGTCTTCAACGAGGCTGCTGCGGCTTACACGACAGCGCTCGACGCGTACACGGTCTTCCGTACGAGTCAGAGCAGCCAACCGGCGGTTTCGGTAGCGATCAACAATCTGACCGTTAGCGTTCTAGCTTTAGAGAACGCTTTTCAAGCGGACCTGCACGTCTCTCCTGCCGTCATCTTAAAGATGAACAAGAAGGCGCTGAAAATGCGAGCGGCGGCTGGTCCTCAGATCAGCATCTCCGACATCTTGACGGCGCTCGAGATTGCGGCCTCGATCGCGGCAACCATACCCGGAGCGCAACCCTACTCCGCCTTAGCAGCCATGATCATCGGTGCTACGCAGCAGGCGTTGGCAGCAGAGAGCGCCGCATCGGGGCAGCCAATCGACTTATCCACGCTGCAGCCGGTCCCTTCCATTTAGTACTTTCGAAGCTGTAATCCGATTCGCCGGGCCGAACTGGCGGGACCTGTTCGGCCTCCCGAGTTTCACGCGATTTCTAACGGTAAGGTGAAATAGTCTTAGCGAATGTTGGATCAGGCGATTCATTGGATGCTGATAGCAGATACCGTTCTCGAGGGTCTTCTGCTGGTTCGCATCATTGCACTAAAGCTTCACCGCGTTTATGCGTTTATCACTCTGTATTGCGCGCTCAACCTTCTCTTCGATGCGGCAAAGTGGTGGCTCGGAATCGACTCGCCGCAAAGTGAGAAGATTATGTTCTATTCGTTTTTCGTGTTCGCGGCAGTGTATCCCCTGGTCGCGTGGGATGTCTTCGAGGAGATAAAATCGCAAGTCGCAACCATCCGGCGCACGCACGCGCCCAGGCTTGTCTCAGGCATGTTCGTCAGCCTGCTCGTTTTGATCATTTTCGCGCTGAATTTCGACGCCAAGGATGAAAACGCCAACGCGGGCCTGCTCCCTTTGACGAGTATTCTCTTGTTCACAGGCTCCATCACAACCTCTCTGGCGTTCCTTTGGTTCACACGCCGTTCCATCCGCACTCAGAAGATTGGCACGTCCAACAACACTTTCGTTTGGACAATATTTGTTATAGCTTCACTGATCCTGTCGCTTTTGGACTGCCTGCTCCTGCTTACCGCAAGTCTTCTCAAACCGCTTTTGCTAAACGTTTTGCAGATTGCGCTGATCTCCTGCGACCTGGTCCTCATGAGCTGGTGCATTTTCAAGCTGAAGGCCGTCTCTTCCGATGTGCCCACCGCGCCAGAAAAGGCCGCCCTGTAGTGGGAGCGCTGACCATCGGCTCCTTCGCGCTGTAACTGTCCCCGCCGCTCACCTTGCCTGCCCAAACATGTTTCCAGGGTGGTAGCCTTCTCTGGTAAAGACGAGCAGGGAGCAGTATCACCTAAACCAGTGCAGTACATTGCCAGTATGCGCAGAGGCCGATCGCGATCAGGTGCACGAATTACATGACAGGTCCCAAGAGACCGTGGGTGGGCGGCGTCTATGAAGTATCCGACAGAGTTGGGGTACTGCTTCGGCACCCCATGTACACATCATGGGTCACATCTCTGCTTCGAATGCTATTGCCGCCATCGACAACAGAGCCACTGATATATAGAGAGTCTCTCAGGCGAGCAGGACCGGTCGCCGACTATAGCGCTCATTGACACTCGCCGCGATTCATGGCTTCGGGTAAAATCGGGAGGTAAACGCGGACAGGACACTCAAATACCATTCTCCAACCGCCCGTTACATTCATTCACAAGCCGTATTTAAATATTTGCAGCCGCTCCGCCATCATCTCACCGGAATAAGTCTTACGCACCCGGGAACGCAGATTCCGCCCCTCACGGCCTTGTCCGATTCGTACCCAGTGTATACTAACCCGAAATGCTAGCTTTAGCTCTTCACATATTCCAGAACGCCGGACGGCCGTCGGGGGAAATGTGGACGGAGGCAGAATAATCCGTAGTCTATTCGCAAGCGATACCTCTAACGCGGCTCGGTCATCCGACGCGGTTCGGCCAACTGCCCGGAGCCGGAGGTCTCGGTTGGTTTCTTGATACGGGATGCCGGGGCTGCCACGCGGAGGGAAGCTGGCACACTTTGTGGTTGTTTGCTGAGGTCGGATTTAACTACCCCCGTCCGCATTCGTCCGCGCCGTCCGCATTTGTCCCGTCCGTCCGCATTCGTCCGCATTTGTCGTCTGCATTTGTCCCGCATTTGTCGCTCCCGGAAAGCTAGCAGCGATGGCTTACAAACTTCAATGGATCGCTGTCTTGGAACGAAGCGATTTTCGAATCCCCAAAATGCCATAAACGACAGCCGAATAAAAGAAACCGTTGAGAACAGCGGTCAAAACCCAAAAGCTCACATCGTGAACGTGCCCTGAACCGACCTCAAAGCCTGCCAGGATACCCGGACTGAGCAACCAAAGCGCACCAGCCTGCACCGCGTTTCCTCTTCCAAAATCGGAGGCGGGAATCAGCGCCAGCCCGCGAGAGCTGCCGTAAAAGAAAAGCCGGTTACTGCGGATTTAAAAAGAAGAAGGCGGATAACCCACTCTCACTTTAGAACGGCCAATTCGAACTGTCATTTCAATTGAAGTAACAAGTTGATCGACCACTTCTAGAAAAACCTCTTCCCACGAATCGAGATCACAGATCCGTTCACATACTCCGCTTCCGGCGTTCAACCGCACTAGCCGCCTGGAGCCTCCCTTCACGAGATGCCGTAGAACTCCAAAGAAAGCGTCCATTACTCGGCTGTAGTGCAGGCGCAGAACATGGCTATCGGCGCCAGGATCGAACCTCCAACGTTGAATTCCATCGGCGCAATTGATGCAGCGGACGGGCCCAACCGCCTCAGACAAGCAAACCGAGTCCGGCGAAAACTGTGCATCCAAGAGTCCAAAGCTGAGTCTCTCGATCTCGAAGTTGTGCTTTTTGCCAATAAGGCGAAACGGTTCGTTCCTCTTTCTCGCAGGGACCTCCAATACATCGCCGTACGGCCCTTCTATGTACTGGCTGATTCCATCGATCTTTTCGACGGTCGCACCCGTGTGTGCATTCAGGCGGCAAAAGCTCGACGCATTGTTGCAGGTGCACAAAAGAGACTCTCCGGACGGCTCAAATCGGAGCAAGCTGGGGTAAATGAGTCTTCGCTCCCAGAGCACCGCGCCACTGGGTACTTCATAAGCAGCCACCTTGCCGGGGTCTGTTGACAATCCAGTGACAAGCATCTGGGCAGAAGGCGCGAGCGCCAGGTTACCGGCACCGAAACTGAACACCGTCGGGAACTCGCCGACTCTCCCAAGGGACTTCACGTCCCAGATCTGAACCGCTCCCTTGAAAAAAGCGGCGGCTATCCACGTCCGATTTTTCGATGCGGACAGTTCCCTGATGGCGGAAGCTATCATGACATCTACGCTACTGGTGGTATACCGGCCTGCGGCGCTGCCTGACAAAAAGGCAGAGCCTGGCGGAACTGACTGCACGCGCCCTTTCCCAACTGCCCCTCTCGTCTTCCATTCACAACCCACAGCTAAATATTTCCACCCTCTCAGCCCACTGCTATCTCACAGCAACATAAGCTATTACGCACTCTCCGCCAGCCAATTCTCCTGACCTCACCGCCCCTCACCGTCTTCCCCAACTCCTTCCCACGCCTATACTAGTCCCGAAAGCTAGCCTTAGCTCTTCACATATTCCGAAAAACGCCGGATGGCCGTCGCGCCCTCTCCGGCGTTTTTCATTTTCAGGAGCAATTCATATGGCAACACCATCTCAAGTCGCAGCCAATCAGGCCAACGCCCAGAAAAGCACGGGTCCTATCAGCCCGGAAGGCAAAGCCGCTTCCTCTCTCAACAACTTTCGCCACGGATTCACCGGCGAATTCACCGTTCTCGGCTGGGAGAATCAGGATCTATTCGATGCTCTGAACATCAGCCTTCTTTCCGAGCACAAACCGCAAACCGTCGCCGAAAAAATCCTGATCGAAAAGATGGCGCAATACATTTGGCTCGGCCGCCGCGCCATCAACCTCCAGCAAGACGCCATGGGCGCCCAGGAAATGCACCCGGACGACAGAGCAAAGCTGTTCGCGCTCTACCTGCGCTACCAAACCACCAACGATCGCGGCTTCCACAAGTGCCTCGACGACCTGCTAAAGCTAAGAGCCGAAAAGCGCAAAGAGCAAATTGGGTTCGACTCGCAGAAGCGACTTACAGGCCGAAGAACTCCGCCGCGAAGCCAACGAAAAGCGCAAGCAAGACACGCATAAAATGCATATTTGGCTGCTCCAAGCCGAAGGCGAACACCGCGAATTGAAAAATTCCGCGCTCGATACCTCCGGACAGGGCCTTCAACCTCGTATCGAGCGTATCCTCGCACACGAAAAGGCCGCCTAACTCGGCCTTCAGAACCACCGAATGACGCGCGCCACGCCACAGCCACGCCTGCACCGGCAATGCCACTCCACAATAGCTGCGGACGGATTACACCAGGATTGCTCCGCATTCGCTTGTTTTCTCAGTGATACAATCAGTGTCCATTCCGCAAGTCTCATGAATATGTCCAAGCTTAATTGCCCTTCGGGACGGCTGCGCACCTGCATGCTGTCGCTTATTTTCATTGCAGCCCCGGCGTTTGCGCAATCCGCGCACCAGGATGCTCTGAAGAACCTAAAATTCCGCTCGATCGGCCCCGCCATCATGGGGGGACGCGTTGACGATATTGCCGTCGTCGAATCGGATCCACGCATCATCTATGCGGCGGCCGCTGCCGGAGGCGTGATGAAGAGCCTCAATGGCGGGACGTCCTGGGAACCGATCTTCGACGACCAGCCGGTGGGCACGATCGGCGATATTGCGATCGCTCCGTCCGATCCTTCCATTGTGTGGGTGGGCTCCGGCGAGGCGAATAATCGCCAGAGTTCGTCATGGGGCAACGGCGTCTACAAGTCCATGGATGCCGGGAAGACCTGGACCCACATGGGCCTGAACGATACCCAAAGTATCGGGCGTGTGGTAATTCATCCCTCCGATCCGAATATCGTTTACGTCGCCGCGCTGGGGCATCTGTGGGGACCTAATAAAGAACGTGGCGTATATAAGAGCACCGATGGCGGCGCCAATTGGACGCTCTCCCTTTTCATCAATGAAGATACCGGAGTCTCCGATCTTGCGATCGATCCGCAAAGTCCGAATACGCTTTACGCGGCGGCTTATGAGCGTCGGCGGACGGTATTTGGCTATAACGGCGGCGGTCCGTCAGGCGGCATTTATAAGACAACCGACGGCGGCGCGCATTGGACAAAACTCACTAAGGGTCTGCCTCAAACCGGCGACATAGGGCGCTGCGCGGTAGACGTTTCCCGCCGCAATCCGAACGTCGTTTACGCATTGATCGAAAATGCCCGCGGAGGGACGTTCCGGTCGGAAGATAAAGGGCTAACGTGGACCAAGATGAGCGACACGAATCCTCGCCCCTCCTATTACAGTCAGATTCGCATCGATCCGAACAATGAGCAGAAGATCTGGGTGCTTGGCGCGCCCTTATATTACAGCGAGGATGGCGGCCGCACGTTTCGCCAGGACCGATGGCAGAAGATCCATAGCGATTTTCACGGCTTTTGGATCGACCCGGCGAACTCCGATCACATGATTGCGGGCTGCGACGGCGGAATCAACATGACCTACGATGGCGGCCGCACCTGGGACTACGTCAACAACGTACCGTTAGGGCAGTTCTATGAGATTGCGTTCGATATGCAGAAGCCCTATCACGTCTGCGGAGGCTTGCAGGACAACTACTCATGGTGTGGTCCCGTCGCGAACGTGATGACGAACGGCATCACGAACGACGATTGGGTGAACATTGGCGGCGGCGATGGCTTCGATACCAAGATGGACCCCAAGGATCCCAACATCGTTTACACCGAATCGCAGGATGGCAATCTCCTGCGCCGCGATCTGCGGACGGGTGAATCGCGTTCGCTGCGCCCACTAGAGGAAAGCGAAAAATCCGCTCGCTACCGCTTCCAATGGAATTCGCCGCTAGTGCTCTCGTCGCATGACGACGAAAACGTTATATTACGGCGGCAATTACCTGTTTAAGTCGACCGACCGCGGCGATTCTTGGGAGCGCCTGGGACCCGATCTCACCACTGGCGTCGATCGGGACAAGCTTCCAATCCTCGGCAAGGTACCGGACAAAAATACGCTTTCGCGGCATGACGGGGTCCAACAATTTCCTTGCGCAACTACAGTTGCGGAATCCCCCGTAAAAGCCGGCGTGCTTTGGGTCGGGACTGACGACGGAAATCTCCAAGTGACTCGTGACGATGGCAAAACCTGGACCAATGTTGCGGGCAACGTTCCTGGCGTGAAAAAAGGCGCGTATGTCGCTAAGGTCGAGCCTTCGTACCACGATGTTGGAACCGCTTACGTCGCTTTCGATAATCATCGCAGCGACGACTTCTCCGTTTACATCTATGTGACGCCGGATTTCGGCCGAACCTGGAAATCAATCGGCAAAGGCATTCCGGAAGAGGCCGGTTCGGCGCACGTCATTCGAGAGGATCCGACGAACCCCAATTTGCTCTTTGCGGGAACCGAATTCGGCATGTTCATTTCCTTCGATCGCGGATCGTCATGGGAAAAGATGAGAAACGGGCTTCCCACGGTTCCGGTTTTCGACATTCACGTCCATCCGCGCGAGCACGATTTGATCGTGGGCACGCACGGCCGTTCTATCTGGGTCATGGACGACATCACGCCGCTCGAAGAGCTCAGCGACAATGTCACGTCTTCGGCAGTAGACCTGTTTAGTATGCGTCCGGGTGTGGAGTTCCACATGGCAAACATGAAAGGCTTCACTGGCCAACGAGAATTCATCGCGCCGAACCCGCCTTATGGTGTGCTTGTCGACTACTATCTGAAAGCCAAGCTGGATGGCAGGAACCCAGTGCGAATCACCGTGACAGACAAAGCCGGGAACCACATCCGCGAGTTGAATGGACCTGCGGAAGCTGGCATCAACCGCGCGGATTGGGATCTTCGTTACGATGCGCCCGTGCGTCCACAAGGTCAAGCTGGCGCAGGCGGAGCTCGCGGCGGAGGCGGTGGTGGTCGAGGGGCGGCCGCGCAAGCCGCCGCACAAGCAGCGGGCACCGGTCCTGGAGGAGCAGCACCCGGAGGAGCAAATCCAGCCCAAGTCGCGCCGGTTGAAGGCGGAACTGCGGAAGCAGGCGGACAAGCCGGAGCAGGCGCGGAAGCTGCCGCAGGAGCAGGTGGCGGCGCGGGTGGTGGAGGCGGAGGTGGTGGCGGGGGCGGCTTTTTTGGCGGCGGCAATCGCGGTCCGTTGGTTGATCCAGGCGAATACACGATCACCATCGCGGCGGCTGGGAAGACGATCTCAAAGCCGGTGACAGTGGAACAGGATCCGCGCATCACTATGTCGCCGGAAGTGATGGCAGCGCGGCGTCAGGCGATCACCAAGCTATATGGAATGACACGAGAAGCTGACGCGGGGCGCCGGAAAATCGTGGCGCTTCGAACCTCACTCACGAATTTGACGGAGAGCTGGAAACGGCCGGGCGCGCCTCAAGTGCCCGACCCGGTGAAGAAAGAAGCCGACGGTATGCTGGCTCGCGTGAAAGAAGTCATCGGCACTTTTGAAGTCGAGCGCGAAGGTGGACTCGGCAACGCCGGTCCGCCGCTGAAGTATATTCCGCCGCCGGTAAATCAAAGGATCACCCGGCTCATGAACTCGATTGATAGCTTTTCAGCAGCGCCGACCGCCCGGCAATTGGCCGACATAGATACTGCCTCGACTGAATTGCAAGAAGGGCTCGCCGCAGTGAAGAAGTTAACTGACGACGATCTGCCTCGATTAAACAAGATGATGGCCGAGGCCGGCGTGCCGTACGTGACCATCGATGTCAATGCAGCTCCACCTGCGGGTCCTCGCGGAGGAGAGAACCAGTGAGCAGCGTCAAACACGTTCCCGGCCGGCTATCACACGATTACGCCATATCTGCTGGTGGATGGCATAGCGAATTACATCGAATTCTTGAAGCGCGCCTTCGACGCCAAGGAGGAACATCGGTCGAGCGCGCCCGACGGAACAGTCATGCATGCGGCCGTCAAGATTGGCGATTCCATGGTGATGATGGGCCAGGCAATGGGCGACTGGAAGGCCACCTCAACGATGATCTATATGTACGTCGAGGATGTGGACGCAGCGTTCCGAAGAGCTGTTGAAGCGGGAGCGACGGTTATTCGAGAGCCGCAGAACGAATTTTATGGCGACCGCAGCGGAGGCGTGAAGGATCCAGCCGGCAATCAATGGTGGGTCGCCACCCACATTGAGGATGTCGCGCCCGAGGAATTGCAGAGGCGCTTTGCGGCTGCACGCGGGCAACACTGATCAAAACGCCTGTTAGACGTCTAGCCCGACGGCGCGCATCAGTTCGAGCGCGTTGCTTCGGGCGACCACGCCAGGGCGCAATACATAATCGAATTCGATAAGGCCCTCTTCCATCCGATCGTCGAAATGCACGTTCGCCGCTCCCGAGCCAAGGTCTTGCTCGATATTTGCGAGCGCAAGATCGTGAGTCGTGATAAGTCCGATAGCGCCCGAACGAACAAATGCTCGAACGATTCCCGAAGCACCGATGAGTCGATCGTGCGAGTTCGTTCCGCTTAGAAGCTCATCCAGCAAAAACAGCACCGAAGCGTCGCTCTTGGTCAAATCCGCGATTTGCCGGATACGCGTAATCTCCGCGAAAAAACGGGAACGGTTGTCCTGCAAAGAATCGACTACCCGAATCGATGCGCCCACGCGCAGCGCAGAGATTTGCATCTGTTTGGCGGCGACGGGCGCGCCTGCCCACGCCAGAACTGCGTTCAACCCAACGGCACGGAGCAAGGTGCTCTTACCGGACATGTTGGAACCGCTCACGATCAGAAGCTGCGAATTTCCATCCAGGCCGACTGTGTTCGGCACGCACCTCGCTGGGGACATCAGAGGATGCTGGAGAGCTTCTGCTTCGAAGCAAGCTTCAGTAGCTTCGGTCAGCGCGGGAAAGGTCCACTGAGGGCGCTCGAATGCCAGCGAAGCCAGAGACGAGAGCGCTTCGAATTCGCCCACCGCGTAAAGCCAACGACCTATGTAGGGGCCGCTCTCACGTCTCCAGGCCTCGATTCCCATTGCCACTTGCTCGTTCCATAGCAGGACCGGCCGGATTACGCGAACCAGCATGTGGTCGGCTGAATCGAGCCACTCAACCCAACGCTCGAGCCGCGAGATGCGCTTCGATGCAGGAAGGCCGCGAATGTCTAACTCCGCCCGGAGCTGTTGCAGTCGCGGAGATTCAAAGCTTTCGCGCTCGAGACGATCGAGCAACAAAGAGAGAATGCCGAGATCGTGCGCAGGCGTGTCGATCCCTTCGGAAACGTGCTGCACGCTTTTGCGGATGGCAGCCATGAAGACGAAATCGCAACAGAGGACCGCCAGGAACGGCCATAAAGGAATCGCTTCTGTTACGAAAGCGGCGAGCGTTGCGAGACCGGCAATCATGAGCGCAAGCGCGAGAGGTCTCAGCACCGGCGCGAACGCGATGTTCGGGCGCCGATCCCCACTTCTCCAACGTCTCCGCATTCGTCTTTCCGCGAATGTCTTCCCCGAGCAGCGCCATGTCTTCCCGAAGATCGAGGCGCGCGCATAACTCGCGCACGGCCTCTTGTCTCGAAAGAGCCTGGTCGCGGGTTGCCGGCGACAGCAGCCAATTCGCGAGCGTTTGCTCTCCGGCGGCAGTACGAACGGACGCGATCAGCTCGAATAGAGAACCTTTTCCGAATACATCGAGATCTTCGGCGTAGACATGAGCGCTATCGCGAAACCGATCTCCTGGATTACCGGTTCCCATCCATCGATCTTCGATGCGCGCGACACCCGATTCGTAGTAGCGGACAGCGCGCTCGGCGAGAACGCGTCGGCGCATCACACGCTGATGCCAGACCACCAGCGCGATAAACACGAAGAGCGGAACAAGAAGCCACCAGCCGGTAATCGCGAGGCGGCCAAAAGCGAGCCAGCCCAGCAAGAGCGCGAGGCCGCCGGTGGCAAGGCGCCAGTTTCCGATCCGGATGAAGCGCTGTTGCAAGGACTCCAGCTCAGTGCGCCAACGATCTCGCCGGGACACGTATTCTTTGAGCGGGTCCACACCAGAGACTAACATTTGAGTAGGGATGAAACGTTCCGGATTCGCCGATCTGCCGCTGCATGGCGGGCGAGTGCCACCCTGGCTCGCCGAGCGCATGGAAAAACTGGGAACGGCGATTGTCGAAAGCATCGTTCACCATTACGGAGCGGAAGAGTTCCTGTCGCGCTTGAGTGACCCGTTCTGGTTCCAGGCACTCGGGTGCGTGATGGGGATGGACTGGCACTCTTCCGGCATCACGACGTCGGTATTAGGAGCGTTGAAGCGTGGCTTAAATCCCCGAGCGCACGAGCTCGGGATTTACGTATGCGGAGGTCGCGGAAAGCAATCGAGGAAAACGCCGGATGAGCTGCTCGCAATTGCCGAACGAACCAGCCTCGATGGCGAGACGCTGGTAAAGACAAGCCGGCTGACTGCGAAGATCGACAATAACGCGATCGGCGATGGATTCCAAATCTACCTGCACACATTTGTCGTTAGCGCGCGTGGCGAATGGGCGGTTGTGCAGCAGGGCATGAACGATCGCACCGGTCTGGCGAGGCGCTATCACTGGCACTCGCCGTCGGTTCGCGATTTCACTTGCGAGCCGCACACGGGCATCGTCGGCGAGAGCGAAGGAGTAATTCTGAATCTCGTGGACCGGCGTGCAAAAGCCGCCCAGGAAGCGCTGCTCACCATCGCAAGCGAGGACCCGGAGAGAACTCTCGGCGATGTTCGGAAGCTGCAGATGCCAAAGCACCATGACGTGCGCATGGAGAATGTCGATCTGAAGCGGTTGGGAGCAGTGCTTGCGGTCAGCTACGAGCGGCAGCTGCGCGACTTTGCTTCGCTTCTGCTAGTTGAGAATCTCGGTCCTCGCACTCTTCAAACTTTGGCATTGGTGGCGGAAGTCGTGCATGGAGCGCCTAGCCGCTTCTCCGACCCGGCGCGATTTTCTTTCGCATTAGGAGGCAAGGACCGGCATCCGTTCCCAGTTCCATTGAAGACTTACGATGAGTCACTTGCGGTGCTGAGGCAATCGCTCGACAAGGCTAAACTCGGTGACACAGAAAGAGTGGATGGGTTGAGACGGTTGGACAGGTTTGTGCGGAAGGTAGAAGAGCGATATAAGCCTGTGGCCGATTTCAAGCAGGTTCTCGAGCACGAACATGCGATCTCGTCAAGTCTGGACGGCAGGTCTGTTTTGGACGATAAGAGGAGCAATTCTAGGTCCAAGAACGCGCAGCTTTCGCTCTTTGCATGATCCTCCAACCGTAAATCGCCAGATTGGCAGCGCATATCGCCACACCAAAATAGACCAGCAGCGACTCCGGAAGATTGGGATAAACGATCAAATCCAAGTAGTGGATTAGGAAACCATTTCCGGTTCTGCCTTCGAAGAACCCTTCTGCGAGCGTGAGTGGGCAGGGCAATGAACTGACTTCAACAATGATTCCCCACACGAGGGAAGCGACATGAAAGCACGTCAGCAGAAGCCGTCCGCGTGTCCAGAAGGCGCCGAAGATCACCCATAGAATCCACGCGAAGTGGACGATCAGAATAATGGTTGCGGCAGACCGGTAGATATCAGCCTTCCTCGATGCCTGCCTTCCGAAACACAGCGAGCGATGTATCCAGGCCCAGTTTAGCGGCGGCCTCGGGTGTCATGTCTTTCAGGCCACGACCGAAAACCTCTACACTCAGCCCGTCCCGATAACCGATCGACTGAAGCGCCCGCAGAAAGCCGGTAAGGTTGATAACGCCTTCACCGGGCATCAGCCGCTCGTTGTCACGAATCTGGTCCGGCGGCAGATTGGCCGAGTCATCGAAATGGATGTGGACAATGCGATCGCGGCCGGCAGCGAGAATGTCGCCGGTGCTCGCACCAGCGTGATGCCAATGCCAGGCATCGAGTAGCAGTCCCACGTTCGGGCCGCACTCTTTCGCAAACTCGAGCATGTCATTCATGCGCCAAATGAATTCGTACTTGTGCGCCTTGCGGAGATGAAGCGGTCCGATGAATTCGAGGCCCAAACGCACATCAGATCGCGCCAGAATGCGAGCACTTTCCGTGAGGCGCTGCTTGTAGATTCGCCGCAGCTCATCTTTGGGCGTATCGCTCGACGGCATGATAAAGGTGATCATGCGAGGGCAGCCGATGGCGGCGGCAAACGGCGCAGCTTCTTCCAACTTCGGAAGCGATGATTGGAAGGCAGCGTCGTCCTTGCGAAACTCGACAGGGAAATCGAGCACTGCGGGTTTGATATTCAGTTGAGCAAGCAGCTGGTTGGTTGCGGCGACACCCTCGTTCATCGCGGGTTGAAGCATCACGTCCGTGCCGGGAAAGCCAACTTGCGCAGCTAGCCGCGCGAATTCCGGCCAATGGACCCGTCCTGAGAGCAAGGTGCTGTTCAAAGACAGATACATGTGGTCGTCGGACGCTAGAGCGCTGGTCAATGCGGGAATCGCTGCCAGGAGCTTGAGTAAGTTTCGCCGCGTGCAAGATGCGATCATCAACTTCCGATAATAAAAGAATTCGATAGCAAGAATCGGATAGCAGCCCAAGTGAAAAGCGCCTTACTATCGTTTCATGGACTCCAATAACATTCGGATTCGGCGGCTTTGTGAATACATTCGGGCGAACAGCGGCAGCGGTGAATCATTGGCGCTCGAAGAGCTCGCCCGGCAAGTGGGGCTAAGTCCATTCCATCTGCAAAGGACGTTCAAGTCTATTGTCGGGGTCAGCCCGAAGCAATATGTTGACGCTTGCCGCGTCGAGGCGCTGAAAGGGCAGTTACGCAATGGCGATTCGGTGACCACCGCGATCTACGAAGCCGGATTTGGTTCAAGCAGCCCGATCTACAACCAGGCCGCCACGCGCCTGGGGATGACGCCGGGAGAATATCGCGCTGGGGGCAAGAACGTGTCTATCTCGTATGTCGCCGTTCAGAGTCCGATGGGACTGATGATGATAGGCGCAACGGAGCGGGGTCTATGCTTCGTACAATTTGGCGAGTCTCACGACGAGCTACTCGAAAAGTTGCGCAAAGAATATCCCGCAGCGAGACTCGAGGAGACCAAGGAGCCGTACCCGGAACAACTGGATCTTTGGATAAAGTCTCTCTCGCGATACTTGAGGCGCGAACAGATCCGCCTCGATTTGCCGGTGGACGTACGCGCCACCACATTCCAGCTAAAGATCTGGCGCTACTTGCAATCGATTCCTTACGGCGAGGTGCAGTCGTATTCGGAAGTCGCGAGTGCAACTGGAAACGCTCGAGCGAGCCGGGCCGTGGCGCGCGCGTGCGCATCGAATCCGGTTGCAATCGTCATTCCGTGCCACCGTGTCATTCGCGGAAACGGTGAATTAGGCGGCTATCGTTGGGGTTTGGAACGGAAGCGCGTGCTGATTGACGCGGAACGAGCTGGCCGTGTGTCAGGATCATAAACCGGCGCTGCGCGCTACGACACGCGCGACGCTCGACCAATCCAGTTGTTCCTGCCCGTGCGCCATGGCGGAAACGAACTGATCGCGAAGAGCGCTGGCAAAAGGCATTGGCACGCCGAGTTCCTGTGCGGCTTCGATCGCCAGGCGCACATCTTTGAGGCCGAGTTTCAAAGCGAATCCGGCAGGCTCAAACTTCTCATCGGCGATGGTGGTCCCGTAATTCTTATAGACTGGCGATCCAAACAGCTCATTCATCACTTCGAGAAAAAGGTGATGATCGATGCCCGCCTTCCGCATGGTGGCGAAAGCTTCGCTGAATGTTTCGAGCATGCTCGCGATCATGAAATTTCCGCACAGCTTGACGGCATTGGCTTGCCAGGGCTGCGATCCCGCGTCGAATGTTTCGCGGCCGATCGCACCGAATAAGGGCCGGTAGCGATCGAGCAACTCCTTCTTGCCAGCCGCGACCACGATCAGCTTCTTGTTCTCCGCAGCCTCGGGACGTCCGAAAACCGGAGCGCTCAGGAACCCTTGGCCTCGCTTGCCATGCTCGTCGGCAAGGCGGCGGGCGAAGGCAGTGCTGATGGTGCTGCTGGAAATGTGAGCGGCTCCATTGGCTAGGGCGGAAGCGATCCCGTTTTCGCCGAAAACGACCTGGGCGACGGCGTCGTCATCCGAAAGCATTGTGAACGCGCAATCGCAGCCGCGGCACGCCTCTGCTGGCGAATTGGCAACGCGAGCGCCGGTGCTTTCGAGAGCCTCAGCTTTCTCGCGGGTTTGATTGTACACAGTTACGTCATGGCCGGCGCGAAGCAAATTCCGGGCGATACCCGAGCCCATTTTTCCTAATCCGATAAATGCGATTTTCATGTGGGAAGAACTATGGCCGCAGCGCCATTCACGGAATCGCTCTTAACGGCGAGCAAGGCTTCGTTGGCGCTGGTAAGCGGAAAGGGCGTTACTTTAGGACGGAGACCGATCTCGGTCGCGATCTGTAGAAAGTCGCGCGCGTCGGATCGGGTCATGTTCGCGACACTGCGGATCTGGCGCTCGCCCCAAAGAAGCTGGTCGTAATTGAATTCCGGCATTCGATCCAAGTGGATCGCGTTGATCGCAACGACGCCGCCTTTCCGCAGACTGGCAAGCGCGGCCACGACGACGTCTCCGCTGGGAGCAAACGTGATTGCCCGGTCGAGTTCCACGGGCGGTTTTTCTTTCTCACTTCCAACCCAGGTGGCGCCGAGCGAGGCTGCGAGCTGGCGATGCGATTCACCGCGGGTGGAGACGTACACGTCACATTTCCAAGCGCGCAGAACGGCAATGGCGAGATGAGCCGATGCGCCGAAGCCGAAGAGACCAACACGATCGCCTGGTTCTACGCCGGCAACACGCAGGCTGCGGAAGCCGATAATACCAGCGCAGAGCAGAGGAGCGGCCTGTAAGTCTTCGAGAGCAGCAGGCAAGGGAGATACGAAATCCGATCTCGCCAGCGCGTATTCGGCGTAGCCGCCGTTCACTGTATATCCGGTGAATACAGGGGCATCGCAGAGATTTTCCATCCCACGGCGACAGTAGAAACAGGTTCCATCGACGCCACCAAGCCACGAAACCCCTACACGCATGCCAGCCGGAAGGTCGGCTGTTGCGCCATCGACGATGTCGCCGACAATCTGATGTCCGGGGATCAAGCGCGGAAGCCGTTTTGGCAACTCGCCTTCCACGATATGAAGATCGGTCCGGCAGACGCCGCAGACACGCACCCGGAGCAGAACATGACCAGGCTTGAGCTCCGGTTTGGGGACTTCTTCAATTCGAAGCGGGCGAGTCGAAATGTCCTTCGGCGAGTCTAAGACCGCGGCTTGCACTTTATACTTTGGTCGATGCAAATAGGGGCATCGATCGGATGCGTGTGCCGGTGGCGTTGAAGAACGCATTAGCGACGGCAGGTGCGATGCCGACAATCGGAGTTTCCCCTGCGCCAGCAGAAGGAATATCTTTGCGATCGATAATGATGATTTCGATTTTCGGCACATCGCTGAAGCGGGGTACACGATATTTGGAAAGCCGGGAATTCAGAATACGGCCGTCGGAGAAATCAATCGCCTCGAAGAGCGCGCCACCGATGCCCATCACGATCGCGCCTTCCACTTGATTCTTGAGATGCTCGGGATTTACGACAGCGCCGCATTCCCACGCCTCGACCACTCGTTCGATATGAACTTGCTGTCCAGCGCCTATCGAGATTTCAGCGCAGCAAGCGACGAAGCCGCCCTTCTCGGTTCCGCACGCCAGCCCAAAGCCGCGGGTAGGCGTCGATTTGATTTTCGACCAGCCGAAGCGATCCGTCGCAGCCTGCAGCACGGCTCGTACGCGGGGATTCTGCAAGTTCTTTAGACGGAATGCGAGCGGGTCCATACCCAAGGCGCAGGCCAGCTCGTCCATGTGCGATTCGCGCGCAAAGTGATTGGCTGTCGCGGCGAGGCCTCGATAGGATCCTTCGCGCAGAGGCGATTTCACCGGGTGGTATTGGACATGTTGATTCGGAACTTCGTAGGGCGTTTCGAGACCCGAGGGGCCGGAGAGATAGTTGTGAAACTCCCAGGCGGTGAGTGTCCCGTCCTTGGTTGCGCCGCTGCTGACGTCAATGACACCGGCGGGACGGAAATAAGCCCAGGTGAACTCTTCTTCGCGAGTCCAGATGAGCTTGACGGGTTTACCCGCGCCTTTAGCGAGGCGGGCAGCTTCGATGGCGCACTCGCCGGTGTGCTTGCCTCCGTAGGCCGATCCAGTGTCGGGCATCATCACGTGAGCTTGATCTTCTGAAAGACCAAACGTACTGGCGAGCTCGGTGCGTACTCCAAAGGGCCGCTGCGTGCCAGTCCACACGGTGAGTTTTCCATCGCTCCATTCAGCGACGGCGGCCCTCGGCTCCAGCGGCGTATGAGCTATGTAGGCGATCGTGTAGCTGCTTTTCAAAGTCTTGTCGGCGCTTTGCAGGCCAGTTTCGATGGAGCCGCGCACGAGTGGGACCGCCCCGCCCCGATTGGGATGACGATTCAGTGGCGTTCGCTTTGATGTAGGGGAAGAGATCGTGCGCCGAGATTTGCGGAGTTTCCTGCCACTGCGCCTTGATGCTCTCGATGGCTTTTTGCGCGATGTGCTCATCCGGCGCAGTCACACCGATGAAGTCTCCGTCGCGCACTACGGTGACGCCGCGCATTTGCGACGCGGCGCTGGTGTCCACTGACGTAAGCTTGGCGCCGAAGCTTGGCGGTCGCAGAACACGGCCGTACAACATACCGGCAACCTTGTGATCGGAAGGATATTTGTGCTTGCCGGTGACGATCTCGCTCGCATTCACCTTCGGAACGCTGGTGCCCGCCACTTGCCACTTGTCGGGCGGAGTAACGAAATCATCCTTAGCGACGGTATTCACCCAATCGATGGTGGCGGCGAGGTCGCCGAAACTGGCGCTCTTCCCGGAAGCGCGATTCGTCACGCATCCCTTTGCGACGGTCAGCGAGGTTCGATCCACACCCCACTTCTGCGCCGCGGCGTTGACGAGCGTCTCGCGGGCAGTTGAGGCCATCTTGCGAAGGACGGGCACCATAGTGGGAGTTGTGCGGCTTCCGAATGTGCCCATATCAAACGGCGTCAGAGCCGTGTCGCCCATGATGAGGTGAACGGATGCAGGCGCGCATCGCAATTCATCCGCAACAGCCTGAGTGAGCGAGGTTCGACTGTTTTGGCCGACTTCCACCTTGCCCGTGAACGTGGTGATTGCGCCATCGGGAGCAATGTGCAGCCACGCGGCGAGATTCTGGGGAAGCTGCTGACCACCATTGCGGCGCGCGCCGCCGGATTCCTGGGCGTCCGATTCATCGTTGTTGAAGGCGAATAGCACGAGCAGGCCACCGCCGAGCGATTTCAAGAAGCCACGACGATCGAAAACGGTTTTGGACGGAGACGCCGTGGTCACGTCGTTTGATTGCAGCTCAAGCATGGTGGCGCTCCTTTGCGTCGCTCTTCATAACGGGCGCGGATCTTTGCACTGCGGCGATGATCTTGTTGTAGGTGCCGCAGCGGCAGACATTTCCTTCCAGCGCCTGCTTGATCTCGGGCTCCGAGGGCGAGGGATTCTTGCGGAGAAGCGCCACGCTCGACATAATCATTCCGGGCGTGCAATAGCCGCACTGCATGGCGTCGCACTCGATGAACGATTGCTGCACGGGATGCAGACGATCGCCATCCGCCAAGCCTTCGATGGTGGTGATCTCTTTACCGGCAACGGTACCGACCGGCGTTTGACAGGACCGGTGCGGAAGGCCGTCGATCAAGACCGTACAAGCTCCGCACTGTCCCTCACCGCAGCCGTATTTAGCGCCGGTGAGATCGAGCTCGTTGCGAAGGACCCATAAGAGAGGACGCTCCGGGTCGGCGGCGACGTGTGAATGAACGCCATTGATGACTAGATCCATGAGTCTATTTTAGATCCGGCGCGGGGTGTGGGTGCGGGCATGGCTTGGGTGTGGTGCGCGTCATTCGGCGAGATGAAGGCGGCTTTAGGCGGCCTTTTCGTGTGCGAGGATACGCTCGACACGAACTCGAGGGTCGGTTTCGAAGGGATCAAGCTCGTTATTTTTCATTTCGCGGTGCTCGCCTTCGGCTTGGAGCAGCCAAATCTGCATTTTGTGCTTCTTTTCCTTGCGCTTTTCGTCGGCTTCGCGGCGGAGCTCTTCGGCCTCTTGCCGCTTCTGCGAGTCGAACCCAATTTGCTCTTTGCGCTTTTCGGCTCTTAGCTTTAGCAGGTCGTTCAGGCACTTAGAGAAGCCTCGGTCGTTGGTGGTTTGGTAGCGAAGATACAACGCGAACTCCCTTTGCGTGTCACGGAGCGGGAGATCGCCGCCCATGGTGACTTCCTGGAGGGTGATGGCGCGGCGGCCGAGCCAAATATGCTGCGCCATTTTTTCAATTAGAACGGTTTCAGTGACGGTTTTCGGCTTGTGCTCGAAGCGCAGGCCTTGGTAGAGCGTGTCGAATTGCTCCTGGTCTTCGGAGGGAAGAACGTTGAATTCGCCGGTGAATCCGTGGCGAAAATTGTTGAGGCAGGAAATGGCTTTGCCTTCTTCTGATTTCGGACCCGAGCTATGCTGTGCGTTCGCCTGATTGGCTGCGATTTGAGAGTGCGTAGACATGATGAATTGCTCCTTGAAAATGAAAAACGCCGGATTCGGCATGGCAGCCGTCCGGCGTTTTTGAAAATGTGAAGAGCTAAAGCTAGCTTTCGGATTAAGTATACAGCACAATTCAGGAGAAAGCCAGGTAAATCTCAAACAAAAGAAATTATCTTGAGAGGCTCACGCTCGTCGCTGTCGAAAGTCGTTATTCCGACCAGTCTGTGGGCGCTGTGGCGTGATACAGTATGATGGTACCATCATGATGGCGCGAAGCCAGATCACTCTTGAACCGGAAACTCAACGGCGGGCACGCCAACGGGCCAGCGATCTTGGCGTATCCCTCGCTGAATATATCCGCGGTCTCGTAAGCCGTGATCTGGGCGCCTCTCAACGGTTGGTGGAGCCGTCGGCCGTGTTCGATCTCGGTTCTTCAGGCGGCTCTGACATTGCGAGGAAGAAGGATGCGATGATCGCCGAAGCCGTTTCCGCCCGGCGTGAGAAGTCGAGGCGGCGCTTGTCGTCGTGATGAGCCTCTTCGTAGATACGTCTATCTGGTATGCGGCAGCGGACTCATCGGATGACGCAAACGGGCGTGCAAAAGTCATTCTGAAAGCCGGAGAGCCACTGGTTACGAGCGACCATGTGCTCTCCGAAACGTGGACGCTGATCCGGTATCGGATCAGCCGGCAGGCAGCCGAACGGTTCTGGGACGGTCTGCGCAGCGGCGTGGCGTCCATCGAAGTGGCCGGTGCGGCGGACCTTGAAGCCGCATGGCAGATCGGGGCGGCATACCGCGATCAAGACTTCTCCTTCGTCGATCGAACGAGTTTCGCAGTGATGCGCCGCCTCGGGATAGAGCGCGCGGCTTCGCTCGACGATGATTTTGCGATATTCCGCTTCGGCCCAAATCGCCGCCGGGCCTTTACCATCGTGCGCTGAGAACCCAGCTTGAGCGCAGCTTTCCGGTGAGGGCGCCATCGCAGCTGAGGACGACAGGTATGAACGGGATGATCGGCAAGGCCGCGATAAAGTATTCAAAGACAGTTGTCGATATACGGTAATTGTGGATTCGCGCTAACATTCTGAGCCTGATAGCTACGCCCGTAAATTCGCTAACAGAACTCGCATCGCCAAGCGTGGATGCATGATGCTGGGGAGCGGCGCGAGCAGGTTCGCGACCTTCAGGAACGCCACGGACGCTTCGGGATCGCGATGCGCAGCCTTGTGCAGCTTGGCGATGTACCAGTTGATGAAGCTTACTCCGGCATTGCGCGGACCCTGCGGCACTCCGCGGCGCTGCCGGCCGACCTCCGGGAACACGTCGCGATCGATCAGCGTGACTTGGTCGAAGTGATCGGACAGCACGCGCGCGGCGACCAGGCCACCCATGCTGCCGCCAATCACAATCGCATGCTTTCGGTTCTGTTCACCCATTCCTTGATTGCTGAAGTAACTGGGATCGCTCGCCACATCCACCGCAGTGAATCGGTTTGCATCACCTTGCGCGCCGACCGAAATTTCCGTCATGTTCTCTCCTCCGTTTGAAGCTGCAATATCGGCTCGCCCTCGGCCAACCGGCGTGCGCCATAGCAGTACGGCCCCAGACGGGTAATGAGCACCGCCGCAATCAGAGTCGCGGTAAAGAATGCCGCAAGTGGCTCGCTATAGGAACGTGTTAAGTCAAAACCTGCACCCATCGCCAAAGGACCCAACGCGCCTGCCAAAATGAAGGCGCCAAATGCAGCGCCATAGATCGCTCCGAAGGAGCGCAGGCCAAAATAACGGCTGGTTAAGTAGGCGATGATGTCTACTTCCGCGCCCAAGCCTAGCCCGACCAGGAATGCGCCCACAAAAGCAATAGCTGTCGCGCTCCCCGTCCAAAGCAGTCCAATGCCAGCGGCGGCACCACCAAAGAAGAGAGCTGAGAGGTAAGGGGCAAAGAAGCGGTCGAGCAAGTAGCCGGAACCCACGCGGCCGATCAGCACTGCTGCGCCCAGCAGTGAACTGGCCAAGGTCGCGGCGTGAATGGTTATTCCCCGGTCGGTGAGCATTGCCGGCAAGTGAACGACGCAGCCTTGCAGGCTTGCGCCGGTCAGGAAAAATGCGCACACCATGATCCAAAACGTTTTACCGTGCCAGGCATCATGCCAGCGCAGACCCACATCACCGGCTTCATTGGGCGCTGTGGTATCCGCATCCGTTGCTCCGTCAGGCAAGAGGCCCAGGTCCTGCGGTTTGTCCTTGAGAAACGCTGCAACTACGGGTACAACGATGAGTAAAACGGCGGAGCCAAGAATCGCGTATGCCGTACGCCAGCCAAAAGTTGCAATGAGCCATTGCGCCAGCGAAGGCATGATGATCGCTCCGCAACCGATTCCGCACATCGTCAGCCCGAGAGCCAACCCCCTACGCCTGTCAAACCAGCGCGAAACCACGTTGCCGTAGGGTATGGGCCCCGCACCACTAAGCAATACGCCTAATAACCCGTAAAAAAAGCAGAATAGCCAGATACCGGCGGAAAAAGCCTTGATGGAAAGCAAAGTCAAGCCAAACATCCCCGCAGCCGGAAGTATCACTTTGCGGGCCCCGTATCGATCGATAAGCCGTCCGGCGAGTGGAGCGCTGATCGCGGCCATCAGATTGTGAAAGGTGTAAGCCAGCGAAACGGCGGCGCGCCCAGCGTGAAACTCCTGCATCAGCGGCTTGAGGAAGACACTGAAGGAATACGCCGTGATCGGCACGCCCCAGAAGAGTCCGAGCGCGGCCGTGGACACGACCCACCAGCCATAAAATACGCGAGGGTGCTTACTATTCATTTGGAGCCTGCACTATCTCTCCTGAATGCGCGGCTTATCGGCGAGAATCGCAGGCGAGGGGGATGGCGTGTCCACTCGGCGCACGTTCTGGAATCCAGCTTCAAGCAGCCACTGGGTGATCTCGCGAAAGGTGTAAGTGTCACCTTTTGCGGTGTTCACAAGCATGTTGACCGCAAAGATCAGATGGACGGGTTCGCCGGTCCGGTCGTCATCGGGCACGTACTCGATGATCGCGATAGTGCCGCCTGGCGCTAACGAGCAATACACCTTCCGCAGCAGAGTTTGGCAACGCTCGGGCCCTTCCATGTGCAACACGTTTCCGAGCGTCGCAACGTCAAAGTTCGATCCGAAGCCGGACTCGAACATGTCCCCTTCCGCGAACGAGAAGCGATCCATGACGTTTGCTCTAGAGGTGATCTCACGAGCCACATCGAGCACATCTTTCCAATCCGCCGCGGTTACGGTGGCGTTTGGGTTCCCAGCCGCGAACGCGATGCCGAACACAGCGGAGCCTGCCCCGACATCGAGCACTCTGATTGGCCCGCTGCCGCGCTCGCGCAGAATCGTTTCGGCGAGCACACGCGCGGCAGCCTGGCTCATCGCAAACAGAGCGGGTACGAAGTCGCGAAAAAAGGCGGCGCCTTGGTGTTCCGAATCCAGGTTCTTCGCCGGCTTGCCGGTGCGAACAACGGTCTCCAATTGCTGCCACGCGGGCAGCAGGTTGTGAACGTAGTGGTGTACGAACGCGCCAAGAAATGCCGGACTGGTTGTTACCAGGAATGTGGCCGACTCGGGAGTCAATGAATATCGGCCGTTCTCTTTGTTGAGAAACCCGAGAGCCGCCAGCGCATCCAATAGCGGCCGCGTGCCACGCGTGGATGTCCGACAACACTGCGCGACTTCGTCACTCACCAGCGGGCCTGCTAAGAGCGCATCGAAAACGCCGAGACGCACGGCAGCGTCAAGCATGATCACCGGCGCGAAGCCGAACGCGGTTTGCCTAAGCTGTTGTGGGCTGAGGGGCGAAGTCGCGGCTTTCACGCCTGCTCCGGCTCCCGGAACAGCGGGTCCGCCGTTCATTCGGAATCCCCTAGATGAAAGGCACGCTCGTTAGCACGCTGGCGTGGAACGAATGAAAGCGACATGTGCTTTGTTACACGTGGTTTCTTTTGCGACGGACGAGAGCAAGCAGCAAGAGACCGCCGCCCAGCAGAGCGTAGGTTCCAGGTTCAGGAACTGTTTCGCCGGTTAAGCTGAACGTGGCATTGAAGGGGCCTTGATTAGTTATATCCGTGCCGATACGCTCCCAATCGGGGTCGAGATTGGTGTTGCGAATCCAGCTCTGCAGATCGTTGGTGAATGGCGTTCCGGGAGGGACGATCGGACGCGGAGCGGAGAGCCAGAGAAAGTTGCCATTCGACAATTCGACTTCCGGGCGAAAGAAATAGTGATCGGCGGGAAGCGTGAACGGCGAGGTGAAGTTAATGCTGAACTGGACCTCCTGGCCGGTGGCGGGACCTTCGCCGCCGGTGAACTGATGCGGAGCGGCGTTGATACCGTTCACGACGGTGTTGGCCACGCTGAAGCTCGGGTTTAGCAGAGTCGTCTTATAGGTCAGGGCGCCGGCGGCGCTATCAAAGGCCGCGAATTGGTTATCAGATGGGGAATTGACGCGCGTCGCGACTCTTCCATCTGGCGGATTCGCAGAATCCACGGGGAAAACGTGATAGAGCTCGATCTCCACATCGGTGACACTGTTAAGGGACGCTCCCGTCGGGAGCAGTCCCGTGAAGGTGGCCTGATTGATGATGGTGGTTTGGTTCAAGACAAAATCGTCAGCCGTTTCGGTCTCGAGTTGACCGGGACTGGCGGGACGCGAGAGGGTAGCGATTTTCCCGTCGGGGTTGCCCGTCGAGAAAAAGAAAGAATCGGCTGCCGCGGGTAGGCAGGCGATGGTGGTTAAGAGCGAGAGCGCCAGGGCGCTCGTGGTTGATTTGAACATATTTTTTCTCCTTGGGCTGAAGTCATTCGCCGGTCCGATTCTTTATCCGGCCACGATTTACAATTGTGGTTTCACGGAGCTCGGACTAGGCCATACTGGTGTAAATCGAGGCCAATTGTCCTAAACGGCCAGTAAAGAAATTCCAAATAATTTCCAAAGAGCTTTTGGGAAACGGTGAAGAGTCGCTATGGTGTTGAAAGGGCAGAGTTCTTACGAATTCGGCTGCTTTCGCCTGGAGCCAAGCGAGCACCGGCTGTTGCGGGATGGCCAGCAGGTTTCACTCGCGCCGAAGGCTTTTGAGCTGCTTGTCTACCTGGTCCAGAACCATGGCCGGCTTGTACCAAAGGACCAGATCATGCAGGCGGTGTGGTCGGGCAGCTTTGTCGAAGAGGCGAACCTCACGGTCTCGATTTCCGCTCTGCGGAGAGTGCTTGGAAAGACCGATGGTGGCCTGCAATATATTGAGACGATTCCCAAGAAGGGTTACCGGTTTACGGCTTCTGTTAAAGAGGTAAATAATCCGGCAGCCATCTCGACGCAACCTGAAGAAGAATCGTCAAAACCGGCCGAGGTCTTGGGGTTTGAGCCGCAGGGTATTCCTTCTGCCGGTGCAGCGGGGCGCCCGGTAAGCGGGCGACACCGGATCGCGATACCTGCCCTCGTGGTGCTTGCGTGCGCGCTGGCGACAGCCGGCTATTTCATGCACCGAAAAAGAACAACCACGGCGCACACTTCGCCAGTGCAGCGAAGTCTGGCGATTCTCCCGCTGCGGAATCTGCGACAGGACCCAGAAAACGACTTCCTCGGCTTTTCTCTCGCCGATGCGGTTATCAGCAAGCTAGGGCCCGTAAGTTCGGTGACAGTGCGGCCTTCTTCCGCTATCGAGAAATATAAAGGTCAGACAATTGACCTTTCGAGGGTAGCTTCGGAGTTGAATGTCGATACGCTGCTTACCGGTAATTTCATTCGCGAAGGCGATGAGCTGAGAATCACGTGCCAATTGATCGATGTCAAGACCGACAGAATCCTGGGCAAGGACACAATTGATCTGAAGTTTGACAAGCTCTTAACCGTTCAGGACAAGGTCGCTCAACAGATCATCAAGGGACTGGAGTTAAACCTATCCGCATCGGAAGCGGCGCGGATCAAGCCTGACGAGCCTGTCAACCCGCTGGCTTATGAATACTATCTGCGCGGAGTCGACCTAGTGGGGAGCCATGATTTCCTCCTTGCCATCAAGATGTTAGAGAAGTCTGCCGACATTGACTCGAACCACGCGCTGACCTGGGCCTATCTCGGACAGTCGTATACATCAGCTGCCGCTTTCGAGCTGGGCGGCCGCGAGCAGTACCAAAAGGCACAAGCTGCCTATGAACGCGCGCTTGGACTGCAGCCGAAGCAACTGGAAGCAAGTATGTTTCTGGCCAACTTGCTGATCGACACGGGCAAAGTTGAGCAGGCGGTGCCTCTGCTGCGAGATGCGCTCAAGAGTAACCCCAAGAGTGCGGCGCTGCATTGGGAGCTGGGATATGCCTATCGCTTCGGGGGGATGTTGAAGGAGTCGCTTAGCGAATGTGAGCGGGCGCGCCAGATTGATCCATCGGTCAAAGGCAACGGTTCAGTCTTGAATACTTATCTCTACCTTGGAGAGTACGATAAGTTTCTTCAGAGTCTGCCCGATGGTAACGACTCGGCTTTCATTTTGTTTTATCGAGGATTTGGAGAGTACCACCAGAAGAACTGGGATCAGGCGTCGAAAGATTTCGATCGCGCCTACAAAGAGGACCGCACTTTATACACAGGGATTGGGAAGGCTTTTGCCGCTTCTATTGCAAAAAGGAGCTCGGATGGCTTACAGATCTTGCGGGAATTGGAGAACAAGATCCAGCAGCGTGGAGTAGGCGATCCGGAAGCAACGTATAAAATTGCACAGGCCTACGCTGTCTTGCGTGACAAGGCTTCAGCCATCCACATGTTGCGCTACAGCATTCAAAACGGTTTCTTTTGCTATCCGTATTTCATTGCGGATCCACTCCTGAATAATGTCCGCGACGAAACCCAATTCCCGCAATTAATGAACGTCGCGCGCCGGCGATACGAGATCTTTAGGAAAAAGTTTTTCTGAGCGGAAGCTGCTGCTCCGCAAAACGAGGAGATCCTGAAATGGTGGTTCAGGAAATAGGGGATGCTTTCCCCGGGGACGCGGCGGCTAACCCCTTCGTTTATGCTACCTTCGCCATTTTTTGGTACTCTTCTTCCGATTTGGCTGGCAGCAGCACCCAGAGCGTATAGATGCCCAGCGCCGTACCGAATGGCATGTCAATGAGGCTAAAGAATCCAAACACAATTGCCATCATACGAGCCCAAGGTTGCCGTTGGAGCAGCCCCAGGCGATGGCAATCCCATACCGGCCAGTAGTAACAACATGACGCCAACGTTTTGCAAGAGGGGATGCAGAAATGCAGGGGCATCGGGCGGCGAGACGTCTGCGCCACCCCAGGTATATCGGCCGCCCAGTTTCGCCGTTTACGCGCGAGCGATTGGTGGAAAGTGAGCCTTTCGATAAAGCGCCACATCACAAGCA
>CAWFWH010000015.1:0-8421 GCA_963819405.1 uncultured Acidobacteriaceae bacterium | reverse complement strand
CGCCTGGAGCGATGCCATCCAAACTCTACAAGCGTATAGGTCGCGGTCTTGGCGGCGTTCACGGCCGTCACGATCTTGGCCCCGTGTTCTTTTATTGCGTTCCAGTTGTTCGTATCGAGAACAACAAGAGAGATATTGCGGCTTTGGATGTTCTGCTGATGTTGAAGGCTCTGGTCTGCTGTGACGAGCACATCGAACTCGGCCGCTTCGGCTGCTTTGAGTAGCTCGCCATTGGTCAGCGCTCCCCAGCCTCTCTCGTGAGCGGTTTCGACCCGGTGCCTTGTTAAGAAGTTGCGCACACGGTACGGAACGTTCTTATCCAAAAGAACGAGCATCAACTACGCAGCGGGCCGATGATCCGCCCTTGTTGATTGCGCCGCGAACTCAAGTATCGTGATAATCTGCTCTTTCGGCAGCTGGAAATGTTCGGCAATCTCGTCGACGGTCAGGCCGCCTTCGAGATTCTCGAATATGCCCCAGACCGGCATGCGCGTTCCGCGAAGCACAACATCTCCACCAAGCTTTCGAGGGTCGCGTTCGACTGCCGGACACTCCGACCAATCCACTGATGCCATAACAGCCTCTGTTCACAGTTTAGCTTTAAACGCTTTCAAAATCTGCCCTGTTTCGACGTGTCGGCAAGAAGTCGCGCGGACGCAGAAAAGAGGATTATCTGTTACTGGGCTAAATCTCGAGTTACGACGTAAAAGGCGTAAACGACGGGGAGAGCAAACAGGCTGCTATCTACTCGGTCTAACATGCCGCCATGTCCGGGTAAGAGAGTTCCGCTGTCCTTCAGGTTAGCGCCGCGTTTCATGGCGGATTCGGCGAGGTCGCCTAGCTGACCGGCTATATTTCCTGTTACTGCCATGCCTGCGATCTCCCACCACGGGATGATAGGCATGAAGTAGTGTAAGTAGAGCAGGCCGAACACTAGGGCTCCCACGATAGATGCGGCTGCGCCCTCCCAGCTCTTCTTTGGACTTACGACCGGCGCAAGTTTGTGTTTGCCAAAGCGGCGGCCGACATAATAGGCGACTGTATCTCCAACCCAATTAATTGCGAGGGCAAAAAAAAGCAAGTGGGCACTCTCGTAGCGGAGATCCGCCGAAAAGCGCCACGGCGCGAAGGTGTAGAAGGCGCCGAGCAAGGCACATGCAACGTAGGGCAAGACATCACGCAGATTTGGGTAACGGAGGGCTGAAATGAACGCGAATAGAACTAATAGGGAGAGGCCCAGAAGTGTTTCTTGCGGGTAAAAGAGAATAACGAGGCCGGCGAGGAGGCCGAAAATGCCGGGTCGCGGAATCGCGTGCGCCGCAACCAGTCCCGAAAATTCTGAATAACAGAGCAGACTCATCAGGAGAGCTGCCGCCATGAATACGAAGTTAGGGGCTGGAAAGATCAGGTATATGGCGATTGCAATCAGCGCAACCGAAATCACCACGCGCTTCAAGTTTAGGCGAGAGGCAGCTCGAAAGCTTCTTCTTCGAGCGGAAGACGCGCGAGCCCACCAAAGCGGCGTTCGCGGTTCTGGTATTCAAGAATGGCTTCGAGCAGCTCGGCACGCGTGAAGTCGGGCCACAGCGTCTCGGTTACGTATAATTCCGCGTAGGCGATCTGCCACAGAAGGAAGTTACTGATGCGCATTTCGCCAGAGGTTCGAATCAAGAGGTCCGGGTCTTTGAGTCCGGCTGTATAGAGATGGGAGGCGATGGCTTCCTCGGTGATCTCGACCGACTCAAGGCTTCCCTCGAGCCTCGCATTGTCAAGGATCGAATTCACCGCGTCGACCAGCTCCGTGCGGCCGCTGTAGTTGATGGCGAGATTCAATCGCATCCCGCGGTTCTGGGATGTTTGGTCCATCACGGCCTGCAACTCGCCTTGTACGGAATCGGGAAGCGATTCCAAGCGTCCTATCGCGCACAGCTGGATATCATTGCGCATCAGGTTGGGCAATTCGCGCCGCAAATAGAAACGCAGCAATCGCCACAATCCTTCAATTTCATGCCGGGGGCGCTTCCAATTCTCGACCGAAAACGCGTAAAGAGTCAGCGCCTCTAAGCCTAGCTGCGCGCACGTTTCGACTGCGGTTCTGACCGGGTCGACACCTGCCTTATGGCCCATGATCCGGGGGAAATTCCGCTGCCGCGCCCAGCGGCCGTTCCCGTCCATGATGATCGCTATGTGAGCGGGAATGCGCTTGGGGTCTAATTGCGTGGCGATGCGCCAATCGCGTTCGCCGGGAGAAAGCACCTGAAGGAGTTCCTTCATACTATAAAGCTCTATAATACACCAAGGCGTTCTGTTTCACAGGCGCGATAACAGAGGCACGAAGGCTGCGCCGGCACACAGAAAGCTGCCGAAGGGAAGCTCATACGTAGACGCGTCTTTACGGGTAAGGAGCAGATAGGCGATTCCAACGATAGATCCGGCTATGGCTCCTATGAAAAGCGCCTGCAAACCGTGCTCAACACCCAGAAACACGCCCAGCAGTACCAGTAATTTTACATCGCCAAAGCCCAGACCCTCGCGTTTTCTCACTCGAGCGTAAGCGGCGCCGAGGATCCAGATGGGACCGGCCAGGAATATCGCGCCCAGGCCGGCGTTGAGCAGCGAACGCGAAATCGGGCTCGATCCGGCTAGCAGCAACTCGCCAAAGGTTCCGGGGACCGCCACGAACACGGCGAAGAGCAGGCCTAGGATTGCGCCGCCTATGGTTAACTCATCCGGCAGAATGCGTTCCTCCAGATCTGTCCAAAACAGGACGACCATGACAGCTTCGAAAATCATCCACTTGAACGCTGCGAGATTCCAGCCGTAACGAATAGCTATCGCGGCGAACAACGCTGCCGTCATCAATTCAACAGCCGGGTAACGGAGGCCGATGGCTTTCGCGCAGTGCCGACAACGCCCGCGCAGAATTGCGTAGCTGAGTACGGGAATATTGTCGTACCAGGCGATCGAAACGCCGCATTCCGGACAAAACGATCGGGGAGCAACGACGGAGAGGTCTCTGGCAATCCGGTAAATACACACATTCAGAAAGCTACCGAATAACAACCCGAATGCGGCGGCGGCAATGCTGTAGAAAATCTGAAACTCAGGAGGCAAGAGCACTCCGGTAAGATGCCAGCGTCCCTTGCAGCAGATGCTGTTTCGTGAAACACTCTGCGATGCGAGCCTTGCCGCGTTCGATCAGAAGACGGGCCAGGGTTCCGTCCTCTACGACCCGCCGCATTGCGCCGGCGATGGCCTGCGCTTCGTTGGCCACGAAGAGGCCGGAGATTCCGTCAGAGAATATTTCGGTCAATCCTCCGACCCGGCTTGCAATCACCGGCACTCCCATGCTCATTGCCAGCAAAACCGCAGAGCCTAATCCCTCCGACCTGGTGATGTAAACGAAGGACGAGGCGTGAGTCAAATCCTCTGGCAAGGTGTTCGAAAAGACCACGGGGATACCCGCCAGCTTGGCAGCTTGCTCGACCAGAGGACGTCCTTTCTGCGGATCGGGGGATGCAAGCGCAACTGCCGGATACCGGGCGCTCCACTCGGCGGCGGAAGGCGATTCGACACCGTCGTACACGATATCGATTCTTTGTTTGGGAATGCCGGCGGCTTCGAGCTCGCCCGCGACAAAATGCGAGACAGCTAAAAATCTGGCGGGGCGTCGATATTTCCAGAACGATGCTATGGATCGGCGCACAGGAAAAGCGACACGGCGGGATACGACGAACTTGCACCTGGATGCGACCGCGGCGAGGGTGTGTGCACGCGCATCGTGCGCATGAATGAGCGAGACCTGTCTGGAATGCCGCCAGACTTCTCTTGCGCTAGAGGCATACACGGCGAACCGCGCTTGGCGAGCGGCGTTTGCTAATGGGCTGACCTCCGGGGCTAGCAACAGCGATTCGTGTCCGGCTTCCCTCAGTGCGTTCATCAAGAGCAGCACCTGGTGCTGGCCGCCACGCATTTCGGCGCCTGTGTCGACTTGCAGGATCCGCACCCTAAGATTTTCGGCCAGGGCTCATATGGCGCGCTTTCGAATATTTCAGGAAATTGTAGAACGCGGCCATGTAGGCGATCGCCAACCCCTCCGCTCCATCCAGGAATCCAAGCTTCAGTACGTAAGTGCGAAGAAATGTCCAAGGCGGGTCAAACAATAGTCTGCTGAATCCCAGGTTCTTCTCTCGCGACACCATCTCCTGCGCGGCAAGAGTAGTGTAGCGATCCATGGACCGCACGTGCTCGGACAAAGAATTGCACGTGAAATGAAGCAAGTTCGATTTGAGGTGTCCCACGGCGCCGTCGACGGTGACCGACTCGTGGATAAACTCGCCCACCCACTTTGCCTTGCGCCGATCGAATAATCTGACTTTGCGATCCGGATACCAGCCACTATGGAGAATCCAACGCCCGAGATACTGAGCCAAGCGTGGGACCGTATAGCCATCGAACGTCGGGCCACTCTTTTTGATTTGCCAAATTTCAGCCTCGAGCGCCTCACTAAGGCTCTCATCCGCGTCGAGCGCCAATACCCAGTCGTGAGCCGCCAGCTCGGCCGCGATATTCTTTTGGGCCGCATAGCCATGCCAAGAGGCCTCGACGACGCGGGCGCCGAGCTTTGTGGCAATTTCGACCGTGCGATCATTCGAGCCGCTGTCTAAGACCAGGATTTCGTCGCAGCAACGCAAGCTCTCGATCACACGGGCAACGTTACGCTCCTCATTGAAAGTGATGATGGCGGCCGAGATCTTCATAGCCGTGCGAGCTACTGAATTCGGACGGGCACAATCGAAATGGAAACCAGAAACAGCAGGACGGCTGCAAGCGCGATCATCAGCCGGCGCTCTCCGAGCGGCTCGTCATCGTAGATGAGAGGGTGGCGCCGGAAAAAGAACATTGCGGCGGCCCAGACCCACCAGGGCCAATAAAGGAAACCCGCTAAGGCCAGTAGGCAAACCAAAATGCGGGAGCCGATTCGGTGACCGCGCTCGCCAAGCACCGCATAAAGAATGTGGCCGCCGTCCAACTGGCCAACGGGCAGCAGGTTGATGGCGGTGGCCAGCAGACCGGCCCATGCGGCCATTGCCATCGGGTGCAGACAGATATCGGCGGGCGGCACGCCGGGAAAACGTATCCATTCGACAACACGCATGAGGAGAGGAGTCCCAAAGACGAAAGGCCCGAATGCGTGGACTCCATGCACCACGCGCGACATCGACACGCCGGCGATGAGGAATGGGATCAAGACGATGAATCCGGCAATCGGCCCCGATACTCCGATATCGAATAAGCTCTTCCGCTTATAGATGGGCGAGCGGATCCAGATGAAGGCGCCGATTGTGCCCAGCAGCGTCGGAGACGGGCCGAAATACGGGAGAGTTGCGTCAACGCGCCAGCGGCGGCAAGTCACATAGTGCCCGAATTCGTGCGCGAGCAGAATCAGCAGCAGAGGAATGGAATAGATAAGGCCTATCCAGATACCGGAACCGCCATGCACGAGCCGGAGATAACCATCCTCGATAAAAGTCTCGGTGAGAGGACTCCCCTGCGCAAAGCCCTCTGCAAGCGCAAACCCGAAGGTCGTCGTTGTGATCAGAGTTAGAAGAAAAAGCAGGAGATGAAGCCACCACTTGCGGGGCCATCGAGATGCCGCATTCACCTCGAAAAGCTGGTCCGCGGGCGCTGCTTCAGATCCGTTGCGCGCGGCTAGGAAGGAAGAAGGATTCGGTATGTGCCCTGTGGACCCGGGGTCAACCACTTCCATTACTGCAGCGTCTGCAGTTCCTTGCCCGGCTTGAATCGGACCGCTTTACCTGGAGGAATGGCCACTTCAGCGCCGGTTCGCGGATTGCGTCCAATGCCGGTCTTGCGCGGCCGCACGTTGAAGATCCCGAAGCCGCGCAGTTCAATGCGGTCGCCTTCGCGGAGCGCCTTCTTCATGGTTTCGAAAACCGTCTCCACAGCCATTTCAGCTTTCGTCTTCGTAATGCCCGTACGATTCACGACTTCGTTAATGATGTCAAGCTTTATCAAAAGGAGCCTCCCGGGTTGCCACACGCATTCCGGCACACCTGGAGATGGGAGATCCGCCGGACAGAAAAGCGTTGCAATGTTAATGATAATAAGCAGCTTATGAGTGTGTCAATTGAGCCGTTCAGGCGTGGCCCGACCAAACTGTTAGACGCATTTTTTGCCCGGTCTTTCGATGGGCGGTTACTTCTTACGTTACCCCAGGATCTTTCCCGGGCTTAAAACCCTTCAACGGCAGTGACTTGCATGGTTGGCCTTTAACTTGCACGTAAGGAGTTGCTTTAGACGTTTGTCGGCTGAGAAGACTGGACGGGCGGGATGAGGTCACTCCGGATTTTGCTGGTCGAAGATAGCCCAGGCGATGTCCGCTTGATACGGGAGGCTTTAAAGGAGACACCTGTGCCTGTGCAGATCGCGGTCGCTCGCGATGGAGTCGAGGCAATGGAGTATCTGCACCAGCCAGGAAAAGGTTCCGGGAACCGACCGGATCTGGTGCTGCTGGATTTGAACTTGCCTAGAAAAAATGGGCGCGAGGTTCTGGCTGAGATCAAAGCTTCGCCGACGCTAAAGCACATCCCTGTTCTGGTAATGACCAGCTCAAAGGCTGACGAAGACATCGCGCAGGCGTATGCCCTTAACGCGAACTGCTACATCACGAAGCCGGGGGATCTCGAAGAATACCTAAGTGTGATTCGCGCTATTGAAGATTTTTGGTTCCTGACTGCGACGCTTCCGGACGTGCTCCACGAACCTAAGAAGGCATCTCGGGCGGCGGGGCAATCGGCGGGTTAAAGAGAGAGCGCCGGTCCGCGCCGATCTGCTCTCGTTAACGGAAGCTGACCTCGCCACGGGAGATCCATAACGCAACTTCTTGGTTGCGTTTTCTGCTTTTTCTGTGCTAGAGTGCAACCATAAGGTTGCATATATCCTATGGCGATTCCGGACCTGACTAAGATCGAAAGAAAGACTTTGATTCGTGCCCCGCGTTCCCGCGTCTGGCGCGCTCTCACTAGTTCCCAGGAATTCTCTAAGTGGTTCTCCGCCGATCTGGAGGGTTCCTTCGTGCCAGGAAAACGCGTGGACCTGGTTTCTACACATCCTCTCGGCAATAATCAGCGCTTTTACCTGATCATCGAACGTATGGAACCGGAGCATACGTTCTCCTGGCGGTGGCACCCTGGGCCGACAAAACTCGATGAAGATGAAACCACGGTTGTCGAGTTCCATCTCGAAGAAGTCGAAGACGGCACACTCGTCACGGTGACGGAAACGGGTTTCGATCGCATTGCACTGGCTCGCCGGGCTAAGGCCTTCGAAGGGAACCAGCGCGGTTGGGAAATACAGTTGGAATCTCTCAAGCAGTATGCAAGCCAAGCGGCTTAAATCGGTGGCCGCTAGCTCGGCGCCGGTTTTTGCGGCCCTGGGAGATGAGAGACGTCTGCGGCTGGTGGCACGTCTTTGTACGGAGGGGCCCGCGTCAATTACCAGGCTGACATCTGGCTCCGATATCTCTCGTCAAGCCATAACCAAGCATCTGCACGTGCTCGCCCGAGCCGGTTTGGTGCGGGGGTTTCGTCAGGGGCGCGAGCAACTCTATAAGCTCGATTCGAAACAACTCCAGCAAGCACATCAATACCTGGAGATCATCTCGCGGCAGTGGGATGAAGCTCTGAGCAGGTTGAAACTGTTGGTGGAGGGTCGGTAAACTCAGCTGGCTTTTGGCGACCAGGGAAGGATTGCGCTTTCGCTCTGAAGTCGAGACATTAGCCAGATACATTGCGTTCTAGCGTATGGTTTCTATATGCGTAGAGACCCATTTCTGGATGCGGCGCTGGAGCAAGCGAAGAAAAGTCTTTCTGAGGGTGGTATTCCTATCGGCTCTGTTCTCGTGTATGAAGGCAAGATCATTGGACAGGGGCACAATTGCCGAGTTCAGAGCGGCAGTGCAATCGATCATGCGGAAATGAACTGTTTGCGGAATGCCGGCCGCCTGTCCGCAAAGATCTATCAGAAAAGTACCATCTATTCAACTCTGTCGCCTTGCGCGATGTGCAGCGGGGCTATCGTGCTCTACAAGATCCCGCAGGTCGTGGTGGGAGAAAACGAAAATTTTCTGGGCGAGGAAGATTTTATGCGCAGCCGTGGCATCGAAGTTCAGGTCGTCCAAGATCCCGAATGTATTGGGATGATGAGCGATTTCATCACCCGCAACCCGGAGCTTTGGAATGAGGATATCGGCACCTCCTGATAATCTCTGGGGATGCGCAGATTGCAGTATATTCTTGCTCTCGATCAGGGCACCACAAGTTCGCGGGCCGTCTTGCTAGGGCAAGATGGGCACGTCCAAGATGGGCAAATCCGTGGATTGGCTCAGACGGCGTTCCG
>CAWFWH010000014.1:0-700701 GCA_963819405.1 uncultured Acidobacteriaceae bacterium | reverse complement strand
CGGGCCGTATTATGTCACATTACAATGTGCCGTGGCAACCTAAATCCGCCTAAATACGCTTAGGTGTCGTTAGCACGTTAATTTCAGGTGTAATTAGAACGCTATGTACACGGCGGAGTAAAAATAGACGACAATCTCAAGAGCAGGGCTTAACAGAGCAGAGTTTGACGCTACAACCAACCGCAACTCCGCGCCTGATATGCTTGACCAACGCTGATCTCGTGATCCTCGGGGTGGGCTGTTATTTGAGATACTTGCCCACAGTTCCCCTGTGAAACCCGAATGCCTAACTCGAGAAGCAATTCGTCCGCTATGGCGCTCCTCGCCCCAAGTGCGGTTCTCGGCAGCCATTCAGAGATAACGATCTGCATTGCGATGAGAGCTTGGAGAACTGCCGAATGGCGGTTTGCACTTCGGATTTTCGCATACACTAGATGTGCCGGGTTTTGCGGACCACAGCCCTTCGATCCCGCGGAAAATGGCTTCGAATTTTCATTTGCCGAAATCGAATCACATCTCGAACGCACCGTCGCCCGTACGAATCTCCACTCTCGGGCGGCATAAATCCCGTTCAGAACCGCGAATGGAGCGAGCCGGTCTTTAGTAGCACCTCAGTGCAATGTCGTGTCGCTCACGAAATGAGAAAACTAGCTTTCATTTCTCTTTCGCTGGTTCTGTTTCTCGGTTTGACTGTGTTCAAGACCCATGAGAGGCGTACCGGCGAGTACCACACCTGGAGCACTTATGGAGGCGGCCCGGAGAACATTCACTACTCCAGCCTGAAGCAGATCAATCGCAAGAACGTCTCAAACCTTGCAAGTCGCCTGGAGCTTCGATACCGGCGATGCGTTCCCCGGCTCGGAGATGGAATGCAATCCCGATCGTAGTCGATGGCGTTTTGTTCGCCACCACGCCCAAGCTCCGCGTCATTGCGCTTGATGCCGCAACCGGCAAGCTGAAGTGGAGCTTCGATCCCAACCAAGGCCATCGCGTCCTGAGCAAAATGAGAAATCGCGGCGTCACCTACTGGGACGGCGGCGCCGCCGGCGGCAAGCGCATCTTCTTCGCCTCCCGGCAATATCTCTATGCTCTCGACGCGGATACCGGCCAACCCGACCCCCGCTTTTGGCGAGAACGGCCGCATCGATCTTCGCCGCGATCTCGGGCGCGATCCCGTCGCAAATGTTCGTCTCCGCTACCAGCCCGCCCGTAGTCTATAAGGATTTCCTGATCGTCGGCAGCATCGTCAGTGAAACTCTTCCCGCTTCGCCCGGCGACGTTCGTGCCTATGACGCCCGCACCGGCAAACTGCGCTGGTCTTTTCACACCATTCCGCATCCCGGCGAATTCGGCTACGAAACTTGGCCCCAAGACGCCTGGCAATATATCGGCGGCGCGAATGATTGGGCCGGCATGAGCCTCGACCTCGAGCGCGGCATCGTGTTCGTCCCCACCGGCTCGGCGGCATTCGATTTCTACGGCGCAAACCGTCTGGGCGACAACCTGTTCGCAAATTGTTTGATCGCTCTCAAAGCCGAAACCGGCGAGCGCATCTGGCATTTTCAAACCGTTCGTCACGATTTTTGGGACCGCGATCTGCCTACCGCTCCCACTCTCGTCACCATCCGCCGCAATGGCCATCGCGTCGATGCCGTCGCGCAGGCCACCAAATCGGGTTTCGTTTACTTGTTCGATCGCGAAAGCGGCACGCCTCTGTTTCCCATCGAGTACCGCAAATATCCGCCAAGCGATGTCGATGGCGAAGTCACCGCCGATACGCAGCCCCTGCCCTGCCAAGCCGCCGCCGTTCGCTCGCCAGATCCTTACAGAAGACATGCTGACCAACGCACTCCGCAGGCGCATCAAAGCGTCCTCGAACGTTTCCGAAACCTGCGCAGCGCCGGCCAGTTCGTTCCTCCCAGCTTGCAAGGAACCATTATCTTCCCAGGCTTGGACGGTGGCGCGGAATGGGGCGGCCCGGCCTTCGATCCCCAAACCGGCTTGCTCTATGTCAACGCGAATGAGATGGCCTGGGTGCTGCGTCTCGTTCCTCGCGAGCTCAAAGCGCAATGCCAGCAGTGGCAGGGATCTCTACCTAAGCGAATGCGCCAGTTGCCATCGCGCAGGATCATGAAGGGATCGCCGCCCGAATTCCCTTCGCTTGTCAATATCTCGGAAAGCTGAACGAAAACGAAGTCGAGACCATGATTCGTGAAGGAGGCGGACGAATGCCATCCTTCGCCCGCCTTCCCCGGCACGAATCCACGCCATCATGCGCTATGTCGTTTACGGCGAGAATACGGCGTTCAGCCCAGCGAAAAATGCCCCTCGCCCATCGATCTGAAATATCGCTTCGATGGCTATAACAAATTTCTCGATCCCGACGGCTATCCGGCGGTTCAGCCTCCCTGGGGAACCCTGAATGCCATCGATCTCAATACCGGCGAGTTCGCCTGGAAAATTCCCTTCGGCGAATATCCTGAGCTCGCCGAGAAAGGCTTGCGCAACACCGGAAGCGAGAACTACGGCGGTCCCGTCGTCACGGCGGCGGTCTTCTGTTTATTGGCGCAACCAGCTATGACAGGAAGTTTCACGCCTTCGACAAATCGACCGGCAAGCTGCTCTGGGAAACGTTATTGCCCGCCGCCGGCAACGCAACTCCCGCGGTTTATGAAGTGAATGGCAAAGAGTACATCGTTATCGCTTGCGGCGGCGGCAAATCGAAAGATCCTCCGGGCGGCTCCTATGTCGCCTTTTCTTTGCCCTCGGTATGCTCAAGTGACCAGAGGTGAATTATGAATAGACGAACTTTCGCGAAAATCTTTCTGGCGGAGCAGCAGGCCCGGCAGGACCGCGCGCAGCAACTTCAGCCAGCGAGCAAAGCACCGCACCATTCCAGCTCTCCATCATGCTTTGGACCGTCTGGAAGAATCTCCCGTTTGAACAGCGCCTGGAGAAAGTGGCGGAAGCAGGGTATAAGAATGTCGAGCTGGTTGGCGAATACCAGGAAGTGGTCGGACGATGAGTTCAACCGCGCGAATGCCAAACGCAAAGAGCTCGGCATCACTTTCGATACCACCGCCGGATTGAAGCACGCAGTCGGCAATCCGGCCGATCGCGACGCCATGCTGGCCGACGTCCGGAATGAGCTGCCCATTATGGAGAAGCTCGATTGCCCCGCCGTCATCATCATGTCGGGCAATGTCGTTCCTGGCATGCCGCGCGAGCAACAGCATCAGAGCTGTATCGAGGGCCTGAAGCGAACTGCCGCTATCGTCGAGGGCAAGCAGATCAATGGCCAGCCAGTTCGTCTGTTGCTCGAAAATATCGATCCGGAAGAGAACCGCAAGTACTATCTGACTTCGGTCGCCGAAGGATTTGAAATCATCCGGGCAGTCAACCATCCGCAGGTGCAGTTGCTCTACGATTTCTTTCATGAGCAAATCGCCGAAGGCAATCTGATCGAGAAGCTCGAGAAGAATATCGAATACCCCGGCCTAGTGCACATCGCCGATGTTCCCGGCCGCCACGCTCCAGGCACGGGTGAAATCGATTACGGAAACATTTACCGCAAGCTCGCCCAGCTCAACTACAATCGCATGGCCGCTATGGAATTTCTGCCGATCGGCGACCCTGTCGCCAAGCTCCGACATGCCCGAGAAGTGGCACTCGAGATTGGCGCCCACCCGACGCCTACTCAGTCCGATAAACCACAACCTTCTCTATACTGATTCGTTGGGGAGAGAATCTCCAGAATTTGCGCTGGTCGTCTCGAACGGTGATCTAATGAATCGAATCATGACCGGATTTCGACGGTGTACTTCCGTTCTGGCAATCTTTTCTCTCTTCTGCGCTCCCGCACTGCAGGCCCAAAACCCCGATTGGTTCCCGAAGAAAGACATGCTGACCATCGGTGTTTACTACTACCCCGAAGCCTGGCCCGAATCGCAATGGGCGCGCGACATGGCGAATATCCACAAGCTGGGGATGGAATTCGTCCACATGGGCGAGTTCGCTTGGTATTACATGGAACCGCAGGAGGGCCAGTATCAGTTCGATTGGTTGGAAAAGAATGTCGACCTTGCTGCGAAGAACGGATTGAAAGTTGTCCTCTGTACGCCTAGCGCGACGCCGCCCATCTGGCTCACGCGCAAGCACCCCGAAATCCTGATGGTTGATGAGCAAGGCCGGACCATGGATCACGGCAGCCGCGAACATGCCGACTGGAGCTCTCCGATATATCGCGAATACGTCACGAAAATTGACGCGGAACTTGCAAAACGATTTGGTAACGATCCGCGCGTCTGGGGCTGGCAGATCGATAATGAGCTTAGCCATTACGGTCGCCATTTCTCTTACTCGCAAGCGTCAACGGTGAATTTTCGCAAAATGGCTTCGCGAGAAATATGGAATCATTAAGCAGTTGAACACTGCATGGGGCGGGGCATTTTGGTCTGAGAACTATCAGAATTTCGATCAGATCGACATTCCCAATCCGGGCGCTCTGGTCGCCGATCCTAGTCCCCACGCCGTTCTCGATTTTCGACGCTGGTTCGCGCATGAAGCCGCCGACTACCTCAAGATGCAAGCGGCCATTCTCCGGCAGTATTCGAAAAACCAGTGGATCACCACCAACTTCATGACCTTGCATGAGGATGTCGATCCCTCGCTCTCACAAAAAACACTGGATGCGTTCACGTGGACCCACTATCCCGTTCACGGCGAGCTCAATGAAGGTCCGCTTGGCTTTCGCCTCGGCTCCGCGGAGGTCATGTCGTTTATGCATGATTTCATGCGTTCGTTCAACGGCATCTCCGGCCCGATGGAGTTACAACCGGGGCAGGTGAACTGGGGCTCTGAGAACCCTTGGCCGTTGCCGGGTGCGATTCACATGTGGCTTTTGCGAGCGTTCGGAGCCGGTGCTCGCCTGGTCTGCACGTATCGTTATCGGCAGCCGCTGTTCGGTTCCGAGCTCTACCACAAAGGGCTAGCGGAAACGGACGGGGTGACGCCCTCGCCCGGCGGGCGCGAGTACGCGGAAGCAATGCGCGATGTGGTCGAGCTCCGCAAGCACTACAGCCCGGATGTTCGCGAGCCGCAATCCTATGCCGTGCGCCGCACAGCGTTCCTGATCAGCTACGACAATTGGTGGGATATCGATGATCACAAGCAGACCGCCCGTTGGAATACGACGGCACATTGGATGCGCTACTACCGCGCCTTGAAGAGCATGATGGCACCCGTAGACGTCATCACCCCGGATCGCAATTTCAGCCGCTATCCATTCGTCATTGCTCCGGCGTTTCAGCTTGTCGATGAGGAGTTGATTCGGCGATGGACTGATTATGCACAGAATGGCGGAAATCTCATACTCACCTGCCGGACAGGGCAAAAAGATCCGCGCGGCCATCTCTGGGAAGCAGCCTGGGCTCAACCGATCCATGAACTGATCGGCGCTCGCATTCCCATTTACGATGATTTGCCGGTTGGCGTAGAGGGACACGTGACCGCAGGCGGAAAGAGCTACGCATGGGGCTCATGGGGTGACATTCTGGAGCCGCAAAGCGCCGTCGAAGTGCTGGCTCAGTATGCGGATCAGTTCTATTCCGGACGCCCTGCCGCCGTTACCCATAAGCTCGGGCGCGGAACAGTGACTTACATCGGCGTGGACACGCTGGATGGCGAACTCGAGCGCGCGCTGATGTATCGCGTCTTCCAAGCTGCCGGTGCAGCGCCTGCAAACCTGGATCCGAATTTTGTAATCGATTGGCGAGATGGCTTCTGGATAGCGACAAACTTCGCCAGTCACACGGAAAGAATTCCTGCTGCCGCGAGCGCGCAAATACTTGTCGGCCAGCGCGACGTCCCGCCCGGTGGCGCAACCGTCTGGATGGAACGTTAACTATCGTACCCTTCGCGGATCGTCAGTATTCGATCGCAGCCGCGATGACATTGCTGTCGTCGATGTCCGATTCCGGCGGCGGGATCAAAGCCCGCGCGTATTGTTATCAGTCGATCCGACGGATGCCGCGACATCATGAAAATCGGCTTTGAACGCGGTATGACGCCAACGTGGAAGAGCGAAAACCGTAGGGTTCGAGACGAATTCACAACCAATACAACCAAACAGTACGAGAAAAGACTTGAAGTAAACGTTTACATGTGATAGGTTCTACCCAGTTCAGCGGTCTACACTCCCGCGCAGGAGGGGTTTATGCCACGTCAGCGCTACTCATTTGGGGTTCGCGCTCTTGTCTTTGTTGTTGAGCACCGTTGCCTTCGGCACAGAGAGATCTCGGAACCATCACCGGAACTGTCACTGACGCGCAGGGCGCAGCGGTTCCCAATGCGAAAGTGACGATCATCGAAGATGCGACGCGGGCTCTCATACGAGCTCAGACTAACGACTCTGGCTCTTTCACTCGGCCGCTGCTGAAACCCGGCACCTACACCGTGACCGTAGATGCGGCAGGATTCCAGAAGGCCGAGCAGAAAGGCATTATCGTGAACCCCGGCGAGCCGGTTGCTGCGAACATCACTATGAAAGTCGGCAATGCGTCACAAACGATCGAGGTTACGGCCGCTGCACCTCTGCTGCAGACCGAAACCGCGCCCAGGGTGCGAACTTGAACTCATCGGAGGTGAGCGAGTTGCCTCTTGGCGGGCAGCGCACATTTGCGTTCCTGGCTCGCCTGTCCCCTGGAGTTCTTCCGGCTGAGCAGGGAGCGCGCGATGCGCTTGGCGGCGATTTTTCCGCTAACGGTGTCCGCTCGACTGGCGAGAATAACTTCCTGCTGAACGGCGTAGATAACAACGTCAACGTGATCGATTTCATCAACCAGACAGTCCTTCGTCATCAGTCCCTCCGTGGAAGCCATCGGGGAAATGCAAATTCTGACGAACGGATACAACGCCGAATACGGTCGCGCGGCAGGCGGCGTTGTGGATATTAATTTAAAATCGGGTACGAATGGGATTCATGGTGTTCTGTTCGAAATTCTTCAGAACACCGTGCTCGATGCAAACCGCTGGGAAAATAACCTGGCTGGCGCTCCGCGCAATCCCTTCAAACAGAATCAGTTCGGTGGCGCCGCGGGGGGACCGATTATCAAAAACAAGCTGTTTATTTTCGGCGATTACCAAGGAACGCGTATCTCTACTGCAGGCGGGACTATACAGAGCCTTGGAAATGGCGGTTTCTACACCATCCCCACTCCCGCGATGCGAAATGGCGACTTTTCCGCTCTTTTGGGCCCTCAGATCGGTACCGACGCCCTTGGCCGGCCCATTCTCCAAAATGAGATCTATGATCCCTCGACGACGCGAGTCGGTCCTGACGGAAATCTCATTCGCGATCCTTATCCGAACAACGTAATACCCGCCAGCCAGTTCGATCCGGCGGCCGCCAAGATTTTGAGCCTGTATCCGACGCCGAATCAGCCCTCGGGCATCAAGCCCGGCTTCAACCCCAGAACGACTATTACACCGTACCCCCGGCAGTCTGGTGACAGACCAGGGAGACGGGCGGGTCGATTACAGGCTCAATGACAATAACAGCATCTTCGGAAGCATAAGCTGGTCTGATACCAGCAAATCCAGCGGCCCACCATTTCAAGGTGCGCTCGACGGCGGTGGGTTTAATGGAAATTCTGAACTGGACCTAGCTCGAGCCGCACAATTGGGGTACACGCATATCTGGTCGCCAGCGATCATTTCGGAGAGCCGCATTGGCTTCAGCCGGCTCGTGACGGCGCGAACGCAGGCTAACGCAAACACGGACGAGTTCAAGGCAGTCGGCATAGGTGGCTTAGACCCAACCACCACTCTTAACGGTGGTCTGCCCCAATTCGGGTTGGGCCACTACAGCCAGGTCGGCGCAAACGATTGGCTGCCGACAAAGGAGTATAACAACGTCTGGGATTTTATTCAGAACGTAGCTGTCACCAAAGGCAATCACTCTATGAAATTTGGGGCTGAGTTCCGGCCCATTCACTTCCCCTTCTTCCAAGTGCCCTTTCCGCACGGCGAGATGAACTTCTCGCGGATGAGACCGCGTTTCCGTCGCAGGGGAAGGACACAGGCGGGCAGAACGGTATCCTTAACAACGATACGGGAGATCAGATGGCCTCATTTCTCTTGGGCGCCATCGACGGCGGGCAGATTTCCACAACAAACTTTATCTCTTCCACGAAGCAGGCTTACGCTTTCTATGCACAGGACGATTGGAAGGTCACACCGAAGCTGACCTTGCAAGTAGGCGTTCGCTATGAGCTCTTTTCGCCTATTGGTGAGCAATTCGCGAGACAGTCCAATTTCGTTTTGCAAGACTTGACTTTGTATATCCCGAAGGGGCCCAATCAAAACGCCCCGCTGCCTCCCAATTTCAATCCAGACTACACATTCAATGGTGTCACGTATCAGGCATTGTTTCCCGAATGTTAAGGTCAGCCGAGGTCAGGTGGGTCCGTACCTCATTCCGTGGGACAAGGCGGATATAGGTCCGCGCATTGGAATCGCTTACAACATTTATGAAAAGACTGTCATACGTGCTGCCTACGGCATCTTCTATGGAGGCGAGGAAAACCAGGGCGGCAACCCAAACCGCGGTGAGTCGGCGCCTTTCAACGAATCTCCACAGTTGGGTCGGCCTTCCGGTGTCAACAGTTTCGATCCCAATCCATTTTGCGGCTGGAGCGCCACGGGTGGTATCGCGGCGGGCTATCCCGTCAACGTCTTCACGACTTTCCCTGTCACTTCACTTCAATTCCGCGCGGTTGCGACAGATTTCCGCAATCCTGAGGTCCAAAAGTGGAACTTCGCCGTGCAGCACGAGTTGCCCGCCAAATGGCTCTGGAGGTGGGATATCAAGGCAATCACTCGTCCCACCAGCTTTTCCAGCCCGATTTCAATGCTTGCACGAACTTCGGAACTACGAACTCCAGCATCAACTGCAATAGCCTTCGCCTGTATTCCGACATTGACAGTATTTCGGGAACAGCAACCTTCGGGTATGGAAACTACGAGGCGCTGACGGCGAAACTCGAAAAGAGAATGTCCAGTGGTCTGCAGTTCATTACCTCGTACACCTACGGACACGCGTTGGCGAACAGCGGGACGACGCTGAGCGGTTCGTCGGGTTTATGCGAACCTTGGACCCTACAAATTACAATTCCTCGTATGCCAATGCCGCTTGGGATATTCGGCACAACTTCACGACCGGTTTCAACTACGACATACCGTTCGGGCGAGGGAAACATATGGGGCGAATATGAATCGGCTTGTAAGCCTCGCTAGGCAATTGGCAATTGAACGGTGTCCTGAGTCTTCACACCGGCCAGCCGTTCACGGTGCGTTCCAACGGCTGTCAAGGCGTCTGGAATACTTGTATGCCCGAGCTGGTAATGGGTAACGATGACCCTAATGCTGCACCGTCCGGCGGCAGGAATCCAAGCCAGTGGTTCAACACTGCCAACTTCCTCCCTCCGGCTCCCCTGACCGGCGGTAATCTTGGACTGCAGACCAACTACGGGCCAGCGACGCGCACTCTCGATTTTTCGATCTTCAAGAACTTTCCGTTTACGGAACGCTGGCAAATGCAGTTCCGGGCGGAAAGCTTCAACCTCGCGAATACGCCGCAGTTCAGTCTCCCCGACAATAACCGCCAGGATGCGAACTTTGGCCGAATCACCGCTACTGCGCAGGCAGCGAGCAGCACATTCAGTTCGAGTTGCGGCTGCAATTCTAGAAAGCGGCCGCTTCTATCTCGGCAGTCGTCGCAAGCACGCCGACTTGCAATCAGCTTTGGATATCGCGCAAGCTGATGTAGGTTGATAGTTGCTGCTGTTTTTCGCTCTTCTACTTGCCTTCACGGACCCGAAGCAAGCTCAAGCCCTGCTTCAACGCGGTCTCTTGGCGTTACAGCGCGGGCAATTTGTGGAAGCTCAAGGTGCTTTCGAAGAGGCCTCGAAAACGGACCCGAAGAACGCCTACGTCTGGAGCCTCGCGGGCGGAAACGTATCTGCGGCTGCAGCAGCCCGAGAAAGCTTCGGCGGCTGCTGAAGCGGCGGAGAAATTTGGGGCTGACAATCCGATCATCGATCGCGCACTGGCGATGTACTATTCGGAGGCGGGAAGTTCGGCCGCGCAGCGCAGCTCGAAGAGCGGGTTTGGCAGGGCGCGAAAACCGATCCGCAAATTGCTTCCGACTTCGCGCAAGCACTGCTCCGGTCGCAGAATGCCACACGAGCGGCGGACGTGGCGAGCGCAGCTCTTGATGCGCATCCGGAGGACCCGCAATTGACCTTGGCTCGGCGTCGCCCGTTATGGTCAGCGGCGATTCGAGGATTCCATCTGAATTCTTAAAGTGATTCAGCTCGATCCGGAGATTCGCAACCTTACGTGTTTCTTGGCCGCATTCTCGATCAAGCGGGCGCGCACCTGCCGAGATCACGCATGCGATAAGCGTGGGCAGCGCGAAATCCGAGGAATGCAAAGGCCCAACTTCTGCTCGCGAAGGCGCTTCTCGCGAGCGATCCTCGTAGTGCCAGGGCCGAAGCCTTGCTTCGCGAATCGATCGCAATATATTCGAACGATTGGGAATCGCATTACGAGCTCGGAGTTTTCCTGGCGGATAAGCATGATTATCAGGAGTCGGCCGCCGAGTTGATGCGCAGCATTGAGCTAGACCCGAAACAGGCCATGCCGCATTATCATCTCGCGCGGGTTTATGACCGGCTGGGCGAGCCTGAACGCGCGAAGTCGGAGCGCGAGGTGCATGAACGGCTTGCCGGCGAGAACGGCAGACAGATACGGTAGCTACTGACCAAAAAGGTCAGAACAACCGCTTACTTGACGTGCACGGTTAGAAGTGTTCGTCTGCGTAACGCAGGCAGGCGACGACGTTCGCTTCTTCGGTGTGAAGCTGCTCTTCCTGAGTAAGCTGCGAAACACGAGGAAGCGGTTGCGGCGGCCGGTTTTTTTCGACCAGCTTGAGGGTACGAGCGAGATAGAGGCCGTTGCGATCGGGAAAGTTACCCAATAGTGATCGGTCAGGCAAGGTACTTCAGCGGATCGCGGGTGATCATTTCGAGCGAGAAGCGGGTGTTGGGCCGATGCTCGCGAATCATCGAAACCATGCGCTGCAGGTCGAGAAAACCGTCGCCGAGCAGAACTTCGAGAGCAGAAAGCCGTCGTCGTATGGCTCAACACTCATGTTCTTGAGGTGAGTGGTTACGGCATAAGGAGCGAGTTTTTCGACGACATCCATAGGGTCGTCCAGGAGCGAGATATTGTTGCCGAAATCGAGGCACGAGCCGAGGTATTCGCTCGAATGTTTCTGCAGTAGCGCGACCATCTCGTCCGCGGTCCAGTCCTTGTGATTTTCAAGGCCCAGCGGAATTTTGTATCGCTCAGGATGGGTAGCGCTGCTTCCACCGATTTGTTGCTCCGCGACACGAACTCCGCCATTTATCGAGCGAATTGAAAAGTTTCATATCGGCGCGTACCGAGGCAGGCGGAACGCAGGGCGACAGCCCCGCCGCTGCGGCGGTCTCTAGGCTTTGTTCGAAAGCGGCCGTGTCGTCGCCATGCGGTAGCGGAACCATGGCCTCGATGTACATGCCGAACTCGTCCGCGCGTGTGCGGAGCGTGGCGGGATCGCCATGAATCGCAGCTTGAATTCCTGCGGCGCCGAGCGAATGACAGTGTTCGAGAAATTCCAAGGTGTCTTGTGGACGCCAGGCTGTCATGTAGGAAGTGCTCGCGATTCCGAGCTTGTGGGGTGGAGTCTTGCCGGTTGCGATTCGGGCATAAGCGGAAGTATGAGAGAACTCGCTGCGAGCCCATGGAGGCGTTGCGAAGAAATGTGCGCCTGTTCATGAAGCTTCTTTCAATTGGACTTGGCTCGCGGGCTGTGAGCGACGTCTGAAGAAAGACAGCGTGACGGCTGCAGATCCGATGCAGCAGAGCGAGAGCAGCAGCAGGGCGGGCGTCGTGCTCTGTGTCGCGTCGCGGATTTTGCCGACCAGAAACGGACTGAAATATCCGCCCAGGTTGCCGACGGAGTTGATCCAGGCGATGCCGGCGGAAGCGGCGGTTCCGGATAGATAGGCGGTGGGAAGCGACCAGAAAGTGGAAGATGCAGAGATGATTCCGGCGGTAGCGAGCGTCGAGGCCGAGAGCCCGAGCACGCCCGAGATGCCGGGGATCGCGGATATCGCCAGGCCAACCGCGCCCGCGATCGCGGAGAGCGCAACGTGCCAGCGCCGCTCGCCGGTGACATCGGAGTGATGGCCAACCAGCACCATGGCAACCGCGGCCACCGCCCCAGGGAATGGTGGTCAGCAAGCCGATGTACCAAGGATCTTTTGTCAGCGTTTCTTTCACGATCTGCGGCAGCCAGAAACTGATGCCGTAGTTGCCCATCACAACTGCCGAAATAGACCAGGCACAACAGCCAGACTTTCGGGCTGCGGAACGCATGCGCCAGATTGTGGTGGCCAGGCGAGCCGGATCTTTTCAACAGCGTCCTCCTGCGCAAGCGCTGCAGAAGCAGCGATTTCTCGTCGTCAGCCAGCCATTTTGCCTTATGCGGGCCGTCCTGCAGGAAGAACATGGTGACGAAGCCCACGACGATAGACGGCGCAGCTTCGACGAGGAAAAGCCATTGCCAGCCGCGAAGGCCGCCGACAGAAGACATCCTGTCGAGAAGCCAGCCGGAAACCGGGCCGCCGATGACGCCGGAGAGCGGAATCGCGGTCATGAATGCCGCGACCATTTTGGCGCGGTGTTTACTGGTGTACCAAAACGTCAGGTAGAGAATGACGCCGGGGAAAAATCCGGATTCGACGACGCCCAGAAGAAAGCGGACCGCGTAGAATTGCAGCCTCGGTCTTGACCAGCATCGTGCAGCCGGAGACGAGGCCCCAGACGATCATGATGGGCCCAAGCCAGTATTTTGCGCCGATCTTCTGCAGCGCGATGTTGCAGGGCACTTCGAAGAAGAAGTAGCCGATGAAGAAGATGCCGGCGCCGGCGCCATAAACGGCATCGCTGATGCCGAGATCCTGCTGCATCTGCAGCTTGGCGAAGCCGACGTTCACGCGGTCGACGTAGGCAAAGATGTAGCAGAGGAAAAGAAACGGAATCAGCCGGCGCGTGACGCGGCGATAGACCCGCTTCTCAAACTCGGGCGTGAAGGTAAGTTCGGCAGCGGAGTCCATCAGACATCACCTCGGCGGGCCATCTCGATCAAGTAGTCGCAGCCGCGGGCGGTCAGGGCCATCATCGTCAGCGTGGGATGCTTATCGCCCGTTGTGACGAAGCATCCGCCGCCGAAGACGAAAAGATTGGGAATGTCGTGCGTTTGGCAGAAGGAGTTGAGCACGCTGGTCTTTGGGGTCCGCACCCATGCGGCAGGTGCCGACTTCGTGAATGAGGCTGCCGGGAACGGCCATGAACGGTTTGGCGTCGACGATCTCGCCGCCTGCTGCGCGAAACAGTTCCTGAGCATTGGCGAAGAAATCCTGGTAGAGCTTGCGATCGTTGTCGCAATGCGTGCAATGAATCTTCAGCACGGGAATGCCCCATTTGTCCCGAACCTCGGGATCCAGTTCGACGAAGTTCTCTTTACGGGCCAGCATTTCGCCGCCGGAGAGCCAGACGCGGGCAAGAGCAGGATACAGCGCTTTCACCTGCTTCTTGTATTCGGAGCCGAAGCCGGGCAGAGCAGGAGCGAAAGGCAGGGAACTGCGCCGCGCCACCCGAAGCGCTCATGGCATAGCCGCGGATGAATTTGCCGGAAGCTGGGCGAGATCCGATGTTCGAGAAATTGGGGATGTATAGTCCGCCCGCTTTGCCGTCGTCGTTGCGAATGGCGTGTTCTTCAGGGTAGGTAAGAAACCGCTGACGCCGGCGCCGCTGATTTGGTCCATCAGGTACTGGCCCAAGACGCCGCTGCTATTGGCCAGGCCGCCGTCTGGGAATTCAAGAGCAGGCGCGTATTCTCAAGCGAGGAACCTGCGAGCAACACCATGCGTGCGCCGATCTTCAACCGGGCGATTAGTGTAGCGCTCGATGTAGCGAACGCCGCGCGCGCGATTCTCGTTGTCCATCAGCACGTGGCTGACAACGGAATCGCAAAGCAGCGTGACGTTGCCGGTTTTCAGCGCAGGCGGCAGGGTCGACACGATGGTGTTGAACATCGCGCCGACATCGCAGCCGTTCACGCAGTTGCCGCAGTAATGACAGGGCGGCCGGTTGTTCCACATGCGCGTGAGTTGCGCGACCCGCCGGGGAGTGGCGGGAAGGCCAATTTTTTGGGCCGCGGCCGCGAAGATCGTCTCCGAGCAGTTCAACGGCATGGGCGGCAGGAAAACGCCGTCCGGAAATTGAGGCAGAGTCGGCGGCAGCGGCGCTCACGCCGATGAAGCGTTCGACGCGGTCGTAATAAGGCGCAATATCGCGATATCCGATCGGCCAATTCTCGCCGTAGCCATCGCGCGAAGCTGCTTTGAACTCGAAGTCGGAGAAGCGATCGGAGGCGCGCGACCAGTGCAGCGTGCGTCCGCCTAAAACGCGCGACCGGATCCAGCGGAAGGGCTTGCCAGCATCCGTCGTGTACGGGTTCTCGCGATCATCGAGCATAATCCGGTAGTTGTATTCGGTTGCGCCCTTGAAATACTTTCTGAGGAATCCCGGTTGACCTGCGCCGCGAAAAGGCAATTCGTAAGGCCAGCGATGCTTGAATTCTTTATATGGAGTGACCTGGGAGCCGGCTTCGAGCAGGACGACTTTGAAGCCGCTCTCCGCAAGCGCCATGCAGGCCCATCCTCCGCAAGCGCCCGAACCAACGATCGCAACGTCGTATTTCTCCATTCGGATCAGACCTTGTGGTGCTCGGGATGATTGCAGGCCGGGAATTCGGTCAAATAGGCCATCCCTTTGTATTCGAGCACATCAATCAGTCCAACGCGCGAAGTATAGAACGCATGCACGGTCATGTCCTTAATGAGGCGATAAGTCGCGAAACCTCCATGCTGCTTGGAACGATCGCGCTCCGGTTCGGATATCTGTTCGACGAACGCGAGCTGCTCGTCCGGCGTGAGTTGGGCGAATTTTTGAGTGCGGAGCCAGAGCATTGCCGTACGCCATTGCTCTTGCATTTGTGGAGCGTACTCGGCTGCGGCATTCACGACGAAATCCGTGAACGCGGCGACGTGCGCCTCCCGCGCCCCAGGTGTCTCGTCGGTTGGGATGATGATGGCCGTGAATGTATCGAGAATCTGAAACTCTTCCGGTGAGAAGAATTTCGGCTGATAGCCAGTCCAGCGGTCGGGCTCAGGCGGCGCGGAAGAATTTGGGTGGTGTGTGTGGCCTGGCGCGGAATCGGTCTGAGCGGCACGGAGCCAAGCGCTGAAGAACTCGGGGCCACCGGCTACTGCGGCAGCACGAAGGATCAGCCAACCGGCATCTCGGCGTGTCATTCTTGCCTCTTATAGCTTATAGCCAATATGAACGTGCATTCGTGAGAGATGACAAGAGATCAGGCAATCCTACAGGGCCATAGGGCAGTTGCGGGATCATAGTCCTCGCACACTATTTCAGTTTCGACTATGCGATCTGAGTGAGCAACTGATGGAGATCTACAGGATTGTTGCTTTCGGTGCCACGGGGCAGGCCAGGCGCGACCGCCAAGGCTTCACTATGATCTTCAAACCACACGAGGAACGACGATTGTTCTGAGCCCGCTAATCGCTGCTGATTGATCCACGTATAGTACGCCCCGATATCGGCGTCTATCAGCGAACCCTCCGGGTCGGGGATGGGCTTCTGCTGCGTTCCTGCGAGCAATTCTCTCATGGATTGCTCGCGCTGCCGAGGTGCAAAGCGCGCGAATAGAGTCAGAGGCTGGGCGCGCCGCAACACCTCGCGGGCAGACCATTGCACAAAGGTCGTACTAAAGAGCTGTGTTCCGGAACCCTCAGTCAGCAAGGTGACTTGGAAGCGATTCAAAATTGCCTCGTTGCCCGCACCGCTCAGGCCCAAATCTTCGGGCTGCATTTGGGCCAGCATACTGCGCAGCGTTTCCGGCCCCGCGCCTTGTTGCATAATGTTTCGCATTTTGCTCAGTAACCCAGCGCGGACATTATCGAGCGAGCTTGTAAGAGATACAGGTGAGCCCTGGGCAGGAAATCGCCTCTTTGCCGCCGTCGATGTACCAGTGCCCGAACGGAACCTTACGTGCCGCCGCTCGTGCTGTAACAGCGTCAAGTAGAGCCCTCAGCCCGTTCTCCGGCCTTACGTTCTTGAAGTACACGCCCTGCGGGCGCAGTTTGCGAAATAACGGGTACTTGTTCTGCGCTACCCCCTGTCCGATCACAACAATGCCTAATCGGGGTATCGGAAATTGCTCCGCAGGCGTGGCTGCGTTCAGCTTGCGGACATATTCGACGGATGCGGCGCGGAAAGCATCAATCTGGTGTGTAGCCCAGAGGTGCGCGGTCAGCCGCTCTGAAAACTGAGCCGGAGCATTTACCCAATCCACGCGCTCAAGTTCAGATGAAAGCTGAAGCTGCGCAAAATGCTCAACCAACTGCGCTATTTGTTCTGGCGAGAGTGAGGCCAGGTAGGCGAATTGATTATCTAATTCCTTCCGTTCGGCGGGAAACTTCCAGTCGTATGCAATCAGCTCGCGCAACAGCAGGGGTAAAAAGCTCAGCGGTAACTGCCTAAGCAGCGCAATACGGCCAGTGGCAATTTGCCGGGCCTCCGGAGGATAGCCGTTGAACTGCTCTGTCTTGAGCTGGCTGGGAAGCATGGCAGTTACAAAAGCTCAGTTACGGGTTTGCCTTGGGCTAGTCCGGGCGTAAACCCGAGCAGCGAACCCAGCGTTGGCACAAGATCGGTCGATTCCACGGCGCGGTCTACAACGGTGTTTTCGCGAACGCCCGGTCCCATCACCATCATCCAGGTTGTGCGGGAGAGTGCGTCACCTGTGCGGTGATGCTGAAATCCGTTGCCGCCAGGATCCATGTCCGAATCCCGGCCGAAATCCGGCAGGATGAACATCGCCGTCTTCCCGACATACTCAGGTTCGCTCTGAATCGCGCTCCATATCTCCGCGCACAGGCGATCTGAGCGCTGAATCGCGTCGATATAAAGCGAATATGCCCCGGAATGAGCGATATCTATATCGTGCAGCGTGATCCATAAGAGACTGGGCGCGAGTTGCCGCATGAGCTGTCGCGCGATGTAGACCGAGAGTTCATCTGGGCTCGCGAGGCTTCTCGCGTGCGCCCCAAATTCGGCCACAGATAGTTTCAGAATTTCCGCCATTTGATGCAATTCGATCTCACTTCCGCTGAGCTCCGGCGTGTACAGTGGCGTTTCGTAGTTATCACGCAGAAGGTGCTCATAGTTTCTTGAGCTGCCGGAAGGCAGCGCTGCGGCCAGCAAGCGCTTCGGCAAAATCACGCCGGCACCCAATCCCGAGCCATATGATCGGTGCCCACTCTCGCCTATGCGATTAAAGCCATTGCTTGGCGCTACCACCCACACGTCGCTGGCTGGCCGTTTCAGAGCCTTGCGGAAATACTCGAAGACCGTGGGATGCTCCGGAGCCACTGCTGCAAAGTTGTTGAAAGTTTCATACACACCGGTAGCCAGGCTTGCCGTCGCAACATAATGCCCCAGGATGCCGCGATTCACCACCTGAGTAAAAAACGTCGATTGAGGAATGAGCTGATTCAGAAGGTGCGGAATATTTTCCTGGCCCTCGAGCATGAAGGTCTCTTCGTCTCGAGCCCCTCCACCAAACGTGACTACTACTGCCTTCTTGCACCGCGTCGGCGTCATCGCCCGCAGCGGCGCCAATCCGAATAAAGCAATGCCTGCACTCGCACCGGTTGCCGCGCGAAGGAAGTCGCGACGTCTCCAGGAAACAGCCTGCGCGAGTTCCCGCGGACTGGCGAGCCTTCCGTTCAATCCAACATCATGAAAAATAAGGTTACCTTCAATCTGGCCTTCGAGCTATGTCCCAATCTTACTTCTCTATCATGCCGTTTTCAGCGCGCAGTATCGGTGGGCACTGATGTGCCACGTGGACCAACTGTCTGGGTGGAACCTAGCTGCCGGCCTCCCGAATGGTGACCACTCGATCGCAGGGCTGATTCCTGAGGGTCTGGTGCAGCCCGCTTGGCCACGAAATTTCGATGCTATCGACATGTCGTCGCTGAGCCAAGGCCGAAATGTAGACGTAGGTCATTTTGCGAAAGATAACTTCCACCGCTTCGCACTTCCCCGTACTGCGCGTGCCGATTTGCGAGTAGTTTCACCCGCGCTCCGATCGCGCTACGATTTGACCGCGTTCCAATCAGTCCTAAAATGACCCAATGTCCCGGCGGATCTACCGACTGTTTCAGCAACGAAGGCGCTTCATTCTGGTTATTTATTGCTACCTCCACCGCACCATCGTTGTCGAAGTCGCCGAACGCAGCTCCACGGGAAGAATGCTTTTCGATAAATGCCGGCCCCGCACGCTCGGAGACGTCCAGAAATTTGCCATTGCCCACATTCTGGTAAAGAATCGCCCGATCCTTATAATGGATGTCGATGTGGAGGCGTTCTACTTCCGGGAACACGTGGCCATTCACGAGCAGAAGGTCTTTCCATCCATTGTTGTCGAAATCGAAAAATCCAGTGCCCCAGCCGACATAGCGAGTGTTTTGTCCAAGTCCCGCTTCCAGGGTTACGTCGTCGAAATTGCCATCACCGCGATTGCGGTATAGCGTTTCGAATTCATCCGAAAAATTTGTGCGAAATATACTCGCATGTCCATCCCCGATATAGTCGGCCGCATCGACGCCCATACCGGACATGGCTTTTCCATTCTGATCGAATGCGACCCCGCGTAGCAGCCCCTGCTCTTCAAATTTGCCGTCACCTTTATTGATGTAAAGCAAGGAAGCGGTCTGATCACAGGCCACATAGATGTCCGGCAGCCCGTCTTCGTTAAAGTCCGCGGTCAGCACACTGAGCGAATAGTGACCTACGGGCGCCGCGATGCCCGATGCCTCTGAGATGTCGCTGAATGTCCCATCACCGTTGTTTCGATACAAAATATTTCGATCGAACGGCAGCCCTCTCGGACCGCAACTCACCGGTGTGCCGCGGTAAAAGCAGTAAGGATTAGCACCTGGCTTGGGAGTGGCTGCGGGATCGAACTTCAGGTAATTTGCAACAAAGAGATCCAGGTGCCCATCACGATCTATATCCGTAAATGCGCAGCCAGTGTTGTACCGAACACGGTCTTGCATTAGATGCGCACGGGCGGTGACATCGTCAAAGCGTTTGCCCTCAATGTTCCGATATAGGCGATTTTGGCCCCAATATGTGACAAACAGATCGGTAAAACCGTCGTTGTCGTAATCACCGGCGCACACGCCCTCAGCCCAACCGGTAGAACGCAAGCCCAGCGCATCGGTGACATCGCGGAATCTGCCATGGCCCTCGTTATGGTACATCCGGTTTGTTCCCCCCTGGCCGGACAGGACGAAGATGTCGAGCAACCCGTCATTGTCGTAATCGATGAACGCGATGCCGCTGCCCGTTGTTTCGAGGATGTATTGCTTTGAGGTCGTACCGCCATTTGGAAAGGTCTCAATCAGGCCGGCTTCTTTTGCGATATTTCGGAAATCAGGTGAGTATGGCGTTCCCGCTACTCCGAACAATGCGCAAAGCAACCAGCTCGAAGTGGCGAAGATGCCCGCGAAGACAGACAAACGTGCTAGATTCACTGCTTTGGCTGTTTTTCGCCAAGTCTTTTCAGAAAATCGGAAAACTCGCCTTCCGGCGGTTTTTGCAGCCGATCCAGTATTGCTTTTTCACTCTTCGCCTTATCCATTTGCCCCGTGTTGCGATAGGCGGTGAGCAAGGCGTAATGAGCGCTTTCGCTCGCAGGCTGGATTTGAATTGCGCGCGTAAGGACCGAGATAGCTTGGGCGTACTGTTTATCTCGGGAGTGGATGTTCCCAAGCGCGATCAATGCTTGTACAAATCTCGGGGAAAGTGAGGCTGCACGCTCGAAGTGCGATTTCGCATCTGCCGTCTTGCCCTGCGCCTGCGCGATTTGTCCCAATTGAAACTCAGTGGCACTATCTTCCGGATTGACTTTGAGCTCCGATCTGAATTCCGCGCTCGCCTGTTGCAACGCCTCCGGACTGTGGCTTTGTAATAAAATGGCACGGCCAAGTCGAAAGTGAAGTTCGGGGGCATTCGGATTCAGTTCGATGGCCTTACGATATTCCGCTGCAGCATCCGAATAGTGATTTTGTATCTCGAATATCTCTGCGCTAAGCTCATGCACTCGATAGGACGCGGGAACACGTTGGAACATCGCGAACGTCGCATCGTTGAACGCGCGCATATTCAGCTTTGCGGATGAGTATAAAACGTCTGCATCGTTTGGGAAGCGCGCTTCGAGACGCTGCAACAGTGAAAATGCGCCGCCATCATCGCCACTCGCGCTGTAGCACTTCACTGCGGCCAAACCTGCCAAGCGATACAAAACCGGATCGAGTGAATCTGTGTTTGCGGTCAACCCAGGTAAAGCCGTCTTGCACTCACCCAACGCTGCTTCTGTTAGTGCCAAAAATACGCGCGCCACCTTGTCGCCAGGGTCTGTTGCCGCTTGCTTGAAGCTCTTCAGAGCCACGGAGTAGCGGCCTTGTTTGAAGGCGGCAATGCCCGCTTCCCGAGTGGAGTCGCTTGCCATCAGCTCTACCGAGAGTAGTGCGAAAGCCAAGGCTCGGTTAATGACCAGCATCGTCCAACATCAGACCGGTATTGTCGAAGCCGTGATGCAGTTTGCGTTCGTAATATCGAAAGCTCAATAGGGGCGGCGGACCGGGTGCAACCGCCGGGAGCGGCAAAACGCGACTGTCAGGCTCCTGAGACAGATCGGCGCAACGGCCGGATTCAGCAACCTCTTTGATCAATAGCTGCTCGGAATCCGAACACGCTGCGGTCGGAGCCACGCATGCCGGCGCAGCGACAAAACAAAAAACGAAAACTGCCGCTTTCATCATCCCGGTCACCGGCTGTTCAGTTCCTGGAGGGCACGACGGGCTGTCACACTGTCAGGTTTGCGATCGAGCAGTTGCTGCATCACTTGACGTGCGTTATCGATTTTTCCGAGGCGTGTATAGGTTCGCCCCAAATTTAAATAAAGTATATCCGAATCCGGCGCCACACGCATTCCATACTCGAACGCAGCAATCGCATCGTTCACCTTACCTTCTTGTAAATACAACACGCCGAGATTGTTGATAGCCTCTGAGTAATCGCGCTGAACTGCGATCGCCTGCTCGAAATAATGCCGAGCTTGTTCGGCATGCCCCTGTTTGGCCAGTGCTAACCCAAGCCCATTCGCAGCTTGCGCTGATTGGGGATCCAGTTGCACAGCCTGCCGATACCATGCCTCCGCCTTCTCTTGCTGATTCAGCTTATCCGCGGTATGTCCCGCATTCAGTAACGTATACAGCAGGTCGGGTTTTAGCGTGAGCGCTTTTTCGTAATTTGCGATGGCTTGCCGCAGATCATTTCGACTTTCGAAAGCATCCGCCAGCCCGGACCAGGCCTCCGCGTAATCTGTTTTTGCTTCAAGAGCCTCACGGAAACACCTCTCGGCGACATCTATGCGTCCAGCCTGCAGATGAATCTGCCCGACTAATACCAGAACCCGCGCATTTCGAGGGGTCTGCCGCAGTACTTGCTCGAGATAGGGCAAGGCTTGCTCAGGATAGCCCGACCAAAGAAATGCCGCACCAAACTTGAAGAAATCGCGCCGCGGACGGCCTACATAGCTGCCTTCGAAAGGCAAAGCAGCACGAGATGACAAGCTTGTTAACTGCGCCAGGTCGGCTTTGCACTGCTGCTCCGATGGCACCTGCGCGTAAACCTTAACAGCGTGCCCGGAATCGTTCAACAGAAATGCCAGGGGAGTAGAAAGCGAGGTGCGCCAATCAAACAGGTAGCGCCGAAAGATTTCGTACTTGCGCCGCCGATCCGCGGATTCCCTTGCGAAATCGATGATTGTCGTCGAGATATCAGAACGAACCGGCAGGCGTTGAGCATCGAGCAAAACAAGTAAGCCCGGCCCACGCTGGTGTTCCGGTAAGGGCAGAGACTCCAGAAACCATGTATCGTTAAGTCTAAGCTCGTTATTCGCTCGTGGTTCTCGCGACGGCAGCGCACGAGGCGCCCGAAACTGTTCAGATTCCAACTCGGTGGACCCCTCAACGATCGAGTAGCTGTTGCCCGCAGGGAGATTCGAAAACTCCTGAACAGCGCCTGACGGCCATGTTATTCGCACGCGCTGGGCGAGGTGGGAATCCGCGAGCCCGAAAATGAGCTTTTTACCGTGCTGAGAAAGGAAACCGGAACCAGCATCCAGCCATTTCGTCTGATGATCCACCTGGATCCGGGCTCCAATCGCATCCCGATTCGATTTCGTTCCCCGCAATCGGAATGCGATGGATTGGTTCGATTCCGCGCAGTCGTTTTGGAGAACGCGCACCTGAGGACCCATCCGGCTCTTAAGGACGATGTCTGGCCTTCCATCACCATCAAAGTCGGTTATCGCGAAGGCGCGGCTATCTTCTGGATAATCTAGACCGCTTACCCCAGAAAAATCGAAGTATCGATCACCGCGCCGCACGTGCAGCACGTTGGGCTCGTGGCCGTTCCAACTGTAGTCTTCGCGCATAAATTGGTTGAGAGCGTTCCAACCATTCTCGTAGGCAGCCGAGGGCGCTTGCGTAACTGGCGAGCGCGCCACAACCTGACGCCAGAAGAAACTATTTAAATCATTAGTCGAGTTGTTTGTCAGCATTCCACAAGTGATGAAGATCTCCGCTGCCCCGTCATTATCCAAGTCGTGCCCTCCAGATGACCAGGCCCAACGCCCGAAATTTACATTTTGCGGAAGGGTCGTGTCCTCGAAAGTGCCATCTCCGCGATTGCGGAAAAGCGAGTTGCCCATTGTGTGCCTGCGATAAGCCTCTTTCAGCGACTCATTACGCGCCGGGGCGAAGTTCTTGTCACTGGTAATGCGCTGTCCCGCAGCTGTCCACATGTTCGCAACATAGAGGTCCGGTTTTCCATCCCTGTCGTAATCAAACCAACAGGCACTCATTCCGGGACCGATATCCTCTATACCCGCGCTCTTTGCCATGTCCTGGAATCGGCCTTCGTGATTCACATAGAAATTCTTACGTCCAAAATCATTTGCCACGTAGAGGTCAGGCCAGCCGTCGTCGTTAAAATCGCACCACGCAGGCGCGAAGCTGAATCGATTGTTGTTCTCGTTCATTCCTGTTTCCGCCGTGCAGTCCTCCAGGAAACCGCCGCCATCCTCATTCAGCTCGTTACGAAACAGGTAATTGGGTGGTCCGTTCTGTGCGTCGTGATAAGGCGCCGCATACGTGTACTGTGCTTCGCTCTGAAAGTACACGTAACAGCAGAGGTATAAATCCAGCTTTCCATCGCGATTGAAGTCCGCGCCCGCCATGCCCGTGAACGCGCCAACCGGAGAACTTTGAAATCGAAATGCGTCGCTTCGTAACTTGAACTGTGTTCCTTCGTTCAGGAAAAGGATCGGACCACCGCTCCGGAGAACAACGAGATCCTGGCGTCCAATGTTTCGAAGGTCGAGGAACAAAGCCATTGAAGTGTCATCGAGAAGCCCGGCCCCCCAAGCGTCGGTGATGTCCAAAATCGAGCCATCGGAATTGAATTTGAGAAGCCTGTTCGGCAGACCTCCCGGTTGGCAGATGTAGATCTCGTCAATTCCATCGTTATCGAGATCGCCGGCCGCAATCCCGTTGCTTCCATAGATGTCAATGCCGGTCGCGGGGTCAAGTCGCGCCCGCCAGTACGGAATACCATGCGAAAACTGGTCTTCAGCTGAAGGAGCTGTTTCAAACAGCGCCGCGGTGACATCGCGGAAAAACGGTTTCGGGGCCGAGGCAACGTGTTCTTGAAGCGGGGAAAGCCCGACAAGCTTGCCTCCTCGCCAGGTTTGTTTCCATCGGCCAACACGGTAAAGAAGCTTTCCACCCCGCTCGCTTGCCACTTCGTATCGGACTATGCCATCCGGCAGCACATAAAACTGCACGCGTCTGATATTCCCCAGTGATTGGACCCATCGCTTCCATCCTTCTCCAACGGCCATATCCCAGGCTTCGTAAACCGCCTCTTCAAGATCCGGAGCCAGCGTTCGATAACTTTTTGGACAAGGCGATGAACCTTGAAAAGACGCTCCGAGCGGCAATTCCATCAAGTGGAGAGCCTTGTCAAGCGACTCGACGATCTGCACGGCTGTTTTTTCCTCTGAGAATTCGTCGTTGCCAGGCGAAATGAATCTCTCGAGTGCAAGATACGGCGGATCGTGCCGCGGCTCATCGGCAAATGCGGGCGCGCGCGATAGGCACGTTAGGGCCGGAAGCGTTGCAGCAGAAACTAGAAATTCCCGCCGCGTGAGGTTCGGAATCGAACTGTGTTCCCTCACTGCTTCAAACTGCGGGACGAAAACTCAGCAGTGGATACCGCCGGCTCTGTAAGTTTCAGGGTTTGATCCGGGCGGACTCTTCCTGTCCTCTGAAGGATTCCGCTCGGCCAATGAATTTCAACCTGATCGACTTCTGTCGCCTCTCCCAAACCGAAGTGCAAAGTGAACGAGTTCTGCGAATAATAGCTGCCTCCGCTCATGACCTCGTCGATCATCTTACGATTTCCGATTGTGATGATGACGCGCGCTCCGATCGCGCTGCGGTTCGATTTCGTACCGGCGAGCGACACGTTGAGGTAGTGCCCGTGCGGACCTTGATTTTTGAGCAGGCTTGGAACCGAGTTCATGTTTACGATCACAATCTCCTGCCGCCCATCACCATCTAAATCCCCAACTGCCAATCCGCGGGCCGGTCGCCGTACTTGAAAGGCCGGACCAGCTTCCTCCGTCGCATTTTTGAATTTACCAGTACCTAGGTTTTGATACAGGATCGTCGGCTCCAAGTAGGTATCACCGAGCTGCTTGCCTTCCACTTCGGGGTAAACGTGCCCATTGGCAACGACTAGATCCCGCCAGCCATCGTCATCCACATCTAGAAAGGCAACGCCCCAACCGAGTAGTTGCCTGACTCCTAATCCCGCCTCCCGCGACACGTCGGTAAAGAACTTCCCATCATCATTGTGGTAGAGCGAAGTGAGGTCACCGGAAAAGTTGGTCTTTGCGATATCAAGCAGCCCGTCTCCATCGTAATCGCCCACCGCGACTCCCATACCTGCCTGCAGTGCGCCATCGAAATTGTAGGCCACGCCCGCTTCAGCGCCACGCTCCTCGAACGTGCCGTTGCGCATGTTGTGGAAGAGCAAACTCGGAGTCATGTCACAAGCCACGTAGATGTCGGGCCAGCCGTCGTTATCGAAATCCGCAGCCGCAACACCAAGCCCGTATCGGCCACCGGGCTTCTCGATTCCCGCTGCCGCTGAGACATCCGTGAAGGTGCCATCACGATTGTTATGGTAGAGAATGTTGTGCCCTAGCGGCAGCCCGCGTGGTCCACACATCACGGGAATGCCCTTCCATTCGCAATATTCGCCATGGCCCGGTCGAGGTGTCTTGTTCAGATCCAAGCCCACGTAGTTCGCGACGAAAAGGTCCAGATAACCATCGCGATCGTAATCCAGAAACGAGCATCCCGATCCGTAACGAGTCCCGGTAACTGGCAGCCTCGCTTTTTCGGTAACGTCTTCGAACGTGCCGTTACCTCGGTTACGATAAAGCACATTATGCCCGTAGTAGGTAACTAGAAGATCGGGCCAGCCATCGTTATCGTAGTCCCCAACACACACGCCCTGTGCCCATCCCTCCTGCTTGAAGCCCGCCTGCGCCGCAACGTTTTTGAAATGGCCATTGCCCTCGTTATGGTAAAGCTGCGGTAAGTTTGCGTTTTGCCCTGCTGGCCCGTTCAGGCGAGTGCCGTTCGGGATAAATACGTCATTGCGTCCGTCGCCGTCGTAATCGAAAATAGCAACACCGTTGCCCGTTGTTTCCAGGATGTAATCCTTCTGGTTCAGGCCGCCGTAAGTGTTTGTCTCCGTGAGACCAGCCGATTTCGCGATGTCGCGAAATTCTGCCTTGAACGTTGGAACGATGCCCGCGGCTAAAACCGAAAGAGCGACCGAGGCCAAAACAGCTTGTCGCCTCATGGATGCGATAGTATAGCGTACCTGGCCGCAGGCGCCCTGCACGGACAAAAGAGCGGGCGTCTGGCGGCAGCCCGCGGCGACCAAAACATTGTTTCTGACGTGATAGCGTCAATAAGTTTAACCGGCAGCGTTATCTTTGCGCGCCTATCTTCGTCGTAAAGATCGAGCGAAAGAGCGTCCATCCGTTCATCAGCGCAGAAACGAACGGCTCGAAATCTGTTCGCGATGTGAATCTCGAGATTGCGAATCACGTCATCCACGCCTATAAGGTCGCTGAGGGTCACTTCTTGAACTTCCCCCAGGTCCACGTTACTCGTTAAGCGCTGCGAACGGAGATAGTCAATCAGCTTTTCGGTATCGATTTCTGGCTCGTAACGGAGCAGCCATTCACATGCTGCCCGCAATTGATAGGCATTCAGCTTGGGCGCAAATCGAAACACTTTCTCGAAACTCAGGAATTGAGTTATGTCGCCCAAATAATTCGCTGCCAAGGTTCTGTAGTCTTCCGCTCGAAATCGCGCGATTCCGGCTTTCATCGCACGTTGATGTATGGGTGCAGGCAGCATTCCAGAATAGGAAAAGATCAGCTTCTTGCCGGCTTCGGCGGCATAATCGCACAGAGCGAGGCAAGCCCCACCCAGCCATCCCATTCGTGGGTAGCCCTGGTGCCAAACCGTTTGGTGCACGATTTTCCGAAATGATCGACAATCACGACATCGGCACGCTTCAAGGCTGCCAGCACAACCTCAACCACGCACTCTTCCAGAGCCAGCGGATGCCTGGTTCCGGTTTCTTTCAAGAGGTCCGAAATCCCGATCAGGCTTCCACCCAATTCAGAGTGGAGCTCTGCAAGCACGGTGCTCTTGCCTCGGCCCGTTTCACCGCCTAATGCGAGCACCGAAGCTACTTCCAAACCCTTTCGGAGAAACTCTTTGGCGGCACTTTGAGCTGGAGTGAGCGTCACGCCGTGCTCGATGTTTTCACTTCCCATGTCTTATCGTTGCCTAAACCGAACATCTCCATCGTATCGGTTGTGTTCTTCTACGATTACAGAGTGAGGTCGATGCGATGATCCTGCCTGAAACCATATTTCAAGACTTGCGTTACGGAGCCCGCATGTTGTTTCGGAATCTCGGGTTCACCACTGTCGCGGTCCTTGCGCTGGCGCTTGGTATTGGGGTCAACACCGCAGTCTTTACTGCCTACAAGGCAATGGTCGCCCGGCCTCTCGATGCTCGCGATCCCCGCGAGATGGTCAATATCGCGCTGATCCACTATTCGGGCGCCGCCGATTTCAATTTCAGCTATCCCGACTACGAAGCGTATCGCGATTCCGTCCATTCCTTCAATGGCCTGATCGCTTTTCGCCTTGAGCACATGACGCTCTCAAATGCCGGCGGCATTGTTAGCCAGCGCAGTTCTGTGGCTAACTCGGCGATGGGAAGATTGGGGCTGCTACCTCCCGGGGCAAGCAATGCGGAGTTCGCCAACGTATTCGTTGTCTCCGAAAACTACTTCAAGGTTCTCGGAGTCGCTCCTCTGCGTGGCCGCACCTTTGAATCCATAAGTACTCCTGAGCTTGCGGCCTCGCCCTCCGTTTTGATCAGCGAAAACTATTGGCAGAGGCGGTTCGTGAAGGACCCGGCGGTGCTGGGAAAGACCATTCGTCTAAATGGCGCCGCCGTTCAGATCATCGGCATCACCCCGCACGATTTCGTCGGTACGAGTATCGGCGTTCCCGATTTTTGGCTTCCGCATCAGCCTTGCGCCGCTGGTTCATGCTGACGCCAACTGGCTACGGGACCGCGAAAATCAGTGCTGCCGCCTGTTTGGACGCCTTGCGTCTGGGGTCAGCATCAGTCAGTCGCAAGCGGAGATGAACGTCGTTGCTGGTCACCTCCGCACCTTGCACGACCCTCACTCCGATGCGGCTAAGCCCGCTACTGCACTCGTCTGGCCGGCTTCCCCGTTTCCGCTCCCCCTGAATTTCTACCGCGGGCTGAGATTGACCATTCTGCTCATCATGGTGGCTGCCGCGATGCTGCTCGTTGTCGCTTGCGCCAATGTTGGCAGCTTGCAACTCGCTCGTGCCAGATCCCGCCAGCACGAATTGCACACCCGGCTATCGCTTGGGGCGAGCCGATTACGCGTTATCAGGCAACTGCTGACGGAAAGCGCTCTGTTGGGCCTGCTAGCCGGCATCGTAGCGCTCCTGTTCGCGTGGGCATTCTTGCAAGTTATGGTGCTGCTGCTAGCCGAAGCCTTCCCCGCCGACCAGGGCACGCTCATTTTTCACGTGAACCCCGACGTCGAGATCTTTGCTTACGCGTTGGCCGTTTCTCTGTTTTCCGGAATCCTGTTCGGGCTTGCTCCGGCTCTGGAAAGCTCGCGCTCCGCGCTGTCGTCTGCCGCCAGGGCCAGCACCTCGCCGGTCAGCACCCGTCGGCTGCAGGATTTCCTCGTCGCCGCGCAGGTTTCCCTCTCGCTAGTGCTTATGATCGCCGGAACTATGCTGATTCGCAGCTCCATTCACTCGCTCAAGACGGAAACCGGATACGACAGCAAACACGTTGTCGATCTCGATCTCCAATTTCCGGAGGGCCTTAAATACACCGCCGACCGCAAACTTACTCTCATCCGTGAGCTCCGTACGCGCCTCGCTGCCCTGCCCGGAGTGGCTGCGATCACGAGCGCTCGGCCACCGGACGAGTACAGCTTTCGAACAGCCGCCCTCGCACTCGGTGGAGAGAAAGCGTCGATCCAAAATGGGCAATCGATCCTCTACTACACCTACGTTCAGTCAAACTACTTTGAGACGCTTAGCATCCCGCTCTTTCTGGGCCGCGGCTTTCAATCGCACGGGCAACCGGAGCACTCCGTCATTCTCAGCGAATCAGCCGCAAGACAGCTCTGGTCCGGCCAGAACCCGATCGGCCGCAGCGTTCGTCTCGGTGCGACGGATGAGCGGGTCCACAATTCGAGCGAACTTGTGGCCGACGGGCCGGCCTACCAAGTTGTGGGAGTTGCCCGCGACACACGTGGCGTTGAGTTTGACGGAAGCGATTCCAGGCAGGTCTACCTGCCATTGCCGGACGGGCGGCTCCAAGACCACCCAATACTCATCCGAACCCAGTCCGACCCGGCACAGGTGATAAAAGCAATCGACCCGGTAATCTCGTCCGTCGATCCTGACCTGATCGCAAATGTTTCCACTCTCGACGAAATGCTTCGGGTGTCTGCGCCATTCATTGCCTCCAGCCTCGCAGCGGGTATTGCTTCTAGTCTGGGCCTGCTTGGGCTTCTGCTCGCCTTGATGGGGATCTATGGCACGGTCAGCTATATCGTCGTCCTCCGCACGCGCGAAGTCGGCATCCGCATGGCGGTCGGTGCTCAAAAGCGCGACATCCTCGGACTCATACTGCGCGAAAGCGCGCGGCCCGTGCTTGCTGGATTGCTCGTCGGAATGTTGGGCGCCGTTGGAGCCTCTTACCTGCTGCGCGGCGTGCTCTACGGACTCAATACTGTCGATGGCATCTCTTTCGTCGGCATGGCCCTTTTATTTTTGGCCATCGCACTGCTTGCCGCCTATCCGCCGTCCCGGCGAGCCATGCGCGTGGATCCCATGGTGGCGCTCAGATACGAATAGCCCTCTCAGCTTCGAGAGGAAAAACCATCCGGGAAGTTGAGCGGTCTCGCTACTGTTGCTTTCCCAATGGAAGTGTGCCATGCTTCCTGTTGGAAACCCAATAAGCCACATGAGAGAGAAAACGGATGTCCTGCAAGGCACGCTGGCGTTGATGGTGCTGAAAACTCTGGACGTGCTCGGACCGCTGCACGGCTACGGCATCGCTCGGCGTATCGAGCAGATCAGCGGAGATCTTCTCACCGTAAATCAAGGCACGCTCTATCCCGTCCTGCTGAAGCTGGAGCAGGAGGGTTCTATCGCCTCCGAATGGGGCGCCTCCGAGAATAACCGCAAGGCGCGCTTCTATCGGCTGACACGCGACGGGACGCAAACAATTGCAAGCCGAGACCCGAGGTTGGGAACAGACGGCGGCCATCATCGGGCGATTCTTTGCCGTGAAAGCAGAAGATCTGAAATGAGAAGGCCCTGAGATGAGAGCATTGCGGCGATTCTTCAAACGGCTGAGTTCCTGGGCGACAACGCGGCAAGACGAAGAGCGATTGCGGGCTGAGATTGAAGAACATCTCGCTCTTCAAACTGCTGAAAATATTCGGGCCGGTTTATCGCCCGTCGAAGCGCGGCGTCAGGCTGTGCTGAAGTTCGGAGCGGTGGAAGCAATGAGGGAAAGTTATCGAGACCAAAGAGGACTGCCGTTTATGGAAACGCTGATACAGGATACTCGCCACGCGCTGCGGCGTTTGCGAAATGGCCCCGGCGTTCACCATCACCACGGTCCTGACGCTCGCGCTGGGCATTGGCGCAACCACTTCCATTTTTACGTTGGTCTACGCCGTTCTGCTGAAGTCGCTGGCCGTGGCGAATCCCGGCGAGTTGTACCGCCTGGGGAAAGAAGCACGTTGCTGCTACCAGGGCGGGTACAGTCAGGATAAAGAGTTTTCCCTTGTCTCCTACGATTTGTACAAGCACTTCAGGGACAACACTAAAGGTTTTGCGGAATTAGCGGCCTTCCAGGCGTACGAGCCGCAGTTCGGTGTTCGGCGCTCAGGCGGCTCGGAGCCAGCCCAAAGCTATCCGGGAGAGTTTGTCTCAGGCAATTACTTCACCATGTTCGGCATAAAAGCGTATGCCGGACGCGCGCTTACGGCCAGCGACGATCGACCCAACGCTCCGCCGGCCGCGGTGATGAGCTATCGCTTGTGGCAGCAACAGTATGGATCGGATCCATCCGTCATCGGCAGCGTCTTCGATATAGATGAGAAGCCATTTACAGTCGTGGGAATCGCTCCGCCCGGCTTTCTTTGGCGACACTCTGCGCAACAATCCGCCCGATTTCTTCCTGCCGCTAAACACCGAACCATTCGTGGATGCCGCCGATCCCGATCTGAACAAGGCCGACACCCACTGGTTAGACTTGATCGGCCGCATCCAGCCAGGCGCGACGCCTGCATCCATAGAGGCTGAAATGCGGGTGGAGCTGAAGCAATGGCTGCGCTCGCACTGGGGTGAGATGAGCGCCAACGATCGCGCGAAATTCCCCGAACAGACCCTGTTCCTGCGCCCCGGAGGCGCCGGCATCAGCAGCATGCGCGAGCAATATGAGCACTGGCTTCAGATCCTGATGATGGTTTCAGGATTTGTGCTGCTGATCGTCTGCGCCAACGTGGCCAATCTCATGCTTGTTCGCGGCATGGAGCGGCGGCGGCAGATATCGTTGAGCATGGCGCTGGGAGCGCAAGCGCCGCGGCTTGTGAGGCAGGCCCTCACCGAAAGCATTTTGCTCTCGCTGCTCGGCGGCGCGGCGGGTCTCGCGATCGCATTTGCGGGCACGCGCCTTATTTTGCATTTCGCATTCCCCCGGATTGGCGGCATGGCAGGCGTACCCATCAGCGCGTCGCCTTCCATGCCGGTGCTGCTGTTCGCCTTCGGCGTTTCGTTGATCACGGGAGTTGCGTTCGGCATCGCTCCCGCATGGATGGCCACACGGGTAGATCCGATTGAAGCCCTTCAGCGGAGCCAGCCGCTCCACCGCCCGCACGGGCTCGCTGCCGCGCAAGACACTTGTGGTATTCCAGGCTGCGCTCTCGCTTGTTTTGCTTTCGGCAGTCGGGACTGCTCACGGCCGCGCTTCACAATCTGGAGAATCAAGATTTCGGATTCGATCAGGATCGGCGCATCGTGGCGAACATGAGTCCAATGCTTGCCGGCTACCGGCTGGACCAACTCACGCCACTGTACCGGCGCATCCACGATTCCCTATCGAGCATTCCTGGCGTGTCGGCAGTGGCTCTCTGCACGTACTCGCCGCTGAGCGGCAACGCTTGGGGCAGTGGCGTCTGGGTCGATGGACATCCGCCTCCGGGACCTAAGGATGACAACTTTGCTTTGTTGGATCGAGTCACGGCGGGATATTTTGACGTCATCGGAAATCCAATCATCAGAGGACGCGGCATCTCCGAGCAGGATACGGCGACTTCACGGCACGTGGCGGTCATCAATGAGGCGTTTGCGCGGAAGTTTTTCAAGAATGAAGATCCTATCGGAAAGCACTTCGGCCGACGAAGGTATCGGATCTGAGCGCCAATACGAAATTGTGGGCGTCGCCAAAGACGCCCGCTATTTGACTTTCAAACTCGACAAGCCGGTTGGCCCGTTCTTCTTTCTGCCGGAAGCGCAGCATGACTTTCTGCCGAACGCCGCGTCGACTGAGCTCAGTCCGGGCTCGCATTTCCTGCATGACATTGTCGTTGTGACCAGGCCGGGAGCCAGCCTGTCCTTTGCGCAAATGCGCCAAGCCATGGCTTCGGTGGATCCCAATCTGCCGATCATTTCGATTCGCACTCTGAAAGAGCAAGTAGCCGGCCAGTTCAGGCAGCAGCGGCTGATTGCACGGCTCACCTCGTTCTTCGGAGTTCTTTCGCTTGTCTTAGCTTCGATCGGGCTGTATGGAGTTACTGCCTATAATGCCGGACGCCGCATCAGTGAAATCGGCGTGCGCATGGCGTTGGGCGCTAATCGCGGCGATGTTGTGGCGCTGGTACTACGAGGCGCATTCGGGCTGATTCTCTTTGGACTATTCATTGGGTTGCCGTTGACGTTCGCCGCAGGGCGATTCCTGGGCAATCAGCTTTACGGCATGAATCCATACAATCCCGTGGTGACGTTAATCGCCGTCGTGGCGCTCGGATTGTCCGCGTTGGCCGCATCGTTGATTCCAGCGTTCCGCGCAAGTTTGATTTCGCCGCTGGAAGCGTTGCGCGCCGAGTAAATCCAATCCTTATTGGGCGATGAGGAGACGCCACAGTAGTTACGAGCAAAATCTTTCCTTAGGCGCATAACGCAGCAGGCCTACGCCTCGCGTAGCGCAATGAGCGGGTCTCTTTGGGACACCCACCCCGCGTCGGCCGGCTGCTCGCGATCGCGGCGGCCACTAGTAGCGTCAGCGCGGTTCGGCCCATCAGTGACGAATTTGGGTTAGAGCGTATCGATTCGCACGCCGCGGGCAGCGCCTGGTTCTGGGGCTCTGGCGGAATTGAAGTCCGTCAGACGTGGATGGGCAACCGGCGCGAAATGTCGTTTCAAAAGGAGAAGCCTGCCCTCCAGAAGCCGAAAACTCAACCAAGCCAAGCCGTAACAAAGGCTAATCAAAAAGAGCACATAGAGACCAGCCTGGGCCACCGGCAGCGGGAAGTCGATCCGTAGCTCGGAAGCGAGGACTTGCGTCACGATCAAGTAAACTGGCACGTGATACACATAAAGCCCATAGCTATACTTTCCAAAACTCCGCAACCAAATGCATGCCAGAAGAGGAGTCAGGACAGAGACGTGGCGCTGAGAAGATCCGACCAGAGCGCCAAACAGAAGCCCCAATGCTGTCACTCCGACGGTGTACATGTAGGGACCGGCATCGGTGTCTATAAACTCGCCAGGGGCCGAGAAAAAGATGAAAGCCAAGATTGCGCCTCCAATGGCGGCCATGAACACGAGTGCCCGAGTTGGAATCTCGCGGCGCAGCACCGAGACGGCAGCCAACGCGGAGCCGATCAATAGGCCCTCTCCTCGGGTAGGCGTGAGTGCGTGAATCCAGAAATGCGGCCCGAAGTGAGACACGAGTAGGATGCGGAGGAGAAGAGCGCATACTGACGCGACAACACAAACTCGAACCAACGAGCGAGGCCTCAGTTTCCAGACCACCAAGGGCCATATCAAGTAAAACTGTTCCTCGACGGCAAGACTCCAGAAATGCCCCACGGCGGAGTGAAGCATCGGATTCCAGATGAGCAACCAGTTTTGCAGATAGCCGAAGAAAATCGCGCGTTCGCTAACACTCGTGAGGCGCACCATCGATCGCATTGCCGGAGAGAAAACGCCAATGCCGAACAGCACGATCAGAGTCAGATAATAGATCGGAAAAATGCGCAAAACCCGGCGGGCATAGAAGGAGGACGCGCGGTTGACAGCCTCTCTGGTTCTGATCAGAATGCCGGTGATCAAAAATCCGGACAGAACGAAGAATAGATCGACACCGCACCATCCAAAAGCAAGAAGATGCAATAAGGCGTTCCCGGGAGTCGGTCGAAGGAACGCAACTCCATGCGCTGCCAGCACCAGCAGGATCGCCATCCCGCGTATACCGTCGAGGGCCGGAACCCGTTCTTCAGAAAGCCTATTGTCTCCGAACGTTGACACGCTGCGCCCAGACGTAGACAAAACAGGCGTCGACATCACGTCGGATGCGGCCATGCGCACAATCGGGCACGTCGAGCGCCAACAGGACCGACGTGTCCTAAATTTTTACCGATAAACAAGTCTTGCACACTTTCACCCTTCGCTTAACCAAATCGGCATTATGCAAGGACGGCTGATCACCCCGGAACCGGGGCGATTTCAAGCCTTTCCACGCGAACGGTGGAAAAAGGAATCTAACCTTGCGGCTCAGGTGCCGCTCTCGTATATCGAATCGATTTACGACGTTTACGGTGCAGATGTCAATCCACTGACTGACCGGCTACACGTCAACTACGAGACGTGATCCACAGTGCAGCAGTTGCGACGCGCAATGTGTGCGGACTATTCCATGGACAAGCCATTCTTAAGATGTTCGGAAGGCGAGCGCTTACAACGAGATCTCAAACCGCAGGTCTACTCCTCGCGCAACGCAATGAGCGGGTCTATTTGCGATGCCCGCCGCGTCGGCAGGCTGCTTGCGATCGCGGCGGCCATTAGCAGTGTCAGCGCGACGCCCACAAACGTATAAGGATCGGTCGCAGTGACCCCGTATAGGAGGTCCCCAAAAATCTGCGTCACCCCAAGCGCGATCAAAGCGCCGGCGCCGATGCCGATTACAGCCCAGCCGAGGCCTTGCCGCAATATCAGGTGTACGACGTCGCCTCGCTGCGCGCCAAGCGCGATGCGAATGCCGACTTCGCGGTAGCGCTGTGTGACCACATAATGCAGCAGGCCATAGATCCCAATTACGGCTAGTATCAGTGCGAGAACGGCGAAAATCGACAGCAGTTCTGTCTCAAACCGCCGCGAAGCCCCCATCGCCACCAGATGCTGCTCAACGGTAGTGATCTCGAAGTAAGGAACAGTGGGATCGAGCGATCGCACTTCCTTGCGGATCGCCGCCGTAAGCGACATCGGATCTCCAAGGGTGCGTACCAACAAGGTCGCATCGGCGAACCCGATTTGCGATTCTGGACGATAAAACATCGGCACGACCCGGCTCTCACGCCCGTTCAGCAATACGTCGCCCACCACCCCAACTACTGTTAACCAATCGGCGTCCAGCCCAGGCAGAGTCTGTTTGAATCGCTTACCGAGAGGGTCCTGATTCGGCCAGAACCGTCGCGCCATCGTGCGATTAATCACGGCAGCCGGCGGTGAGTGCGCGTTGTCCTCGGCGGTGAACACTCGCCCACTGTAGAGCGGTATTCCGAGCAGCCGAAAATAGCTCTCCGAAACGTACTGCCGGCCGTGCGGCTCCGGACCAGTGGCCACTGGGCGGCCTTCAATCTGGACGATCGCATTCGGCTGGTGCTCGCTGAACAGACCCCCAACCGCGGCCCCGGTGACTCCCGGAATCGCGGAAATCCGTTGGATCGCCTGCTCGAAGAAGCTGCCCGCACGGTCCGCTCGGTCGTAGGCCGGCGATGGAAGATGAACGTCCATGATGGCCACCTGCATCGGATCGAAGCCCAGTTCGACAGCCTGAATCCGCAGAAAGCTGCGTATCAGCAGGCCGGAGCCGGCCAGCAATATCATCGCCACGGCGAACTCCGCGGCAACCAAAATCCCGCGGCTCCTGCTGTGGCCCGGGCCTGTAGAAGAACCGCGGACGCTTCCACGCAAGCCCTGTTGCGGATCGCGTTTGGCAAGCCGGAAAGCAGGTGCGAGCCCGAAGGCTAAGCCCGAAAGGGTCGACACGATGAACGCGAATGCGAGTAGGCCGGAGTCCACGCCAATTTCTTCGACGCGCGGCAGATTCGCCGGCGCAATCGCGAGCAGTGCGCGAACCGCAACGACGGACGATGCAAGCCCCAGGGCGCCACCGGTGATAGACAAGATCAGATTTTCCGTGAGCAGTTGCCTTATCAAGCGTACGCGCCCCGCGCCCAATGCGGTGCGTACCGCCAGCTCACGCTCTCGCGCCTGTCCGCGTGCTAGCACCAGGCCGGCAACGTTGAGACAGGTCATCGCCAGCACGCACCCCACAGCTCCAAGGAGTATCCATAATGCGCGGCGTGCGTTCGGCGGCGTCACCCACTCGGCCAGTGGCAGGACGCGAATCCCAAGTCCCGCGTCGGTCACGGGGTACTGCCGCGCCAGTCGACCGGCAATTGCATCCATCTCTGCGCGAGCCTGACCCAGTTCCACGCCGGGCTTTAGGCGGCCGACCGCCTCGAACGCGTCCGCCACGCGAACCTTTTGAAAGCTGGCCCAGCGGCTGTCTGCGCTGATGAGGAGCCAAAGCTGGGTCTCATGATCTGGAAAGCGAAAGCTATCCGGCATCACGCCGATGACGGTCGATGCCGCGTGATCTATCTCCAGAGACTTGCCGAGAACATCGCGTGCGCCGCCAAACCGCCGCTGCCAGAGCCCGTAGCTGAGCACGACGGCTAGATCGCCTCGCCTCGCTTCGGATGGCGAAAAGGTGCGGCCTAATATTGGCCGGACACCTAGCAGCGGGAACAGATTGCCTGAGACTTTCGATCCTTGTACGGTTTCCGGTTGATCGCCCGACGTCAGCGTCACCAGTGAGCCCTCGGGCCGCAGCGCGAAGGCGATATCGTCAAACGTGTGGTTCTCCTCCCGCCAGTCTGAGATGGTCGGGTACGAGGTCCAGTCCCATTCCAGGTGTTTCGCCGGCACGCTCTTGAAGAGCACGCACAACCGGTCGGGAGCGCGATAGGGCAATGGCCTCAGCAGCACAGCCTCGACCACGCTAAAGATCGCCGTATTGGCGCCGATGCCGAGTGCAAGCAGCAACACCACAACCACCACGAACCCCGGATTTTTTCGGAGCGTGCGTATGGCAAAGCGAAAATCACGCGCAAGAATCATCGCTCTCTCACTGTAAGTCGAAATCCTAGGCGACGGCCATGTTTACCATCGGATGAGGCAAGGATGTCATGAAGCGCACTGCCACTGTCATCGGAAGCGGGCCGAACGGTCTTTCCGCCGCGATTGTTCTGGCACAAGCCGGACTCGATGTAGAAGTCCACGAGAGTGCCACCGTCGCTGGCGGTGCGGCGCGTTCCGGCGAACTGACACTCCCCGGTTTTGTTCATGACCTTGGATCTGCCGTTTACCCGATGGCGCTCGCCTCGCCGTTCTTCTCAAAACTTGCATTGCACGCTCACGGACTTACCTGGATTTGGTCCCCTGCTCCCCTGGCGCACCCGCTAGACGACGGCACAGCCGTGATGATGGAGCGCGATGTCGACACGACTGCCGCGGAACTGGGCTCTGATGCCATGACCTACCACAAGCTCTTCGATCCGCTCGTAAGAAATTGGCAGGCCATCGCCGACGAAGTATTACGGCCATTACGCTTTCCGCGTCACCCGTTGCTACTCGCCCGTTTCGGCGTTCGTGCCTTTCAACCGGCTAGCCTGCTGGCAAGGAGTTCGTTTGGTAATTTGCGGGCTCGCGCGCTTTTTGCCGGACTTGCCGCTCACTCCGTGCTGAAACTGGAAGCTCCGCTCAGCGCCGCCTTTGGTTTGATTATGGGCGCGTTGGGGCACACCGTGGGCTGGCCGATCCCGCAAGGCGGAGCGCAGCATATCGCCGATGCGCTGAGCAGCCACCTTGCATCTTTAGGCGGCCGCATTGTGACCGGATCACGCGTGGAAAATCTCGACGACCTGCAGGGCTGCGACCTCATTCTGTGCGACGTAACGCCCCGTCAGTTTCTACGGCTGGCCGGTCATCTGCTTTCCGATTCGTTCCGCCAATTGCTCGCGCATTATCGATACGGGCCTGGCGTGTTCAAGGTTGATTGGGCTTTGCGAGAGCCGATTCCCTGGAAGGCCAAAGATTGCTTGCGCGCCGCGACGGTGCACTTAGGTGGATCGCTCGAAGAGATCGCTGCCTCCGAACGCGCCGCTTGGGAAGGCAAAGCCCCTAATAAGCCATTCGTTCTGTTAGCTCAGCCGAGCCTCTTCGACCCGACCCGTGCTCCCGCTGGCCGCCACACGGCTTGGGCATACTGCCACGTCCCCAACGCTTGGTCCGGCTCCGCGCGCGCTCAAATCGAAGCGCAGATTGAACGCTATGCGCCGGGGTTCCGCGAATGCATTCTCGCGACCACCGCCCATACCACTCGCAAGATGGAACTCTGGAATGAAAACTTGGTCGGCGGCGACATCAGCGGCGGTGCTCCCAGCCTGAGCCAATTCGCCTTGAGACCGACTTGGCGGCGCTACGGCACGCCACTCAAAGGCGTGTATCTCTGTTCCTCCTCAACGCCGCCAGGTGGCGCTGTACACGGCTTGTGCGGCTACTACGCCGCGCAATGGGCGCTTGAAGGATTAAAGAAGAAGATCTAGCTGCCGGTCTTTTCCTTTTCGCACACTAGTTTCATGTCCACGGCCCCTTTGGTCGTCCTGATGTGACTGGTGGTGGTCAGGGTCTGCCCGTCTCCCGAGAGTTCCCAGCGATCTTCAATCTCCTCGTCCTCGCCATTTGCAGTTTTCATATTGGTCCGGACCATTAGTGACGTGCCGTCCCAGAAAGTCTTGCTGGTGGCGTCGTGCCCGTTGATCACATTCGTCGAAGTCGATCCATCCAGGAAGTAGCTCACGTCGGCCATCGAAGTCTTGGTTCCGCTGGTCTGAATCGTATGGATGTTCAGCGCTGGATAATGTTGATCGATCACTCGGATAATCATGTCGGGCATTCGCGCCTTGGCGAAATCGCTCTTGTCCTTCACCATCTTCCAGCGGCCTGAAAAGTCGGGCTTTGGAGGCTCAGTGGTCGATTGTCCCTGCGCATATAAGGGCAGGAGGAAAGCAAGTGCTACAAATGATCCGTGCTTAGTGAATATCATCCGCTATTGGGCTACAACCAATAGCTTAAACGTACCTGGAACCATCTTTGGCCTGGGTCGCGGCGCTTCGGTCGTTGGAGCGGGGGCGGGACCAAATTCGGCGTCCGAAAGATATACAGTATGCGTCTTCAGATCCAGCGCCATCGTCCGCGCGCCTCGCTGTGTTTTCACGTTCTCTACGACGCTGTATTTGTCCGGAGATTCTTCTTTGATGACCGTCAGCGTGCCTCTCACCATTCGAAGCGAACGCCAGTTTTGTCCCCGGATCAAACCCCGCGGCATCTGTCCCTTCGCCGGTCGGAACAGTCGTGATCACCTTGCCGCTATCGGCGTCAACAATCGCCATCACTTTGTTGTCACAAACCGGGAACAAGCGGCGGCTCTTGGTGTCGATTGCCAGCCCCGAAGGCGAATCGCACTGCGGTCCTAGCGCCCAGTGATTTTTGATCTCGAGAGTCTTCGGATCGAACTGCACTATTTCGCTCTTATCTTCGATATTCACGTAAACATTGCCCTTGCCATCCGTCACCGGAAACTCTGGTTTTCCACCGAGTGGAACGGTTCCCGCCACATCGCCCGTTTTCGCATCGATAGCAGTCATGTCGCTGCTGCGTCCATTAAAGGCAAACACGCGCTTGCTGAACGGATCGTAGACAATGCCGTCAGGATTGCTGCCCGTCTTTGCCGTCGAGATTGTCTTGAGCGTCTTTAAGTCGAAGATGGTGACCTGATTGTCACGTCCATCGCTGACGAATCCGCGGCCAAGTCGTTCGCAATCGCGATCCCGTGTACTCCATTCGTGCCGGGAATCTTGCCGACGACAGCACCGCTATCCATGTTCACAACGTCAACTTCGGTAGCGTGTGACACGTAGAGCTGCCGGTTCGAGGAGTCTGCGGCCAAATAGTCCCATCCACCCTCGCCTGGGATCGGAATCGTCTTCACCAGCTTGTAAGATCCAGCGGCGAGAAGCGTAGAAGCGAACAGGCATGCGCCCAAACAGCAACGAGAGTATGTCATGAATGTCCTTTGGTATTCGCTCGATTCTATCATCGGTTCATTTTCTTGTGCCTACGCCTCTAAACTAGCAAGAGGGAGTCGCCGATAAGGTTTACAAGTGACGGCGAGGCCCATCAATGAATGAAACAAAAGACAACGGCCTTGAGCCAGAGGCGATCGACAATCTTCAGCCAGATGGCCTGTCGAAGCTCAGCTCAGTTCTGAATGGTCTTGAGAATGGCGCGTCGGCAATGCGACGCAAGGTGCAACAGGCCATGCGGGCCGTGCAAGCTGGAACATATCACGTCGACCCGATCCGATTGAGCCGGCGCATCGTGCGTGACTGCTTGGGGTCGCGGCGAAACCTCCAGGATTGTTCGTTCTAAAGAACCGGCCGAGGTAGGAGGGCGCCCCTGGCCCCATCCCAATCCCCACCCAGAGCCATAGGTAAAGGCAGACTGCAATACCTGATGCCGGCTGTTCTCTAAAGCAATGCAGTGGAACGATCCAGTGCCCGGCGCTCCGAAGCGCAGGTCAGCTAAATCCACTCGCGTTCCCTGCTCCTGATCGATGAGCACAGGCTGCAGTGACCACACTGGAAAACGCGCAAAGTACAGGAAGTACCGAAACGGTTCGGTGGCCTTCACGCTATCGAGAGTTGGCCCAGCCGGAGGCTTGTAGAAGACCTTGGCTGTTGCCGGATCGAGTTGACCGAGAGTATTCACCGGTATCGCCCGATAGCTTTTAGGACTTTCCACCACGCCACTCCAGCGGAATGGCGTAAAGGGCTGCGGCAGCGCCGCTGCGTTCACAGGTGGCATCTCGTCCCAAAGCCGAGCTTCTAATTGCGCGACCGCTCGCGCGTGCAGGATCGCTCGTCCTCCATCGAAGAGCACAAAAAACCCAAGCGCGAATATCGCAGTTCCCCGCCCCGCCACGCCGTGAGCGCCAATCTCTTTATTCACCATCCGCGCGAATACGGGCCAGACTGCCGCGAACACAAGCACTGCCAGAATCCAAGCATCGAAAAGACTGTTTAGATCCAGGTGAAACCAACTGGATGAAAACGGCAGCAGCAGCCGGACACCGAAACTATTCATTGAATCCATTAGGAGATGGCTGCCAACACCGATGCAGCACAATCCCCAAGCCCTTGCCCATGGCAGCCTCTTTCTGCAAATCGCGGCGACTAGCAAGACCGCAATCAAGGCCATCACGGGCAGACCTAACAAGGAATGAGAATAGCCGCGATGTGCCTCCAGATAGGGAAGCGGGCCTCGGGTGAGGACTACGATGTCCACGTCCGGCGCATTCGCGGAAAGGACCAGCAGCAGTGTGGCTTGCGGAGAAAGGCGATTGAGTCCAAGCCGTGCAAGGGCCAAGCCCGTCAACGAATGCGTGATATTGTCCATGCCCGTTCAGGCGCAAACCGGAACGGCAACGTAGGATTGCTCTCGAGCCAAGTACTCCGGCGGCGCAAGCAGAGTAAGCGCATCCGGAACGATCTCGGCGGCAATCGGAAGTTTGCCGGCCAGCTCGCCATCCACTTGCACGAACACTTCGCTGGCGTCCGGCCCATCGCAGGTGACCGAACATCCGCGCACAACCGTACACCCTTTCATCTGCTGGATACGGCCGAGCGCCACGCCGAGAAGATAGCGCAGATAACGAACGCTCAACGTACCGCGAAACAGCACAACTTCGAAATCGGGGCGGAGCAGCGAAGCAGTGCGCGCAATCTCCAAGTCGCCTCCATAATTCCGGACACGGCTGATCAGCGCAAAGCTCGCCTCAAAGCGCTTTCCATCCACCGTCACTTCGAACTCAGGAACTGGTCGAAACACCTGAGCAAACCCGCCCGCGTAGTAGGCGAACTTTCCTGCCATCGCCTTCAGATCCAAGTTGATGCGCGACACAATTTCCGCATCGAGCCCGGCGCCCGTCATACAGAGAAAGCACCGCGGCTCGGAACGCCCGATGCGCACACTACCGGCGGCAATCCGGCAGGGCTGAAGCTTCGAAATTTGGGTCGCGGCGCGTTCCAGGTGAATAGGTAAGCGCATCTCGCGCGCCAAGACGTTCGCCGTTCCGCCGGGCAGTATGGCAAGCGGCACGCCCGTATGCAACATTCCGTTTGCGACCTCGTTGATGGTTCCATCGCCGCCGGCCGCAACAATCAGATCGCACCCCGCCGCGAGTTGCTCGCGTACCTGCGACGAGGCGCTGCCCGGCCCCGTGGTTTCGACGAGAGTCGCTTCTATACCCTGCCGCGCAAGCACTCCGGTGGTACTTTGGAGCAAGCGCCGGTGGCGCGCCAAGCCTCTCGCTACTGGATTGTAGATGATAGCGGCGCGTTTCGCGTGGAAAGATTCCAAGCTCACATTATAGGTTTCAGGCATGAAAGAGTCGCTCAAGAAGCGCGCCGCAGATCTGCGTAAGCAACTCGAGCATCACGAATATCTCTATTACGTTCTCGATCAACCCGAGATTACAGACGCCGAATTCGATCGTCTGATGCGCGAATTGCGAGATCTGGAAACGGCTCACCCGGAGCTGCGCACGCCGGATTCGCCAACCCAACGCGTGGGCGGCCAGCCTCGGGAAGGTTTCGTCAAAGTTCCGCACAGTTCCCCGATGCTCAGTCTGGACAATGCGCTAAACGAGCAGGAGCTGCGGGAATTTGATGCGCGCGTCCGGACGCTTCTGAAGTCTGAGAGCTACGAGTATGTCGCCGAGCTCAAGCTCGACGGCCTCTCCATGGCCGCGCAGTATAGCGATGGACGTTTGAAACAGGCCCTTACACGAGGCGACGGGCGCATCGGTGAAGAGGTCACGGAAAACGCGCGGACCATTCGATCTCTTCCGCTCCGCGTCACCAAACAGCCGCTGTCACATGGACCGTTCGAAGTTCGCGGCGAGGTTGTAATGCAGCGCCGCTCGTTTGAGCGTCTTAACGAAGAGCGCGAGATCGCAGGCTTGCCGCGATTTGCGAATCCAAGGAATGCCGCAGCTGGAGCGCTGCGCGCCCTTGATCCTTCCGTTACAGCCGCTCGCCAGCTCCATTGCTTTACGTATTTTTTGTTGCGGGACGGGCGCCCTCTGCTCGACAGCCATTGGCAAAGTCTGGAAACGCTCGCGGCCGCTGGGTTCAAGGTCAACGCTCATAGAAGGAAGTGCTCCGGGCTCGACCAGCTACTCGAGTTCATTCACGATTGGGAAGGCAAGCGCGATACTCTCCCGTATGAAACTGATGGCGTTGTCGCCAAGATCGACTCCGTTAAGCAACAGGAAAAACTTGGTTGGACCGCCAAAGCGCCGCGTTGGGCCATCGCGTTCAAATACCCCGCGCGTCAAGCTTCGACAGTGCTTGAGGGCATCGAAGTGCAGGTGGGTCGCACCGGCACTCTCACGCCAGTAGCGCATCTTCGACCGGTAAGCCTCAGTGGGGTCACGGTGTCGCGCGCAACGCTACATAACGAGGATGAAATCGCGCGGCTCGGCGCTGAAATCGGCGACACGGTTCTGGTGGAGCGCAGCGGCGACGTTATTCCCAAAATCGTCCGCGTTGTCGAGCAGGGTCCGCATCGCCGGCGTTTTCGCATGCCCAGCTCTTGCCCGGTTTGTGGCGGTCACGTCGTGCGTCAAGAGGGCGAGGCAGCCAGCCGCTGCGTGAATACGAACTGTCCTGCAAGATTGAGGGAATCGCTATTGCATTGGGCATCCCGCGGAGTCATGGATATCGATGGCATGGGCGATGCGTTGGTCGATCAACTCCTGAGCCGCGGCTTGGTTCACAATATCGCCGATCTCTATCATTTGACGCCGGAGCAGCTGCGTGAACTTGAACGGATGGGCAAAAAGTCGGCTTCGAAAGTAATTCAAAATATCGATCAATCACGTTCTCAGCCGCTCGCGCGAGTGTTAAACGGACTGGGAATTCCATTCGTCGGCGAGCGCACTGCCCAGATTCTCGCCACACATTTTGGCAGCCTAGATGAAATCGCCGCAGCTTCCACTGATGCTCTGCAGGAAGCGAATGAGATTGGCCCCAAAGTTGCCGCATCCATAAAGGACTTCTTCGCTGAAGAGCGGAATCGCGAGTTAATCGAAAGACTTCGCGCCGCCGGGCTACGCTTCACAGCGCCCAAACAAACCAAGAAACAGGGGCCCCTGACGGGCCAGACCTTCGTGCTCACAGGCACCCTGCCGGTACTTAAGCGGGAAGAGGCGAAGGAGCGGATTGAAGCCGCGGGCGGCAAGGTTGCCGGTTCCGTCAGTAGCAAGACGAGTTACGTTGTTGCTGGCGAAGACGCTGGGTCAAAGCTCGACAAGGCCCGCGAGCTGAACGTTCCTGTCCTCGATGAGGCGGATCTGCTGAGAATGCTGAGACCGGAGTAGCGCCTGAAGTATTTCTGGCACAGTCTGCTTGGCATCTGGCAGCGCGTCGCTCTGGTTCTCCTCTCGTGGGGCCCGGAGGGATTATTCTTTCTTGCGGTTCTCGACTCCGCCGGACTTCCGGTTATCGGGGGCGTTGACGCTTTGCTGGTCGCGATCGCGGTGAATTACCCTCATCGCGCCTACCTGGCCGCGGTTTGGGCGACCCTTGGTTCGCTCGGAGGCAGTCTCATATTATTCGCGATCGCGCGCAAAGGCGGCGAAGTATTGCTTGCCAAGCACATCTCCCGGCGCAGCGGCGCGCGCTTGCATCTCTGGTTCCAGCGTTATGGCATGGTTACCGTATTCATCCCGGCGCTCTCTCCGCTTCCCATGCCGATGAAGATTCCGGTGTTCTGTGCTGGCGCGCTGCAGGTACGCTGGGCCTATTTCATCGCAGTGGTTCTTTCCGCGAGAATCATTCGTTATTTCGCGCTCGCCTACCTGGGCTTGCATTATGGCCATCGCACGTTCGAATTCCTGATTTCGCACGCAGGTCTGGTCGCTGCGCTCGCAGTAGGATTGGCGATAATAGCAGTCATTGGTTTGCGGCTCGTGCAGCGCCACGAGGCGGCAAAAGGGCGACCCGAGTAGGGTGGCGCGGACGATCGTTTTCTTTCGTCTGTGCCTTGTTGATGAGGATTCCATGTACCGGCTCCTAATCTGTGCTCTGTTTCTCGCGGCTGCATGCGGCGCATCCGACGACTGGATAGTAATCCTTCAGCAGGTCCGCGAAAATGTCGCCGCCAAGCTAGGACAATCTTCCAATTACACCTGCGTTCAAACCATCGATCGAAGCTACTTCAGAAGCCCTTGGAATCTGCGTTCCGGATGCGCCAACGAAGGCGACATTCCCGCGCGCAAAGAGATTATGCACGATCGGCTGCGGCTCGATGTGGCTGTTTCCGAGGGGGCGGAAATTTATTCCTGGCACGGTGAGAATAAATTTTCGTCTTCGACGATTTCCGATGTTGTTCAGACCGGCCCCATCTCTTCTGGCGGTTTCATTGGATTTCTGCGCAACATTTTTCTTGTGCCGGGCGTGAGGTTTACATATACGGGCAGGTCTTCGACGGACGGGATGACAACGTATTGCTTCAAATACGTCGTGCCGCTCAGCGCGAGCGGATACCACATCGAGGTGGGGCACGACAAGCCGCTGGTTCCCTTTCATGGCTCCTTCTCCGTCGACACGAATGATTTGCAGTTAAACAGTTTGGAATTGATCCCCGATGAAATTCCGAGCGACTCTCACATGTGTTCGGCGGACACAGAAATGAAGTACCAGATTGCGAAGATCTCAGGCAAAGACTCACTGATTCCGGCACTTTTCTTGCTCCGGATAACCGACAATGAACACACCTATACAATCAGCCGCAACGAGTACTCCCAGTGCCGGGAGTTTCGAGGCGAATCGACGGTGAGTTTCAACGTAATAAATACCGCGGCGGCCCCAGCGAACACACAACCGATCACAGAAGAGTGGCTACCGCCGGGTATGACGCTGCGCGTTGCGCTCCGCACGCCCGTGAATGATCAGACCGCTTATACCGGAGATCCGATTGACGGTGTTTTGCTCGATTCAGTGAAGGTAACCGGAACGAACCGGACTCTTCCGAAGAATGCAGTGCTTCATGGAATCATCAGTAAGCTCGAGTGCTATTCCGAGCCGCGGAAGCATTACCTGGTCAGTATTCAATTTGAACGCTTGACATCAGGCAATCACATTTACGCATTGCGCGCATTACCCAAACAGTCGCGGAAAGAAGTCACGAAGCTCTCGGAGATGTATGGGTGGCCGCTGCCAAACAAACTCGCGGACGACTTCCGGAACGGCCTTTTCGTCGAAATGTCCAGCCATTTCCATCTCGACTCGCGTTTCTCCGCGGAATGGGAAACACGCAGCCCGCACGCTGACCCGGCGAGACCCGGAACCTAATGAGCTTTCTCGACTGAAACGCTGAACCGGAAGATGGACCCTTTGTTCGCTTCGGAGTCGACCCAGATTTGTCCACCGTAGCGTTCAACGATTCTCTGGCAGATGGCCAATCCAATCCCGGTTCCTGCGTATTTTTCGGAGTTGTGCAGACGTTTGAAGACTCGAAAGATTTGGTCTTTGTACTCAGATGGAATGCCGATGCCATTGTCACGAACATAGATGTTGCAGTGACTTCCGTTCTCCTCGGCGCCGATCTCGATGCAGGGTGTTTCTTCGCTCCGGTACTTAATCGCGTTTCCAATTAGATTTTGAAAAAGCTGCAATAGATGAACTTCCCGCATCTTCAGTGCAGGAAGGCCACCGTAGGTCACCTTGGCGCCACTCTCGTCAATGGCGGCGCTCAAATTGCACAGGGCTTTCGCTATAACGGAGTTTCCATCCACGGGATCGACGTTCTCCGGAGAGATGTGAATCGCTTGGGTATACACCAGCAAATCCCGGAGAAGCATGTCCATGCGTTGCGACCCCTGGATGATGTGTTCGATGTACCGGTCAGCCTGCGCATCCAGTTGCCCCTTGTATTTGCGCTCAAGGAGCTGGCTGTGAATAGCCATCATGCGCAGCGGTTCCTGCAGATCATGGGACGCAGAATGAGCGAATTGATTCAGGTCTTCGTTGGAGCCTTTGCAATTCCGCGTTCGACCTGCGGAGTTCCGCAGTGCGTTGCTGTACGCGTTCATCCAGGCTCCCGTTCGCCTTCCGGAGAGCGGCTTCGATTTTGTGGCGAACCGCCGCGACGCTGCTGACAAGCACCGACACGAGCAATACAAGCAGGAGACGGGTGAGGTCAACTTTGGCGGGGTTGAAATGAGGAGTAAGTGCGTAGGGGACGACGAACATCGCGGCGCAGCAGGAGAGCACACCCGGCCCGTACCCGCCCCACCAGGCGCTAGCCAGAATCACAAGCAGATATGCAAAACTGATCGCCGGGTGGGGTCCGGCCGTGCGCCGGATCAACACCGTCATGCCGGTAGCGAGAGCAAGTCCAACGACCGGAATTGCGTACCGGAACAGAGCACCAGGAACTCTACGCAGATTGCCAGCGAAAAGGCTAGGTTTTGTCAAAATTCAGCGCCGTCGTACATCTTAATACTCATCGAGCGCCTTTGTGCTGTTCATTAGTACCCAGGAAGAAGGCCTGGAAAGATTCTTTGGATCGGCTAAGCGCGCTCCTGGTAGGTGCCGCCTGATGTGCTGATGCGGATGCGCTCGCCCTGATTGATGAACGCCGGCACTTGCACGACTAAGCCGGTCTCCATCTTGGCCGGTTTCGTTACGTTCGAAACCGTTGAGCCTCTTAATCCGGGCTCCGTCTCCATCACCGTCATCTCCACACTTGGCGGCAATTCCACGCTAATCGGCTTGCCCTCGTAAAACTCGACGGTCACCCTCAGTTGCGGGGTGAGATAGAGCACGCCGTCGCCAAGCATGTCTTTGGTCAAATGCATCTGCTCGTAATTTTCGGTGTTCATGAAGTAGAAGTATTCGCCGTCGTCGTACAAGTACTCCATCTCATGCTCGTCAAGCGCGATGCGCTCCACTTTGTCTTCCGAAGAGAAGCGATGTTCCATCATCGAACCGGAGCGCAGGTTGCGCATTTTGGCTTGAACAAAGCCGCGAAGGTTACCGGGCGTGCGATGAACCATGCTGAAAACCGAATGAAGCTCATTGTTGAACTTCACCACCATGCCCGGGCGCAGTTGTGTCGCTGCAATCATGCTAGAAAGCAGTGTAACAGGGCATCGCGGACGGCTAACGCCCGACGCAAACCTTTCCCTCGACGTTGCCGGGCAGGCGCCACATGCCTGCTGCATCCGCTTCAGCTGGAACTTGCTTCTTGTTCTCCGTAAAGGAAAGCGATTGATGCGGCCGCAGTTTCCAGAGGATAACCACTTCATTCGTCGGCCGGTGCGGCGCAACCGTGCAAGGCTGTGTCATGGGCGTCAAGGTCATGTGTCCGAAAACGGAGGACGCCGCGCGCCATCCCGCGGGACAATTCTCTTCTGCGACGCCAGATGTCGAAATACTGATCCAGCAGGAGTCTGGATCCCAATTACTGCGCGCGAACAGGCGTCCGTTCGAGTCATATACCCACGGATCTAGATTCTGATATCCGACGCCCGGCAGGTAAGGGTCGCCCCACAAAAACTCATACGCTACGCCGGGACCTTCGCGAAGCATTTGGCGATTTTCTATGGCCCACCCTTGCAGGTATTGCGAGCCGGCCAGATTCGGATCGAGTCCCACCAGAGCGAGGGCGGCCGCATGCGTCATCCAATCAGGGTGCTCTACCTGCTCGGGCTTTAGGCTCAGCAGAAATTCGGTGGGCAGACCGAAAAAGAATTGTGGCGCGTTTTGCCGTAGATCCGTGTGGAGGGTGGTTCGAACGATGTCGAGATATTCGACGGCCGCGTACAGCTCAGAGGCGTTTGTGAAGCCGCCTTCCTGAAGCCTTTTTAGCACTAAATTCCCTTGCGCGGTATAAGAGTCGGCGTTCTCGCCGCGAGCTACGGTGGTGAATAGCTCGTCGCGCAGTTGATTGCTGATGCTCGTTCCCTGGTGTTCGACTGGCGTAAGCTTTGCCCGCTCATCGTCTGAAAGAAGCGTTCCGCACCAATCCACTATTAACGCTGTCTGCCTTCTCTCCCGAGGATGTGCCCCCGCCCACTCGACCCCTTCCCTGCCCTTTTTTTCATCATGAGTTACGGCGTAGTAAAGCGCCAGCTCGAAACCGCGTTCCGGCGAATCGGGTACGGACTCGACGCGGTTCTCGAAAGCCACCCAACGGACCGTCTGCCGTTCGCGATCGCGTTGTAAGCGTTTGAGGCGTTGCGGCGTAAGAAGCAGTTGCGGCGAGTGATCGACGGCTTGGCCGGCGGCCAGACCGCAAAGCGTGAAGGCAACGAATACAACAATCGCTGAACGCAATGAAACATTGTTCCACAGAACTGTTCGGCCACTCTGATAACCTGATATTTCTACCGCTGAACCCATGACTCATGCCGGCTCGGGTGAGTGAAACCTACGTCCTGCGGACATACCCATTTCGCGAGTCAGATCTGATCGTCAGCTTCTTTACACGGGATCAAGGCAAGCTGCGTGGGGTGGCTAGACGGGCGAGGAAACCCAAGAACAGTTTCGGGTCGGGTCTGGAACGGCTGTCCTTAGTGAACCTATCCTATTCGCAAAAAGAGACGCGAGAGCTGGTGAATCTGAATTCTTGCGATTTGTTGCAATCGCAATTCGACCTACTCACCGATTTCGATACGAGCGTCGCGCTTGATTATCTTGCGGAGGTGAGTGACCACATGCTGCCGCCGCACGAAGCAAACGAGCGGTTTTTCCGGCTGATGGCCGCCGTCCTGGATTACATGCATGAGCGAGCTCCGGGTTGCATCTGGGCCGCCGTGACATATTTTTCTTTGTGGGCGACGAGGCTTTCAGGTTTCTTGCCGGATCTCGCGAATCATCCTGATCGAAACCTTTCCACCTGGTCGCGCGATTTGGCCGGTTCCATGTTGCGGAGTCACATTGCGAATCTGCCGTCAGTCGCGTGGAACAAAGACACTGCGCTCGATTTGCGGCGATTTCTCATTCGCCAAATGGAAGAGCACGTGGAGCGGCGTTTCCATACGCCGACTCTACTGGAAGGCCTCTGATCAATCGTAATGGATTCCTTCCAAGACACAATTTTCAAGCTGAAGCGTTATTGGGCCGATCGCGGAGCCATCATTCAAGAGCCGTATGATTTGGAAGTGGGCGCCGGCACCATGGCGCCCGAAACATTTCTGCGGGTGCTGGGACCGAAGCCCTACAAAGTGGCCTACGTTCAACCCAGCCGCCGGCCCGCGGATGGCCGCTACGGCGAAAATCCGAATCGTCTCTATAAGCATCAGCAGTTGCAATTGATCCTGAAACCCACGCCGGATGACGTTATCGATCAATATCTCGGCAGCCTGGATGCGATCGGCATCGATCTCCGGAAGCACGACATCAAGTTTGAAGAAGACAACTGGGAAGCGCCGACGCTGGGTGCGTGGGGTGTCGGCTGGCAGGTGATGCTGGATGGTTTAGAGATTACGCAGTTCACCTATTTTCAGCAGTGCGGCGGCATGGATCTGGAATTAGTGCCCGCGGAAATCACATACGGACTGGAGCGGATCGTCGCGTTTCTGCAAAACGTGGATAGTGTTTACGACATTGAGTGGGCGCCGGGCGTTAAGTATGCGGACGTGCGGCTTACGGAAGAGCAGCAGTTTTCGGCCTACAATTTCGAATTCGCGAATGTGGATCGTCTGTGGCGCCTTTTTTCCGAGCACGAGGCCGAATGCGCGGAGTTGCTTGCCGGGTACAAACGCGAAAAGCAACGCTTTCCAGTGCTCGCAGCCTATGATCAGGCTCTGAAGTGTTCCCATCTCTTCAACATGCTGGACGCAAGGGGAGCGATCAGTGTCACGGAACGCGTGGGTATTATCGCGCGTGTTCGTAAGCTGGCGGTCGGCGTTGCGGAAGCTTGGGTGCAGCAACAGTTCCCCGCTACAGAGGCGGTCGCATAGTGCCGGATTTCCTCCTTGAGATCGGTACGGAAGAGATTCCCGACTGGATGATCGAGCCGGCTCTCGAGGATCTGCGCGGCAAGTTCGAGACTGCTTTTGGCGCATTCGGCGGATCGGCGCTCGCGACCGAAGCTACACCGAGGCGCCTCGTCTTACTCGCAAAAGATCTATCGGAACGGGAACCGGACGTTCAGACGGTTGTGCCGGGACCGTACGTGTCGGCGGGCGGGAAGGCGGCTGAAGGGTTCGCCCGAAAATGGAGCACGACTATCGATCAGTTGGGCAAGATTCCGGACGCGAAGGGTGAGCGCTTTGTATTTCATCAGCTCACGAAAGGTCAGTCGGCAACTCAGGCGTTGAGCGAGAAGCTGCCCGAGACGATCGGCAGCATTCATTTTCCGAGGACGATGTACTGGACCAGTAAAAGCGGCATGCACTTTATTCGGCCTATTCGCTGGATACTTGCACTAATTGGGGATCAAGTCGTTCCATTTGATCTGGCCGGTGTGAAGTCCGGCAACACAACTCACGGCCATCGGATTCTCGGATCGAAAGACCCGCTGCCCGTCACGGTCGCCACTTACCGGGACGTACTCGAAACCAACTTTGTGATCGTTGGTGCGGAACAGCGCAAGCAACGTATCGAATCGGGACTCGGACCAAATGTTCAGAAAGATGACGATCTGCTTGGAACCCTTGTTTATCTGACCGAGTATCCGACGACGATCAGAGGCAGCTTCGATCCGTCTTATCTCGAGCTGCCGAAAGAGATTCTTTCGACTGTGATGCGCCACCACCAGCGGTACTTCACAGTGCTGAAGGAGGACGAGTCACTCGCGCCTGAGTTCGTTGCGGTTACAAATACAGATGGCGATCCGGATGGGCTGATTCGAAGAGGCCATGAGCGGGTTCTGCGCGCTCGCTTCAACGACGCCCGATTCTTTTGGCGCGTCGATCAACAAAAGAAGTTGCCCGAACGGCTGCCTGAGCTTGCGAAGATTACATTCCAAGCCAAACTCGGCAGCTATAAGGACAAGACCGAACGCGTGCTCGAGCTTGCAGCGGAATTAGCCGCTCGTACGCGCGCGGAGGTTCAGGCTGTGAAACGGGCCGCAGAACTCTGCAAATGCGACCTCACCACCGACATGGTGAAAGAGTTCCCAGAGCTTCAAGGCATCGTCGGCGGCCTTTACGCTAAAACCCAGGGCGAAAGCGAGGCCGTTGCGACCGCGATTTACGACCACTACAAGCCGGTCAGCATGGATGATTCGATTCCGCGCACGCTTGACGGGCAGGTGCTATCGATTGCGGATAAGCTCGACACCCTACGCGAGTGCTTCAAGATCGGGCTGGTTCCGACCGGGTCAAAAGATCCGTTTGCGCTCCGTCGCGCGGCTCAAGGAATCGTCAAGATCTTATTTGAAGCACGTTTGAATATTGAGCTCAGGGAGACTCCTGCGCTCAGCGACTTTATCAAAGAGCGCATCCAGTTTTATCTGCGCGACGTGCTCGGATATTTCTACGACGAAGTAAACGCGGTGATGGCTACCCCAATCGCGACCCTACACGATGTGGCCGACCGCGTTGAAGCCATCCACTACGTCCGCCCAACCGAGGATTTCGAGCCGGTTGCCGCAAGTTTCAAACGCATCAAAAACATTCTTAAGCAGGCCCAAGTAACGGGAGCCGAGCCGCCCGACCCAAAGCTGCTTTCGCCTGGCCCTGAACAGGACCTGTACGAAGCGTTTCTGCGAGTGCGTGAAGCTACGAAGACAAACACCGCTTATCGAGAGAAATTGGCAACCATCGCCTCGCTTCGTCCTCAAGTGGATCTATTCTTCGATAAAATTTTAGTTAACGATCCAGATCCGGCGATCCGGCAAAACCGTCTGTCTCTGCTGCATAGCCTACTGACGGAGTTTTCTACGATCGCCGATTTTTCCGAAATCGTGACACAGGGCGCAAGCGGCGTGAAAGTGTAAGTGCGCTGATATTCAAAATCAGGAGACAAGAATTCTAAATGAAAAAATACGTTTATTCCTTTGGCGGAGGTTCGGCCGAAGGCGACGGGAAGATGCGCGACGTGCTCGGCGGCAAAGGCGCCGGTCTGGCGGAGATGAGCAAGGCCGACGTGCCTGTTCCTCCCGGCTTTACGATCTCGACTGACGTTTGCAACCTGTTCTTCGACAACGGCAACCAAGTGCCTCGAGAAGTGGATGAGCAGATCCGAGTCGCGCTGGAAAAGCTCGAGAAACGGATGGGAAAGAAACTGGGCGCAGGCGCTGATCCGCTGCTGGTAAGCGTCCGTTCCGGCGCGAAGTTCTCCATGCCGGGCATGATGAACACTATCCTCAACCTCGGGCTGAACGATGAAGCGACTGAAGCTCTGGCAAGGAAGACCGGCAACCCTCGATTTGCGTATGATTGCTACCGCCGATTCATCCAGATGTTCGGCGAAGTGGCGCTGCACGTCGATATGGCGGAGTTCGATCGCATCTTCGATGCGCGCAAAGCCAAGGTGAAGGCGAAGCTCGACACGGATCTGACGGCCGACGATCTCCAATTCATCATCAATGAATACAAGAAGCTGGTAAAGAAAGAGACCGGCAGAGAATTCCCGCAAGACGCCCATGAGCAGCTCGTGCTGGCTCGCGATGCGGTCTTCAATTCCTGGAACACGCCGAAAGCGATTTACTACCGGCGCATGGAAAAGATTCCGGATTCCATCGGCACCGCCGCCAATGTGCAAGCCATGGTGTTCGGAAACATGGGAGAGAATTCAGGCACAGGAGTCGGTTTCACGCGCAACCCCTCGACGGGCGAGAAGACCTTTTACGGTGAGTTTCTGGTAAATGCGCAGGGTGAGGATGTAGTGGCGGGTATCCGCACGCCGCAGCCGATTGTGGAGCTGGAGCAGGTCATGCCCGAGGCTTACAAACAGCTTCGAGAGATCACCGCCAATCTGGAAAAGCATTACCGCGATGTGCAGGATTTCGAGTTCACTATCGAAGAAGGCAAGCTGTACATGCTGCAAACGCGCAACGGAAAGCGGACGGGTCCCGCTGCGGTGCGTGTTGCAGTCGACATGGTGGAAGAGAAGCTTATTTCAAAAAAAGAAGCAGTGCAGCGTGTCGGGCCAAATCAATTGGATCAATTACTGCATCCAGTGCTCGACCCTGCCATGCGCAAACATTTGCAGAAGATTGCGGTGGGACTGCCTGCATCGCCAGGAGCGGCCGTGGGACGAACCGCCTTCTCTTCCGAAGATGCCGTCAAGCTGGCTGCCACTGGCCCTGTCGTGTTGGTCCGGAAAGAAACCACGCCGGACGACATACATGGGATGGACGTTTCGAAGGGGATTCTGACTGCTGTCGGCGGCCTGACAAGTCACGCCGCAGTTGTGGCGCGTGGAATGGGCCGTCCGTGCGTTGTAGGAGCCTCATCCGTTTCAGTGGATGAGGAACAGAAACAGGCCTCCATTCTTTTCGAGGGCAAGAAGATCTTACTCAACGAAGGAGATTGGATTTCGCTCGATGGCACGCTCGGTGAAGTTTATCTGGGTCAGTGCAAGACCAACGAACCCGATCCGAAATCGCATTACTTCGCGACCTTCATGCAATGGGCGGATGAATTCCGCGGCACCTTCGGCGTCCGGGCGAATGCCGACATTCCGCGGGATGCCAAGCAGGCGCGTATATACGGCGCCGAGGGGATCGGCCTCTGCCGCACGGAGCACATGTTCTTCGCCGAAGATCGCATTGCCCACATGCAGGCGATGATTCTTGCTCGCGACGAGAAGACCCGCAAGAAAGCTCTGCTGAAGCTTTTGCCCATGCAGCGCAAAGATTTCGCCGGTCTTTTTCAGGCTATGGACGGCTTTCCGGTCGTGATCCGTACGCTCGATCCACCGCTTCACGAATTCCTACCGAAGCGCGAGAACGTAATGGTCGATCTTGCCAAACTTCCGAATGCCTCTTCAAAAGAGAAGAGGGAGATGGCGACGACGTATGGCGTGACAGTAGGCGAACTCAAGAAGTATTTGCCGGAGCTGCTACAGCGGGTTGAGGAGTTGCACGAGTTTAATCCGATGCTCGGCCATCGCGGCTGCCGTCTGGGAATCACCTATCCCGAAGTGACGGAGATGCAGGCGCGCGCGATCTTCGAAGCTGCCGTTCAGGTAGCGAAAAAAGGCATCAACGTTATACCGGAAGTGATGATTCCGCTCGTCGGCGATGTGAAGGAGCTGCAGAACCAAAAGGCGCTGGTGGTCAGGGTGGCCAAAGAAGTACTCGGCAAAGCTGGTCTCAGCGACCTGAAATACTACGTCGGAACGATGATTGAGATTCCGCGCGCCGCCATCACTGCGGACGAAATTGCGAAAGAAGCGGAATTCTTCAGCTTCGGAACGAACGATCTTACTCAGACAACCATGGGGCTTTCGCGCGACGATTATACGAAGTTTTCCAAGCAGTACGAAGACCTGAAGATCTTCAAGGCCGATCCGTTCGCGGTGCTCGACCAGGATGGCGTGGGAAAAGTGATCGAACACGCGGTAAAGCTAGGTCGCAAAGCACGCCCGGATCTCGAGATCGGCATTTGCGGCGAGCACGGGGGCGAACCGAGCTCGGTCGAGTTCTGCTATCGCCTAGGCATGAACTACGTATCGTGCTCACCCTATCGTGTGCCGATCGCGCGGTTAGCGGCGGCGCAAGCAGCGATCGCTGGCGATGGCAAGGCCGAAGCGCAGCGCACTGCATAATCGGCTGAAGGATGGCGCCGTTCTGTTGGTCGCGTTTCATACATGCGGTCATAATCTGCATGGGGACCAATCCAGAGCCAGGTGATCGTGAATTGATTTTCGAGCAGACCGAGCGCTCGATAGTGCAACTCGATCCGAACCGGTAAGCTCGATCGTGGACTCTCAATCTCTTGAACTGGAAGACTTAGGTGAGATGGATTGAATTGAAAGATGCCATAGGGCGCCGGGTGGGCTTTTTGACCTCTTGCGGCAACATTCTAGAAGCATCGCCAAAGGCACGGGTGGATCGTGAAGAGATCAAAGGATCTCGTTCAACGGCCGGGTTTCACCGCGCTTGATCTCGTCTTCGGCTTCTTGCACGAGCCTGGAAAGCATCTCTGGATTGTGCGCAAAGAATGCCGAGTCCCACGCTTCGTACGCTGCTAATTTCCATGATCTCCGAAGCTATAGCGCCTGTGTATCGGCGGAGAAATTCTTGCAGCCTTTCCAGAGCTCTTTCCAATAGCGCCGTCATGACTCATAACTTATCGAGAGTCTCTGCCCCGTGGCCGCTCCGCTGTTCAATCGCTCGGCCTCATCGGCCTTCCCGCTCCTATCGCGGACCTTTCGGCGCAACGCTGGGATGTTGTGATTGTCGGCGCAGGGCACAATGGTTTGACTTGCGCGGCTTATCTCGCGCGTACCGGTAAGCGCGTTCTGGTGCTCGAGAGCCGGGAGCGCATTGGTGGCGCTTGCACCATCGAGGAACCGTGGCCCGGCGTTCGCATGTCGCCCTGCGCGTATCTCGCGGGGCTTTTACACCCGCTGGTAATCGAAGAGCTAAGACTGCCGGAACTCGGCTATTCGTGGACCCCCGCGAGCAACGGATTGTTCGTCCCATTTGAAGATGGCAGCAGCGTTCAGCTTTACGATGATGACGAGCAATGCGAGGCGGAGATAGCGCGGTTCTCGCCGCGAGATGTTTCAGGCTGGCGGGCTATGAGCGATGTCATTCGCCGGACTCGTGATGCAATTCGTCCGCCGAACGAACACGATCTCTGGATCGGCGAACCGCCCACGCGGGAACAATTGGAACAGCGCCTCGGTAATGATCCTGAAGCTCGCGCGCTGCTGTTCGATTGGTCCATGGCGGAGTTCGTCGAGCGATATCTGAGCGACGAACGTCTCCAGATCGGCTATCTGGGCCAGGGAGTAATCGGCACAAACGCTAGCCCGTTCGATGCCGGCACGGCGTCCATCCACTTTCATCATTCGTCGGGCCGGCTCGGCGGCTTGCCCGGCTCGTGGGGTTACGTGAAGGGCGGCATGGGTATGGTCTCGTTCCTGCTCGCCGACGCGGCCCAGCATGCGGGCGCGGTTATAGCCGCTGGTGTTCCCGTTTCGCAAATTCTGCCGGGTAAAGGTGTGTTGCTCGAAGGCGGAGAGCGCATTCACGCACCGGTCGTCGTATCGAATGCCGATCCGCAGACGACTTTGCGGCTGGTTGGCGATGCTGCCGATCCAGGCTGGCGGGCTCAGGTTGCGTCCGTTCCGATTGAAGGTTGCACCCTGAAGCTCAATGTATGGCTGCAGAGCTGCCAAATTTTCGCGCGCGGCCTGGCACCTGCGAAGCTCACCACTTCGCGCAGATCAACACGCCGCTCACGAAACAGGAATGGAAGGCCAGCTATGCAGCCGCACGCCAGGGGCGGCTTCCCGATCACCTTTGGACCGAGCTCTACTTCCAGAGCGTTCATGATCGCGCTGCCGCTCCGGACAGGTACTCATACAATGAGCGTTTTCTCGCAGTACGTTCCTTACAAATTTTCGGAATGCACGTGGGACCAGCGTCGCGAACAGGCAAAGCAACTCGCTTTCCGTGCGCTGCACCGTTTCTGCAGCAACATCCCGGATGCCGTGATCGAGGCTGAAGTCCTGGGGCCGCCCGATATCGAGAAGAAGGTTGGTCTCACCGGCGGACATATTTTTCAGGGCGAGTGCCTGCCTCCTTATATGTGGAGCAATCGTCTTCGAGCGAGGACGCCCATGCCTGGTGTATATCTGTGCGGAGCCTGCACGCACCCGGGTGGAAGCGTGATTGCGATCAACGGCCGCAATGCCGCTATGGCCGTGCTCGCAAACGCCTGACTTGCCGTCTGCTCTTCAACCACTGGTTCATTGCAAATAAAATGAGCGCGAGCGGCACGAATGCGAAATAAGGCCAGTAATTCGCGAGCGGTGTTTGTTCGGGCATTACCGCGAGATTGCCTGTAGCCTCGACCGTTTCGCCGGCTGCCGTAACGGAGACGTCGAGCCGCCATTGGCCGGCAGAAGGTAGCGTCGCTCGCGCCGCATACAGCAATTTATTAGTCGATTTTGCCCGCGTAGCCGGTACGACAACCTCGACGACTTTGCCAGCTTCGAACCTCAATAGATGAAAGACAACGCGAGCATCCAAAACTGTGCTCCGATCGGCGGCCTTCTGCACCATGACACTGAGATCCGCAGCGCCAACTCTGACGGGCGCAGGCGAGCTGAACGCCGTGATGATTAACGATCCAACTTGCTTTCGAAACTGCAGTGTGCCACCATCAGCCAACAGCAACGCGGCTGCGAAAAAGACGCTAAATTTCAAAAGACCGTGTCTCAATGCAGCATGCCGCGCATTTGCATGGGTTGAAATAAGATCCAAATCCCTGCCGCGTAGAGCGCGCAGGAAAGGGCAGCCCATGGCGTCAAAAGCCCCAATGCCGCACGCGCACGGCCGCCATGCTGCAGCGCGATGCGCCAGCCAACATAGAGTGTGAGAAGTAGCCCGGCATCCAACATTATTATTTGGGCGGACGCGAGCCAGGGAATACAGAGGGAAACGCGTGCGCCGCGCGGAGACATGCGTCAAAAGATGATAGAGCAAATGAGCGCCCCACATCGCGACGCCGATGGGCACGAGGGAAAACACGAGCCGGCGGCCGAGATCTATGACGTTTACGCCGGAAGCCGCCAGCCGGTTCAACCCGATGCAGGCGAGCGTCGCGACGAGCGGAAGCGCCAACGTCCCTGCGAGCACGAACATCGCGATAATCAAAGGCATCGCATGCGGACCGAGCCGAGCGTGCCAGCGATGTTCCCACATCAGGATAGGACTCACCATGCCGGCCGCATTCACAAACGCGCCAAAGACAATGAGCAACGCCAGAACAGCGAGATCGGTTCGTTTGGATAATCTGCCGATCGAGGAGCGATACGGATCCGCGATGAGCGTACTCGCAGGCAGCGTGGGGATCAAGCCGACATTGTCATGCGGACACGCCTTCACGCAATCCAGGCAAAACGTGCAATCCAAATTACCGGCTTTTTTCGGCTGAAACAGGTACAATTCACAACCACGCGCATGCTCATTTCCGCGAATGCAGTCGTGAGTCCGGCAGGATTTGCAAACTGCCGGATTGCGCACGCCAATCTCTCGCGGCGATACTAGCGAGCTGATGAAATGAAATTGCCCGATGGGACAAACGTACTTGCAAAAAGTCGCGCCACGAAATAATCCGTCGATCACCAATGCGGCGGCGAAATATCCAGCAATCACCCAAGCCGTCAGCCAGGGGCTGTCCCACAAGCCAAACGCTTCATACGACCACAAGTAGATCAACAGCAGCGTAGCAGGCAACCACTTCGTTCGAAGCCAGCGCGGCCATCGCAGCTTGGCTGGAAGCACTATACGGCCCATATCTCGCACGAGTGTGAACGGGCACGCCATACAGAAGAGATTCCCGGCAATCAGCAGCGCCAGTACGGAGAGCGCGCGCCAATGAATCCACGGCAGTACGCCGGCCATATTGAGCGGCGTCACTTTGGGGCCGAGGAATCCATCGGCCATCACTGCAATCGCCAGCAGCAGCATCAGTGTCTGGGCAGCGCGCCGGAACTGCGGCAATCTGTAGCGGCTAAACATTGGACGAGTTTGCGTCGCAGGAGCGCGCCTTATGAGCGGAAGGGCCCGGCGCGCGCCGGGACTTCCGGAAAGCAATCGCACAGCAATCGACCATCGCGGGCACAAGATAAATGATGGATCCCGGCACCCACATGATCAATCCCGCGAGCGTCTGATCGTCCTGTGGGCTCAAGCCACTCGCGCGAACGGCTGCATAGGCCGGATAAAGCAATCTGCCTGAGAAGACAAACAAGGCTGAAAGAGCGGTGTTCAATATATCGCCGAGCAGCAGATACGGAATCGCAGTCCACCGGGGCCAACGCGATTTTCCTGGACCGGGCTGCACGACCGGCCACCAGAACAGTATCCCCGTCCAAAAGAAAGAGGCGTGCTGTACCGCGTGCCATGCCGGCCATCGCAGCGCCAGCTCGTACAATTTCGGCAAATGCCAGAAAAGTGTGCTGGTAGCGAAGAGAAGCCAAGCGATCGGGGGCGAGGTGAGTCCTCTCAAGCAGCGCTGCAGCAGAGGCCAGGACAGAAACGGGCCCAGGCCTTGTTTCACAAACCGCTTCGGCAATCCGCGGAGTAACGGCAGCATGGGATGACCCAATAGAACTAACGGTGGCGCAATCATCATCAACAGCAAATGCTGCGTCATGTGCGCAGACAGAAACAGGCTGTCGAATGCATCGAGCGGCGATTCAATTGCCAGGAAGAGAACGGCCAAACCGCTTAAAAAGCAAAGAAGGCGCGTGGAGTCGCGATCATCGTGAAGGAGTCTTCGTCCACGCAGCCAACCGCGCACATAAATCGCCGCAATCAGCAGCAACGCAATAGTCACTCGCGCGCTGAGCGTCCACGAGGTGAGTGCGGCACTGGCAAAAGAATCCACTGCGCTTATTGGCCCACCCGGGGAAGCGGGGCCTTCACCACTGCGATATCCCGCGGCAGACGATTCTCGGGTTTGTTCGAATTGCGGACGGGTGGCACGCTTCGCGGCCTGAGCGTTTGCATGAAGGCGACCAGCGCGTCCACTTCTGCCGGACTCAATTTCTTGCCGTAAGCCGGCATATTTCCGCCGCCTTGAATCACCTGCCGGACCATCTCATCTCTGGTTAAACGCGTGGCCACCGAATCGAGCGCCGGACCGCGCATTCCGCCTTCCCCTCCAAGGCCGTGACAATTCCGGCATTGCTTGTTCTGAAACACTAGCGCGCCGTGCATCTCCAATGGCGTGCGTCCTTTTATATATTCGACAGGAATTGCATTACCGCTCCAGCCCGACATCTTAGGCGACCAGGGTGACGTCTGGCCCATATAGGTCAGAACACCCAGCACCAGCAGGATGAAAATGACCGACAACACAGCCACAGGCCGTCGGCGCGCGCTCTTCTCGCCTGTGGGTGAGATAAACGGCAAAGCCAGCAGGAAAATGACCATTAACATTGGCGCGGCGAACAATACAAGAACTTCCATCCAATCCGGCAGCAACGCCAGCGCTGCAAATACCGAAAGGAAGTAAAAATCGGGCCGCGGATTGGTGTCGACAATAGTTGGATTTGGCGGGCCGCCCGGCCCTTTGGGCCCGAATACCAATGCACACCCCAGAATGCCGATGATCACGATCGCCGCGAAAATCAGGTCTTTGCCAATCGCATGCGGCACGAACGGCACGCCTTCTTTTCTTAGAATCTCCGCATATTCGGCATCATAGGTGGCGCGATGAACCGGATGTCCCGGCCTCGGATACTCGTTGATCCCTTTCGTTAAGACCAGGCGGAGATGCATGCTGATAATCGCGATGATCAGTCCGGGAATGATGAAGACGTGCAAGGTGAAGAATCTCGATAGTGTTTCGCCCGCGATAATCGGTCCCGCTAGGAGCACATGCACCAGCTGCGCCCCTATCAAAGGCACTCGCCCGGTAATCGAAGCGCCGATGGTGAGTCCCCAATACGCGTCCTGATCGAAGCGCATCACCTGCCCTGTAAAGGCCATGCCGAGCGTCGACAGTAACAGAAACACGCCGCTCACCCACGTAAGCTCCCGCGGGTATTTATACGCCCCGAATAGGAAGACCTGAATCATATGCAGCGTCATAATCGCCACCATGAAATTCGATCCCCAGTTGTGCACGGCCCGCAGATACCAGCCGAGAAATTGCGCGTGATTCAAATACTGCAGGCTGGTCCACGCCTCATTCGTAGAAGGAATATAAACGAACGCCAGGCATGCGCCGGTGATGATCTGGATAACGAAGCACAGCAGCGTAGCGCTTCCGAAGACATAGAACCAGCTCCCCGCGCTTGCGGGCACTTCGTGGCCGGCTGTCGACGCATAGAGAGCGGTAATGTGCAACCTGTCATCCAGCCAGACCGCTACCCTTCTCAGCCAATTCATGCGATCGTAACCGTCTATACGGGATTGGAGAGCGTTGGCATTTCCCCGCCCTTCACCCAAAGTTGTCCTTTATCGACTTTGTAATCGTACTGGTACAATCCGCGTGGCGGTGGACCTGCGGCGCGGGACCCGTCTTCGTAATAAGCTCCGCCGTGGCACGGGCACAAAAAAAGTCCCGATTGCTCGAACCAACGCACAGGGCATCCTAAATGCGTGCAGTTAATCGCAAAAACCTGAAACTGATTCCCTTCAAGACGGCGCACCCAGCAGGGAATATTCGCAGTTTGTCCGTCCCACGGCCGCGTGAATGGATTGCGATAAGTCGCGATCCGCGTGGCGCCTTCCGGGAAGCCATCGAGCTGACCTAATGAAATCCAGCTGCGCGGATCTTTTCTTTCAACGAAGCTCGCAAACACAAATCCGATAAGTGGGATCGCCAACAACACGCCCGCCGCTACGTTCACCGCCATCCCTGTCGTGAACAGCCAATCGCGACGCGAAGGATCTTGCGTGTTTTCCTTTCCTGTGTTTGCTTCTCGTGCCGGCCCGCTCATTTCCCACCTCTCTGACCGCTTCCATTCTCCTGAACATGAGCGCTCTCCGTATTCGCCGGCACTGGTCGCAAAGACGCCAGATAGGCGACGAGATCCGTAATGTCCTGATCGCTGAGCGCGTGACCCATGTTCAGCGTGCGAAAATCCGGCATTCCGAGGTCGGCGCGACCCACGATGATCGAAGTCCGCAGAACCTGATTGGTCACCAGCGTCAGGAACGTTGGGTTCGTCACTGGCCCGATAGCGACTTGCCCATGGCACATGAAGCAAGTCTCTTACGAACAGCTTCTTGCCACGACCCGGATCTCCGGAACGACCTTCCGCACTGTAGGCTGGGAGCGAAACGCCACTTACGTTCACAGGCTTGGCCCAATTCCGCTCAATCCCATTCACCAATGCGGTCACTTGCTTCGGATAAAGCGGCCCACCCTGCGCGCGGCCCCAAGCCGGCATGGCGGTTCCGGGCCGGCCATTCTCAATAGTCTGTTGAAGCGTTTCTTTAGGAATGATCGCCAAGTATAAAGAATCATTTAGCGGCCGTCCAGGCCCATTCTTCCCATTCAGACCGTGGCAGCCGGAGCAGTTCTCGGTATAGAGTGTCTGGAAATCGGTGATATTTTCCGGCGATACAGGTCGCTCTTCCGGCTTACCCCAGGGCTGGCAAGCGGCAGCGAAAAACATCAGAATGCACGTCCCGGCGATCCTCATTCGCGATCTTCCTTGCGCGGGGCCCTTACGCCCGGCGCATCGATGAAAGCGCGTTCCGCCCAATCCCATGACTGCATGGTATGAATGCTGGTGCTGCGCGCGATGACGAACCCTCCCACCAATCCGAATGCAAGCTGGCACGCCACAAACCAGGGCCAGCTGATGCGCCGATTCATGGCTGGGTTCACTATGTTCAATACCGTCGCTATGAGTCCGCTCCAAAATAGCGGCATAACGATACCTGACCAGAAAGGAGCATATTTTGGAAACATGGGCAGCATCACCGCATACACCACGCCCACCAAAATCGAGATGACGCCATGTCCGATCAGCGCCGCCACAAACGCCACGCCGTTGAACGCCCGCAATTGGTCAAGGCTCGCGTCCGCCATCGACGGAATCACCACTCCGGATAGCAGGTTGATGGGATACCAGATGCTGTGCTGAGCAATCAGTCCATACAAACAGGCAAGCGCGGCCATCGCAGCGCCACCGGCCAGACCACCCCAAAACCCTGCGGAATACGGATGGATTTCTTCGGGAATGTGAACTCTGTGCTCGCCTTCTCCGACCTTTAAGCGCACCACCGAGCGTGCTTCAACCATGATCGGCGTGGGCCGAAGCGCTGGCTCGATCGGCACTTCTTCGTGCTCCTCAATCGGAATCACGTTGTGCCACCAGCCAACTACTGCGCGCAAGGCGATCACCAGTCCAACAGTGCCCACCACCCAGTGCGTCACCATTCCCGCAAACAGAAGCGTGATGCCGAACGCGAAAACCATCGGCCAGAATGTCGGCGCCGGCATCTCGATGTTCGCTTCCTGGCTACGTTCTGCCGCTTCGCCGTGATGAATTTCGTGCGCCATAAAAACGTGCCTTCTATCTGCCGATGATGTACACCACCGTAAACACGATCACCCACACCGCGTCCACAAAATGCCAGTACCAGGAAAGAAACTTAACGCGCCGCAGTTGGGTCTGAATCGGAAATCCCAGCAGTGTCACAGTCAGAACCAGCAACAGGAAAATCAGACCCAGCGTGACGTGACTCGCGTGCAGTCCCACCAGCGAGTAAAACGTCGTCCCGAATAAATTCGTACTGATCGTCAAGTGATCTTCATAGATCAACTTGCGCCACTCGACACCGGTTGCAAATAGAAAATAAGCGCCCAGCACCACTGTCAAAATCCACCAGAGCTTAAACCAAACCAGTTCGGCCTTCTTGAGCGCATGCTCCGCGAGCACAATCGTCAAGCTGCTCGATAGCAGGCAGACCGTAGCCAAAATTGGAATCTCCAGTACGTCCTTCGGGTACGGTCCCGTCAGACTCTTCCCGATGTAGATCAGATACGTGATCACGAACATCAAAAACAGTGATGTTTCGGTGATGATCAGAAAGATGATTCCGATTGTGCCTCGATCCGGCAGTTTCCACTCCCGTTCCATCTCGAGAGCGCCGGCCGCGACTACGTTTGCATCTGCCATGGCTTCTCTATTCGAACTTCCAATCGGGATCTTGCGGATGTTTCAGGTCCCACAACGGCCGGCTGCTGCGCACCACCGGGAGCTTCTCGAAGTTATACTCGGGCGGCGGAGAAGTTGTGGCCCACTCCAGCGTCCAAGCGTCCCATGGATCGTCGCCCGCCGGCTCGCCCGATTTGAGTGATTGAATCACGTTCCAAAGGAAACATGCAGTACCCAGAATCTGGAAAATAACTCCAATCGAGGCCAGCATGTTCCACATCTCCCATCCGCGTCCGGGCGCGTAGGTATAAATGCGCCGTGGCATTCCCAGCATTCCCGCAAAGTGCAGCGGGATAAATGTCAGGTTGAATCCAAGGCAAAACAGCCAGAAATGCCACTTCCCGAGCGTCTCGTTCAACATCTTCCCGGTCGCCTTCGGGAACCAGTAGTAAATTCCAGCGAATACCCCAAACACCACGCCGCCTATTAACGTGAAATGGAAATGGGCCACGACGAAATAAGAATCGTGTAGTTGCCAGTCGAAGGGTGCCACAGCCAGCATGATGCCCGTCAGCCCGGCGATTAGGAATTGCAGCAGAAATCCGCAACAAAACAACATCGGCGTCGCGAAGCGGATCTTGCCTCCGTACATAGTTGCCGTCCAATTGAAAATTTTTATACCGGTTGGTACCCCGACCAGCATGCTCGCGGCCGCAAAAAACGTGTTCGACCATGAGCTCATGCCCACCGCAAACATGTGGTGCGCCCAAACTCCCATGCTGATGAACCCGATCGCCACCAGCGCGCCCACCATCGCGGGCTTTCCGAAAAGTGGCTTGCGCGAAAAAATCGGGATGACCTCCGAGAGCGCCGAAAACGCGGGAAAGATCAGAATGTAAACTTCCGGGTGCCCGAAGATCCAAAACAAGTGCTGCCACAACACCGCCGATCCGCCTGCCTGGGTGTTAAAGAAGTTCGCGCCCAGATTGCGATCCAGAAGCAACATGATCTGAGCTGCAGAAAGAGCCGGTAGCACAATTAGGATCATCCATGCGTCCACCAGCATTCCCCATACAAAAATTGGCATTTTGCTGAGCGTCATGCCGGGACACCGCATGGACGCGCATGTCGCAATCACATTAATGGAACTTGCGGTACTCCCGAGCCCCGAGATCAGAACGCCAAGACACCAGAAATCCGTGCTCGCACCGCGTGAGAACGCTTTTTCCGTCAGCGGCGCATAGGCAAACCAGCCTACGTCCGGAGCCGATCCCGCTCCTCCCAGCCCGCTGCCCCCGATATAGCTGAAATAGAGAAGGAGTCCGCCAAACAGAAAAATCCAGAAGCCCCAGGCATTCAGCCGCGGGAACGCCATGTCTCGCGCGCCGATCATCAACGGAATAAGATAATTCGACATACCCGCCACCACAGGCATGCCGAACAGGAAGACCATCGTGGTCCCGTGCATCGTGAATAGGCGGTTAAACGTATCCGGTCCCACCACATGATTGTTCGGAACCGCCAGTTGCAGGCGCATCACCGATGCCATCACTCCGGCGATCACCATGAACAACAGCGCCGATATCATATACATCAGTCCCAGTCGCTTATGGTCGACCGTTGCAACCCACGTATAGAGACTCTCGGAAAACGAGAACTCTTTTTCGCCTACTCTTGGATGTTCGAGTGGATAATCTATCGACGCCATAGCAGATCTCCCCGTTATTTCAGCGACTGCAAGTACGACACAACTTGATCCAGTTCTCTATCTGTGAGTTTCATCCCCGGCATGAAGCAGCCAGGTTTCGCTTGCTGCGGGTCGTTAATCCAGGCGCGCAGATTCTGCGGCGTGTTGCTCAGGACTCCGGCGCCAATGGTTTGGCGGCTCATCAAATGCGTCAAATCGGGGCCGAACTTTCCGATGGACGCTGTGCCTCGCACGGTGTGACAATTCACGCATGCGAGCGATTCGAACATAGCCTTCGCTTCGCTGAGTTGCGGGTCTTGCTGTGCGGGCTTTTGCTGCTCCGCTGCCCAGCTCTTGAAATCGTTAGGCTGATGCGCAATAACGCGAAGCAGCATGTTGGCGTGCTGTGTTCCACAGTATTCGGCGCAATTTCCCAAATAAATTCCGGGTATCCGGGGGTCGATCCAAATGTAGTTCGTGCGATTTGGAATCAAATCCGTTTTGCCGGAAAGCTGGGGCACCCAGAAACTGTGAATCACATCCATGCTCTGCAATTCCATGTAGGTCGCCGTCTTACGGTCGGTCGACGCGGGGACGTGAATCTCGTTCGCCGTCACTAGGTTGAAATCAGGATACTGAACTTCCCACCACCACTGATGACCCACAAGGGTTACTTTCAAAGTCGAAGGCGGCGGGCTGGCGTTTTCTACAGCCGCGATGATACGCGCGGAAACGCCGATCAGCACGACAACGATGAGAATCGGAATCACCGTCCACGCCACCTCGATTTGATTGCTGCCGTAGACCTGCGGTGGTTCCTCATGCGTGTTATCGCCGGGCCGGCGGCGAAACCGAATCAGTGTATAGATAATAAGGCCCGCGACAACCACGAAAATTGCACCCGTGATCGCAAGCGTGAACAGCGCGATATTGTATTCCGATTGAGCCGGGCTCGCGAGAGGCTTGAAAATGTTCGCGATGCGGTGCTCAGGAAGTCCTGGAACGGCGGTCTGTAGCAAGGCGCCTAAGGCATGCACAAACAATCGATGTTCCTCCCCTACCGGAGTCGCACTCTCCACTTTACTCCGCACGCGATAAGACACACTGCACGCAGTTCTACCGACACTTTCAGGCTCCGCGAGCACGCTATAGTGGAGAGCACTGCCATGCCGCTTGACGTGCGCCAAAGAGAAGTGGAAGGGATTTCGATTCTCGATCTGCAGGGCCGCCTTGTCGTCGGGCCCGAATCAACGGACCTACGGCGCCGCTTTGCTCAACAGATCGATCAAGGCATCAGGAACGTGATCCTGAATCTCAAGCAGCTCGATTTTATCGATAGCACCGGATTAGGCACGTTGGTAATCGGGCATTCGACCTTGGAAAAAGCAGGCGGCGCGATGAAACTGTCGAATCTCTCAAAGCGCGCCGCACAGCTTCTGATCCTGACCAAGCTGTCGACCGTTTTCGAGATGTTCGATAATGAGCAAGACGCCATCAACAGCTTCTTCCCCGACCGCGAGCTGAAGCCCTTCGACATTCTCGAATTCGTGAAGAGCCAGGAAGGCGAAAAGCAGCCGGTAGGCGGGGGGCCGCCGACACAAGTAAAGGAAGGCGAGGCCTAAGCCGCCGTTGTCAAAAGATCCAGCGGGTGAGTGGCCTGAACTCCGGCGGCATGCACGACTTCAGCCATATCTGTAGTGCCAACGCCTATAAAACATCACCCCTCGCTGCCCGTTCCCGTTCTACTCGAAGCGCCTGTGCGCACTTGCGATACACTTCATGATCGCGTTCGCTGAACTGCACTAACTTCACCGTGTGTACAGGATCAGGGTGGTCGCGCAGCCATGTGGCCACCGTTCGAACCGCAATCCCGGCAGCCTCGTCGATCGGATAACCGTAAATGCCAGTACTGATCGAAGGAAAACTAATGGTCTTGACGGCGCGCTCGGCAGCAAGCTTCAGGCAGCTCGCATAGCAGGATTCGAGCAAGGCCGGCTCGCCATGCTGGCCATCTCGATAAACCGGTCCCACTGCATGGAACACGTATTTCGCTGGCAGACGGCCCGCGCCGGTCACGACCGCGCTTCCGGTATCGCATCGCCCAGTTCGCGCGCGAATCTCGTCTAACTCGCGCATGATTTCGGGACCACCTGCCTGATGAATTGCTCCATCGACCCCGCCGCCTCCCGCGAGTTGCGCATTCGCCGCGTTCACAATTGCATCCACAGCGATCGCGGTGATGTCGCCCTTCAACAACTGAAGCTGGCAGAGCCCTAGTTGTACGACGAAATCGGATGGCATACGGCGTTCTCCAGCGAAAAGCAAAACTGACTACAGACAAGCGGCTAGCGCTTCCAGCAAGAAGTCGACACTTTCATCGTTTGCCAACGGGCCCATGGTACCGACACGAAGAACCTTCCCCGCAAGCTGGCCCAAGCCAGAGGCTATTTCGATACTGTACTTCTCTAACAGCTTTTGACGAACCTGCGCTTCATCCACTCCGGCGGGCACCAGCACGGTTGTCAAATGCCAGATTCGATCTTCAGGACGTCTCACCAGAGGCGCAAAGCCTAGCTGCGCCAGACCGGCAATTAATCTTTCGCTCGCTCGCGCGTGCCGGTTCCAACGATTGCGCAAGCCTTCCTCTTCAATGCCCGCCAGTGCTTCATGCATCGCGTAGTAGAGCGGCGGCGAAGGCGTGTGTTGATATACGTGCGGCGGCTCGAAATAGTTGGCAAGCAGGCGCAGATCGAAGTACCACGTAAACGGCTCCTCAGGACGTTTCTGCAGCCACTCCCAAGCCTTCGGCGAAATCGACACAGGCGATAAACCGGCCGGACAGCTTAAGCCTTTCTGAGAGCAACTGAATGCCACGTCGATTCCTACGGCGTCCAGCTCCACCGGCATTGCACCCAACGACGTGACGCAATCGGCAATCACCAGCGCGTTCACATCGCGGGCAGCCGGCGCAATCGCCCTCCCCGATTGATAAGCGCCCGTGGACGTCTCAGCTTGTACGAAACCGACCGTGTCGGGGCGCTCGCGCTGAATGAACTCATCTGCTTCTTCAGCCGTGAATACCTGTCCCCAGGGTTTCTCCAAGCGCACGACAGTTGCGCGCTGGCGCTGGCCCATGATGGTCATCCGATCGGCGAAATGTCCAGCCGCAAAAATCGCGAATTTCGAGCCGGGCCGCACAAAGTTCGCGATCGCCGCTTCCATGGCGCCGCTGCCACCCGCCGGAACCGGAAAGGTCATCTGATTTGATGTGCCGAAGACTTCGCGCAATCCGGCCCGAATATTGGTCATTATTTCTAGAAAATACGGATCGCGAATGCCCACCACCGGCTGGCTCATCGCTTCGTACGCACGAGGATCTACCATTGAAGGGCCCGGCCCATAGAGCAGCCGCTTCGGCGGCGCAATGCGCTTTGTAGCTGTCATCAACATGTCTTCAAAGTATCAGGAAATCCAATTCGGAAACGGAAGTGACTAGCTCTTTGTCTCTTTGAAAGAGGCTTCTAAACATGCCGAAAAATAATGACAAACTGATCCTTGTCACCGGAGCAACGGGTCACCAGGGTGGAGCAGCGTTCCGGCATCTGCGGCAAAAGGGATTCCCCGTCCGAGCTCTGACGCGCGATCCCGACAAGCCAAACGCGCGAGCCCTTATCGGCCACGGAGTCGAAGTGCTGCGCGGAGATCTCGACGATACCGCCTCGCTCACACGCGCTCTCGACGGCGTCTATGGCGTCTACTCAGTCCAGAACTCCAGAGCCGGCGCCGAGGCCGAGATTCGTCAGGGCATCAACCTGGCTGACGCGGCGAAAAAGGCGCGCATCAGTCACTTCGTCTACAGTTCCGTGGGAAGCGCCGACCAGAACACCGGTATACCGCATTTCGACAGTAAGTTCCGAATTGAGGAGCATATCCGCGGCACGGGTCTTCCATACACCATCTTCCGCCCGGTTTTCTTTATGGAGAACTGGCTGCTTATGAAGGGCAGCATCGAAGATGGCGCCCTCGCACAGCCGCTCAATGCTGACACCAGATTGCAGATGATCGCGGTCGACGATATCGGGTGGTTCGTCGCAAACGCTTTCGAACGTCCAGGGAAATGGCGAGGGCGCGCAGTCGATATAGCTGGTGACGAGATGTCCATGGCTCAACTGGCGGAGACGTTTGGACGCGTTTCTGACCGTAACGTCCAATACGTGCAGGTGCCCTGGAACGAGTTCGAGCAGCAGGCGGGCCCGGAAATGACTGTCATGTTCAGATGGTTTCAAGACGTCGGGTACCACGTAGACATTTCCGCCCTTCGGCAAGAACATCCCGGCTTGATGAACTTCGAGCGATGGCTTAACTCAAAATGGCGAGCGCCTTCGTCGCAAACTGCAAAGTCATCTGGATAGGCGCGCGTTGAATCAGGAGGGGAATGGTGGGCCCTAGATGACTCGAACATCCGACCTCTTCCGTGTCAAGGAAGCGCTCTAACCAACTGAGCTAAGGGCCCGATTAATTCTCAACCATAACACGCCGTCAAGCCGCCAAACCAGTTCGAAAATGGCCCGGTTCTTTCCCAAAATCGAACATCCACAGCGCAAAAGTACGTTCTGTTCCGCCGCGTCGTAAGGAACCGCAACTGCTACGTTCTTCTTTGAGGCATTCGTCTTATGGATCTGAAAATCGCGTTACGCTCGCTCTGGCACAATCCCGGCTTTACCTTCCTGGCGGTTACCATCCTCGCTCTTGGCATCGGCGCCAACACCGCAATTTTCAGCGTCGTGAATGCTGTCATTCTGCGCCCGCTGCGCTATTCCAATCCCGATCGGCTCGTGTCCATCACGATGACATTCAAAAACAGCAGCCGGTACGGCCAAGTCTCTGGTCCGGACTTCCTAGATTTCCGTCGCCAAAGCAGCGCCTTTGAATACATGGCCGCCTGCGATAGCGGCATTACGAGCGTGGTTACTAACTCGACGTCGGAATTTGCCGGGGTAGCCGAGGTCTCGCAGGATTTCTTCAATGCTATCGGCGTGCAGCCGATGCAAGGGCGCGCGTTTGGCGCGAATGATCAAGGAAAAGCTCAGGTCGCACTGGTCAGTGAAAGTTTCTGGCAGCGCCACTTCGGCAATCAGCCATTCACCGATGGCCGAACGCTGCGCCTTGAGAGCGCATCGTTAGATATCATTGGCATCCTTCCGTTTGGATTCCATTTCCCAGAGGAAGCAACCACAGAAGTGTGGGTGCCTTTCTCCGACAATCTGCAAGACGAGAACCGCGGCGGCCACAACCACAGAGTGATTGGAAGGCTTAAGGCCGGCGTTTCCGTCCAGCAGGCACAAGCGCAGCTCACAGGCATCGCGGAACGCCTTGCAAAAGCCTATCCCGGCTCGAATAAATACATGGGTGTCTATGTAACGCAGCTTGTAAACTTCACGGTTCGAAATGTGAAGACAAGCCTTTATCTACTCTTAGGGGCTGTCACCCTCGTTCTACTAATCGCGTGCGCGAATGTAGCGAATCTGCTTCTCGCCCGAGCCAGTGGCCGCGTTCGTGAACTCGCCATTCGCGTCGCCCTCGGTGCTGGCCAGGGTCGCATCATTCGTCAGCTATTTGTGGAAAGTCTGTTGCTCGCGGGAGCAGGCTGCCTGGGGGGTGCGCTGCTCGCAAAAGCCGGGCTTCCAGTCTTGCTCACTCTTGCACCTAAATTCGTTCCCCGGCTTAATCAAATTACGATCGATATCCCAGTTCTTCTGTTCTGCATCGCTGCCGGAATTGTGGCGAGCTTTGTGTTCGGACTCGCACCCGCATTGCAGGCCTCGCGGGTGGATCCGAATACCGGCTTGCGCGTAGGCGGCTCACGAGGAGTTCTCGGCGGAGCGACAGGCAGGTTGCGCCAGTTATTCGTGACGGCCGAACTCGCGCTTTGCATGATTCTGCTGGTTTCCGCCGGGTTGTTGTTGAAGAGCTTTTCGGCGATGACCAGCGTCGATCTGGGCTTCCGGCCCGAGAAGCTGCTGGTTGCGCAAGCGAATGTGCCTACTTCCGCCAAACATGCGAACGAGATTTTCTATAAACCCTTGCTCGAACGCCTTGCAACTTCCCCGCAAGTGGAATCGGCCGCAGTGACCCGCACGCTTCCTGGAGCTGTCGATACCCGCTCGGACGGCGTGTACATTGTCACCGGCCAGGCGATGAGTGAATTCAAGATGGGCGGTCCGGAGGCGGGTTTCAGCGTGGTCTCGCCAGCCTATTTTCAAACCATGGGTATCCCGCTCGTGGCAGGTCGAGCTTTCTCTGAGCGCGATGACGCGAATGCGCCTCTTGTCGCCATCGTCAGCCAAAGCCTCGCCCGCCGGTCTTTTCCCCGGCAGGACCCCGTCGGCCAGCAGATCCTTTGCGGTCTGGACCTCGTTTCCATGAAATGGATGAAGATCGTCGGTGTGGTGCGCGACGTGCGCATGAACGGTCCTGTCCGGCCGCCCGGCGAAGAGATCTACATGCCCTATCTGCAGCACCCTCGCACCAATTTCACGGTCATTGTCAAAGTGGCCGGCAATCCGCTTTCATTCGCCGAGGCCTTCCGGCAGGATGCCCGGGCGCTAGATCCGGAAGCTTCGATAAAGCTGACCACCATGGAAAATCATCTGGCGTCCGTGGTATCCACGCCACGCTTCAGCAGCGTTTTGATTTCCGTCTTCGCCACCTTGGCTCTGATTCTCGCGGTCATCGGGATCTACGGCGTGATGGCATATTCCGTCAGTCAGCGAACCGCGGAAATCGGCCTGCGGATTGCGCTTGGAGCGGATCGCAGCGATGTGACTCGCATGATTCTCGCCCAGGCATTGAAGCTAACCGGAATCGGCCTCATAGTCGGCTCGCTAGGCGCCATCGGAGCTACGCGCATCCTGAAATCGCAACTGTTCGGTGTATCGGCCGCGGACCCGGCAACCTACGCACTCATGCTCGCGCTATTGGCGGCGGTTTCTCTGGTTGCCAGCTACATACCGGCATGGCGCGCCTCGCGCACGGAGCCGCTCGAAGCATTACGGCAGGAGTAAGTCACAGCTATGAAACCTACTGCATTTGACGGTCTCCTCCAAGATGTAAACCTCGCCATACGCGGCCTGCGCAGGACTCCCGCATTCACGCTCGTAGCCGTTTCATCGCTGGCCCTCGGCATCGGAGCGAACACAGCCATTTTCTCCTTCGTGAACGCAATTCTTCTGAAGCGTCTGCCGGTACCTGAACCGGAACGCCTGGTTCAGATCGAGGAGATCGAGCCCAACAAATTCGTCAGCAATAGCTTTTCGTATCCGTTCGTGTACCGGCTCGCTGCCCCCAATCCGATCGTTAGCGGCGTCTTCGGGAGATTCCCCGTTCGGGTGAGCCTTATGTCGAGCGGCGTCGCCGAGCCGCTCAGCGGCGAAGTAGTCACTGGCGAATATTTCACAACGCTTCAGGTGCGCCCGGTGCTGGGCCGTCTCCTACGGAAGAGGATATACCTGCCGCCAGAGCGAATCCCGTTTGCGTGATCAGCTACTCGACCTGGCAAGAGCGCTTTGCCGGCGATCCATCGATTGTCGGCCGAAAGCTGATGTTGAACTCGCATCCATACCGCGTCATCGGCGTCACACAGGAAGGTTTTTATGGCTCGGGATTGGAATCCAAGATCGACCTGCAATTGCCGGTTTCGCGCATGGGTGACTTCATGGGGGGCTTTTTTTGCGAGCGGCTCCGGTCAGGCAATGTGGCAATCACCAGGTTTTAGCTGGCTGCAAGTGCTCGGCCGATTGAAACCCGGAATCACGCGCGAGCGGGCCAACGCGATGCTTCAGCCGCTTGCTCGCCAGATCAAATTGCAATTGGCGGATCCAAATCACCGGAGCAAGGTTGCCGGCGAGCAAACAACATTTCGACTCGTCGATGCCAAGCAAGGATTTAACTTTTTCCATTCGACATTCGCTGAGCCTCTCACTGTCCTTATGGGAATTGTCGGCCTGGTCCTGCTGATCGCCTGCGCGAATCTGGCAAACCTCTTAATCGCCCGAGCAAACGCACGAGAAAAAGAGTTCGCGGTCCGGCTCTCCTTGGGTGCTTCGCGCACGCGCCTTATTCGGCAACTCATGATCGAAAGTCTCGCAATAGCGGCTTGTGGCGGCTTACTCGGCGTGGACATCTCCTTTTGGCTCGTCCGAACCTTGTTGATCTATATCAACGAAGGTAGCTCTCGAGGCAGGTCGCTTCACGCTTCGACAGATCTGGTCGTGCTTTCGTTTTCCGCCGGTCTGTCGATACTCACGGCCGTGCTCTTTGGCCTGGCCCCGGCCTGGCAATCTTCCAAACCTGACGTGTTGCCTGCATTGAAGGAAGCATCGGGTGCAACCACCGGCGGGCGCAATCGCGCGCGCCTTCGAAAGTCGCTGATCGTCTTCCAAATGTCCCTTTCACTGGTCCTCCTATATGCGGCAGGCTTGCTTACTCGCACATTGAGCCATCTGCAAACCATCGATTTGGGATTCAAGCCCGCCAAGGTTATCGCCCTCTCGGTAGATCCTGCCATGAACGGCTACTCGCCCGCTGACACGAACCGGATTTTCGACGAGATACTGTCCCGGCTTCGTTCCAGCCCTGGAGTTGCCGCCGCTAGCATCGCTACCGTCACGCCTCTGGAGGGATCGGATAATAACTATGCACAGTCGAAGTCCCCGGCCACATAAAGAACAGCTCCGACATCACGCCCAGTTTTAACTCGATTAGCCCCGGCTATTTCGCCACGCTCGATCAGCCTTTTCTGCTGGGCCGTGATTTCTCCGATCGCGATATGAAAGGCGCGCCGCGCGTAGCCATCGTGAACGAGCGATTCGTTTCCGAATACATGCCCGGGCAGAATCCGATCGGCCGTCGCTTCGCGCAAGGAGGCGGAGACGTGGAGATCGTGGGGCTTGTGAAAACTGCGCATTATCTGACCGTTCGCGAGACACCTAAGCCGGTCATCTATCTTGCCTGCCAAGCAGACACAGTCATCAGGATTCACGCTGCTCGTCCGGACCAGCAACGATGCCGGCCATATGATCCCCGCAATTGAGCACGCCATCCATTCCGTCGATGCCAAGCTTCCCGTGTATAACGTCCGCACCCTGCAAGCGCAAATCGATCGACGGCATCTCGTCTGAGCGGATCCTCGGCTTTCTGTCGAGCCTATTCAGCTTACTCGCAATACTGCTCTGCGCCATCGGCCTGTATGGAATCGTTGCCTACGCGGTCGGGCGGCGCACTCGCGAAATCGGAGTGCGTTTCGCGCTCGGCGCTCAAAAATCGGACATTACGCGCCTTTTCCTGCGTGAGAGCATGGCCCTGATCGGCGGTGGCATTCTCATTGGTGTGCCCGTCGCTCTCGCCTCCACTCGGGTCATAAAAAGTCTTCTCTATGGCCTTGAACCAACTGATGCTCCCACCCTTGCTTTCACTACGGCCGTTCTCATCCTTGCCGGCCTGTTGGCGATTTTGTTGCCGTTACGAAGGGCAGCGGCAATCGAGCCATTGCAGGCCTCTGCATTATGAGTAACCAGTGATCGATCGCCTCGCCGAGTAGCATTCGGTCAGAGCCGGAAGCGTAAGCGGCCACTCGAATGCCACAATCAAGAAACCATGCCAGCAGCCGTAATTACCGGTGCTTCCACCGGCATCGGTCGTGAATTCGCGCATCTCTGCGCTCGCGATGGTTACGACCTTGTGCTAATTGCGCGATCGCAACCTCAACTCGAAGCTCTTGCTGTCGATATTCGCCAGACCACTGGCCGAACCGTTCAAATTCTGCCGAAGGATCTCTCGGATGCAGCCGCTCCCCGCGCCGTTTTTGACGAAGTTACCGGATATGGATTGCAGGTCGAAATTCTAATCAACAACGCGGGCTTCGGACTCGTCGGGCGCTTCTGGGAACTGGATGAGGCGGAGCAGATGCGAATGATTCAGCTCAACGTCACCGCTTTGACGGACCTTACGCGATTGTTTTTGCCGGATTTCATTCAGCGCCGCCGCGGGCGCATCTTGAACGTCGCTTCGACGGCCGCGTTTCAGCCCGGTCCGCTGATGTCCGTTTATTACGCCACCAAGTCGTATGTGGTCTCGTTCTCGGAGGCCGTTCACAACGAGGCTCGTGAATTCGGCGTCACTGTCACCACCTTGTGTCCCGGACCCACCAAGACCGAATTCGACAAACGCGCGCACATGACCAACACGAAGCTGTTCAAAAAGGGGCATGTGATGGATGCCGCCGATGTCGCGAGGATCGGCATCCGCGCAATGCACGCAGGCAAGCCGCTGGTGATCGCGGGCCGCCTGAACGCAACGATGGCGTTCCTCACGCGATTTGCTCCTATTCAGTTCACGGCGTCCATGGCGCGCCGCTTTCAAGAGAGCTGATAGCTGAAAAAAAGGGCTTCAGGGAACATCCGGCGGAGGCGGAGCGTTGCGGTTCTTCATCCACTGCATGCTGATACTTTCATTACTCTTCGTCTTCGGGATTTTGTTAATGTCTGGCATAAAGATTTGCAGTCCCGCCTGGGGCGTGATGCGTACATCGCCATTCACTAATTGCTCCTCATAGTGGGCGAGATCGAAATTGAACCAATCGGCTTGAGACGTATCGACCACCAAAATATCTGCTTCCTCCATCGCAAGCTTTCCGAATTTGATGGTTCCACCACGCAGCCGCATGAAGTTGCGCCATTGTTTGAAGCGCGTGGCATCGGGGCGCGCGCTGCCGTAAACCTCCACAAGATCCCCATTTTTGGCGAAATGGATATCGGTAAGCTTGCCGATGTTGCGAGGCGGCGGCAGCAATTGGCCCGGATCGATTTCAATGTCATCTCCCGTTGCCTGAATCCCGTTAGCGCCCTTAGGATCGATCAGCTCGGCAGCCTTGATTTTGAGCGTTCCCAAAAGGCCCTTCACAGGAATTTTCAGCAGATCCAGCTTCGTTACATGAATCCGTATCTTCTTTCCGTCAGACGATGGGCCGATATCGCCAATCATCTCAATGGGCAGCGGAATGCCTTTGTGCAAAGTGCCTCTCAATGTAATCTGTTTGCCTTGTCCTGACAGCCTTATTTTCTCGAGTTGTGAGCCCCGCAACATACCTGAATTGAGTGCACTCGCCAGATCGGCCATGGTCGAGCCGATCAGACCGTCCTGTATATCGAGAACAAAAGAACCCGGCTCGTCAAAGGACGGATAAACATCGGGCTTCGTCGCATACATGCGGCCTCTAAGCCAACGGACATTCAGTTTCAGACCCGTACTCTGATGGAGTATGAGGTTGTGAATGATTATCTCCGTATAGGGCTTCGAGATAGCTGTTACGGAAGTCGAATCTGGCTTCCCAGGTGGCGCGGCGGCGCTCGATTGCGGCGCGGGAGCAGGCTTCTTCTGTTTCGATCCGCAGGAAAGCAGGAGAATCGCCAACAGGCATGCCGCAACGCGCATGAACTATCCTAAGCCGTAGCTTACCTTTCTGAGCCGCGCGGATGTCCTCATCATGAGCCAGCGGGAACTACTTCAAAGGGCGTTCCGGTATTTTCGCTCGCGGCGAATGCGGCTGTTCGAGCAAACCTTCAAGGTCTCCAGCCGCACTCGCATTCTCGATGTGGGAGGATCGCGCTTGATTTGGGATTTTGCAAGCGTCCAACCGCAGCTCACCATTCTGAATTTTCCCAGCGCTCTTGAGCGCGGCGCCAGATCAGTGGATCAGGTCGCCGCCGACGGCCGGATATTGCCGTTTCAAGATAAAGCTTTCGACATCGTTTTCACCAACTCGGTGATCGAGCACGTGGGCAGCCAAGCCGACCAACAAAGATTCGCCAACGAAATCACGCGCGTGGGCCGGCACTATTGGGTGCAGACGCCCAATCGGCGCTTTCCTGTGGAGCTTCACCTGATGCTTCCCTTAATCCATTACTTGCCGAAACGTGTGCAGCACGCTATCGCAGCACGGTTTACAGTTTGGGAGTTGCTCGTGCACCCCAGCCAGGAACAACGGGCTTTCTATATCCAGCACGTTCTGAACGAAATCAGGCTACTGGACTCCGGTGAGCTCCAGGCTTTATTTCCGGATGCGCGGATAATCGCAGAACGCGTGCTTGGACTTGCCAAGTCCCTCATCGCCGTATCTTGATCGGATCATGTTGACCGCTTCAGCGCCGCGACCTCTCGATCGCTCCATCGGCCCGCTCCACGCCACAGCCATGGTGGTCGGAATCATCATAGGCGCATCTATTTTTGTCCAGCCATCCGAGGTGAATCGTCACGTGCCTAATATCACCGGCATTCTTGCGGTATGGCTTTTGGCGGGATTGCTGACCTTTTCGGGCGCGCTAGTATGCGCCGAACTTTCATCGGCATTCCCACGGACCGGCGGCGTATATGTGTTTCTCACAGAGGGCGTGTCGCCCGCGTGCGGCTTTCTCTGGGGTTGGGCAATGTTTTGGACCGTCCACTCAGGCATCATCGCCGCTTCCTCAGTGATTCTGGCGCGCTACGTTGGCTTTTTTATTCGCCTCGACGAATCAGGGATTCGCATCGCCGCGATTGTCTTCATTTTGTTGCTGTCGTCGGTGAACTACCTCGGCGTCCGGCAAGGGAGTGTTCTGCAGACCATCACCACATCCGCCAAAGTTATTGCAATAGTTGTTCTCCTCGTTCTTGTGCTCGTTCTCGCGGCGCCGGTTTTCGCGCGACCACATTCCGCTCCGCCCGTCCATGTGCCGATTCGCGAATTCGTATTAGCGATCAGCGCCGGGCTGTTCACATTCGGAGGCTGGCACATGGTCACCTACGCTGCTGGCGAGACACGCAATCCAACCAAGACGATTCCAAGAGCTCTAATGATCGGCACATTGATCGTTACTGCATGTTACTTGGGTCTTAACGCCGCTTACTTGTTTCTGCTGCCGATAGACAAAGTGATTGCATCCACGCGCGTAGCGGCTGACGCGGCGAACGTGCTGGCCGGTCCACGCGGCGCAGCAGCCGTTTCCTCGCTAGTGATTCTCTCCTCGCTCGGCGTTCTCAACGGAGTCATTCTTGCCGGGCCGCGAATGTATCTCGCCATGGCTCAAGAAGGCCGTGCGTTTCGCTGGATCGGGTTTATCCATCCGCGCTTCCATACGCCGTATGTAGCCATTTCGATTCAGGCAGTCTGGTCGTCTTTCTTGGTAGCCACTTCAACCTACCGCGACCTGTTCACGCGTGTCGTTTACACCGAGTGGTTGTTCTTCGCTCTCATGACCGCCGGATTGTTCCGCTTGCGCCGCAGCAGCCGGTACGCGCCGGCCTATCGGGTTTGGGGATATCCTGTGGTTCCACTCCTGTTCATAATCGCCTCGGTTGTCGTCGCCTTCTGCCAAATTGCAGCCGATCCATGGAAGGCTTCCTCCGGACTGCTCCTCGTCATGCTAGGCTTACCCGTTTACTACCTTTGGGTCCGCCGGCCTTCCCCGCACCCATAAACCTTTCATGCGAATTATCGATTTTCACAATCACTATTACCCGCCCTCCTACCTGAATGCGCTCCGCTCCGGGCCCAGCGCAGTCAAAGTAACCATAGACGCCGAGGGAAATCCTCGTCTCTTCTATCCAGGCGATTACAACATTGCTGTGCGCGGCCATCGCGACATCGACTATCGCGCACAGGTACTCGAACAGGAAGGCGTCGATACCCAGGTGATTTCACTCACTACGCCTGGCACGCACGTCGAAGCCCCGGCTACAGCCGTTCGTCTTGCCACTCTGGTGAACGACGCGTTCGCAGCAGTTGTTCAGAATCATCGCGGTCGTTTCACAGCGTTGGCCACTCTTCCGCTGAACGATCCGGCAGCCTCCGTGAAAGAGCTTCAGCGCGCCTGCCGCGACCTGCATTTCGCGGGAGCCATGCTGTTCAGTAACGTCAACGGCGTCGGTCTCGATGACCGCCGCTTTTGGCCGCTGTATGAAGCGGCGGACGAAATGCGGGCGGTGCTCTACATCCATCCCACAAATCCGGTTGGCGTCGAAGCAATGACCAGCTACTGGCTCATGCCGCTGATAGGTTTTCTAATGGACACGACTCTAGCAGCATCGAAGATCGTCTTCAGCGGCATCGCCGAGCGGTTTCCCAAAATCCAATGGGCGCTATGCCACCTCGGCGGCGCGATTCCTTACCTCGCCGAACGCCTCGATCGGGGCTTCGAAGCTTTCACCGAATGCCGCGCCAACATCCAGCGCCGTCCCAGCGAATATCTCAAGCAGTTCTATTACGACACGGTGAACTTCAATCCACGCGCCCTGCAGTTGGCTATCGATTTCGCGGGCGTCGACCACATCCTTGCGGGCAGCGATTATCCGCATCAGATCGGCAGTATTCCCAAAATGTTCGAAAGCATCCGCAGCCTTGAAATCTCCGAGCACGACCGGTCATCGATTCTCGGCGAGAACGCCTCGCGTCTGCTTGGAATGCAAGCTTAACCGGTCAAAGTAGCGGCTGCGGAGTCCCCGGCTTCGCTGCTGCGGGAGCGACTGTACGGATCGCAATACGCACGATCTTAACCGGTGTGAGCGGCTTATCATCGGCATCTCGCGGAACCTGTGAAATCGCATCGACCACGTCCTGGCCAGAGACTACCTCGCCGAACATCGAATAGTGACCGTCCAGGTGACGAGCCTCCGCCACCGTGATGAAAAATTGGCAGCCGTTTGTATTCGGGCCGGAGTTGGCCATTGCCAGCAGACCAGGCCGGTCGAAGCTTCGGTTGGGGACGATTTCATCCGCAAACTCGTAGCCGGGACTGCCAGTCCCAGTCCCGGTCGGATCCCCGCCTTGAATCATGAATCCGGGAATCACGCGATGGAAGGTTGTGCCGGAGTAAAGGGGAGTATGCTTCAATTTCCCGGTGGTAGGGTCAGTCCAAGGTTTTGCGCCGGTAGCGAGGCCCCGAAAATTGGCTACTGTTTTTGGAGCTTCTTTATCGAACAACCGGCAAACAATGTTCCCCATGGACGTGTAAATGACTGCGTACAACCCCGGTTCCGCAGGTAGCGGCACGGCAGGCTGGGCAGGAGCGCTTGGCTTGATCGGTCGTTGCGCGGCGGCGGGTGCTTTCTGACCCGTAGACTGGGCGAATAAGCATGGCGCAACGCCCAAAAGAACAGCCGCCGAAAAGGCTGAAGAACATCTCATTTATGGCCGATTATAACTATAAGGGGTACTTGCGGGTAAGACATGTCCGGCTGCGTATTACCCGAGCCGATTGTAACCAACCGGTCAAATCCCCTACAATTCTATTAACAGCACAACTTATGAAGTATCTATTCGCGTTAGTTCCTATCTGCGGCCTTTTGTTTTCGACCAGCTGCACTCAAAGCCCCGAAAAGCTTATCGCAACGGCCAATAAGTATCACCAGAACAAGAAATACAAGGAAGCTTCCATTCTCTACCAGAAGGCTTTGGCGAAGGATAAGACCAATGCCGAAGCGTACTATCGCGAAGGATTGAATCTCCTCGATGATGGAAATCCGCAAGATTCATTTGAAGCATCCAAATACCTGCGGCGTGCGGTCGATCTGAAGCCGGACAATACAGATGCCGAAACCAAGCTAGCGGAAATTTACCTTTCCGTTTACGCGAGCAATCCCAAGAAATTCAAAACGCTTCTACCGGATATCAAAGATTTAGCGGACAAGGTAAATCAGCATGCTCCGAATTCTTTCAACGGCGCCCGGCTGCAAGCCTTTGTGTATCTCACCGAGAAGGACACCCCCAAGGCCCTCGAGAGTTTTGCAAAGGCCAACCGGATAAAGCCATATTCGCGTGAGCTAGTCGGCTGGTATGCCGAGACCTTGGCGTCGGCGGGGCGCGGAGACGAAGCCGAGGCCCTGGTCCGCGACATGATCGCGCACGATAAGACCTGGGGTCCTGGCTATGATTTTCTCTTTTTTCAAGCCGGTCGCCAGGGCAATCGAAACAAAGCAGAGGCTGTGCTTCGGCAACGCGCTCAGAACGATCCGTTGAGTCCCGTGGCCGTTTCAAACCTGGCGAATTATCTGCTTTCGACTGGCCGCTTCGACGAAGGTCAAGCCGTCATGCATCGCGTTCTAGATGACAAGAAGGCGTTCCCTGTTGGCCGCCAAATGATGGGCGATTTCTATTTTCACGCTAAGAAATTCGATCAGGCTCTTCAGCAGTATCAGGCCGGCGCCAATGAGGATCCCAAGAACGCCCTGGCGTACAACCAGCGAGTCATGAACGTATACCTGGCAACCGGCCGGCGGGAGGACGCCATTCAGCTTGCGAGGACGCTGGCAAGCAAGAATCCGAAGAATGCCTCTGCCAATGAGGCTTATGCGTCGCTCCTTCTCGGGACGGGGTCGAAAGAAGATGCATCAAGATCGCTTTCCGAGCTGAAGGCCTTGGTTCAGAGCAATCCCGCGAACGCCGCTCTGCACTTGGATCTGGCTCGCGCCTACTTCAGTCTGAATAACAAGGACAAGTCTCTGAGCGAAGCTTTAGAGGCTCTGCAGGAGGAACAAAAAGTCAAAGCGCCAAGAAATTCCCTGCTATTAGCCTCTCATATTATTGCCGGGCGGATCTACGAAGACCGGGGACAGCACGCGAAAGCGATGGAGCAGACAGACGTTGTCCTAGCCGCTGATGCCAATAATCCAGATGCCCGCTTGATTAGGGACCGCGCTCTGATCGGCGTAAACGAGAGCGACCGCGCTCAACCCGATCTGGAAGCGTTGCTCCAGCAATACCCGGGGGCGACCGACGCGCGACTGGTACTCGCGGGTATTTATTTGAATCAGAAGCAGTACGACAAAGCCGCGCAGCAGTACGACCATGTATGGAAATCCAATCCACCCGATAACCGCGGCTTTGTCGGGCTACAAACCGTAAAGCTAGCCGAGGGCAAAGGCGAGGACGCAATTCAAGCACTTCAAGATTTGGTGCAAAAAAACCCCAAGATTCTTGAATACCGGTACCAGTTAGCGGGATTCGAAGCTACTGCTGGAGCGCAGGCTATGAAGTCGAATCCTACGCGTGCCAACCAACTGTTCGAGCAAGCGGCCGAGGGATATAAAGAAATCCTGAAGACCACCTCAAACGCGGCCGATGTATGGCTGCGGCTAGGCGTGTTGCAGCGCCAGCTTAAGCAGTACGATGCTGCACTCGCCTCGTTTGAACAGGCGGGGAATGCCGACCCGCATAATGCCAGCGCTTTTCTGAATGAGGCGATGCTTTTCGACAATCTGGGCAAACGGAAGGAAGCGACTGACGGCTATAACAAAGTGCTCGGAATCGATCCGGAGAATGCGCTGGCGCTGAATAATCTTGCCTATATCAACGCGGATGAAAAAACCAATCTTGACCTAGCCATGAGCTTTGCCGCGCGGGCCAAAAAGAAAGCCCCGGATAGCCCCGATGTATCGGATACTCTCGGATACGTCTATTACCAAAAGAATATGAACGCTGAGGCGCTCCGCATTTTCCGTCAAGTGGTCGCAGACGCTCCTCAAAACCCCACCTTTCACTTTCATCTCGCGATGGCCTTACTGAAAGAGGGAGATAAGCAAGGCGCTCGAACGGAAGCAGAAAAGGCTTTGAAGAATTCTTCTCAGCCAGACGAGCAGAAGAAGATCCGCTTGTTCGTGAACCAAATCGGTTAAACATCGCGTGACAGTTCCGCCGCCGGCGAAGAACAGGCGCGAGGTGAATTCATCGGCGAGATACATCGCGCCGTTCGCCGCCTTCTACCTGCTTTTAGTCATCTTCGCCCAATTCCCTTCCCAGGTCTATTGGGAAGCTCCGTTCCGCGTCTTCTTCCTCGCCACCGTCTGCTTCATTTGCTGGCCGCGCGAACTGTCGCTTCGGCCAAAGCATTGGCTTGCGAGTACCGCCATCGGAGCCGCCGTATTTTTGCTTTGGATCGCTCCTGACACGCTTCTTCCCGGCTACCGGAATAATCCGCTTTTCTCCAATTGGCTCCTCGGCCATACCCACTCCTCCATTCAGCCCGCTGCGCTCCATAGTGCCTGGGTGCTCGGCTGGCGCACCGCTCGCGCGGTCCTCATTGTGCCGGTTGTCGAAGAACTCTTTTGGCGCGCTTGGCTCATGCGATGGCTGATCGACACCAATTTCGAGCGAGTGCCCCTCGGAGCCTACACTCCATGGGCATTTTGGCTCACCGCTATTCTCTTCGCCTCTGAACACGGCCCCTATTGGGATGTAGGTCTTCTTACCGGCGTGATCTACAACTTATGGATGATCCGATCGAAATCGGTCGCGGATTGCATCCTTATGCATGCGGTGACGAACGCAATTTTAAGCGGCTATGTTATCGCCACCGGACAGTGGCAGTACTGGCAGTAATGAAATCGCATGCGCCGCCGCAAAATCGAGTACGGGTGGTACAGTCTACAGTCAGGAGGAATTCGGACCTAGATCATGCCTTGCTTACTTGCGCTGTTAGCTATAGCTTTTCCCCGGGTTGCTATCGTGCTGCTGTGGTTGTTCACGAACTTCTTCACTCACGTGATCTACCCTGTGGGCGGAATCATCATTCCTGTTCTGGGCTTCCTCTTTTTGCCTCTGACCTTGATCGTCTACACGTATCTCATAAAGACGCAAGGCGGAACCCTCAGCACAAGCTCCCTCATATTCATCTTCATTGCCGTTATTATCGACCTGGGATTGCTCGGTGGCGGTACTTTCGGCCGTCGGCGCTCCGCATGAAATCGCGTTCCTAAATGGCCGAGACAGTAATCACACAGGCGCCGGAAGAAATCACCCTTTCCAGGCTTGAAGATCAGATCAAGTGGTACGACGCCAAGAGTAGAGCGAATCAGCGGCGGTTCAAGGTAATGAAAGGTATCACCATCATCTCCGCCGCCGTCATCCCCGTCTTGAGCACTGCGGGCGTGACCAATGGGGTGCGGATTGTAGCCGGCCTAGGAGTGTTGATCGCCATCGTCGAGGGCGTTCAGCAATTGAACCAATACCAGTCGAATTGGACCACCTATCGCTCTACATCGGAGGCGCTGAAGCACGAGAAATATCTCTATCTCGCAAAAGCCGGTCCTTATCTCACCAGCGACAATCCGCACGCCATGCTTGCGGAGCGTGTCGAAGCGCTGGTTTCGCAAGAGAATTCGAAGTGGTTTACGGTTCAGAGTCAAAAACCTCCCGCTCCCGGTTAGGGGCTGACTCTCGCGTTCCCTGAGAATCAATTGGAGCGCCCGCTACTAGGCTCTAGTGGCTTTATTTCGAACGTTTAGCGCGGCTATCCAGGGTATCGATGCACACGTGATCGACGTCGAAGTCGACATGTATCCCGCCGGCACCAACCGCGATTTTGTGACGGTTGGCATGCCCGACGCCGCAGTAAAGGAAAGCCGCGAGCGTATTAAATCTGCGTTGCTGAACTCCGGCTTCGGCTATCCCAGCAAGTCCGTAACCATCAACTTAGCGCCCGCGAACATCCGTAAGGAGGGTGCCGGATTCGACCTCCCGATGGCCACCGCCATCCTCGGCGCGATGGGTACCGTCGGCAGGGCCGACGATTACATGCTGGTTGGCGAGCTGTCGCTCGATGGCAGCTTGCGGCCGGTCCGCGGCGCGTTGTCTATCGCCGTGTGCGCCGCCCGCAGAGGCATCGCGAACCTGCTTGTTCCCTTCGACAACGCCGCGGAAGCAGCCGTTGCCGAGGGTATCCGCGTTTTCGGCCTCAGACATTTGGCGGAAGTCGTGCAGTTCTTGAATGAGCCCGCCGGATTCACGCCCACAACCGCGTGCCTTCCGGAGCTTGACGCGAGTGCTCCTGCCGTTCCCGATTTCAGCGATGTGCGCGGCCAGACCATGGCCAAGCGTGCCCTCGAAGTGGCCGCGGCCGGCAGTCACAACGTGCTGATGATCGGCCCCCCTGGATCGGGAAAGACCATGCTTGCCAAGCGCTTCGCCGGCATTCTGCCCAAGCTGACGTTTCGCGAGGCCCTCGAAGCGACGCAAATCCACGGAGTCGCCGGCGTTCTTCCCGCGGGCATCGGTATTCTGCGCAGCCGTCCATTCCGCGCCCCTCATCACACGATTTCGGACGCAGGCCTGATCGGTGGCGGCAGCGGCAGCGCCCGCCCCGGCGAAGTCAGCCTCGCGCATCAAGGAGTTCTATTTCTCGATGAGCTGCCCGAATTTCCTCGCGGAGTCCTGGAGCAGCTTCGGCAGCCTCTAGAGGAGGGTTCGGTCACTCTCGCCCGCAGCAATGGAACGCTCACCTTCCCCGCCCGCATCATGTTGGTCGCCGCAATGAACCCCTGCCCGTGCGGTTTCTACGGCGATACCACTCGCGAGTGCCGTTGCACGCCGGGAATTATCCAGCGCTATCTGGCCAAGATCAGCGGACCCCTGCTCGACCGCATCGATCTGCACATCGAGGTCCCCGCAGTGCCCTATAAAGAGCTGCGCAGCAAGGGCGACGGTCCATCATCCGCCCAGCTCCGCGAACGAGTCGAGGAGGCGCGCGAAACCCAGCGGCAACGAGGCTTCTATAATTCGCAGATACCTCCCGCTCAGCTGCGCACTCTTTGCGCCCTTGACGACACTGGCGAGCGCACGCTCGAATTGGCGGTCCGCCGCATGAATCTTTCCGCGCGCGCCCACGACCGGGTGCTGCGCGTCGCCCGCACCATCGCCGATCTCGCTCACTCCGAAACCGTTTCCGCCAAACACCTGGCCGAAGCCGTCCAGTGCAGAAACCTCGACCGGAATTATTGGAATTGAACTGCGGCGAACAGCTAGGCCTTTACTCCGCTGCCGGACGAATAAGAGGCTCCCAAGGCCTACGCCGAAATCCAGCGAGGCCATCGCGCGAACACGAAAGCTCGCACGTTGGCCACGCTGTCATCCGGCGAGTGCGATCGCACCCTAGGATTATTGTTTGAATCCTCGACGACGCCGATTACTTCGCCGAAGCTTGTCGACGGAGCTTCACCAGCGCAGCAATAACCAGCATGCCCCCGGCGAGGAGTAGATTCGTCCCCGGTTCCGGAACCCCCGTTGTGGCCGGGGTTAAATTGACCGTCAAATTCACGCCCGAGAGCGATCCAAAGGTTTGACCACTTGTGGGATTCAGTTCCAAGGCAAGGACATCCCCCGCAGCCACCGTCAGCGAACCGGAACTCGAGAATGTGGAAGGGTTCGAGCGACCGTTTCCACTGTTCCAGGCAACCGTGCCCGTGTTCAGTGCGGATCCGCCATCGAGCATTACAAAATAATCCTGACTTCTTTCCACCGGGGAATGCGCGTACCATACGTCGCCACTGTAGGTGATGGTTCCCGCCACGGGAGCTGTCCAGTCGATGAAGAAGGGCAACCCACTGCCCGGGTTGGTGCTGTGAGCGAGAATATCGCCGGTCTGAAAGTCATTGTTTGTATACGCTGACGTCGCGGCGCCGTTCTGCGAAGCTTGCAGGACAAACGGCGCGGAAGTGAACGTGTTTCCCACCCCGAAATATCCGTTCGCGGCGGCTGCATTCAGCGCATTACCGTCGGTAGGCTGTGCCTGGTGGGGCAGGAGCGTACTCCCCTGTTTGTAAGACCAAACGCCATTTGGGTTCGAAGTATTACTAAAGCTGCTATGAAGGTCATATACAGTCGCGGCCTGAGATGCGAAAGCCCCGAAACTCAGGCAAAGCAGTAATTTTGTTGACACTAAAGTCTGAAATCGCATATATCCTCCGATATAAAAAGCTAGGCAAGAAATGATTGTTGCAGTCGCCTAGCTTAGGGTGCCCTATCCGATACCCAACCTGTAAGGTGTTCTAGCGTGATGTGACGGTGATATCACCAGGTTTTCGATCTGATGGGCGCGTGTCGGATGCAGTTCTAGTACTTCAGCAAGCTAGCATACGATTCCAAAGAACACTTCGAAGCTATACTGAGGCTTCCCGCCATGGAAATCCTGAAGCCGAGCGCTGCCCGTGTGGAGGAGCAACTCGCCCGCATTGTTGCCTCGCCGCAGTTCCGCGAATCGCCACGTCTCCAGACCTTTCTTCAGTTTGTTGTCGCTTTAGTGTTGGAAGGGAAAGCCGACCAGATTAAGGAATCGACTATCTCGACGGAGGTTTTCAGGCGTGTGGACATGCCCGATGACTCGATCGTGCGGTCGGCGGCGCGACGTCTTCGCGCAAGGCTCGAGGAGTACTACCAGCACGCTGGCGCAAACGACCCGGTGCTTATCGTCATACCAAAGGGCACCTATGTTCCTGAAATCGAGGAGTGGCCCTCGCAGAATTCGCCAAGAGAAGAGCAGATTTCCGGTAAACCCTCGGATTCTGGTGATTCATTTGTACCGGTGGGGTTCGACGTGGCGCCGTCAGCCAGTTCGGGGACTAGCCAACGCGCTGGGAAACTGAGCTGGGTAATCCTCGCGGCCGCTGTGTTCGCAATCTGTGCTGCGGTTGCGATACTCTGGCACAATCGCACGCGTAGCCACCGTCCCAACCTCGAAGCACAGGAGCTGTATCTCAAGGGACGATACTACTGGAGCAAAAGAACGCCCGACGACCTGAATCGCGCGGTGGATTACTTCACGCAAGCTGTCGTGAAAGATCCTAGTGACGCTCAGGCCTATGCCGGATTGGCCGACAGTTACAACCTGCTGAGCGAATACACAGTGATGCCTTACCAGGAGGCCTTCAGGCGCGCCATCGCCGCCGCCCAAACTGCCATCCGATTGGAGAGCTCGTTGGCCGAAGCGCACAATTCCTTGGCCTTCGCATCCTTTTACGGAGCCTGGGATGCCACGGCAGCCGAGCGCGAATTCAAGCGCGCCTTACAACTGAACCCGAATTACGCGACAGCGCATCATTGGTACGCCACGTTCCTGATGTCGGTTGGGAGGGAGCATGAAGCTCTCGCCGAGATCGGGCGCGCTCAGACTTTAGACGCGTCCTCGAAGTCGATCCTCGCCGATAAGGCACTAATTCTCATGTACGCCGGCCAAGTCGTTGCCGCCAAAGCACTGCTGCAAGAAGTGGACGCGAGTGATCCAGACTTCCTCTCTCCGCACCGCTACCTCGCCAACCTTTACTGTCTCGAAAAGCGGTATCCAGAATACCTGTCGGAATTAAGGAGGATTGCGTTCCTTTCAGGAGATACGAAGGGGCTGGCGGTCGTCGAAGCGGGAGAGAAAGGCCTTGTCGCTGGTAACGCGACAAACATGCTGACACGGATGCTGTGGACTCACGAATCCTCTTCGTCTGGGCAAGCTGCCCGGAATTATTCGCTCGCAGAGACCTGTGCGCTTTTGGGGAACAAGAGCAAAGCCATGCAATATTTGCAATTGGCCTTCGATAGGCACGATATCAATCTGGTCGTCCTCACCGTGGACCCTTGCTTCGCTCAAATGCGCGACGACCCCGCCTTTCGCGAGCTCGTCGGACAGGTGGGGGTGGCGCGGCAAGCGCTCACCTTAGCCAATCTAACTCAGCAGTAGTATAGAAGCCACGCGCAGGTATGGCTCGGACACCGGCGAGCGCACGCTCGAATTGGTGGTTCGCCGCATGAATCTATCCGCGCGCGCTCACGACCGGGTGCTGCGTGTCGCCCGCACCATCGCCGATCTCGCTCACTCCGAAACCGTTTCCGCCAAACACCTGGCCGAAGCCGTTCAGTGCAGAAATTTGGACCGAAATTATTGGAACTAAAACCAACTCCAATTGATGGAAACCGGCTCGCTGCGGCTTAGCTAAGTATCCGATCATCCATGTGCTTGCCTAAAGCCCGGCCATAGCGAAGAGTAACTTCGGGCATGATCGTTTCGCCCTCAGCCGGCCGCTCGAGACCGAATGCCACTTCCGGGAAATTGAGCGGTTTCTGAATCGCCCAGATTCCTTCGTGATCGCCGGGCGGAAGAATCGATACTGGGTCGCCTACAGCCACCCACCCGATCGGCACGATTGAATCCGCAGGTAGCTTCGTGAGCAGATGCACAACGCCGTTGACACGCACCTCCGATCGCGATCCCAACCAAGCGCCATTGAAGATCGCCGCGCCGGTTGCGATGAAGACCGAGTCCTCGACCGTACACCCGGTCAGGTAAGCGCGAGGACCTACCAGAACGTGATCTCCCAAAGTGAGAGGCCGCCCCGGCGTACCACGCAAAACTGCATGCTCCATGACGATGCAGTGCCGGCCCACGATGATGGGCCCTCCTTCGGCCGTAAGCACCGCACCGAATAGAACCCGGCTGCCCTCGCCGATCGTGACGTCGCCGGAGATGACTGCGTTAGGCGCAATGTAGACGGTAGAGTCGATCGCGGGACGCTTGTGCCGGTGTTCGATGAAGATTGCCATGATCTTGATTATCCGGGGTCGATTATCCGAGGTTGCGCGGTCCGGCAGCGTGTTTGCTATGATTGCCTGCCAATGAGTACTAGAAAATTGCCTGCTCTCGCCCTGTTCGCTTCGGCTTGCGTGCTGTTTGCCCAAACGCCTCAGGATTTGGCGCGCACGCAGCTTGAATACACGCGCGCGCATTACACGAAATACGAATACAAGATCCCGATGCGCGATGGCGTGAAACTGTTCACCTCGATCTATGTGCCGAAGGACAAGACCCAGCAGTATCCGATATTGATGCAGCGCACGCCATATTCGGTGGGACCGTATGGCATCGACAACTATCGCCCGCTGCTGGGTCCCTCCGAGCCCGCCGAGCACGAGGGCTTCATCTTCGCCTATCAGGATGTTCGGGGACGCTATATGTCCGAGGGTACGTTTGTCGATGTCCCGCCTCACAAGACGCACTTCAAAGATGCGAAGGACACGGATGAGAGCACCGACACCTACGACACCGTGGACTGGCTGGTGAAAAATATACCGAACAACAACGGCCGAGTCGGCGTGTGGGGGATTTCCTATCCGGGATTCTTCGCCGCATTCACGTTAATGGATTCGCATCCGGCGCTGAAGGCCGTCTCTCCCCAAGCGCCTATGGGCGATGTTGGGAACGGCGATGACGGTTATCACAACGGCGCGTTCCACCTGGCGGCAAATTTCCGCTTTTATTCCGGTTTCACCCCGCGAAAACCCGATCCGGAGCGCCCGCAGCCCACGCTAGCTTTCGACCCCGGAACTCTTGACGCATACGACTTCTTCCTTCGCATGGGGCCGATCTGGAATGCCAATGAAAAATATTTGAAGCACCGGAACGTGTATTGGGACGACACGATCAAGCACACCGCCTACGACGAATATTGGCAGGCGCGCGCGCAGGCCCCGTATATGAAAAACGTGAAACCGGCGGTAATGTGGGTTGGCGGCTGGTTCGATGCCGAGGATCTTTCGGGACCTATTAAGCTATACAACTCGCTCGAAAAGAACGGAGCCATTGCGCCCGACACGCTGGTGATGGGACCCTGGCAGCATGGCGGATGGTCGCGCGGGAACGGAGATACGCTCGGCAACCTGAATTTCGCCTCGAATACTGCCGAATATTTTCGCGAGAATATCGAGCTGGCATTCTTTGTCCAGAACCTGAAAGACAAAGGCAATGGGCTCAAGGCCACCTCCGACAGCAAGGTACCCAAAGCTTTTTTGTTCGAAACGGGACGCAATGAGTGGCTACGCTTCGACGCATGGCCTCCGAAGAACGCGGCGGCTCGATCGCTCTATTTCGACGCCAATGGCAAGCTTTCCTTTACGGCTACGGCGGCGATGGATTTCGACGAATATGTGAGCGATCCAAACAAGCCTGTGCCGTCGACCGGCGAGATCGCGCCCGGCATGGGAATGCCCGGCGATTACATGACCTTCGATCAGAGGTTCGCCTCCAGACGCCCGGACGTCCTCACCTATGAGACCGATCCGCTCGATCAGGACGTGACGATCGCGGGGCCCATTACGCCTTTGCTGCGCGTCTCGAGTACGGGAACCGATTCCGATTTCGTGGTGAAGTTGATCGACGTCTATCCGAACGATTATCCGGATCCGCAGCCGAATCCCAAAGGCGTTCACATGGGAGGGTATCAGCAGCTGGTACGCGGCGAGCCGTTCCGCGGCAAGTTCCGGAATAGCCTCTCGAAGCCGGAGCCATTTACTCCTGGCAAGCAGGAGAAGATCGAGTTTTGGATGCCGGATGTTTTGCACACCTTCCGGCCCGGCCATCGGATCATGGTTCAGATCCAGAGTTCATGGTTTCCCCTGGTCGATCGGAATCCGCAACAGTTTCTGGATATTCCGAACGCCAAGGCTTCCGATTTCAAGAAGGCGACCGAGCGAGTGTACCGAGGCGGGCAGGAGGGCTCGCAAGTCCGCGTCTGGCTAGTGAATTAGTCTCTAGCGCGTGGTTACACTAATCATATGTCTAAACAACAAGAAGCCGATCTCATTCTGAAACTCTACGATTTGCGCCGCGAGGCAACTATGCGCAAAGCCCGCGACTGGTATTTTCTCGAATTCAATCCCGAATCGGTGGCGGACATCACAAAAGCGATGTTCAGCGAACAGAGCGGTTATCTCCGTATGGTGACGACCTACTGGGACATGGCCGCGACACTTGTGAACCACGGCGCTATCAGCCTCGATCTCTTCAATGACGCCAACGGCGAGCAGATCGGAGTCTTCGCCAAACTCGAGCCGTTTCTAACCGAATTTCGCGGCGCCTTCAATCCGCGGTTTCTCGCGAATCTGGAAAAGCTGATCGATGCAACTCCCGACGGCCGCAACAACTGCGCGATGGCGCGCGAGCGAATGAAAGGCGTGCGCGCCCAAGTCGCCGCAAGACGGAGCGCGTCGGCCGGAACGAGAGAGCAGCACGTATCGGCGTAGCTGCGTTGCATTTTTGGCGCTAGGGCCGCCGAGAGCGCTCTGAAAATCCGGGACAGACTTAAGCGCGCTACGAAATACCAGAACGTATTCGCACGAACAGCGCGCGGCTGTCTGTACCCGATTTTCCAACTCACTAGCCTGATAGCCATGAAACGTCTTCTATTAGTGCGAGGGTGCGAAGTTGCGCAGGCTGTAGGCTACTGCAAATCGGACTGGCGGCGGTCACGACCCGCGTGTTCGCTCGTGATATATGGAGGCGGTTTCGTCGGCATAGTAACAGAGTGCCAAGCATTCCTCGTACAGTTTTCATCGTTACGCGCATAGTTTGCAGATGGCTATTTGAATGGCTATAATAGAAGTATGACTTATACCGTGGTCGAAGCCAAGAACAGGCTGCCTGAGCTCATCAGGCAAGCCGAGGCAGGCGCCCGTGTGACTATTACGAAGCGCGGCATCCCTGTGGTCGAGATTGTGCGCAAAGTTGAGGATTCTTCGCGTAAGCGCGTCTTTGGCGTTCTCGGCGATAAGAAAATCGTAATCGATCCCGGCTGGGCTCGGCCCCAGGAAGACGTGGATGCCTGGCTCGCTGGCGACGTCTGATGCCGAGAAGATTTTTGCTCGATACACACGTTGTGATCGATGTATCCAGCCGGGGAGGCTTTGAAGCGATGCCCCTGAGAGTGCAGCGTATCCTCGAAGACCCAAATGCGGAGTTGCTGCTCAGCGTGGCATCGGAAATCGAAGTTGCAATCAAAAGTCTTCTTGGCAAGCTCGAGCTAACGAAAGGCGAGTTGACGGCCATCTGCACTAGTGCCTCGATCACCTCCTATCCGCTGCGTCAGCATCACGCTCATCGGCTATTCGAGCTACCCGTCCATCACAAAGATCCGTTCGACCGCATGATCATCTCGACCGCGCTCAGCGACGATCTTCCCGTCATCTCGTCCGATAAGCAATTTCGAAAATACAAGGGGTTGCGGGTGATTTGGTAAAAGAACGGCTAAACGGACGCAAGGAGTTTGTGGGCATTAATCTCCCGATACCGGCCGTCGCTTGATCCCGCTCTTGCAAAAGCGCGGGCATTCCGTCACCGCTCTGGTGCGCGATGGCTCCCAACACAAGCTTCCGGATGGTTGCGCCGCTCTGGTTGGAGACGCCCTCGATGGCAACTCGTATTCGAACCACCTCCCCGCTTTCGACACGTTCATTCACCTTGTCGGTGTGTCGCACCCGGGTCCCAGCAAAGCGCGCCAATTCGTTGACGTCGACTTGAAGTCGGCACGCGAGGCGATTCGAGTGGCTCAGCAAGCCCACGTCCGGCACTTTATCTACGTCAGCGTCGCCCATCCTGCGCCCGTCATGAAGTCTTATATTCAGGTGCGCTCTTCCTGCGAGGATGCGATAGGCGAGGCAGGTCTGGACGCCACCATTCTGCGGCCCTGGTATGTTCTTGGACCAGGCCACCGTTGGCCAGTTGTGTTGAAACCGGTCTACTGGATTATGGAAAGCATCCCGGCGATGCGAGAAGGCGCATTGCGCCTCGATTTAGTGACTTTGGATCAGATGGTCAATGCAATTGTCTCCGTGACGGAGGACCCCGCCTCCGGAGTGCGAATTATCGAGGTCCCGGGTATACGCACTCGCGGCGCTACAATCTAGATCCAGGGGGAACTCCATCGCAGAGACCGATATTTTCGAGAAGCAGTAGCGGGACCTACTCATAACGCAAAGCGACCAGTGGGTCAACTTTAGTCGCGCGCCGTGCTGGAATATAGCAGGCTAGGATTGCCGCGGCCGCTAGAACAAGCGAGACACCGCCGAAGGTTACGGGATCGTGCGGGCTGATGCCGAAGAGCAGACTTGATAGCACTCTCGTCACCACCACTGCTGCCGCTAGTCCCAGCGCCAGTCCGGTCGCTGCAAGGCGAACACCGTGACCAACCACCAGCCACAACACCTGGTTCGTCGGCGCCCCAAGCGCCACTCGAATTCCAATCTCACGCGTTTGTTGATTCACCGAGTAAGAAAGTACGCCGTACACACCCACTGCTGCCAGGATCAGTGCCAGTCCACCGAACACTGTTAACAGACCGGCGCCCATGCGCGGCGCCCAGAGTCCCTGGTCAATAACCTCCCGGATAGTCTGCACGTTCGTGAGTGCCAGGTTCCTGTCGAGAGATTGCACCTGCCCCCGGACGGCTGCAATCACTGCTTGGGGCCTGCCGGAGGTACGCACCTGAAGCGTCGCCGCAGGAGAATAATCCTGCGTGATCGGCAAATACGCCAACGGCTGTGGTTCCTCTCCGATCTGATTGACCACGGTGTTCCCGACTATACCCACGACTTCGCGCAAAATCGGGTCTCCGAAGAAATGGAAGCGCTTCCCAAGCGCATCTTCGTTGGGCCAAAAGTGTTTGGCCATCGCTTCGTCGACGATTGCAACTTGGGCTGTGTTTTGGCGATCGGAGTCAGTGAAAGCGCGACCGCGAATCAGCGGAATACGAAGCGTCTCGAAGAAACCTGGCGCGATATCGTCGAGCTGCGTCAAGGTGCCACGGTAACCGGAAGTTTCATTCTGCCCTTCCGGGAAAACTGTACGCGCGAAACCTCCGCCGAGAGGAAGGTTGGAAGCGATGGTTGCCGATTCGACCCCGGGTGACGCCTTAGCGCGTTCTGTAGCCGCTCGGAAAAATTGTTGGGCTCGGCCTTCGGTATAGTGCAAAGCGCCCAAATCGAAAGCCATGACAAAAAGCTTGTCCGATTCGAACCCTGGATGAATTCTCTGCGCATTTTGCATGCTGCGAATGAATAGACCCGCGGATACAAGTGCAACCAGCGCCAACGCGACTTCGGATATTACCAGCAGACTGCGTAGCGGGCTCCGTCTCCAGCCAACGCTCCCGCCACGTCCGCCGGCCTTCAGCACTTCCGCTACGTCGGGTCTCGCTGCCTTAATCGCCGGAGCTAGACCGATGAACAATGCAGTCAACAGTGCAATGCCCAATGTAAACAACAGCACATGTGAATCGAGCGCGAGATCGATATCCCCGTTCTCAATGAATGGTGGCCGCAAAGACCAGAGCGCAGCGCGGCCTCCGTACGCGACGAAGACGCCGGCCACCCCGCCAAGCAGCGCGAGCACGAGACTCTCCGTCAGCAACTGACGCAGCATGCGGCCGCGACCCGCGCCCAGCGCCGCGCGCAGCCCAATCTCCTTCTCGCGGCGAGCTGCCTGCGCAAGAAGCAGATTCGCCAGATTCACGCACGCGATTAGAAGGACCAGGCTCACAACTCCCATCATTAGTCCGCCCGCGAGAGTGATTTGCGTGTGGTTGTTAACCCCAACTGCCGCATCCGCCAGCGGAGTCAAAGCAACGCTGCGGCCGCTGTTGTCCTTTGGATATTCGCCTTCTAGATGCAGGGCCATGATCTTGAGCGATGCTTCCGCTTGCCGTACGCTAACTCCGGGTTTTAAGCGGCCGACCGCCCCAGCACTTAAAAAGCGCCGCTCGTTAAAGTTTTGTTTGAAGAATCCTGACAGCACCTGCGGATACATGCTAATGGGAATCCAGATTTGCTCGGAACTGCCAAATGTGAAAGCGCCCTTAAAGCCGCGCGGCGCAACACCAATGACGTTGTATGGCGCGGCGTTGAGGATCAGGGTCTTGCCCAGGATATTTGGATCCGAGCCGAACTTATTCGCCCAGAACGCATAGCTGATCACCGCGACAGTATTGCCGCCCAACTTTGTATCTTCATCCGGAAAGAAAAAACGGCCGGCGGCAGGACGCAATCCCAGGACGTCGAAATAGTTCGCGCTCACAAGCTGCCCCTGAACTGGCTTGGGTTCCGCTCCGTTGCTCCACGTCAACGGCGGAGGAGCGGCGATGCATGCCAGTCCCGCGAACACCTGGTTGCTCCTGGCGTAATCCTGGAAATTCGGATAGGACATCCCGAGTTTCGCCGCATTGGTCTGGGTAACCATTGTTTTGGCATCTACAGTGTCCACCTGCACCAGTCCCGAAATATCCTTGACAGGGAGAGGATTCAAAAGAATCGCGTTCACGACGGTGAAGATGGTGGTATTGGCGCCGATCCCCAGCGCGAGAGAAACGATGGCGACCGCGCTGAATGCCGGATTCTTCAGTAGCATGCGAAGGGCGTACCGTATGTCCTGCCACAGAGCTTCCATCCTTCTCACCTCTCTATACATTCTCGCCGGAAAGCGACCGCCGGCAATATCACGAATTGTTTAGACATCGAAGTGAACCACTGATTTTGCGCCGCCAGCCGCAACTCTGCCAACCGTCGTCAACGCCGATCGCCGGATCGAGCCTTTGCATCGCCGATATACCGCGCGAAGAGCCGCCCATTCAAGCTTTTCACGCCGGCACGAGGCCGATCACAGCCAAGCGACTTACGCGCGGACCGGGCAAAATAATCCCGGCCAGATTCAGAGGATCGGCATTGGACACAGGAACGATTGCCCTCGCGTCCGGGTTGCGGCGGATACCACGTAATAAGTCCAATGCTTCGGGCCGCGCAAACTGTTCGCCGGTAAAGCCGGAAACAAATCTTCCTCCACGAATCTCACCACGGGCTTCCATCCTGCGGAGCACCGGTAGCAGATCCCGCCATGGTGGCGCGAGTGTTTCCCGAACCAACAAGTCGCGCAACAGCACACCCCAGCGAATGAGCAACTGCCGCGCGAACCGCTGAACACGCTGCTCGGCGTCGGTCCCGGCGTCAACATGACGCAGCAAGGCCCAGCGTCCCGTGGCATGGCGCGGTCGCTTCTTGCTCCCGCGGCCTTCACCGCGCCGGCGTTTCGGATCAATGAGCGCCCGCAGATTATCGAATCCATCTGCCGTCACGAATCCTCCGGCTAACAGCTCCCAAAGGCCATCTTCCACTTCGCTTGCCAACCGCCCGGTTTGCCGCGAGAGGTCGACGAAGAAGCTGGCGCCGTTTCGTTCCAAGGCAAGCAACACATCCCGGGCGGGATGAGAGAGTCCCGACGACTCCGCAGGACCGGCTCCATACATCAGCCAATCGGCGTCTTCGCGCAAAAAGAGCGTCACTGGCGCGATTCGAGTCGGCCGCACGCGCCGGTTTTCAGCTATCGCAGGATGCGGCGATACTCTTGCCCACATCACTTCGCCTGAAAAGCAGAGTTCGTCCAGAAACTCAGGGTCGTACTTCCCAACTCTGCGCGCCAGAATCTCTGATTCCCACGCAGAAGCCTGGATCTCATATCCTTGCAGCTGCCGTATGATTTGCAGCGTTCCATCTGCGCCGTGGAGTTGGCCACCCGGCGAAACGTGCTGCCAAGTTTGCAGAAAACGCTCGAAATCGAGGGCCGTTACCGGTTCGATCTCGCGCCGCAAGCGCCCAATTGTCGCGCGATGAATACGCGCAAGGATACGGCGGTTGCACCACTCCATTTCGCCTTCCGTGTTGCGGAAATGTCCTCGGAGCACTTGCCCTTGTGCTTCGAGGCGCAGGAGCGCCGCTTCAATCGCATCGGTCGGAAACGCGAGCTTCGCGGCAAGACCTGATACCGTCGCCGGTCCAAGCGATTCCATCCAGCCGCCGACCACTGCATTCGCATCATGGGCGATGGCCAGGCGCTCCGTTGCAACCCAAAACGGAGAGCCGTTTCGCTCCATTGCCGAAGCACGCCCCGTTGCGGCGAGTTCGTTGAAAAATTCCTGCCATTCGTCTGCTGGCGGCATCCTCACCAGCGTGAGCAATGCATCGTGCAACTTCGTCGGCATCCCGCGCTTCGGGCCACGACTCTGCTGAAATATGGTCGATGGCCGCACGGTCGAGCACGCCTTCTCCGCCAGTCACGTCCGCTCCCAGCGTTTGCCGCAATTGAACGGCCCGCGTGCGGCGCTCTTCAAGCGGTGCGTCGTCTAGAAATGCGTACGGATTAGCGTTCAGAATTTCATGGGAGAACAGCGAAGCTTGTATCGTATCGATCGCCACCGTGCGAATGCGGCCTTCTTCGATCCCCTCCAAAACGCGTCGCAAACCCTCGACATCCATTGCCTCCTGGAGGCAGTTGTCGATTGTTTCGTTCACCAGCGGGTGATCCGGAATGCGGATTGGTCCTGTCAGATTTTCGGCGCAGGCAACCTGGTCGGGGAAAACGGCCGCCAGGAGGTCGTCGGCTCGCATGCGCTGCAGTGGTGCCGCGACCCGTTTGCCCCCGCTGAATCGCAGAACCGCAAGAGCTCGCGTTGTGTTCCAGCGCCAGCGGGCCCCGAACATCGGAGCCGTGAGCAGCGCTTGCCGCAACACGTCTTCGACTGTTGCAGCCTTTAGAAACTCGAATACCAGCTCCAGCGGAAATGAATGCTGGTCGCTTAGCGACAGGACGAGCCCGTTATCTGTGGCCGCGGCCTGCAGTTCAAAATTGAATGTTCGGCAAAAGCGTTTACGAAGAGCGAGGCCCCACGCGCGCGTGATGCGCGAGCCGAATGGCGCATGTAAAACGAATTGCATCCCGCCCGACTTGATCGAAGAAGCGTTCCGCGACCACGGTTGTTTGTGAGGGCAATGCGCCGAGTTGACCCGCGCCCGATCGAACGTACGCGGTCGCTTGCTTCGCTCCCGGTTCGTCCAATCCGCATTCGTCGATGAGAAAGGCTGGTATCGGCTCCGCATCCGCCAAAATACGTTCGCGGATTTGCGCCACCTCCGCGGAGAGTTCGCGCGAGCGGCCCGGCGCTTCTCCCAGCCAGAAAGGAATCGAAGGCGCCGCACCGTTCGCGTCGATAACCCGAACTCTTCCCGCTTCCACTCGTTTGATGCGCCAGGAATGTGTGCCGAGAAGAAAGACGTCCCCGACGAGGCTTTCGATTGCGAAATCTTCGTCCAGGGTTCCGATCGTTTTGCCGTCTGGTTCCGCGACGACGGCGTAATTTGCGTTTTCCGGAATCGCCCCTCCGGAAGTGATGGCTGCAAGACGCGCGCCGCGCCGGCCCTTCACGCGACCATTTACGCGGTCGTGATGCAGCAGAGCTCCGCCCCTGCCGCGCGACGTGGCGATCCCTTCGGAAAGCATCTCGACCACAGCATCGAAATGCTCGCGCGAGAGATTCCGGTATGGATACGCCGAACGAAACAGGTGGAACAGATCGTCCACCTTCCATTGCTCGGCGGCAGCTGCCGCAACAATCTGCTGGGCGAGAATGTCGAGCGCATTTTGGGGGATTTCGATTCGTTCCAGTTCTCCCTTCCGAATCGCCGAAACCAGGGCTGCGCATTCGATGAGTTCATCCCGCGTAGTTGCAAACAAACGGCCGCTTGGTCTTGCGCCCACCCAGTGCCCAGACCGGCCAATCCGTTGCAGAGCGACAGCGATCGACCGCGGCGAGCCAATCTGGCATACCAGGTCGATTGTTCCAATGTCGATACCAAGTTCGAGCGATGCTGTTGCGACCACCGCACGTACTTCTCCGCGTTTCAACCGCGATTCGGCATTGAGTCGCAATTGCCGCGATAGGCTCCCATGGTGCGGCAGAACGACTTCCGACCCCAGCCGCTCTCCAAGCGCGTGCGCCACCGCGTTCTGAAAGGCGCCTCGTGTTCACAAAGACCAGCGTCGTGCGATTCGCGAGAATCAGTTCCGCGAGACGATCGTAAATCTCATTCCACAGTTCCGTGCTCGCGACTGCGCCCAGTTCGTCGCGCGGCGTCTCGACAGCGAGGTCCATCTCGCGCCTGTGTCCGACGTCCACGATCCGCGTGTCAGAACCAAACAGGCAGGCGACTTCTTCGATCGGTTTGACCGTTGCCGAGAGACTGATGCGCTGGGCACGATGTGTCGTGAGCGCGTCCAGGCGTGCGAGCGAAAGCATCAGGTGCGAGCCGCGTTTGTCGTCGGCTATGGCATGAATCTCATCCACGATCACGGTCGAGACACTTCGCAGCATCTGACGTGATCTTTCGGCCGTCAGAAGAATGAAGAGTGACTCCGGGGTTGTGACCAGGATGTGCGGCGGTTTCTTTAGCATCTGCGCACGTTCGAACATCGGTGTGTCGCCGGTTCTTACTGAGGTTCGGATCGGCAGTAACGAGATGCCGTCCCGCTCAGCCAAAGCAGCGAGCTGAGCAAGTGGCAACTCAAGATTTCGATGCACGTCGTTGCTCAGCGCTTTCAGAGGGGAGACGTAAACGACCTGGGTCTCATTCGGCAGTGTTTGTGAGCGCGCGGCGCGAATCAGCCGATCGAGACAGATCAGAAAAGCCGCGAGGGTCTTACCTGAACCGGTCGGCGCCGAAATGAGCGTGTCGCGCCCCGCACCGATTTCGCGCCAGCCCAGCCACTGAGGCTCGGTCGGACGCTCAAAATGCTCCGCAAACCATCGCTGAATGAGGGGATCGAAGCCGGACAATGACATACACAAGGTCTTTACTACTAGGATGCCGCAAGGACCTGTCAGGGTCACCTTCCGTATTGCCCACACTTCGGGAGTCGCGGCCTAACAAAGCGATTTCCTGCGGTGTTCACCGAGGACGATCACCTACGGAATCGGCCGGGACCGAAGTGACCCGGCGACAAACTTTCCGCCGCTCGCCAGGACTCACGCGCCGGGTCACTCCAGATAGAACCGTAGCGTTTCGCAGGACCAATCAGCTAATGCTCTGCTGGATAATGTGTGGACAGCGCGTAATCCCGACCAACCGCGAATCAGGTCAAGATCGGTTTAGTAGACACTGCGCGACAAGAGGATCTACCGCTCAGAACGATGGTTCTGAAACCGGTGTTACGATTTCACTATCGGTTTTTTCAACTCTACAATTATAGGTTGAAGCTAGTCTTATCCGGAAAGCAGGAGCACATTGCCGATTCCCATTCTGAAACCTACCGCGGCGCGTGACGAACAGTTTGCTGGCGTGACCTATCACATCGAAGGCGAGCTCGTCCCCGTGTTGCGCATCGAGTTGGGGGGTGTCCCCGTCTACTTCGAGCACCACATTCTTCTGTGGAAAGAGCCCAGAACGCAGATTGGCATCAAGGCCTTGAAGGGCGCGTTTAAGCGCGTAATGGCGGGAATGCCCATCCTGATGACCGAAGCCAGCGGCCCCGGACAGATCGCTTTCAGCCGCGACGGTGCGGGTCACGTTTTTGCTATTCATCTGAACCGTGGCGAAGGAATCGAGATGCGGGAGCACCAGTTTCTCGCCGCCACCGGCAGCGTCGAATACACGTTCACGCGGGTGAAAGGGATATCCAACATGCTGATGGGCGGGACTGGCTTCTTTATCGACCATTTCATCGCGCAGCAAAATGAAGGCATTGTGTGGGTGCACGGATACGGCAACGTTTTCGACGTGACGCTGGGAGCCGGGGAGCAGATTGACGTCGAACCCGGCGGCTGGGTCTACAAAGATCGCTCAGTCCAGATGGAAACGCAATTTCAGCGATTTTCAACCGGCCTGTTCGCCAGCGCCGGCCAAATCGTGTGGAACCGTTTCACCGGCCCGGGACGAATCGGAATCCAGTCCATGTACATTCACATGCCGACGGCGGAATAGAGCGAAGGGGCGCCGGCGCTCGGACCTGCAAGGGTGGTCTCGCGTGTGGCTCGACGACTACTCGCGAGAAATCCGGCGATTCTTCGCGCAGGGCACTTCCACGAGATGCCGACTACGCGGACAAGTGAAAAACGACAACCCGTCAAACTGAATAGATGACGATCGGCGACGTGACGCCGAGCCGTCAACAAACGTTCGAATTTTCCTAGCGGCCCAACAACGGCCCCCACTTAGGAATGTTTTCCGCCACCCATTTAACTAGCTGCCCTGTTCGATGCAGTGCGGACCTAGTACCAATCGTACGCGTTGATTTGCGACTCTGCGTCTCCACGAACTCAGCGAACGAAAAGCATCCTCCCAACTCCGACCGCAGATGATCAGCCTTTGCCCCTAATGCAATCGTTTCGTTGGAGATATTTTGAATCTCGTCGTAGGAGCGTCGGATCCTAGCCTCAATCTGCTTCAGGCCGGGTCGCGATGCTATCAATGCGCCATCTACAGCATCTACAAATTCCTCGGCGAGTTTCTTGAGATTTAGCTGCTCGCCGTTTTTTACTAACCCTTGTATGTACGGCTTTTGTTCCCCGATTGCGCGAAGAAGCCTTTCTCGTTTATCGCTCGGGAGATCTTTTATCCGGAACAGAATGTTCTCAACTAAGAACAAGTCGCCGTGACAAATGTATTCGGACAGTCTCTCTTTCCATTCTTTGTTGAAGAACCCCAAAGATTTCTCATGCTGAACTATATGCTTCTGACACTTGGTTTTTCTGGCTGCCAAAGCCTCGAGTCGGCTCCAGCAATCTCCCAAAATCGCAAGACGATCAATAGCCGCTCCCGCGGCCGAATCGCGGTAGGTTAATGGGCAAACCATTCGGAGAAAGTTCACTAGGGAGTCGACTTGTGGAAACTCCAGCGTCGTAATGGAGCGCTTGCCCACACCTTCGGCGTCCACGGCCACCAAAAAAGGACCGGGCCCCGTCAGCCCTACCGTATTACGAAAATTACTGGCCGTTTTGGAAATCATCCTTACTAGAAACTCTTTGGTTACGACACGATTTTGAAATTGAAGTGTCCCCTCAACGCTCTCAGCGGGCAGTGCTTCCCATAACGGCTCTGAAACCCAGGGATCCGTCTTATAAGCTTCTGGAGCTGGCACGTTTGAGCAGTTCTTCAGCCCTTCCCAGCTTCGCCCCTCGTGCATCGTCACCGCCATTGCATGCATTTGTTCAACGAAGATCACTGCGTGAAGATTCTTACCAGTGACCGTATCGATAAAACGGACAAGCTCAGTCAGTCGGTTAGCATACTCGACGTGCATCTCGTCGAACAACACGACGAAGTACCCAATGGTTCCCTCGGGGCGGAATCGAGTTCTTAGCCGTTCAATGACATCGGGCTCATTGCGAAAACGGGAGATTCTCGTCACCTCGATAAGGAACACGAGTAGAGACTACCACGCGCGGAGCGTGTAACCAGCACTTGAAACACTGGTCGCCAGAGTGAATAGGGCGAGGCTCTCGCAACCATGGCGGATACTCGTCCAGCCAGGAAAACTCGCTATCCATCTGAGTGCAATCGTTGCAAGCTGGGCAATTTGACGTAAAACGCGCTAGTGTTCAATGTCAGCAACGGCGACTATCCGGCCAAGTGGATGCCCGGACGCTGGCGCGTTTAACAGGACCAAGAATCCGAGAGCGATACGAACGTTGGTCGATGAGTGCATTTCCCTGAAGGCAACAGCCGAGGCCAAGGCACGGCGACCGAAGCCCAAAGGTTGCAGCGGAACGAAAGCAGAGATATCCATATGCCGCGCGGCGCATTGAAGACCAAAATCCCCGCCCCTTCGCGCAAACGGGGCGCGAAGGACGGGGCACTTGGTCTCTTGAGCTTTACTTCTTGGGCCGCGACTCCGGCGGCACAAGACCTGCGAGGCGGTAGTACACAACGAGCTGGCCGTAGTGTTCACCGCTATGTTCGATGAGGCCGTATGCTATGTCGAGAACGCGCGCTTTCTGATCACCGTATACGACAGTCTGCATCAGGCCTTTCTCGCCCTTTGACTGAATGGCAGCGGCGCCGTCGGCAACGGATTTCTTTACGAATGCGACGATGTCGGCCTTTGTTTTGTACTGGTCGCGCTTCGGGTCTTCTCCCGCGGGAGACTTCTGCCCCATCACAGGATTGGTGAAGTAATACATTGAGCCCGCAGCATGCAGCAATTGCTCTGCGAAACTGCGCTGCGCGGGTGTCGGCTTGAAGTCATATTTGTCCTCAGGAAAGTCTTCGGCCATCGCCGTCAGCTTGCGGCCAATCTCATTCCAGGAATCGAGCACGACTTTCAATTCCGGATCGGCAGGTTTGACGGCTGCATCTTTCTTCATCGCGTCCTGGGCAGGGGCGGGAAATGCAAATGCCAGCAGGACGATAGCGAGAAACGGTATTCTTTTCATTTCTTTCTCCACGATCAAGTTTCGCGAATCAAGCTTCAGCTTCTTATTTCGCCTGCGTCAGCCCAGCAACAACCGCGGCAAGTTTATCGAGTGTCTCGTTCCAGCCCTCTAGTTGACCGCTATTTGTCGCGCTCTCCATGGGTTCATTTCCAATGAAGGTGAGTTTCGTCTGGCCGTTTCCGAGATCCTCAAAGATGGTCACGTCGTACGCACCGTCGATGGCCTCCTGTTCTATTCCTAATTCCGCAGGGTCAATCTTGTTTCCCTCCGAGTCCGAAAAGTACATGGAGGAAACGATCTTCTCGTACGGAACAATCTCGTGGTATTCAACCGCATTCCAGCCCTCCTGCCCATCCGGCGCCTTCATGCAGCAGAGAAGTTTTCCTCCCACGCGAAAATCCATCTTGCAAACGGGCGCAGTAAAGCCCTTCGGTCCCCACCACTGCATGATGTACTTCGGGTCTGTCCACGCCTTCCAAACCAACTCGCGTGGGGCATCAAAAACTCTTGTCACAACCATCCGCTCAATTTCGCTAACCGTGTTTTTTGTCATCTCTGGCCTCCTCTTTCTTCATTTGATTCACAACGACATCCAGTTTGTCGAAACTCTCTTCCCAGAATCGGCGATAGCTGATCGCCCAGTCGCTGACTGTCTTAATCGCCTCGGGCCTAAGCGTGCACACACTCTCTCGTCCACGCTTCGTCTTGATTACAATCCGCGCCCGCACCAGGTAGGCGATATGTTTTGAAATCATCTGCTGCGAGAGTGCAAACGGTTCCGTCAATCCATGCACAGAGGCAGGCCCATGCGAGAGTCGTTGGATCATTGCTCGCCGGGTTGGATCAGACAAAGCCGCAAATGTTGTACCTAATCTATCCACAACCATATGGTAGTGGATTTTCGGGCCGATGGCAAATGTGAATTTTGCGATTCGTGATTTCCGTCCCGAATCTCTTAACCCTGACACCTGCGCTCATTGATACTCTCCGCAGGAGGGCGAGCCGGCAAGGGCTATGGCGCTGGCATCAGGGGCAGGAGGAATGCGGATTGTCTCTGGAACCTTCTCGGTGTCTCACCGCCCTGTTGGGCAACTGATCTTTGCCAGGGGACTCGCTAGGACCTACGCGGTGAGGGGTAAATCGCCAATGCGCTCACCGAGCCCGGGTCAGTGCCGATATGTCGAACAGTGATTACGCATGCTTTCTTTCACGTGGCCGTAAAACGCGCAAATCGTACTTTTGAAATGATGCGAGATAGATCCTGACGGCCATGTGTCTACCGAACATCAAGCCGACTGTGAAGTCGACTCCGCTGAGGTCAATACAACCCGCCTCAGTCTGCGCTTGCTGTCGCGGGATTAGTCGACCAACGATCCGCTCCTCGCCGTCGAGACCCGAAGTCCGCACTTAACTAGCGGCCTTTCTATTTGCGCGGTCTCTCAGTTCGGGTCTAACGCGCATTGCCGTCGAAGGGTGACCCCGATTCGGTCCTATGCCCAAACGTTACCGGCCACCCGAAGCTGCGTCATACACGCGCCGAGCTCCACCGTTTACCAAACCTTATTGCCCGCGCCGCTCGAACCTCCAGATCCCTCCGCCAGCCTAAATCCTCGCTTTTCCGTTTTCCGGTCACAGACCCAAATCCCTTATTTTTGCCCCTTTTCTGCCCAAAACACTTGACACGCCATGCTAAATTGAAGTCGCAAGCGCCATCCTCTGTATTGGGGAACGCGCTCGATTTTCCCGTACAACTGAACCGCAACACCGCAGCGAGTCACTGATCCAGTGATCGGCTCCCCGCGTCCGCACCGCCGCGTGCGCCCGCGGGCAGCCCCTGGTGCGCCATCGAACAACGAAAAGGAGTTTCATCTCATGTCGACACAAGCACAAATCCTCGCCAATCAGGCGAACGCAGAACATAGCACAGGACCTAAAACTGAGGAAGGCAAACTCGCCTCCTGCAAGAACAATTTCCGTTATGGATTCACCGGCAACTTCACCGTGCTTCCCTCCGAAGATCAGGAACAATTCGACACGCTTTATCAAGGTCTCCGTTCCGAGCACAAGCCGCAAACCGTCACCGAAACCGCTCTGATCGAAAAAATGGCGCAGCATATTTGGCTCGGCCGGCGCGCCATAACCCTTCAGGAAGTCACCATGGCCGACAATCTACCTATGCGCGACCAGGAACGGCAGTTCGCATTGTTTCTCCGCTACCAGACCACCAACGATCGCGGCTTCTCGAAGTGCTTGAACGACCTGCTAAAGCTAAGAGCCGAAAAACGCAAGGAGCGAATTGGCTTCGAATCGCAGCAGAGACAAGAGGCCGAACAAGCCCGCAAGCAATCCATCGAAAATCGCAAGCAGGACGTGCACAGAATGGACGTTTTACTCTCCGAAGCCAAGGTCGACCACCAAGTTATGCAGAATTTCAGGCTTGAATACGAGAACCGGCGCGATGTTAGCGAGGCAAAAGCCGCTTAACTCGCTTCCAATCCGCTCCGCACTTCACTACTTGCACCCAAAGTGTCGAAAATATCCACTTGCATATACTCAACAGAGACATTTATGTTTCCCCTTCGAGCGCTTCTCCTTCTGGCGACTTGCGGCGCGGCGGCATTTGCCTCAGACGAGCTGACCGTCTATGAGCTACTCGCGCCAGACACGCATTCTTTCGCCATCACCTACGACATCTCGACGTCCATCGAAGGCGCGCCGTACTTGTTCAATCCCATCCGCCGGGGATCGGTTGCATCTGATGAAAAGGTGATCGATGCCGCTACCGGTCAGCCGCTTAAGTTCGAGGTTGTGAGCGCGGCTGAAGCCGCAAAGCACGGCTTGAAAGGAACTCCCAACTCCGATAGTTACATCCAGGTGACGCTTGCCCGCCCCGTTCCCAAAGGTGGCGAGGCGCGTGTCCGAATCTTCAAAACTTACAAAGACGCCGCGTCCTATGGCGGCGAGGGCAAGGAGCTGTTCTTTCAACGCGGCTTCGGAATCAAGCGCAACGTCATCGTGCTGCCCCATGGCTATGAGCTCATCGGCTGCAGCGCTCCGGGTATCGTATCGACTCAAGCCGATGGACGTATCCGCGTCAGTTTCGTCAACGATCGCGATGACGAGCTGATGGTCAAACTCAAGGGACGGCTTCTGCCATGAAGTGTTTTGCCCTTCTGCTATTCACGGGTGTTCTGTGCGCTCAGTTGCATCGCGCCGAGCAGGATCGCGAGATCCGCTATTGGCTTTTGGATCCGCAAACACATCAATTTCGGATCTCGCACGATTTCAATGTCAGCCGAGTTGGTCAGAAATATGTTCACAGCTTCGTCCGCAAAGGCAGCATCGTTGCGCAATCCCAGATTTTCGATCTCGACACCGGCGAACAACTCAAGACCTACAACGTCAGCGGCAAGGACGTGAACGCGCTCGGCTATTACCCAAATCCGGCTCCCGATGATGAGGTAGTAGTGCAGGCGGAGCTCCCGCATGCAATTGCGGCGGGCGAATCAGTCCGCGTACGGGTGATTGAAACCTATACCGACCCGGTCGGCTACACGATGAAGAACGGCGAGCTTGTCTGGGATCGGACCTTGGGCCGCCCGCGAAACGAGGTGACGCTTCCTGATGGCTGGATGCTTACCCAAGTCACGGTTCCCGCAATTATCACTTTGGATTCCGAAGGGCGCGTGAATTGCCGCTTCAACAACCCGCGCAATGACGAGATTCATGTGATCTTAAAAGCCCGCCGGCGCGCCGGAGAACAGTAGAGCCGCTCGCCGCCGGAAGACTCAAGAGGGATCCTTCCGCCGGATCACGTACCCGACCATATATAGCCCAGACAACATAACCCTCCGGTAAGCCGCGGCTCCCTCCGATGAGCCGCTGCTTTGCCTAGTCCGTTGCACACTGAGTTCCAATCGCCTAAGTTGTTGTGAGCACATTCATTTCGTAGCCCGAAGTATTTCCAGGTAAGAAACAATTACAGCGAAGCTGAAATCGCTTCCCATCGTGTCAGCATCCAAGAACTTTGTGAGCAACAGGTAATGAATAGTCGGACGGCAAATGGCCGCGAATAATTCGGCGATAGCGGCGCAACCGTGGCGGCCATCGGCCAATCCCTGGCTGATCGCAGTCTCAGTGATGTTGGCCACCTTCATGGAGGTGCTCGACACATCCATCGCGGCGGTGGCTCTTCCCTATATTGCGGGCAGCGTCTCCGCAACCAACGACGAGGCGACCTGGGTCCTCACCAGCTATCTTGTCGCTAACGCCGTGGTTCTCCCGGCCAGCAGCTGGTTCGGTCTGCGGTTTGGACGTAAACGGTTTCTGATCTTTTGCATCGTCGTTTTTACGGCGTCTTCCTTCCTCTGTGGCGCGGCCCCGAGTCTTGGAATATTGCTTCTCGCGCGAGCAGTGCAAGGGGCGGGCGGAGGCGCATTGCAACCCATTTCGCAGGCGATTCTGCTGGAAAGCTTCCCTCCTGAAAAGCGCGGTCTGGCAATGGCCGTGTTCGCGCTGGGTGTGGTGGTCGCGCCCGTGCTCGGCCCGACTTTTGGCGGCTGGCTTACCGACAACTACTCCTGGCGATGGAGTTTCTATATCAACATTCCCATCGGCATTCTGGCCATTTTCATGATCCTCCGCTACGTGGAAGATCCACCTTATATTAAGAACGCAAAACCAGGACGGATCGACGCTTTCGGACTCGGCCTGCTCGCCGTTTGGCTGGGATCCCTTCAGATTATTCTCGACAAGGGACAGGAAGTCGACTGGTTCGGAGCGATATGGATTCGCTGGGCCACGCTCCTTCTGGCTGTTGCGTTTGTTTGGTTCTTGGTATGGCAGCTACGGGCGCGCAAACCGCTTGTCGATCTGACCATCTTCAAGAACCGCAACTTTGCGTTCGGCTGTCTGTTGATCACTCTGTTCGGCGCCGCCATATACGGCTTGGTGACGTTGTTGCCGCTCTTCTATCAGGAACTGATGGGCTACACGGCGCTAACGGCGGGCATTGCGGTGAGCCCTCGCGGCATCGGCGCAATACTTGCGATGCCCATCATCGGCGTGCTCACGACGCGAATGGATAATCGTTGGCTCATTGCGTCCGGCTTCTTTATCTTTGCCGTCTGCAGCGTGTGGTTCGGTCAAGTCAATCTCTTCATTGGGCAGTGGTCTCTTCTTTGGGCTATCGTCCTCAGCGGCTTCGGCTCCGGCATGGTGTTCGTTCCGCTTTCTACGACCACGATGGGGACCCTTTCAAACGAACAAATCGGCAATGCCAGCGGCCTCTATAATCTGCTGCGTAACGTAGGCGGCAGCGTGGGAATCTCGATTGTCAACACCATCGTTGCGCGGCATGAGCAGGTCCACCGCACTGATCTGGTCCACTCCCTGGGGGCAACGAATCCTATCGTGCAGCATCAACTCTCGACCCTTCAGAGCCTGCTCGCGGTTAAGAATGCAGCCGGTCCCGTAATCGCCAACCGCGGAGCGCTAACGTTGCTTGACCATACGCTGACGTCGCAAGCCCGGCTATGGGCTTATGTCGATGACTTCCGTTACATGGCGTTGGTTTGTTTCGGGTGCATTCCAATCGCTTTTCTATTCAAGAAAGCCAAAGCGAGAAGAGGAGCGGCGCACGCCGAATGAGATGCGGAATCGTTTTTGAGAGAATTCCCATAATGCAACGACACTTGTGTCTTTCCGCCGTCGCGGTGCTGTTTGCCGCTACCCTCCTTCGAGCGCAAACTCCACAGGAGGGGGACTTCACCATCTCGAATTTCCACTTCGCGAGCGGCGAACAGCTTCCCAAACTAAACATCCATTACACGACTTTGGGACATCCTGTGCGCAATGCTCAGGGACACGTTTCTAACGCGGTTTTGATCATGCACGGCACCGGCGGCAGCGGGCATCAGTTCTTAAGCCCGGTATTCCGTGACGTCCTATTCCACGACGGTCAACTGCTCGATACATCGAAATACTTCATCATCTTGCCCGACGATATCGGCCACGGCCACTCCTCGAAACCGAGTGACGGCTTACACGGACATTTCCCGCATTACGGCTATGCGGACATGGTCACGGCAGAATACCAGCTGGTGACGGAAGGCTTGCACGTAGACCATCTGCGCCTGGTCATGGGCACGTCTATGGGCTGCATGCATTCCTGGATGTGGGGCGAGAGAAATCCCGATTTCATGGACGCTTTGATGCCTCTTGCGTGCCTGCCCGTGCCGATCGCCGGCCGCAATCGCACCTGGCGAAAGATGCTGACGGATTCAATCAGCAATGACCCGCAGTGGATGAATGGCGACTATAAGGAGCAGCCGCCGGGCCTCACTCCTGCCATTTACATGCTGATCATCGCCGGAAGCAGCGCGCTTCAGATGCAGAAGGCCTCGCCCACTCCCGAAGCTGCCGATCAAAATCTAACGCGCCAAGTAGAGCAGCGAAGAAAAACGACTGATGCGAACGATCTTTTGTATGCTGTTTCCTCTTCGCGAGACTACGATCCATCGAAGGATCTTGAAAAGATCCAAGCGCCCGTGATGTTCATCAACTCGGCGGACGATTTCATCAATCCGCCCGAGCTGGGCATCGCCGAGCGCGAAATCAAGCGAGTGAAGCAAGGCCGATTTGTCCTTCTGCCGATCACCGACCAAACGCGCGGGCATGGCACCCACACGCAAGCGAAGATCTGGCAGCAGTATCTCGACGAGCTATTGAAAGAATCGGCTCACTAGCGGCCTGCCGCGGACGAAAATTCCTTTTTTCGTTTGCAAATGAAGTCTTGAGACGTTCGTAGCGCCCTGGGCACGTAGTTCCTGGAGGACTGTTGCCCGACGATGATTACTGCAGGAGGGCTGAATCAAGATCAGCCGGAATCGAACCGCGCTTTCTTTGCCCTTGAGGAATTTCCGAAACAGAGAATCCTTTCGCCTCTCTTCTTCGTCAGCTTTGCGTCGTTGTATCTCGAGATTCTGCTGATTCGATGGATCGGGACTGAAGTTCGGGTCTTTGCCTATTTCCAGAACTTGGCCCTAATCGCCTGCTTTCTTGGTTTTGGTGTCGGCTGTTATCAATCGAAGGCAAAGAAGCCCTTCCTCTTTAACGCTGTCACGCTTGGCATCCTGGCCACCTTGGTTAGTTTGCCCTTTGTTCAATGGCATTCGCTTTTGGAGGGCATTTCATCGCTGCTATCGTTTTCGTCCGATGCGCAGACCTGGTCGGGGATAACCTCCGCGCACAGAACTTCACTTGTAGTTCCCATCATCGTTTCGGCGATTGCAGTAACGAGCTTATTGCTTCTGGTAGTAACGACCATGATTCCGCTCGGGCAGTGGGTTGGAACGTATCTGGACGCTGCCCGGAACCCGATCCAGGCTTATTCGGCCAATTTGTTAGGCAGCTTATGCGGTATATGGTTCTTTGCCGGAATGTCCTTTCTCGGGCTTGCTCCCGTCTTTTGGCTTGCATTTGCGCTTCTCCTGTTTGTTCTGGCGCGCCCGCCGGGTCGACGCTCCTTACCGCAGTTGATGGGTGGTCTGCTATTGGGGGGCAGCCTGTTATTGCTCGGATACGCGACGTTCGGAAGGGGACAGATCCACTGGTCGCCATATCAAAAGCTCGAGGTCCAGACACTGAACGACCAGCAATACAACATTCTGGTCAATAACACCGGATACATGACAATCGCGAACCTGTCTCCCGAATATCTCGGGGCACGTCCTGACGTGGCGAGGGGCTACAAAAACAGCTCGTACGATGCGCCCTTTCAACTGGTGGGCCGCCGCGACCGCATTCTGATCGTGGGATCTGGAGCGGGCAACGATGTGGACGCCGCTCTGCGGAACGGGGCCAGCCGCGTGGATGCTGTCGAAATAGACCCGGTGATCTATTCGCTCGGCAAGCGGCTGCATCCGGATCATCCCTACGACTCGCCACGCGTCCACGTGAAGATAAACGATGCGCGGGCTTTCTTTCGGCAGTCCACGGACACATACGACGTCATCGTTTTCGGACTCCTGGATTCCCACACAGGGTTTTCGGGCTACAGCAACATGCGTATCGACAATTACGTATACACGGAAGAATCGCTGCGGGAGGCAAAGCGACATCTAAAGCCGGCGGGAGTTCTGATCGTCAAATTCGAGGTGCGCGCGCCGTGGACATGGATGGGCGGGCGGTTCTACTCCATGTTCAACGGCATCTTTGGCAGGCCGCCCGTAACTTTCTTCGCGCCGCAGATCGGCGGATTGTTGTCCGCGACCGAATTTATCGCCTCAAACGACTCAGGAGTCTGGGATCGCGCGGCAACACCGGAGTTTGCCCGAATGATCGAGAAGAATCCGGCTCGCTTTTCGCTTGATTTGAGTCAGGCTCCCGCGCCCACCACGGACGACTGGCCGTATGTTTACCACCAGGGCCACAACATTCCGCGGACATACCTGACAATTTCATTAATCTTACTTGCGATCACTTTTTTCGTGGCTCGTCGCGCGTTCGATCCCGCAAAAGTGTCCACCTGGAACTTCTTTTTTCTAGGCGCTGGGTTTCTTCTGTTGGAAACGCAAATCATAAGTCGGTTGGCCTTGTATTTCGGCGCAACCTGGCTGGTGAACTGCCTCGTGCTTTCAGTGGTGCTATCCATATTAGTGCTGTCGAACTTCTGCGTCCAGCGTGGAGCCGGAGCTGGCGGATTGCAGCTCTGGTATGTGGGGCTGTTGATTGCTCTGCTGGCAATCTACTTTGTTCGTTGGGAGTTGCTGCCCTTCGGAACGATTGCGGTCGGGGCTTCCTTGGCGGGTGCCTATTGCGTGCCGCTGTTCTTCGCAGGAGTCATTTTTACGGGGACTCTCCGGCGATGCGACGAGAAGTCGCGCTGCTTTGGAAGCAATATCATCGGTGCCGTTGCGGGCGGACTGGCCCAGAGCGTTTCATTTGTCATCGGGATAAAGGCTCTGCTGCTGGTGGCTGGCGTGTTTTATCTGCTGGCGGCGGTCTTTGATGCGCTGGGAAAACGTTCGCCCGCCCGCGTGACGGAAGCGTCGTCTTACGCGGCCGTGCCGGTCCCCGAGCTAACGCTGAGACGGTCCAGCCGATGAATGACTCTGCATGCCCGGAGTCGGATCGCGACGCGTGAACGGTTAATATTTCACCGGCAACGCCCTGCGCGAAACGGCTTCTGAAGTACCACGTCGCAGCAACGCTCTTGTGCGTCTTACCTCAATAAAGCGTTACCCCGCGAAGCGCGATCCTGCGCGAATCTACACCATTGCACTACTTCGGCTAGCTGCCGAGCGGTGAAGTTACACAATAAAGGCATGAATTCTCCGACACGCAGGGAATCGGACAGCATGGGCGCGATCGAGGTCCCGGCAGATAGGTATTGGGGTGCGCAGACACAACGATCGCTGATCCACTTCGATATCGGGGAAGACAAAATGCCACCTGAGCTGATTCGCGCTTTCGGCGTGTTGAAGAAGGCTGCAGCCCTTGTAAATCACGATCTCGGCAAGCTGGACGAGGAGAAGACTCGCCTGATCGAGCAGGCTGCGGATGATGTAATCTCGGGCCGGCTGAACGAGCACTTCCCCCTGCGCATTTGGCAGACCGGCAGCGGGACGCAGACCAATATGAACGCCAATGAGGTGATCTCGAATCGCGCCATCGAGCTGGCCGGAGGCGTGATGGGAAGCAAGAAGCCCATCCATCCGAATGATGACGTTAATATGTCCCAGTCATCGAATGACACGTTTCCTACCGCCATGCACATCGCGGCGGCCGAGCAGGTGGAGCGGCAATTGATCCCCGCTGTCCAGAAGCTTCGCGACGCGCTCAACCAGAAGGCGACCGCGTTTGCAAACGTGGTGAAGATTGGCCGAACTCATTTGCAGGATGCAACGCCACTTACCGTGGGACAGGAAATATCCGGCTGGGTCTCGCTGCTGGATCGGGATCTCGAGCGAGTGTGGCAGGCCCTTGGCGGATTGTACGACTTGGCAATTGGTGGTACTGCCGTTGGAACCGGCTTAAATGCGCATCCTGAGTTTGGTGAACGGGCCGCAGCCAAGATTGCCCAGCTAACAGGCCTGCCGTTTCGCTCGCATCCGAACAAGTTCGCGGCCCTCTCGGCGCACGACGAACTGGTCGCGGCGAGCGGCGTGCTCAAGACCCTTGCAGCATCGCTGATGAAAATTGCGAATGATGTGCGGTGGCTTGCTTCCGGGCCTCGCTGCGGATTTGGTGAGTTGATACTCCCGGAGAATGAGCCTGGATCGTCGATTATGCCGGGTAAGGTGAATCCTACCCAATGCGAGGCGATGACTATGGTGGCAGTCCAGGTGATGGGCAACGATGCCACAATCGGGTTCGCGGGATCGCAGGGTAATTTCGAGCTGAATGTCTTCAAACCGGTCATCATTTACAACTTTTTGCATTCCGTGCGGCTTCTGACCGGCGTCTGCCGAAGTTTCACTGAGCACTGCGCCACCGGCATTGAGCTTAACCGCGCGCAAATCGATCGCTACGTCCAAAATTCGCTCATGCTGGTGACTGCATTGAGCCCTGTTGTCGGCTACGATAAGGCGGCAAAAATCGCGCATACCGCCCATGTCGACGGATCGAGCCTGCGTGATGCCACTGTTAAATTGGGCTATCTCAGCGCCGAGGATTTCGATAAATGGGTCAGGCCGGAACAGATGACTCATCCGTCGACACGCTGAGTTGAGAGTTTATTCCTCTTCCGCGCACGACTCATTCGCCAGCCCTTCGAAAGGGACTCGGCGTGATGAAAGCCTCAGCTGAGACCGCTAGCCTGGAGTACACAGTCCTAAACGTGGAACGCGGGTTGAGTATTGCAACGCGCGTCCATATCGCGGGCAGCAGCTCGGCCAGGCGGCAGGGTCTGTTGGGAGTGGGGACGCTCGAAACGGGCTCGGGGATGTGGATAGCGCCTTGCGAGGCCATCCACACGTTCGGGATGAAAATACCGATCGACGCGATTTTTCTCGACCGCGAATTTCAGATCAAGAAGTTAGTCGCACAGTTAGCGCCTCGCCGCATCTCAATTTGCGCCCGGGCCTCGTCCGTGCTGGAACTGCAAGGGGGAACTATTGTTCAGACCGGCACTAAAGTTGGCGACCACCTAAAGATCGAACCCGCCCATCGATCGTGAAAACGCAGAATTCTAGCCGATGAGTTGATTTCGATATGCCTACTGCTCTGAAGATTGTCTTAGTCTGCGTAGTTCTAGTCGCGGGCACTTACGACCTTCGGTTTAGGCGCATCCCTAACTGGCTCAACTTAAGTGGAATAGTCCTGGGCTTAGGAATGAACACTCTCCTGTCCGCGCGGCACGGGTTAGCGATGGCGCTGCTTGGAATGGTTTGTTCCTTAGTGGTCTATGTGCCGTTGTACCTGATACGGGGAATGGGGGCCGGCGACGTAAAGCTGATGGCTGCGGTGGGCGCCATTTCCGGCCCACACAATTGGCTGGTTATCTTCATCGCCACCGCGCTGCTTGGCGGCGTCGTCTCTATTCTTTTCGTTACCTTGAAGAAACGGTTTCGCCAGACTCTCCTGAATGTCTTGCTCATTGTTGCTGAGCTATCGCACTGCCGGTTGCCGTCAAAGGCCGATTCCCGTATAGATGTCCGCAATTCCCAAGCGTTGAGAATTCCGCACGGAGCGCTGATAGCGACTGGCGCAATCGCCTTCTTGCTCATCGGCACGGCATCTTAAGCTCTGGAAACGAAAGGCTGCCCCGAAGGCGATCGGGATGGGTCCGGCAAAGGGTCCCTAATGGAAATCCACAGTCCAACCGATTAGAGACCAAAGGCAATATTTACTAGCAAGTGGAATACATGGACGCGACGACTGTCGAGACTTGGGACCTAAGTGACACCGGCACAAGCCGGTGGTACATACGCCTGTTTCCTTGCCTTACCGACCTCGCGTTTCTGCTGCCGGCCTTTCTCATCTTTAACATCCTCTCAGGCGCGAAAAGTCTTCTTGGCGACGGTGACACTGGCTGGCATATCCGCACAGGCGATTGGATTCTGTTGCACAGAACCGTTCCGACCGCCGACCTGTTCTCGTTTACCAAGCCGCACCAAACGTGGTTTGCATGGGAGTGGCTCTGGGACGTACTCTTTTCCCTCATCCATCGGTTTTGGGGTCTGGCCGGAGTTGCGTTTATCAACATTTTGCTGCTGAGCGTCATCTCAGCCCTCCTGTTTCGACTGGTCCGGCGCTGCTCGGGAAACGACGTCTTAAGCCTGGCGTTCACCATCGTCGCGGTTTGCGGCTCCAGCATTCACTGGTTGGCGCGCCCCCATCTGTTCTCTTGGCTCTTTATCTTGATCTTCTCTCACGTCATTCTCTCGGCCGAGGCAGGAAAGCGCACAGGCCTTTGGTTGCTTCCATTCATTACAGTGCTATGGACAAACCTACATGGCGGATTCTTCGTTGGCATCATCCTGCTGTTGACCAGCGCTGTTGGCCAGGCCTTGCAAGCTGCCACGGAGCAAGACGGCGGTTGGCGGACTGCCTACACGCAATCGCGTGCTTATCTCTTCTGCGCGGTAGGATGCGGCGTAGCTACATTCATAAACCCATATACATGGCACTTACACCAGCACGTATACCGATACTTGCTCGATACTAAGCTCCTCGATAACATCCAGGAATACCAATCGGTCGATTTCCGTCGCGGTGGGGCGCTCTTTTTTGAACCTATGTTGCTACTCGGAGTCGCTTCCGTCCTGTGGTGCCTCCAAAAGCGAAAAGTGACCGCCGCCATATCGATCGTCTTATGGGCTCATCTGGCTCTGGTGTCGCAGCGGAACATACCGCTGTTCTTCCTCATTGCCACTCCCTGGGCGGCATACATGGCTCAGGACGTAATGACCAGGCTGAGATCGGTGTCGTGGTTGCGGACCTTCAGTCACGCTGTGTCTGAAGTGGGCAAGGAATTTCACCCTCTCGAACGTGTCGAACGCTGGCATGCTGTATCGCTGCTTGCCGTATTATTTGTAGCGACTTCGTTTGCTTCGGGTAAGCCCGGGTTTAGAGCCAGTTTCGATGCAAAGACCTTTCCCGTAGATGCGGTGGCTGTTCTTCAAGATACGCACGCGACTCGGGTGTTTACGTACGACCAATGGGGCGACTACCTGATTTATCGCCTATATCCATCCGGCCAAGTTTTCATGGACGGCAGGAGCGACTTCTACGGCGCGGAGTTTGTCACCGAATACCAGCACATTCTGAGTGCGCGTTATGACTGGGAACTGTATCTAAATCGATTTGCGGTCGATACGGTAATGGTGAAGCCAGATGCGCCAGTAGCGACGGTGTTGAAGCAATGCCGGAACTGGAAACTGGTTTTCGACAACGGATTTGTAATTGTTTTTCGCGCCGATCGGGGAACCAACGGAACCCTGCTTAGCGGACGTACACGGATTTCATCCGTTTCTCATGACGGAGGGAAATAACTTGGATGCGTAGAAGCTTTCAAGTTATGGGCTATAGGTTAGGACTCACATAATTCACGAAAGGAGAAGCTTATGATGACTTCATTTTTGAATGCGTTCTGGCAGGAAGAGGATGGCCAAGACTTGGTCGAATACTCCCTGCTGCTCGCGTTTATCGCTTTGGCTGCAGTTGCGATCTTGAACAGCGCCAGCGCGAGTATTAAGACGTTGTGGCAAGACATTAGCAACGCGTTGGCGAGCGCTGCTACGGCCGCATCGTAGGAGAGAAGGGCTCTCTAGAGCCGCACGCTACAGTTTCAGGTACTGCGGCTCTCTCACTCTTGCATTTTTGAAGGTTCGCAGCATTAGCTGCGCCTTGGTTGTTGTAAGTCACAAAAACGAGAACGTCACGTTCTCTTTCAAAAGGTTATATCAAACTCTCATGAATCGACGTTTAATTGCTGTCTTTGCGTTCGCGCTGATTGTAGCTGGCGTTAGTAGTTTCCTGGTGTACCGGCTCATCATTTCTCACGTGCAATCTCCAGCGCCGGCGCGAGCTACGAATAAGCTTGTTGTTGCGGCGCACGACCTGCAAGTCGGTGTCTTGATCCACGATGACGACCTTCAGGAAGTCTCCTGGGGCGGGTCGATTCCAGACCAGGTCATACGCAAGCGCCAGGACGCGGTCGGGCGAGGCGTGATCGCGACCATTTACCAGAACGAGCCGGTACTCGACCGAAGACTCGCAACTAAGGGCGCCGGAGCGGGGCTCGCCGCCACAATCCCGATGGGAATGCGCGCTGTTGCGCTACGCGTCAACGATGTTGTGGGGCTCGCCGGATTTGTGCTACCCGGGATGCGAGTAGACGTCCTTATCGCTGGAAGCCCGCCGGGAGCGGATGTATCTCGAGTCGGCACCCTTTGCCGGACGGTGCTGCAAAATATCGAGGTGCTTTCGGCAGGGCAAAAAATTGACAAAAGCACGGAAGGCAAGCCCGAAACCGCTCAAGTCGTAAACCTCTTAGTGACACCTGATCAAGCCGAGACCTTGAACCTGGCTAGTAGCGAGACCAAAGTTCAGCTGGTGTTGAGAAATCCTCTCGATACGAACGAGCAAGTCACGCACGGGACATCGATAGCAAGCCTGTTCGGCCAACCAGGGATCGTAGCGCCAATCAGATTGGCAGTTCCGATACGGCCCGTGAGTAATTTCCCGGTCCGCAGCACCCCGAACGTGACGACGATTGAGGTCTTCAGCGGTGTAAAGAGAAGTGAAGAAAAGTTCGATATTCCTCAGGAGAAGAAGTAAGTGAAAATTTTGATCTCCGGCTTTGCATTGGCTGCTGTTCTGCTGGCGGAAGGGCCAGTCCCGCCGCCTGGGACCCACATAACTAAAGACCCGAGCACGGAGGCCGCGGCCGCCGTCCCAAGCCCGCCTCCAGCAGGCGCGCGCACCGAGCTGCGCCATCCCTCGGATCTCATTGTCACCGTAAATAGCTCCATCGTTCTCGATCAGGCAGCGGGCATCCGGCGCATCTCGATCGCCAATGGCGAAATAGCCGAAGCGGTTGCGGTTAGCTCCAATGAAATACTTCTCAATGGCAAGACACCGGGGGATACGAGTCTCATCATCTGGAACCTAAAGGACGCCCGATCGACCTTTCAAGTTCACGTCCTGGCGAGTAGCCTGAAGCTCGAGACCGTTCAGGCCCAATTGCTACAAGAAGCCGGACCTGATGTTTCTTTGACCTTTGAAGACGGTGTTGTCTTCTTACGCGGCACCGCTAAAGACACGATCTCCGCGGATCGCGCGTATAGCATCGCGTCAACGTTGGGCAAAGTCGTCAACTTATTGAGAGTCTTAGTCCCGGCAGGCGACCCTCAAATCGTTTTAAAAGTTCGTTTTGCCGATGTCGATCGCGAGGCTGCGACGCAGCTTGGCATAAACCTCTTCGGGGCGAATGCTTTGAAGGGAGTCGGCAACGTCACCACCGGGCAGTTCGGTCAGTCGCCTACTCTTCCGATCGGCAGTTCGGGGGTGGGAACCACGCTGACCGATTTCCTGAATATCTTTTATTACCGTCCGGACATTAATCTCGGAGCGGTGATTCAAGCACTTCAAACCAAAAACGTGCTTCAGATTCTGGCAGAGCCCAATTTGCTCGCGACCAGCGGTCGCCCAGCGAGCTTCTTGGCGGGAGGAGAATTTCCGTTCCCGACTTTGCAAGGAGGCGGGTCGGGAGTCGGACAAATCACTATTCAGTTTAAGGAATTCGGAATTCGCCTCAACTTTTTGCCCACGGTGACGCCGCGGGGCACCATCCGTCTCATCGTGACTCCGGAGGTAAGCTCGCTCGATTACGGAAATGGGCTCACCGTAAATGGATTCACGGTGCCTGGATTAGATACCCGCCGGATCCAAACTGAAGTTGAATTGGAAGATGGGCAAAGTTTTGTCATTGCCGGTTTGTTGAACAATCAGGTGATTGAGAACCTCAATAAGATACCCGGTCTCTCCAATATTCCTCTGCTCGGTAAGCTTTTCGAGTCCCGCTCGCTGCAACGGAACAATACCGAGCTCCTGGTGATGGTCACGCCGCAAATCGTGCGTCCTATTCCCGCTGGCGTCAAGCCGCCGCAAGTGAATATGCCGATGCAATTCATGAAGGGAACCGCGCCATCGGCGCCCCAGACCCCTGGGCCCGAGGTCAACGGCCCGGTGCCGTCCCTACCGAAACAAGACTTCAGTTCCAATAGAGCAGCTAAAGAGTTTCCAAGTGCCAATGGGATCGAACGGCGCCGGTGGGATAAATCCTGCGGCGGGAATTCCGCCCGTAGTGCCGATACAACCAATGCAGGCTACCCCCGCACCCAACGGGCCGCCGCCTGACACGAAACTGATTTGACTAATTGACACGCGATGAGTTCCGCTAGCTTACTACTTCATATACAGGACGTGAGCCTACGTCGAGAAGCGATCGAGGCTCTCAGGGCACCCGGCCACCCGTTGACCTTCGATCAAGACGATTCTGATTGGAATGGCCTGCTGGAACGCATCGGTAAGACCAAGCCGGACGTACTCCTGCTTGATCTCTCCGCAGTACCGGGGGAGCTCAACATTGCGATGCGCCAGCTCAGGTATTATTCGCCGCGAATCAAAGTTGTGGCGCTTCATTCGAGCCCCGATCCGAAGATCATTCTCGCGGCCATGCGATCGGGGGCGAGCGAGTTTCTACACTCTCCCCTGGATGAAAGCCTGCACGCTGCTCTTGAGCGCATATTGAACTCCTCAGACCGGGACGCAGCGCCCGTCACGCGCGGGAAACTGATCGGCTTCTTGTCCGCCAAGGGCGGGTGCGGCGCCACGACGCTCGCCTGCCACGTTGCCTCAGAGCTGCAAATTCTTACTCGAAAGAATGTTCTGCTGGCGGACCTCGATCTGACCTCGGGACTTGTGGGCTTTCTTATGAAGGCCCCCAGTTCTTATTCGATCCTAGATGCGGTCAAGAACCTATCGCGATTGGACGAGAGTCTTTGGAAGGCACTCGTCATAGAACACAGGCCGAATTTGGCAATTATTCCGGCCCCGGCATCGTACTCCCGGTGGGATCACCCCGACGAGAATCAGCTACGCCAGGTTCTGCAGTTCATGAGAACGCAACATGAATGGATTGTGCTGGACCTGGGCCGTAGCCTTAATTCGATCGCGACGGCTGTTTTAGACGAAATCGACCAACTGTTTCTCGTATCCACGCTCGAGGTCGTCGCTTTGCACGGGCTCAAATCAATCGTTCACGGCCTGTTCGAGCAAGGCGAGAAGTTACAGCTCGTCTTGAACCGCACTCCGAAGATGATGGATATCAGCACACAGGAACTAGAAAAGATCCTCGGGCGCTCGATTTACGCTGCTCTCCCGAACGATTACATGGGACTGTATCAGTCCTACTCAAGCGGCAACTTACTCGACTCGAGCAATCGTTTGGCGCAGCACTTTTCGCTGCTGGCCTCGAAGATCGCCGGGGTTGCGCCCGGCAAGTCGAGGAAGAAGTTCGCTCTATTTGGCTGAGAAACGATTGAGGTAATAATGGTCGCAACTGAAACGCGCACGGGAGAAGCTGCCCGCCCTAGCGGGCTCATTCGGGATACATCTTCGCTCCAATATCAGGAACTGAAGTTCTCTATCCACAGGAAGCTTCTTGACCGGATCAATCTTGAGGCCGTATACGCGGTCCCCAGCGAACGGGTCCGGCAGGAAATTCGTCCTTCTATCGCCAAGCTGGTGAACGAAGAGAAGACCCCGTTAAGCCAGACCGAAAAAGATCGGCTGATCGAAGAGGTGCTCGACGAAGTATTTGGGCTGGGTCCACTCGAACCCTTGCTGCGGGACCGCACGGTTTCCGACATCCTGGTCACCACGCCGCGGCTGATTTACGTGGAACGAGGCGGCAAACTCGAGCGGACGTCGATCGAATTTAAGGATGACGCGCATCTCATGCGGATCATCGAGAGGGTGGTATCCCGGGTCGGCCGCCGCATCGACGAATCCTCGCCAATGGTCGACGCGCGCCTGCCGGACGGCTCACGTGTGAACGCAGTCATTCCGCCGCTGGCCGTGGATGGTCCGCTTCTCTCGATTCGTAGATTCGGGGCCGATCCGCTGCAGCCCGCGGATCTGCTTCGCAACCTTTCACTCACGGAAGGAATGCTCGAACTAGTTAAGGGTTGCGTCAAAGCCCGCCTCAACATCATCATTTCCGGAGGTACCGGCGCGGGCAAGACGACTTTTCTGAACATGCTCTCAGGTTTCATTCCCTCGCATGAGCGGATCGTCACCATTGAGGATGCCGCTGAGCTTCAGCTTCGGCAAACCCACGTCGCCCGCCTCGAAACGCGCCCCGCCAACATTGAAGGCAAAGGTGCTGTGCTGCAGCGCCATCTTCTGATTAACGCGCTGCGCATGAGACCGGATCGCATCATCGTTGGAGAGGTCCGCGGTGAGGAGGCTCTCGACATGTTGCAGGCCATGAACACAGGTCATGACGGTTCGTTAACCACAATCCACGCGAACAGCCCGCGGGATGCCATCAGCCGTCTCGAAGTAATGATCGGAATGGCAAGTTCCAATCTGAACGTGCGCTCGATTCGCCAGCAAGTGGCTTCCGCGGTCGACCTGTTTATCCAGAACTCACGTCTGGCCGACGGAACCCGCAAGGTCACCTATATCACCGAATGTCTCGGAATGGAAGGCGAACTAGTTACGACGCAAGACATCTTTGTGTTTGAACGTACGGGAGTAACAAGCGAGGGGCGAGTCACTGGGCGCTTTCGGCCAACGGGTGTTCGTCCAAAATTTAGCGATCGCTTGAAAGCGGCCGGTATCGAGCTTCCCGCCCACATTTTCCAAAGCGCTGTCGACATCCGGTAAACAGCATGACAATTCTGATTCCCGTCTTTTTCGTCACATTTCTGACCATCGTTTTATGCGTGGGGCTGGGGTTCTTCTACTTCAAGTCCAAACAAAAAAAAGAGATTCATTCGATGCTGCGCAACGCGGAAGCGGTTCAGGTCGAGCAGCGGAGCGTGCAGTTTATTCGGCCGGCCGATGTCGAGGATTTCTTGGCCAAGTTCCTGCGTCGCTTCCACTTTATGGAACGGCTGGATCTCATCCTTGAGCAAGCCGGTAAGACGTGGAGCGGCAGCAAACTAGTCATGATTTCTTGTGTAACTTGCGTCTGTGGTCTGCTGGCTGGTATGAAGCTGCGGCTTTTCTCTTCGGCGGAGTTGAGCGCGTGCCTGCTTGCCATTTTAGGGGCCTTGGTGCCTCTGTTTTTCGTGCTTCGCATGCGCAAGAAAGCCATAGGTGCATTCGAAGAGCAGTTTCCGGAGGCGCTCGATTTCCTTTCCCGATCGATGCGCGCCGGACATGGTTTCACAATCGCCCTGGAAATGCTCGGTTCGGACTCACCCGATCCGCTAGGTTCCGCATTTCGAAGAGTGTCAAACGATTTGCAGCTCGGCTCGCCACTGGATACTTCGCTGGGCAAGCTCGTGACTCTTGTGCCGCTGATAGATGTCCGGTTCTTTGTTTCCTCCGTGCTGCTGCAGCAGGAGACCGGCGGAAACCTTGGCGATATCTTGACCAAGCTCTCTCAGGTTATCCGGGAGCGCTTCCGCCTCAAAGGGCAGGTCAAGGCCGCCAGTGCCCACGGCCGGATTACCGGTCTCGTGTTGGTACTGATGCCGGTCGCCGTCACAATTTTCATTATGATGACAACCCCACAATATTTGCGCGAAATGGCCGCGGATAAGACCGGCCGCATGCTGATCTATGGAGCGATTTTCGGCCAGATTATTGGCCACTTCGTGATTCGGAAGATTACCAATATCAAGGTTTGAATATGGGCATTCTGCTTTCTGTAGTTCTATTTCTAGTCATGACCGGAGCGGTGTTCGCTTTTGGATACCTGCATTACATCAGACCATCGAGGTTGCTGGACCAACTTGCAACTACGACATCGGATGTGATCCCTTCGCGTCTAACCGACCCGAAGCACAAATCGCGGTTCGCGATTGGGAAATTGCTGGAACCAATCGGGAACCTGCTTCCCATGTCAGCCGAGGCTTCCTCGGCCGTGAAGCTGGAACTGAGCGGCGCCGGAATTCGCGCCAGCTCGGCTCCGGCGGTTCTCTACGGCACAAAGATTCTTCTGGCGGCGGTTTTGGTTCTAGTTGCGCTCGTGTTTCGCGAGCGGATCAGCGCTAATGGGCTTCTTCGCCTGGTTATACCGTTGGCCGCAGGCGGAATCGGCTATCTCTTGCCAGCTTTAGTTCTAGGACGCTTAGTGAAGCGGCGGCACGAAAAGATTCGTTTCTCATTGCCGGATGTACTGGATCTGTTGGTCGTCTGCACCGAAGCAGGCTGCGGTCTGGACCAAGCGATGGTCAACGTAAGCCGCGAGCTCAAGGACGTTCATCCTGCCGTTAGCGAGGAACTTGGGATGATCAACATGGAGATCATGGCTGGGAAAGGCCGCTCCGAAGCTCTGCGGAATTTCGGCCGGCGAACGGGAGAAGATGAGGCCAAAAAACTGGTAGCTATATTGATCCAAACTGACCGTTTTGGCACGAGCGTCGGCGAAGCGCTACGCACTCAATCCGAATTCCTTCGCATACGCCGGCGGCAAGAAGCTGAAGAGCGCGCGGCCAAGGTGGGCGTAAAGTTGGTCTTCCCCATCTTCTTCTTCTGCCTTCCGGCCCTCTTGGTAGTTACCGCAGGTCCCGGTATGCTTCAGCTGTTCCATAATCTCTTCCCCATGATGCAAAGCTTCCACCAGTGAGCGGAACTAATGAAATATCAAAACACCGCCGATGTGAATGATGTCGGGACTGCGAATAATTTGGCAAGTCTCGCACTTCCTCGAAGAGAACGATGTTGAAGAGAACCAGTTTTTGAGGAGCGGTAGACGCTTTTTGAAAGGAGTGGGCAATGGGTAATATGACGGTGCAGGCGATCATCTGGATAGCGGCGGTCAGTATTCTGGTGCTGTATCTTAAGCGCCGCAGCAAACGCAAGACGCTTCCATAGGGGCGAGTCTTGCCATGGCTGAAGCCGACAATCTTCAGCGCGAGCTTCTAAACGCACAAAACGGCAACGGCGGTTGGGGCTATCGAAGTAACAGCTCTTGGACCGAACCAACCGCCTTAGCCCTGCTTGCGCTTGAGGCCCACAGCCTTATCGCCGCCGCCTACGAGCAGGGATGCGCATGGCTCCGCCACAACCAGCGATCTGACGGAGGCTGGGCTCCCAACCCTACCATCGAAACCAGCACCTGGGTCACAAGTCTTTCGGTTCTGGCCTTATCGCACGTGGATCGGACCTCCGACGGGTATGCCCGCGCGGTCGAATGGATCGTGCGCCAGATCAAGCCGGAACCTGGTTCGATCGAGCAATTCATATTTCGCATGACTGGACTCTCGCCACAGCAACAGAGCGGCGGCTCACCCTGGTTCTCAGGAACCGCGGCTTGGATCGGCCCCACCGTGATGACCGTCCTCGCGCTTAGCGAAGCCGGTCGCTACAACAACGATGGAAGACTCAGATCCTACGTGAAAAGAGGCAGAGGATACGTCCTGTCAACGCGCTGTCCGGATGGCGGCTGGAACCACGGCGGCTCCAGATTCAGAAGTGAAACTGCAGAGTCATATCCGGAAATGACCGGCATGGCGCTGGTCGCGCTCCAAGGCATTCCCGCCTCGCAACTAGGTCCCTCCATTGAACGCGCGAACGCTTACCTGACGTCTCCAGGCTCAATCGAAGCGCTGTCGTGGCTCCAAATGGGACTGCTGAGGTATGACGGCACGGTACTCAAGAGAAAAACAAAGCTGCCTTGCAGAACAACACGGGACATCTCTCTCCGGCTACTCGCGTTGGCTGCCGGCACTGGCCGCAACAGGCTCCTGACCGCGTCTTGAAAAATTTCATGGCGCAAATCAACCGGCGACATTTCTTCTTCGGCTGCTTTGGCATCGCGCTTGGCTGCTCTCGAGTAACTCCATTCCGCAAGAGCCGAGTATCGATCATACGAGCCACTTCTTATTCGGCGAATCTGGTCGATATTGTCCGTCGCATTTTGATTGAGCACCAGGTTGCGGTAGCCGGGAAAAGAGTTCTGCTTAAGCCAAATCTGGTGGAGTTCAGCCCGAGTGCTCCCATTAACACCAACCCTGTTTTCGTTGCCGCCGTTTCCGATGCTTTCCATTCTCTCGGCGCACGCGAAATCCTGATCGCTGAGGGGCCGGGCCACCGCCGGATGACGCTCGACATGGCGTCGGAAGCGGGATACTTTAGCGCCATTCCTGGTTTCGAAAAGAACTTCACAGATCTCAACCTCGACGATGTCAGCCGAGTGCGGCTCAGAAATCCCTTCTCATCGCTCTCAGAACTTTATCTGCCCCACACGGTCCTTGGCTGCGATCTTCTCGTTTCGCTGCCGAAAATGAAAACTCATCACTGGACCGGCGCAACACTGTCGATGAAGAACCTTTTCGGCGTTGTGCCGGGCGGCGTCTACGGCTGGCCCAAAAACCCGCTGCATTGGGCGGGTATCGACGAATGCGTTGCCGATCTGCATTACCTCTTCCCGCGTCAGTTCTGTTTAGTGGACGGGATCGAGGCGATGGAAGGGAACGGGCCGATTCTGGGCACTCTCAAGAATGCAGGAGTGATCGTGGCGGGAGATCATCCTCCCAGCGTAGATGCGACCTGTTGCCGGATGATGGAAATCGACCCGAACAAAATTGGTTATCTGCGCCTCGTTGCCCGGCGGTCGGGCTGGAATAATGCGTCGATCGAGCAGATCGGGGAACGGATCGAGTCCGTTAAGACTCGTTTCGCCCTACTTCCGGCTTTGGAACATTTCCGGCTTTAACAGCTGCCGGGAACGATGGAGAGTTTAGATAAACATTTCTTCGTCAGCCGTGGCGTGATCCACAGTCGGGCGACGCCCTCGCCCCAGGTATGAAAGCGTAGTGCGAAGACCCGCCAAGACGCCATGAACCTCGCGAATGGGCCGCACCACGCCCCTTTGCAATAACGAGACGGTCTCCTGAACTCGCGTCATGGTGTCATCCATCACCATTTCCGCCCGTTCCATCTGAACCTTTGCCCGGGTACTCGCGTCGGTAAGCAGCTCATCAACCTTGACGAGTTGCTGTTTCGTGACATCGAGAATAGCGTTGCTTGTAACACCGATCTTCTCTACCTGCTTCTCCACCCCCTCGATCGTACGCTTCGTGACGCCTATTACAGCTTCTACCTGTGGAATAACAGGCATTATCTTTTCCTGCATCTTTCGCGCTGCAAGAAAGAGGCCGAGGAGCATCCCGGCTTGGATGAGCATCGCTATTGCCGACAAAGCAACAAAAATGGTGAGAAGAATGAGAAGCGTGTGGTCGTCCATGTCAGCGCCGCATCCTGATTAGATCAAGATTTCGCTAAGCATTTCCGGTACCGGTCGAGCCAGTGCTTCCTGTGTTCACGCTTGATCCCGCCGCAGCCGATTTGACGTCGCTCACCGCGTCGCGATAGGCCTGTTTACCCGCCTCCACGGCCGCACTTAAAGTCTCCTTCTGGCGGGCGACGGTGGAGCGGCCCTTCTCATAAAGATCGGCGGCCGATCCCTTCACCTCGTCCGCGCGTTGGCGGATGTAGTCCGTGCCTTCCTGGGTGCGGGCCTTCAAATAGTCTGCACCTTCCCCCGCCTTGTCGGCGATCAGCTGACGTGTCTCTTCGCCGGCCCGGGGCGCCCAAAGCATGCCAGCTGCCACGCCAATACCGAGTCCCAGTAAAAAGTAACCGAAGCCGTTTCGTTCCTCCATATCAATCTCCTTGCCTAGTAATCCCTGTGGGTTTCTAACTTGCGATTTACATCTTGTAGAGCATGGTACAGTAGCAAACGTTTCAGCAAGATGGCGGTACGCGGCAAGCCCAAGAAATTGGATTCGGATGCGCTGTGGGAGTACGCTTTGCGTATTTTGGGGCAACGCGCGCACTCTGCCAACGAGGTAAAGCAGAAACTTTCCAGGCGGGCGGCGTCACCCGAAGATGTACCGGCCGCAATGGCCAAGCTTCGGGAATATGGGTTGGCCGACGACAAGAGGTTTTCCGAAGCCTTCGCCTCCTCGCGCCTCCAGAACCGAGGATTTGGCCGGTTCCGGGTCTTACGGGATTTGCGATCCAAACAAGTCGGCAGTACAGTTGCGGAAAGCGCTGTCGAGAAGACTTTCGCCGGTACGGATGAGCGGCAGCTCATCGAAAAATATTTAGAACGCAAGTACCGAGGCAAGGACCTTTCGGATTTTCTTCGGGAAGAGAAGAATCTGGCGAGCGCTTACCGCAGATTGCGGACGGCTGGGTTCAGCAGCGGCGGCTCACTATCTGTTTTGAAGCGTTATGCGAAAGAAGTCCCCGATTGGGAGGCCCCCGAAGAGGAATAACCCCCGTTTTCGGCGCCCGCTTTAGAATTTCACCTGCGGAACTTTCTTTTCCTCTTCGGTCGTTTTGAAGTACGCGTCGTCGCGATGGAAGCCAAACATGGATGCGGCTACATTCTTCGGGAACAGTTCGACGTCGGTGTTGTACCTCTTGATCGCCTCGTTATAATCCCGCCGGTCGACGGCAATCCGATTTTCCGTTCCGGCTAACTCATCTTGCAGCCGCAAAAAATTCTCGTTCGATTTGAGCTGAGGATAGTTTTCTTGTAGAACCAGCAGCCGGCCGATGGCGCCGCTCAGTTGGTTGTTAGCGGTCATCTCGTCTTGCTTGCTATGAGCGCCCAGGAGCGCTGCCCGGGCGTTTGCCACCTCGCCGATCACAGTCTGCTCTTGCTTGGCGTATCCCTTTACCGTCTCGACCAAGTTGGGAATCAGATCGGCGCGCCGTTTCATGTCGTTGTCGACTTGGGCCCATCGCGCATCGATATTGTTCCTTTCCGTGACGAACTGGTTGCGCTCGCCCATTAATTGGCCGCCGAATATCAGCACAGCCAGAACCACAATCACCAATACAATTATCGTGCCCTTCATGGCTTCCCTGCCCCCATTCTCAGATTCGCAAAAGACATGCCGCGAACTTCCAAATCACTTCCCAAGTCTGTCGACAAAGCCGACTAGAGCCTCGGTTTCCGCCAAATACCATTCCAGGAGCGCGACACCATCCGTGTCCCTCGGCCGCTTGCCTGCTGCACGAATCGCCAGTATCTCATTAGCGCCTCTCAAGGGCATGTGCATTGCGCTTTCCAATGCGGCCACGATTTCCCTTTTCTTCCAACGTGGTTCGTGGCCGCTCAAAATCAGCGCGTGCCGGCCGAGCACGCAGAATGTTGAAATAGAGTCGGTCAAAAGCTTGACCAGACGATCCGCATTTGAGAGCAATTCTGCAGCCTTCTGCCGCAAGCGAATTTGTTTGGCGCGAAGCTCGTGCTCCACCTGGGCACGATAGAACGAGCGGTCGATCTCCAGATCCTGGATTACGTCGGCCCCGTAGAGCACGCGCCGATGCTCCTGCATATCGTGGAACTCCATGGGGAAACAATCCGTGGAAGTCCGCACTTCTTCCGGGGTTAAGAGCAGTGGCGGCGGATTGCCTTGCCCCCGCCACCAGCGAAAAATGGATTCCGATTGCGCCAGCTCCACGGGAGAAAGGCGGCTCAGAACGCACAATACATTCAGGTCGGAGCTGTGCTCGTGCCAATCGCCCATGGCTGCGGAGCCGTATAGGATCGCCGAGATGAGACGGTCACCGAAGGCCTTCTTCAGCCGCTCGACCAGATCTGAAAGCTTTTGTTCCAAGTCACGCTCCTCAATATGCTCCTCGTCTCGAAGTTCTACCAGTCACTGCTCGCGCCGCCTCCGCCGAAATCGCCGCCTCCAAAGCCACCGAATCCGCCACCGCCGCTCGAACCGCCGCCAAATCCTCCTCCGCTACCCCAGCCGCCACCGCCATAGCGCGATCCACCAAGCAGGTTGCCGAGCAACATACCCATCAAGAACCCTCCGCCTCCCCCACGGCGGCCTCCACGCCCTAGCAGCCACAGCAATACAAAGATACCGAGGATGATCAGCGGACCGGGAATGCCGCGGCCTCGAGCGGTCGGTCGCGGACGCTCTTCCGGTTGCGGAAGGGCCTCCGAGAACGAAATTCCTTTCCCCTGCGCAATTTGCGCCGCCATCGCGCGAGCAGCGGCGAGCAACGCCGCTCCATAATTGCTGCTACGAAGTTCCGGACGCATCGCGCGCAGCGTGCTTCCGGAGAAACCATCGGTGAGATATGGTTCAATGCCGCGGCCCGTTTCGATGTCGTCCTTATGGTCTTTGATCGCGAGCAGCAGGAGCACTCCTTGGTTGCTCTTCCTGTCGCCGACTCCCCACTTTCGAGCCAGTTCCAGCGCGACATCGCGGATGGGCTGGTCATCGACGCTGTCGATGGTGACGAGCGCGAACTGTACACCGAGTTCCTGCTCCACCTTGGTGCAAAAAGCTTCAAGAGTTTCCTTATCCGAGGTGTTAACCACATGCGCGAGATCGCTCACGTAGCCGGTCGGCTTTGGGAGCGAATTGACATCGACCGAGCCGAAACAGAGAGCCGCAAGGCACAGTGCGCATACGACGGCGCAAAGGCGCACAAGTGATAGAAGGACGCGGCTTTGCATGAATAAACAAGCGTATCAGCCGCTCGGAACACCAGGATGATCGGATGATACGGGCAGAATGCGCCGAAAGAGGGTTGTAGTCTGGTCTAGAAAGGACAGATATGGCTGGAAACAAACCGGTACCACATGGCGACGTCACGCAGCGTGTTGGGGTGGAGGTAATCAGCGCGCGTGGAGTCGATGTTGAGAAGTTGATTAAGATGCTAATCGCAAATGCGGCAGCGGAATTTGCAAGCACCTATTACTACTACACAATTCTGCGCATGCATCTTGCCGGATACGAAGACTATAAGGAAATTTGCGAGGACGCGCGGCTCGAGGACCGCGCCCATTGGGAGCTGATCGTACCTCGCATCTATGAACTCGGTGGAGAATTGCCGAACGATCTACCGGAGTTTCACAACCAGGCGGGTTGCGTGGCCGCAAAGCTGCCCAATCCTCCTACCGTGGTAAACATTTTGACAGTTCTGCTCGAATCCGAACGGTGCGCCATCCGTAGCTGGACCGCAATTTGCGACATGACGTTTGGAAAAGATCCTCGCACGTACGATATGGCTGCAAGAATCCTGAATGAAGAGATCGAGCACGAGGCGTGGTTCATTGAACTGCTTGCGCACGAACGCGACGGCAAATCTATCCCATCTGGGCATTTCCGTCGTGGCGAGCCGGGCGAAGCACCGTATAGCAAGAACCGCCGCTTCTACAATCCGTAGAAAGAAAATCAGGATAACATCCGTGCGGCCGCATGAGCAACGATGAAGGCTACCTGGTTGTGCTGGAAACACCGGAAGGCGAACGCTCTTTCGTTTGCAACCAGAACGAATTCATTTGGAACGCGGCCGCACGGAACCGCATTACGCTTCCGTCCATTTGCCACCAAGGCAGATGCCTGACTTGTGCCGGGCGCATTCTTAGCGGCACAGTCGATCAGTCCAGCGCGAACTCATTTTTTCCGCAAGACAAACAAGCGGGGTTCGTGTTGCTCTGCACCGCGAAGCCTCGCAGTGATTTACGTATAGTGACGCACCAGCAGTGGATCATGCGTGAGCATCGCGCAAAGCTGGGCCTTCCCGCGCCATATTCATGAGACTCATCCCGCTTATTCGGCAGCAATTTGCGGTAGGATCTCACCCGCGCGGCCGGTCAGGACGGTATCGATGAGCCCCGATACGGGCGTAGTTTCCAGATTGACTTCGATGATCTTCGCGCCGGCGGCGCGAGCGAGCGGAACTAGGCCTGCGGCGGGATAAACGACGGCCGATGTTCCGACGACCAGGAACACGTCGCAGGAGGTCGTCGCTTGCTGCGCGGCGGACCAAATGTCCGCGGGTAAATTCTCGCCGAACCAGACCACGCCTGGGCGCGCCAGAGCTCCGCACTCGCAGCGCGGCGGGAGGCTTAGGGGAACGCTGCGGTCCAGCCATTCGCGCTCGCACAGCGTACAACGAAGCTTCCAAATACTTCCGTGAATTTCGAGCACCAATTCACTTCCTGCGCGGTGATGAAGGCCATCGACGTTCTGCGTAATCAACGTGAAGCGCGGCGCACGCCGTTCGAGATCTGCCAACGAGTAGTGTGCCGGATTCGGTTCTATCTTCGCGATCACGCTGCGCCGCCAGTCGTACCATTCCCAAACCAGCTCCGGAGAGCGAGCGAATGCCTTGGGTGTAGCCAAATCCGTCGGACGAAACTGCTTCCACAGGCCGCCAGCCCCTCGGAATGTAGGCACGCCGCTTTCGGCCGACACGCCCGCGCCTGTGAGAACCGTTATGCTCACCGCTTCTCGAAGCAACTTGCGTGCGCTTTCCAAAGACATGACGTATCACTCTACTAACGTGCTTGCGTTGGTTGCAGATGCTTCGGTGAAAGATCTCGGGCTTCCCTCGGGTAGTAATCTGTCGAGTTTCCGCAGAGTGGGGAAGAGCCAGCTCCAGGCGATCACAATAGCGATTGTCCCCAGACCGCCCAGGACGACCGCAGGCATGGTTCCGAACCACTGGGCAGTAATTCCCGACTCGAATTGGCCAACCTCATTCGAGGCACCGATGAAAACCATGTTCACTGCGCTGACCCGGCCACGCATTTCGTCCGGCGTCGCCAATTGGACCAGAGTGTGGCGTACGATGACGCTGACGGTATCGGAAGCGCCGATCAGGAACAACATGATGAGTGACAGCGCCAGATTGTGCGAGATGCCGAAAATAACGGTGAATACACCGAACCCGAAGACGCACCAAAGCATTGTGGCGCCGGCCCGGCGTCGCAAGGGCCAGTGGGCTACGACAACGCTCATAACGACGGCGCCGATTCCTGGAGCGCTACGCAAAATACCGAGGCCGGTCGCGCCCACGTTCAGAATCTCTCGCGCGTATACCGGCAGGAGCGCCACGGCGCCCCCCAACAACACCGCAAACAGGTCCAGTGAGATGGCGCCCAGAATTAGCTTATTGTGGCCGATGTATTTCAATCCATCGAGCACGATTCCGAGGGACGGAGTTACGCGGGCTCGTTGGACCGCTTGCACCCGAACCCGTGTTAACAAGAGAAACGCACTGAAATAGGCGACCGCGGCGCCTGTGTAGACGAAGATTGGACTACCAGTCACGCCGTAAAGAACTCCGCCAATCATCGGTCCCACAATGGTGGCGGTCTGAAAAATGGAGGAGCTCCAGGCAATTGCATTCGGGAAATCTTGCTGTGCCACCAGCAGCGGAACAAACGCCTGACTCGCTGGGCCATTGAATGCGCGAACGACTCCGTTCAGCAAGAGCACCAAATAGATGGGATACGCGGAATGAAGCCCATGAAGCGTGAGGACGAACAGGAGCAGTGAGCAAATAGCGAATCCGCCATAGCAGGCTTGCAAGATTCGCTGCCGCGCGATGCGGTCCGCTGCGTGTCCCGCGATTAAGAATAGACAGACGCCAGGCAGAAACTGCGCCAAACCGACCAGTCCAAGGTCCAGCGGGCGATGCGTCAATTCGTATACCTGCCAGCCGACCGCCACAGATTGCATTTCAGACGAGATTGTCGTCAGGAAACGGGCCGTCATGTAGTGACGGAAATTTGGATATCGAAAGGCTGCGCGGGAGGACGACTCGGAGGACGGCTCGGGCATGCGGATCTGGTGTCTATTATTGATCCATGCAGAAGACCAATCGATGGTGGATTGCGGTAGCGGGCGTCTTTATGCAAATTGCGCTCGGCGCCGTCTACGCGTGGAGCGTCTTCCGGCTTCCACTTGCCAAACAGTTCGGTTGGAGCATTTCGCAACTCACCCTCACCTTCACGATCGCTATTTTTGCGCTTGGCTGCGCCGCGTTTTTTGCGGGCCTATGGTTGAACCGGAGCGGTCCGCGCATCGTGGCGATGACCGGCGGCGTGCTCTACGGCCTGGGAGTGTTCCTGGCGAGCTTTTCCGCTCATAAGCTCTGGTGGCTTTATCTCAGCTATGGCTTAATTGGCGGCACTGGACTCGGTTTCGGCTACATTGTTCCCGTAGCCGTGCTGGTCAAATGGTTTCCCGATCGGCGCGGCCTTCTTACGGGTATTGCAGTCGGCGGATTCGGCGCCGGAGCGCTGGTCACGGCTCCCGTTGCAACCAAGCTGATTCAAAGCGTTGGCGTGCTACCCACGTTCGCCTATCTCGGCATCGCTTATTTGATCATCACTGTGATCGCTGGTTACTTCATGCAGAATCCGCCCGCGGACTGGAAACCTGCGGGTTGGACGCCAAGCGCTTTGCAGACTTCTCAGCGTTCCGCGCGAGATTACAAATTAGGCGAGGCGTTGCGGACCTGGCAATGGTGGGCGCTCTGGGCCTTATTGTTTTTGAATACGTCCGCCGGGATTTCAGTCATCTCGCAGGAATCGCCCATGTTCCAGGAGTTATCTCACGTCACGGCGATTGTTGCCGCCGGCATGGTCGGCGTGGTCTCCATCGGCAACGCATTCGGGCGCGTGTTTTGGGCCTGGGTGTCCGACCTGGTGACTCGAAGAATGACGTTTCTGATCATGTTTGTCATTCAGGTCCTGCTCTTCTGGATTTTTCCGGATCTCCACTCCGCCGTCGTGATAGGAACTGTCACCTTCATCATCCTGATGTGTTACGGCGGAGGCTTTGGCACAATGCCGGCCTTTACCGCCGACTATTTCGGGCCCAGGAACGTAGGCCCTATTTACGGGCTGATGTTGACGGCCTGGAGCTTCGCCAGCGTGTTTGGTCCAATGTTGATCGCGCATGTGCGCGAAGCAACCGGCCTTTATCGCGGGGCGCTTCATGGGATTGCCGTAGTGCTTGCCGCGTCTGCGATTCTGCCTTTGATTGTGCGCCCACCAAAAACCGTCCAGAGGTAAAATTCTAGGAGACTGAGGAATCCAACATGTCTGCAGATCAATTCGATCGTCGCGATTTTCTGAAACGTACCGGTACCCTAGGCGCCGGAGTAGCGCTGGCAGGTAAAGCGCTCGCGAAGACGGCCAACAGGTCCGGGAACAAAATTACGCCTTCGCGCGTAATTGGCGCCAATGACCGCATCAACATCGGAATTATCGGTTGTGGTGGCCGGGGTAGTTCCGACGCAGGCTCGTTTAAGAAGTTTGCCGATGACAACAACAATGCCTGCCAGATTGTCGCGGTTTGTGACGTTTACGAAAAGCGCAAACGCGCCACGGCGGAAAAATATAATGCGAAAGGTTTTTTGGATTATCGCGAGCTGCTGGCGCTCCCCGATATAGACGCGGTTGTTGTGGCCACGCCGGATCATTGGCATGCGCGAGTGGCGCTCGACGCCATGGATCACGGTAAAGACGTCTACTGCGAGAAACCGATGTGCCACACCATCAAAGAAGTCAAGCAGATGGTCGACACCGCGCGTGAGGCGAAACGCGTGGTGCAAGTCGGCTCGCAAACCACCTCGGCCGATCAGTGGTGGAAGGCAAAGAAGGCGATAGCCGACGGCATGATCGGAAAGATGATCATGAGCCAAGGTTCCTATCACCGCAATTCAATCGAAGGAGAGTGGAACTGGCCCATCGATCCTGACGCGGGGCCCGATGGAAAAGGCGACAACTACATCGATTGGAAGACCTGGTTGGGTCCGGCGCCCTCCCGGCCCTGGGATGCCGACCGGTTCTTCCGCTTCCGCAAATATTGGGACTATTCCGGTGGGATCGCAACCGATTTGTTCTTTCACGTTGTTGCTCCCATGAACATCTGCTGGGACAAGCCGCAGTACCCCTCGAAAGTGATGGCATCGGGCGGCAAGTACATCTTTACCAACGATCGCGAGGTTCCAGACACATTCCATCTTCTCGCTGAATACCCGGAAGGACATTCACTCGTGTTGAGCTCGTCGATGGCGAACTCGCAGCACATTCCCGGCCTCATCCGCGGGCACGAAGGGACCATCATCATGGTGGAGAACGGCAAATTTGAGAGCGTGACGCAGAACATCATCCTGCGTCCGGAACTTGTGCGTCCCATGCCTGTGGGCGACCAGCGCCGCGGCCCGGCGGCACCCTTCCCGGATTACAAGTTTGGAGCCGAGGAGGTCAAAATTCCCGTTGAGCAGTTCGACCCGATGCAAGCCCATATTGGCAATTTCCTGCAATGCATGCGCACCCGCGAAAAGCCGCACCTGGATGTCGAGACGGCCGCGCACGCTCAGATTCTGATCAGTCTCGCTGTTGACTCCTATCGTGAGGGCCGGGTGAAATATTGGGACGAAAAGAGTTGGAAAGCAGTGGACAAACCGGTAAAGGTTTAGCCAGAGTTCGTTTGGTAAAACCGCCTGTAGCCCCAAAAGTGGGTTCGTTTAGTAAAAAGGGGCCTTTGAAGCCTTAAACTGTCGGGAAGCATCCAATTAGGGAAAATTGGTTGTAAACTAGAGAGAGCCATACTTCTGTAAGGAGATTTTGATGATTCAGCTAACCGAAACTGCCGTCTCTAAGGTCAGTGAGATCTTGAACATGCAGGAGCCTAAGCCGGCCGGATTGCGCATCGCCGTCGTGGGTGGCGGCTGCTCTGGCTTCAGCTATTCGATGGCTTTCGAGAACCAGCCGAATATGCTCGACAAGACCTATCGCTTCGGCGATTTGCAAGTCTTCATCGATCAGGCCAGCATGCTGTACCTGGACGGCGCCGAAGTGGATTACGTGGAGACGCTCGAAGGGTCGGGCTTCAAGTTCAATAATCCTCAGGTGAAGTCAACCTGCGGTTGCGGCAGCTCATTCAGCGCCTAGTTCGCAGCTATAATTCAGGACTGTTAGGGCCGAGGGAGTGGATGCTCCTCCGGCCTTTTCTTATTTATGCCGATGCATGAGCTCGTGACAGAAACTGCGAATCCCTGCTCGAATAATATCGACGCTCTGTCGACTATGGACATGCTGCGCGTGATCAACTCGGCTGATAAAGAGGTCGCGATGGCTGTTGAACGCGAGCTGCCTGCGATTACGGCGGCCATCGACGGCATAGTTGAGCGCCTCGAAGCGGGAGGGCGGCTCTTTTACATTGGAGCGGGAACATCTGGCCGTCTTGGAGTTCTCGACGCATCCGAATGTCCGCCGACGTTCAATACGCCGCCAGAATTGATCCAAGGGTTGATTGCCGGTGGCGACCGTGCGCTGCGCCATTCAGTGGAAAAGGCGGAAGACGATCCGCAGCAAGGAAAGCGAGACTTGCAGGAGAGGAACTTCAGCGGGCGAGATGCGCTTGTGGGCATTGCGGCGAGCGGACGTACGCCTTACGTATTGGGCGCTCTCGAGTATGCGCGTTCGCTGGGAGCATTGACTATCGGTCTGAGTTGTACGCCTGACTCGCAGGTCGCTCGGGCGGCGGAGATTGCCATCACTCCAGTTCCGGGTCCGGAAATCATTACGGGTTCTACCAGGATGCGGGCCGGTACGGCTACCAAACTGGTGCTGAATATGCTGAGCACTGGCGTGATGATCAAGATGGGGTACGTTTACGGAAACCTGATGGTGAATGTGCAGCCGACCAACGAGAAACTTACGGATCGCGCCCGCCGCATCATCTCTGCGATAGTTGGCGTGTCTTATGATGAAGCAGCGCGGCTGCTGACGGAGGCAGGCTCGGTACGCACTGCTATCTTGATGCACAAGCGGAAACTTTCGCGCAGTGAGGCGGAGTCGCACTTGTCTGCCGCAAAAGGGCGCTTGCGGGTTGCGCTCGAGGAATAGAGGAACACCCGGCGTAGCGCTCTTCAAGATCACCATGGACAAGTTCAAGATAGTCGGCGGGACTCCGTTGAGCGGTGAGCTTCCGGTGAGCGGTTCAAAGAATTCAGGATTGCCTGCTCTGGCTGCGTGCCTGTTGACGGACGAGCCGGTAATGCTACGTCGAATTCCGCAGGTGAAGGACATCATCACCATGCAGAATCTGCTGGCCTACACTGGAGCACGCGTCTCCCACGACAATGGCAAAGTCTGTGTGGATGCGCGATCGCTCGATCGGCCCGAAGCGCCTTACGACGTTGTGAAGACGATGCGGGCTTCGAGCTTGGTATTAGGCCCGCTTGTGGCTCGAACAGGCCGGGCGCGCGTCTCGATGCCGGGTGGTTGCGCCATTGGCGCGCGTCCCATCAACTTCCATGTGTCGGCTCTGGAACAACTCGGCGCCACTATTGAGCAGTCCCATGGATACGTAGAGGCGCAGGCGCCAGACGGTCTTCGCGGCGGGAATATTCACTTCGACCGCATCACCGTCACGGGAACGGAAGATGTGCTCATGGCGGCCGTGCTTGCGCACGGAGACACTGTTATCAGAAATGCCGCCCGCGAACCTGAGGTAAAGGATCTGGCTGAGCTGCTCAACAAGATGGGCGCGAAGATCGAAGGCGCGGGCAGCTCGATCATCAAGATACGCGGCGTCGAACGCCTGCATGGCACTGAGCACGCTATCATTCCGGATCGAATCGAGGCTGGAACATTTCTGTTAGCGGGCGCAATCTCACGGGGCGACGTGGTGGTGACCGGTTGTACACCTGATCATGTCGCTGCATTGATCGTGAAGATGGAGCAAGCGGGAGCTGAAATCGATACCCTCGAACCCGGCACTCTGCGCGTTCGGTGCTCACATCGGCCCAAGGCGATCGACATAACCACGGAAGAATATCCGGGGTTCGCGACCGATCTTCAGGCCCAATACATGGCCTGGATGAGTTTTTCCCGCGGTATCAGCTTTGTCACCGAGACCATCTTCGAAAATCGGTTCATGCATGCGCAGGAGCTTGCCCGAATGGGCGCGAACATTCGGATCGAAGGCAGGCAGGCGATTGTTGCGGGAGAGGAGCACCTCACGGGAGCGCAGGTCATTGCTTCCGACTTGCGAGGAAGCGCATCACTGATATTGGCTGCGCTGGCGGCCCAGGGCGAATCGACCGTAGATCGCGTGTACCACATGGACCGCGGCTATGAGCGGTTCGAAGAAAAGCTGGCTGCAGCCGGTGCAACTATTGAGCGGGTACAGTAGGGAGTCGACCATGAGCACTCCAGTGAAACATCATTCCGAAGGTTTTCTCGCCATCGTGAACGATGCGAAGAAGCGTATTCGGGAAATCGATATCGAGGAGTACAAACGGCGTCGTGAAGCGGGCAAAGCGGGGCAACTGGTCGACGTCCGCGAAGATCACGAGTGGGAGGCCGCCCACGCAGCGGGCGCCATTCACCTCAGCAAGGGTATCATCGAGCGCGATATAGAAAAGACATTTCCTGACAAGAATGTGCCCTTGGTGCTGTATTGCGGCGGAGGCTTCCGGTCCGCGCTTGCCACTGACAACTTGCAGAAGATGGGCTATAAGAATGTGATCTCGCTTGACGGCGGCTGGCGCGCCATTGAAGCTTCCGGCTTGCCGCTCGAGAAGGGCAGCAGTTAAGTTAGCGCGGGCTCGAGCGCGCTTGCGATCTGCAATAACCGCGCGTCGGTAAATGGCGCAGTAATCAGTTGCAGCCCGATTGGCAGACTTGCAGCCGTCTTGCCGCACGGCATCGACAGCGCGGGTTCGCCCATAAGATTGATGGCGCGGACCAGGCGTGTAGAGGCCATTCGCGTATCCTCCCGCTCAGTACCAATCTGCACGGTGATTTCATCGATGTGCGGCGCCGCGGTGGGAGTGGTCGGAGTCGCCAGAACGTCAATCTTCTGCCATAAGGCATCGAACTCGCGACGGAAGAGCGTCCGGAGCCGCTGTGCGTTGACATACTCGTGCGCGGAAATCATCTTGCCCTGCTGAATGAGCGCCCAGACATCTTGGCCGAATAACTTCGGATCGCTGTAATGCGCGTAGAGCGCCGCGGTTTCGGAAAGCTGAACAACGCGAGCGACGGCATTCATCTCCGTTGGGATCGGGAACACGAATCTCAGATACTGAGGCGCCCAAATGCTCCATCTCGACAACGGCCTTCTTCACGGCGGCAGCTACTTCCGCGTCGACGCGCTCGAAATAGAAGTTGCTCGGCAATCCGATTCGGATGCCCTTCAAAGAGGTGGCCGGACGGTATTCGAATCTGAGGTCCGACGATTGCCTGCATAGCGAGCGCCGCAGTCTTCGACGCACGACCCGATCGGCCCAACATGATCAAGACTGAACGAGAGGGGCAGCACGCCGTAGCGGCTCGCCAGACCGTATGTGGGCTTCAGTCCGACGACACCGCAAAACGAAGCGGGAATGCGAATAGATCCGCCCGTGTCCGTGCCCGTCGCCATAGGCAGGAAACCGCCTGCAACGAGAGCTGCTGAGCCACCACTCGAACCGCCCGCGATGCGAGATGTGTCGCGCGGGTTCAGGACAAAGCCGTAGTGCGGATTTTTCGAGGTGACGCCATACGCGAGTTCGTGAAGGTTTGTCTTCCCCAGGCAGATTGCGCCGGCGGCTTTCAATCTCTTGACTACCGTCGCGTCGTAATCGGGCACGAAATCCTTAAAAACAAGTGAACCGCCGGTAGTGCGAATCCCGCGTGTGTAGAACAGATCCTTGTGCGCAATCGGAATGCCGTGGAATGGTCCGCGGTCCCGGGCCGCTCGAAGCTCCTGGTCGCGCTCTCTCGCTTCGTTCAGAGCCTGTTCTTCAGTACGGGTAATGAAGCTCCGGAACACTTCTCGCTTTTTGATATCCGCGAGTGTTTGCTCGGTTAGCTCGACGCAAGAAAGCTTACCGGTTCGCAGCAACTGCCCGATTTGGCGAACTGTCATTTCTCGTCTTCGGGCGAGGTGTAGGCCGGTTCGTAGATTGTGGCAGGCTCCACTTCGGGCGTGAGACGGCGCGCGATTACGGTGAAGCTCTCCAAGCAGCGCCCTCATGATCGCGCGGTTCTTCTCTTCTTGTTCGGAATCAGGCATAGCTATTTTGGCGCGGGTCCGCGGACTACTTGAACAAAGTTGGCCGGGGTGATCCATTTTGCGAACGCCGCTCGCACCTGATCGGCCGTCATATTGAAGTACTGCTGGGCGGCGTGCATCGGCTCGTCCAGAGGGAGATCGACCCGGGCTCTCGAAATAAGACCGCTGGCAACTGCGTCTTCACTCGACTCGGCAAGCGGAATCTGTCGCAGCAGTAGCGCCTTTGCTTGTTGTAATTCGGCCGGGGTGACGTTCGTCTTCTGCATAGCGACGAGCTCCTGTTGCACCATCTGCCTCGCCTTCGATACGTTCTGTGGATCGCAGCCGTAATCGATCGTATAGATGGCTCGCGACTCGCCTGCCGTTAATGAGTCGTTGATGGTGTAAACATAACCGGCTTGTTGGCGGAGATCGCGATAGAGCCGCGTCGCATAGAATCCGCCGCCGAGCACGTGATTCCCGAGCTGCAGAGCATAGTAATCAGGATTGAAACGGTTCATTTCCAACTGTTCCGAGAGATCGACCGTATCTTGAACCTGGCTCGGGTCGGGCACGTTTACAGCGCTCGGCTTGTTGCCGGGAACCGGTGGCAGAACCACGTTCGGCTTCGGACCCGAGGCTTGCCAGCCACCAAAAGATTTTTCGATCACAGACCGCGCCTCCTCCGCCGTGATATCGCCAATCACCACGATGGTCGTCAAGTCGGGCCGGTATGTCTTGGCAAAAAAGCTGCTTACGTCCTCATATTTAAGCGAGGACACAGTCTGCGGTGTCGTTTCGCGCAGCAGTGGATCGCCGGGCGGCAGCAGCGCGTGCTGAAGCGCCCGATCCATGCGGTAGCCCGGACTCTGCAATTCGCCCGCGCTCAACTGAGCTGTTTGCTCTTGCACGATTTTGAAAGCATCGCTCGGCAGTGCGGGATGAAGTTCGTTGTCAGCCAGCAACTCGACTCCGCGCGGAAAGTCCTGTTTCAGGACCTTCAGGCTGAAATTTGAGCCTGCCGATTCTGAGGCGGCAATATCGTCGAGGGCCTTCTGAAACGCCAGCCGGTCGAGCGTCTTCGTGCCATATGAAAACAGCCCCTCCAGCACATCCGACACTCCGTCTTGACCCGGAGGTGTTTCGAGCTGAGTCTGTGTCTTGATGGAGCCCAGCAAAGTAACGGTGGGGCTGGTTTTTTCGGTTTGGACGATGAGGCGTATCCCGTTCGTCAACTTTAGATCGGCTGGATGAAGATTTGCCTCCGGGATGCGAAGCGATTTCACCGCGACCTCCGCCCATTCCGGCAGGGCAACAGGTTTGGTAGGAGTCGACGTGGCTGTCTCGGTGCCGCCGAAACCTTTCGAGGAAACCGCCTCGCCCGATGGAGCCGGCTTCAGGGTTGCGATAATCGCGTTCTGTTGCAGGTAGGTCTTTGCGACGCGATTTACATCCTCGGCGGTGACGCGCCTCATGGCCTCCACATCTTCATCGGGAGATTGGCGCCCTTCCGCCGCTAATGCATCCGACCACAGTGCCGCCAGATTGCTAATCGAGTTTCGACCGAATTCGGCGCTCGCGACCTCGCCTTTTTTGGCCGCATCCACCAAGTCGGCGGGGACACCTTTGGTCGCGTAGTCAGCGATGATCTTCTTCATCTCGGCATTGATTGCTGCCGGGTCGGTTCCCGCTGGAAGCGCGGCCAGAGCGAAAGCAGCACTGGCCTTCGGATACGTCTCGAGCAAGGCGAATTGGGTGCCTAATGCTTTGCCTGCTGGGACCAACGCGTACAGATCCGCTCTCTGGCTCGATATAACGTCGCTCAAAATGCGAGCTGCTGCGAAATCGGGGCTCTCGGTCCCCGGAAAGCGAAAGGAAATCACGGTCAGCAAATACGGCAGATTGCTGTCGAGCACAAACGAATCCGCTGCGACAGGCCGCAGGTCAATTGCGGGGTGAGGGGGAACGGTCCGACGGGGAATGGCGCCGTAATACTGCTTGATTTTGGCTAGCGTTGATACCGGATCCACATCTCCCGTGACGATAAGAATCGCGTTATTCGGCGCATACCACTGGCTGTAGAACTTCTTCAACATCTCGCCCGTGGTTTGATCGAAAGATTCTTTCGCGCCGAGCGCGTCCTGCTGATAGGGAGTGCCGGCGAACAGATCGTGGTTCAACCGCGTAATGAACTTGTAAATGGGGTTTGAAAGATCGCGCGAGACTTCCTGTTCGATTGCTCCGCGCTCCTGCGCCCATTGGTCTTGTGAGTCTTCAACGTTGGACATGCACGAGGCATCCACGCGAAGAGCAACGTCCAAGTCCTGTGCCGGCACGGTCACGAAATACTGCGTTATGTTCTGCTGAGTATCGGCATTCATGTCACCGCCTAACTGAGCGTAAATGGCGGCAATCTGGTCGGCGGTAAGGCCGGTGCAGCCGCGAAAGGCCATGTGCTCCTGGGCATGAGCCATGCCAGGAAATCCGGTGGGCGTTTCATTGCCACCGACCAGATAGTTGTCTTCAATGGTGGCGACTGGGGCCAAAGGGTCGCGGACGATCACCACCCGCAGACCGTTGTCCAGCGTTGCTCGGGTCACGCCGGTGGCGTTCGAATTCTGTGCCCATGAGCTTCCAGCCAATCCGGCCAGCAAAGCTATCGTCGAGAGAAAAGCAAAGTGATATCGCATTCGGACTATCCTCAGCTTACGGCACGTCAGCTTATGCACGGCAGGAGCTATGATGGTGCCGTCATGCCCCAAGTAGCGGAAATATCAACCGTCGCGCCTCTCACCATTCTGCAGGAAGAAGAGCGGTTGTTTCAGGCTTCCGTTCGGCAATTTGCGAAGGAGCGTCTTGCGCCGCATGTTCGCGCGATGGATGAGGAGGGCAAATTTCGCGCCGATCTTCTGCGTGAGATGTTCGAGCTTGGGTTAATGGGCATCGATATCAAGGAACAGTATGGAGGACAGGGTGGAACGTTTTTTCAGTCCGTTTTGGCGATTGAGGAGTTGGCCAAAGTAGACCCCTCCGCTTCCGTAATCGTCGATGTGCAGAACACGCTGGTGAGCAACGCCATCGAGCGTTGGGGAAATGCTGGACAGAAGCAGAATTACCTGTCGAAGCTGGCAACCCGGAGCGTGGGGGCGTACGCATTATCGGAGCCGGGTTCTGGCTCGGACGCCTTTGCATTGACCACCCGAGCTGTAGAAGACGACGGCGGCTACCGGCTCTCCGGGCGAAAACTTTGGATTACAAACGCGGCAGAAGCCGACATTTTCCTGGTATTTGCAACCATCGATCCGTCGGCAGGTTATCGCGGGATCACGTGTTTTCTGGTAGAGAGAGGGACGCCGGGATTTCAGGTCGGCAAGAAAGAAGACAAGCTCGGCATTCGGGCATCTTCTACCTGCGAATTGATTTTGGACGATGTCCGCGTTGGCCGTGAGCAGATCATGGGCGAGGCCGGTAAAGGATACAAGGTTGCCATCGAGACCTTAAACGAGGGCAGAATCGGTATCGGGGCACAGATGTTGGGCCTGGCCGAAGGCGCGCTGGATCATTCGCTGCGATATGCCATAGAACGGAAGCAGTTTGGCAAGCGCATCGGCGATTTCCAAGGCGTCCAGTTCGAGCTGGCCGAAATGGCCACGCAGATCGAAGCTGGACGGCTGATGGTTTACAACGCGGCGCGTCTGCGGGATGGCGGGCAACCGTTTGTCACGCAAGCAGCCATGGCAAAGTATTTCTGCTCGATTATTGCGGAAGAAGCCGCCTCGAAGGCCGTCGAGATCTTCGGTGGAGTTGGCTTTACGAAAGATTATCCCGTTGAAAAGCTCTACCGGGATGCGAAAATAGGACGGATCTACGAAGGAACGAGCAACATGCAGCGGGTTACGATCGCCAAAGCTTTGCTCGATTCCACGAAGTGAGCTGGAACGCCCCACCTTGATCGAGGCGTCACAATAGAATAAGAGAATAGTGGTAATTATGATGTTTCAACGTAGTTGTGTGGCTGCTGTGTGCCTTGTAGCGTCAGCGATGCTTTTGAGCGCTCGCGATCAGAAGCCAGATCCCACGCCCGACCAGATCCAGGACATTATCAAGAAATTTACTCAGAAAGAGACGGAATTTGCCATCGCCCGTGAGAACTACACTTACCGGCAGACGAGCAAAATGGTGGAAACTGACCCTCCTGGCGGAACCTACGAAATCATGGAAGAGGTGAGTTTCGACGACCGTAACCGGCGGACGTCGCATGTCACGCACGCTCCTGTTGGCACGCTGGAACACATCCAAATGACCAATGAGGACGAGCAGGACCTGCGCAATGTCATGCCCTTTGTGATGACAAACGATACGCTCGACGAATACGACGTCAAGTACGTAGGGCGGCAGCAGGTAGATGAAATCTCATGTTATGTTTTTGCCCTTCGGCCCAAGGTCCTTACGAAAGACCGAAAGCGGTATTTCGAGGGTCAGATTTGGGTAGACGATCAAGATCTGCAGATCGTCAAAACCTATGGCCGTTCGGCTGGGCACTTGGGGAGAGGGGAAGATCAGCAGTTCCCGAAGTTCGAAACCTACCGCGAGCAAATTGACGGGAAATATTGGTTTCCAACCTACACGTACGCCGACGACGTGCTGAACTTCAAAGACGGTCAGTCACAACGGATAAAAGTGGTGGTCAAATACGATCATTACAAGAAGTGGGAGTTCAAAACGGAATCTTCCATCCAGTACGGTGGCGAAGTTAAGGGAACTTCTCCCACGCGAACGTCGCCTCCACCGACCTCAACGAAGCCGCCACAATAGAAAGTGAAAGTGCTTGTTTTACCTCGGATCAAAACTGCCGCCGCAAGGCTGGCTTTGCTGCTGTGCGTTCTTCAGCTAGGGATAGCTGCCGACGCGCCAGCGGCTCACGTTAGGAATTTTGGCCAAGTGAACGATCACATTTACAGAGGCGGCGAGCCGTCCCTTGTCGGCCTTCAGGAACTGGGCGCGATGGGTGTAAAGGTGATCATCGATTTGCGCGAAACCAGCGGGGCCACCGATTTCGAAAAGCACGAAGCGGAAAAGCTGCACATGAAGTACGTGAATGTGCCGATGCCGGCGCTTTCGGCGCCCACCAAAGAGGAAGTGGATCGAGTGCTGTCGCTTCTTACACCAGCGAATACCGACCATGTCTTTGTGCACTGCCGCCGGGGCAAAGATCGCACCGGGACGGTTATCGCGTGCTACCGAATTCAGCACGATGGTTGGGATAACCGGCGTGCGTTAGATGAGGCCAAGAAATACGGAATTAGTATGGCGGAGCGCGGAATGCGGTCCTATATACTGCATTTCTCGCCTCAGCCGCTGGCCAGCTCGAACCGGGCCCCCGCTCGGCCGTAAACCTTCTGCATTCAGGCACTTATTGTGCCCGTTCGCTACTTTAATGCGCCTAAAACGGGGCTATTTGTGCTTAAATGAAAGAGTCTTGCCTCATGTCCCAACGGAACCTGAACGGTGAACGGCGTCGCCGTACCCTCGATAGGCGTTTGCGGGAAGCAAAACTGCTGATCCGGGGCGCGCTGCATACAGATCACCCGATCATGGCGCACATTATTCCGATTAGACGGTGCAATTTATCGTGCGCATATTGCAACGAATACGACGATTATTCCAAACCTGTGCCGCTCGAGACGATGCTGCACCGGCTGGATCTGCTCGGCAGGTTGAAAACCGGCGTAATCACGATTAGCGGCGGTGAGCCGCTTTTGCATCCCCAACTGGACGAGATCATCCAGGGCATCCGGAAAAACGGCGCGCTCGCGGGTTTGATAACGAACGGCTATCTGCTGACCGCGGACCGGGTGCAACGACTCAACGACGCCGGATTGGACTATCTGCAGATCAGCATCGACAATGTTAAGCCTGACGAAGTATCTAAAAAAAGCCTAAAGGTACTTGATAGGAAGCTGCAAATACTTGCGGAGCACGCTCATTTCCACGTGAACATCAATTCCGTCCTCGGTGGTGGAATACACAATCCGGAAGACGCGTTGGTGGTAGGGAAACGCGCCATGGACCTGGGCTTCACATCTACAGTAGGCATAATTCACGATGGCGACGGGCAACTACGGCCACTCGCGAATCGCGAGCGCGAAGTTTTCCTGGAGATGAAGAAATTCGAGAAGAGGCATTTTTCGCGAATCAACTATTTCCAGGAGAAGATCGCTAATGGAAAGCCAAGCAACTGGCGGTGCCGGGCTGGATCGCGTTATTTGTACGTCTGCGAAGACGGCCTGGTGCATTACTGTTCGCAGCAGCGCGGCTTTCCGGCAAAGCCGCTGGAGCAGTATACAGTGGGAGACATTCGCCGCGAATACGTCACGCAGAAATCGTGCGCACCGTTTTGCACCGTCTCTTGTGTCCATCAAATCTCGTACTTTGATTTCTTCCGCGGCGAGCAAACGCTTGCGGTTGAACCTACGCGGGAAGAGGAGCTAGTCTCGATCAAGGCGGCAGGCGCTTAGGCGCCACGCTGCCCATGCACCAAACCGGCCTCGCAGCAGATCCGGCAGTAAAGAAGCACGATCCCGGCCCCGGCCATCCGGAACGACCCGAAAGGTTCACGGCAATCATGAGCCGGCTCGAAGCGAGCGGCCTGGCGGAAAAGCTGCTTCGCCTTCCCGTGCGCGAGGCCACCGATGATGACCTCGGCTTGATACACGCCAGAGAATACATCTCGCTTGTGGACCGCGAGGTCTTGGAAAAGCGCAGGCAATTGAGCACAGGCGATACGGACCTCAGCAGTCATGCGATGGAGTCGGCGCGGGTGGCTGCCGGTTCCGTTTTATGTGCGGTCGAGGCTGTGTTCTCGGGCACGGCGGTCAACGCGTTCTGCGCGGTGCGACCACCCGGGCATCACGCCAGTGCAGCGCGAGGCATGGGATTTTGCCTGTTTAATAACGTCGCGATTGCCGCCAGATATGCGCAACGGGAATATGGTGCGGAACGCGTTCTGATTGTCGATTGGGATGTCCATCACGGAAATGGAACTCAGGACGTTTTCTATGAGGATGGATCGGTACTCTTCTTCAGCACGCACCAATCCCCCTGGTATCCCGGAACGGGCGCTGCTTCCGAGCGAGGCGCCGGCAAAGGCCAGGGCAAAATAATTAATTGTCCTTTCCCCGCAGGCACCGGCCCGGATCAAATCGTCAGCGCGTTCAAGACTCGGCTGCTCCCCGCAGCAAGAGAGTTCCAGCCCGATTTCATATTAATTTCGGCTGGATTCGATTCCCGAATAAACGACCCGCTTGGACAATTTCTGCTAACCGACGATGCATTTCGTGAACTGACCGGAATGATAACCGATCTGGCGGCGGAGTATTGCGACGGCCGCCTGGTTTCTGTTCTGGAAGGCGGCTACAGCCTGGAAGGTCTAGCAATGGCCAGCGAAGCGCACGTGAGGGGACTGATCGGCTCGTGAGATCCGCGACAATCGATTACATCATCGCCACCGGCGGAGCGGGTTCGTCTGGGCTGCCAGCGCTGGCTAACGGCGTGCGGATCATGATCAGCGCCAATGCGACAAGGACTGCCATCCCCACCAAATAGGATGGATGGCTGAAAAGCTGCAAGTGTTTACGCACGTTCTGCGGCGCGAATTGCAAACCCGCCCAGACCAGACCGAGAATGGCTTCACCCGCAATTAGTCCCGAGGCTGTGAGCACTCCGGCATTGTCTACGCGGGCCTTCTGTGCCTCGTTATAGCCGCGGCGATCGGCGGCGCGATCGCCAAGCCAGCGAATTAAGCCCCCGACGAAAATGGCGGAAGTGGTCTCAAACGGTAGATACATACCCACCGCGACCAGCATGGGACTCTTAACATTCATCATGATGAGTGCGGCGCCCATCAGAATGCCGACGAGGACTAAGGGCCAGGGCATGTCACCACCCACTATTCCTTGCGCCAGCAATGCCATGAGGCCCGCCTGCGGAGCGGGAAGCTGACGATCTCCAAAGCCTGTGCCGCCGGCTCGAATGTTTCCCTCATGCAACAACGCGAGAGGGAAGTACATAACGAGACTTGCTACGAGCACAGCAATGAGCTCGGCGATTTGGATATTTCGCGGTGTGCCGCCGAGGATGTAACCGACTTTGAAATCCTGCAACAGCTCACCCGCGACCGAACAGGCCACAGCAACTACCGCAGCCACGCCGAGCACTGCAGCCACGCCGCCTACGCCCGAAACTCCGAGCGAAACCATCAACAGGGCAGCTACGATCAGCGTGGAAAGAGTGAGGCCGGAGACGGGATTGTTCGAGGAGCCGATCAGCCCGCACAGGCTGCCGGAAACGGTTGCGAAAAAAAAGCCCATGATGAGCATGACGATGGCGGCTATGATTCCACCTGCGATTTGTCCGGAGAAATAGACGTAGAGGCCGATCATGACGATGAAGACCAGGCCGATCAAAGAGAAGACGACCTTTGAGCTCATATAGCGCTCAGTGCGGCTGAGAGAAGCGGATTGCTCTGCAGTTTGGCGGATGTCCTTGACGGCGCGTTTCAAGCCGGAGCCGAGACTGTTTCGCATGCGAAAGAGCGTGTAGGCTGCGCCTACGAGCATGCCACCAACAGCGATGGGGCGGACGACATAGCGCCAAACCGCGCCTGCTAAATCGCTCCACGAACTGCCGGCTACGCCCGGAGGTAAAAAGGTTTGGAGTTGCGGGCCCAGGAAATAAATCAGAAGCGGAACCATGAGTCCCCAAGCCAATACGCCGCCTGAAAACTGCAGTGCAGCGAGACGCGCGCCGATGACGTAACCGACGCCCAGGTAGGCGGGACTTACGCTTGGAGCGGCGAAGGTCGAGACGCCGCCAGTATTTAGAAGGTTGGTCGATCCGGCTCCGCCGAGGCGGACACGGCTGGCACCCAGCCGGCCGACGGGAATCGAAAATTCGGAATCGGAAGCAAAGAAACCGAAGCGGCCCAGCAGGAAGACCAAGCCACCTAAACCAATATTCCAGAAGAGAAATTTGGCGGCCTCGGCGCCGCGCTGGCCGGCCTTGTGGATCTCAGAGGCGGCCAGCGATTCCGGAAAGGGAAGCTCGGGATCTTCCACCATGATGCGGCGAACCAAGGAGATGAAGAGCACGCCCAAGACACTGCCGACCATAATGAGCACGGTGGATTTCCAATATGCGTCAGCGAAACCGAAGGAAGGCCAGGCGTGAGAAATCAGAAATGCAGGGATGGTGAAAATGGCGCCCGCGGCCACGCCCTCGCCGATAGAGCCGCTGGTTCGAGCGATGTTCTCTTCGAGAAGGGAACCTTTCCAGATCCGAAGCACCGCCATGCTGATCACAGCGGCCGGATAGGTGGCCGCGATGGTGATGCCGGCGCGAAGGCCGAGGTACGCGTTGGCAGCTCCGAGAATAACGGTCATCACCAGTCCAAGCAGGATGGCTCGAAGCGTGAGCTCGCGCATCTGCATGTGTTCCGGGACAAACGGTTTGAAAGGCGCTTGTGTACTCATGAAGAGGTCAGGTGTTGCTATTGTACGCGCGGTTGAGCAATTGCGGTGGAATGCCTTATAGTCGAGCTATGGCCGGCTTAACGGCGGTTACGGTGGATGAATACCTGCACACTCCTTACAGGCCGGACTGCGATTACGTAGATGGGGAGGTAATCGAGCGCAACGTGGGCGAGTTTCAGCATTCGACGCTGCAAGCAATTGTTATGCGCATGCTTTTTGAGTTTGCGCGAACTCTGCCGATTCGTGTGAATCCGGAGTTACGGATGCGAGTGAGCCCCACCCGTTTCCGAATCCCAGATATTTGCGTCATGCTTAAGAGCCAACGGTCCGAGCCTGTGTTGACCGCTCCGCCTTTTCTCTGCATCGAGATTGTTTCGCCCGACGATCGAATGAGCCGCGTCATTGAGAGGGTGAAAGAATACCTGGCCTTCGGCGTTCATCACGTTTGGGTGGTCGATCCAGAAACCAGAACCGCACACAGCTACACCGCAGACGAGGGTCATGAAGTGAAGGACCGGCTGAGAACTGTGAATCCGGGAATCTCCATCTCCGTACCGGAGTTGTTCACCGAACTGGATGAGGTCTCGAGAGTGGCGAACTAGGAAGCGCCGCCCAATTTCTGCTTCACCAGTTCACTTAGAACTTTGCCGTCGACGCGCTTTCCGGCGAGTTTCGCTTGCGCCGCCTTCATGACCGCGCCCATTTGCTTCTGAGAGGTTGCACCGGTTTCTGCAAGTGCCTCTGAAATAGCCTGGTTGAGCTCATCGGAAGCTGCGGCAGACGGCAAATAGCTTTCAATGATGACGATTTCAGCTTCTTCCTTGGCAGCCAACTCCTCGCGGCCGCCTTTGCGGAAGAGATCGGCAGCTTCGCGGCGTTGTTTCAAAAGCGTGCTCATCACCTGGGCTTCCGTGCGCTCATCGAGAGGCTTCATCGAATCGATTTCGTGCTTCTTGAGGGCGGTCTTGATCATGCGGAGGGCGCTCAGGCGGGCTTCCTCCTTCGCCTTCATTGCTTCGACCATGTGGGTCTGAATTCTGTCGAGAAGGGGCATTGCCAACATTGTACGGGGTGGCCGGTTTCGCCTTTTCTCCGAAAGAAGCATGAGCTGCAACCGCCGATGAGAATGGCGCGTCCTACCCGCTGTTATACTTAGCTAGTTTTGGGGCCTTATATTTGAGACAGTCTCGAGGAATCGTCTTTTTTCTGCTGTGCGCCTGCACGGGTGAAGCACAGAATTTTGTGAACGGCCAAGCGGCGCGGGCAGTTATCGGCCAGTACGACTTTACCTACGGATATGCGACGCCAGGCCTGCAAATTGTGGGCGGCGTCAGCGGTTTGGCATACGCGAACGGCAACCTGTTCGTGGCGGATTCGAACCGGGTCGGCGCTACACCGCAGAACAATCGCGTGCTGATGTTCTACGCAAACCAGATACCGGCTCCGCATGCGGATCTAAGCACGACGACACCCTTCGATGGGTCGTGCAATCTTTGCGGCTATCCGGCCGCGAATGTTTTGGGCCAGCCTGACTACACTACAACGACACCGGGCCGATCGAGTCAAGCGATGTCGACCCCGACCGCAGTGGGGACCGATGGGCACATTTTAGCGGTCGCCGATACCGATAACAACCGCGTGTTGATCTGGACCTCGATCCCGACTGCCGTGAACCAGCCCGCGAATATCGTGCTTGGGCAAGCGAACTTTTCGACAGGCGGGACGTTACAAGTGCCCAATGCGAGCTCGTTGCGTGGTCCTCAAGGCGTTTGGATTCAGAACGGAAAACTATTCGTTGCAGACACCCAGGATTACCGGGTGCTGATTTGGAATAGCATTCCAACGACTAACAATCAACCGGCTGACTTAGTGCTCGGGCAGCCGGATTTTGTTCACGCAAATGCTCCGCCGCCTACCAAGACGTTCCCGCCCACAGCGGCCAATCAATTACTGAATCCAGTTTCGGTGACCTCCGACGGAACGCATGTTTTTGTTGCCGATCTGGGCTTCAACCGCGTGCTGATCTGGAACAGCATTCCGACCGCCATGGACCAGAATGCGGATGTAGTGGTGGGTCAACCGGCCATGACCACGGCGGTGCCGAATTGGTCGAACGCGCTATGCGCTTCGAATGGAACGGACAGCAGCGGCAATCCCACGTATCCATTCGAGTGCGGAGCGACTCTCAATTTTCCGAGGTTCGCGCTCTCCGACGGCACCCGGCTGTTCATTGCCGATGGCGGAAACGATCGTGTTCTTATTTTCAATTCGATTCCCACCTCGAATGGAGCGACGGCCGATGAAGTACTGGGTCAACCCGACTTCTTCACCGACATCATTTCGAACCAAGGCTCCAGCATTGTAAGCACGACGATCGATAACACGGGCGCTGTGGACACGCTTCCCACACCGACATCGCTCGCTTTTGATGGAACGAATTTGTATGTCAGCGATCCTTATAACCGCCGCGTTGAGGTATTTACGCCCGCGGAGACGCCGCTCTCGACCAATTCCGTTCTGAATTGGGCCAGCGAGATTATCAGGCAAGAAGGCGTTGTGACGTTGGCGGGCACGATTACCGCGAATGATACCGTCACAATCACCATCCAGGGCACGAATTACACTTACACGATAAAAAGCGGCGACACACTGGACGGTGTGGCGCAGGCGCTGGTAAAGCTAATCAACGCAAATAGCGGAGATCCGAATGCTACGGCTATTTTTGCAGGGGCGGGCACGGCCTCCGTGTACCTCAGTTCGAAAGCCGTGAATCTTCCATTCGACGACATTACATTGTCGGCCACCACATCGAATACCGCCGACATCACAGCTACAGCGTCCGGCGGATATCTCTCGTCCGGTACAGGGGCCACTGCGGCGCCAGGGATGCTGGTTGAAATCGACGGCACAAATTTATCCGACCAGCCAGCTGGCAACCCAGTGGTAGCACCTTTGTCAGGAGTCCTACCGACTACATTGGGCGGCGCGCAAGTCTATATGGACGGTTTCGCATCGCCTGTTTTGAGCGCTTCCGCCACGCAAATTGTGGCTCAGGTCCCGTACAACTTCACGGATAGGAATAGCAGCAGCGTTTACGTGCGAACGCTTCACAACAACGGAAGTGTGACGGTGACGAACGCCACACCTGTTTACATTGCGCCTGCAAATCCCGGGCTGTTCAATGCGCCCAGCTTTGCAGGCCAGCAACCGCCCCGGCCCGCCGCGGGAGCACTCCACCAAGCCGGTCATCCGCAAGCTGTCGTGTCGATCGATGGAACGGTACATGCAGGGGATACCGCAACCATCACGATCGGGACTACGCCTTATACGTATACGGTAGTCAGTACCGACACATTGGCCACGATTGTCCAGGCTCTTGTCAACCTCATCAATAATGCGCCGGATCCATCTGTCACGGCGTCGGCGGGTGGGGCGTACACTCGCGTGGTGTTGACGGCTATCCAAGCCGGGCAGGCCGGAACGGGCATCGCGATCGCCGGCAGTACGAGCGCGAATGCGCAAGTAACGGTAACCGCATACACCGGCTCAACCTGCTGTGCAGTTATGCCGGGAACGCCTATTACAGCGTCTAATCCCGCAGCGCCCGGAGAACTGATTACGGTAAATGCGGATGGCATTGGCACAGTCACAGATCCGAGCGGCACAGCGGCAACGAACCAGGTGACCGGCCATCCATACCTTGGACCCGAGCCCAATTCCGCAGTCAACCCGGTAAACGCAACCATAAACGGTGAAACAGCGCAGGTGGTCAGCGCAGGCCTGCCGCAAGGTTCATACGGTGTTTATCAGGTTCAGCTTATCGTTCCAACGGATCTTCCGAATAATCCCAATACGCAGTTATATATTGCGCAAAACGCATTCATCAGCAACATCGTGACCCTGCCGGTGGGAATTGGACCCGCAGCCTCGGTTAGCGCGGCGAATGTGACGTTCGCGCATCAGAGCACTGGATCGACGAGCACCGCACAAACGATCACGCTGACCAATTCCGGTACCGGAACGCTGAACCTCACGAACATATCCGTAGGGGGACCAAATGCCAGTGATTTTGTCCAGAACAACGATTGCGGAACGAGCGTGGCGGCGGGCGGAAATTGCACGGTTTGGCTGACCTTCACGCCCTCAGCAACCGGCCCGGAGAGTGCGACCCTTAACGTTGCCGGCACCGGCCTAAGCTCAACTCTGGTGGTGGCATTGAGCGGAAATGGCGCTTTGCAGTTCGTACCCGTAACTCCCTGCCGCATTGCCGACACACGCAACGCGAGTGGAGCGTTTGGAGGGCCCTTGGTATCTGGCCAGTCTTCCCGTGATTTCGCTATTCCGAATAGCGCGTGTGGAATTCCGGCGACTGCACAAGCCTATTCGCTCAATGTCACAGCAGTTCCCAACGGACCTTTGGGATACGTGACCGTGTGGCCGAGTGGGCAGTCTCAGCCCTTGGTTTCGACACTCAACTCGCCCGATGGACGGGTAAAAGCGAATGCTGCCATTGTGCCCGCGGGCAACGGAGGCGCGATCAGCGTGTTCGCGTCGAATGACACGAATGTGGTGCTCGATGTCGACGGCTATTTCGTGCCGGCCACGAGCAACTCCGCTCTTGCTTTTTATCCTCTGACGACGCCTTGCCGTGTGGCGGATACACGTAATGCAACAGGGCCGCTGGGAGGGCCATTTATGCCGGCAGGCCAGGACCGAACGTTCCCGGTGCTTTCCAGTTCCTGCAACGTACCTTCCAACGCGCAGGCGTATTCGCTGAACTTCACAGCCGTCCCGAGAACCGCGCTAGGATATCTAACTACTTGGCCGACGGGACAAACGCAGCCTCTGGTCTCGACTCTGAACGCGCCAACGGGCACTGTCACCGCAAATGCGGCAATCGTCCCGGCAGGAAGCAATGGAGCAATCGATGTGTTCGTCACCAACGATACGGATCTGGTGATCGACATCGACGGATATTTCGCAGCGCCCGGAACCGGCGGCTTATCGCTTTACAACCTGCAGCCCTGCCGTGTGCTGGATACGCGCAATCAAGGTTCGCAGCCGGTCTCCGCAACGCTGGCCGTCAATGTCGCCGGGAGCACGTGTGGTGTATCCGCGTCGGCTCAGGCGTATGTGTTGAACGCAACGGTCGTGCCACCGGGCCCGCTCGGGTACCTGAGTCTGTGGCCCAACGGCGGAACGCAGCCACTCGTCTCTACGTTAAATGCGCTGGATGGGGCCATCACCTCGAATATGGCGATCATTCAAACAACGAATGGCTCGATCAATGCAGGCCCGTCCAACCCCACGCACCTGGTGCTGGACATCTCCAGCTTCTTTGCGCCATAGCCGCGCGGCTGCGTGCTGATATTCTGGGAATTCCGCAGTTCAAAACTGACGTACACCTAAGTACCACCCTTACGCATGCATATAAAAAAACAACGCCTTCTCACGCCCGGGCCGACGCCGCTGTTGCCATCGGCCCTACACGCAATGATGGGTTCCGATATCCATCATCGAACTGATGATTTTCGCAACTTATACAAGCAGGTTTTGAGCGATCTGCGAGAGATACTCGGCACATCCAACGATGTACTGGTGTTGGTTGCTTCCGGGACCGGCGCGATGGAAGCATCAGCCCAGAACTTCTTTTCTCCGGGAGACGAAGTACTGGTGTGCTCAGCAGGCAAGTTTGGCGAGCGCTGGGTAGAGATGATGAAGGCCTGGGGCATGAAAGCCACTGTGCTGTCCGCTCCTTATGGACAAGCCGTGCAACCAGAAGCCGTTGAGCGCGCTTTGGCAGAGAACAAGAAGATCAAAGGCGTGTTCGTACAGGCCTCCGAAACATCGACGGGAACGCAGCATGATGTCCGCGCAATGGGCCTTGCGATTCAAAAGACCGACGCCATTTTCGTGGTCGATGCAATCACCGGTATCGGCACGATGCCGCTGGAGGTTGATGGCTGGGGATTGGACATCGTAATTGGCGGATCGCAGAAAGCCTTTATGATCCCGCCGGGGTTGGCTTTCCTGTCGATCAGTCCAAAGGCGTGGTCGATGGCCGACCGCGCGACCGCTCCGCGTTTCTACTTCGATCTGAAAAGAGAGAAGAAGAATGCGGTAAATGGCGAATCTGCCTGGACGCCGAATACGGCTTTGCTTCTGGCATTTGCAGAAGCTTTGAAATACATCAAATCCGTAGGCATGGACAAGCTGGTAGAGAATGCGCAACTACTCGCGCGAGGGACCCGCGAAGCAATGAAGGAACTGAATCTGCGGGTATTTTCAAGCTCGCCCGGTTCTTCAGTTACGGCTGTCCGGCCGCCGGCAGGAATGGATTCGGGCGTTATCGTAAAGGAATTTCGCAAACGCTTCAACGCAATCATTACCAATGGCCAAGGGTCAATGAAAGGCGAGATTTTCCGTCTTGCGCATTTGGGCTATTTCGATTTCCACGATCTGTTCGCTATCGTTGCCGAATTGGAACTCATTCTTGCGGCGCAAGGCCACCCGGTCCGCTTCGGCTCAGGCGTGGCGGCGGTCCAGAACGTGTATGCCGAAGTGGCGATGCCCAAAGAAGCGGCTCTCGCTCTGAGCTAAGAACAGCGGATGAAGATTCTTGTTGCCGAACCGCTTGCACCGGCGGCCGTAGATCTGTTGCGTGCCCACGCTTCGTGGGAGATTGTTTTAGCTGAACCGAAGACTTACGAAGCTCAACTCGCAGATTGCGACGCGCTGGTGGTGCGAAGCGCGGTGAAGGTGACCAAAGGAGTGCTCGAAAAGGCGCCGAAGCTTCGGGTGATCGGGCGTGCCGGTGTAGGCGTCGACAACGTGGACCTTCCGGCAGCGACCCAAGCGGGCGTTCTGGTGATGAACACGCCCGGCGGAAACGCGATATCGGTAGCGGAACACACGTTGGCTCTGATGCTCTCCATGGCTCGATCCGTGCCGCAAGCCAACACTTCCACGAAAGCCGGGAAGTGGGAAAAGAAGAAATTCCTTGGCAACGAGCTCCGCGGTAAGACGCTGGGCATCATAGGTCTCGGAAGCATCGGGCGAGAAGTTGTCAAGCGGGCAAAGCCTTTTGAGATGCGGCTCATTGGGCACGATCCTTATGTGAGCTCTCAAAGCGCGCGCGACTTCGGAATAGACCTTGTTTCGCTGCCGGACCTGTACCGCGAGAGCGACTTCATCACCTTGCATGTGGCGCTGACACCGGAGACGGATCACATGCTGAACGAGCAGGCGTTTGCGCAGATGAGGCCAGGCGTACGGGTGGTGAATTGTGCCCGCGGCGAGTTGATCGATCCCGTAGCATTGCAAAACGCGATGGAGAACGGAAAAGTAAGCGGCGCCGCATTGGACGTCTTCGAGAAAGAGCCTCCAGGCGACAGCTCTCTGTTCGGGCTGGAAGTCGATCGTCGCCACACCACACATCGCCGGGTCGACCGAAGAAGCACAAGAGATCGTCGGCGTGCGCATAGTCGAGCAGCTCATCGAATATCTGACCACCGGCGTGGCGCTGAATGCGGTGAACATGCCCGCGTTGACGGCGGAGCAATATCGAACGCTTGGACCTTACGTCATGCTGGCCGAGCGCATGGGACTTTTTCTGAGCCACATTTCGGTCGGGAACGCGCATACCATCCGGTTCGTGTACTTTGGCCGGCTGGCGGATCATAACACACAAATCTTGCGGAACGCCGGGTTGGCAGGCGTCCTCAGCCGATCGATGGAATACCGGGCGAACGTGGTGAATGCCATGCAGATTGCGACGCAGCGTGGCTTCCGAGTGGTGGAACAACTTGAGCCGGGACAAGCCCACATGGATTCCATCCGAATCGAGATTGAATCGGAGGCGGGCTCGTATTCGGCGGTAGGCGCCGTAGTTTTGGAGAAGCCGCGACTGCTGCAAGTGGAAGGAATTTCGTGCGAAGCGACGCTTGCCGGCAACCTCATGTATTCGAAAAATGATGACGTGCCCGGAGTGATCGGTTACTTTGGCACGGTACTTGGGAAGAATGGGATCAACATTGCAAACTTCGCTCTGGGGCGCGAGGAGCCGCATACACACCCGCATCATAAGCCCAGTGAGCTGCTGACTGCGATTTCAATCATCGAAACCGACGAACCTGTACCGGACCCGGTTGTTTCGCAGTTGTTCGAACACAAGGCCGTGAAGTTTATACGCTCTTTCGCTATGAGCGGAAGTTAGATTTAAACTGACAACAGTCGATCGAAGAACGAGCGGTAGCGCCGCAGCGCCACGCGGAGATCCTCGGTTGAGACGGTCTCGCCTTTATCCCATTCGTGTTCGAGCTTGCCGCGCTCGTCTGCAAACACCTCCGCTAATCGTTTCATCAGGGAGGCGACAAGCTCGTCTGCGTTCCGCACTGCAGTCCGCGGGTCATCGACAAAGCTTCCCTGCACCTCTTTCCAGCGCCGCCGAAAATCGCCGAGTTCATTCTCAGGGAACAGTGAGACTCTTTCTGACTCTTCTCGCGCTGCCGCTGCCGAACTCGCTTGCGCAGAAGTCGTCTCGGCTCGTTGAGCGAATTGGGCCGTACCCATGGGCTGAGTCGCAGTCCCCTCTCTGTCTCCGTGAAGTGCTTCGATTCGTTCTTCGATCATTTCTTAACCTCCTCAGCGCGCTCAGCGCGATGGACGTGCGTGGTACTTAACAGGTCCTCGAAAAGCGCGCGGTAGTGTACCATCGCCTGTCGAAGATCCTCGGTATTGGCTTTTCCCGCCGCATCGTGTGCAGCAATTTCGTGAGCGGCACGATAGTTTTCGACTACTCGGGGATGATCCACCGACACGTCAGCAGCACGCTGCTCGAAGTCGCCCATTGGGTAACCGCGAGCTGTCATAACCTCGCGGACCAGGCGGTCAGCCTCTGCCACGGCCTCCCTGGGCGCATCCACGAACTGCGCCTGAACGGAGCGCCACGATTCAGAAAAGCGGTCCGCTTCTGCCTGTCCCAACTCCCGAAGGTGAAGCTTTTCAACGCGTTTTTGACGATTGACCAACTCCTCCTCTGCTTTACGCGGATTGCCACTACGATCAACCAGGCGGTCATATTCCGGACCAAACCGAGTTTTGAGTCGTTTCGTCCGCTCTTTCTGGAAAAACATGAACGCGACAACCGCAGCTGCAACCACGACAATCACGATCAACACAATGGTCATGGTACTCATAGGCTCTGCTATGCTCCTTGCGGGTATGCGAGCGCCCCGCCTCAGATGGCGCTGCAGTTTCGAGACCAAAACGGAAACTCTTCATAAGCCGAGGCTTCCCGTCTATTTCCCTTTTTTGTGGGTGGAAAGTACTGCCCCCGACATGGCATATTTACGCATGTAACAACCCGCGTGGCGTTTTTCTCCCACAGTCGGGGGAAAGGATCATCAGTGATGAGACACAGAAACTACTCAAGGAATGTAGCGTTATTCGGATTGTGCGGGATGTTGGGTTTCACCATCGCGTGCTCCAAAACGACGGAGCAACCCAGCACCAGTAAGGGTGCCGGCCAGGCATCGAGCGCGCCGGCTGGCACAGAGGCACAGCATGTAAGCAAGGCGCTCGTTCGCTTTCTAAATGCCACGGCCGCTCCAAAAGACTTAAAATTCGGTGACCTCGCGGCTTTCGATGCCGTGGCGGCGCGGCACGTAACACCCTATAAGGAACTGCCGGCCGAAAGGCATGAGTTCAAATTGTACGGTGCCGGCGATGCGGCAACCCAACTCGCCACTAATAGCGAAGGATTGACCTCGGGGAAGCACTACACCATAGTGGCGGTTCAGGACAAAGACGGGAAAGCAGATCTGAACGCGATTAACGACGACCTGGTCGCTCCCACAAATGGACAGGCCAAGCTCCGAGTTATCAATACTGTCCCGGGCGAGAATGTCGACGTTTATGAGCCCAACAAAAAAAGCGCGCTTATCAGCGGCGCTGGTTTCAATCATGCAACGGACTACAAGGACGTAGATCCATCAACAATGGAGCTGATGGTACGGCGAGGCGCGAGTAAGAAGGGCGAGGCATTACTTAGGAACGTAAAGCTGGAGCCGGGGAGACTGTATACGGTGGTCGTTAGTGGCGCTCCCGGGCGCGCGCTATCGGCAGAAACGATTGAGGACCAGCTGACCGGAACCGCCGAGCGCTGAGTAAGATTAACCGCGATCGAAACACTATGGCACTTGGAGTTTGTTGTTTGCTGGTGTCCGGCGGAAGCTAATGGGAGTCGGAGGCGCCTGCTGCTCCTGGATCAGTAAGTTACTGATTCTGCGTTGCTCTATATCCAACAGATCCTCTATATCGTCTGTCAAACATAACACGAACACTACACGGAAGGAGATGCCGAACACCCGATTTCACTCCGGTGCAGAGGACATCGGCGAGAACGGTTGTTAAACGATGGGATCATCGAGTTGAATAGCGGTGCCGCTCAGTCGGCGTAAACCGGAGATGCGATGGCTAAGAGCGTTTTCCGTCCCAGTGCGCATGCTGACATACTTCGAAAGGTTTTTGATCTGCCTGGTCGCGGCATGACACAACCGCTTGCCGAAGGTATTCTAGCGCTCGACTTTCCGGCAGCAGACGCCGCACGCGCCGATGAACTGAATGCGAAGGCAAACGAAGGCTTATTAACAGAAGACGAGCAAGCTGAGCTTGAGGCCTATGTGAACATCGGGGACTTGCTCGCATACTGGCCAACGAAAGCTCGCCAGGTGTTACGGCAGCCTTGACAGACTTGGCGGCAGTACATCGCCGTGCCGGGAACCGGTGTGAGTATTGTCACCTCCCGCAGGATGCTTTCCGTCGTCCTTTCCACATTGACCACATCATCGCCAAGCAACGCGGCGGAGAAACTCAGCTTGAAAATCTGGCGCTTGCTTGCTAGTACTGCAAGAGGTCTCACGGCCACTGGACGCGAGACTGCGTGTACTTGTGATGAATGATGAAATGTTCTGCGGTATGAGCTCTGGCGGGAGGTTAATTCCCGCTTTTGATGTTTTTGCTTGCCTTCCGTTTGCAGCACTGACCGGGGATTGTAGCGACCGACCACTGGACGAGGCCCTCACTTTCCGTGTGGCCCGTCAGCTGACAACAACGGGAAACAATCTCGATGTGTCTCACGTAAACGTCTCCTGGAATTTCAACGGCAACTCGCGTTGTTCGCTTCCGCAATCGCCAAAAATGTGATACTTTCAGCGGGCAACGTGATGGATCCGGAATGCGTAGGCACGCCGGTGAGCGACGGAATCGAATCACCAGACCCCAGCTTCAGTTCCTTTCCGTTCAGGTCCACCCGGCTATCTTCCAGCTTGGGCGCAGTCAAAGTGTAGCGTTCCGAATTAGCTGAAAGCTCCAGCTCTTGAGAAGCGTTTCGGTTCGTATTGATGGCGAGAAGTGCCACTCCTCCCGGCACATTCCGCAAGCATTGGGCGTAAAGACGCAGGCTCGCCGTCGGCCATACGCCCGGCTTGAGCACGGTCGTGCCCATCAGCTTCCTCCACAACAGAGCCGCCCAATAATTGGGACGCGGAGCGAATGTATTCTCATCGAGAAGGCCGTAATCGCTTGAGGAAAGCGTGTTGTGCGCGATCACGCGAACACCCTGTTGCGCTAAGCGAGCGTGCGAATCGAGATAGCGGAACGTGTCCAGAAATGTGGAAGCCCAGGGATTTCCACCGCAAGCTGCATCGGCGGTTTCAGTAATCCACAGCGGCTTGCCCGGATCGAAACGGTTGCGCAGACCGGCGTAAAAGGCATTGATCTTGTCCGGACGAGAAAGCCATTGCTCCGAAAGTGCCGCGTCTGGAGCCGTCTGTGACGCTGGCCCCATGCTTGCGCACCGCTGCGAGACCGCCGCATAGAGGTGATACGAGAAAACATCGAAAGCCGGGCCGGTGGCCTTCAGGAGATCCTCAGATTGAATGAAGCCGCTGCTTGGCGGAAGCGAAAGTGAAGCACCTTCTCCGACAGAACCCGGACCGAGAAATATAACGTCGGGTGCAGTCTGCTTGAGAAAAGGACGGAACACCCCGATGTCGCGTGCATACGCCGCGGCGTCATAGCCTTTCGGAGCGCCTCCCATGGCCGCAGCCGTCGGTTCGTTCATGAACTCGGCCGCCGCGATGTCTCCGCCTACTGATTTTGTGTAGGAAAGAAACTGGCGCGCTTGGTCCGGGGTCCATACACCGCTCGGGTCGCGAGTGCCGGGACTGGTCGCAAACGACGTGATAATTCTCGCGTTCACCGCGTGGGAAAAGTCGATCACGCCTTTCCATTGCTTCCGAGTGAGTACACCGCTGAAGCCCTTGGGCGGCGTTGTTGGAGCGGCGCCGTTTGCGTCGTAAAAGTATGTGGTGTTTGCCCACGTTCCGCTCACGCGCACATATGTCGGCCCGAGAGCTGCCGCGAGTTTGCGTAGGCGAGTATTGCTCAAATCAATAGGTGGTCGATATTCGTACAGATTCGGATTCATGCCGGCCGGTGTTGAACCCGATTGCTGAGGGGCCGACTGCTTGTTGGCCTCCGTTCGTATATCTTTGTACGGCTTCCAGAAGTGACCACCCGTGACCTCCAACATCTCCACGTTATATGCCTGAAACCGCTCTTCGATTGTGCCGACCGGAGGCATACTCGTCGGCTTCACGGCTATTGATTCTAAATCCAGCGCCGAATACGACATTCCTCCCAACACGATCAGACTAATGCTTACGCTTAACACAAGGTGTCTGGTTTTTGTCATCGCCTCAGGACTCCAGACTCAATGATCCGACCGCTTGCCGTCCGGAACCGTTTCCGATCGTTCGAGCGGATGCGCGATCGGAAGGTGCCAGCCGAACCGCATCGCCATAAATCGAAGTCCAAAGCAGAGAACTGCGCCGGCTGTAGCTGCAGCGCCGGATGGGAGATGCAGCATACGCCCGATCACGACCACCGCCGCGCCAATCAGAGCGGCGACAGCGTACAGCTCCGTGCGCAAAACGGTGGGGATTTCCCTGACGAGCACATCGCGCACCATGCCGCCGCCGATTCCTGTCAGCATGCCGAGCAGCGTCGCCGCGACCGGACCTGCGTGGAAGGCTAGCGCCTTACCCGCTCCGGAGACGGCAAAGAGCGCCAGTCCGGCGGCGTCGAACACCAGCACGGGGCTGCTCAGCCGGTCGATGATTCGATACCAAAAGAAGGTAATCAGCCCGGCAAGGATGGAAACGCCGACATATCTCCAGTCGTTGATAGCCGCTGGGGGAACCGCTCCAATCATCACATCGCGTGCGATCCCGCCCGAATTGCCGGCAGCAAAGGACAAGACCAGAACACCGAATAAATCGAGCCTGTGCTTCACCGCGACCGTCGCGCCACTGAGCGCAAAGACGAACGTGCCCCCAATATCGAAGGCCACCAACAGCGTGTTTATCAGGATTTGCCCGTTTACAACCATGCCCTTATGCCGATAGCCAGGCCTGCGCGGCAACCACCAGCGCTTCCACACCTGTTTCCAAGGTTGGATGGATCACCGGGGCGAAACGCGGGTTGTGATTGGTAGGGATCTCACCGATTTTGCCCTCCTTTTTGGCTTTCGCGTACAGGTCGGGATCAGTACCGCCGAGGAACCAGAAGACGGAGGGTGCGCCCCACTCGGCCCCGAACGATCCGAAGTCCTCGCTCGCCGTCGTCGGCCCGGTCTCCTGTACGCGGCCAGCAGGAAAATACCGCCGAAACGCATCGCTTACTCGCTTGGCTGCCTCCGGATCATTCGTGACAAGAGGATAACGGTCGAGTGGCGTGATCTCTGGTTTCTTAAGCGCGCCTGAGGCTTCGGCTTCCGCATTCACAATGCGCTCGATTGCCACAAGCACTCGTTTGCGGACGCCCTCGTCGAAGGTGCGCACATTCAGTTTGATGATTGCCTCGTCTGGGATGACGTTCTCCTTGGTGCCGGCTTGTAGCGAGCCCACGGTGACGACAGCGGCTTCCGTAGCCGCAATTTCACGGGAAACGATGGTTTGCAGACGGAGCACCGTTGCAGCGGCCATCACGACAGGATCGATGCTGGCCTGCGGCATCGAACCGTGAGCGCCTCGTCCGAACATTCGAATCTGCAGACTGTCACCGGCGGAAGTTACGACTCCGGCACGCGAACTAAGTACGCCAGAGGGCCCGACCATGACGTGTTGTCCGAGTACGGCCTCCGGTTTGGGAAAACGCTTGAAGAGGCCATCGTCAATCATCGCCTGAGCGCCCTGCGCCGTCTCCTCTGCCGGTTGAAACACAGGCATCAGCGTCCCCCGCCATGCGCCCCGATTTTGCGCAAACAGAGTGGTCGCACCTATGAGCCAAGTCACGTGCATGTCGTGACCGCAGGCGTGCATCACGGGCACGGTTTTCCCCTCGGAATCGGTCGCAGTTATGCTGCTGGCATAAGGCAACCCGGTCGCCTCCTTGACTGGCAACGCATCCATGTCAGCGCGCAGCATGATGGTTGGCCCATCGCCGTTTCGCAACAAGCCCACAACGCCCGTCTTCCCGATTCCGGTGGTCACTTCATAGCCTGCGGCCCGCAGACGATCCGCCGCTATGCGCGCAGTCCGGCTCTCCTTCATCGATAGTTCGGGATGAGAATGGATGTCTTTGTAGACCGACTCTAGATCGGGCAACAGTGCGTTGAGGTTTGCAAGTGTAGTTCCGGGATCCTTCTGACTTTCTGCATTCATGATGCGATACCTCGTGTCGTACTTAATTCATGCTATGTCTTTGCGAGACCTGACAAACTGTCGAATTTACATTCGCGCGAACGCCGTTCTACCGGGTACCATCGAGCATCCGGATACACAGACCGCTCGGCCATTTGGCTCTCTTACAAACACCGGGTTCACACCACCCTAGACTCTCAGTAGTTTTTGAACATAGTCAGGTTTGAGCGGGTCTACGTACCCATTCCCGAGTTTGTCGAGCAGGAGCTCAGAGACCTTCAATTCAAGGGTCACCGGGACGGGAGAAATTATTGGTTCTGGACCTAGGCAAAAGACCCTGAGCTCTTGAGCCTTGTACTGCCCTGTTCTACCGCGTCCGTCGTCAACTAAATCAATCGCCCGGAAGACACGTTCCTCTTCTGGCTCAAAACCAAACTTCTTTTCAACCTTGCTCTTGAAGCGGATCTTCTTGGCTTGATTTGTCGTTAGCCACGCACGCTCCTCGCAATATCTCAGGAACGCACGGAATCGTTCCAGGTCCGCCCTCTTAATCGAGTTCGCGAGCGGTCTGAGTGGAAGCGGCCCGTCTACCTTCTTGTTTCGATGTGGATTCAGATTTCGCCAGGACTCAACGAACTTGGTTACGGCATCGAGATCTTCGAAATTTCGGATGAGACTGTACCCGCGATGCTGCGCGAAGGGAACCATACGCCGTTGAAGCAGGATTTCGAACTGCTTCACCGTCGTTTGGTCAACGTTCCGGCCGTGCGGTCCTCTCGAAGCGAGAAAGGACTCAATTGCGTACTGAATGTCGGGGTTTTTCTTTTCCTCCGGCTTAGGAGAAACGAAGGCTCCCCATTTTGTCCCATTCTGCCGCCGTTCTTTCGGCGACTTCCCACGAACTGGTCCCCGTTGCTTTATTAGTGATGTATCCGCGGATGCGCAGAGTGCCTTCCGCCGAGATCGCGCATCTGCAGTCCTTTGCTGCCTCGGATTTTATCCTCGGCCTGTACAGAAATCCTTGTGGTGGATAGTCTTTTGAACAATCCTTCTCATGACGTCGAAACAGCTTGAGAGCCATGCCGAATTGCACCTACATGGAGTACTACACAGAACCGGCTCTCTAAATTTACCCGATAATTTCAATAAAATAGCTGGCGGAAGCTAATGGGAGTCGAACCCACCCGTGACAACGAAAGTGCCGCACTCCGGTTTTGAAGACCGGGCCCTGCACCGGCAGAGTCTAGCTTCCGACTGCGATTGTAGCGTCTTGCGCGTCTCTCAACAGTTGTGAGCTGATCGCGTAACGAAGCTCTTCTACTCCCGCTCCGGTCACACTCGAAATCGCATGGAACGCGAAACCGTGCTGCTCGGCCTTCACTCGCACAGCAGCAATGCGCGAAGCGTCCTGGCACACATCGATCTTGTTCGCTACGACGATCATCGGCTTCTTCACCAGTGCTTCACTGAACTGCGCGAGCTCTTCAAGAATAATGTCGAAATCGCGCGCGGGATCGCGGCCGCTGAAATCCGACACGTCGACCAGGTGCACCAATAATCGAGTGCGTTCAATGTGCCGCAAAAATTTAACTCCTAGCCCGTGCCCTTCATGCGCGCCTTCGATCAGACCCGGAATATCTGCCAGAACAAAGGTGTGATCTCCTGCCTCGACAACTCCGAGGTTCGGTTCGAGCGTGGTGAACGGATAGTCGGCAATCTTCGGTCTGGCTGCGGACAAACGCGATATCAGCGTCGACTTGCCTGCATTTGGAAATCCAACCAAACCAACATCCGCAAGCAGCTTCAACTCCAACCGAAGTTTGAAGAATTCGCCCGGCTTTCCTTCTTCGTGTTCCGTGGGAGCTTGGTGGGTCGACGTCGCGAAGCGCGCGTTGCCGCGGCCCCCGCGTCCTCCCTCAGCGACCGTGACACGCTGTCCGGGAGCCGTAAAGTCGAAAATCTTTTCGCGCGTCTCGGCATTGTAAACGATGGTCCCGACGGGAACAGGCAGCTCGATCGAGGTTCCTTCCCGCCCAGTGCGGTTGCTGCCTTCGCCGTGCCTTCCTCGCTGCGCCGCGTGCTCCGGATTAAAGCGGAAATGGAGCAAGGTATTGTAATGCTCGCTCGAAACCAGCACGATGTCGCCCCCGCGGCCGCCATCCCCACCGCTGGGACCACCACGCGGCACGAACTTCTCGCGTCGAAATGCGAGGCAACCATTGCCGCCGTTTCCCGCCTTAACGGAAATGATGACTTCGTCGATGAACAGGGTCTAACTCTGGGCAGTAATAATGTTGACGAACTTGCCGAGCCTGCCGCGATCCCGAAACTCGACCGTTCCAGGGACAGTGGCGAAGAGCGTATCGTCTTTGCCTAAACCCACATTCTTCCCGGGTTTGTAGCGCGTTCCGCGCTGGCGCACAATGATCGAGCCGCCGGTCACAAACTCACCCGAAAATACCTTTATGCCCAATCGCTGCGAATTCGAATCGCGGCCATTCTTTGAGCTGCCTAAACCTTTTTTGTGTGCCATTACGCCAGGATCTCCTGTACTTCCACTCGCGTGTAGTTCTGCCGGTGGCCGATGGTGCGCTTGTACTGCTTCTTGCGCTTGAACTTGAACACCAGGATCTTGTCGCCTCGGCCATGGGCGGCGATTCTTCCCCGAACGCGGGCACTCTTGAGCGCCTCGCCTAAAACTAACTCGTTGGATTCGTTCGAGAGCGCAAGAACGCGATCGAACTCTACGTCGGTCCCGACATCCCCGGCGATCGTGTCCACATCGATACTCTGGCCGGGCGCCACACGGTACTGCTTACCGCCTGTTTCAATCACAGCGTACATAAATCAAACCTTTTCTTTTTGGGTTTCGATTTCCAGGGCGAGCGCACCACTGGCCAGCTGGAATCAATGCGAACTCTCCTTATGATAGCGAATGGCTCCCGATCCCGCCACTTTGCGGTTCCGGCGCGATGGCGTCAAAACTCAATGCGGTTGACCCCTGCATGAAGTTGCCACTTTTTCGCCGCCCAGGCGAACTCTCCTGTGATGCCGGGCGGTAGATCGATTTCCGCCCTCAGTTTGCTTCCGCGCCGCTGGAGATCGACTTTCACCTCACCCTTGGGATGCGGCATGCGCGCACTCACGTGCATCAGGCTTCCAAGATTCGGGGCAATCCGCACGCGCGCGAAACCGGGGGCCATCGACTCGATTCCGGCGATGGTTCGCAGCATCTCGTAATTCGGACTCGCTCCCCATGCGTGACAATCCGACCGGGTATCGGCGCCGTTCCATTCCGCCCAAGTTGTCAACCCTTCTGAAAGCATCTGCCGCCACGGCCCCAGCATGTCCAGATACCTGTCCCCCAGCCCCACTTGGCGAAGCGTGGCGTTCATATAAGCGCGGAAATAGATCGATGACTGCGCGAGCGAGAGGTCGCCGATTGTTTTTTCAACGATGGAGCGCGCCTGCTCGAGCGGAACAATATGCGCCAGCACGGCTAGCGTGTTCACATGCTGCGAGTACGTGCGATGCGATGGCTGATCTGCAAATAATCCGCGTCCCGCATCCCAGTCCGTCGCCAAAATGGTCGCTTTCAACTGCGCAGCAGCCGCCTCATATTCTCCCGCGAGCGCTGGACTCCCGAGCGCCCGCTCGAGATTCACCGCCCATTGATATGCCAGCAATAGTTGCAAGTCGAGTGCCGCGGCGGAAGAGCCGTCCGTATCCGATGGCGGCTCGCCGTTAGGCCACTGCTTCACCCAATCGACGAAATTCCACCACGGCATACGAGGCAGTGAGCCGTTTGTCTTTCGATACGAAGCATAAAAACTCAGCACCGCCTGAACGCCAGGCAGCATCTGTTTTACAAACTGCGGATCGTCCACGTACATCCAGTAATCGTGAACCATGCCGATCCACCACAACGAAAATGGAGGAATGTACTGCTGCAGGTAGGAAGGCGCGCGGCTGTAAGTGGCGCCTTCGGCCGTGCGCGACGAGTTCAGCAGCGCGATTCCATTCTTCATCAAACGCGAATCGCCCGTCATATAAAGCGAGATCATCATCTGGATGCGCGCGTCGCCAGCGTATTGCAATTGCTCGTAGTACGGGCAATCCATGTACGTCTCATGCGCGCAAAGCCGCGCCGTGCGCCAGCCGGTTGCAAGTATCCGTTGCACATCATCGTTCTGCGCTCGCGGATCTTTCACCTCGAAAGCCGCTTTCTGTTCGAAAGGATAAGCCGTGAAGACGCCGCGTACGTCTTCCAGGTGAAGCGGATCGTCGCCTGTTTCGACATCGATCCGGATATACCGATAGGTGCGCCAATACAGAGGCCGGTAAACCCGATGAAGCGCTCCATCCGGCAGATACGTGTCGAATGGCCCATAGAACTTTCGGTTCTCGATATCGTTTCTGTTGCCTTTTTCCGAAGAGATGCCCGGTGAACCGTTGCGAATGAACAACGTCTCGGCGTAACGAATATCGATCTTTGCGCGATCGCCCCCGCTCACCGTCAATTCGGGATAGGCCGTCGTAAGAAAAGTTTGGTCCAACAAGAGCGATGCTTTGGTGCGGGCTGGAATTGTCACTGGCGATGAACCGAGCAAGAAAGAATCGTTGGCCGCAACTTCATCTGTTTTGCGAACGCTCACCAGCCGCTGCGGAGTTTGCTCTTCGAGCGGAATCTCACGCGGCACCAGCATCCAGCGGTTCGGCGCATCGCGCGCCTCCCGAGCCGCCGCATGGCTCAACTGCTGCGCTTGCACCCAAGCCGAATCGTCGAACCCGGTCTCCTGCCAACCCCACGGGTATAGCTTCGCGTCCAGTTTTTCATTCGCGGCGAGCGCATAATAGCCGGTCCCCTGGTCCTTTGGAAGCGGCTGTGGTGAATAGGCTCTATCCTGGATGCACTTCCACTCGCGGTTCGTGTTGACTACGATGTCCTGCGGCTCTTCCGCCTCCAGCAGAAAACCGGTTTGATTGGTAACCTGCGCCTCGGCTTTGTAAACGCCATCATTCCAAACCACCGCCGCCAGCACATTCTTTCCTGGCTGCAACTGCGATGCAATATCGACGGTCTCGTAATGCCAATGAGTCAGATCTCCGCGCGCGGGTCCCCAGGAAACCAGCGTCCCGTTCGCAAAAAGCTGATATCGATTGTCACCAGAGACCCGGATTGAGAAATGCTCCGGTTTCTGCGCCAGCTCAAATGCGCGCCGGAAATGATACACGCCGTAATCTTGCGTTGAAGCTCCGGGCACGGCAATCCAGCTCGCCCGCCAAACGTGAGTCACAGTCTCATGCGGCTGCTGCGCCCGCAAGACAACAACCCCAAGAGCCAGCCAGCAGATAACGGATCTGGTCATTTCATGCAGAGGGTAGAACGCGCAGCGCTTCGTCGATATCTTCGGCGCTGATGTAGAAATGGGGCGACATTCGCACCCAGCCTTGCCGCGGCGCAGCCATAATGCGATTTCGTTTTAGCTCACTGACGATCGACCGGCAGTCGACCGTTGGATGTCGAAAGCTGATGATTCCGGAGCCAGTCCCGTCCGTGCGCGCGACCATCACCTCGTAGCCCTTCCCGCGAACGCCAGCTTCCAAGCGGTCGACGAGCGCTTGAACGGCGGGCGCAATGTTTTCAACTCCTACTTCCAAGAGAAACTCAAGAGCCGCTCTTTGGCCGAAACAGCCGATCGTATTCAACGTTCCGCATTCATACCGTCCTGCATCGGCGCGAAGGGTCATGTCACGCGAGCTGTAATCCGCATAATTCGCGGGATTGGTCCATCCGAATTCGACTGGCTCAATGGCGTCCAACCATTTCCGCCGCACGTACAGAACCCCGTTCCCTTCCGGCCCTAACATCCACTTGTGTCCGTCCGCGGCCAGCGCATCGATCCGCGAAGCCTCCACATCTATCGGGAAGGCGCCCATTCCCTGGATCGCGTCCACGAAGAAGAAACAGCCATGCTGGCTGCAAAGTTCGCCAAGCGCATTCAAGTCTACCCGATAGCCGCTCAGGTAATTTACGTAGCTGATTGCCAGCAGGCGCGCACCCGGAACCGCCGCGGCGATCGTCTCAATCGGATCGTAAATGGAAAGCCAGGTCAGTTCCACGCCGCGCTTTTCAAGCCGCAGCCAAGGATAGTAATTTGCGGGAAACTCCTCTTTGAACGCAATCACGCGGTCTCCTGGCTTCCAATCCAGGCCCATCGCCACCGTCGAAACGCCCTCGGACGTGTTCTTGACAATCGCAATCTCACCGGGCGAAGCATTGATCAGCTTTGCCGCGGCCTTGCGCAGGCCGTCGTAAGCTTCCATCCATTTGTCGTAATGCAAGGACCCGTGCAGGCAGGCGTCTTCAGCCAAGTTCTTCATGGCCTCCCATGCCCTCCGGCAAAGCGGCGCCACGGCCGCGTGATTCATGTAAATCAGCTCACGCGTAACCGGGAATTCATTCCGGTGGCGCGCGTGAAGCGCTTCTGCCGGCTCCGCCACAACCCCGGCGACTTTTTCGTAACCCATTCCTTCGAGGATACGTTAACGTTTATGAATCTAATCTCCACTTTGGGTGCGCACCCATCTTACTTACGTCCCATTTAGTCCTATACTGGAGAGGTACGAAGGTCCAAACTTCCAAGCTGCCTCTGTTCCGAAGTTCCTTGCCATGAAGGAGTTTTTATGCCGCGACTAGTCCACCTGAGATCCTCCGTCAGCCTTACCTTGGCGCTGCTGTTGGCGGTACCATTCACTGCTTTCCCACAGGACAAGAAAGAAAAAGATCCGGACGCCATTGGCGACCGGAACGTCAGCGGCAAGGTCAATTTCTACTCTCTTGAAAAGGAGATCGCGCTCGGCAAGCAATTGGCGCAACAGGTGGAACGGCAATCGAAAATCATCAACGATCCCACTGTGTCTGAGTATGTGAACCGCATTGGGCAGAACCTGGTGCGCAATTCCGATGCGAAGGTGCCGTTTACTATCAAGGTCATTGAAGATCCGACTGTGAATGCATTCGCATTGCCGGGCGGGTTCTTCTTTGTCGATTCCGGCTTGATCTTGCACGCCGACACGGAAGCCGAACTGGCCGGCGTGATGGCGCACGAAATCGCCCACGTAGCCGCCCGTCATGGCACACGGCAGGCAACACGCGGCGAAATCGCGCAGCTCGCGACGCTTCCTCTTATCTTTATGGGCGGAGCCGCCGCCTACGGGATTTACGAGGCTTCCGGCCTTCTGGTACCCATGGGATTCCTGCACTTCTCCCGCGAATTCGAGGCCGAAGCGGACTATCTGGGCGTCCAATACATGTACAAGGCCGGCTACGATCCCACCGCATTCGTAGACTTCTTCGAAAAGGTTCAGACGCTTGAAAAGCGGAAGCCCGGCACGGTATCAAAGCTCTTCTCCACGCATCCTCCAACCGACAACCGCATCGTGAAATCGCAGAAGGAAATCGCGGACTTGAAGGCCAAGCCCGAATATGTGGTCACGACTTCTGAGTTCAACGACGTGAAGAGCCGTTTGGCAATGCTCGAGAATCAGCGCCGGCCGGATAAGACCGCCGATGATCCGAACAAGCCGACGCTGCGCCGCAATCCGAATTCGAATACGCCCATCGAAGACGAGACCGATCCTTCGAAGAAATCGAGCGGCGACGACAGCGATCGTCCGAAATTGAAGAGGCGTCCGTCTGACGGTGGCGATACCACGACCACGAGTACCAGCACTCAGCCGCCTCCCAGCATCAACTAGTACCTATTCATCGCGGAGCGCCGTGGCGGGATCTACTGCCAGCGCGCGCTGTGCAGGTATTGTGCAAGCAATCAGCGCCACAACTGCCATAAGACCGATCGCAACTGCGTAGGTCTCGGGATCTCGCGGACTGATTCCATAAAGGACTGCAGTGAATAGTCTACCGGTCGCCAGCGCCGCTACTGTGCCAAACACTACGCCTACGGCCAGGATCACAAGGGTTCGGCCAATCACGAGCGATAAGACATTCTTCTTCGTTGCTCCGATGGCGACCCGAATGCCAATCTCGCGGCTTCGGCGGGCCACCGCGTACGCCATCGCTCCGTAAACTCCGATCGCCGCAAGCAGGACCGCCAAAAAACCGAATCCTCCGAGCGCCGAGGCAGCCAATCGGGCTGGTGCAAGCGGCAACGCTAAATGATCTTCCAAAGTTGCTACCTCGTACAAAGGCATTGTGGGATCCATATCTCGGACTGTTCTTCGGAGCATTCCAATCAGACGATCGGCTGGTAAATGCGAGCGAGCGACCAACGTGGTGGTGTTCTGGTACCTTTGCAAGATAGGCCAAAAAATCACCGGCTGATTCTCATCGTTCAGCGACTGGTATTTGCCGTCTTCCACGACTCCGATTACCTCTCTCCACGGACCCGTAGGGCTCTGCCCAATCCGCTTTCCCACTGGATCTTCTCTCGGAAACAGGCGATTCGCGAGCGCTCTGTTGATAACGATCACCTGCGGTGAAGCTGGCGTGTCTCGCCAGGTGAACTCGCGCCCTTCGAATACTTTCGTCTGCAAGGTGCGAAAAAAGTCCGGACCAGCGTAGTAAAAGATCGCGTGTGTCGCTTCGCTAGGCCTGGGCACTGGCTTGCCATACGCATAGAGCATGGTAGTCGACACATCCAGACTCAGCGGAATGGTGTTCGAGAGGCTTGCGGACTCGATTCCCGGCAAGCTCTGCACTCGTTCGAGAACGCGCTTCTGAAAGGCGCAGCCCTGCGCTTCACTGTAGCCTTGCATGCCGAGATCGAATGAAACGGATGCGGCATTGCGTGGATTGAAACCGATATTGACCGTGAGAGCGTTCTGCAAGCTTCGCACCACCAAGACTGATGCGACCAGCAGCACGACAGAGAGCGCAATCTGCCCGGTGACGAATACGTCGCGCAATTCCCAGCGGCGGAATCGATGAGACCAGGATTCATTCTTCAGACCTGGGACAACATCGGAACGGGTGGATTGAATCGCCGGCACAAGGCCGAATAGGAATACGGTCAGAAGCGATGCGCAGAATGCGAAGCCAAGGACCCGGAAATCGATGCCGAGCGTTTTATTGAACGGAAAATCAAACGGAAGGGTTGCTGCAGTCATCAGGCTTGTCAGCCAGAAGGCAAAAAGAACTCCAGCCGCGCCGCCCACCAGGCCGAGTAATAGGCTTTCCATCAGAAATTGCCGCAGAAGTCTGGATCGGCTTGCGCCGAGAGCCAAACGGATCGCAGTCTCCTTCTTGCGGTCTGTCGCGCGAGCCAGAAGAAAGCTCGCCAGGTTGCTGCACGCAATCAGCAGCACGAGACCGGCGACGGCCATGATGACGCTCGCGAATGCCGTGACCGGGCCGCGCAATGCATCACCCACGAGCCCGGGGCTTGTGAAGTGCACCTGCATTCCATCGTTTTCCTTGGGGTGCTCTCGAACCAGCTGCGCCGCGATACTTTGGATCTCGCTTTGAGCTTCGCCTCGCGAGACACCGGATCTTATGCGTCCCATCACCCACGCGTTCCAGGTCCCTCGCGAATCGAGCCAGCTATTGCCCGGCTCGATCTGGGGCTCCATCGAGATGGGAACCCAAAACTCCGGTTGGTACAGAAGCTCGGTGCCGATGAAGCCTTTTGGCGCGACGCCCAGGATCGTGTAGTCGAGGCCGTTGACCTTCACGCGGGTGTTCACGACATGGGGATCGGCGCCGAAGCGGTGCTGCCATGCGGCATAGCTGAGTACGACATAGGGTTCGCCGCCTATTTTCCGGTCTTCGGAGGGCGTGAAGAAGCGGCCCAGCGCGGGGCGCACTCCCAAGACTTCGAAATAATTACCGGTGACTTCGTAGCCCCAAGCGCGCGCATTGTCATGACCATGGCTCAACGCCACCACCGCGATTCGATACGCAATCAGGCCGGAAAGCGTCTTGGTGCGATCGCGGAAATCGCGGTAATTGGGAAAGCTCTGATTTTGAGATTTTTGCCTGGAGAGGAAAACGAGATCCTGCGGGCGATCGACGGGCAGCGGCCGCAGGATCAGCGCGTTCAGCATGCTGAACACAGTGGTATTGGCGCCGATGGCCAAAGCCAGCGTCAAGATGGCCACGGCGCTAAACCCGGGGCTCTTGCGCAAGCGGCGAATTGCGTAGTTCAGGTCTCGCATAGACCCTAATACGCATCCCGCCGCCAGATGATTCGAAAATCTTAACTGACGCTTGCAGTCTTATAGTGCGCCAGGATCCCGTTCATCTGATCCTTGACGCGCAGCTTCAACTTCTTGAGGCGTTGCTCCTCTAGTTCATCGGCCCCAGTGACATAGGGCTTGGACTCGATCTCCTCAATCTGTCGCTTCAATTGCGCATGCTGCCCGGCAAGCGTCCGGAACTGCTCATCAGTCGCGAGCAGATGCGCTTTCAATTCTTCTTCTTGCGTATGATTCTCCATGAAGGGGTTCTCCTTAATCGAGTAACCACGCCGAGTCTGGTTCTGAAAATGTGGGGGAAGAATCTGGCCCGGTGGGTATGAGTGCATGTATTCACTCGCGGCCGGTCACCAGTGGCCGTCCGCATTCCAAAAATTAGCACCATTTCATCTTCATGACAATAGCTCTTTCCCTGGGGGAGTCATAATAATTGGGCCGACGGCCGACCTCGACGAAGCCGATTCGGCGATACAGAGCTTGGGCGGCGGCATTCGATTCACGCACCTCCAGGAAGTAAACCATCTTACGGCTAAGTTCGTGCCTTAACAGCGCCGTGGCGATTCCGGTGCGCCGGTAGGCAGGAGCGACGGCCAGGTTGAGGATCTCGCGCTCGGTGGGAATGGTTTCGCGGGACACTAGAAAACCGACGATTTGTCCCTCGACTTCCGCGACAATGCAGTGGTACCGGAGGAAGTCCTGGGCTTGCCAATGCGGGTTCGCAAACGAAGCCTGCTCGATTTCGATTAGAGCCGGCAGATCGTCAACAGTGGCCTTGCGCAGTGCGGGACTCACTGAATCTTGATACTCACCACGTTGCCCGCAGTATGGAAGCGGTCGTCAGGCTGAGCAGAGTACGCAACGGAAACGCGCCGGGCGGGCTGCTGTGCCCCGCAAGCCAAGCCGAGCATGGATGAATCTTTAAGGAATAGCGGCAAGGTATTGCCGCGCTTGTCGTTCACCCAAAGGCGGGCGTGGCTGCCCAGGCAATCGACGCGGATCAAGGTGCCGTCAAACTTCTTCTGGGGTACAACTTGGTCCCAGGGAACGGCATTCTCCGGCTTCGCGCCGCCAGCGGCGGTGTCCAGCGCTTCGTTGGCCTTGGCTTCAGCAGCCTTGATGCGGTCGGCTTCAGATTGCTGGGCGTGTTCATCGGCGAGATGGGTTGCCTCCCGCTCGCGGCGACGCGCCTCGTCGGCCGTGTTCAAACGCTCCTGCTCGGAATTCAAACGAAGCTGGTGGATGCGCTCGCGTTCGGCGGGAGTCGGGGCGGAATCTTCGGCCTGAAGCCAGGTGCCTTGCGCCGCAGTAGCCTGTCCGTTGGCGGTCTCGACTTGGGCCAGCTCCATCCAGTACTGCGTGCCCCGGGGATCGAGTTGAGTGGCTTTCTTCAGCAGGGCTTCCTTCTCGGCGGGTTCGTCCGTCAACTGCGCCTGGCGGAAGACCGGTTCGGCCCAGAGCGGGTTCAATTGAGCGGCCTTCTTCAGCAGCGGCAAGGCTTGGGCGGGCGACAGACCCTCGGCGGCTGCGGCATACACGGGCGCGCTCCTGCTGCCTGCGCGGATGGCGTCTTGGAGAAAGGGTTCCGGATTGTCTTTATTTAGCTCGGCGATGTGAGCCAAGCCTTCGTATCCCAGAGCGGCTGCCGCACCGCCTGCCGCAATCGCGGACTTGTAGGCGGCTTCGGCCGACGTGGGATCTTGCGCGAGCTGCACATCGGCCAGGTAGACGGCGGCGAGCGTGCCGTCCAGCGAATGCTCGCCAAAATCGCGCTTAGGGTCCAGTGGGCGCCCGGAGACGGATACGGGCTGCCAGTTGCCGGAGGCGAGGTTGGCGGCGGCTTCCTGCTCCAACAAATCGGGGTTCTTAGCGAATGCGTTCTGCTCCGCCACCCGAATGCTGCTGCCCTTCAAGGCGGTCAGGAAGATGTGGAAGCTGGAGCCGTATTCGAACTTCGTGGCCAGTAGCTGCATCCGCGCCCAAGCCAAGTCGGGATGCGGTGGAGGGCCGCCCCAGGTGACGCGGCTGCCATGAGCCTCAAGGCTTCCAAAGAGCTGGCGCAGACCGGATTCGACCTCAGGAGGCAGCCGAGGGGTATTGGCGTCCAGCAGTATCCCGGCGACCTGGTCGAGGGGGAGACGCGTTCCCGGACGGCTAACTAACAGAAAGGACGCGTTTTGCCAAACGAACTCCCCCCTTGGGTTCGTTTTTTCAGAATTGGTCAAAAAGACCCGGATGGGCCAAAGACTGGGCAGATCCTTCGATTCAAGTAAGCCACCTAACACCCAGCGCAGTTGTTCGAGCTGGGTTAAGGTCTCGCGGGCGGCCGACGTATCTCCGTCGGTGGCGATGTAGAAAGGGCCGATGTTCAACTGGGTCCAACGGTCCCGCGCTTGCGAAACGAAGCCAATCAGGCAAATTAGCGAAACGAAGCCAAGACGACGGGCAAGGGGACGCATTGAAGTAGAACTGCCGCCAGCTCTGAGGAGTGTTCTTCCGATCGATATTTTATCGCGGTTAGACGAGCAGCTTGTCTAAGGTAATCGGAAGATCTCTGACGCGCTTGCCGGTGGCATGGAATACTGCGTTCGCGACGGCGGCTGCGGCCCCTGTGATCCCGATCTCGCCGATGCCCTTTGCGCCGATGGGGTTCACGTGATCGTCTTTCTCATCGATCCAAAAAGCTTCGATCTCGCCGACGTCGGCGTTGACAGGCACGTGATATTCGGCGAGATTATTGTTCACCCAGCGGCCCAGCCTTTTGTCCATGGCGGCCTGCTCATAGAGCGCCATACTGATGCCCCAAACCATGCCACCGATGAACTGGCTACGTGCAGTTTTGGCGTTCAGAATCTTGCCGGCTCCGAAGCAGCCGACCATTCGAGCCACTTTAATCTGTCCGAGATCTGCATCCACGCGAACCTCGGCAAACTGCGCGCCGAAGGCATACATGGAATAACGGTCATGCTGGGGGCCGGGCTTGGCGTTCGCCTGACTTTCGACAAACTGCCGCCCGCTTCTCGAGAGGAGCGCCTGGAAAGTCTCGCTTTTCGTCGGATCCGATCGTGAGGAGAGCCGACCATTCTGAAACACAACATCCTGAGCGCCGAGACCGGATAACGGCGATTGCGAATCAGTGATCGCCATCTGAATCAGCTTTTCGCGAAGGGCTTGGGTGGCGAGGTAAACGGCCGAACCTGTACTGGCTGCGGTCTGCGATCCACCAGAGACGGGAGTTTGCGGCAAAATGGTGTCGCCGAGCCGGAACTTTATCCGATTCGCGGGCACTCCAAAGGAATCAGCCGCGATCTGGGTCATGATGGTGTACGTTCCGGTGCCGAGATCCTGGGTACCAGCATCGACAGAAAAAGTTCCATCGGCGTTTAACCGCGCGGACGCATTCGAGGAGCTTCGGCGAGTTGGATAGACCGACGTTGCCATTCCCCAACCGATAAGAGCGTTGCCATCACGCATGGATCGCGGTTCCGGCGAGCGTTTATTCCAGCCGAAGCGCTCCGCGCCGACTCGATAGCATTCGCGCAGGGATTTGCTGGACCACGGCTTATGTTCTTCAGGATCAGTCTCCGCGTAGTTCTTGAGCCGGAATTCGATGGGATCCATCTTCAGCTCGTACGCAAGCTCATCCATCGCGGCTTCCAGTCCATAGGTGCCTGGCGCTTCGCCGGGCGCGCGAGTAAACGAGGGCGTGCCGATATCTGACTTAACCAATTTATGAGACGTGCTGTTGTTTGGCGAATCGTATAGCATGCGCGCGGGCAAGCTGGCTGCTTCCACAAATTCATCGAATGTCGAGGTATGGCAGACGGTATCGTGACTCAAGGCGGTGAGCGTACCGTCGCTCTTGGCGCCCGCGGAAATTGCTTGCCGCGTTTGCGATCGGAATCCGAGCATCCCAAACATCTGCGGCCGAGTTACGGCGAGCTTCACTGGCCGATTCGCTTGTTTCGCAGCCATGGCGGCGAGAATGACGTGGGACCAAACCGGCCCCTTGCTGCCAAATCCCCCGCCAAGATATGGCGAGATGACGTGCACGTTTTCGGGATTGAGGCCGAAAAGATCGGCGACCCGCGCGCGATCGGTAAATACGCCTTGCGTCGCATCGTATAGCGTCAGATGATCAGAGCTGTCCCAGACCGCGATCGTGGCATGCGGCTCCATCGGGTTGTGTACTTCGAACGGAGTCCAATACACATGTTCGATGCGCGCACTCGCCTCCGCCATGCCGGTTCGCATATCGCCGCGATGACTGACCGAGGGATCTCCGCCGCCGCCCGACTTTTGAGGCGTATACGTTTCCGATAAACGGCTCTCCAGATCGACGTGATGCGGATCAACAGCGTAGCGAACCTCGACAAGCTTTGCAGCTTCCACCGCATCCTCGAATGTTTCGGCTATCGCCACGCCGATCGGCTGATTTGCATAGCGGATGATGTCGTCCTGCAACACCTGCACAACACGTCCAGCAGGAGGAGCTTTTTTCTGGCTTTGCAACTGAGGCAGTTTCGGGGCGTTCAGATGAGTCATCACCAGCAAAACGCCATGGGAATGCTCCGCAGCACGTGTATCGATACTGGTGATGCGCCCTTTGGCGATGGTGCTCATGACCATCACCGCGGAGGCGGCATTCGGGACCTGATGCTCATAGGCATAGGGCGCGCGGCCCGTCACCTTTAACGGGCCGTCGATGCGATCTATCGGTTGACCAATTAAATCTGGCATTGTAGATTTCTCCCGGGTCAGGCTAAGTTGACGGTTGTGGTGACCGCGCGAATAATGCTGCGCCGCGCTAATTCCACTTTGAATGCGTTGTCGTGATAGGGCTTGGCGTTCTGCAATTCGGCGACTGCGGCAGCGCGAAGCACCGGCTCATCCGGCTTCTTTCCGATAAGTGCTCGTTCGGCTTTCGCTGCGCGCCAGGGCTTGTGTGCCACGCCGCCTAGCGCGATCCTGGCCTGACGAACAACACCGCCGGCATCGAGGTCGAGAACTGCTGCAACGGAAACCAAGGCAAATGCGTAAGAGTTACGGTCACGCACTTTCAGATAATGGGACCGCCTTGCGTAGGGGATGGCGGGAAGATTGATTGCGGTGATGAGCTCACCCGGATGCAAGTTCGTATCGATCTGCGGAGTGACACCGGGCAAGCGATGAAATTCCGCCATGGGAATGGAGCGCTCACCCTTCGGCCCTTTAACCTGGACAACGGCATCGAGGGCAAGCAAAGCAACACACATGTCGCTGGGATGGACGGCGATGCATTGGACGCTTGCCCCTAGGATTGCGTGAATGCGATTGTAGCCCTGTTTAGCGGCACACCCGCTTCCGGGCACACGCTTGTTGCACTCGCGATAGCTGGGATCATAAAAGTAAAAACAACGCGTGCGCTGCAGCAGATTTCCGCCCATAGTCGCCATGTTTCGCAACTGAGGGGATGCGCCAGCGATAATCGCTTCGCTCAAAACGGGATAACGCGAACGAATCAAATCGTGATTCGCCGCATCGGTATTCGTCACCAGCGCTCCAATGCGAACGCCGCCCTGGTGCTCTTCGATTGCAGTAAGCGGCAGCCGGTTTATATCGATAAGATGCGCTGGTCGCTCCACGCCCATCTTCATCAGGTCGAGCAAGTTGGTGCCGCCGCCAATAAATCGAACATCCGGGCCTTGACCATGAGACTGGATGGCATCATCAACGGTCTTCGCGGAGGTGTAGGTGAAAGGTCTCATGCGTTCCCCCCTTGCTCGACTGCGCGAATCGCGGCAACTATGTTCGGATAAGCTCCGCAGCGGCAGATATTGCCGCTCATACGTTCGCGAATTTCGTCGTCTGTTAAGTGAATGGGCTGAACTTCGGCAAGCTTCGGCGTCGCAGCGCTGGGCGCGCCCGCCTTCGCTTCCTGCAGCATGGCGATGGCAGAGCAGATCTGGCCGGGGGTGCAATATCCACACTGGAAGCCGTCGTGTTCCAGAAATGCGGCCTGCATGGGATGAAGCTTCCCATCCGTAGCTAAGCCTTCAATCGTTGCAACGCTATCGCCGTTGTGCATGACCGCGAGTGTCAGACACGAATTGATTCGACGGTCGTTCACGAGAACGGTGCACGCGCCGCACTGGCCATGATCGCAACCCTTCTTCGTACCGGTCATGTGCAAATTCTCGCGGAGGAGATCGAGTAATGTGACTCGCGGATCGATTTGCAGTTGGTGTTCCTGGCCGTTGATGGTGAGCGTGCAGTTCACCAGCGGAGGGGAAGTTTCTCCAGGCTGCGCGGCTGTTGCCGGGAGCGCGGTTGCGACTCCGCTGGCCAGCGCAACGCCAACGAATTCTCTCCGGCTCACCGGAGATGCGGTCGATTTGCTGTCATATTCCATTCCGTTCCTCCTGGGCCATCGCGATAAGGGCGCAAATAGTTAGACACCCGGAGAACGGGTTTGTGACAGAGGTGCGTTTTAATTTCTCAGATGACTGTGGCGGCGGCCATTTCTGGCTGCTGGTCGGCGGCCTTCTTCGCGCCGCTGGTTTTTATGAAACAGCGCAACGCCTCCGCGACGCTCCAGGCTTGTGCGCAACAACCACGCGGAGTGAAGGGCGGCTCGGCATCGAAAATTTCGCTGATAGAGCCCACGCAGGCTTCACGGAGTTGGGGTTTGATCCCATCGAGAAAGCCGCGCGCAGTCTTGAAATCCTGTGGATGCACTTTCAACCAAGCGTCGATGAAGGGCCCGATCAGCCAAGCCCAAACGGTGCCCTGATGATAAGCAGCATCGCGAGAGCGAAGATCCCCGTCGTAGCGGGGTTTGAAATCCCGGTCGTCCGGAGCGAGCGACCGCAAGCCGACCGGCGTCAATAGCCGTTCCTTGGCAATTCGGACGACTGGCTCCCATCGCGATTCGTCCAGTACCGGATGTTCCAAAGAAATCGCAAACAACTGATTGGGGCGGCAGGCCGGATCATCGCGTCCATTTTCGCCGTCCACGACATCGTACAAATAGCCGCCTTCCTGATACCAGAAGCGCTCGTTGAACGATTTCTTCGCCTTTGCCGCATGCTCCGCCAGGCCGCCCGCTTCGTCATCGCGTCCTGCTTGCCGCAGCCAATTCTCCAGAAGGCGCAGAGCGTTGTACCAAAGCGCATTTATTTCTACCGCCTTGCCCCGGCGGGGAGTCACTACCCAGTCGTCGACCTTGGCATCCATCCAGGTAAGCTGATACCCTTGCTGCCCCTGAACCAGGAGCCCATCGTGCGGGTCCACGTGAATATTGAAGCGCGTGCCGCGGAGATGATGACCCACAATATCCAGGAGAGCCGGCAATAGGTGATTCAGAAGATGGCGGTCTCCGGTGTGCTTTTGAAAGCGATTTAGCGCGTGGAAATACCAGAGGGTGGCATCAGCAGTGTTATACAGGCCTTCTTTTTTCCCCTCAGGGAACATGTTAGGAATGAGGCCGTCGCGGATATAGTGCGCAAAGGTCCGCAAGATGTAGCTTGCTTCGACCTGGCGCCCGGTAGCGAGCGTGAGACCCTCAAGGCTGATCATGGTGTCGCGGCCCCAATCGGTAAACCAGTGATAGCCTGCGACGACGCTGCGGATTTCATCTCCAGCCGCGCGAGCTCGAGCAGTGTCTTCCTGCCGCCCCACCGGAGTAAAAATGAACTGATCCGCAGCCCAGATCAACTCGCGGCAAGTGTCTTCGCAAGCATCCGGATGGGCTTCAATCAAGAGCCGTCGTTTTCGCTCATGCTCGGCATCCAGGGCCTGGTGGGGATCTAGCGCTGAGATCACCACCCAGCTTTCTGTGGAGGCAATCAGCGTGGAGTCGTGACCTGCGGAGATCTCAGCGGAAAAGTAGCCGGGGCTCCACAGGTCGCCTCGCCAGATGTATCCACGGTTCCGCTCCTTGTTGTAGATGACATCGGAAATTTTCTTGCTGTCGATGGCAAAGGCTTCTTGCTTTCCGAGAAATGTCAGGCGGAGAGGCGGTATGCCGCTCGATGCTTTCAGCTCGTATTGATGATCTCGAACGGTGAGCGTATAAGTATCGAGCGGCGTGTTCACAGGAGCTTCGTGCTTCCGCATATTCACGGCCGGGCGCAAGTGAAGCTTCACGGATCCAGCGCCCTGGAGGACGCGGTAATTCACGTAAGCCGTATTTTGGCGATGTGGGAGAACAACGCGCTTCTCAATCGTGAGGCCTTCCACTTCGAAGGTCCAAACGGGAAGCCCGAAATCGAGACGGAAAGTTGTGAGATAGGGCGATCCACCGGAATAGCCATTGCTCTCCGTTTCCACTCCATTGAGCTCAATGATGCGGCCATCTTGTAGAACCACTTGCTCAAAAATATCGTTCAGCATCATGGTTCTGCCCAAGGGCGAGGGCAGCGCGGCAATCAAATATCCGTGAAAAACACGGGTGAGGGTGCCGCCGATTGCGGCTGAGGCATAACCTCCAACGCCATTCGTGACGAGCCACTCGGTTTCCGTGAGAGCGCGCAAATCAGCTTCACTTAGCGATGCTTCCGGGCGATGATTAAAGATTTTTTCCATGTTCAGGTCTGCCGGCACGCAGGGTCCGCCGCACGCGTTTCCCCGGGATTGGGTTTAAGAGAACCGCAGCTTGACCGGGGATTTTCCAATTCTCCTTCGTATCGAGTGGAGGCGTCCCACATCCACCATATTCGGGATCATCGGACGACCACAGCTTGGTCCATCTCATGGATTGCGGAGGAGCTAACAACGGCTCAGGCGCGGGATCGAAATTCAGATCTGTTCCGAGATTGATGAGTAGGAGCCGGTCGCGTTGGTAGTCCGGCGAAAAAAATCGCACGATAAAGCAGGCGGCCGACAGCACCGCGCCATCGATTCCATCAGCGCCCTGGCGCGAGATGACGGGATCCTCTCGCCGGAGCCGCAGAAGGTCGCGGTGAAGCGCATAAGTTTCGGGATGTTTTTGCAACTCGGAGTGGTCTAGACAGGACTTTTCAAAAGTGTGAACCGAGGAGGGATTGTCGAAGCGCTGTCTCATTTCCGGAAGGTCCAACGAGCACCACTGCGCGAGGAATTCAATTCGGCCCTCTGTAATCTTTTCGGCCAGCTCCGGCTTGTGGTCGGCAAAAAAGAGGAACGGACTTGAAGCTCCGAACTCCTGACCCTGGAAAAGCAGGGGTGTACCGGGCGCCAACAGCGTCAAGGCGGTCAAGGCTTTAAACATGCCCGGGGATGTCAACTGATGCACCCGCCGGCCATGTGCGGAATTCGCAATCTGATCGTGATTTTGAATGAAATTGATCATCGCCGGACGCGGGGAGCCAAATGTAGGACTGCCCCGGTGCTGCTCTTGCCAGCGATACCATTGCCCCTGATACAAGTATCCATATTTCACGGCGGACACAAGTTCTTGAGGTGTTCCGCGGTAATCGGTGTAATAAGCGTCGGCCTTCCCGGTCAGCGCCACCATCGCGGTGTGATGATAATCGTCGTTCCACAGCGCATCCAGACCACATCCGCCTTGCTCTACCGGTTTGATCAGCGAAGTCTCTTGCGGTTCATTCTCTGCCACTAACAAGATCGATCGCGCGCCTGCGGCGTTGCGAGCCGCCTGGCTGATCTCCGCGAGAATGTTGGGTTGCGATTCATCGTGGATATCCTGTGTCGCGTCGAGCCGCAGACCGTCCAGATGAAACTCCCGAATCCAATACGCTGCGTTTTCGCGAAAGAACTCGCGAACGCCGCCGCTCTGCTCGCCATCGAAATTGATGGCTTGCCCCCAATCCGTTGTGTGCTTGTCGGTGAAATAGAACGGTGAAAATTTAGCCAGATAGTTGCCGTCCGGGCCAATGTGGTTGTACACAACGTCGAGAATTACGCCGAGGCCGAGCGCGTGTGCGCGATCGACAAACTCGCGCATCCCGTCTGGCGTGCCGTAAATGGACGCGGGCGCGTAGGGCTCGACGCCGTCGTAGCCCCATCCGAATTTGCCCGGGAAATCGGCGATAGGCATTACCTCGATCAAGGTTATTCCCGTGGCTTCTAGGTATTCAAGTTTTTCCGCCGCTGAGCGCCAGGTAGCACCGTGCGTGAAGGTGCCGAGGTGAAGCTCATAAATCACTTGCCCTTCCAACTTCACTCCATGCCGGTTCCCATCCGACCATGAAAATGAATTTGGATCGATGACCTGCGAAAAGCCATGTGGGCCGTTTGGCTGATAGCGCGATGCCGGATCGGGAAACGCCTCACCACCATCGAGTTCGTATTTGTACTGAACGCCGGGCGAAACATGAGGCGCGAGTCCCGAAAAATACCCGTTCCCTTCTCGGGTGAGCGGGACTGGATGGCGTTTGTCTTCGAAAACTACCGTGATCGATTTCCGCTGCGGCGCCCAGACGCGAAAATGAGTTCCTGCGCCGCTCAAGCTTACTTCGGCGCCGATGGGCATTCTTCTGGGCGGGATTGCGTGCGATTTCGCCATAAGTGATAAATAAGCAGGACACTACTTAAAAGATAGACCCACACCGAAAGAGGCCGAGGCGCCGACGGAATTCTTCGCGAGACAATACACAGGAGAACCAACTGTGACCAGCAGAAGCAAACGAGTAAATCAATGTCAAAAGCCGAGAGGATGGCTGGGTCGATTGATTTTGTCGAACATGAACTCACGGCATTCTAAGGTAACAGACTGGGGCTTATCTCAGATCTCGATAGAAAAGCACGACACCATTCTCGACGTAGGCTGTGGTGGCGGCAGAACGGTCAGTAAGTTAGCCGGCCGCGCCAGTGAGGGAAAGGTCCACGGCATCGATTACTCCAAGGAGAGCGTTGCAGTGGCTAACAGAATAAATAGACGATGGATAGATATGGGCCGCGTCGAAATTCGGGAAGGGTCTGTCTCTCAGTTGCCGTTTTCCGACGACACGTTCGATCTCGTCACGGCTGTCGAAACACACTTCTGGTGGCCTGACTTGTCGGCTGACATGCGAGAAGTCTTAAGAGTCCTGAAGCCGCGTGGCACGCTCGTCATTATCGCGGAAATCTATAAAGGAGCGGCGACTAAGACCGCAAAGCTCGCCCAAAAATATCTCCCCTTATCGGGCATGGCAATCCTGAGTGTTGATGAGCATCGCGAACTATTCGCAAATGCCGGTTACTCGGACGTTCAGGTCATTGAAGAGCCCGGCAAAGGATGGATTTGCGGGATAGGCAGGAAACCCTCTACGCGGAAAGACTTACCTTCCGATGAGCCTCGGAAAAGAGCCTAGACGGCCGCCCATGAATGCATTACATCATTGGTTGTGCCGTTCCGCGCGTTGGCGGAAAGCTTTGGAACGCGACATATTGCCCTGGGCTCTTCAGGGTGTGCCACTCGGAGACGACCTGCTGGAGCTGGGTCCGGGTCCCGGACTTACCACGGATCTGCTTCAACATCGCGTCGCGCGGCTTACCGCAATCGAGCTTGACAGCGGCTTGGCGGCAACGCTTGGAGATCGCTTTTCGCGCGGTAACGTCCGCGTTCTGCGCGGTGATGCCACTTCCATGCCCTTCGCAGAATCCAGTTTCTCATCTGCGATAGCACTCACGATGCTGCACCATCTGCCGGATTCCGAAGCGCAGGATCGGCTCTTCCGCGAGACCCACCGAGTCCTTCGACCAGGCGGCGCATTTCTCGGCACTGACAGCTTGGACAGCTTCCGCATGCGGCTGTTTCACATCTTCGACACGCTTGTGCCATTGGATCCCGGTACGATCGAGAGCCGCCTTGCACGTTCAGGATTCGAGAAGATACGCGTGGAGGTTCGCCCGGGCAGGCTGCGGTTCGAGGCTTATCGAAGTTAACGCGAGGACATGGTTAATTTCCATTTCTGTTTTGCCCAGAGCGGCAGAAAGCGCGGCGTGATCAGCAAATACCGCCGCCAGAGCCGAGCCGGTTCCATGATCAAGCGAAAGAGCCATTCCAGCCCATTCCGCTGAATCCAGATGGGCGCCTGTTTCGTGCGACCGGCATGAAAATCGAACGCGGCGCCGACACCGATGAGCGTCACGCCAGGAAAGCAATGGCGATGCTCATACATCCACTTCTCCTGTTTGGGCGCGCCGATCCCGACAAAAACAATGTCAGCATCCGATTGCTGAATCGTACGCTGGATCTGCTTTTCCTCAGCTTCCGTTAACGCGCGAAATGGAGGCGCATACGAGCCGGCAATCGCCAATCCTGGAAATTCAGCACGCAGGCTGGCGGTCAGCGTCCGAAGCGTGTCGTCACGCCCGCCATAAAGAAAAATTTTCTGTCCGCCGACCGCGGCGCTCCGGCAGATTTCGAGCATCAGCGTCGGACCGTAAACGCGCTGTTGGTTTCTGAATCCGAAGGAGCGAAGCGCCCAAACCACGGGCATACCGTCCGGAGTCGCGATGTCCGCTTCGTTGAATATCTTCGCCATCTCCGGATCATCATGAGCCATCATGATGCCATGCACCGGTGTAACGCAGATGTATCGCGCCGTGGGCCTAGAAGAAATCTTCCGCTCCAAAGCCCAGCGCTGGCAAAGCTCGACGACCTCGCGATAGCTGGTCTTGCTGATGCCGACGCTTACGACCAGCTGCTTTTCTGGGAGCGCGGTGTCCATTGCTCTCAGGTGACGCTTATTCGTGCCGCAACGCTTGCGCAGGATCGATGGACAAAACCCGCCGGGACCCAAGTAGCCCAGCTAGAATTGCCGTACAAAGCAGCAGCGCAAGCAGCGTACTCAGCAGCGCCGGATCGCTTGGCTTCACGTTGTAAAGCTCACTGGCCAGGAGCCGCCCTGCGCCGAGAGACACGATGCTCCCCAAGACGCTTCCCGCGACAACGGGCCACATCGCGCCTCGCATTGACCGCAGCAAAACGTCCGGCAAATCGGCGCCTAAGGCCAGACGGATTCCGAACTCGTGCATCCGGCGCGCGGCTGCATAGCTCACTAACCCATAGATTCCGAGAGCAACAAGGGTGAAACCGAGTAGGGCAAAAGCGGAAATCATCGCCGTCAGGCTGCGCGGCTTCTGTAACTGGCGGCCAATGTAATCGTCCATGCTAGCGATTTGTGTGATCGGTTGTTCGGGTGCAATACGGCGGAGCAGCGCTCGCGCAGATGCAGCATAGCGCGCCGGTGGTCCATCCGTGCGAATCACGAACGAAAACGCGTCGGGGGTCCATTGCGTATACGGGCGGTAGATCTCTGCAATCGGCTCTGAGGCGGGCCCTAGAAATCGCACCGATCCAACCACTCCCACGACCGTCAGTGGTCCCACGCCTCCGAAGGTCAGCTTCTGCCCCACTGCGTCTCCGCCAGGCCACAATTTGCGGGCGAGAGTCTCGTTTACAATCGCAACCAGAGGGCTGCTGTTCGAATCGGATTCGTCGAAGTCCCGTCCTCGTAGTAACGGAATCGCCATGGTTCGAAAGTAATTGGGGCTGGTTGAACTCGGGCTCGCTCCGACGTTCGTGGCGCTCGCCTCACCCGTGAGCGTCTGTACGGGAAGCATCATAAGCGGTCCTGGTCGATCCGGTAAATAGCTCACACCGCCCACCGACCGGAATCCAGGAACCGTCCGCATATTGCTGAGCACCTCGCGGTAGAACAGGGCAGCGCGATTCATATGCTCACGAGCCTCCGGGTACGAGACGGTCACTGCTAGCACCTGTTGCGGCTGGAATCCGGGACGGACGCCTTCCAATTGGATGAAGCTCCGCATAAGTAATCCTGCCCCAGACAGCAGCACCATTGCGATCGCCGTTTCCACGCACACCAAGAGATTGTGTATCCTCCGGGGCCCCATCGATTCATCAGTTCGCTCGCCCGATCCGAGCGATCCTAGAGACCCTCGCCTACGAGCGAATCGCCAGCTCGGCGCAAGTCCGGAAAGAATGCCCGTCGCAATTGACAGAATCGACGTAAACGCGAGTACGCGCCAACCTATACCGATCCGGGCATAATGCGGCCAGTCGGCCGGGAGCAAGATTTTCAGGAAATTCAGAGCCAGACGTGCGAATATAAGCCCGGCAATTCCACCCAAGATTCCGATGAACGCGTGTTCGGTGAAGAGTTGCCGAAACAAGCGCCCGGAAGTGCTCCCCAGCGACTGGCGTATGGCGAACTCCCGCCGACGTGACACCGCGCGCGCCATCACCAGACTTGCGACATTCGCGCAACCGATCAGGAGCAGCAGCAAAACAGCTCCAAACGCGAGCAGAATGGGCCTGCGCAGGGTGCCGGATAGCTGCGTTCGAAGCGGCTGCATGATGGGGGGCTGTTGAAACGTGACGCCGCCAAACGTAACCACGTCCCGCTCGCTTCCCGGATTCTGCTCTTTCAGAAAAGCTCGTTGTTGGGCAGCCGCTTGCGCCAACGTTGTGTCTCGCCTCACGCGGGCGATGGCTTGCATATAAATGGCGCCACTTTGGGCGAGTCGCTGAAAGGAATGAATGGAGGGCGTCCAAACATCGGCGTTGGATGGAAAATCGAAGCCGGATGGCAGCACGCCTACGATAGTGAAAGTCAATCCGTTCAGAGTGAGCGTTCTTCCGCATACGCCTGCATCGCCGGTGAATTGAGTGCGCCACAAATGAGAACTGATCAGCGCCACCGAATCGTGCCCGGGTCGATCTTCGCCCAAAGCGAAACCACGGCCCAACTGAGGAACAGCGCCCATTACGGCGGGAAAATTCGCAGTGATCTGGGCCACATGAACATGACTCGGCTCATTCCCGCCCAGAAGATTTGCTTCCGCCACTGAGTACAAAGCCGCGTCTTCCAGGAGAGTTGAGCGCCGCTTCCAATCGTTGAAACTCTTCGCCGATTCGGCGAACTGCAGAGCGCTCAGACGGTTCAGAAGCACCAATCGCGCCGAATCGCGGTAAGGAAGATTGGTGAACAGCAATGCATTCACTAGCGTGAAAATTGCAGTGTTTAGACCAATGGCCAATCCCAAAGTTGCGAGAATTGCCGTCGCAGCCCCCGGTGTCCGGCGCAGCATGCGTATGGAATAACGCAAATCCTGTATTAGCTCATCGAACACCGCCAAGGCCCGGTTTCGTAACATGTGATCTGCTCTTCAACGCTCGACGGGAGCTGGCGGAGTAGGCGTTGGAGGCTTGGCAGCGGATGGCGCCGGAGTGCCTCGCGGAGCTCCCTTCGGGGGCATATCTTCCTTTGTGAATCTCGGTAGCATTTCGTCGCGATTGGCAAGATGCCACACGGCTGCGGCTACTACGGTGGAGGCTTTTATGGCGTCGTCAGGAATCACGCGTTCATAGGTGTCGAGATTGGTGTGCCAAGTGTTGCTCTGATATTCGATGGGATCTTGCGCCATACCAATTCCTGCGAGCCCTGCTACGTTGAACGTGCTGCTGTCCGTGCCGCCCGAGACTCGGCTTTTTGAAGGGATCGCGCCGGCCACGCCGAGATCTGCGAATGGCGCGAGCGCATCACGCAATACGGCGGCCGCTGCAGGTGGTCCGAAAACACTGGCTCCGCGCAATCGGCCCGTTCCCGAATCGATATTGAAGTAAGCCACCAGCTTCGAAAACTCCGGCTTCGGCTCTTCGAACGATCCGAAGTGCTGCTTCACATAGGCGATTGAGCCGAGCAGGCCCTCCTCTTCGCCGGACCAGAGGGCGATCCGGATGGTGCGTCGCGGCTTCAGGCCGAGTGTTTGAATGACGCGAACCGCTTCCATCATCATCGATGAACCGGCGGCGTTATCGGTAGCGCCTGTTGCTGCGTGCCAGGAATCCAGGTGCGCGCCAAGCATCACGATTTCGTCGGCTTTATCGCTGCCTGGAATTTCCGCCACCACGTTATAGCTGGTGGTACCCGCCGGATAAGTGCGATTGACAATGTTGAATTCGAGCTGGACATCGTCTTTATCTGCCAAGAGGCGCTCAATACGGCCATAATCCTCATTGCGGAGGACGATGGTTGGAACTACTTTCGCGAGATCATAGGTGCGATTGTTAAACGCGCGGATCTGGCCGAATTCTCGAGCCGCGTCGTTGATGCGCAGGAGCGCGCCATTCGAAACCAGCCAAGCGTCAATCGCCTCATTCACCTGGTTGCCGGTCAGCGTGCCGGGCGGAGGCGGAGTTTGCGGTCCGCGCGGACCACGAAACTGCCCGGCCTGAGGATTATTAGGATCGAAGCGGGCCTTGGCCTCGGCATCTTCGAGACGCTTTTTCGGAGGATTGAAATTGACGGGGATCACGGCCGCTTTGCCTACCAGGACCATCTTTCCCTGTATGTTCGATTTGTTCGCGGCTAGCCAGCTATCCAGTTCTTCCTTGGTGGGCGTCTTCGGCGGAACCACCTCGACACTCGAGCCTTTGACGGTCCCGTTCGTCGAGGGCGTCCACGCCAACACTTCGAACTTCAGATTCTCGTTCACTGGCGCAACCATATAACCCGCCGCGCGCTCATTGAGCCAGCCGGGGTGACCAAAATCCCAAGGTTCGAGATGCACGTTCTTCAGCCCCCATTCGGTCATGGTCTCAACGGACCATTTCGCCGCCGCTTCGAAGTTCGGGGAGCCCGTGAGGCGCGGACCGTAACGGTCGGTAAGAATATGCAGGGTCTTCATCACCTGCGAATGCTCGCTGGCCTCCTGGCGAATTTTGGCGTCTGTGGCGGTGTCGACGGGCTCCTGCGCGATCAAGAGAAGCGGCAGGATGAGCGCGGCGAAGAAGGTTCGCATTCACATAGGATATGCTACGCGGGCGGGCGAATAAGTCGGTAGAATCCCGCTGGCGGACAGCGATTCCCGAATCTGCGACTGGTGACGACGGTTTCGGCGAATGTTGCCTCGATTTCCTTGGCATGTGAAATGCTTGTGAGTGCCGCGGAGAGCCTCGATGACACAGCGGAGTCGCGATTTAATAGCAGGACAGATTACGCTCGATTATTTCGTGCGGAAAGCGGCAGAGGGCTGGACGTTGGCGGCTGTCGAGTGGGTCCGGGAAATAGAGGAGGCAGCGGTTAAGGCTGAACCGCTCGACATCTCGGCGCAGACGGAAGAAATCCCTTACGGAGTTCAGGTATCTGAGGATGGCCGACTGGAACAAAATCCGCTGGAGATGACCGTCTTGCTGCTCATTTTGGAAAAGATAGTCAAGGAAAAGCGAGTCACCGAGATCGCAAACGAATTGAATCGCGAAGGTTTCAAGACCCGCCGAAGCACGCCTTGGAGCGCCACTGCCGTTTTCGATTTGTTGCCACGGCTGATTGAAGTGGGGCCGAAGCTCCTGAAGACGTCCGGATGGCCGGAACGACGCGCGCGCCAATCCGCGCCTAATTAGCGGGTGCTGGAACCGGCTCTTCGAGAATACTTAATGGAAGGGAAACGTTCGCGCAATTTCATTTAACTCGATACCGGAAACGGTAATGGGACCTTCCGGCTTCAATTCGATTTCGTAGTCTCCTTCCTGGGGAATCACGTCAGGCAACCGACCTTCCGCGAGGGCGCGAAGAATTGGCAATGGATCGGCGGAAAAGCGGACGAGTCTTGGCTGACTATCGCACAGCGTCAACATGGCAGCCCGCTCGAACTCAAAGACCTTCTGAAACCAAGGGACGCGCAGATTCTTCGATACAAGAAAAGAGAAGAATCCATCGGCTTCCGAGCCGGCATATTGCCGTGGCGGGAAACGAGACCAATAGTCCTGGAGTATCACTCGAAAGAAATCGGGGGTCAAAGCCAGCATGAGCAGTCGCGAGGTGAGCCGGTAAACGGAAACGACCATGGAAGCGCGGAATTCATGGATCAGCTCTCGAACCAACGGGACACCTGGGTCTTGCGCAATCGACTCTTCCAGAGGAGTCATGGTCGTACGCCCAATAACCATTCTTCCGAGGCTGCGCTCCCACTCCTGGACCGTTGGGCCGGAATCGGTTTTGGCGGCAGTTGTAGATTCGCCCCGCGGCGGCTTTGAAGGGGATGTACCGCGCAGATCCCAGAGCGAGTGCAGATTTTCAAGTTGCTGTTTAACTCCGTCTATTCCGAAGGCCGGCAAGAAGGACGAAAAAATCTCAAAAATCATGGCCTTCAGATTTGGTAGATGAGGGACCACGTCACGGCAGATTTCGAGCAGCGGTGCCGGTATCGCGCCCGAGTGAGCATCCAGCCAGAAGCCGTTCAGCTCGAAGCCGCCGGCGAGATGGACTTCCCAAACACGCTCAAGCGGAATTTGAGAGAGAAACTTTTCTATAGATTGACGGCCGTTCAGTTGATTGCAGTAGATGTTATGTAGGTCGAGTAGGATACCGCAGCCGGCGGAGTCCACCAGTTCGGCGACGAATTCGCCATCAGGGATCTCATCGCTGCGCGGCTTCAGATAATTTACTCCTGTCTCGATAGCGAGCGGTACGCCGAGCGCATTTTGAAGACGCGCAATCGCCTGCTTGTAAATCTCAGTACCTGAGGCTGTTTGTCGCGGGGGAAGAAAGAAGCCGGTGAAGAAGTCGGGAGTGATATTAAACGCTAAATGCTCACTTGCAAATGGAGCATTCAGATTGCGGATAGCTTGTTGCAACAACGGGAGCTGAGATCTAAGAGTATCCGCACTTCCGCCGACGGGAGTGCCTATGCTGTGAACGAGTTTCCGGCCGGGAAGTGCAGCCAGATGTTCATCGACGTCGGAGCGCGCCTCGATGACACCGGGCTGCTCGGGGTTTTCGATCCAGGTCGTTTGCGGCTCTATTTCGAGGACATCAATGAGCCCGGAATCCGCAGTAAGTAGAGGCTCGAGGCCGGATGAATAAACCACACCGACCCCGAGCTCCGGCAGACTATGCTGACTGCTGTTCACCGTACCGCTGCGCTTGTAGGTTTTCGTTGATTCCGATAAAGGTTACTTCGTTCAGATAACTCACGTCGAAACCGGAGTGGCAAGGACAGGAGCCAAGCGAGCGAATGACGTTATCGACAGCCTTATAAACTTGGTCGATGTTAAAGGCAACCTTGCCTTGAAATGCGACCGCAACCCTCCACGGCACGGGATGAGGTTCTGCGCTGTGCCACGGCAGAGGGACCGGGTCAGAGCTAAGTGCTCCATGCTGGTCTACGCTTAGACTGCGCTCCAGCGAAAAGTGGCAGTCCGCACCAGAGAAGCAGGTGCGGCAACCGACTCGCTCGACTAAAGACCCAATGGTCTGCTTTAGAGCATCTGCGTTGTAAGCTACGCTTGCCGGCAAACTGATACGAACGGGACCCCGAGATCGAACCTCGGGTTTAGAAACGGGACTCGAAGCCATAACGAATTTCTCCTTCTTGATGTTTTGGACCTACAGACACGAATTCGGCCAGCGCTGGATTCTATATCTGCAAAAGTGGGACAAGAATATCAATCGGCGGGGGAAAATGCAACGATTTTAATCGCGCTTGGCCGAGGTCGAGTTTGGAAGGATGCCGCGCAAGCGAAGCCATTCCTCTGCAAGCTTTGGCCAGCCGCTGACCGGCTCCGTGGAGGGCCGCAGCCCATAGCCGTGCCCGCCAGTGCTGAACAGGTGCATCTCCGCGGGAACTTTGGCTTTTTTCAAGGCGCGATAGTAGAGCAGACTTCCTTCCACGAACGCCTGATCGTCCTCCGTTTGCACGATAAAGGTCGGCGGGGTGTCTTTCGTCACGGGCAATTCTGGCGCAAGCTTCTCACCAGCATCATTCACCGACAAATAGGCTGGATAAATGAGAAGTACGAAAGCCGGCCGGCAGCTTACGCGGTCAGAATCGTCAACGGGCGTGTAGGTCCGCTTTTCGAAATTATTGCTCAAGACGGCAGCTAAATGACCGCCCGCCGAGAATCCGAGCACTCCGATATGCTCCGGGTCCAGGTGCCATTCACGCGCGTGGTCGCGTACAATCCCAACCGCGCGCTGCGCATCCTCCAAAGGCGCCGCATATCTCGGTAATTCCGGATTTTCGGGTACTCGATACTTGACGAGAATCCCCGTGATGCCGATGGACGAGAGCCATTCGCAGACCTCACTGCCTTCGAGATCGATGGCGAGAATACGATAACCGCCGCCCGGAAACACAAGCACGGCGGCGCCGGTATTCTTTGCTTTGTCCGGTTGGTAGACGGTGATTGTGGGAACGGTGACGTTGCCAATCCGAATCACTGGTCTGCCGCCGACCAGATGATCCTGTGGCGTAGTCGTATCCTTTTCCTCGCCTCTGACGGATTTCTCGCCGGGCGCGCCTTTGGGCCAAAGCGGCACCACGACGTTAGCCGCCACTAGAGGCATGTCTAGCGAGACGGCCGCTATTCCAAGCGCGAAGAGCCATCGCACCTGTTTTCTCAATGCGTTCAGGTAGCGGAAACCGGCCCACTCTGAGTGTGCCCCCGACTCCGCAGATCGTAAAACTGTAAGCGGCATAAGGAGCAATGATACAGCCGCGCGCCCAACATACCCTGAAACAATCTGAGTGGGTGACGATTGAAGCCGTCAATGCGGTCGCGCTTTGACAGAGCCGTCACATCGTGTCCCCCGCATTTCGGGCAAGAGACAAATCTGGCGGTACGAAAGCGGCTCAAAAACGATTCGCGCACCCGCAGGTTGCATGCTTCGCAACGGTACGCCGCCGCATAGAGCAGGCGCTCTAGCCGGGTGCGCCGCGATCGCCGCATTTTCGCGCCGCATGACGGACAAAGACTAACGCTCATCGTCCCATTAAAGAGCTAATGAGAACTACTTTAGTACAAGGTCACGGTAATTTATACATCGTCACGGAATTTTTCTTAATTGTTACGGCATTTTTTCGATTTTCGGCAGTGGGTGGAGCGCCTTCGAATTGAGCCACGCGTCGCGGAATGCCGTAATTTCGGAGGTAATTGCGCGCCCCGCCTGCTCGTACGTGACGATCTCCAGCATGGGATTTTCCTTCAGTTCCACATCGACTTCCTTCTCCCCCGCGCGCGTGTTCGCCTTCACATGCACCCGATCGCCCGGTTTGTGCGCGTTCAGCCAATTGTCCAGCTCGCCACTATTCTTCAGCGTCTGACCATCCCATTGCAGGATCCGATCGCCTCTATCGAGGCCAGCGTTATAGAGTGGTGAATCTCGAAGCGTGTTGCTCGCGATCTCGATCCCAGCATCAGAGAAATTCATGCGCTGCGAACCGAGCCATGCTTTCCCCGCTCGCGCCTTCTGCAATACCAGCCCAGCGGGACTTAATAATGCTGCATAATCCATCGGCTCGATCCCGTAGATGTGGCGACGGAAAATCTCTTCCGCAAACTGCGGGCTTCCGGTGGTCTCCGCAAGAGTATTTTGCAAATCCTCGAGCGTGTAGGGCTTCTGAATATCCGGATGCTCACGCCACATCGTCTGCATCCAGTTATCAAGCGATTTTCCGGGAAAGCGCTCTCGAATGGCCAGATCAATACCCAGCGCCAGCACCTGCCCGTAGGTGTAGTAGGAAATAAAGACATTGGGGAAGTTGTTGGGATCGATCGATGTCGCCGCATCCACAAATGGGGCGTGGCGGCTCATGTCAATGACGTCAAACACTTGCCGCCCGGGCGCAGTAAGCACCGAGCTCACGGCAAAGCCCATGCCTCTTGCAAACTGATCGAGCGTCGAAAGCCCGGCGCGCTTCAACACGAGCGGTCCATAGTAGTTCGTAAATCCTTCCGCGAACCATAATTCACCCGACATGTCGGCGCGCTCGAAATCGAAAGGCTCCAGCGAGCGTGGACGAATCCGCTTCACGTTCCATGAGTGGAAAAATTCGTGCGACACGGTTCCGATCATCCGTGAAGCGCCATCCTTCAAATCGCCGGTACCGCTGATGACGGTCGAATCGCGGTGTTCCATTCCGTCGCCGGAAACGTACGGCAAATAATCGATCAGAAACGTGTAAGTCCCACCGTCATATTTGGGCAAGGCGCCGAACACGCCCTCTTCTTCCAGCACAACTGCTTCACACATCTGCGCATATACAGCCGCTTCCGCATCCGTGCCTCGATGATGCAACGAAAGCCGGAATGTGGCGTTTTCAATCTTCCACTCCGGCATGGCATGAACACTGATCTCGACTGGGCTGTCCATCATCCATTCCAAATTCGGCGCGGACCAAGTGCCGTCATCATGCGGTATCAACTGGGTCGCAATTTTCCAATTCGATCCCTGGGGAATCTCGAACTTCAAAGAGGCTGATTTATTTTCGAATCCGTGCGCCCAAGCTAGAGTTGCCGGCAAATTCAAATGAGCATGCGTTTCATCGATGCCGTCGTAGGTGCCGTCGGCGCGATCGCCATACAACGTGTATTCGACAATAACCGTATCCTTGTGGCCCGAAATGTTCCAGCCCGACGGGTCAGGGCGCATGATCGTGAGTGGATGGCCTTGCCCATCGCTGGCTCGGAAGTTGTAGACATTTTTGGCGAATTCGTGCAGCGCGTAACGTCCTGGCGAGGAGCGGCTCATCACCACCTCCAATACTGGCTGCCGCACGCCCGTAAAGGTGGCGCGAACTTCCGCTTCATGATGCACCGCATTGGGGAATCGCAGCTCATATTGGACGGGCGCCTGCGCAAACAGAGGCAAAGCAAGTAGCGCGAGATACAAAAAACTCTTCAATGTAGAGGACCCTCCTGATCGTATTGGTTGAATCGCCTGCGGGCATATTCCACGGCATCCCGCCCAGTCGCAAACCGGGGCATTACATGATGATGACCGTGCCTGCCTGCGTCTTCGTCTTCTTGTAACGGCAGATCTGCTGCTCTTTCCGCCAGCGCCATTTGAAACTTATCTGGCGCATTCGACAGCGCCGGTTGGCTGGTGCTCACGGGTACCGTAATTCCGCTGAGCGGGTCGTCCGTACGGGGCGTCTGCAGCGTCAAGACATCCCCGAAATGCGGTGCGGCGGCATCGCGCGCGGTTAGACTCGCAATCCCGAATCGCTCTTCGAGGGTCGCGAGAATGGAGGTGTGATCGAAAGGCGTGGTCAAGGCAGTGCGAAAAACCGTGCCCGCCGCAACCAACGGAGAAATCAAAAGCGTTGGCACGCGCAGCCCAAACCGTTTGAAATCGAACCCAAGCTCGCCAGTTGAATTATCCGGCGGCACAGCGTTTTCAGGAGGCGGCACATGGTCGTAACATCCGCCGTGTTCGTCATAGGTGATGATGAGCAGGGTCTGATTCCATGCCGGAGTTCCGATCAGCGAATAGTAGACGTCGTGCAGAAACTGCTCGCCTTTGCTCATGTCGTAGTCGGGATGCTCGCTGTTGCCGCTGCTGCCCCACTGTGGTTCGAGAAAAACGTAGTTGGCGAGTTGCCCGCTCTTCGCCGCCGCCTGAAACGCCGCGAACTCTCCAAAATTGCTGGCCGGAGCATTGGTGATATCGGCGACAAATCCACGTGTCAGAGGCGGCGCATCGTACCCGTAAACAGACCAGCTCACAGATTTCTTTGTGAGCGCAGTATAGATGCTGGGCGCGGTGTAAACCGACGTTGTCTTGTCTTGCACATAGCCCTGCGACGTCGCCATATGAACAAACGCGCGGTTTGGGAAAGTTTCCGTGGGCGCTGATGCGAACCAGTGATCGCAAACTGCGTAACCCTTCGCCAGATTTGAAATGATGGGCATAGTTTGCGGCGTATACATTGCCATAATTTGCGATGGTTGCGTACCCGGGAGTACTTGGCCCTTTTGCTTGCTTTCCCAGGAAAGCGTGTACGCGAAGTTGGTGACAAAACCGTTGTTTGCCGCAGGAACAATCGGATTGGGCGCTTGCGTTGTTCCGAAAAGCTGCGAGTTAGTGTTTAAATACCCTTCGCCCGGATTCGCGCCAGGCATGAAGTACGGGTGCGGAGCGGTGGGCTCAATCGGAAACACCTGAACGGATCCGCCGCTTCCATCGGGGTTCGTTTCATTTCCTGCGAGCCCCTCGAAAGGCTGGCCTAGCGGCGAGACATTCTTGCTCGACTGATAGAGAAATCCGAGCAAGTGATCGAACGATCTGTTCTCCAGCATGACCACCACAAAATGATTTATTTGCTGCAGCAGGTTAGGCATATCGTGCTTTCCTAAAAAGGATACCCTCCTTTTACATGTCTCGAAGCACTATGCTTATAGAAACATTCCAATGACTCCACGCCGCAGCTTCTTAAAATCAGCTACAACTTCCGCCTTAGCTGTTCCGTTGCTTTCCCGTCTGGGTCTCGCGTCGCCCGCGCCGCCGACGGGCATTCCCGCTCTGCCCAGTCCCACCGATCCAAACTATTGGGACAAAATTCGTGATCAGTTCCTGCTCGCCCGCGACAAGGTCTTCTTCAATAACGGCACCATCGGCGCCATGCCGAGGGTCGTCGTGGAAGCGGTTGCCGGCCACCTGCGCAAGATGGCCACCGATGTCGCGGATTGGGATTACAAAGGCGTAGAGTGGATCGCCGGCTACGGGCCGATGACCGATCTTCGAGCCAAAGCGGCGCGCCTGGTGAACGCCGATGCGAAAGAGATCGCGTTCACCGAAAATGTGACCGAGGCCATGAGCTTTGTCGCGGATGGGCTGGATCTCCAGCCGGGCGATGAAGTCATCATCAGCGACCAAGAGCATCCCGGTGGCCGCAGTGCGTGGCTTCTGGCGGAGAAGCGCCGCAAGGCGGTCGTCAATATCGTCAAACTTCCTAAGCCCGTTCACAGCCGCGAAGAGATCCTCGACATCGTGACAAAGTCGATCACTCCACGCACGAAGGTCATTGCTATCTCTCACGTCATTACCGGAAGCGGGGCTATTCTGCCGGTCAAAGAGATCGCCGCGGAAGCACGGTCGCGTGGCATCTTCACCGTCTTTGACGGCGCACAGGCTCTCGGCCACATTCCCGTCGATGTCAGCGACATTGGGTGCGACGCGTACGTCAGCTGCTTTCACAAATGGCTGCTGGCGCCGGCTGGAAATGGTTTCCTGTACGTGCGCAGGGGAGCCGCCGACAAAGTCTGGACGACCCTGGCCAGTACACAATGGGACAACCATGAGGATGACGGCTATCGCCTGATGCAGCGCGGAACCGGCAGTCTTTCGCTGCTGGTGGGCATGGAGGCAGCCTTAGACTTCCATTTCGCTCTCGGCCCGGAGCGCGTGCAGCAGCGTATTAAGTACTTAGGCGATCATCTTCGCGACGGTTTGCGCCGCAATTCCAAGGTGACAATCTACTCGCCTCAAGATCCGGCCTTGTGTGCCGGGATCACTGTTTACAGCGTCGCGGGTCTAACGGGTCCTCAACTGCAGGATGAGTTTTGGGCTCGCGGCCGTATGCGTCCGCGCTCCTCAGGGAGTGGCGTGCGCCACTCGACGCACATCTTCAACAGCACCGAGGAAATCGACCGCGCATTACGGATTGTGAACGACCTGGCTAAAGCGTGAAGACCAATCGTTTACGCTGGAAAGAACCAGGAAACGGATCCCATGACCGTGACAATTGAACTTCCCCCCGAAAAGGAAGCCGTGCTCAAAGCGCAGGCGCAAGCACGCGGACTTACCATCGAGCAGTGGTTCTTGCGACTCGCCGAGCAATCCGGACCACTTCACCTCGAAAAAGAGAACCATGATGCGCGACCTATCTGGGAGGTCATACTCGACAGTATGAGGAACGTGCCGCCAGAAGATCTTGCTGCTCTCCCGAAAGACGGCGCGAGCCAAATCGATCATTACGTTTACGGGCTTCCGAAAAGAGCTGAATGACAGCGGTTTTAGCCGACACTTTTTATTGGGCCGCGCTGACCAGCACTGAGGACAACGCTCACGCGCGCGCAATCGATTTCAGCCGTTCTTTGCAGCCGGACAGAATTGTGACTACGGACGAAGTGCTGAATGAGTATCTGGCTTATTTTTCCCGCGCGCGTCCCAGTGTTCGCGTCCAGGCTGGCAATACTGTCTCTGGCCTTCTTAGAAATCCGCACATTCTTGTCGTACCGCAAAGCCGGGACTCTTTCCTTACAGGTCTGGAATTCTACCGCGCGCGATCTGACAAAACTTACAGTCTGACCGATTGCATCTCGATGCGTACCATGCACCGCGAAGCACTGACCGATGTACTAACAGATGACCGGCACTTCGAGCAGGAAGGCTTCCGCGCACTCTTTCGGGCTTCCTGAAAAAATGTTCGCCTACTTCGGTTCTGCCTTTTTATGCGCTAAACGGTCGCAAGCGTCTCCGGCGCCCAGAATCTTGACCGCATCTCCGCCCGATTCGATGAAGTTGATCTTCCCCTCGGTATCGATAACGAACGTGACGCGATTCGCTACACCGTATTTCGGAAGATAAATTCCGTAGTCCTGCGATACTTTGCGATCGACAAAATCGCTGAGCAATGGGAACGTCAGATTCAGGCTCGTAGCAAACGCTTTCTGCGAGGGACCGTTATCCGTGCTGATGGCGAATACCTTCGCTCCGGACTCCTGAAACTTTTGCATTCCAGACTGGAATGCTTTCATCTCAGCCGTTCAACCACCGGTGAATGCGGCTGGGAAGAACGCCAGCACAACTGTACTCTTACCGATATAGTCGGCCAGATGCACCTTCCCGCCTTCCGTCGAAGGAAGCGTGAAATCTGGCGGCGTATCGCCAACCTTTAACGTGCTCGAAGGAGGGCCAGGCGCTTGCGCCAGGAGACCGGCGCTCATACAGCCCGCCAGGGCGAAGAAGTTGAGGAGTCGCATAAATGAAGCTTGAATCTCTACGTTATCACGAATAGGTGTTCTTCGCAGGTACCGAACGCATCTGGGCCCCGATTTCGCGCGAGCTCCGCTGCCAGGCATGCAGCAAGATGAGCGCAATGACGATCAACGCTAAAGTCAATCCGCACCACAATCCATAAACTCCGTATCCGTAGTGGAAGCAGAGGACGTATCCGATCGGCAGGCCGAAAAACCAATAGCCGCCCAAGTTGACCAGCATCGGTTCACGCGTATTTCCGAGGCCGCGAAGCGCGCCGGTGGTAACCGTTTGAACTCCATCGAAGAGCTGAAACGCAGCGGCGTACGCCAGCAGCCCGGCACCGATGGTCAGTACGGCGGCATCGTTCGTATAGACGCGCAGAATCGGAATCGGGACCAATAGGAACGTCAGGGCTGAGCACGACATGAACACGCACGAAAGGCCGACCGCAATGAAGCCGCTTCTTCGCGCGACGTGAGGCTCGCCTCGACCAATCGCCTGTCCAACAGAAACCGCCGCCGCAGAAGCAATTCCCAGCGGCACCATAAAAGTAACCGCTGCGCAGTTCAAGGCGATTTGATGAGCGGCCAGAGCGACGGGTGTCAGACGCCCCGCCATCACGGCTGCGGTGCCAAATGCGCCAATCTCGAGCAGAATCTGCACCGCGGCCGGAAAGCCAAGCCGGAGTAACAGCGAAAGCCGTCTCGCGTGAGGCTTGCGAAGTAAGCTTTTGATATCGAACCCGGCGCGCCTCTCGAACCACCAGATGAAGCCGATGAGCAACGCCGCCATATACACCCTTGCGAAACACGTGGAAAGCGCCGAGCCCACAACGCCCAGCGCCGGAAATCCCCAATGTCCTTCGATGAACAACCAGTTGAAGAACCAATTAATGAGATTGGCGCTGATGAGCACAAACATGACTGGCCGAACGTGCCCAATCCCTTGCAAGTACCGGCGAAACGCGCCATAAAGCAGTAGCGGTAACGTGCTCCAGCCCAGAGTCCTGAGAAAGGGTCCGGCGAGAGCGCTGACTCCGGCGTTTACTCCCAACGCATAAAAGACTGGCGGCATGACTATGAAAAGAAAAGTCAGCGGCAGGGTGAGAAACAATGCCAGATAGATGCCTTGTGCCAAAGAGTGATGGCAATCTTGGCGATCGCGTCGCCCATAGGCTTGCGATACAAGCGTGTCAAGGCCGAGCAGCAGCCCCATTCCGAAAATTGCGAACACGTAGAATGCGCTGCTTCCGATCCCGATTGCGCCGATTGCGGTGGGACCCAGCCTGCCCACCATGATGGTGTCGACGACGCCCATCGCCATCCAGCCCAGTTCCGCCATTGCGACCGGAACGGCGAGCGTGAGCACACGACGAACATCACCCCAGAAATTTTGCGTTGAGGTGTGCGTCAGAATTCGAAACCTCAACCAGCTACTGAGCGGCGCTCGCCGTTTCCGTTGACCAATACAGCGCATTGAACAGCAGCGGCAGCGTTGCGTGCGTCTGCGCTCGATGCTGTGGACGGATTCCGAAGAGAACGACTTTTCCAGGGTTTAATTCAATTGCGACGACCGCCGCATGGCCCAGCATCAGGTCTTCACCACGAAGCCAGCCGGATGCATTAATAGCAGTGTTGGGATACCGCGCAACAACGCTGACCTTCTGTGATGAGAATCCGTCGACGATTTGGAAGAACGGCGAATTGATGTAGAAGCCGAATGTTTTTGGCGCGAGACCGAAGCCAATCGGATTGGTCGTGTCCACCTGCAGGTTCACAATCGTGCCCGGCGCGAACTGCTGCTCGCGGGTGAGGGTTCGCTTGATGTCTTTTACGGGCAGAGGCAGCTTATCGATCAACAAATCCGATGCTTCGCCCAGCGCGACCAATGTACCGCCTTGATTGACAAAGTCCTCCATCGCCTTCCAGCCATCGTCTCCAATTCCACCTCTGTATTCAGGAACGATGGTCTTGTAATCGAGGCCTTCGAGTATGTCTTTGGGACGCTGGTCCGGGATGACGATCGCATCGAAACGCGCGCGCAGATTGCCCGCTTTCACATCTTTGTTGTGAACCAGAGTATACGGAAATTCGTAACGGTCAAACACCCAGCGGGTCCAGCCTTCATCCATGCTGGGTTCCCAGGATTGATACATCGCGACGCGTGGCTGATGGAATTTATCGCCCGGAATGGGCGCGACGAAGTCGCCACCCACACCGTAGACGTCCAGGTCTGCCGTGCATTTCTTCCAGATGTCTGGTGAGGTAGAGACAGACACGGTCTTACCGCCATCTGCAAACTGGACCTGAGCGCCATTCTTGAGCAGGCGATTGACCACGCGCGCAGTCGTCGCGCCGTCATAGCTGAAGTAATACTTGCCGGAACCCGTCCCGGCGGCTGCCAGCGTCAGCTTCGGAGTTGCGGTGAGCTTTTCGAGTTGAAGACCTTTATTAATCGGCGTCTTGGCGAATGGCGTTTCTACACCGAATTGCATGCCGAGCGACCATGCGGAAACATCATAGGGAGGTTCAGGAGGCGCTTGCGGCGAGCGGCGAACTTCAGGATACGTTTGGCGCTCCAGCATGTCCTTTGCGTAGCGCCCAAAAACCTGATTGAAGGGAATGACAAACGTGCCCGCAGCGTAAGTCTTACCATCCTGTTCAAAGCTTCCTTTGGCACGATAGACCTCAACGCCTCCGATGCGCAACTTATCAATCAGCTCGATTGCTTCGTCCGGATCGTGTTGGCTCTGGAACGGAACTATGGCAGCAAAGTTCTTCTCTTTGCCTCCGCCAATCTCGCCCTTTGTCCCGGCCTGGATTGTGTGCAGGTTAATATCGTAGATTTCGTGCAACAGCGTTTCACGACTATCGGCCGCGGATTCGAGTAAGGCGTAGGTTGCCGTCAGTTCGTAATCGACGATATCCCGCAGCGTCCATTTGCCGCCTAGCCAAGGATGTGGATATTCGGTGCGTGGCGTAACATCGCGCGGGGGAGGCAACGGCTCGTCGGGATGCTCAAACTGTCTGCGCCGCTCGGCTTCCGCCTCTTGCGGACCTGCAGCCGCGGGTCGGGCGGCGGCGGACGGATCGGCCTTCGATTGCATGATGGGCGTCGCTATTCTGGCGCTTGCAACCTCCGTCAGAAGCCCCACTTCGTTGTGCCACCAGCCCGCCCAAGCCATGGCGCCTTCCCAGAAATTCGTGTAGGTCGAGTTATAGATGATTCCTTCCCTGCCCTCCGCCTCAAGCGCAGCCGCTTGCTGCTGACCATAAATTGCGTTTAAGCGATAGACCAGCGGATCGACATTCGGATTGATCGGGTCGGTTGCCGGCATGGTGAAGATGCGCGGGCCGGAACTGCCCTGCTGATGCTCATCCAGCCAAATCGACGGGAACCAATCGTGCCAAAGAACCTGCGCTGTGTGCTGGCTCTCTCTCTGCGAGAACAGATACATGTCGCGGTTGTTGTCATGCCCGACATAAGGGTGAAACAGCCACGGCATGGGACTTACTTCATAGGGCGTCCCGAGATTTTTGTTGTACCAGTCCACGACCATCATTTGGCCGTCAGGGTTCAGCGATGGTATCAGCAAGAAGATCACGTTGTCGAGGATCTTTTTGATGCGTGGCGAATCGCCGATCGCGAGCTGATGGACCAGCTCTACGACCATTTGCGACGATCCGATTTCAGTCGAGTGGATGTTATTCGTGATCAGCACCACCGCTTTGCCTAAGCGAAAAATCTCGTCGCGCTCAGCATCGGTCGGCGCCCCTCCCTGGAAATAAAGCTTCTGCTCGAGCGCTTTGTAATGATCCAGGTTCTTCAGATTTTCGGCCGAGCTGATCTCGAGGAACGCAAACGGATGATCCTGCGTAGTGAGACCGAGATTGCGATAGCGAATGCGATCCGATGATTTTGCGATCGCCTGGAAATACTCGATGATCTTGTCGTATCGCGCGAGTTTCTTATCCGTTCCAATCTTGAACCCGAAATATTGCTCGGGCGTTGGCACCGTGGCCGTGAGCAGAGCGGGCATAACCAGCAGCGGCAGTATTCTTCTGGCGAGTTGCATCTCGTGTTACGCTCCTCAAAAGGATAATATGGCCGTAAAAAGTAGATTTTCGCAGTCGAGGTACGTTCTTTCACTATTGCGCATCGTTATCGGATTCCTCTTCACTTGTCACGGCGCGCAGAAGCTCCTCGGAATGGTTGGCGGAATGAATGGGCATGGAGCGAAAGCGGCTCTTTTCTCGTTCCTGTGGTTCGCCGGCATTCTTGAATTCTTCGGAGGGCTACTCATTCTTCTAGGTCTGTTCACGCGGCCAGTCGCGTTCATCCTCTGTGGGGAAATGGCCGTTGCCTATTTCAGAACGCATGCCCCGAGAGGATTTTGGCCCATCCGGAACGGCGGCGAGTTAGCGGTTCTCTACTGCTTTGTTTTCCTCTACCTGTTTGCAGCCGGGCCCGGTCCGGCTAGTTTAGACCGGCTGATTCGAAGACGCGAGATCTAACTGCGGCAGGTGGTTTAGATCGTGACCGGCCATCGTCTCCACTAAATTCTGAAACGTCATCTCGCCTCGTTCCGGATGCGTGACCCGCTTCGAGAATGCCTCGTGCGGCACGGTCTTCAGCAACGCCAGATTCCATCGACGCAAGGCAAGGAAAGCCTCGAGCGCCGCGTTCGCATCCAGCGATGAATAGGGCTTTGCCCAACTATCCTGATCGAAAGGCTGGATGACGTGGTGCGGCTCTGCGAGAGCTTGCCGCAACCGAAATCCAAATGCCAGCTCCGTATCGGCCAAATGACAAAGGATCTGAGCAACAGTCCACTTCCCTGGCCCACGGCTTCGTTGTAAGTCTTCCGGCCTGATCCGCTCCAGCAGCCCGGACAAGTGCCGCGGAGTCTCTGCTATGACTTGCTGCGGATCGCGGTTGCCCAAGTGGCTCGCGTAAGGATTCATAAGTTCGATTGTACGTTGCGCGATTATTCGTAGAAGTTGCGATCCCAGGCATGCCGTTTGAGAATAGCCAGCGTCTTGGCGTCGAGCATCCCGGCGGCTGCGGCGCGGCAACTGCTTTCTACTGTTTCGACTCGCCGCATTCCAGGAATTACAGTGCTCACCGCGCGATGCGAAAGACAGAAGCGAAGCGCGATTTCCGCCAACGTTCCCGGTACACCGGCCAGATCCTTCTTCAAGGCCTCCACATGCTCCACGACCTGCCGCTTGCGACCGTCCCGGAAATAGGATTCGCGAAATTCTCCTGGTTTGAACTGTGTAGCTTCCGTGATCGTCCCTGTCAATCCACCCTCATCAAGCGGGACCCGCGCGAGAACGCCGATCTTCAATTGCTGGCAAAGTGGAAACAGATTCTTTTCCGCCGACTGATCGAAGATGTTGTAGATCACCTGAACAGCGGTAATGGCGCCCGTTTTGACAGCTTCCAAAGCAGAATCCGGATCGTGTTCTGAAATTGAGATTCCGAAGTACCGAACCTTCCCGCTCTTTCTTAGATCCTCGATGGCGCGACGCCACTCTTCAGTATTCGTCCAGGCGTCAGTCCAGACGTGGAACTGCTGAAGATAGATCTGCTCGAGTCCCAGGTTCCGCAAACTCTGCTCGGTAGATTGAACGATGTAGTCGTAAGGGAACACTTCGGCGATGGGGGTCGACGGAGAAGCGGGCCAGATGTAATTCTTCGGCGGAATTTTGGTCGCGACGAATATTCGCTGGAACGCGCTTTTCACCGCCTGCCCAACCAACTGCTCGCTGTGACCGTCTCCGTACGCAAGAGCGGTGTCGACAAAATTGACTCCCAGCTCAAAGGAACGCTTCAAGGCACGCATGGACTCGTCGTCCTTGGCGCCCTCCCACATGGCGCCGCCTATTCCCCACGCCCCAAAGCCAATCTCGCTTACTTCAGCCTCTGTCGTGCCCAATTTCCGGTAGTGCATGTACTAGTTGTAACGTGCCCAAAAACAGAAAGGCCGCCGGGTCGGGCTATCGACCGGCGGCCTAAATTATGCTGGTTTATACCTTACGGGCGGTTTACGTTCTCAGCCTGCAGGCCTTTGGGGCCACGCTTGACCTCGAACTCCACCTCCGCACCCTCCTCGAGCGTCCGATAGCCATTCATCTGGATGGCCGAAAAGTGCACGAACACATCATCGCCGTTAGAGCGCTGGATGAATCCGTAGCCTTTTGCGGCGTTAAACCATTTCACAACACCTTTTTCTCTCACTGCTAATCTCCTGTTAATTGATGCGAGATGAATGCCCGTTTCACCCGGGCGAAAAACAGGAGAGCTGCGCCCTCCCGATAATCGTTTGGGCTCGCAGGAATACAACCAGCTTGCATCTAAAAATTCTGCAAACACTCTATCAAATCAATAGGCGGGCATCAAGTTAAAAATGATGAAAACAATACCGTTAGTAGTACTCCCCTCGGCGTTTGCCTAGGGATGAGGGGGCGCACCTGAAGCAGTGGGCCCGCTCTTATCTTGCGTCGAAACAGGCACGGTCACCGAGCCGCTAGAGCCATTCGCCCGATCCAGGACAATGATGCGCACAGCTTCCGTATCGGGGTTCAAGGCAAGATCTTCGCCCGCCGCGAAGCCTTTCTCCATCAGATTCTGGAGCTGGATCGGGGTGGCTGTAATATTGAGGGTTTTCCTGGCATTTGTAAGATGCTTGCCTCGCTTGGTCTCCTGAACAAATAGGATGTCGAGAGACCCAGCGAACTTGTTATCCCGCTCTTTGAACTGGATTTCGGAGGCGTTGACATGGAACAAGAGCCGGCTCGCATTCGGAGCAGTCGGGCTGGGATCTATGCGGGCGGTGAGCCCGATAGCGGTGGAATCGAGAGGGCTCCAAACCGCTTCCTGAAGAAGCTGATCGAGCTTGATGTTGGTCGGTGGAGTCTGCTCTTGAGCAAGATAACCTTTCTTTGTTCTGACACTTACGCCGGAACGATTCACTTTTACTTTAATTCTGTGGAATTTGTTGTCCCAATTGTAATCCGGGACGTAATAGCCCAGCGTGTAAGTAACTGTTGAATCGTCGATTGCTTCTCGAATCGCACCGTCGATATCGTTTCGGTTCATGAACGCTTTGCCGCCCGTTAAATCCGCGATGTACTTCATGGTGTCCATATTCCTCTGGTCGACTCGCATCATGCTCTGCGGAATCTGGTGCGTCCTCACGTTCACCTTGACGCTCTTGCTTGCGTCGGCCATTGGCAGCCCTAACAATCCGCGGGCGTCGACGGGATACACCGCTACGTTGGCGGTATTCATGGCCTGACTTGCGCCTTCAATGTAATCGGCGAAGATCTCACGATCCTGTGAAGCGGCGCTGGGAATCCCGCCCACGCTCGATGAATCGGTTGTATCCTGCGAATCGCCATACCCGAACGCGATGGGGAAACCACCGGAAACCCAAACGACATTCTTGCGGCCCGGCAAACCCGCCAGGTGATCGGCTAAGGTTTTGAAAGAGGTGCAGGTATTGATCACCCGGTTTCGGGTGTAAAAGTTCGACATCATCATGTTGGCGTCATCGAGAAACGAATCCATGCTGTCGTCACCCGTGTTGGATGGGTCGGGATCGGAACTGTCCAATTCATGGCTGAAACCGGGTATCACCCTCGCGAGCGCCGCAAGCAGACTCTGGGAATTGTCGGTGAAATCGTGTACAACTCTGAAACCACTGCCGTTCAAAACGTATAGGGCTACTCGATCCTGCGGGCGGATCTGCCGCAGAAATTTCACGATTTGCCGCCGTGTCGACATTTGATCTGTGATCTTCGTGTTGTACATATCGAGAAGCAAAACGGTAACGCTGGTGGGCACGCCGGCCTGCCGCTGAGGCCGGTTCGTCACCTCGTTGCGCGCCATCACAGGCGCCTGCTGAACTTTACCCGGCGTTCCAGCGCCCGACGCCGGGGCCAGACTCTCGATCGAGAACAGGGTTATAGGTTGTGTTTTCCCTTCGTCTGTGACTTCGAAATCGTCTTTGGTCAGATCGCCTACCGGATTCCCGTGACGATCGTGTACCAGAACGTTTATTTGCACCAACCGGGTGGTCACCTTGATCGTGGGCGGCGATGGCTGCGGCGCAGGCGTCTGAGCCATTAGAAGCACAGTGAAGAGGAAGTGCGAGGCGTTCATCAGTTTCTAATATGATGCGCCATTCGCTGGCCAGCACGCAACGTGAATGAGATGCAATCGCCTGTTACGATTGAGTCTGACCCGCCCTGGATGGCTCTTCGTTTCTACAACACTCTGACCCAAGAGTTGGAAGTTTTTCGCCCGTTACATGACAACACCGTTCGCATGTACACGTGCGGCCCCACGGTCTACAATTTCGTTCACATCGGCAATTTCCGCACCTTCACGTTTCAGGACATTCTGCGGCGTTGGCTGCGCTATCGGGGCTATCGATTGAACCACGTGATGAACGTCACGGACGTCGACGACAAGATCATCGCGAATGCGGCCAAAGAGCGCAAATCCATCGAAGAGTACACGGCGGTATTCACGAAAGCCTTTTTCGAAGACGCCGCGGCGCTACGCCTGGAACAGCCCGAGCATGTCGCTCCCGCAACCAAGCATATCGACGTAATGCTGAAGGCGATCGAGCAACTCGCGGCAAAAGGCTGCACGTATAAGAGCGACGGATCGACATATTTTCGAATCTCGACTTTTCCGGGTTATGGCAAGCTGTCGCACAACGATTTCAGCGGCATTCGCAGCGGTTCGCGAGTGGATATGGATGAATACGACAAGGCGGATGCGCGCGATTTTGTGCTGTGGAAAGCGCGAAAAGATTCGGAGCCGTCTTGGGAAGCAAGTCTTGGCGATGGCCGTCCCGGCTGGCATATCGAATGCTCCGCAATGGCGATGAGCTATCTGGGCGAGACGCTGGATATACATGCAGGCGGCGTGGATTTGATTTTTCCGCACCATGAGAACGAGATTGCGCAATCGGAGTCGATCACCGGGAAGCCCTTTTCGCGATTCTGGCTACACGCCGAGCACTTGCACATCGAATCGCAGAAAATGTCGAAGTCGCTGGGCAACTTCTACACGCTTCGCGACCTTCTCGATATGGGATACCGGCCCGAAGCGATACGTTATCTGCTGGCATCGGTGCCGTACCGGAAGAAGCTCAACTTCACGTTCGAAGGAGTGAAAGCGGCTTCAAAGAGTATCGAGCGTCTTCGCGATTTCGAGCTGCGGCTCACGTCCGCGAAACTTCCCGCAGGCCGCATTGAAGAAGTGGCCGAGCGCTCGCGCGATGCCATACGCCAGTTCGAAGAAGGCCTGGACGAAGATCTGAATACCGCGGAAGCGATGGCGGCGATTTTCGAGTACGTGCGGGCGATGAACACAGCGCTTGACGAAGGTCGTTTCTATGAGGAAAACCGCTGGGATGCCGCTCGTGTTCTGGAAGTGTTCGATAGCATTTTCGATGTCTTAAAGCCAAGCGAAAATGGAAGCGTTCGGGCGGAAGATTCCGACCGTGAGCCCCCATCGCTGTCCGATGCCGAAATCGAAGCGCGCATCGAGGAAAGGACGCAAGCAAAGAAGGCGCGCGATTTTGCGCGAGCTGACGAAATCCGTGCCGAGCTGCAGGAAAAAGGCGTCCTGTTGGAAGACACCAAGGACGGTGTCCGTTGGAAACGAAAATGAAATTTGAATCAATGGTTGTACATGCGGGCGACCGCAAGCGTGCGAAAGGTGTTCCGGTTCCTTCGACAACGCCGATCCATTTGGGTACGACGTTTTTTTACGATTCGGCGGAAACGCTCGATCGGGTTCTCGGCCAAGAAGAAGAGGGATTCAGCTACGCGCGTTATGCCAGCCCCACGAACAGTGCGCTCGAAGAGCTGGCCGCGACTTTGGAGTCCGGGTACGGCGCGCTCGCGACCGCGTCTGGTATGGCGGCGCAGCAAATTGCGCTTCAGGCCGCACTCCTCGACCGTCGGCATAGCGTTCTGGCATCGAATTCCATTTACGGGGCTACTGTAGGCATCCTCGATCACATCCTTTCACCCTTCGGCGTTGAAGTGAGTTACGTGGACATCTGCGATCTCGACCTGCTGGAGCGCACGGTGGCGGAGAAGAAGCCCGGCTGCCTCTTTATGGAGAGCGTGTCGAATCCGTTGTTGCGAGTGGGCCGGATCGACAAAATTGCGAAGCTAGCTCATTCGGCTGGAGCGGCCCTCATCGTCGACAACACTTTCGCCACGCCGATGCTGCTTCGGCCGCTCGAACTCGGCGCGAATATCGTGATACACAGTGCGACGAAATATCTGGCCGGCCATGGCGACGTGCTTGGCGGATTGGTTATAAGCGATGAAGCGCATCATGAGACGGTTCGGATGCTATCGCGCATTTCGGGTCCGGTGCTAGGCCCGTTTGAGAGTTATCTCACAATGCGTGGCATCAAAACGCTGGCGCTTCGATATCAGCGTCAATGTGAGAACGCAAAGGACCTAGCGGAATGGCTCACCGCGCATCCATGTGTCGAACGCGTGTATTACTGTTCGGATGCGGATCATCCGGATGCGGCGGTCGTGAAGCAGTTCTTTGCGCCTGGGCTTTTTGGGGCGATCGTCAGCTTCGAGATCAAAGATGGCAACAAGGAATCGATACTGGCGTTTATGGATCGACTAAAAATGATTGTGCCTGGAACCTCGCTCGGTGATGTACACACGCTGTTGCTCTATCCATTTATCTCATCGCATCGCAACGTGGCGCCGAAGGTCCGGGAGGGAATGGGCATTCGCGAAAACCTGGTCCGCATAGCGGCCGGCATAGAGGCGGTGGATGACATTATTGCAGATTTGGACAACGCGCTGCGCTCGACGTGATGTCGAGTCAGAGCTAAAAAGAACCAGGTGAAAGTCATTCGCGCCTGCTACGCTGGATTCGGTCCGTGTTTGCTCATCATCGAAAAAGAATCCGCTTACTTTTTGCAATAGCGGATGCTCTGCTTACGGTGCTTGCATTTGAAAGCGCGTATGGAACCCGCACCAGGCTGGCGCTCGAGCGGGTCTTCTTCCTTCCCTTCCGAACGCACATTTTGCTGCTCGCGTTCTGCGTAGCCGTATGGGTGGCGATCGGATCGTTGCAGCGGGTCTATGAATATCTCGATTCGGCAAGTCCGCAGCGCGTTCTCGCGAACACGGTTCGGCAGGCGCTGCTCGGAACCGCGCTGGTGATTCTGTTTCAATACCTGCTGCGGCTCGATCCCCCACTCAGCCGCAGCTTCCTCTCGCTGTTCTTCCTTTACGATCTGATTTTGCTGGCGCTTTTCCGGTGGAACTCGCCCCGGCTGATTGGCGCTTTCCAGCGCGGATTCGGAAATCCTTATCACATCGTCGTAGTCGGAGACCCCGAAAAGGTGTCGTCTCTTTCCAGGCAACTGTGTCAAGGATCTCCATTCCGCATTCAGATCTCGGCGACGATCAGCGAAGAAGAATGCGCGGAGAAACTCCCCAAGCTGCTCTCCGAGCGGATTGTGGACGAAGTTATCTTCGACGTCGATAGCAGCAAATTGGCTGGGCTGGAAGAGGTCTTTCTGCATTGCGATGAAGAAGGGGTACGCACGCGCGTAGCAATCGATTTCTTCCCTCATGTGAACAGCGACATTACGCTCGACCGGGTTGGCGGCGCTCCGCTGCTGACTTTTTCGGCTGCGCCGCTTGACGATCTGCGGCTTCTTCTCAAGCGGTTTTTCGACATAGGCGTGTCGGCGATCGCGCTGCTCGTGTTGTCGCCATTGATAGCTTTGATTGCGGTGCTGATTAAGCTCACGTCTCCGGGCCCTGTCATTTTCCGCCAATCCCGCTGCGGCCTGAACGGCAGGCGATTCACCCTCTACAAATTTCGATCCATGGTGGCGAACGCGGACCAGATGAAATCTCAACTGGAACACTTGAGCGAGCGGGAAATCGCTTTCAAGATTGCGCGCGATCCGCGAGCTACCGCGATTGGCCGCTGGCTGCGTAAGTTCTCGATCGATGAGCTGCCGCAACTGTATAACGTGTTCCGAGGCGACATGTCGATCGTGGGACCCCGCCCTCCCTTGCCTGAAGAAGTCGATCGGTACGAGCGGTGGCAGAGGCGGCGGCTCCGGATGCGGCCAGGCCTTACCTGCCTCTGGGCAGTGGCGGGGCGTGACCGTATCGATTTCAATGCCTGGATGCGAATGGACATTTCCTACATCGAGAACTGGTCTCTGAAGCTGGACTGGTCGATAATTCTGAAGACAATTCCTCAAGTGCTGGCGGGGAGAGGCGCTCATTGAACGAGCAAAGGGCCAAGAAGGACTGACCATGCATTTACTACCAACCAACGAAGAGGTGATTGGGATGCTTCGTGAGACCGGCGCGCTGCGCGATGGCCACTTCGAGTATCCCAACGGCCTGCACACCGACGAATACCTGCAGGTCGCGCTGGCCTTCCGGTATTTCCAATATGCCAAGATGCTGAGCGTGGGACTGAGCCGGCGTTTGCGGGCCGACACAGAGATCCGCGCCATGATCAAGGAATTGTCGATCATTTGCCCCAACACGGGCGGTCTTCCGATCGCCTATGGGGTGTGCGAAGCGCTCCGGGCGCATCAGGTTTATTGGGCCGAACAGGAGGCCGACAATTCGCCCATGCGGTTTCGCCAATTTGTGCAGCCCGAAAAGGGCGAAAAGGTCCTGCTGGTCGACGATATCCTGCGTTCAGGAAGACGCCTGACGGAACTTCGGGCGCTTGTCGAATCGAAGGGAGCGCAAATCGTCGGTTTGGCCGTTGCAGTATATCAACCGAATCCAACAGTGGCCCAGTTTGGGAGCCTTCCGCTGTATTATCTCGCCAAAATGAACGCGTCCTATTATAAGGACTCCAGTTCCTGCGACCTTTGCCGGAAGGGTGTGCCGGTCGAGAAAATTTGGACCTAGGCTCAGGGAAACTTCTGAGAAAATCGGCCGCCTTGCGCACTTCTTTTCCGGGACATCATCGCTATGGTGCGCTTCTTGCTTCAGTTGGCGTGCTCTTTCTTATCGCTTTCCCAGCCACTGCTCATGACGGCAGCCCCGCTGAGTACATCGGCGGCACGCGAGCCGACATTCGAGCCAGGAACTCGGGCGTAATCAGAGTCACCAACCAAACCTATTTCGTGTTTGTTTCGAAACGCACGCAAGTCAATGTGCCGTATGAGCGCATCAATCTCATTGAATATGGGCAGAAGGTGAGCCGGCGGTACGTAGCGGCGGTTTTATTAACACCTCTGTTAATCGCAGCTAAGAAGCGACAGCATTTCCTGACGATCGGCTTCCAGGACGACGACGGACAGCAGCAGGCAATGGTCTTTCGCGTGGAGAAGAGCGGCATCCGATTGGTCTTGGTCGTACTCGAAGCCCGCACGGGACAGAAGGTGCAATTTCAAGACGAGGAAGCCAGAATCGCGGGTAAAGGATGAAATCGTTACTTGTGTTGCCGGTTCTGGCCTGGTTTCTGTTCTCGGGAACTGTTCAGGCGCAAAAGCCCGCCGCCGAGCCGAGCGCCAGCCAATCTACGGGAGGTCAAGCGCGTATACGTGGCGCAGTTGACAGGTGGGATGCAGGCAGACGCTTTGCGCGAATTGATTATCGCGAGCGTCGATTCCGAGAAGCTATTCGTCCTCACGGACAATCCCGATCGCGCTGACGCCGTTCTGAAGGGTGCAGCCGACGATCACACGTTCACGGACACATTCGATTCCCGCGAAGGGGTTAGCGCTCACGAGAGCGGCGGGAGCGGCGGCTACTCAACAGGTGGAATCCGATCCGCGATGGGCGCGGCAGACAACGAATCACATCATATACAAGAGCGCAAGCACGAGGCCTACGCGGCCGTTCGGCTCTGCAATCGCGACGGCGACGTTTTGTGGTCGACTACGCAGGAGAGCATGGGCGGCAAGTTCCGCGGGGCGAGCGCTGACGTCGCGGCGAAAGTCGCGCGTCAACTCACGTTCGATGTGGAACGCGCCCGCAGAACCAGCCCCATTGCGCCTACTGCTCCGAAGCCGTGATCATCGACCTACGCAGCGCAAAGTGCTTTCAATTTTTCGATCGAGATACGCGGAAGAGGAGCCCTTCACAACGAGTTCGTCAACCAGATGGCTTTCCGGATATTGAGCCCAGCGGGCTGGATCGCGGCCCGTAAGCACGAACACGTGCATGAGCGGAATTGAGTGCTTTCAGCTCGCGTATCAGCCGTAACCCTAGCTCTTCGGTCGGCAAGCGCAAGTCGATAATCGCGCAGTCCGGGTGCTGGGACATAGCAAGCTCAACAGCAGAGACTTCGTCGCCAGCTTCAATGGTCTCGATGCCGTTTTGCCGCAGTAGCATGCCACGCAAAGAAAGTTGCTCCCGATCGTCGTCGGCGATGAGGACCTTCATGGGCTTCAGCCTGGTGTATTCAGCGTGGAATCTCGCGCTAGTTGGCGAACACAATTTGGGCAATCACCAACTTGGGCATCGCCTGGTTCCATCCATCCGGCAAACTGTCGAAGGCCAGGCGAAAAGAGCGCACGTCATTCGGGTTCAGAGGCGCGCCCTGGGCCTTCACCATCGGTACCCGCTCGCGATGAACTTCGTGGCCCTGGACATCGTAGAAGAGGCAATAGACGTCGACCGATTTCAAGCTCGCGATCTCCCTTGTTGGCAATCTTCCCCTGGATCTCGACGACTTGCTGCTTCATGAAATTCTCGGTAGCGCTCATCGTCACATCGCTTAACTGCAGGTTGGAGACATATGCCTTGGATTCAGGCAAAGCTTCAGCCGATGAACTCGAGCGGCTGACCGGTCTATTCAAGTAAATAACCGCGGCTACCAGGACGATTAGAACCACGGCAGCAAGGATAAGGAGCGCAAGGGGAACTTTCTTCGATACGGCCGCGCGAGGGGGCATTTTCTATCAGCAACTCTAAAACAATTGCGGCGGACCTGCTCCAGGATTATTTCTCGCCTTGGTTAGCGGCGCTTTTTAGTGGAGCTCTTCTTGGTGGAAGCGCTCTTGCGGCCGACGCTCCGGGAGGAACTTTTCTTCGCCGCCTTCTTCCCACCACTGCGCTTACTGGCGGATTTCGCCGTCCTCCGGCTGGCAGCGGAACGGCTGGAAGAACCGCCTGATGCGCGTTTCGATGCGGATTTCTTTGACCCTCCACTCTTTTTCGCGGCGCTGCTCCGGCCCCTCGATGCCGCCCTTTTGCCGGCGGATTTTTTGGATCTGGAAGTGCCCGGCCTGCCCGCATGCTGTCCGCGCTCGCTCTCTGCGGCCGTCTCAGCACTTACCAGCTTGTTGAAATTGCTTTTCGCGCCCTCGGCCGTTTCTTCCTGATAAATCAGCGCAAGGTTGCGCTCGTTAAACTTGTCGAAGAATTCCTCCCAGGAGATAGGCTCCAGCTTTCCTTCTCCGCTGTACCCGGGGAATTCGATGCGCAGGATGCCAATGTCTTCCCCGGATCCTGTCCCTTTTACGTGTGCCGGTTTGCCGCCACGCGCCTCCGCCCAACTCCGGATTTCTTCGCGATCTCGTGTAGTCTTCGAAAGATTCGCCATGTTTTCCTTCCGTGCTTACGCAGCAACTACGGTACCAAAACAAACGTACCAGCGTCACCACGAAGCAGCCCTTCCAAAAGAAAAAGTTCCAACCTACCTGCAAAATCTACTTATCACAACCTCGCTTCTCCAGCGAGTTAAGGCGCGAAACTTCGGCACCGCGAAGGAGTCCCACAAGTGGCCTGCTCCTGACTGAAACGCAGGTAGACCAGCAGGTCACCCGAGGAGTGAACAACTATGGCAATTTTCCGCAGCACTGAACTTAACTCGTTCAAAGACCTGTTCGTAAACCAAATCGAAGACCTCTACGACGCCGAACAGCGTCTCACGGAGGCTCTGCCGAAAATGGCAGACGCCGCCAGTTCAAATCAGCTCAGGCAAGCCTTTCAGCAACATCTCGGCGAGACGCAGGGCCATGTTTCGCGATTAGAGACCATCTTCCGCGAGATTAATGTGGATCCAAAGCGCGAAACTTGCGCCGCTATGAAAGGCTTGATTTCCGAAGGAGAGGAGATGATCGACGCCAAGGGCGATCCGGATGTTAAGGACGCAGCGTTGATCGCGGCGGCGCAACGCGTCGAGCACTACGAGATCTCGGCATACGGTACCGCGCGCTCCTTTGCGCGACGATTGGGTCTGACGCAGGCGGCCGGTTTGTTGCAGCAAACTCTGCAAGAGGAATCTGCAGCCGATGAGAAGCTCACCCAAATAGCCGAAGCTTCTGTCAACGTGCAGGCTTCTTCCGGCCGAGCGGCCGCCCGAGCAGTCTAATAGCCACCTTCCGAGCGTTCGCGGGGCTCCGGCAGTGAGAACTGCCGGGGCCCCAGTCACAGCGGAACAAAAAAAAGCTAAGCTCTTTCGACCTAGCGGTTTACAGGTCTGTGTAGATGGCTGGCTAAACTATGGACCATCTTTGGGGTTGGCGTGCGATCTACCGCGCGCCCAAAGAGGATCCAATGCTTTCTGTGCTCTCCTGCCGTGGTTCCGGCTTTAGCTCTGATACGTTCGGACCTCACGCCCTCACCGGCGCCCACGAGGTCTTTGCCGGCGGTCCCATGGGTCAGCCGATTCTGGTGCATGGTTATAACTGTCCCGAGCCGAGCGTCATCAAATCGTACACGTCGTTCGCAAAAGCTTTGGGTTGCGATTGCACGGTTTACTCATGGCCCAGCGGTTGTCACCCGTTGGATTTCCTCCCCGCGGTCGGTCGAGCATCCATTGCCGGAGCGCTCGGATTACGCGATGTTTTCTCGATGCGCCATCTGCGCCAATGCTGCGATAGCGTCATCACGCACAGCTTGGGCGCGCGCGTGGCGCTCACGGCATTGAAGGATGGTCCGTTCGGTCTGAAGCGCTTGGTCTTGATGGCCCCGGCCGTCGATTGGAATGCATTTGAAGCCGGTGGAGAATTCGCAGATGTTCCGGCGTGCTGCGGGTCAGTTCACGTTCTGTATTCGAGGCGGGATGAGGTGCTGAAACTCGCCTTCCCGGCCGCGGATCCACATGGGGATCACTCTGCGTTGGGCTTAGATGGCCCCCGCAATCCCTCAGCGATTCCACACAATGTGGTGCTGCACGACATGTCCGACGTAATCAGTTGTCACGGAGCATACCTGACCGCCCCCGAATGCGCGGAGTTGATCCGGAACATACTGGCATGAAGAGAGGAGAAAGCATCGGGTCGAGGTCCTCTGGCGGAGGAAGAGGGATTCGAACCCCCGAGTGAGTTCCCCCACTAACGGTTTTCAAGACCGCCGCCTTCAACCACTCGGCCATTCCTCCGTTACCAAAGTAGCTGATTTGCAAACGGTTTATCAATGCTGTCACTGCTCACGAAGCGCGGGAGTCGGAGAAAGGACGACGGGAGCAGATTGGGAAGACTATGAAAGTGAATCAACGGCGACAGTGGCGGTCCAAGAGCCCGTTCACTGCGTTTGATGTGGGCGATGACAGGAGCGTCGAAATTCCAGCGGGATCGCTACTGAATCGCGTGACTGGGCCGCCATTTGATGAGACTCCGGCCGGCGATGCGGCTCGTTTTGACCTTTCCGATCGCGACGTGTTCTTTGATTTTGACAGCCGCCGCCTGAAGACTACGTGGAAGCAATTCCATGTCATCGGTGATTGCGCGGAGATGTAGCCGCTTTGAGAGATACACTCGACCTCCTGCGAAAATACTGGGGCGAATTTCCCACGTTGCCATATGCACTGGGCTAGGCGTGGCGTATGAGCAGGCTCGGTATGCGGCACAAAGACGTTGGCGGAATTCACATGGGGTATTCGAATTCAGGAAAGCCCTTAAAAGCCCAGCAGTGCTTGCAAAGCGGGAGTTCCGGCGGGATCTTCGCGCAACAAAATAGACCGTCCCTGCTGTTTGCTAAGACTCGATTTGACTTGTGAGCCCGGCGAGTCCGTTATGCAATTCCGCTAAAGCGGCTTGCGGTTGTATCACAGATAACCGGAGAGGCGGTTGCCCCCCCAACAAACGCTTCGTAAACTAGAGTGGGCGGCGATTATGCAGGATTATGTCGAACAGCGCGACGGCGGGTACTACCTCGCCGGAACCCGGATTGCGCTCGATAGCATCATCCTTGCCTTTAAAGGCGGAGAATCACCGGAAACGATTCTGCAGTCCTTCCCCATCGCTGGCCCTTTGGTCCGCGTGTACGGAGCCATCATTTTCTACCTTGAAAACACGGAGAAAGTCGAGGCGTATTTGAGGGACCAGGAGCGCCTGTGGGCCGAAGTGAAGACGATGGAGACTGAGCTGCCTGAGGCTCTCGCGGCACGACTTCGCGAGGCCAAAGAGCACGCGGCCCCCAGGTCATCTTGAGGGTCCGCTTTCTCGCGGACGCCAACTTCAATCAAAGGATCGTGGCGGGTCTGTTGCTGCGCGAGCCGCAGATTGATTTCGGATTGCCTCAGAACCTGATTCCCGATGGGGCGAAGGACCCGAGCACTCGGCGCGGCGCTTGGCCGGGTCATTGTTACTCACGATGTAAGAACGATGCCCGGTGTCTGAAGTGGCGTGATGGTCCCGATGATTTGCCGCCCACCACAACGGCCCCTTCTGAGTTGCCGATGCGCCAATCCAGCCGAGCAGGAAACAGAACCATCTGGTGGTCTTGAAGGTTCGATGCGAGAAATAGCGGTGATAGCCGGCCGTGACTGCGAACATTCGAACCCGCTAAAGGAGCGCGCAGGTAAACACCGCTACGTAGCTGGCGCCCGTCCAAAACACCGATAGACAGACGAGATGAATGAGAATGAAAGGCGCCCCCTCGAACCCAATCGATTCGCTCGTCTGCTCTTGTCTCATGCATTGAAGTGGGTGTCTCTTTTAAGTCACTCACATGCATTCTTCTCGTTCCCTTCCGGGGTCATTTGCGTACTATACCTAGCCTACCCACGGGATGCCGCATTAAACATAAATGAAGAGGGTACACCTTCTTCCGCGCCTTGCGTTTATTAGGTCAGGAGCGGTAGAAATTATGAAAACTAAATTACTTGTAGGACTTGCCGGTCTGCTACTCGCCAGCTCCACGATGTTTGCTGGTTGGGGATTCGGTTTCGGTGTGCGGGGACGTTATTACGGTCCGCGCGGCGGTGTGTATGTAGGGGTTGCACCGGGCTATTACGGATATGCGGCGCCCGCGCCTTATGTCCAGCCTTATGCTCCAGCGCCCTATGCTCCCGCGCCCTACGCTTCAGCGCCGTATGTCGATGCCTATGTCGGCCCTGCCCCCTTCTACGGGGCCGTTTGGTTCCCAGGCCGATGGACATACGGTCCTCGCGGCCGATACTGGGTCAGAGGGTACTGGGGCCATCGCCGGTAAACACGACAAATTATTCTTACGTCAGGAGGGCCGCCGCAAGCGGCCCTTTTTTTATTTCACCTGAACCGTGAGTGATTCGGATTTGCTGTGTCCCGCTCCGTCATCGGCTGTGATGGTGTACGTAGTCGTCTTCGTCGGACGTATTTCCATGCAGTGCTGATAAGAAGGCTTGGTCTCTCCAACAGGTGGATCGATCCTCACGTTCTTGGCATTCACCACTCCGTAACAAAGTTCGGTCGCTTCGCCGCGCTTCAGTACTCCCGTATCGACTCCGAAGGTTGTGAAACTTACTTCTCCAGAACCGAAAATCTGATCCGCAACCCGTTTTTTCGCCTCGGCTTTTTTCGCTTCGATGGCCTGTTCCGCCGCACGGTTCTCTTGATATCGCGAATAAAACGTCCAGGCGACATAAAGCGCCGCCAGGATTACAGCAATAGTGGTGTAAGGAAGAATAGCTCGAAGGCGCGATCGTTGCGTCCGCTCGCCATCACCGTTCAAGATTCACCTCGATGAAAGAAGCGGCCGTCGTGGATCTATAAACGCGCTCTGTCGCTTTCACGAATTCCGAAGGTTTTGCCGTCGGAATATTTGTGAACGTCTGGGGATTTCTATCAACCAGCGGGAACCAGGAGCTCTGCACCTGCACCATGATTCTATGGCCCTTCTGGAAGCAGTGGTAAACGTCAGGCATGGTGAAACGAATCGACTGAATCTCGCCGGGCTTGAACGGCTCCGGATGCTCGAAGCTATTGCGAAACTTGCCCCGAAACGGCTCGCCACGCACAAGCTGTTCATAGCCACCCAGCGTGCCGCCTGCGTTATCCGGATAAACGTCAATCAGCTTCACTATGAAATCCGAATCGGTTCCACTTGTCGAAACGAAGAGCGACGGCGATATTGGTCCGGCGATGGTCATGTCTTCGGTTAAAGGCTCCGTTTGATACGTCAGGACGTCGGGCCGGCCTTGAACAAACCGCTGATCCGCGTCCATGTATTCACGGGACATCCCCAGCGTGGGCTTGCTGAAGAACGGGACTGGATTGTTGGGGTCGCTCACGTACTCGTCGAACACATCAACCTCAACCGGCGGATCCGCACTTAATCCTCCGTGAAACTGCAAGTACAGGCGTTGCGGCGTTGCATCGGCAGGCGGCCACCGATCTTCTTTTTTCCAGACGTTCTTGCCGGTTTCGAACACATAAGCTTTCGGAAGATCCGGGTCCGGAGCGCCCTTCAAAAGGTGCCGGAAAAACGGAAGCTCAATTTCATCTCGAAAGAAATCCGCTGTGTTCCCACCAAAGGAGATATCGCCCAGCTTGTCTCCGTTCCCTCGCGACCATCCGCCATGCACCCACGGCCCCATCACGATTTTGTCCGAAGTCGCAGGAGACTGCTTCTCTATCGCGCGGAATGTTTTTAGTGTTCCCGACAGATCCTCCGCATCGAACCAACCGCCCACCACCAGGACGGATGGAGCGATGTTCTTCAAGTGCGGCAAAATGTTTCGGGATTTCCAAAAATCGTCATAGTTCGGATGTTTGATGATGTCCGTCCAGTACGGGTTCTTGTACTTGAAATAGGTCTCGTCAGAATTAATCAGCGGGCCCATTTGCAAGTAGAACTTGTATCCATCGTTGGTTCCATAATTGAATCGTTCTCTCGGCTGCGGCAATTCCGGATTGTTCTGCTTGCCGAAGAACGACGTATAAAAGCTGAAGTTTGCAATCAGGAAGAACGCGCCATTGTGATACGCGTCATCACCCATGTAGATGTCGGACATCGGGGCTTCCGGAGACGCAGCTAACAAAGCGGGGTGCGCATTTATCATGCCGGCGCTAGTGTAGAACCCGGGATAAGAAATTCCGACGATCCCTACTTTGCCGTTGTTGTTAGGCACGTTCTTCAGCAGCCAGTCGATGGTGTCGTAGGTATCGGTAGCCTCGTCCACATCGTTCCGGCCATGCGTCGCATCTTTTTCCGGCCTCATTTCCATCCACTCGCCTTCTGACATGTATCGCCCGCGAACATCCTGATACACGAAGATAAATTTGTCTTCGGCGAACTTCAGCGATGGACCAACCATTCTTGGGATACTTGTCTGCCCCGTAAGGCGCAACGCTATAGGGCGTCCGCGTCATGAGAATTGGATATTTTTCCGATAAGTCTTTCGGAGTGTAAACGGCCGTAAATAAGTGGACGCCATCGCGCATCGGAATCCGAAACTCATTCTTCGTGTATGAAATCTTGGGATCGAAATCGGCAGCGGCGAATATGCTGCAGCCGAAGATCAGGATGGAAAAAATCGAGAACGAACGCGGTGACAGCGCATGAAGAACCATAGTAGACCGCTGCAATTTGACCCGACGCCTGGAGCTTCAAAGCGTCCTTCCTTACTCGTTACGTAAGGCGATCATCGGATCGGTTTCCGCCGCCCTGTATGCGGGGATGAAAGCTGCCACGAGTGAAGCCGCAAGCAGCACGAGGGCAGCAGCAATAAACGTTGCCGGGTCATTCGGCGCTAACCCATAAACGAATGCCTTAGCCAAGCGGGTACTAAACGCCGCGAGCAACGTCCCGGCTAGAGTGCCTGCCACCACAATCGCCGCTGAATCGCGCAACATCAGACTCAATATCGTTTTGGGTGCGGCTCCTAAAGCCATCCGTATACCGATCTCCTGACGCCGTTGCACTACCGCGTAGCTCATGATTCCGTACAACCCAAGTGCAGCCAATAACAGTGATAATCCCCCAAACAGGCTCGCGACACTTGCAAGGAGTCGCTCACGAACCAGAGTGTCGTCAATCAGCTGCTGCTGGCGGGTTACCTCACCGACAGTGAACTGCGGGACTGCCTCTCTATGTAATTCGGAGGCCAGCGAGGATAGGCTCTGGCGTCCTCGCACCTGCAGGGACATTGACAAACCCGGATGGGCTTGCGGAATAATCCATTGGCTGATTCGACCATAAGGAACGTAAACCATCGGAGGGGCCGAATCGCGAAGACTATTGAACTTGGCGTCGCTTACAATTCCTACTATCTCCGTCCAGGCGGGAGCATTCGCCATCTTCGTCAATTTGCGGCCCATTGGGTTCTCGCTTCCGAAAAACTTGCGGGCAAACGCTTCATTAATGATCGCCGAGGCTGGGCTGCCCGGGCTGTTATCGCGCTCGTCGAAATCCCGCCCTCCGGCAAACTGAATACCCAGAGTTTGAAAGTAGCCGGTCGAAACAAACAGCTCCCCGGCAGTCGGGTCTGAAGGAAGCGCCTTGACCGCAGTGGTGCGAATTCCGGCAAGGGGCACGGACCCGGTAAAGAGACTCGCTGAGGACAGGCTAGCAGCCGCAACACCAGGCAGCGCCCGGACGCGGCGCAGCAATTCACTCCAAGCCGGGAAGAAAGTTTTCTCGTCATCGGGGCGCTGAAAAGCGATTCGGGTGACAAGAACACTCGCCGGATTAAATCCCAAATAGGATGAAATAAGATTCACCAGCGTACGCGTGAACAAGACGGCGCCAGTCACTAGCACGAGTGACAACGCGATTTGGGATGCCACGAGAATCTGTTTTGTCCATCCGTTCTTACCTCCGGCGAGCCGCGTTCCGTTCTTGAGAGCTGTGTGTATGTCTCTGCCCGCCAGGCGGAGCGCTGGAAGCACGCCGCATATCACGACGGTCAGCAGCGCAAGAATACCTGTAAAGGTGAGCAGCCGCATATCGAGTGCAGTCACGAGTTGTGCAGGTTCGCTGGCCGGCGTCAGCAGCCGCACCAGCATTGGTGTCGCCCAATGTGCGATCAATAGACCAACTCCTGCCGAGACCATCACGAGAAGGACGCTCTCAGTAACCAGTTGTTGTAGAACCCGCCTTCGTCCGGCGCCAAGCGAAAGCCGGATTGCTATTTCCTGTTGTCTTGCGCTTCCTTTGGCTATCAGCAGGTTCGCTACGTTGGTGCAGGCAATGATTAGCACCAGCCCCACTACGGCGATCATGATGTGAAGTAGCTGTTGGTATTGACCGCGCAAGGTCGAGATGCCGCCTCCCGCAGGCACTCCCTTGATCCTCATCCCCGCGAGAAATCGATCGATCACCTGTTTCGGCGTGCCTGGTGGAGCGTGCTGGCGAACATCCTCCGTCATGACTTCGTTCATCACGGCCTGCATGGGTGCTGCTGCCTGGGCGATCGTCACACCGGGATGCAATCGACCCATAGTTCGAAGCCAAAACATATGGTCGTTCCGGAGGTTTTCAAGGGGAGCCATCGCGATCGGCGTCCAAACGTCCACCACCTTGCCGACCTCGACACCGAAAAATTCGGGAGGGGCAACACCGATGATGTTGAAGACGTGGTCGCCAAACTGTAGCTTGCTGCCAATGGCGTTCAGACTTTTATGGAACTTGCGTTTCCATAGCCGGTAGCTGATTACTGCGACTGCATGCCGGCCGGGTTCCTGATCGTCCGCTGTAGAAATCACTCTCCCGAAGGCAGGCTGCACGCCGAGAACTTGAAAGTAATTTCCCGAAACCGTCTGTTGCATCAGCCGCTCGCTATCGGAGTGACCAATAGAAATCGGGCGCTGTTCCGCAGCTTCGTACGCCATCAGATCGGCTAGCGAGCGCGTTCGGTCCCGCATCAGCTGAATGATCTTTGTACGAGCCACCACCGCCCAACTCATAAGCGTTCCCATTCGCTCCAACGGTCCGAAATAGGGCTCCCGGGTTCCTTACAGGCAGCATTCTGAGAAGAACGGCGTCCATGACGCTGAAAGTAGCGACGTTCGCCCCAATTCCGAGAGCCAACATGAGGATCACGAGCCCCGTAAACCCAGGCGCTCGCCTGAAAATGCGAGCGGCGTATTGAAGATCCTGGACGAAATTCGCAAACCAGGCGACACGGCGCGCGTCGCGGCACTCTTCCTTCGCATTTTCCAGCGCACCGAAATCAAGGCGCGCACGTTGCCGGGCTTGATCAACGCTCATACCCGCCTGTATGTGTTTTTGGGTCTGCAACTCGAGATGGGTACGGATCTCTTCCTCTAGCTCTGACTCGACGCGGCGTCTTCGAAACAGCGCACGAATTCGTAGCCGTAAATCGTTCCGATTCATGTTGTCGAACGACTACAGTATAGCTCAGTCGACGCGATCGGCTTGTCGCGTCTCCGAAGATCCAGGTATACTGGCAAATAAAAGGCGAACAAGGCTACGTGTTGGATACAGACGAACAACTTTCCCGATTGAGGCAGCGGATTGCCGCAATTGAGACTAGATTCGCCCGCAAATATGCAGCCCCACGGCAGCCGCCGATCGGGAACGTTGCGCCCATTGAAGAGAAGCCTGCGCGCTGGTTCATAGAGGAGTGGTCGGAAGGCCAAGTGGTCGGAAATGAGTTCGGCGAACATTTCCAAAGCGAGCGCCTGTTCGCCTCGCACAAGCAACACGGGTCCGCCGATATAGGCGCGCTTGCATACTTACCCGAAAATCTGCTCGATGCATTAGGAGAAAATGAGATCCCCGCCGTTGCTCCCGAACGTTGGGCCTTCCTTGATACGGAGACTACGGGTCTGGCGGGCGGCTGCGGCACTTACGCATTCTTGATTGGCGTCGGCCGGATCACGCGCGAAGGTTTTCGGGTTCGCCAGTTTTTCATGCGTGAATTTGCTGAAGAACGCAGCGTGCTGGCAGCTCTGGACGCGCACCTTCGCGAATTCGACGTCTTGATCACTTACAACGGCAAGAGCTACGACCAGCCTTTGCTCGAAACGCGCTATCTCATGATGCGGCACAACGCGCCTTTCGCACGATTGCGGCATCTCGACCTGCTGCACGGCGCCCGCAGACTATGGAAGCTGCGCCTGGAAAGCTGCCGTCTCATGCAGTTGGAAGAGCAGATTCTGGGAGTCTTCCGCGAGGGCGATTTGCCCGGAGAATTGATTCCATATGTCTATTTCGAATACCTGCGGTCGCGGGAAGCGCAACGCCTGGTACCGATTTTTCACCACAACGCAATAGACATTTTGACGCTCGGTTGTTTGACCGCCATAGTGCCCGCGGCTTTCCGCAGTACCGACAGTGAGTCGCTGGAGCAAGTCGGCGTGAGGCGTGGCGAGGATCTGGCGGGTATCGCCCGATGGCTGCTGGCCGCCGATGAACACGAGCCCGCCCTTGAACTTCTGAAGCGCTCGGTCGACGCGGGATTACCCGATCGGCTATTGTTCCGCACACTCTGGGATATTGCGTTGCTGGAAAAAAAGCTTAAGCGCCCGCAAGCGGCCTTGCATCTATTTACCGAGCTGGCCGGCTGCAGAAACGAATACCGCACAGGCGCCCTGGAAGAACTGGCCAAATATTATGAGCACGAAGAGAAGAATTACGCGATTGCGCTGGAATTCACTAACCAGGCGCTTTCGTCTGAGGCTTCACCAGTATTGAGCCAGCGCAAAACGCGACTCGAAAAGCGCTTGGCAAAACCGCGCACCCGGCGCTTGCTCTGACGCGTTCCTTCACGCGGATTTGATCTCAGTCCAGTAGCGGTCCCGCAAGCGCTGCACTGGTCCGGGCAAAGCTTTAAACCACTCGCCACGTTTCAACACTTCCGCACTCGGATACAGAACTCGGTTGTTCCGTTGCGCTTCCGGCAGCAGTGCGCGTGCGGCTGCATTTGCAGTTGCCGTTCGTACTTCAGTCGCGATCTGGGCGGCCACTTTCGGACGTAGGAGATAATTCACGAACTCGTAGGCAAGATCCTTGTGTTTGCTTTCGCGGAGAATACAGATGTTGTCGGCGTATAGCGCGAACCCTTCAGCGGGAAACGCAAATGCCAGATTAGGAGCGTTGTCGATTGCCACCTGCGCGACTTGCCCCCATATCTGGGCCACCAAGACATCGCCCGCGACTATCTGATTCTGGACTTCTTCATTCAGATAAGCACGCAGCAGCGGCTTTTGCCGAATGGCAAGGTCGCGAGCTGCCGCAAGCTGTCGCTCGTCTCCGGAATTGATCGAGCACCCGCGAATCTTCAGGCAAGCTCCCAGCACTTCGGCCGAATCGTCCATCATCGTGACTCGCCGCGAGTAAGAATCCGTCCACAAATCCGCCCATCGCGAGCGGAGGGCGCGAGACGCTTTTCGAATAAAGAATCCCGGTCACGCTATGCATGTAGGGCACGCACCATTCGAGCCTCGTATCCCATTCCGGCGATTGAAACCTGGTGTCGAGATTTCCCAAGTTGCCAAGTCGTTTGTGATCGAGCGGGGCAAGCAGCGCCAGGTCGCGCATGGGCGGAACGAAAGCGTTCGAAGGAAATACAACGTCCCATCCCGAATTTCCGCTCATCACCTTTGCGAGCATCTCTTCCGCGCTGCCGTAAGTTCCGTAACGGACGCGGCAATTGAACTCGCGCTCGAAATCGGGAACGGTCGAGCGTGCGACATAGTTGTCCCAGTTGTAAACGTTTAGGCGTCGTTGCGTGCGGGAAGTGCAGCCGAGCGTTGCACCCGCGGCACTCATCAGAAACGTGCGCCGGGTCAACGCTTCCGCCCCTCCGGATGCCGCTTTGCTCCAAGCGCGCGGCAAGCAAAATGAATATCCCCAAGCCAACCGTAATCATCACCGACAGCGCATTCACTTCAGGGCTCACGCCCTTTCTTGCCATCGCATAGATCATCATGGGAAGCGTCTCTGAATTCACTCCGGCAACCAGACTCGTTATTACGTAATCGTCAAACGAAACCGCGAAACAAAGCAGTGCGGCCGCGACGATCCCCGGCAGCAGCATAGGCACTGTGATATGCCGAAACACCTGCCATTCATTCGCGCCAAGATCGAGCGCAGCTTCTTCCAACGCCGGGTCGAAACTGCGCAATCGCGCGAGAATCACGATCACTACGTACGCCAGCGAAAAAGAGATGTGCGCCAGAATGACCGTGTGAATACCAAGCTGGACATGTAAGAAGCGAAAGCTCCATTCAAAAAATGCTAATAGCGCGACACCGGTGACGATCTCAGGAGTCACGAGCGAAAGATAGAGCGAGTTCGTCAGAGCCGGAATTCGCCTTTTCCAGAGCGCATAAGCGGCGAGAGTTCCGATAGCGGTCGAAACCACCGTCGCGGCCACGGCGATGATCAGGCTGTTCATCGTACCTTCGAGCAAAGCCTCATTCCGGAAGACTTGGCCGTACCAATCCCAAGTGAATCCGCGCCAGATCGACAGCTTCGAAGCATTGAAACTGAACACGCCTAAGGCAGCAAGGGGCACGTAAAGAAACAGGTAAGCCGCAGACGCATAGACCGCAAGCAGCCTTTTCATATCAGATCCTGCCCTTTCCGCGATAGGAAACGCATGAACAAGCAGGACAATCATCATTAGCATGAGAGAGACCGCCGAACCGAACGGCCAATCGCGCGCCGTGGTGAATTGATTCTGGACCAGGTTCCCTATCATGACTGTCTTGCCGCCGCCCATTAAATCCGGCGTTAAATACGCGCCCAGGCACGGAATAAACACCAGCAAACAGCCGGCGATCATTCCCGCCTTGCTGAGTGGAATCACCACGCGCCAAAGCGCGACCCACGGCGATGCGCCCAGATCTTCAGCGGCGTCCACCAACGACGGATCTAATTTTTCGAGTGTCGCGTACAGCGGAAGAACCATGAAAGGCAGGTATCCATAGACCAATCCGAGAATCACCGCTCCGCTATTGAACAGCAGCGGCAATGGACTCCTGATCAAGTGCAGAGCTTGCAAAGCCGTATTGATAAGCCCCGTATCGCGCAGCAGAAACATCCAAGCGTAAGTACGGATGAGAAAACTGCTCCAGAACGGAAGCATCACCAGATTCAGGAGTAGTGTCTTGTGACGCAGCGACCGTGCGATGTAGAGCGCAAGCGGAAATCCGAGAGCGAGGCAAAAGAGCGTTGACACAGCCGCTATCCAGACCGATCTCCAGAGGATCTCGCCGTACAGCGGATCGAACACACGTGCGTAATTCTCCGCCGTCCACGGCCGCATGACGCCACCGTAGGCGCCGCGCGAAAGCAGACTATAGCCGCACACGATCCCGAGCGGCGCGAAAAACAGCAGGACCATCACGGCGGCGCTCGGCGCAACAAAAATCATGCGCAGCCGCTTCATTGCTTATGCGTGGGGCGAGATTGGGAGTTCGTCGGAACGGTTCCACCACATGTGCACCGTGTCGCCAGGCTCGAATTGAGAGTCGCCGTCGCCCGACCTCGACTGTACACTCTGCTCCGTCCGGAAGCCGGGTCTGCAAATGAACACAATTTCCCAGAAAAGTCGAGCTCTGTACGGTACCGGCAAGCGACCTCACGTGATCGCCCGGATGCTGTTTGCAGACGCGAATCGACTCCGGACGCACCCCCGCTCCGTTCAGCCAGTTCACTTCGCCGAGAAATTCCGCGACAAACCGCGATTTCGGCTGCTGATACAGTTCGCGCGGCGTGCCTATCTGTTCCAGTCGCCCCGCGTTCATCACCGCCATTCGATCTGACATGGAAAGCGCCTCTTCCTGGTCGTGAGTGATGAAAAGGAATGCAATTCCAACCCGCCGCTGCAAGCTCTTCAACTCAGTTCGCATTTGCTTGCGAAGTTTGGGATCGAGAGCCGAAAGCGGCTCGTCCAGCAGCAGCACCTTAGGCTCGAGCACGAGCGACCGCGCCAGCGCAACACGTTGCCTCTCGCCTCCGGAAATTTGGCTCGGCAAGCGCGATCCCTTGCCTGAAAGTTGCACAAGCGCCAGCGCTTCCTCCACCTTGTCTCGAACGTTGCCCTTATTCGACGTGGGAACGCCGCTCAAGTCCGAACGCGATGTTTTGCGCAACAGTAAGGTGCGGAAATAAGGCGTAATTCTGAAACACGGTGCTCACGTCGCGATGGTAGGGTCTCAGATCCGCGACGGATCGATCATTCAACAGAATCTCGCCGGAGGTTGGCGATTCGAAACCGGCAATCAGCCTCAGCGTCGTCGTCTTGCCGCAACCGGATGGTCCCAGCAACGAAAAGAATTCGCCCTCTTCGATACGATAGCGAGATTCCATTTACAGCAGGATGCGTGGAATAGTGCTTGGTGAGAGCGCGAAGCTCAAGGACCTTATTCACTTTGCAAAACATCAATGCTAACGCAGAGCGGCCTGAAACCATTTCTTCGCCTGATTGATCCCACAAGCAAGATACATGCGCTGCTTACATCGAGCGATACTCGCGCTGCCGTTTGCATTCGTCGCTCACTCTCAGACTGCCAATACCCAACCACCCGCGACCATGACCAAGATGGTTGTAAGGTTGATGGCTCCTGGAGTCAAGCCCCGCTCGTTCGCCGCGCTTCCGAAAACCATCTATCGCGCTGGACCGCACTATGCGCGGATTGAAGATCCGCCCGATGCGCGGCAGAAAGTTGAAAAGCTGACGATCATCGCCGAACCCGACGCTTATAGCGTCAACTTGACGGATAAGAAAGGCACTCACGCCATCGATCAAGGTGGAGCAAACGATCTTCATCTACCGGTTGTTCTTCCTTTCGATCCCAAGCACAAGCTGACGAATATAGACCGGCTGGAATTTGGTGACGAGCTCGATTTTTTCAAGGAAGCGGGAGCGACGAAAGCAGCCGGCCCGATTATCAATTCAAAGCCCACCGATGCCTACCGCCTGAAAACATCCGAAGGCACAGCCACGCTTATCGTCAGATCCGAGACTCAAGTTCCTGTCACCCTCAGCTGGCAAACCAAGGATGGGACGTACACGTACGAATACATCACGTATCAGGAACTGCCATTCGACGCCACGCTTTTCACAAAACCCAAGGGCATCACATTCAGAGAAATTCCGCCGGATAAGACAACTGAACGCGGCTGATGCTGGATTAGCGCCTCTGATAAGCTGAGGCCGAATGCCCGCCCGCCGGTCCACAATTTTCGCAATCGCGGCAATTTTGTTGGTCGCCGACTGTTCCCTGCTCTGCCGCGCCGCCCGCAAAACCAAAGCTCGTGGTGGGCATTATCATCGATCAGTTTCGCTACGACTATCTCACCCGCTTCCGGTCCGACTATCACGGTGGTCTTGATCAACTCATGAATCAGGGCGCTGACTTCACCAACGCCTTCTATGCGCAGGTGCCGACCGTCACGGCCGTTGGCCACAGCATCTTCATGTCCGGCGCCATGCCGGCAGTCAGCGGAATTGTCGGAAATGCATGGTACGACCGCGACGAGCAGAAGGTGGTAACCAGCGTTTGCGATTGGGACGTAAAAACGGTCGGAGGACAGCAGGAAGAACAAGGATCCAAATGCACCGACGCCGATCCCGCTTCGCCGAAGAGATTACTCGTAAGCACAGTCGGAGATGAGCTCCGCAATGCGCATGCGGAATCCAAGGTCATCGGCATTTCAATCAAAGCGCGTGCCGCCATTCTTCCCTCCGGCCACAGGGCGGCGGGAGCGTACTGGCTGGATGACGTAACGGGCAATTTCATCAGCAGCTCCTTTTATATGGATGAGCTGCCTGCCTGGGCCAATGCTTTCAATGCCCGAAAGCTCCCGGCAAAATATATCGATCGTAAGTGGGAAGGTTTTCCAAACTGGAACTTCCATACGGCTGCCGGCAGCAAATTGCCATACGAGAAGCTGCCTGCGAGCCCGTGGGGCAATGAGCTGATCGAGCAATTCGCAGAACAGGCAATCGGGGGTGAGAGACTCGGGCAGCGCGGCGCGACCGACCTGCTGACCATCTCGTTTTCATCTAACGACTACATCGGTCACGCTGTCGGACCGGATGCTCCTGAAGTGCGCGACATGGCAATGCGCACCGATCAGTTGCTCGGAAAACTGTTTCATCTGATCGATGAGAAGGTCGGCCTCAAGAACGTCATCATCGTACTCTCTGCGGATCATGGCGTTGCTTCGACGCCTGCAACGGATAAAGCCAAGAAAATGCCGGGCGGCTATGTGCCGGGAAACGCGGAAAAGATAGTCGAGAGCGCTCTCACCGCCCGTTTCGGCGCCGCGCAATGGATTATTCCCGGCGGCGGGGAAAGCAATCTTTATCTCAATCGACGTAATATCCAACTTTGAAACGCCCGACGGCAAGCCCGTAGCGGAGCAGGAAATCTATCGCGTCGCGGCGGAGGCTCTTTTGTCGAATCCCGAACTCCACGTTGCGCGAGTCTATACGCGAGATCAACTCGACAACGGCATTACTGGCGACTTCATCGCGCGAGCGGAAATCAACGGGTATAACCCTAGGCGCAGCGGCGACATTGCCATAGTCTTAGAGCCGAATTATATGCCGGGACACAGCGGGACAACACATTTTTCACCGTATGCATACGATCGCCACGTCCCTGTTCTTTTCATGGGACCTGGCGTCAAGGCTGGGCGTTACGACAACACGATCGAGCCGAACGACATTGCTCCTACGCTAGCGACGATGCTGGATATACAGACGCCAAGTGGCTCATCCGGACGCGTATTGAGCGAGATGCTTCTGCATTGAGACGGCGCGTGCGAAGTTACTCCTTTACCAGTAGCGCAATCGGAAACGATGATAGAATGCCGCCGATGCGAACCGTACCTGCTTTGACCGCCGAGCCGGAAAGCTCATTCCGCCAAGTTCCGGCGGGAATGGCGACCGAGGTATCGCACCAGTTGCTGGCCAATTTCAAGATCAAACGGGGCGCTAGAACCAGAACATCGTCGCTACGCCCATACGCTATCAGATGAGCAGCCTTCGCGCCGTTCGCGGTAAGCGGAGTATACGTGCTTTGCTCGCCAAAGGACAGAGGCCGTTCGCGGCGAACACGAAGCGCATGATAAATGGTCCAAAGCTTGGGTAAACCTTCATCAATCCGATTCCATATTTGATCGACCTTCAGACCCGGCACTTCGGAAAGCAGACGCCGTCGAGTCTCGTAATCGACTGGCCGCCGGTTGTCCGGATCAACCAGGCTCAGGTCCCATAGCTCCGAACCTTGATAGATGTCGGGAATACCTGGCGAGGTGAGCTTTAGAAGCACTTGCGAAAGTGAGTTGATACGGCCCGGCTCAATAAGTGGGTCGACAAACCTTTCAAAATCCTCGATGAACTCGTCGTCAGCGTAAAGAGCCTCGATGAACTCGCGAGTTGCGGCTTCGAATTGCTCGTTCGGCGCCAACCAGGAGGTCTGCTGCTTCGCCTCCCGGCAGGCTTTCTCCATGTAAGGCCAAAGTCGATCGGTTTTAATTGGCCATGCGCCGATCATTGTCTGATACAGGAAGTACTCGGTGTTGCGGTCAGGGTACTCGCCTTTCTTGTACTTTGCATTCATTTGCGACCATCTCTCGACGGCCTCTTTCCATTGGTCTGGGATCTCTGACAGCAAGCTGATACGCGCCCGCACATCTTCGCTCCGTTTTGTATCGTGTGTGGAGGACGCGAGCATGGTGCGGGGATGTGAATTCTGCGCTTCCAAACAGAATGCGTGAAAGCTTTGCGGTGAAACGCCGAAGCGCCCCGGATCCCCGCCCACTTCATTGAGCGAAATCAATCGGTTATAGCAATAGAAAACCGTATCCTCTACGCCCTTTGCCATAGCCGAGCCGGTGAATTGCTGGAAGCGCATAACGAATTCAGATTCCATCGCTCCACGAACCCGAAGCAGCAAAATGTCGCGAAGAAAGTCGAAGAGATCCGCATCGATCTGGGGCCGGTGTCCTTTCGAGGCCTCAATTGCCTCCTCGATGTACCGCACATCTTCATCGGCGAGCTCGTCCCGGTCTGGCACAACGTATGTCCGGTATACGGGAAAGCAGGCAATGACTTCGCGAACAATGCGGATCGCATCGTGGCGTGTATAGTCCCGCCGATCGCGATGACGCTCGCAGATATCGGAAAGCAAATTCGTCAGGCGGTTGATGTCACTGCCCAGGAGGTCGCGCAAGACGCGATGCTTTCTGTCGCGGCAGACTTCGGCATAGTCGGTCGGTTCACCGGTAAAGTCGGCATAGATCTTGGTCAGCGCGGGTTCGTTCTCCGGATCGACAAAAAGGCCGCCTACTTCGTTCAGGAAGTCGTACCCCGTTGTTCCATCAATCTGCCATTCGTCGCGGAATCTCTCACCGGGCTCGAGAATCTTTTCGGCGATGATCCAAACATCGGGAGCCTCGTGCCGGAGACGCTCGAAATAACGGCGCGGATCGCGCAGGCCGTCGGGGTGGTCGACACGAATTCCATCCAGTACACCTTCGCGCAGCCATCTGAGAAGCATGGCATGCGCGTCCGCAAACACCTGTGGATTCTCCATGCGTAGACCCACCAGCGTGTTCACATCAAAAAAACGCCGGTATGCCAGCTCCTGATCGGCCGTGCGCCAAAAGGCGACGCGGTAGTTCTGGCGTTCCAAAAAATCGTCGAGCGCATTTATATCGTTATTCAATGCGCGCAGGGCGGAATCCACCGCGTCGGCGATAAAGGGCACCTCTTGGAAAAGGCGCTCAAGCAATCCTCGAATTACCTCTTTGTCACGGTGCCGCTCTGTCGTGCTGGCGCGATCGGTCGCGGTGTAAGCGGGCAGGCGCGACAGAGAGTCAGCGAGAAAGGCGAGGTAATCGGACCCGCTTTGCGAAGCGGCGGAGGCGAGCAGAAACGGCAGCGATCTTGGCGCGGCCGGCAACTCATGTTCGAAGTACTGCAGGAAAAACTCGCCACCCTGCCGTCTTATCTGAATCTCGCCCCGGCTTAGAACCCGGCCATAATGATCGCCTAATATCGGAACCAATAGTTTGTTTCGAAGTCTCTCTTCGTGCGGCTGCCAATCGATATCGAAGTAATCGGCATAGCGACTGGATGGCCCGTTCTCAAGCACGTCCCACCAGTAGCGGTTACGACGCCCGCTAATCGCCATGTGATTCGGCACGATATCGAGCACTTGGCCCAAGTTGCATGCGCCCAAACGTAACGAGAAACGCTGATGAGCCTCACTGCCACCGAGTTCCTCATTCACCCTGTGATGATCGACAACGTCGTAACCGTGTTGACTTCCGGGCGCAGCCTGCAAATATGGCGAGCTGTAAACGTGTGAGATGCCGAGCTGGTGAAGATAGTCGGCTATCGCGGAGGCCGCATCGAAGCCAAAGCCTGCGTGTAGCTGCAGCCGATAAGTCGCTACTGGGATTCGCGGCATTCTCAATTAAGAGCACAAGCCGTAAAGTAGAAGTGTCTCCAAATGCTTTACGAAATCGTAAATCCTCCGACGGCACAGAATTCGGTGATTCTGCTGCACCCGCGCGACAACGTGGGCGTTGCCCGAGTCGCTCTTACGGCAGGTCAGCAAGTGGAGGTGAATGGAACAACGGTACTCACGAAGGCACCTATTCCGGCCGGCCACAAGATCGCGCTCCGGCCTATCGCAGCAGAGGAGCCTGTTTATCGCTATGGAAACGTGATTGGCTTCGCGCGAACAAATATTCAAATTGGCGACCATGTGCATACCCATAATCTCGGCTTCAAGGAACTCGGCGTGATGGAAGTACCCATTTCGAGTGAACCTTGGCGGCATCCCGATCACGCCGGACCAGCAGGGTTTTTGGGATATCGACGCGCTGATGGTCGCGTAGGAACCAGAAATTACATCGCTATTGTAGCGGCCAGCAATTGCGCTGCTCACACATCAGAATTGATCGCTTCCAGCTTTGCCGATGAAACGCTGCCTCATAATGTCGATGGCGTTGTGGCGTTCCCGCACGGCGAAGGCTGTGGACATGCAATCGGTCCCGATACCAAACAACTTCAAAGGACTCTTGAAGGCGTCTTGGATCACCCCAACGTTTCGGCTGCTCTCATTTTGGGCCTCGGTTGTGAGGTGAACCAGATCGGCCATTATCTCGGGCAAGGTGATGAGGAAGTCCGCCATCCAGCCGCTCTGCAGGGTCTCACTCTTCAGGAATCGGGAGGAACACGTGGTGCGCTCGAAGCCGCGCGAAAGCAGGTTCGGCATTTCATCGAACGCGCTGCAGAGGAGAAGCGTGTAGAAGTGCCTGCGTCGAGGATCGTGCTGGGTTTGAACTGCGGCGGGTCCGATTCATTCTCCGGTATTACTGCTAATCCGGCGCTCGGCTACTGCTGCGACTTAATTGTCGATCAGGGCGGAACTGTGGCGCTCGCCGAGACAACCGAGATTTTCGGCGCGGAGCACCTATTGCTGCGAAGAGCTCGCACTCCGGAAATTGCGCGCAAGCTCTTGCGCTACGTCGAACGGTATAAGGCCTATTTGGACCAGTTCGGTGGCAGCTTCAACGATAATCCGACTCCAGGAAATAAAGAAGGTGGCCTGACGAACATCCTCGAGAAGTCGCTCGGCGCTGTCGCAAAGGCGGGAACATCCCCGCTGGAAGACGTTGTCGACTATGCGGAGCGAATCACCGCTCCGGGCTTTGTCTTCATGAACACGCCTGGTTACGATCCGGTATCAATCACTGGATTGGCCGCAGGCGGAGTAAACCTGATCGCCTTCACCACGGGACGCGGCAGTGCGATTGGATTTCCGAGCATTCCAGTCCTCAAGATCGCGAGCAACTCGAATACCTACCGGCGCATGATCGGCAACATGGATATTAACGCTGGACGCATTGCCGATGGCGAAGCCAACGTCGAAGAGGTCGGCCGTGAGATCTTCGATACGCTGCTGCGAGTCGCCTCTGGCGAAAGAACCCACGCAGAAGAATTAGGGCATCACGAATTCGCGCCATGGCGTATCGGTCCGGTGTTATAGCTCACTTCGGCGAGATGTAGAAGAAGTACGCCGTCATCAACGCTCCCACCGCAATCACGATGGCGCGAATCACGATAGGCCGCATTCGCCGCGCTATCACCGGACCGATATAGCCGCCCACAATTCCGGCTGCCATCATGGCGAGCGTGGGACGCCAATAAACTTGATGGGCGACTATAAAAACAAGGGCTGCCACACCATTGATCGAACCGGCAAGCATGGCTTTGATCCCATTCATCCCGTGTATATCCGTGAGGCCATAAAGCCGGAAGGCGGCGAGAATCATGATGCCGATGCCACCGCCAAAATAACCACCGTAGACCGAAATGGGGAACAACAGGGTGAGCATCAGGACTTGGCTGCCATGAAGGCGGCCTCGGAACGCAACGCTCACCTGGGTCCCGAATGCAAACAACAGCGTCGCAAACAGGAGCAACCAGGGAGCAATTTGCCGGAACGTCTTGTCTGACGTGAACAGAAGCAGAGCGGCGCCGGCGGCTCCGCCTATAACGCTCACAGCGAACCAGGACATAATTTTCTCTTCGTCCAAACGTTGGATATCGCTGCGGTATGAGATAGCGCTTGCCATAGAGCCTGGAACCAAAGCTACGGTGTTTGAAGCATTCGCGATGACCGCGGGAACACCGGCAAATACAAGCGACGGGAAAGTCAGGAAGCTGCCACCGCCAGCAACCGAATTGATGGCGCCAGCGGCAAAAGCCGCCGCGATCAGCAAGAGGAGCGTCATCACCGCTCCAGTGTAAAGGTCGTGATGGTTCGAGACGGCGATGCCCGCCGGATGGTATTTTCTAAGCAGGGCACCTATGCGGTTCGCAGTTACTTTCGGAGTTGTTTTGATGCTGGCTCCAGTTAGCCTTTGGGCCACGAAGAAAGTTATCTCTCCGAATACGAGCGCCGGCAATGAGCAGTTAGACATTGTAGCGACGATCTCGCTCACCGAGGAGGAGGTGACTCAAAAACTGGGCGCCGATCCGGGCAAGGGGATTGTGCTGTTGCAGGTGCGAGTGATCCCGAAGACGGACAAGCCGGTTGAGATTAGTCCGGACGACTTTATTCTGCTGGCGCATGATGACGGCGAGCGTTCGAAGCCTTTCGACCCGGCTGAAATAGCGGGACAGGGCGCACTGGTGGTTTCGAATGGGGCAGACGGAACCAAGGTGAAGAAGACCAGCAGCTCGGTTGGTTTCGGCGGAATTATGGGAGGGGGCAGCTCCCCCGGTAATCCGAGACCGGTTGTCATCAATTCAAGGATGGATACGAAGAGTAAGGGAAACGAGACGCTCCTGCAGGCTCTGAAGGCGAAGCAGTTGCCGAATAAAGAATCAGTAGAGCCAGTCGAAGGATATCTTTATTTCCCGCTGGACGGGAAACACAAGCTCAAGAATCTAGTGGTGCTCTATCGAGGCGCAGCGGGAAAGCTGAACCTCGAGTTTGAGCACTAGTCGTCCAAAGACACCGCTTGCTTTACGCGCGCGGTTCTGTTACTTCGCCTTCTCGATGGAATTGACCTTGATGACGTCGCCGTCAACGGTTCCATCGATCGTGACGTTCTCGCCTGCGAACGCAACTACCTTCTCTTTGGAATCGGCGTCGATCTTCATGATCTTGCCATCGCTCACGAGAACAGGATCGGAGCCGCCCTTAAGACATTTGTTGATACAGGCTGTGTTTGCGGCACTTGGCTTGCTGTGCGCGAGGCCGCAATGGGACTCGGAAACATAGCCTGACAGAGTGTCAGCGAAAGCGGCAAACGAGCAGAGCGAGGCCGCCATGATTGAGGCAAAAACCAGCTTTTTCATTTAGTAGCCCTCCAGGGTATAGTACGAGAACTATTCTATAGCGGATTAAATGAGCTTGAGGCTAGACCTCCAAGATGACGGGCATGATAAGGGGTCGGCGCTGCGTCTGCTTGCTGAGGAAGCGCTTCAAATCGGTACGAATCTTTTCCTGCATGACGCCCCAATCGCCGCGCTCCTCAGCAGTTGAGCTTTCGAGAGTTCGGGCGACGACCGCTCGAGCTTCCTGCAAGATTCCCGCTCCATCGCCAACCACGAATCCGCGAGTAACGATCTCGGGAAGACCCTCGCTCTTGCCGGTGTGCTTGTTAATGGCAATGATGGGAAGCACAAAACCATCTTCAGAGAGGTGACGCCGATCGCGGATGACGATGTCTTCGACGACATCATCGAGCGAGCCCGAATCGATACAGACGCGGCCGACGGTGATCTTCTCGCCGCGCCGGGCACCGATGGAATCGATCTCGAGAGTGTCGCCGGTCTCGAGCACGAAAGTCTCTTCGAGACCTGCGAACCGGAGATGTTGCGCCAAAGCGGCGTGGCGGGAGAGCTGGCGATATTCGCCGTGAATGGGGATGAAGTATTTCGGGCGAACGAGGTTCAGGACCAGCTTCAATTCTTCTTCACTGGCGTGGCCGGAGACGTGAACGGGCGGGCTCATGGTGCCGTAGACGAGGTTCGCGCCTCGCCGGGCGATGTGATTCATCATCCGGTAAATCGCCTTCTCATTACCCGGAATGATGCGCGAGCTTAACGCGACGGTGTCGCCGGGCTGAAGATAGAGGTGCTTGTGATTGTCGACCGCGACGCGAGACAAGGCCGACATGGGTTCACCCTGCGTGCCGGAAGCGATGACGGCCACTTTATCGGGCGCTGTCTGCATGATGTCTTGAGGGCGCAGGAGGATGGAATCGGGAATAGAAAGCAGCCCCATCTTGTGCGCGATTTCCGTGACATTCAGCATGCTGCGGCCGAGCAACGCGACCTTGCGGCCGTACTCGTCGGCGAGGTCGAGAATTGTCTGGAGGCGATGAATGGAGCTGCTGAAGCAGGAGATAATCAGGCGACGATCGCAGCGCGTAAACAGATCTTCGAGCCGCGGGCGGACAGCGCGCTCGCTCTCGGTATAGCCCGGCCGATCGACATTCGTTGAATCGGAAAGCAGCAGAAGCACGCCGCGCTTGCCGTAAGCGGCGAGCGTGTGAAGATCGAAAAGCTCGTTGTCCGTCGGAGTTGGATCAACTTTGAAATCGCCTGTGTGAATGACGACGCCGAGCGGGGTTGTGATGGCAAGCGCAACAGCGCTGACGATGGAGTGCGTCACGCGAATGAACTCGATTTCAAATGGGCCGAGCGTGATGCGATCGCCGGGGTTGACGATGTTCAGCTTGGCTTGATCGAGCAGCTCATGCTCTTCGAGGCGGCGCTCCACAAGACCCAGCGTGAACTCCGTTCCATAGACGGGCACGTTCAGTTGCGAGAGCAGGAACGGAACACCGCCGATGTGATCCTCGTGCCCATGAGTGAGGATGAGGGCGCGGACCATGCTCGCATGCTGTTCGAGGTAGGTGAAATCGGGAGTGACGATGTCGACGCCGAGCAGCTCGGATTCGGGAAACATCATTCCCGCGTCCACGACGATGATGTCGTCGCCATAACGCAGCGCCATCGAGTTCATCCCGAACTCGCCCAAGCCTCCGATGGGAATTATTTGTAGCTTTCGATCACCGGGAGTCATGACAGGGTAGATCGGGAAGAAGCTAAAGGGTATCATGCGGCATAGACAAGAGCGCGCATGTTGACGGATCTTCGATTTGCAGTGCGCCAGCCTTCGCAAACGGCCAGGGTTCGCGGCGAGTGCCATCATCGTGCTTGCTCTTGGAATCGGGTCCTCGACGGCGGTATTCAGCGTGCTATACGAGGCGTTGCTGAAGCCACTTCCCTACCCCGACGCGAATCGAATTGTGTTCGTCTTCAATTCGTTTCCCAAGTCCCAGTTGTCGCGGGGATCGCTTTCCGCGCCGGATTATGCCGAGGTCAGCAGGCAGCACGACGTATTCAGCCAGGCTGGCGTGTACTACTTCAATGACTTCACGATGACGGGCGCGGGCGCGGCGCGGCACGTGGATGCGGTCAACGCCTCCGCAAGTCTCTTCGAGCTGCTGGGCGTGAAGCCGGCTCTCGGCAGAACCATTACGAGCGATGACGATCGCGATAGCGCGCCGAAGGTGGCACTGCTGAGCGACACGTTTTGGCGCAGCGCTTTCGATGCACGCCCGGATGTGCTGGGCCGCACGATTGAGCTGAACGGGGATGCGTACACCATTGTTGGCGTAATGCCCCGCGCGTTTCATTATCCTTATCCGGCAACTCAGCTTTGGGTGCCAGTGGCGCTGAAGGCCGGGTACTTTGCAGAAAGCCAGCGCGGAGACAAATGGCTGCAGACGCTTGCGCGACTGGCACCGGGGGTTAACCAGCAACAAGCGCAATCAACGCTGTTAGCGATTGGCCATCGGCTAGCGCGGGCTTATCCTTCGTTCTATCCAGAGAAGGAAGGCTGGCGTTTCATTACCGAACCGCTTATCGAGGAGCAAACGAGGGCCATCCGGCGATGGCTGTTTCTCGGATTCGGCGCGGTGCTCTGTGTGCTACTGATCGCATGCTCGAACGTCAGCGGACTTTTATTGATCCGGTCGACGGCGCGAAGCAGTGAGTTGGCGATTCGCGCGGCGCTAGGGGCAGCGGGTCATCGGATCGCGCGTCAAATACTAACGGAGACAGCAGTATTAGTGTTCGCCGGCTGCGCTGCGGGCATCTTCCTGGCGGGATGGGCGATTGAGCTAATCAACCGTTACGGGCCCATTGCGCAGACAGCTCATATTCAGATATGGACCATTGTGTTCGCGATTGCAATGGCACTGCTGAGCACCTTCGCGGCGGGACTGTTGCCGGCGGTCGCGAGCAGGAGAGTGCCGATTGAACAAGGTTTGAAATCGGGCTCGACACGTACCATGACGGGCGCGGTGGGGTGGCGCTACTTGGCAGTAGCAGCACAGATCGGCGTGGCCGTCGCTCTCCTATTCACCGCGACATTATTGAGCCGCAGCTTTATCAAGCTGATGCAAGTTGCGCCGGGATTCTCCGCCGATCACGTATGGACCGGAACGGTTAGTCTTCCGAGTAAGAGCTATAAGGACGGAGACAGGGCGGCTGCGTTCTTCAAAGAAGTACAGCAGCGACTTGCGGCATTGCCGGGCGTGGAGTTAGCATCCGCATCGGCAGGTTTGCCATTCAATCCGAGCGGCGGATGGATCAGCGATTTGTATTTTCCGGGCCGCGCCGAGGGACCGGTGAGACCAGCCGCGCGGGAGAACCTGGTTTTGCCGGGTTATTTCGAGGCCATGAAGATTCCGTTATTGCGGGGCCGAACCTTTACGCCGAATGACAACGAACACGGCGAGCGGGTGGCGATTGTCGATGAAGATTTCGTGAAATTGTATTTTCACGGCGAAGACCCGATCGGCAAGATGGTGGCGAACAATGCATTGCGCGACAAGGCGGCGCGTATTGCCGGTGTGGTGTCAGACGTGGACACGGATCAATTGGGCGGCGCGCATAAACCGGAGATCTACTGGCCCGTGCCGCAGCGACATATTTCGGCGATGTACCTGGCCGTGCGGACCAAAGGCGCGATCGATATCACGTCCGCTGTGCGCGAGCAAGTGGCACAGGTGGATCGACATGTCGCGCTGTTCGACGTAGCGACGATGACGGAGCGTATTGCCCAGTCTCTGAAGCTACGCCGATTCATTGCAGTCCTGCTGAACGGGTTCGCGATTCTCGGTTTGATGCTTGCCTCGCTTGGACTGTACGGCTCGCTGGCGCATCTGGTGGAATTGCGGCGGCGCGAGATCGGCATCCGGATTGCACTCGGCGCGGTTTGGCAAGACGTGGTGCGCATTGTTGCGCTGCAAGGCGGCATGGTCATCGCAGGCGGGATCCTGATGGGGATGGTGGGGGCGATGTTTGCGGGACGACTGGTCCGAAGTCAACTGTTCGGAGTCGAGACATACGATGCCGCGACTTGGGTGACTGTCTTAGCCATGCTCCTGCTGGCGGCAGCGACAGCAGCGTGGCTGCCAACGCGGCGGGCAATGCGGATACAACCGATGGAAGCGCTGCGGGACGAATGAGGCCGAGGCGGGTCTTAGGGAGCGCCGGACGTGATGGCCCTTTTGGCCCGGTCGACCCAGGTTTCGTAGACGTAGCTGTCACGCTGCGAATCCCAGACGGCTTCCGGGATGGCGTGCAAATCGTCGCGCGGCACGGCGGGAATATCGTTGCCGAGCGCCATCGTACCGTCGGCCCTGCGTGTTTCGGGCATTGCTTCAATCTCTTTGCGCGTCCAATTCGGAAATTTCAGCTTGTCCTCCAGCCAGAGCGCGACGGGCTTGGTGACGAAGTAGGGACGATGACCGCCATTCGCGGCGAAGGCGAAATCGAAAACATCTTTTGAGTTGCCAAGCTCGGCGATAGTGCGCTTTCGCAAATCCTCGAAGAAATCTTCGCCATGATGCGGTATGTCGACGACCTCGTCGGCAGAACCGTTGAAGACTAGCGTTGGACCACGCTTCGCGTTGAGCGCGTAGAGAATTGCGCCGCGATCGCCGAGAAATTTCAACGACTGATATGGAATCGCCTGGCACATCTTTTTACCACTCGAATCCCAGTAACCTCCGGGCGAGTCCAGATCTCCTCCGCCGACGAGCACGCAGGCGTGGACGCGAGTATCGACCGCGCAGGCAATCGAACTGATGAAAGATCCCATTGAAAAACCCATAACCGCGATGCGCTTCGGATCGACATCCTCGCGCTGAGCGAGGTAGTTTGCGGCTTGCATGATATCGGTCACCATCAAGCCAGCCATGCGGCGCGCCATGTCATCGGGCGGGATGAATTCGTCATGCTGACTGGTCAAGGAGCGCCGTTCCGAGTTGCGTTCGTATTCACCGATGGGATCGTAGGTAAGGACGACGGCCCCAGCGCGCGCGTAGAGGATGCCGGCCCAGTACGCGTACCAGGACGACTTATCGCCTCCGTGCCCGTTGACCACGATGAGCGCAGGATGCCGCACAATGGTCGCGCCTGCGGGGTGATAGACGATGGCCGGAACTCGAAGATCGTAATCGGTTGCGTACGAGACGCGGTCCGCTGCAACACCGGACGCGGGTGCGAACTGACCGTATGTCTTCGCTTGCAAATTGGGAAGCGGCTGCGGCACATGAAGCGTGCTCTCAATATGCTCTCGAAGATCTTGCCAGTTGGGATGCGTCGCTGGTAAAGCATAGCAGGCGAGGCAAATAAATAAGCAGAGCGGAAGTGATCGCAGCAAAATTCATTATCCGCGAGAGGCAGTCTTGTGGCGGCGGTATTATCATCTGTAACGATGACCGAACAGCGGCCAAAGGCAAACGAGCCGAGCAGAACGAGCGAGACTGAAGCGGTGGCAGGCGGCAAGATTCTTCGAACATCCGGAGCAGTTGAAATTATTTCAACGTTTCGCCGACGCCTGCCAGGCGAAAATTGGCCGCTGATGAACAAGATGAACGCGGATGTCCCAGAAGATCAAGCGTGAGCGGGATGGCGTGGGGGGTTAGGCAGCTTTTGTGTAGGATCTGGCGTGCTCCCGCTCCTGTTTCAGAGTTGCATTGGCGATGTTAGCGGCGCGGACGCCTTCGAGATACAGCTCGACATCCTCAATTGAATAATCGAAGCCAATCGCGACCGGATCGAAGGGCTTCTTGTCGTGCTTGGCCGCCATGTACAGCTTGCCGAGCGTCTCGAGATCCTGCTTTTCTCTTTGGTGACGTTCCTGTTGCAACTGGCGCAACTCGGCGTTACTTTTTTCGCGCTGGCGCCACAGACGCGCTTCCTGAATCTGCAGGTTGCGGAGTTGTTTCTCGTAGGTGATGAAGGTGTGGAGCTCGATGAGCATGGGACGCTGCGCGGCCGGGTATTCATTGAAGAGATTGGCGAACTCGACGCGGCCTTTCGCGAAGATCGCCATTTGGAGAGCGGGGATGCGATCGCGCCGCCATTCGATATCGGCCAGTGATTGCACGAGACCGATCTCGCGGCGGTTCATGGGCCGAAGCTCTTTCTCGAAGTCGCGGAGATGCTGTTCGTAAAGGGTGGCATCGTCGGAAGGGAGGAGAATGGTGCGGCCGGTCAGCGCGGTGGTGATGGCGTTCAAAGAGGATTTCGCTTTCCCTTCCGGAGTTTTCGGACCGCAGGAGAGTTGAGAGTTGGCGCGGTTCGCGGTGAGCTGAGCTTCGCTCGGAGTTCGCGGTTTGCTCGGTTCGGGGATGGGGATTTCGACTGACCGCTCCCTGACGGTCACGGTTCCGATGTGCTCGATCGCTTGCTCGACGGCAGTGTCGATGAGTATAGATGAATTCGCGGCTTTACGCGCTTGCTTTCTTGCTTTGCGCTCTTGTGCGCGGCGGACTTGCCGGGTGCTCATATCAGTCTCCAGAAATGGATTCGGCTCGTGCGAGGGAGAGCCTAGCGCGAGCCTGTCAGAAAGTAGCATGCGCCTGGGAGAGACGTGAAGGTGGAAGTTGAAAAAATGGGTTTAAGCTGCTGATAAAGAAGAGGAAAGCTTTTTTGGAAAAGGCGTGAATGGGCGGCGAGTGGAGCGTTATACTCGGGCTTCAGGCGCTTTCTGGGATGTTGTCCGATATCAGCTACGGCTTCCGGCAGTTTCGGCGAAACAAGCTGATGACCGCGGTCGTGACGGTGTTTCTCATGATCGGAATCGGGGCGAGCACCCTAATCTTCAGCATCGTCGATGCCCTTCTGCTGAAGCCGCTCCCAGTGCGCAACCCGGGCAACCTATACCTCATTGCCAAGAAAGAGGCGGGCGACATGGATGCTGATCCGAGGAACTCGTACAGGCAATTCGAGCAACTGTCCAAGAGAACCGATCTCTTTTCAGGCGTGCTCGCCGAACAGAAATGGGATCCGGCTAACCTGCTTCCGTTTGGAGATGGGCGCGGCGTACGGCTCGTGATGCCCCAAATTGTCTCGCCGAATTACTTTCAGGAACTCGGCATCCAGGCCGTAGTCGGGCGTGTTTTGACGAAGGCCGACGCATCGGCGAGCTCGCGCATTCCGGTTGTCCTTAGTTATCAGTTCTGGCAATCGGCATTCGATTGCAATCCGGACATCTTGGGTCGAACAATCCGGTTAGGAAAGTATCCGTTCCTGGTTGTAGGCGTGCTGCCGCGGGAATTCCACAGCATGGATATTGAGCGCGCTCCCGAGGTTCGCCTTCCGATCTCGGCGGCCCCAGTGCTTACCGGGCAGGCCGCCGATTCTCCGGCGGATAACTGGCTGTTTGCATTCCACATTCTGGTGCGGTTGGCGCCGGGCGTGTCGCCTTGGCATGCGGCTGCCGCCGCTTTGCCTTCCATGCTGCACGAAGACGAACGCTATTTCAGCGAGTGGAACCGGCTGCAGACTCAGCCTCGGAACGCGGTGCAGTTGCACAATTCCGTCCTGAACTACTGGATCACTCTGGAACGGATGACATACGGCACATCGCGGCTGCGCGGCCAGTTTTCGCAAGCATTGCATCTATTGACGTCGGCTGTGCTTCTGCTGCTTGCGCTTGTATGCGCCAATATCAGCGGCCTTCTGCTCGCGAAAGGCCAGGAGCGCAGAAAAGATCTCGCAGTGCGGCTTTCCCTCGGCGCGAGCCGTGCGCCTGGTGCGGCAAATACTAGTCGAGAATTCACTTGTGGCCGTTTTGGGGAGCGCTCTAGGCGTTGCTTTCGCATTTATGCTTGGTCCCGCGGTGTTGCAGCTGCTGCCGTCAGCGCGCGGATTGGATCAGTTCGCGACCCCTCGCATCCTGAGCGTTACTCCGGATCTGCGAGTTGCTCTGTTTGCAGCTAGCCTTTGCTGCGCGTGTATCTTCCTGTTTGGGCTCGCGCCGGCGCTCATTGGAACGCGATTAGATTTAAATTCCGAATTGAATGAAAGCACCCGTTCACACACGTCAGTTGTTTCCGGTGTTGTGCCGGTTGCGATTCAGGTCGCCTTGAGCGTGGTGCTTTTGTCCGCGGCGTGCCTGATGATTCGCACGTTCTGGATTCTGGAGCATTTGAATCCGGGGTTCGATCGCGCTCATATCGTTGGGTTCACCATCGACCCTGCGCATGCGGGATACTCTCCTGAACAGACGGCAGTGTTTCTACGAGAACTGCGTACACGCGTGGCACAGCTGCCTGCTGTGCGCGCAGTGAGCTTCAGCAGCCGGGGGTTGATGCGCGGGGCGGGCTTGATGCAAACGGTTTCCCGTCCGCGCGGACCGTTTCTGATGACCACGGTGGATAACGTTTCGCCGGCATTTTTCGAGGCCATGGGAATTCCGCTTTTGGCCGGACGGCATCTGGAAGAGTCAGACGCGCGCAAGGAAGTTCGTCCGGCTGTGATCAATCGCGCGCTGGCGCGCTCGCTTTTTCCCCATGAGAATCCCATTGGCAAGCTCGTCGTGGGTGGGCCGGATAACACCTGGCCGGCGCGATGGATGGTAGTTGGATTGGCGGGAACGGCAAAGTATCGCTCGTTACGCGAGCTCGATCCGCCAATTCTGTACACGCTATTTCGCGAAGATTCCGAGCGGTCCGTTGTACTGTATGTGCGAACCTTTGGCGATCCGGTTCGGATGATCGGTGCGCTTCGAAAAACTCTAGAGGCGATCGACGCCTCCATGCCGATTTTGGAGGCAAGAACGCTGGAACAGGATGTTCAAAACTCGCTCTGGCAGGAACGTTTGGTGACGATCCTTACCGCTTTCTTCGGCGCGACTGCCGGCTTGCTTGCCGCGGTGGGGATCTATGGGTGTCTCGCCTACTCTGTCGCGCGGAGGAGACGCGAACTCGGCATCCGCATGGCGATTGGCGCGCGAACGCGGCATGTGATCGAGACGGTTTGCGTCCGGCTCGTCTGGTCGACTGTCTGCGGCATTGTAGCTGGAGCGCTGGCATCATTTCTCCTCCTCCGCGTAATGCGGCATTTGCTGTTTGGAGTGTCTCCACTCAACCCGGCATCATTCGCGTTTGCGGCAGGCGCTGTGATTTTATTGGGTGTTTTGGCGGCCGCGTCGCCAATCGGACGCGCTCTCAAAACGAACCCCGCCAACGCGCTGCGCGAAGCGTAGTTTTCCGGCAGGAGATTCGGGATCGGCACGCCAGCTTCAACTGGCGATGAAGCTGATTTTTTAACGCTACGACGCGCTCTCCCGATAGCTGAAGTAATCCGCGATCTGCTCGCCAATGCGTCCGATCGCGTCTTCGAGATTGGCTCCGATTCCATAATGGTTCGCGGTGAATACGCTAACGACGATGTTTCTTGCCGCGCTCTCAAACACTCCGACGTCGTTGCCGATATAAGGCAAGAAGTCGCCCGTCTTGTGCGGAATGTTGAAGTTCGTAACGTACTTTGGTAAACGCGTGCGATACACCTGCCCGCGCATGATCTGCAACATCGTTCCGCTCGCTTGTTTGCTGACCGCCTGGCCGGTCTTGATCCGCTCGAGCAGTTTGCCCATATCGCGAGGCGACGATAGTCCGAACGGATGTTTGCCCTCGCGGTGAAATTCGGAAGCGCTCGGCGCGGTCCGTAAAGCTTCGAACCAAACCTTAGCTGTCCCTATTGCGCGAGTCTGCGTCAGGCCGTAATCGTTCATCAACGCATTCACCGGATCGATGCCGCCGACTTGGTTGAACATCAAGTCCGTGGCCGTATTGTCGCTAACGATGATCATCAGCGTCAGCAAGTCTTTGATCGTGAGTTGCACTCCCTCATCGAGCGACCGAATAACGCCAGTGCCCGGCCGCTTATCTTCGTTTCGCAGCGTCACCGGGTCGGTGAGTTTGAACTTCCCCGCCTCGATCTGGCGGAAGGCTTCCACCATCAGCGGAATTTTGATAACGCTCATGGTGTCCATCTGCTGGTCCGCGTCGATAGCCACCTCTTCGCCGGTTTCCAGGCACTTCAAATAAATCCCCCATTTCGCGTTTACAGATTGCGCGATTCTGTCGATATTGCTTCGCAACATGCCGAGCGGAGTTGGCTGTGGCGCCTGGGCCCGCAAAACCAGAGGAAGCGCGGAGAAGAAAAAGGATCGTCGGAGCATAGGCTCAACCATACTAAAGGTTCTGCAAGAACGGATTAAGCTCTTTTTCTCTGCCGATCGTGGTGCTGGGTCCGTGACCAGGAAACACGGCGGCATCTTCCGGAAGTTTGAGGAGCCGGGTTTTGATGGACGAGAGGATCTGCTTCGTGTTCCCGCCTGGTAGATCGGTGCGGCCAATGGAATCCCGGAAGAGCGTATCGCCCGCTATGAGCTTGTTCTCCTGCGGTATCCATATCGACAAACTCCCTTGCGTGTGGCCGGGCGTGTGAATCACATGAAAATCGGCTTGGCCGAGGTGCAATACCGTGCCCTCTTCCGCGGGACTGTCGATTTCGGGTCGCGGCGGAGTGTCCGTGCCGAGCCAGCGGGCTTGTACATCGAGAGCCTCAAGTAGTTCCCGATCACGCTCGCTCATGTAAACCGGGGCGCCGGTCAGGGCGCGAAGTTTGTGGGCCCCCGCAACATGGTCGATGTGGGCGTGGGTGATCACGATAGCCTTTACTTTCAGGTTGTGCCGATCGAGCGCAGCGGTGATTTTATCGATCTCATCCCCCGGATCGATAACAATGGCCTGGTGAGTTTGCTCGTCGCCGAAAATCGAGCAGTTGCATTGGAGAAGACCGACCGGAAGGATGACGTGAATCATGGCTTATCCTAACCGCAGGACGCCGTGATAGCGGTCGGGTAAACGGGACGGCCGCCATTCGCGATTGAGCCAGATGTGACGGGTTGAGCCTTCGGCCAGCAATGTATCGGAATCGGCGGAACGGATTTGATAGGCGAACTCGATGACGCGGGAAGTGGACTTCGCGACTTCGGTTTGAACGATGATTTCTTGATCATAGCGAGCGGGATGGAGATATCGGCAGTCGGCTTCTATCACGGAGAGATACAGGCCTTCGGTCTGCTCCAGTTCTTTGTAGTCGAAGCCGCGGGCACGGACCAGCTCGACTCTTCCGATCTCCATCCAGATGAAATAATTCGCGTAGTAGACCACGCCCATTTGGTCGGTTTCGGCGTATCGGACGCGGAAGCGGGTCTGATGCTTGGGCAGGCTAGACAACGTGTTCTCTTTGCTTGAATATAGCGACCGGCGTCTTGTTAGCATTTGGACATGCGGGTCAGGGTGCTGTTCTTCGGGGTGCTGAAAGACATTGTGGGGCGCGCCGAAGACTCGCTCGAAGTGGAACCCCATTCGACGATGGCAAACCTGTTCGAGGCATACTCCCAACGCTTCGAAACCCTGCGGGATAAGCGTCCGTCGATCTTATTTGCAAGGAATAGAGAGTTCGCAACCCCGGATACAGCCTTAGCCGAGAATGATGAGGTCGCATTTTTGCCGCCGGTGAGTGGCGGATCGGATCCCCTGATCCGCGAATCTCCGGGACAGTTTTTCGCGATTACGCGGGAGGTCATCGACTCTCGAGCGCTGGCGCACCGCTTACAACGACCGGAGGACGGGGCGGTGGTGGTATTTGAAGGCGCGGTGCGTAACAACACCAAAGGACGCCCGACCGCTTACCTGGAATACGAATGCTACGAGCAGATGGCGATCGAACATATCGAGCGAATCGGACGGGAGATTGCGGCTCAATTCGCCATTGGGCGCATCGGCATGATTCACCGGCTGGGGAGACTCGAAATCGGGGAAGCTAGTGTCGCGGTGGTTGTCACCGCTCCGCATCGCACTGCTGCATTCCAAGCTGCTCTTGAAGGGATCAACCGTCTGAAACGCGAAGTACCTATCTGGAAGAAGGAATACTTTGCAGATGGCGCCGTCTGGGTAGATGGCGAGTGGGATGAGCGGCTGTTGGCGAGTTCGTCCAAGCATGACGAAGCATAAAGCCCGCGCGCTAGGCGTTGGGCTGGCGCTGCTGTGCTTCAGCGTTCTAGCCTGGGCGCAGTTCAAACCGGCATACCCTACGGCGCCGCCCACCGTCACAACCGCCGCTTCCTGCTCAGCGGACGCAGCGCGCGCCGGACGAGCAGCCTACGTTTTCCGTAAAGGTGAATCTGGTCCGGCTGTTGGTATCGGTGCGCGACCGCGCGGGGGCGCTGCTGACGAGTCTCAACAAAGAAGATTTTCACGTACTCGATAGCGGCGTGCCGCAGGACATCGCCGTTTTCGAGCGCAATACTTCTTTACCTCTGTCAGTCGCGATTTTGATCGACACCAGCGGAAGCACTCAACAAGATCTGCATTACGAGGTCGCTTCGGTCCTGAAATTTATCCCTACCCTGCTTCAGGCCGGGAATCCCGAAGACACGTTCGCGCTGTTCAGCTTCAATTGGCGGACCAATCTGGAAGTAGATTTTTCGCGCAATCAACATCGGGCAGAACGCGCGCTGCATGCCTTGCGGGGAGAAGGCGGAACGTCACTTTATGATGCTCTTTATCTGGCGAGTGACAGCTTGGCGGGGCGAGAAGGGCGTCACGTGATGGTAGTGGTGACGGACGGAGGCGATACCACCAGCTACAAGCACTACAACGACGCTTTGGCGGCGGCGCAACGGGCCGATGTGGTCATGTATCCGGTGGTAGTCATTCCCATCGAGAACGATGCAGGACGAAACACCGGCGGAGAGCACGCGCTGGCAACTCTCGCGGCATCGACAGGCGGCCGCATCTTCAATCCGGAGGGATTCGAACAATTAGACGCGGCATTCTCCGATATTCTGCAAGAGCTGCGGACGCAATATCTGCTCGGTTTTTATCCGAGGAACGTGCGCGAACAACCTCGGCTTTTTCATCCGGTACGAGTGGAAGTTCGCCCTTCGCTCCGAGTTACGGCGCGGACCGGCTATTACGAGCCGTAACATCATACCCTACATCACCAATGCATGGCGGCTCCTACTCTCCGCGTATGGTGAAGTGAAATCGTATGAGTGATTTTTTGGACGCGGCGATCGAGATTGCGCGCGAAGCCGGCCAATTGCTGATGGCGCACCGGGGCGTGGGCTTCGAGCTCAAGGGCGCGCACGATCTGGTCACGGCGGCCGACCGCGCCAGCGAACAGTTGGTGGTGAAGCGGCTGAAGGAGCGGTTTCCGCAACACGGCATCGTCGCGGAGGAGGGCGGGCGCGCCGAGATGCAGTCCGAATTGCGCTGGTATGTCGATCCTTTGGACGGCACGACGAACTTTGCGCACGGTTTTCCGCTTTGGAATGTCACTCTGGCTCTCGCGCGGAGAGACGAAGTGATTGCGGGCGTGGTATATGATCCACTGAATCGGGAATTGTTTGCCGCTGAAAGAGGGGCGGGCGCGCGGCTGAACGGCGCTCCGATACGGGTGAGCAACACGCGAGTGTTGAACGACTCGCTGGTCGCAACCGGATTCCCGAGCCGCAAACGTCATCTAAACGTGAACATCCACTTTTATTACCAGTTGGCGATGCTCACGCATGGAGTGCGAAGGGGTGGTTCCGCGGCGCTCGATCTGGCGTTTACGGCGTGCGGCAGGCTTGAAGCGTTTTGGGAATTTGGTCTGAACCCCTGGGATATGGCGGCGGGAATTCTGCTTGTTATGGAAGCCGGGGGAAGCGTCTCCGGTATGCAGGGCGAGCCTTTCGATCTTCATGGGAGATATGTTCTGGCGGATAACGGCTCGATTCACGCAGAGACCCTTGGCGCGTTTGCAGAGATCTTCGAGGGCCACTACCGCTATGAGATGCCCTCCCTTCCGCTGGAAATGTGGGAGCTGCAGCGTGGCTGAAGTTCCGGCCGTTCCTCTAACGGTGGAGGGTGCGTACGTCCTGCACCAGATGTTCCGTTTCCGGTGGGCGGCATGGCGGGCGCTGCTTAAATCGCAACGCGACGGCATTCTGGTGGAAGCTCTTCGCGTGCTCGGACCTATGGAGCTAGGTTGCGCACAAGGGCATCCGAATCAGTCCGCTGCGTATTCGCAGGTAGGACACAAGAGCGACTTGCTGCTATTGCATTTTCGAGACTCGCTTGACGATATTCACCGCGCCGAGCTGGCGATCAGGCAACTGGAGCTTTCCGAGTACCTCGAGGCGACACATTCCTACTTATCCGTGGTGGAATTGGGGCTGTACGATTCGTCCGCCAAGACGTACGCGCAACTTGCTGAGCAAGGGCGTGAGCCGCACTCGGCAGAGTGGAACGCCGCAATTGGGGAAACCATCGCCCGGCAGGCCTCTGCCATGGCGCCGCGCCTTTATCCGGAGATTCCCAAGCGCAAGTATCTATGCTTCTATCCCATGGACCGGAAACGTGGCGAGGACAAGAATTGGTATCTGCTGCCGATGGCCGAACGCCAGCGGCTAATGCATGACCATGGCATGGTTGGCCGGCGCTTCACAGACTCGGTAAGGCAAATCATCACCGGGTCAATCGGCCTAGACGATTGGGAGTGGGGCGTGGATTTGTTTGCCGACGACCCATTGGTCTTCAAGAAGCTGATCTATGAAATGAGATTCGACGAGGTAAGCGCTATTTATGCGCTGTTCGGATCCTTCTATGTAGGTTTGCGAGTTGAAGTTGCAGATCTGCCGCAGGTTTTCGCCGGGACGTACCCGAATTCGCTCTTGACTCTTACTGCATATTTCTGCAACTATAGAAATATGGAAGAAGCAAGAGAGCCAAGGCCGCCAAATATTGAACACGGCAGCTATACCTCGAACTCATTCGTAGAGTCGGTTCTGACCGACGCCGCGTTAAGCGAACTCAAGAAGCAGTCCACCAATGGCTGCCTACTCTGTGCTCTCGATGAGTGGGACGGCGAGGAATGGGATTGATGGCAAAGACCAAGAATGAACCGAACGTGGCACGTTATGCCGATATGTTTTCTGCAATGGGCACCGAGCCTCGTCTTCGAATCATGCGCGCCCTGCTGTCAGCGCATCCGCAAGGCATGATTGCCGGCGATATCGGCGCGGAGTTGGACATACCGGCTTCCACGCTCTCGCACCATCTCGAAAAGCTGAAAAACGAAGAACTGGTAAAGGTGCGGCGTGAAAGTACGTTTCTCTGGTATTCCGCCAATGCTGAAATCCTTCAGGAATTGCTCGGCTTTCTTTACGCCGAGTGCTGCACCCGTAACAAGGCGATTGAGCCTCAAGCCATTGTCTCGATTCGAAAGTAAGGAGAACCCATGGAACTGAAAGAGAGCGTTAAAGAGAAATATGGCGAGGCTGCGCGCCGCGTGATGACCGGGGAAGGGCTTCCGGCGGATTGTTGCTCGACTACTTCCTGCTGTACCGGGTCCGCCGCGGCATCCTGCGACCCCATCACTTCAAATTTGTACGGTGATGCTCAGGCTGGAGAGATTCCTGAAACAGCGTTGAAAGCGTCGCTGGGATGCGGAAATCCTACTGCTCTGGCACAGCTCAACGCGGGCGAAACGGTGCTGGACCTTGGGTCTGGGGGCGGCATAGACGTGTTGCTCTCTGCCCGCCGCGTCGGACCGGTGGGCAAAGCATATGGGCTCGACATGACCGATGACATGCTTGCTCTGGCGCGCGAGAACCAGCGCAAGGCGGGCATTGAGAATGTGGAATTTCTTAAGGGTGAAATCGAAAATATCCCGCTGCCCGACAACAGCGTCGACGTGATTATTTCCAATTGCGTAATTAACCTATCGGGCGATAAGGACCGCGTGCTGCGCGAGGCCTTTCGGGTACTGAAACCGGGCGGCCGCTTCGCTGTCTCGGATGTTGTCGTGCGCGGTGAAGTACCCGCGGAAATTCGCCGCAGCATGGAGTTGTGGGTCGGCTGCATTGCAGGCGCCATGCAGGATTCCGAATACAAAGACAAGCTCGCGAACGCTGGCTTCTCCGCTATCGAGATGGAACCGACACGCATTTACGACATTGAAGACGCGCGCGCGTTCCTGTCGAATCAGGGGCTGGAGGTGGACGCCATTGCTCCCACTGTCGCGAATAAATTCATGAGTGCCTTTATTCGAGCGAGAAAACCGGCGAGCTGTTGTGCGCCTGGCTGCTGCTCGTATTACTGAAGCGCCTGTTATCCTCTCAGTCTGTGGAACCGGCGCTAGACTTCGCAATCCTCATCATCGGTGTCGCCCTGGTCTTCGACTACGCGAACGGCTGGCACGATTCGGCCAACTCCATAGCCACGGTTGTCTCCACGCGCGTTCTTTCGCCACTGCAGGCGGTGGTGTGGGCCGCCTTCTTCAATTTCGTCGCGTTTCTTCTTTTGGGAACGAGAGTGGCGAAGACGATTGCCAGCGACATGGTGGACATTGGGCAGATTGAGCCGCACTGGCAGCTCTGGGTACTTCTTTGTGGTCTGCTGGGCGCAATTGCATGGGATGTTATCACTTGGTATCTGGGCCTTCCCACCAGCTCGTCGCACGCGCTGGTAGGCGGATATGCAGGCGCCGCGGTTGCCGCGCACCACGGCTCTTTCACTGTTCTGAAAGCGTCCGGCTGGACAAAAACTATTGCGTTTATTTTCATCTCGCCGGTTCTCGGCATGATTCTTGGATACCTGATCCTGCTGGCCCTTTTGTGGATATTTCGCCGTTCCACGCCTCACAGAGTGGATGCGTTCTTCCGCAGAGGTCAGCTTTTATCGGCGGCCCTCTACAGCCTTGGGCACGGTGGCGCCGACGCCCAGAAGACGATGGGGGTTATTGCTATCGTGCTGGTTGCCGCCAAATTAGACATGGTTGCCGCGGCGCATATTCCTCTATGGGTCGTGCTGAGTTGTCAGTTCGCGATGGCTATGGGCACTCTCAGCGGCGGCTGGCGTATCGTACACACGATGGGCATGCGACTGACCCGATTGAAGCCCATAGGCGGCTTTTCGGCTGAAACGGCCGGGGCGATAACGCTCGGCATCGCGATCTTTGGCGGCGTACCCGTGAGTACAACCCATACCATCGCTGGCGCCATCGTTGGTGTTGGTACGGTCCGGAGGCTTCACGCAGTTCGCTGGGGTCTTGCCATCACAATTGTCTGGGCCTGGATCCTCACCATACCTGGAGCAGCTTTAATAGCTGCCCTGTGTTTATTTGTCGCGAAGGCCCTGCATGCATAACGAAGGCATTAAGGACAGAGCAGGATGTTACGCTTAGAGATCGAAAAATGCGCACAGTCGACCTGATTCATCGCAAGCGGGATGGAGAGGAGCTATCGCCCGAGGAACTTCAGTTTCTGGTAGATGGCTACACTCGCGGCGATATTCCCGATTATCAGATGTCCGCTTTCTTGATGGCCGTGTTCTTTTCCGCAATGTCCGACCGGGAAGTGAGCGCCATGACCGAATCGATGATGAATTCGGGCTCCATCGTGGACTTATCCTCTATTGAAGGCATTAAGGTCGACAAACATTCGACCGGCGGGGTGGGTGACAAAACCAGTTTGATCTCGGCGCCGATCGCTGCGGCCGCAGGCGTAATTGTGCCTATGATTTCCGGGCGCGCCCTGGGGCACACCGGCGGCACGTTGGACAAATTGGAATCGATTCCCGGTTTCCGGACGGACCTGACCATCGAGGAATTCCGGAACCAGCTAGCCATCCATAAGCTTGCGTTTATCGGGCAGACGCCCGAGGTGGCGCCTGCGGACGGCAAATTTTACGCGCTCCGCGATGCAACGGCGACGGTGGAATCCATTCCGCTGATCGCTTCTTCCATCATGTCCAAGAAACTGGCCGTCAACCTGGACGCATTGGTGCTCGACGTGAAAGTTGGCTCGGGCGCGTTCATGAAGAAGCAAGTTGAGGCGCGCCGGCTAGCGCAAATGATGGTTGGGATTGGCCGACGCCTGGATAAGCGAGTTCAGGCGCTGATCACAGATATGAATCAGCCGCTGGGATACGCCATCGGCAATGCGCTCGAAGTAATGGAGGTTTCGCAAACGCTTCAAAACGCGGGCCCATCGGATCTGACGCGCCTTTCACTGGAGTTGGCGGCGCGCATGATCTTCCTGGGCAAGATCACCAAGACCTTGGACGAAGCGCGCGAAATGTCACAAGCGCTGCTGCTCGACGGCTCGGGTTACCGAAAGTTCAAAGATGTGATTGAGGCGCAGGGCGGTGATCCGCAAGTTCTCGACCGCTTCGATCTGCTCCCCAACGCGACGGGAGCGCAGGAGATCACGACCACGCGTGCGGGCTATGTGAGCGCGATCGATGCCGAATTGATCGGCCAGGCGTCTTCCATGATCGGTGCCGGACGCAATACGAAGGAAGATTCAATCGATCCGGCCGTCGGCGTGATTCTCGAGGTGAAAGTCGGTGAAAAACTTGAAGCGGGCAGTATTCTGTGCCGCATTTATCACACCGGCGAAGAGCACCTGGAAGAGGCGGCTGAACTCGTCGAGGACGCCTTTAAGATTTCGCAGCAGCCTGTTGAGGAGCGCGATTTGATTCTTGAAGTAGTCGGCTGATCCCGGGCATTGATGGCACGGTTTGACGGGGTCGTCGGATTAGTTGCCATCGTCCTCTCCGCTTATCTTTTCTCCACCCGCCGCGCGGCCATTCAGAAGCGCGTCCTGGTGTGGGGCATCGCCCTGCAGTTCAGCTTCGCGTTTCTCATCTTGAAAACGAAACTGGGGGAGCTGTTCTACGGCGTCAGCCTTTTTGTGAACGCGCTGCTGGGTTATACGGCTGCGGGATCGAGCTTTGTTTTTGGCGACAAACTTGGCCTTAGAAACGACCAGTTCGGGGTCATTTTCGCCTTTCAAGTCCTGCCGATTGTCATTTTTATTTGCTCGCTGTTCGCAATTCTGTACTACCTCGGCGTCATGCAGGTATTTGTCAAAGGGCATGGCTGTGTTCATGCAGCGCTTCATGGGCACGAGCGGAGCGGAATCCACTTGCGTCGCAGCGAGCATTGTCATGGGACAGACAGAAGCGCCAGTCACCATTCGACCCTTTCTGGAAAGTTTGACGGAATCGGAGCTCTTCACCGTGATGACCAGCGGAATGGCGCACGTATCTGGATCGGTAATGGCCGCTTACGTGGCGATTGCCGGAGTTTCCATTACCCACCTGCTGACCGCCGTCATCATGACCGCTCCGGCGACGATTATGCTCGCCAAAATGTTTGTTCCGGAAACAGGCAAGCCGGTCACCTCCGGCACGGTGAGTGTGGACGTGGAGAAACCGGGTGTCAATTTGATCGATGCTGCCGCGCGCGGCGCGGGCGATGGATTGAACCTGGCTCTGAATATCGCCGGAATGCTGATCGCGTTCTTGGCATTGATCGCGCTGGTGAACGGCGGCCTCGAATGGGTGCATAGTTTTATCCGCTGGGTGCCCGCATCGCTGCAACAGATCCTCGCGGTTTTGTTTGCGCCCGTGGCGTGGATGCTGGGCGTGAGTTGGAACGATTGCGCAAGTATCGGTAATTTGCTGGGGACCCGTATGGTGCTCAACGAATTTGTCGCGTTTGTCGATCTGGGCAAGATCAAGACGATGCTGCAGCCGCGTTCGTTTGTGATCGCAACGTTTGCATTATGCGGCTTCGCCAATCTCAGCTCAATCGCCATTCAAATCGGCGGGATCGGGGCTTTGGCGCCTTCGCGTAAATCAGACCTCGCGCGGCTTGGCCTTAAGGCAATGTTTGTCGGAACGCTGGCTAACTTCATGTCGGCTTGCATTGCCGGTATATTGCTGTAGAAACAATCATGCGCAAGGCAGCACGGCTGATCGAATCGAAAACTTCTATTCGTCCCCAGATCGGCATTGTGCTGGGAAGCGGACTTGGCGCATTCGGCGAATCGCTGGGACATGCGATCCGTATCCCTTACCAAGAGATTCCGGGATTTCCTGCGTCCACCGCCGTTGGACACGCTGGACAGCTCATCGTCGGAACACTTGGCGCGAACGGACGAGGAACCGATCTGGTGGTGATGTCGGGGCGCTTTCATTTGTATGAGGGTTACACGGCGCGGCAGGTGACTAGTGGAATTCGGCTGTTTCGAGAGCTTGGCGTCAAGCGCGTCGTGTTAACGAACGCGGCGGGCGGCATCAACCCGGAGTTTGCCAAAGGCGCATTGGTGCTGATCTCCGATCATCTCAATCTGCAGGGCACGAATCCGCTGATTGGGCCGAACGACAGCGAACTGGGGCCGCGATTTCCCGATATGACGGAAGCATATTCGCCCGAGCTACGGCAGCAGGCTCGGGAAACGGCCGATGAGCTCGGGATCCCTTTGCACGAAGGCGTTTATGCGGCAATGCCAGGGCCGAGTTACGAAACACCGGCTGAAATCCGGTTCTTGAAAGTCATTGGCGCGGACTTGGTCGGAATGTCGACAGTAGCCGAGACTATCGCGGCGAATCACATGGGGATGGAGGTGCTTGGCATTTCATGCGTGACCAATCTGGCTGCAGGTTTGAGCGGTGAAAAACTGAGTCACGCCGAAGTTTTGGAGATTGGCCAGCGCGTCTCCGGTACTTTTCTGAAGTTGCTTAGCGCGCTGCTGCCACGGCTCGTGATGGGTTAGCGCGTGAGCAAGTCCCGAAGCCTGGTCTTGTTCGACATCGACGGAACACTGTTGCGGGGCGCGGGGCCGCATCATAAACAGGCGCTGATTGAGGGCATTCGCAGAGTGACGGGTGTCTCGACGCATTTAGAGGGCGTCGCAACTTCAGGGATGCTGGATCGGGATCTTATCGCGAACATGCTCCTGGCCAGCGGCATCACTGGGTACCGCGTACGAACGGCGCTCCAAAGAGTGATGACGGAGTGCCAGAACGTTTATGAGACTGCTTGCACCGAGGATCTGGCTGGTTTTGTTTGCCGTGGGGTGCGCGAGGTTCTGGAAGAACTGGAAGCACGAGGCGCGGTGCTCGGGCTGGTCACCGGGAATTTGAGCCGAATCGGCTGGAGGAAAGTGGAGCTGGCGGGATTACGCAGTTATTTCTCCGTGGGTGCGTTTGCGGAAGACGGAAGAACCAGAGCACGCGTTGCGCAAGTAGCCGCCCGGCGAGCCATTAAAGAAGGTCTGGTCATGAAGAATTGCCGAATTTCGCTCATTGGGGATCACGCAAATGATGTGGCGGCGGCAAAGAGGAATGGTTTTCAGGCTGTTGCGGTCGGAACGGGTTTGATGCCCATCGAGGAGCTTGCGGGCTCGGGTCCGGACATTCTGGTTCGCGATCTTACGGAATTGGATATAGATAGACTACTCTAAAATTTCTGCGACATGCGTATCGACGTTGTAGACTCTCACACAGGCGGTGAGCCAACGCGCCTCGTAATCAATGGCGGCCCCGATTTGGGCAGCGGCAGCGTTCATGACCGGCTGATTCGGTTTCGCGAAGAGTTCGACGCTATTCGATCCGCGATCGTGAACGAACCGCGGGGCTCCGATGCCATTGTGGGAGCATTGTTGTGCGAGCCGGCCGATCCCTCTTGCCAGGCGGGCGTGATTTTTTTTAATAACGTCGGATACCTGGGCATGTGCGGGCACGGGACAATCGGCCTGGTGGCAACGCTTGCGCACTTGGAACGTATTCGCCCGGGCCACCTTCGCATTGAGACACCCGTCGGGGTTGTAAGCGCCGAATCGCACGGCAACGGCGAAGCCACCGTCCGGAACGTCCCCGGTTTTCGTCACCAGAAGAATGTGACCGTCGAAGTCGAGGGTCATGGCCCCGTTACAGGTGATGTTGCCTGGGGCGGAAACTGGTTCTTCCAAATCAAAAGCGAGAGTCCGATCGAGCTGTCGCTTCGAAATCTAGATGCGCTGACCCATTTCACATGGCGCATCCGCCAGGCGCTGAGTCGCGAAGGAGTGACCGGCAAGGACGGTGGAGAGATCGATCATATCGAGCTCTTCTCTGCCCCACACAACCCTAGAGCGCATAGTCGTAATTTTGTGCTATGTCCCGGCGGAAGCTATGATCGCTCGCCCTGCGGAACCGGGACAAGCGCGAAGATGGCCTGTCTTTACGCCGACGGCAAGCTGAAAGAGAACGATTTGTGGATTCAGGAAAGCATCACCGGAAGCATATTTGAGGGACACGTCGAAGTCGCTGACGGCCAGATTATTCCATTCATCAAGGGATCTGCGTTCGTCACGGCGGAAGCAGAGTTGGTATTCGATGAGCGCGATCCATTCTGTTGGGGAATTCCCGGATGAGATCCTGAATCAAACACATGCAGGCAGATAGCACGCCCACTGAAAGCGGCATCCTCGATCGCGAAACAGGCTTTATTCGCGAGCTCGGATTATTCGACTCCGCCATGATCGTGATTGGCGCAATGATAGGCTCGGGAATTTTCATTGTGCCGGCCGACATGGCGCGCAATATTGGAAGCCCGGGCTGGCTGCTCTTCGCGTGGCTCGTTACGGCTGTTCTGACCGTTGCCGCAGCGCTTTCCTACGGCGAACTAGCGGCAATGATGCCCAAAGCGGGCGGGATGTACGTATATCTGCGCGAAGCATTCTCACCCATTCTCGGCTTCTTGTATGGTTGGACGCTCTTCACGGTGATTCAGACCGGCACTATCGCCGCCGTCGGAGTGGGGTTTGCGCGATTCACAGGCGTTCTTTGGCCTTCCATTTCCGAAGAACATTATTTGATCTCGCCTATTCATATTTCAAGCGGATATGCGATCTCGCTCTCGACCGGCCAGTTAACAGCGATTATCGTGATCGTGCTTCTCACATGGACGAACAGCAAGGGAGTCAAATACGGAAAAATCATTCAAAACTTATTCACATCCGCCAAAATTGTTACTTTGGCTGCGCTGATCTTGCTCGGTCTGATCTTTTGGAACCATGCTGCGGTTTCGGCAAATTTCGGCAATTTCTGGACCCCGCGCGACGTGACTCCGCTCACTGCCACATTAAGCGCGCTGACTGCCTTCGGCCTTTTCGCCGCGATCGGCGTCTCGCAATCCGGCTCTCTATTCTCCGCGGACTCCTGGCATGACATTACGTTTGCTGCCGGCGAGGTAAAAGATCCGAAGCGAACCATGCCACGCGCGCTGGCTCTTGGAACCATCTGCGTTACAGGATTGTATTTTCTGGCGAATGTCGCTTACCTGCTGGTCTTGCCAATCACGGCAATTCAGCACGCGCCGTCCGACCGCGTCGCGACCGCGATGCTGCAGGTTATTTTTCCAGGATGGGGAGCCGTGCTCATGGCCGCCGGCATCATGGTCTCGACATTTGGATGCATGAACGGTCTTATCCTGGCGGGTCCTCGCGTGTACTACTCGATGGCGCGCGATGGTTTGTTTCCGAAGCCCGCGGGGAACCTCAATCGGGCGCACGTGCCCGGTTGGTCGCTGATGATCCAAGGCGTCTGGGCCTCCGCCCTTGTATTGCCGCGCACGTACAATGCGGCCACCAATGAGTACGGTAGCTTGTATAGCAATCTTCTCAATTATGTAATTTCCGCGGCTCTAATTTTTTATGTCCTCACGATCGCCGGCGTCATTCGCCTGCGTATCAAGCAGCCGAATGCCCCGCGGCCGTATCGGGCCTGGGGTTATCCAATTATTCCGCTGGTCTATATCGTGGGGGGAATCGCTATTCTCTGGTGCCTCTTTGCGTACCGCGCAGCCAGCACCTGGCCAGGATTGCTCATCGTGCTCTGTGGACTTCCGGTCTATTGGATAACCAAAGCACGAGCGGCGCGATAACTCGTCCGCGATTAATGCCAGGGGTAGCTTACCTGATACAGGCCATCGGTCTCTACATCGATGGTTTCCTGATGCTGCATGGACCCATAGACGAGCAGTAAATGATGCAGCCCCGCCGGCAGGCGCAGCGTCAGGGGTGTGCGTCCATACTGCTTGCCGTCCACATAGAGGATGGAACCGTTCGGAACGGTGCTCGCGACCAGAACCCCTGTGCTTTTGCTCAACGGAATAAATAAGCTGTTGTTGTCCGGCACGGTGAAGATGCGGCGCGCCAGGTTATATCCGTCCATTTGGGCAGTCAATGTATGGCGGCCATCGGTAAGAGAAAGAGTGCAAGGCGACGTACAACTGGTACCGGCGCTATTATCGACGACGATCTTTGCCCCCGCGGGATCGCTCAGTAATTCCACATCGCCGGTCTCAGGCTGGTTCGTCGCCGCGCTTTCCGAATTCGGAGCGGGTGCCGTCGCGGCGCCGGAATTTCGAGGCTGTTTCTGGATCTCCGCGAAATTATCGGAGAGGGTTCTGTTGGGGCTTGGATTGCTGCGCGGACTGCTTAGCCGAGCCGGCACTCGGCGCTGTCTTAGTGGAACTCGTGTCTTCGGGCGGCGCCGAGACGGGCCCGGATTTCGAATCGAGGACTTGAACGGGAACCGAAGGGCCGGAGTTCCATCGCACAATAAACACGATCATCGCGGCGATTAACAGGCAAAAGGCTAGAATCACAGCCAGTTTTTTTTTCAACGAACTGCCCTGCGGCGGTTGTTCGAGAGATTCGTCATCTTGCTGATACCGGCGGCGCCGCTGAATACTGGGGAGATCATATTTTTGCGGTTCATTTGCAGCCCCGGATGGGGCGACGCCGGACGTGACAACCTGCGAAGCAACGGCAGCAACGGATGCATCGGCAAGTCCCAGGATGGAAGCCGGTCGACGGACCGGATCCGCCGAGGTGGCGTCGAGCATGCCTTTATCCACAATTGAACGTGCAGGGATTGAACCCCCGGGAATTGAATGCGCCGGCGCAGGAACCGGCGTCCAACCAGGGCAATCGCGAAGCGCGATCGAAAACGAAGCGATGAAATCGCTGCACGAAACGAATCGCTGACCAGGATCTTTTGCGAGCGCCTTTCGCACTACCTTGTCTAGTGTCGCTGTAAGCGCGGGGTTCATCTCGTGGAGTGGTTTCGGATCCTGCTTACAGATCAGATAAAACAAGGTGGGGAGATTGTCAGAAGTAAAGGGCTTCTCTCCACTCAGGAGCTCGTAGGTTATGACGGCGAGCGAAAATTGGTCCGACCGTCCATCGACGGTTGTTCCTTGAATCTGCTCAGGCGACATATAGTTCGGAGTTCCGATCATGCTTCCGCTATGTGTCATGTCATGCGAGACAAATTTAGCGACGCCGAAATCGGCGATCTTTGCCAATCGCTCGCCGCTCGCGCGGCCTTCGGAGATGATGATGTTTGCCGGCTTGATGTCGCGATGGACAATGCCCATGCGGTGCGCATAATCGAGGGCGTCGGCGACCTGACGCAAATACTCCACGAGCGCGGAACTCTCCGGCAGCGAGCGCCTTCGCAACAATTTCTCGAGCGAAGACCCATTCACATACTCCATGAAGATATATGCGAAATCTTCTTCTTCGAGAACGTCGTAGATAGTGACGATGTTCGGGTGAGACAAGAGCCCGGCTGATTGCGTTTCGCGCAATAAGCGGTCTCGAATGCGCTGCCGGTCGCCCGGATCCGTCAGCTCGCTGAGGCGTATTGCCTTGATGGCCACGGTGCGTCCGATCGCTGGATCGAGCGCTTTGTACACGACACCCATCGCGCCGCGGCCAAGCTCTTCCAGGATCTGATACCGGCCGACCTGATTCACGCTTCTTCAGTATAGCCGCGCAAATTCCGCTAAATGATTGAAATACAGGGGCCGGGCGAAGCCTTTCGGATGCTCTTGTTAGGATGTCTTTAACCGCGATGATTCCTGAGGCGATACAAGAAGGGCTTACTTTCGATGACGTCCTCCTGCAGCCGGCGCACAGCCAGGTGACTCCCGCGGAAGCCGACACGACCACTCGCATCACTCCGCGGATTCAGCTGAAAATTCCCCTCGTCAGCGCCGCTATGGACACCGTGACGGAGTCGCATATGGCGATTGCGCTCGCGCAGCAAGGCGGCATCGGCATCATTCACCGCAACATGTCGATCGAAAAACAGGCCGAAGAAGTCGATCGCGTGAAGCGCAGCGAAAGCGGCATGATCGTCGACCCAGTGACTATCGAACCGGAGCGCACTATCTCCGAAGCTCTGGAGGTGATGAGCCGCTATCGTATCTCGGGCATACCGGTCACCGAAAATGGAAAGCTGGTCGGCATTCTGACCAATCGCGATCTCCGTTTTGAGACGCGCTATGATCTGCCAATTTCGGAGGTGATGACGAAGGAGAATCTGATCACCGTCGTCGGTAGGCACCACGCTCGAAGAAGCGCAGAAGATCTTGCACCAGCATCGCGTGGAGAAGCTGCTGGTTGTCGACAAGAATTTCGCGCTGAAGGGTCTGATCACGGTCAAAGATATTCAGAAGAAGTTGAAGTATCCGAACGCGGCGAAAGATGAGCAGGGCCGGCTTCGCGTCGCGGCCGCCATCGGAGCCACTGGCGATTTTCTGGAACGCGCTCAGGAGCTGGTGCGCAGGAAAGTGGATGTGATTGCGGTCGATTCCGCGCACGGGCACAGTCAACGCGTGATGGATGCGGTTAAGGCCGTGAAAAGGTCCTTCCCCGACGTGCAGGTGCTGGCGGGAAACGTCGCCTCTTACGAAGGCGCGCGCGACCTGATTGCGCTTGGCGCGGATGGCATCAAAGTAGGAATCGGGCCAGGCTCCATCTGTACTACGCGCGTTGTGAGCGGTGCTGGCGTACCGCAAATTACCGCCATTGCCGAATGTTCACGAGCCACTCGCGAAGCGGGTGTTCCGCTGATTGCCGATGGTGGCGTGAAGTATTCGGGAGACATTACAAAAGCCATTGCGGCCGGCGCGGACACGGTAATGATCGGCAGTTTGCTTGCAGGAACGGACGAAAGCCCAGGAGAAACAATCCTCTATCAGGGGCGCACGTTCAAGAGTTACCGCGGCATGGGTTCGATGGGCGCAATGCCGCAGGGCAGCTCCGACCGTTATTCACAAATTGCCAACGGAAAGCTGGTGCCGGAAGGAATCGAGGGGCGCGTTCCCTATAAGGGACCGCTGGCCGATTTAAGTTATCAATTGGTGGGTGGTTTGCGTGCCGGCATGGGTTATTGCGGCTGCCGGACCATCCCCGAACTGCAGGAGAGAGCTCGATTCCTTCGCGTGACCGCGGCGGGGCTAAGAGAGAGCCACGTACACGACGTGATCATCACGAAGGAAGCGCCGAATTACCGGCTGGAATAAGAGAAGAGATCAGGGACGTCAAGCGTAACATCGCCAGCCCGGAGCGCATCGTTCCTCACCATCACCGATTCTTTGCCAGCAAGTCCGGCGGCACACTCGTAACACACTTTCTCGAGGGATCGATTATCCAGCAGTATGGGATTTGCCATTTCTGGTATGTCCGCCACTTATCGAATAGATCCCGAATAGGTTGTTGAGGAGATCGTACCTCAACACACAAATAGGCTGGGGCAATCAAACGACCGATTCGATCGATCTCGTAATCGCGATATGAGAACGTCACATCCGGTGTTAACCAATCTCTGTCGTGAACGATGGTCCACTCTTGCAGAACTTTTCCTCCCAGCTGTTTTGTAAATGGGATGAGCAAGTTTCTTACGAGAGCCTGCAACTCCGCGTGTTCTAATCCGGGCAAGGGCCGCTCCCGTAATTCGCCGTTCAGGCATTCGTATCGGCTGTCGTCGACGTAAATGCCTTCCGCAGCACGCGCGCCTATGTCCGTGGCCATCGGATACCTTTCTTGTTTCAACTATACGACGCTATTGGGCCGGTGAGAGAAACCCGGGCCGTTAGCTTGCGAGGGCTAACGGCCGTACGTTGATGTTCGGAATGACAAGCGAGAGCACTTCCTCCACGCGCTCGACGAAGTGGAACTGCATTTCCTGCCGAACGTGATCCGGCAAGTCGCGCAAGTCCTTCTTGTTGCCTTGCGGAAGAATCACGCGATGAATGCCGGCGCGCCTCGCCGCCAGCACCTTCTCCTTCAAGCCGCCGATGGGGAACACCAGTCCGGCAAGCGTTACCTCACCGGTCATCGCAACGTCGCTGCGTACCGGTAGCCCGGTGTAGAGCGATGCCATTGCAGTAGTCATGGTGATGCCGGCCGATGGCCCGTCCTTCGGAATAGCGCCCGCAGGAACGTGTACGTGAACGCCACTGTTCTTGATCACTTCGGGATCGACGCCAAGATCCGCCGCGTGCGCCCAGATGTAGCTCTGCGCGATCTTTGCGGATTCCTGCATCACCTCTCCCAACTGTCCGGTTAAGGTCAGGCCCTTGCCGTTCGGAAGCAGCGTGCTCTCGATATAGAGAACGTCTCCGCCGGTTTCGGTCCAAGCCAGCCCAGTCGCAACTCCGGGTGGCATCGTTTTGCGCATCTGCTCGGGGAGAAACATCTCCGGCCCCAGCAGGTCGCCCAGTAGTTCGGGCGTCACGATCACCTTCTCCGCCTCTCCTTCGGCAAAACGCAGCGTTACTTTACGTGTTACTCGCGCGATGGCGCGTTCGAGGCGCCGTAAGCCAGCTTCGCGGGTATAGCAGGTGATTATCGTCCGCAGACCTTCGTCTGTGAACTCAATCAGGTCGTCCGTCAGTCCGGTCGCCTTCAATTGTTTCGGGATCAAATAGCGCCGCGCGATCTGCTGCTTCTCTTCCTCGCTGTAACCTGAAAGCCGCAGAATCTCCATTCGGTCGAGTAGCGGCTGCGGAATCGTGTCTAGCGAATTCGCAGTCGTAATGAAAAGAACCTTGGAGAGGTCGAACGCCAGGTCGAGATAGTTGTCCCGGAAGTTCTTGTTCTGTTCCGGATCGAGCACCTCCAGCAGAGCCGCTGCCGGATCGCCTCGGAAGTCGCGGCCGAGTTTGTCGACTTCGTCCAGTAGTAGGACCGGATTCAGAGCTCCGGCGCGACGCATGGCTTGTAGCAACCGGCCGGCCATTGCTCCGATGTATGTCCGTCTGTGACCGCGAAGCTCGGCTTCATCGTGCATACCGCCGAGGCTGAACCGCTCGAACTTGCGCTCGAGGGCCCGCGCGATCGACTGGCCGAGCGATGTCTTGCCTACTCCGGGCGCTCCGACGAAGCACAAGATGGGAGCCTTCGCTTCCGGATTGCGCTTCAGCACGCTCAAGTGCTCCAGAATTCGCTCCTTTACTTCTTTCAATCCGAAGTGATCTTCATCGAGCACCTGTCGGGCATGTGCGATGTCCAGATTGTCTTCGGTGCTTGTACTCCACGGCAGATCGAGAATAAATTCGAGGTACGTGCGAGTGACGTGATAATCCGGCGCTCCCGCGGGCAAACGCTCCAGGCGCGTCATTTCCCGCTCGAACTCTTTCTTCGCTTCTTCGGGAAGATTGACCTTTTCGAGGCGCTCCCTCAGAAGATCGAGCTCCGCCTTCTCTCCATCCTTCTCACCCAGTTCTTGCTGAATCGCGCGAAGCTGTTGCCTGAGCAGATATTCGCGCTGCTCCTTGGACATCTCATCGCGAGCAGTTGAAGAAATCTTCTGCCGCAGCTCGAGCACTTGCAGCTCGTGCGCCAAGTAGGAGTGCATCAAGCGTAAAGCGTCCGCGCGAGTTTCGGCCTCGAGCAGTTTCTGCTCGCGCGCCAAATCCAAGCTGAAAATGCTAGCGAGTAGATATGCCGAGCGCAACGGGTCGTCGCTTCCAGCCAACATGCGCGTCAATTCCGCCGCCGACTGTGGTTGCGCCAGCGCGATTGCTTTCGCGGCCAATTCAAGCAGCGCCCCCGAGAGCGCTTCCACCTCAGAACCGCCATCTTGCGGCGCCGGCAGTAACCGGAACTTTGCCTTCAGATACGGTTCGTCCGCCTCAAGTTTGACGAGAACGACGCGCTCCACGCCTAAAACCAGGATTTCCATCATCCCGTCAGTGGGGCGGGACGACTTGCGGATCACTGCTTTAGTGCCAATCGTATAGAGATCGTCCTGCTGGGGCGATTCCACTTGGGGATCGCGTTGCGCAATCAGGATGATTTCTTTTTCCTCAGTTTTAAGAGCTGCCTGCACAGCGAGAAGCGAGCTCTCCCGTCCTACGGAAAGCGGCAACAGCAACCCCGGGAAAAGAATCGTGTTCTTCAGCGGCAGAGCCGGCAACATTTGAAAGTTGTTATCTCCCATTGAACTTACCTATCCTTTGGATGCGGCTACACAGCAAGAAGCTGCGATTCCTTGCGCATCTGAATACTCAATGTCCCTAGAGCGACAAAAAAGCCCGGGGAGGAGTGAACCTGCCCCGGGCGCGGGGGTCGATTAACGATCCTTATTTACTTCGGTTGGACAACTGTGAAGCCGGTCTGACCGTCCAAGTTATAGGTCAGCAGAACAGGACGGCCCTGTGCTTCGCTCATCAGGCGTTTGAAATCCTGCACGTTGCTTACCGGGTGACGGTCCACAGCGGTGATGACCATGCCACGCGCAACATTATCCGCAGCGGAGCTGTCGGCATCGACGCTGGTAATTACCACGCCGCGTATGCCGGCCGGAGCGCCAATCTGCTGGGCGAGGTCTGGCGTCAGGGGTTCCACGTTAATGCCTCGGGCCGAGACATTCCCTTGATTCCCGCTGTTATCGTTGTTGTCGTTGTTATCATTCCCGCCACGATTGGTTTGATTCCAATCGATGCCGCCGGGGCGCTGGCCGAGCGTGACGTTAACCTTCATGGGCTCGCCATTGCGGATTATGTCCAGACTTACCGTGCTGCCGGGCGCATGCGAAATCACGTCCAGAGTGAGATCGTCCGGCCCGTCGACCTTCTTCCCGTCAATCGCAGTGATGACATCGCCAGACTGGAGACCAGCCTTCGCTCCGGGAGCATTTGGCGTTACGTCGCCGACGATTGCTCCATGATCGCCCTTCACATGAAATTGTTGAGCTAAATCAGGAGTGAGGGTCTCCAAGGTAACGCCCATGTAGCCGCGCGATACCTTGCCATTCTTCATGATCTGGTCCATCACCTGCTTCGCCATATTCGATGGAACCGCGAAGCCGATGCCCACATTGCCGGCCTCTCCACCGAAGCTGTTCGCCGTTGGTGAGAATCATGGTGTTCATACCGATCAGCTGGCCTTGCGCGTTGATCAATGCGCCGCCGGAATTTCCGGGATTGATGGAGGCGTCCGTCTGAATGAAGTTTTGTATGTAAGTGTTCTTTTCAAGAACCCGATTCTTGGCGCTTACGATACCCATAGTTACCGTGTGGTCTTGGCCGAATGGATTTCCAATCGCAAAGCATAGATCGCCAACGCGTGCCGCAGTCTGAATTAGCAAAGGGCAGAGTTGGCAAACCAGAGGCATCGATCTTTACGACTGCGACATCGGTTTGCGGATCGGCTCCGACCACCTTGCCGGTAAATTCGCGTCCGTCCGACAACTCGATTTTCAGCTTGCTTGCCTTCTCGACAACGTGATTATTGGTCAGAATGTAACCCGAAGGACTGACGACGACACCTGAGCCGAGGCCTTCCTCCCGCTGATCGCGCGGACGCGCGTTCGGGCCGCCGAAAAACTGGCGGAAGAACGGGTCCGACATGAACGGATTGTTCTGCTGCTGCTCGGAAGCCTTGATAAGCCGCGTCATGCTGATCTTCACGACGGCCGGCGAGGCCTTTTCGATGATGTCGGCGAACGAATTCGACAACTGGCTCACGCGCTGATTATTCGTGTCAGCTCGCGCTACTACCGAGACTGGATTGCTGCTATGGGTTGCTACCGCGAAGGCCGCAATCAGGCCGCCGCCGATAGATGCCGCTAACAGCGTCAGAATGGCTGTGGAGCGGCGAAATTGAATTGTGTTTGACATTTCCTTCAAAATCCTTTCTTTTGGCGGCTCCGCTTGAGAAAGTCGCGGCCGCATTCCAAACATTGGACGTACTAAACTCGATTTCGATTTACATACGGCATTTCATCTATTAAACGGCTGCCGCTTCCGCCGTTTCGCTTGTTCCCACAGGTGTCCCCACGCGGAAAGTCAAGCCGGAGCCCGCCGGGTCTGCGTCGATCCAAACGGTTTGCCCATCCCGAATCTCCCCGCCCACAATCCGTCTCGCAAGCGGAGTTTCAATCTCTCTTTGAATGGCGCGCTTCAAAGGCCGCGCTCCGTAAGTCGGATCGTATCCGCTCCTCACCAGACGCGTGCGGGCTGCGTCCGTCAGCTCAATTGTGATGTGACGCTCCTCCAAGCGCGACCGCAAACTGGCAAGTTGAATCTCGACAATCTGCTTCAGGTGCTCCTCGCTTAATGCATGGAAGACGATAATTTCATCCAGCCGGTTCAGAAACTCGGGACGAAACGCTTGCCGCAGCTCTCCCAAAACCATGTCTTTCATTCGCCGGTACTCTTCGCCCTCGAATGCTCCGCGATATTCCAGAATTCGATGACTGCCAATATTAGAAGTCATCACGACGATGACGTTCTTGAAATCGACCGTGCGGCCCTGCCCATCTGTAAGACGCCCATCGTCGAGCACCTGTAGCAGAGTATTAAAGACATCGTGATGCGCCTTCTCGATCTCATCGAATAGCACTACCGAGTAAGGGCGCCGGCGTACGGCTTCTGTAAGCTGCCCGCCTTCATCGTAGCCGACGTATCCGGGAGGCGCGCCGATCAACCGCGACACGGTGTGCTTCTCCTGGTACTCCGACATATCGATCCGGACCATGGCCCGCTCATCGTCGAACAGAAACTCGGCCAGTGCTCGCGCCAGCTCCGTTTTTCCGACGCCTGTCGGGCCGAGGAACAGAAAACTTCCGATCGGCCGCTTCGGATCTTTCAATCCCGAGCGCGCGCGCAGCACTGCTTCCGCCACCGCCAGAACCGCCTCGTCCTGGCCGATGACCCGCTTGTGCAACTCGTCTTCCAGCTGCAACAGCTTCTTCATTTCGCCTTCGAGCAGCTTCGAAACGGGTACGCCCGTCCAGCGGCTGACCACTTCGGCAATATCCTCTTCGTCCACCTCTTCTTTCAAGAGGCGGGTAGCGCCCTGTCTTCCGGAAACCCTTTCCTGTTCGGCGGTCAATTGCTTCTCAAGTTCCGTCAGCCGGCCATATTTCAGCTCCGCTGCTTTGTTCAAATCGTAAGCGCGTTCGGCCTGTGCAATGTCTATCTTCACTTGCTCGATCTGTTCACGAAGCGCGCGAACGCGCTGCACACCTTCCTTTTCGGTCTCCCATTGCGCCTTCAATGCGGAAGATTGCGTTTTCAGCTCCGCCAACTCCTTTTCGATTCGCGTCAGCCGCTCTTTCGAAACCGCATCGCTCTCTTTTTTGAGCGCTTCCCGCTCAATCTCCAGTTGCATGGTGCGGCGCAAAATCTCATCCAGCTCGCTGGGCATGGAATCGATTTCGGTTCGAAGCTTCGCCGCCGCCTCATCCACCAGATCGATCGCCTTGTCCGGCAAGAAGCGGTCCGTGATGTAGCGGTTCGAAAGCACCGCCGCTCCTACCAGAGCCGTGTCTTTGATGCGAACGCCGTGATGCAGTTCATAGCGCTCGCGCAAACCGCGAAGTATCGAGACCGTGTCTTCTACCGTCGGCTGATCGACGAAAACCGTCTGGAAACGCCGCTCGAGCGCAGCATCCTTCTCTATGTATTTGCGATATTCGTCGAGCGTGGTTGCCCCAATGCAATGCAGCTCACCGCGCGCGAGCATCGGCTTCAGCAGGTTGCCGGCGTCCATTGCGCCTTCCGCTTTGCCGGCGCCAACCACGGTGTGCAGCTCATCGATAAACAGGATGATCCGCCCTTCCGACGATTGGATTTCCTTTAAAACCGCCTTCAGCCGTTCCTCGAATTCGCCTCGAAATTTTGCACCTGCGATCAAAGCGCCCATATCGAGGGCGACCACTTTCTTATCCTTTAATCCCTCAGGCACGTCGCCTCGAACAATGCGTTGCGCTAAGCCTTCTACAATGGCCGTCTTGCCCACGCCCGGTTCGCCGATCAACACAGGGTTGTTCTTGGTGCGGCGCGAAAGCACCTGAATCACGCGCCTGATCTCTTCATCGCGGCCGATCACCGGATCCAATTTGCTCTTAGAAGCTAATTCCGTGAGGTCGCGACCGTATTTCTGCAGAGCTTCGTAGGTGGTTTCCGGATTCTGCGTCGTCACCCGCTGATTGCCACGTACTTCGACCAGCGCCTTCATCAGCCGGTCGCGCGTCAACCCGAACTCGCGCAGCAGCCGTCCCGCTGTGCCCTTGTCATCCGCAGCCGCGAGAAGCAGGTGCTCGATCGAGACGTACTCGTCCTTCAGCCGCTTCGCCTGTTCTTCCGCCGCGGTGAACAGTTGCGACAGCCGGGTCGTAATGTAAACCTGATCCAGCCGCACGCCGCCGCCGCTCACCTTAGGCAGCTTTTCGATTTCCTGAATCAGCCGGGTGTGCAGCGCCTCGACAGGGACGTCCGCGCGCTGCAGAATAGATGGCGCTAGACCACCCTCCTGATCGAGCATGGCGAGCAGCAGGTGCTCGACATCTACCTGCTGATTCCCGTAGCTAATAGCAGTCTGCTGCGCCTGCCGGATCGCTTCCTGCGATTTCTCGGTCAGCCGATTGAAATCCATACTTTGGTCCTGTTAAAGCCCTCAACTCAACTGTAACATATGAGTGGGCACAGATGCAATAATCTTAGCGTACTTTGCTAAAGGTTTAAACCTCGAATCCGGCGCTGTTCTGCGTTACAGTGAAACAGTCCTCGACGCCTCAACAACTTATGCGACGCGTGTTCACCATCCTTGTAAGTGCCTGTCTAATTTACCCTTTTCCGGCATATTCCTGGTGGGAAACCGGTCATGAGGCGGTGGCTCGCCTAGCCGCTGCTCACCTTACACCTGCTGCCCGCACCAGGATCGCCCGCATATTAGATGTCGCGGATACGCCGGAAGCTGTTGCCGATGCGCTGGCGAAAGCTTCCACTTGGGCCGACGAGACGAAGAACGAGAACAAGACCGGAGAATGGCACTACATCGACCTGACCCTACAGGACCACAAATCCGACATTCCGGAGCGGTGTAAAGATGATAATTGCGCTCCGGCCCGCATCCGCCTATTTGCCGCCCAGCTCGCCTCGCCCACCCCGGATCCGCATTGGAGCCAGGTCGAAGCTCTCCGCTTCCTGGTCCACTTCGTCGGAGACATCCATCAGCCGCTCCATGCCATTTCCGACGCCGACTTAGGCGGCAATTGTGAGCTTCTCGACCCGCCTATCGAGAAAGCCAAGAACCTGCATGCCCTTTGGGACGGCGAACTTGTAAATGCTATCGATTCGAACGACCGGTCGCTGGCGGCGCAGTTGGAAGCGGGAATCGAGGAACTCAGCGCCGACCGGCAGCGAGAATTGGCGCTGGGGAATCAGAACGACTGGGCATGGGAATCGCACCTGCTTGCCGAAAAAGACATTTATGAGCGGCTGCACATCCCGACGGAGCCGGTCGAGTTTCCGGCAAGCTGCAAGGATGCGCCGCTCGCCATAACCGATCTTAGACTTCACATTGGAACTGCTTATATCGACGAGATGAAGCCAGTCGTGCGCAGCCAGATCACCAAAGCTGGTCTTCGATTAGCGCGGCTGTTGAACGAGTCGCTTTAGTGGGCGTTTCCGCTCCCTATGGTCACGGCTCGGAAACTGCTTTCAAGTTTTGCTGTGGCATCGTCGATCAGTTTGGTTTCGCGCTCGAGCGCAGCGGCCGCTCGCGGGATCTGCGACTCGGCTTCTTTCCAGTTCTTCCGGTCCATGGCCTCGAGCACACCGGGCAATGGCTTCGATTGGTATCCGGTGTACGCTCCCGGGGCGTAAATCTGATTCTTGAACCAGACGCGGCCAGGCAAACCGTCCGGGTCGGTCAACGCTGGGCCGGTCTGCATCAATAGCTGGTTCACATCGGCGATCGTCGACGGAGGCAAGTCCATCCCGTTCGCCTGCGCTTTCGCGAGCGCTTTGGCATAGCGGTCGGCACTGGTCGAAAGAGCGTCCGCGGCGTTTTCGAGCGGCGCGAAATCGAGATATGACGGCACTTCGCGGACAGGCGGCGGCAACAGCGGCTTTTTAGGATCGCTAGTCGCGCTGAATACGCCTTCCTCTATTTCGCGGTTGCGCTCTCGCGTGGCGTCGCGCTCGCTCTTCACCAGCTTTTCAACGTCGTTCAGATAGTTTTTGACGGTATCCGCGAAGTCGGTGAAGTCGAACGGCAGCAGATCGGCGTTGGCCATGCGCATGACGGCCGTACCCATGAGCTGCGATTCCGCGCGTCCGTAGGCGAAGCCCGGATCGCCGAAGTGCGTGAACCAGTAAAAATCGTCGTAGATCGAATGGTACACGCCGCCACCGCTCTCGCCTCCAAAGCGCATATCCGCCGAGGGAATGCCCAGATGATGGATAAACGCCGTGTAGTCGGACCCATCGCCGAGCGCGCCGATCCTCAAATCTCCGCGCTTGCGAATTTCATCGCGTTTTTCCGCATCGGAGGCGCGCGCGATCTGGTTCAACTTGCTTCGAGCGAGAACGGACGTGCCCTTCTCCGGATCGATGATGTCCGCGGCAACGGAGTTGATGAATTTCTCGAGTACGTGCGATCCCTCGGCGCTGAAAAATCCGCGACCGCTCGAATCGCTGTTGAAGTAAGCGACAGCGTGCTGCAGCAATTCGTCCGAGTGCGCTTCCACCCATTCCGTTGAGCCGAGGAGTCCGGGCTCTTCACCGTCCCAGGCACAATAGATGATGGTACGATTCGGCCTCCAGCCCTGCTTCAGCAATTCGCCGAAGGAGCGCGCTTCTTCGAGTAGAGCGACGAGGCCCGACACCGGATCTTCCGCTCCGTTTACCCACGCGTCATGGTGATTCCCGCGCAGCACCCATTGATCCGGAAGCGCAGCTCCAGGAATCCTGGCGATCACGTCGTATAGCTTCTTCTGATCCCAGTTGGATTTCATTAACAGGTGTACCTTCGCGGGCCCCGGTCCCAATCGGTAGGTGATCGGAAGCCCTCCGCGCCAGGCACGCGGAGCAACCGGTCCATGCAGCGCTGACAGCAGAGGCTGCGCATCGGCGTAGGAGATCGGCAGCACGGGTATTTTCGTGATGGTCACTGCATCGCGCAAATCCAGCCGCTTCGTTCCTGGTACGGCGGGAAGCCCGGGCGTAAGTGGGTCACCAGGATATTCGGTATCCATAACGCTGCCGCGTTGGATTCCTGCGGGGGGACGCCATGGCCCTTGCGGGAAAACTTCGCCGTCCGTATAGCCATCGTCCAGCGGGTCCGAATAGATGATGCACCCGACCGCGCCGTGCTCTGCTGCAACCTTCGGCTTCGTCCCGCGCCATCCATGCCCATAGCGGGCAATCACAATCGCGCCTTTCACCGAAACGCCGTAACGCGCGAGTTCTTCGTAATCCTCCGGCATGCCGTAATTCACATAGACCAGCGGCGCGGTTACATCTCCATCGGCCGAGTATGCGTTGTATGCAGGCAATTGTTCGGCCGCCTGCGATGTGGTGGGATCGACGGCGATAGCGGGCTCCGACAGATTCACCTCGAGCCTGCGCGGCTCGATCATCGTCAACTTCTCTTCCTTGGGCGTGGGGAAAAGCACGTCGAACGTCTCGATGTGCGCATCGAAGCCCCATTCCTTGAATTTCGCGAGTATCCACTCGGCATTGTCTTTGTCGTACGGAGATCCCACATGATGCGGGTGCGCGGTCAACCGCCGCATGTATTCGCGCTGATTGTCAGGCGACGGCAAAGCGCGAAACTTGGCTTCCCAATCGCGCTCCGGCTGGCTGGAGCTGGCGCTATATCCGTAAAACGCCGTCTTGCCGGCAGGCGCACCGACGGCAGGCATGGCGATCACAAGAGAGAGGCACCAGGCAACGATCCGCTGAAGTTGGTTCATTGCTTCAGGATCGTACAATAATTCGACGCAGTTTCTTTCATCAGAGATAAAGGAGATTCGGGTGAATGAGCAAACGCCAGAATTGCATTAGATACTCGTCATTCTCCTCACTGCGATGACTTACTACGAGCACCCACCCCAACTCAACGAATTCGCTGACTACAGAGTGGGCGAGATTCTCCCTGACGCAGATACGTACTGGGGCTACTATAATGATCCTCATGAGTGCGCGCATTTTTTGCGTTTTGCTTGCTGTAAGCCCGCTGAGCATAGGGCAAACGCCTCAATGCCGTACGCCGCTAGATGTTCCTTGCTACACGGTTCGGGGCACTTCGACGGATTGGCAGTTATTCAGGAAACAGTGGAGTGACATACGTGAGGTGAAGACAACGTACGTTGATGCCCTCAGCCGCGACGGCTCGCACGCCACTGTAACTGAGGATAGCTTCTGGCGAACGTTCAGCAGGGAAGGCGGCGTTCGCAAAAGTGTGTCGCTGTATCTGGCGGCAAACAACGAGATCGTCACTGTAAATTTTTCTGAAGAGACGATAGCGCGTAGAGAGCCACTGATCTGGCACGATCTTCCCTATCGCCGCTCCGTCAAGGGAGATGATACCTGCAACTCTGGAATCTTGCATTTCGGTACGGACTTTCGCATGGAAGGTACGACAACTGTTGCCGGGGTTCGGGTGATAAAGTGGTTCCGGCCGTTAGAGAAGGGGAGCGAGGAGGAGTATCTCGCTCCGTCACTCGATTGCGTGCCTTTGAAGGTCTATAGGCTTCAGCGTAATGCGCTGTGGCTGCCGACTTTCATACAGAGCCAGGAAGCATCATCCGTGGAATTCGGCGAGCCAAACCCGGAGCTCTTTAAGCTGCCTTCTGCCTACCGCGAAATCGAAGACCCCCGGCGCGCCTTCCTCATGCGCTATCTGCAAGAAAACAGCGGCCGTGGTGCAGTAAACGGGATTCGCTAGCGTCAGAATTCGGCAACGAATTACTGGGCGCCCACAAAGGCTGATGAATAGGGATGTCAGTGTTAGACTGCCTCCATGCGAATATCCGGCTTTGTGGGCTCTTCCGTTTTGTTATGCATCGCGACTGTCACTGTCGCTCAAACTCCTGCCAAAAGGCCTCTGAAGCTGGACGATCTCTACCGTCTACACGATGTGGCCGATCCGCAGTGCTCGCCTGACGGTAAATGGGTCGCTTATACCGCTTCGACCATGGATCGGGAAGCCGACAAACGCTCCAGCAATATATGGATGGTGAGCTGGGACGGCACGCAAAACATCCGTCTCACGTACGACACGGAATCCGAGAGCTCGCCGCGTTGGAGTCCCGACGGCAAATATATTTCGTTTGTTTCCTCGCGGCCGGGCAAAGCCAAAGGGACACAGGTTTGGGCGTTGGATCGGCGCGGCGGGGAAGCCCGCCAACTCACTAACCTGAAGGACTACACGATTTCTCAATACGAATGGTCGCCGGATTCGAAGAAACTATTGCTCGTTCTAAGGGAGAAGGAAGAGCCGACGCCGGATGATTCGAAGACACCCGCTGCCACGCCGGCGCCACCCAAACCCCCGAAGCCGATCGTGATAGATCGTTACCACTTCAAGCAGGACACGCAAGGTTATCTCACCGGCTCAAAACACAATCACATTTACATCTTCGATATCGATTCGGAAAAGCTGGACCAGGTGACGACCGGCAACTATGACGAAACGAATGCGACGTTGTCGCCGGATGGGACGACAATCGCCTTCGTCAGCAATCAAGATAAGGATCCGGACCGCACGGACAACACAGACGTGTTCGTTGTGGATGCGCGACCCGGTGCTACGCCTCGGAAGCTTACAAGCTGGCCCGGTCCTGATACAGGCCGACCCGCCTGGAGTCTCGATGGCAAGTTACTCGTTTATCTGCAGGGCAGCGAAAGCAAATATACGGCATACAACATGAACCGGCTCGCAGTTGTTCCGGTTGCGGGCGGCGCTTCGCGCATTTTGACAGAGAAGCTCGACCGCAGCGTCTCATCGCCTGTATTTACAAACGATGGCGCATCGCTCTTGTTTCTGGTCGCCGACGACCGCTCAGAGTATCCGGCCACAGTGCCTGTGAATGGAGGCGCGGTCGAACGCCTGGTCGGCAGTCCCATGGTTGTGTCGGCTCTTTCTTCCCACGGCGGCCACACAGCCGTGCTTGCCGCGAACGATCACGCGCCCTCCGAAGTTTTCGCGCTCGACGGCGGCAGCCTCCGGAAGCTCTCCGCACAAAATGACGCTCTCGTTTCGGAGCTGCAGCTTGGAGCCGTTGAGGATATCAGTTTCAAGAGTCACGATGGCACGGAAGTACACGGGCTGCTTACCAAGCCGGTTTCATTTGAAAGCGGAAAGAAGTATCCCACGCTGCTTCGCATTCATGGCGGTCCGAACGGCCAAGATGGTCATTCGTTCAGCTTCGAGCGGCAATTCTTCGCGGCCAACGGCTATGCTGTGCTCGCGGTCAATTATCGCGGCAGCGCCGGCCGCGGCGAGAAGTACGGGCAGAGTATTTTCAGCGATTGGGGTGACAAGGAGGTAGCGGATCTTCTTGCGGGCGTCGATCATGTCGTTGCCATGGGCATTGCGGATCCCGAGCGTCTTGGCATCGGAGGGTGGAGCTACGGCGGCATTCTGACCGATTACACTATCGCGACGGACCAAAGGTTCAAAGCCGCCATTAGCGGCGCCGGAAGCGCGAATCAACTCTCGATGTACGGCGTAGATCAGTATACGCGCCAATACGACCTGGAGCTCGGTCCACCCTGGCGTAATCCGCAAGGCTGGATGAAGGTGTCTTACGCCTTCTTTAAGGCCGATCGAATCCACACGCCGACCCTTTTCATGGGCGGCGACAAAGATTTCAATGTGCCCGTCGTCGGAGGTGAACAGATGTACCAGGCGCTCCGAACTCTCGGCATCCCAACAGAGCTCATCATTTATCCCGGCGAGTTTCACGGGTTCACACGTCCCAGCTTTATTCGTGACCGTTATGAACGGTATCTTGCCTGGTACGACAAGTACCTGAAGGGGACGAACTCGGCGGCCCTGCAAACGCCTCGCGCGAACACCGCAGCGCGATAAGGAAAGGAAGCGCGGGAATTATCCCTGCAGAACCGGAGTCTCGGTGCTGGTACGCACTGCTCCTTGGGGCAGCGTCACTTCGAATCGGGAGCCTTTGCCGATCTCACTCTCGACGTGGATCTCGCCGCCGTGCGCTTTCACAATAGCGGCTACGAAGCTCAATCCCAGACCCAGACCTTTTTCCGGATTCGGATCGGGTACACGATAAAAGCGATCGAAAATGTGCGGCAGATGATCCTGCGGTATGCCCACCCCGGAATCCTCCACCACGATGCGGACGTTGGTACCAGCACTCTCCGCGGACGCACGCACCCAGCCTCCAGTCGGCGTGTACTTGATGGCGTTTGACAGAAGATTGGTCACCACCCGCTCCAGTTGCGTGCGATCCGCCTCGCACAAAGCTTGGTTCTTAGCTGCCTGGGTCAGCTTTATGTTGTGCGCTTCTGCTGGAATCTGGAATTGATCCACGAGATCCTCGACCAATTCACCCAAATCCACCACGCCCTTATTCATGGGGATCTGCCCCGATTCCGATTGCGAGAGCAGCAAAAGTGCCCGCACCAGGTTCGCCAAACGTTCAACATCCTGCAATGCGTTCTCAATCGCCTCCTGCAACTGCTCCTTGCGTGTCGCGGTGAAAAGCGCAACTTCGAGCTGCCCCTGAATCGCGGTAAGCGGTGTACGCAGTTCGTGAGAAACGTCCGTTGAAAACTGGCGCATCTGCTCGAAGGACGCTTTCAACCGGCCGCTCATCTGGTTGAATGAATCGATCAGGCTATCGAGCTCATCATCGGCGCCGCGCTTGGGAATTTGAAGGCCTAAATTGGATCCTGTAATGTCCTGCGCCGCCTTCTCAACCGATTGCAGCGCCTTCAGCGCGGACCCGGCCGAATACCAGCTCACCAGCGCGCAAGCAAGCAAAGCGACGGGCAGAAAGATGAAGAATTTCCGGAGAAAGCCCTTCAAGATCAGCCGGTCTCCCCGGAGGCTCCGGCCTTCCGCTACATACCACTTGGTGCCGTGCTCGGCATCGCTCATCGTGCTGCTGATGACTTCGTATGGAACTTTGTCTTTGCTGACGATAGTCTTGAACAGAGGTTCTTTCGTCTTCTCGATCTGGGCCAGCTCTGAAATTATGGTCTTACGATCGAAGAGCTCCTTTAACGCGGGATCAGGCGAGCCATCCCAGGCGTCGCCTGTGTCTCTCGCAATCACGAAAATCGCTTTGAGCCTACCAACGGTGGCGGCCTCTTCCGGATCGGAATGGTCTTCAAACCAATAGGGAGTACCTTGGCCATCGAAGTGTATATACCCCCTCATCGCGCCCAACTCCTCGCGCAGCACGGCCTCGCTTTGGTTGTCGAGAACGGTGCGCAATGTCGTAGTGCCAACGATTCCAATCACCGCGAGGACGCCGGCCAGCAATAGCAGGAATGTGCTCGCCAGCCGGAACCGCAGAGTCCGGAAGAGCTTTACCTGATGCAGCTTCTTCCAACGCATGTGATACGCGCTTAAGCGCTGACGTTTTCGATTTCAGGCGTGGGCTGCGGCGCCTCCGGCGCATCCAGCATGTAGCCAATGCCTCTGACGGTGTGAATCATTTTGGTCGGAAACTTGTCATCGATTTTGCTCCGCAAGTGCCGGATGTAAACATCTACAATATTCGTCAGCCCGTCATAATCCATGTCCCAGACGTGCTCGACGATCATGGTGCGGCTGAGCGGGCGGCCCCTGTTGCGCATCATGTATTCGAGAATGCTGAACTCTTTGGGCGCAAGCTCTATGTTCTCGTTATTGCGCGTCACCTTTCGCCGGATGCAATCGAGGCTCAAATCACCGACCTGCAGCCTCTCTGGCGTTGGCTGCCCGCGCCGCAGCAGAACTCTCGCACGAGCCAGAAGCTCTACGAACGCAAACGGTTTCACGAGATAATCGTCCGCGCCCTGCTCCAGGCCTTTCACGCGATCGTCCACGGAATCGCGAGCGCTGAGAATCAGAACCGGCGGAATCGTCTTGCGATTCTTGATCTTCTGCAGCACCTGCAAGCCATCTATGTCCGGCAATCCCAAGTCCAGAACGACCAAATCGTACTCTGTCGAATGAACTCGCTCGATTGCGTCGCCGCCTGCATTGACTACGTCGACCGCATAACCGGCGCTCTGCAACCCGCGCGATAGAAAGTCCGCGATCCGTTTTTCATCTTCCACTACAAGTACACGCATGTTTTTATTTGATTCTACTGAACCGCGCACGTGGGTGCCGCCTGGACCCAGCGGTGTTTCCGGACTTCTAATCGCCGGATGCCCGCCGCGCCTGCGGAAGCGGTGTGGCCTTAAACATCGAACCGATCGATTTCCCCCGTGTTCGGAAAACCGATAGAACCGTCATCAACGCAAGTAACGCGACTGTAAATGCGAGGACCTGCGGCACGCCGAGCGATTCCTTCCAAACCCCGAACCATCGGCCGTAGACTAGCTCGATATGCACCCAGTACACCAGAAGAGACGTTGTTCCGAGCTGGCGGAAAAAGCTCCATCGCTGCACAGCGCTGAGATTGACCCATAAATATGAGAGCGCCAGTATGGCCAGCACAGCGCCGAGCTTAATCATAATGAGCGCTGGACTGTTGAGCCAGAATTCGCTCTTGGGGTAAACCGAATACCCCAGGTTTGAAAGTTGCTCCGCCCCAACCACCAGGGCAACTCCGATCACCATCATCCACAAAACTGTACGGGCCATGTCTTCTTTTTTGACCGCTCTGATGACGCTGCCGGCAACCATCCCGAAGGCCAAGAACGATGCCCAGGGGAAAAATCCAAAATAGTTGTAGCTCGGAAAGAAATAAGAGCGGACGAGCCACGGAACGCCGGAGCCGTCGATCATGCTCACCAATGGGGCAAGCCCGGCAATCACCAAACCCAACACGGTACACAGTCGAATGCGTTCTTGCGTTGTGAACACGGCCATAGGCGCGAAGATCAGCATCGCCATGCCCATGCAATTTAAAATGTCCACTCGCATCAGCTCACTTCCGGGGCTGGTCGGGAAACCAAACACGTAGAGCTGAATGCGAAACAGAAACGCAATCAGGAACAGATATCTCGATCGTTTTAGCGCGGCAATCACGCGCTTCCACGCCGTGGCGTTTTGCTTTTCCTGACTGTCCATCAGGAACGCGAATGTGATGCCTGTGAGGAAGAGGAAGATCGCCGGTGGTAAACCGCCCAGAAACTGCGAAAACATGTAGGGGCCTTTGCCGCGCAGGTCGTTCCGTGTAAACGAGTGGAATACATGGCCCTGCAGCATAACGACCGCGGCAAAACCGCGCGTCCAATCGATGAACGCCAACCGTCCCGCAGCTTTCTTCGGGTCACCCATTACCTGTTAAACGGCTTACTCTCAAAAACGCTTACTGCGCGCTCTGCTTCGTAGCGCCCGGAGGCAACTTCATTTCCAAAGTCCCTTTAATAGGCGGATTCAAAACGATGTTGGTGTACGAGACTTTTCGATAATTTCCAGAAGGCTCATAGAACTGCTGCTGTACGGGGTATGCGGCGTCATTCGGCATCCACACTTCGATCTTTGAAAGGCGTTGTTTGACGTTTGCGTCGTTCGGCACAAGCAGGAGTTTGGTTGTGTCGTGTCCTGCAACATTTTCCACACCCTCTGCCGTGATGCTGTAACTTTGCGCCAATTCCTTTCCCGAGGAGCCGAATCCCAGCAGGAGGAATTGGTTCAGTACATTACTATTCTTCCCCACCTCGTAGTCCTGATACGCGTTCAACTTAGGGTAATAAATGCGAACAATTTTACCCAGGAAAGCAATAATCTGCGCATCCGCCTCACCCGAGAAATCGATGATCGCGCGCACATCGTTGGGCTTCAGGCGCTGCATCTTGAGTGTGCCTTTTTGGCGCGTAGTGTCATCGAGTACTTTGGTGTAGGTCGTCATTTCAACGTTGGCGGACATCGCGTGAAAATTAGGCGCGGCTTGGTCCATGCGGCTCAAAATCGCACTTACGTCTTCAGCCTGCGAAGCGCCGGCGAATACAAAAAGGCATAGTGCAAGTACGAGAGTTTTCATGTATCCATTTAGATGACGCTACAGCTAGGGCGCCGTATACGCAATGAAGCCTTTGATTTCCTTTTCTACTTCATCTTGTATCGGCTCAATGCGGACCACGTGCCAGGTTTTATGCGTTCGCTGGCGGATTAGGGCCTCGGCGCGCGCCGGTCGTTGCGGCTCGGGAACACCCTCCAGCAACTCGCCTGCAATGAAGACACGATTCGACCCATGAAGGGAGGACATTAATACCACACTGGACTCTTTGGGCTGATCGTGGAACCAATCGCGGGGAATGGCAAAGATGAACAGTAAGATGAGCGCGACTACAACGTCGTATTGCCACGATGCTCTAGCGAAGTCCCAGAAAATCAGCCGCTTGCCGAGACTGCTTCCGGGCACCGTCGGCCGCCGATTACCTTCAGCCACTGCTTGAGTTTATCACTCCGCGCGCTAGAACTAATATTTGCGCATTACGGCGAGAACACGCCCCTGAATTTGCAGACTGGCGGGGTCGACCAGAATCGGAGGCATCGAGGAATTCGCGGGTTGCAGCCGAATGAGTCCATCCGGCTCGGCATAATAGCGCTTGAGCGTTGCGTCGCTGCCGTCCAGCAGGGCCACGACAATCTCGCCATTCTTGACAGCGTCGGTTTTTTCCACCAGCACGAAATCGCCGCTGCAAATATGGTCTTCTATCATCGATTCACCGCGCACTTCCAGAGCAAACGTGTTTTCATTGCCGACGAAATCGGAGAAGTGCAGCGTCTCCGGATTCGCAATGGCCTCTACCGGCGAGCCAGCCGCGATTCGCCCCAGCAGCGGAACTGTGGGATGCGCCAACGCAGGCTTTCGAGCCTTCTCTTCGGCGAAGAAGCGCTCTCCGATCTCAAGCGACCGGCTGTGATTATAGCTGCGGCGGACGTATTGCTTGGCTTCCAGCGCCTGGATGTGTTTATGCACGGTGGCGAGCGAGGCCAGACCAAGTCCTGCGGCTACTTCTTCGTAGCTCGGGCTGTATCCATGCTTCTCGATGAAGCTGGACAAAAAATCCATGACTTCCTTTTGTCTGCGGGTAAGCGCCATGCTGTATGGAACTCCTCATCCCCAGTGTGGGCGAACAAAGGCCGAAAAGTCAAGAGAGGGGGTAATTTATCCTCTACCACCTATTAAGCTCCAGAGAGTACCCTTCGGCCGGGGCATCCCGCGAGAAGAAACCAAGCATTGTCGGACTTTCGGATCGCCTCGCTACTCCTGCCATAAACTGCCGGACACGGATCTCTCGCCTGCCGCAAATTTCTTCGAGAAGACCGATAGGCCGCTGCGTAGCTGGTCGTAAGCCCCGTACCCGACATCGCTTACCGACGGCAAGCTGCGCGTCTAGCGCCGTGCTCATTGATCTGTTCGTGACTTACCGATGTATAAAGGCACTCACTTATACCGGTGTTAGTAGTTTAAACTTTTCATTCACCGCTTTTTGCGAATAAGTCTAATCGGACCTGTAGCGCCCGCCGTAGCGGCCAAAACCGCCGCGTAACCGTATTCTCTGTCACCTCTGGAGGTGCCACATAACAATTAGTCGCAGCAGCGTATAGCTATAGTCACAGCATTACAGCTATATGACGTACGGCGCACATTAAACTCCTTGGTACTGTCATTCGTCGTTACGGGTGTTACTCTTCTTCTGACTCGGACATTCTGAGCAAGTAAATTACAGCCTTTGGCTGCATTCGGAGGAATATGCACTTAAATAAATCGATACTGCTGCTCGGGGCAGCATTACTCGTTACTTCACCTATTTATGCCACTCCCACTACCACCACCTATTGGGGCGGCTTTGAAGACACTGTTGGATCCAGTAGCGACTATGACTACAATGACTTAGTATTTTCGATTAGCGGCACAAGCCTAATGCTCAATACAGCTACGGGTGTTTGGTTCAATAAAGCATCCGCGGGAGCTCTGAATACAGCTGCCGGAGGTCACGGCCTGGCAGGATCACCTTTCTGGAACAACGCTTCATACGATGGTTCGGGCGGCTATAACGTCGGCTGGTGTATTTACGGCGGAGGAGCTTGTAACGGCGGCACGGGCATGGCCCCATCAGACCAGTACCTCGCCTCCGCAACTGGCAAATCTGTAAATGATGTTTTTTTCTCAGTGAACGGAAATGTAAGTGAACAGGTAACGTTGTCTATCTCAGCTGATACAAACACTCTGGGATGGGAACTGCAATCGGGCGGCCCGATTCATTTATTTGGCAACGGCGTGCAAGGGCCTGTGAGTTTCACTCCGGGCGGTAACTTTGTCCTGGTTGCCGAAGTGAATGGCGGATCGACTTTTACCTCCAACACTGCGGCCAGAGACGGTGTTTCTCAGTTCGCCTTCTTTGGTGATCCGGTACCTGAGCCGTCAAGCATGGGCTTGCTGGGCATCGCGCTGATCGGCTGCTATTGCGCTTTCCGCAAGCGGCTGAAAGCGTAAGCGAGTTTCAGTTCAAACTGACAGAGGGCAGAGCTTCGATGCTGCCCTTTTTTGTGCTTACGTCGCTTATCCCGTTTTCAAATACCACGGAATGGCGGCTTTTTTTTCTTTCAGTGGGCATTACGCAGAACCAGTGGCGCTAACAGCTGGTTTACTGAGGGCAAGGCGTTGACAACCGCTTCTGCAGATCTATTTGATTCGGTATCCCGCCAAAGCAGAACCACGTTGAATCGAGCTTCTGCCCTCGTACGCTTACGATTCGAAATCCAGAAAGGGATCCCCCGAGAGGCATGCCAGCAGCGCCTGTCACGATCTGCGTAAGCGGCCCGTCCGTGCCCAAGGCGTTCCGATGGTAATGACCGGCGAAGACGTATTTAACCCCTGCTTGCTCAAGTAGGTCGAGGTACCGTCGACGGGCAGCCGGAGGAATATTGAAGTAACCGTCGGCTTCACCAGGATCTTTTATGAAATAAGGAATGTGCTGAAAGATTACAATCTGTTGGTTCGGATTCGATTTGGCGCTAGCCAATGTCTTCCCGAGCCATTCTTCCTGCTGCCTGGCCGCATCCGGATCGCCGTCAGGTGCGCGGATGAGATTGGAATCGAGGACGACGCCGAAGATATCGCCCTCAGAAAACGTGTAATGGTCCTCGCCGACCGCAGTGCGGAATCCGTCCAGTGTTTCTGGCGTCGGAACATCTCCCACATCGTGATTTCCGGCTACGCTGTAGGCCGGAATTGAGGGATCTAGCTTGTGCAAAACACGTTTGTATTCGGCAATTTCGCCGGAGTCTCCGTGCCGGTTAACCAGGTCGCCGCAAATCACCACGAAACGCGGGTGCAGCCGATTGAGATTGGCTATTACAAATTCCAAATTCGCCGTTTCCTGTGCGAAGTTTTGATCTTTGGCGTACATGCCGAATTGCGGATCGGAGAGCACGGCGAAAAACCACGGCTGCTGAGGTGCAGCTGGTGCCGGCAGCAAGATCACCAGTGAAATAGCAACGGCTAAGAACACGCGCATCTAAAACTCGAAGCGGCCTACCAGTTGTAATATTCGAGGATCGCCCGCCGCTGTGATTCGGCCGAATGTGTTAGAGCTGCTGATGTTGTTGCCCGGCTGACTGAAATTTACGTAATTCGTCAGATTGAATGCTTCGACCCGGAACTGAAAACGACGCTTCTCGCTGATTGGAAAATTTCGTTGCAGGCCGGCGTCCAAATCGAAATAGATCGGATTGCGGAGCAGATTCCGAGGCGAGCTTCCGAATGTGCCCGGAGCATTCAGAGTAAAGGCAGCGGTGTTGAAATACTCGTTAATGAGCTGCGACGTCGGACGGCCGGATGGGAGATAAGGATCGCCGTTGAGATCGGCCCGATCGAGTCCCACGCCACTTAGAGATTTATCCTGCCCGGAAATGATTGTGAACGGTGTGCCGCTTCTCCAGCTAAGAATGCCGGTGAGACCCCAGCCGCCGGCAATCGCTCGCAGCCATCGCGCCGAAGACTGCAGCTTCGGCAATTCCCATAATCCATAAACTGAAAAGTTGTTGGGCGTATCGAAATCGGAGGGCCCGTAGTTGAACCCGCGGTTAAATGGATCAGGAGACGACAACGAGAACTGTTGATCGACGGATTGATTGTCCAGTGATTTCGAGCGCGTATAGTTTGCCACGAAGGTAACACCGTGGCTCATTCTCTTTTCGAGACTCAACTGCAGCGCGTTGTAGTTGGACAAGCCTCCGTTTGTCATTTCGATCAGGGATGCATAGTAGGGATAAAGAGGCCTTCTCTGGTTCGTGTTGGGGATGCTCGCTCCGGGGCCGTAAATGGCCGGGTTCTGCTCTTCGAAATATTGCAGGTGAACGCCGCGATCGCCTACATAGGACGCCCGTGCGACTAAGTTGGCCGCAAGCTGCTGCTCGATAGTGAAATTCGCCGATTCGAGATGGCCGAGGCGCCAGTTCGGATTGAAGTACTGAAATGTAAGCGGCAAAGCGAAGGTAGCGTTCGGTCCAGGATTGATGGGCGCAAAGGGCGGGAATGGATTCTGCGCCCCGGCGCTTCCGTAGGGATTCGAAAAATTGCACTCCGAATAACTGGACCGACGGGCTGAATGGCGCGTTCTGTACGAAGTTGTTATACAGCTTCATGAACGGCTGAATGAAGAACATGCCCACACCTCCGCGCAGCACAGTCGAGTGAGGGCCCGATCTGATTGAGTACGAAACGCCAATGCGGGGAGCGAGATTTCCTAAATTGTCATGCATGCCGCCTGTCGGGAAACCTGGGTCGCCCGCGAAAATCAATCCCGGAGGAGCATTTGGGAACCGTGTTGAGTGCGCGCCAGGGATGTACCCTCCAACCTGGTTTGCATCCGGATCGGTATACGGAAGAAACGGTTCCCATCGTAACCCAAGGCTGAGACTCAACTTGGATCGAACCTTCCATTCGTCTTGTACAAACGCGGAATATTGCTGGCCACGCGTGTATTTCGCCTTGCCTGCTGTCTGCGTGAACGTCGAGACATCGCCTAAAAGGAAATCGGCCAGTGCATTCCCGCTGAAACTGCCAGTGAAGCTGTAGAGCGGCTCCTCTTGGTATCCCGTTTGAGAATCAAAACGAATGTATGGATCGAATTCTGCGCCAATGGATAGCGAATGAGTACCATGTACGTAGTTCAGCAACTCTGAAGCTTCAAGATCCTCCCGCAACCATTTGCCGGGTGGTTGGGGCGAACCACTTCCCCAGCCGGGAAATCCTGTCACGCTAATTCCCGTTTCAAGAAACTGCGGGGCGGGCTCGGCGACGTTTGGATTCCCGAAATCAAAGATCGAAAATGGAGCGGTTCTGGTCTGTATGGAATTCAGAACAAGGCCGTCCACTACGAATGAGTTCACCAGATTCGGTCTGATGCTGAAGGTATCGCTGATCTTCCCCTCGCTAGTTGTCTGACGCTGTCCAAGGCTGTAGTTGAGCAGCGTGTCGTTCCCGTTCCACCCCGGATTCGTGTAATTGACGAAAAAAGTGCTCACCGAAATCTGATGACGTCCCAACGTGTAATCGACTTTGCCCAGGCCCTCATGGTTGCGAGTCGCGCTGGGTTGTGAGTAGAGCAGAAGGCCGGTAGGATTCGCAGAGGTTGGAATCTTCGGCAGTATATTCGCGCTGAGGGGATTAATAAGATTCGCCTGGATGAGGTTGCCCTGGAATGCCTTTCCCGTGGCGGGGTTCGTGATGGTCTTCATCCCTGAGAAGTTGCCCTGGCGTTCCGCCGCCGTTGGCACGAACGCGGTGTTGCCGTAAGTGACGTTGTTAATCGTGGTTCCCTGGTAGCTCGCGAAATAAAATAGCTTATTTTTTAGGATGGGACCGCCGATGGTGCCTCCGAACTGGTTGCGTTTGAGCGCATCCTGCTGAGCAGCGAAGAAGTTTCTGGCATTTAGGTCGCCGTTGCGAACGTATTCGAAGAGCGACCCGTGAATCTCGTTCGAACCGGATTTCGTAACGATGTTCACGATGGCGCCCCCCGCGCCTCCATAACGCGCATCGAAGTTGTTGGTCTGCACGCTGAACTCTGCTAACGCGTCGGGATTCGGAAACGTAGCGTTTACGTTTGTGATAAGGTCCTCGTGGGTCGCCCCGTCCAATTTGTAGCTCACCTGATCGCCATACGTACCGTTGACCGAGATCGCGATGGAGTTGCTTGTGCTTGCGTAGGTGCCAGTATCCGCGCCCTTGCCTGGTACGGTTCCGGGCGCCATGTAGACCAGCGTCGCTGCGTTCCTGCCGTTAAGCGGGAGATTCTCAGCATACTGCTGACCGACGATCTGATGCAGCGTCCCTGATTCCGTGTCGACCATCTCGGCGTTGGCGTTGACGGTCATTTCCTGAGAGGTCGATTGCACTGCCAGGTGAACATTCACAGTGCCCGGCGCATTTACGTCAAGGGTGATTCCGGTTTGGTGGTACCTATTGAATCCCTTGGCGGAAACATTCAAATCGTAGGTGCCGGGCGGCAAGAAATTGAATAGGAATCTGCCCTGCGTATCGGAGGTAATCTCTTTAGTGCCTTGCGTTGCCGTGTTAATAAGCTGAACCGTAGCCGAGGGCACGATAGCGCCGGAAGGGTCTGTTACCGTTCCGTTCAATGTTGCCGTCGGCAGAACCTGGGCCAGTAGAAGTGGGGGCACAAGCAGGCCCAAGGCGATGAAAGCGGTAAGAGCGGTTCTCACAAGACCTCCCAGCAGTGTCGCAATCCCAGTTTGCCGCGCTGAGCCGGTGGTCTACACAAACGCCGAGGCGTTCGTCAGCTTCAACGTGAGGCGCTAAACGACGTCAACGCCCATGCTGCGGCAGGCGCCCTTCACCTGCTCGACGGCGGCGGCGATGGTGAAGCAGTTCAAGTCCGGCATCTTTATCTTGGCGATCTCTTCAAGCTGCTGTTGAGTGATTTTTCCAACCTTGTTCTTGTTGGGCTCAGCCGATCCCTTCGCCAGATTCACGGCCCGCTTGACGAGTATCGCAACTGGCGGCGTCTTGGTGATGAATGTGAATGAGCGATCGGAGTAAATCGTGATCACGACCGGAATAATCAAGCCCTCTTGATCTTTCGCCGAGGTTTTCGCGTTGAAAGCCTTGCAGAATTCCATGATGTTCACGCCCTGAGGACCCAACGCTGTTCCAACGGGTGGAGCGGGAGTGGCTTTTCCGGCCGGGATTTGCAACTTTACCACAGCGTTAATTTTTTTTGCCATTTAATGTTCCTATCCGCTAGCTTACGCGCGCGGTTTAGTTCTTTAGATTTTCTCGACCTGCAAAAAGTCCAACTCTACCGGAGTGGATCGCCCGAAAATCGTCACCATCACTCGCAGAGTGTTACGTTCCAGATTGACTTCGTCCACCTTCCCCGAAAAATTCGTGAACGGCCCATCGACGATCTTCACGTTTTCGTTCTTTTCGAACGTCATCTTCGGACGCGGGCGGTCGGCGCTCGACGCTTGCCGGTAAAGAACCGCGTTCACTTCGTCAGCGGTCAAGGGCACGGGTTTCGTTCCACCGCCGACAAATCCAGTCACGCGGGGAGTCGATTTCACGGCGTGCCAAAGCTCGTCATCCATCTCCATCTCGACTAAAACGTAGCCCGGATAAAGAAGCCGCTTACTCGTTACTTTCTTGCCGTTCCGGAGCTCTACGACTTCTTCCGTGGGGATGAGAATTTGCCCAACCCGATCGGCGAAGCCAAACGCCTGAGCTCGTGTCCGGAGCGATTCCGCGACTTTCTGCTCAAACCCTGAATAGGCGTGAATGATGTACCAATTCTTAATAGGACCAGCAGCTTCGGCCGGCGGCGCAGCCGTCTCAGGCGCTTCCACTGCAGGCTCGGCGCCTTCAACTTCGTGTTCTACGCCGTGAACGCCGTCATCCACCTGTTCGTCACCCGCTTCGACAGGCTCGGGAGAGGGCTCTTCATCGTCATCCTGCAGAGTGTCCACTGCTTTGTCTTCGTAATTCTCGTCTGCCATCTTTATTGATCCTTCATTCGATGCGTGCTCGATTATTTCGTGAAGTAATTGATGATACGAGTCACTATATTATTCACAATCGCATCGACAACAAAAAAGTAAGCGGCAAAAAGAAAGGTAGCTGCTATGACGACACCAGTAGTTGCCTGTACCTGTTTACGATTGGGCCAGGAGACTTTCCGCATCTCGGCCTTTACTTCATTGATATAGGACTTGGTCTGCTGCGGCCAAGTGCCTGCTTTGCTTAATTCCATTACTTATGCTCCACGGATTCCGATAGCGGCGAAGAGGGCGGGGTTCTTGGCAGGGGCAGAGGGATTCGAACCCCCACTCGCGGTTTTGGAGACCGCTGGTCTGCCGTTAAACCTATGCCCCTAATTAGGTGTTCCCTTTACAGGCTAACAAAAATTTGGCCGCCCTACTTTGTTTCTCTGTGCGGCTGGTGCTTGCGGCAATAGGGACAAAATTTCTTCAGCTCGATTCGCTCTGTCGTGGTCCTCTTGTTCTTCGTCTTGCTGTAGTTCCGGTTCTTGCATTCACTGCACTGGAACTGAATAATTTCTCGCGGCATACTGAATATTCTCTATTCCACGATCGCGGAAACCGTGCCCGCGCCTACCGTCCGGCCGCCTTCGCGAATCGCAAAGCGCAGTCCCTGCTCCATCGCGATGGGCGAGACGTCCAGATCCACTTCGATCGCCACGTTGTCGCCCGGCATCACCATCTCCATGCCTTCCGGCAACTTCGCCACTCCGGTCACATCCGTGGTCCGGAAATAAAACTGCGGCCGGTATCCATTGAAAAACGGCGTGTGCCGCCCGCCTTCTTCCTTTGACAGCACGTACACTTCGCCCTTGAACTTCTTGTGCGGCTTGATAGTATTCGGCTTCGCAATCACCTGTCCGCGCTCTACGTCGTTCTTCTCAATGCCGCGCAGCAGCAAACCCACGTTGTCTCCCGCGCGCCCTTCGTCCAGCAGTTTCTTGAACATCTCTACGCCCGTCACCACCGTCTTGCGCGTGTCCGTGAAACCCACAATCTCCATTTCCTCGCCGATCTTGCAAATCCCGCGCTCGATGCGCCCCGTCACCACCGTGCCGCGCCCTTGAATCGAGAAAATATCTTCAATCGGCATTAAAAACGGTTTGTCGATTGCCCGCTGCGGCACCGGGATGTACTCATCCACCTTGGCCATCAGCTCGTCCACCGTCTTCTCCCACTTCTCTTCGCCATTCAAAGCGCCCAGCGCGCTCACCCGCACCACCGGAATGTTGTCGCCTGGAAACTGATAGGTGGTCAACAGCTCGCGTACTTCGAGCTCCACCAATTCGAGCAGCTCCGGATCGTCCACCATGTCGACCTTGTTCAAGGCCACCACAATGTAGGGCACTCCCACCTGGCGAGCCAGCAGAATATGCTCGCGCGTCTGCGGCATGGGGCCGTCTGTCGCCGCCACCACCAGAATCGCGCCATCCATCTGTGCCGCGCCGGTGATCATGTTCTTGATGTAGTCGGCGTGCCCGGGGCAATCCACGTGCGCATAGTGCCGGTTGGCGGTCTCGTATTCCACGTGCGCTACCGCGATGGTGATTCCGCGCGCCTTCTCTTCCGGCGCGTTGTCGATGGAATCGAAACTGCGGAATTTCACCTTCGGATTGTGCTTCGCCAGCGTCTTGGTGATGGCCGCCGTCAAGGTCGTCTTGCCATGATCGATGTGCCCGATCGTCCCGATATTTACGTGCGGCTTGCTCCGGTCAAATTTCTCTTTCGCCATGATTCTTCTCTAAGTCTTTGAATTCTTCGTCCCAGCAGGAGGAAGGAGGTTTGGTAGGTGCAGACACACAGACGCCGTCGCACACACCTAATGTTGAGGATAACACGGAAAATCGATGAGTTTGAAAGCTGGAGCCGTTGACCAGGATTGAACTGGTGACCTCGTCCTTACCAAGGACGCGCTCTACCAACTGAGCTACAACGGCCTCCGTGTGCGATGGTGGACAGGGAAGGATTCGAACCTTCGTACCTCGCAAGGAGGGACAGATTTACAGTCTGTTGGCTTTAACCACTCACCCACCTGTCCAGCTTTCTCCGACAGGTTCTCTCCGCTCGGACGAAACGAGAATAACATACCCACAGAATGCGAGACGAAGCTGAATCGTGTTTACAAGTGTTAAGTTTATACCGATAATGTTACTTCTCTTATAAAGCTTAAGTCCTATGTACGGAGGCTGTGCGATGTGGGTTAGGTGTGAGCGCGTTCTCCTTTCATTCGCCATTGGAGCAATTGGCTTGTTCGGTGCGGCGAGCGCTACGTGGCAGAACAAGAATTTCAAGGACTGGACCGAGAAGGACGCGCAGGCGATCGTCAAGGAATCGCCATGGGCGAAGCAGATGCCCATGCCCGCTTTCGGACGGCCCGGAGTTGTATATCTAGAGCCAGGCGCAAACGGCGCCCCGCCTCCCTCGGCGTCGCTTGGCAATTCGTCGAATACGACCACGGGCACCAATATGACAGTTGCCGCAAATCCTGGCAGCGCGGGCCCTGCCGATCCGACCGGGGCCCATAATCAGCCGACCGCCCAGACGGTTTCCACGGCGTCTGGTTCCACCGGAGCTCCAGTCGCGCTGCCCCCGCTCACTATCATTTGGGCCAGCGCAACGCCTGTACGGCTGGCGATGCTGAAACTGAGGAGGGGCCCCACGAATGTCACCGACGAAGAAATCGAGAACGCGAACAAGCAGCGGCCCAACTACGTTATTGCCGTAATTGGTCTTCCAGCACCGGAAGGTGGATCCGATCCAAAAGCGCTGGCAAGCAGGGCGTTCCTCGCGGTAAAGGGCAAAGCGCCCGCAGTCGCGTTCGATTCGAGCTATAGAAGGATAGGCAACTCGGACGTTTACTTCTTGCGTTTTGCAAAGAGTTCGCTTCCGCTAGCCGTCAGCGATCAGCAAGTGGAGTTCCGCATGACCATGGGAAAAATCGAATTGAGAAAGAGATTCGATCTGAAAGACATGCAATATCAGGGCGAGTTGGCCCTATAGTCTCTGCAGTACTTGAAAAATCCTTCTATTCTGCTGGTCGACGATGACGCGGAACTCACCGCGTTGATGGAAGAATTTTTTTCGACGCACGGCTTCTCATTGTCGATTGCGCACAATGGCGAAGAAGGTCTGGCGCGCGCTCTGGACGGAACCTTCGACTTGGTGCTTCTAGACGTTATGCTTCCGCGGCTTGATGGTTTCGAAGTGTTGCGGCAGATCCGAAGACGGAGCGCCGTTCCGGTGATCATGCTGACCGCGCGAACGGAGCACGGCGACCGCATCACGGGCTTAAACGCAGGCGCGGACGACTACCTTCCAAAGCCGTTCAGCCCGGACGAGCTATTGGCTCGTATACAAGCCGTCCTGCGGCGCGCCGGGCGTGGCTCAGCACTGAAGCCCGAAGTTTTGGAGGCGAACGGCGTACGCCTGAACTCTGGCACGCGGGAAGTTTTCTGCGACGGATTGCCTGTGGAAGTCACGTCGATTGAATACGACATCCTGGAGGTTTTGGTGCGCTCCGCCGGCCGCGTGGTTTCCCGCGATGATCTGGCGCGCTTTCTGTATAACCGGCAAGCGAACCCGCTCGAACGCGCCCTGGATGTACACGTCAGTCACTTGCGGAAGAAGCTGGAGCGTGGACGCACTCTGATTCGTACTGTTCGCGGAGTCGGGTATCTTTTTGCGGCTGGTGATGAGAGTTCAGTAAAGGAAGAGCTGACGGTATAGAGCTGGAGCCATGAGATCCATTTTCGTTAAGATCCTGCTGTGGTTTCTCGCAACGCTCTTGGTCTGTTTGGCCGGTTCGACACTCACTAGCCGGTTTCGCAACCGGTTCGCGCCGGGACGGCATGATTTTTTTTCGCGATCGTTATCGCTTCAGGTCAACGACGCGCGGCACGCTTACGACAACGGGGGAAAGGAAGCGCTGGCTGAGTACTTTGCGCGCCTCGAGACTTTCTTTCCCGGCACGCACGCGCTGGTAGACGAGAACGGGATCGACCTCATCACGGGTAAGGATCGCAGCCAACAACTTCGCACCGTAGGACCGCATTGGAGTCCCGGATCGGAGAGCCGGATGACGATTGCGTGGCCGACCCGGGATGGCAAATACCGCCTGGTGATCGACACGCCCACACCGGTTGGCCCCTGGAGTCCGATTCCTTATTATTTGTGGATTGTCGGCGCCACAGTGGTGTTCTGCTACATCCTCACTGTGCAACTGGCATCTCCTCTACGCACTCTCGAGCAGACGGTAGAGCGATTCGGTCGCGGTGATCTGGCGGTCCGCGCATCCACCAAGCGGCAGGATGAATTCGGTAAAGTCGCGCGCGCATTCAACGTCATGGCCGATCGCATTGAGACACTACTCAACGCCGAGCGTCGGCTGTTGCAGGACGTCTCGCATGAACTCCGCTCGCCGTTGGCCCGCCTGGAGTTCGCCGTAGAATTGGCGCGCACGAGTCCGGATCGGAATCGCTCGCTCGACCGGATCAAAAAAGAAGTGGAGCGGCTCAGCACGCTCGTTTCCGAACTGCTGCAGGTGACACGGGCGGAGAGCGATCCGGAGAGCCGCAACCTGCATGAGATTGCGTTGGCGAATCTGCTTCAGGATGTAGTGGAAGACAGCGCGGTGGAATCGGAAGCTCACAAATGCCGGTTGCGTCTTGCGGCCGAACCGGTTGTGGTGCGCGGTGATCGCGAATTGCTGCGCAGGGCGGTGGAAAACGTCGTGCGAAATGCAATCCGCTACGCTCCGGAAGAAAGCTCCGTCGAAGTGCGGCTCGAAACGAAGCCCGGGAAAGCAGTCATTTCCGTGCGCGATTTCGGCCCCGGAGTTCCTGAAGAAAGTTTGCCGAACCTATTCAAGCCATTCTTTCGCGTGGAGGCTGATCGAAACCGTAACAGCGGCGGCGGCGTTGGCCTTGGTCTTTCCATTGCGCAGCGCGCAGTGCTGGTGCATCAAGGCATGATTCGTGCCCGCAACGCTTCGCCGGGTTTGCTGGTCGAGATCGAACTGCCGCTGGTCGCAACGCCCGCCCTTGTCGAAGCCGTATAGCGTTGGTTCCCCGTCATAATAGTTGTATGGAAGATGTATTGACCATTGCCGGGCGGACGTTCCGCTCCCGCCTATTCGTAGGCACCGGCAAGTACCGGAGCAAACCATTGATGGCAAGGTGCCACGCGGCGTCCGGCACCGAGATGGTGACGCTGGCCGTGCGGCGCGTGAATCTCACCGACCGTTCCAAGGAATCCGAGCTCGATTTTATCGACCGCGCAAAGATCCATATCCTGCCGAATACCGCGGCTTGCTATACAGCCGATGACGCGATACGCACCGCGCGTCTGGCTCTCGAAGTTGGCTTGTCGAATTGGATCAAGCTCGAGGTCATTGGCGATCAGAAAACGCTTTTCCCCGATAACGAAGGATTGCTCGAGGCCACCCGCGTTCTCGTGAAAGAGGGATTCGTCGTGCTGCCGTACACCACCGATGATTTGGTGAACGCTAGGAAGTTGATCGATGCGGGCGCCGCGGCCGTGATGCCGTTAGCTGCTCCCATCGGTTCCGGCTTGGGTATTCAGAATGTGATCAATCTCAAGATATTGCGCGAAGCCATAACTGAGGTCCCGCTAATTGTCGATGCCGGCGTCGGCACGGCGTCCGATGTGGCAATTGCCATGGAATTAGGCTACGATGGCGTGCTGCTCAATACTGCCATCGCCGAGGCGGAAGATTCCGAGCGCATGGCCCACGCGATGAAACTGGCTGCGGAGGCGGGCCGCGCTGCGTTCCTGGCCGGCCGCATGCCGAAACGTGAGTATGCAGTGGCTAGCAGTCCACTAGCAGGTGTGGTCGGAGCAGGAGCGGCTCGATAGCGCGACAAGCGCTCGACGCCAGGGGCCATTTACCCGCCGCTATTCTTTGCCTGGCTCCTGTGGTTTGCCTTTATCGGAATGCCCGAAGAGATCGAGTCCGAACTTCGGCTCCGAGCGCGTGCCGCTGATCTTGATAGGGATCTCCGCGCCGGCACCGTCTCTTTTGAAGAACGGCGATATCGGCGTGAGCAGCCACGATTTCCACCACGAGGCGACCATCTTCCGCAACGTCGCTTTGGTCATCACTTTTCCGCTGAATTCGAACTGCTGGCCATCCATAGAATAGACGCCTGCGAGATTCACCTGCGCGCCAGGAAGCGTGTAACGCAGGCGGCTAAAGGTAATTTTGCCGTTGCCGATAGTGAAATCGCCTTGCATCAGTGAATTTACATCTTTTGCGCCGGGTTTCGCCTCCTTCGGCTCGCCGCGCGCGCGCAGACTGAGCATGTCGAGTTTATCCTGCACGCTTGGATTGGTGAAATGAATTGTACGCAGATCGAATGAGCCGCGCGATTTCAGTTTACGGGTGACGCTTTCTTTTCCCGGTTCGATGATGATCCTGGTCTTTGTCTGAACGATTCCGGTGAGTACCGGGGGCTGGGTTTTGACCGCGAGACTTAAGAAATCTTGAATGTGGCCGGCGGGAATATCGGTATCGAGTTCTACCCTATGCCCCTTGCCTTTGATGCTGATGACGGCTCCGCGCACGGTGAAGCTGGATTCGCCAAGTTTCGCTTCCACTGGTTGAAGATACGTGTCCCCGCTCATGCCATCGACCACCGCCTGGAACTTCGTTTCGAGCGGAACGGGATGGTTGGCGGTATCGAGCGAGAAATCGGGGGTCCTGGTCGTCCCATGTACGTTGATGCGATCGAGCTGACCTTCGAAATCGCCTATCGAGGAGAGTATCCCGCCGACGCCTTTGATGGGGTTGAGATCGGCGTGATCAAACGTGTAGTGACCCGTGACCGAAGAATCGCCTGGGCTTTCCGTCTGCCAGGGGCCGAATGTGCCGGTGGCATGAATCTCGCCGCGAGGCACGGCATTTACAAGAATGGCATTGTACTGCCAGGGCGCTTTCGGTCCGACATCGCGCAGTTCGATGTGCTGGAGGACGAAGTTTTTGGGATCTTTGTCGGGGTTAGCGGTTCCGATCACGAGGCGGGAATTGTCGCAGATTATTTCCTCGATAACGATCTTGATTTTACCGCGGTGCTTGCCTGACTGCCTGGGCGCCTGGTTTCTTATCTGACGCGGGGGAATATTGATATCGAGAGCATTCACGCTTACAGCTGAGACATGCATGGGCTTCAGGAAGAGTCCCATCACGCCGGAATGGAAACGAAACTGTCGCACCGCGATCAGGGGTTGATTGGCTCCGGCAGCCACGACGGCATCGGGCGGAAAAATACGCAGGCCCTGTCCGTCGACTTCGAGTCCGCGGCCGATGGAGACGTCGAGATTATCGAGCTCGACATGGCTATCGAAGCGCGTGCTGAGAGTCTCGATGATGCGGCCTTTCAGAATCGGTCCAGCACGATGAAGAACAACTTCGCCGATGATGAAGAGAGCCACGGCCGAGAGCAGTGCCGCGATGCCAATTTGCTTCCAGATGCGCCGCGCACGTTGACTCACCTATTTAACGGTATCAACGTCCGCAATCCGATTCCCTGACCACTTTAAGCAACGGCAGGGGCTTTGCTGGCGCGAATAGCCGCACCTGTACCCGGGAACGACGGCAATCAAGCTGCGGAGTGACTGCTTTGCTGAATCGCCGTCTTCGCCGCGTTCAGCGCCGCCTCATAATTCGGATGGCTCCCCACTTCTTTGACATATTCCACATGGCGGAGCTTATTCTCGGTATCCAGCACGAAAATTGCCCGGCTCTCGATACGCAGATCAGGAATTAAGGTTCCGTAGTGTTCGCCGAACGATCCACTGCGATGGTCGGAGAGCATCGCAACGCGATTTATTCCAAAATTTCCGCACCAACGCTTTTGGGCGAACGGAAGGTCCATGCTGATCGTGTAAATCTGCACGTCGGACATTTTGCCCGCCTCGTCTTCGAAGCGCTTGGTCTGTGCATCGCATACCGGCGTGTCCAGTGAAGGCAGGACACTGAAAATACGGACCCCCTTGCCGGTCTTTTCCAGATCGACTTTTTGAAGATTGCCGTCGACAACTTCAAAATCGGGAGCCCTGTCGCCGGGCTTCAGCTGGGGGCCTGCGAGTGGAAACGGATTACCCTTTAGAGTGGTTGTCCGGGCGGGTTCGTTTGTATTTGGCATCCGCCACAGTGTAGCAAGCCGAAACGCTCAGCCAATCACTTTGGGCAACTCACAAACGAAATTCCGGCACTCGTAAATCGTGATCCTGCCCTTGCGCTCCAACCCGCCGAGGAACGGAGCGGTCGCGGTTAATTTATTCGCGGTCGAGTCGCTAATCGCCAGCGCCACTGAGTTTGGATTAAATTGCGCGCGACGCTCCGAAACGAGCCGTACCACTTCGTCATCGATTTCGCCGCAGCGAATGACCACTTGCTCCGGCTCCGCCAGCCATCGCCCCAGCGCCACCAGCATCTGCGGCGCAATCGTCGGCTGAGCCTTTATTTTCGGCGCAAACGCGCGCAGCGATCGTTCGGCTCGCTGACGAAATTCGTCATTCCCCGTCAGTTGCGCCAATCGCAACAGCACCTCTGTGGCAACTGAGTTACCGGACGGCTCCGCCCCGTCGTAATCGTCCTTGACGCGCAGCAGCAGGTCGGGTGCATTCTCAACCGTGCTGTAGAATCCACCCTGATCCGTATCCTCAAATTGCCTGAGGCCGCTACGAGCCAAGGCCACTGCGATTTCCAGGTAAGAAGGGTCGAGGGCCGCTTCGAAGAGGTCAATCAATGCCTGCGCAAAAAATGCATAATCATCGACAAAGGCCGGTACCGCCGCTTCGCCATCGCAGAAGCGCCTAAGCAATCGGCCGGATTGCGCATCGTACATCGTGTTGAGCAGAAATGCAGCCGCCTTCTGGGCTGCCGCCAAATATCGCTGTTCGCCCAGCGCGACGTAGCCCTTCGCGAGAGCCGAAATCATCAATCCATTCCATGATGTGAGAATCTTTCGATCCAGATGAGGTCTCGGCCGCTTGCTTCGCACCTCGAAGAGCGTCCGCTTTGCGGATATCGAAACGGAAGTGTCCTGCTGAGTCGTCGCTTCATAAAGAATGTTTCGACCGGTGAACTCGCCCTGCGGGTCTTGCGCCACATTCCCTTCTGCAACCACGCCAAAGTGCGCGCAAAACGCCGCCGCCTCATTCTTCCCGAGCAGTGCCTCGATCTCTGCCTTCTTCCAGATGTAAAACGCGCCTTCGCCGGAATGCGACGGATCGTCGGGATCCGGGCTATCCGCGTCTTCAGCCGAATAGAAGCCGCCGCTCGCATCCATGAGGTCGCGCAGAACGTACTCGAAGATCCCGTGCGCGACCGCGGCGAGTCGTTCGTCACGACTGATCTGGTATGCCTCCAGGTATGAAATCGCTAATTGGGCTTGGTCATACAGCATCTTCTCGAAGTGCGGTACAAACCACCGCTCGTCCACTGAATAACGGTGAAACCCGCCGCCTAAGTGGTCGTGCATTCCGCCTGCGGCCATGCCTTCGAGCGTGCGAACGGCCATCTCCAATGCTTCCGCGTTTTTCTCCGCCACGTAGTAGCGCAGCAAATAGTTCAACACCACGGGCCGTGGAAATTTCGGAGCGCCGCCGAATCCGCCCCAACGCGCGTCAAACATTCGGCGGAATTGCCAGAATGCGGCGTCGAACAATTCCCTGTCCGGCTCGAGAGCCGCCTTAGCCGGGGCAGCAATCGCGCGAAGCTGCTCCGCAACGTTCGTGCCGGAAGCTTCCACCGTGGTACGCTCCTGCTTCCATGCACGGCCCAGATGCTCCAGCAATTGGCGAAACCCCGGCCGCCCATACCGCGAGTCGGGAGGAAAATAAGTTCCGCCGAAGAACGGCTTTAGCTCCGGCGTCAGCCAAACCGACATGGGCCAACCACCGCTGCCTGTCGACACCTGCACAAACAGCATGTAAATCCGATCGACATCCGGGCGCTCTTCGCGATCCACCTTGATTGGCACGAAATCGCGATTTAAGATTTCGGCGACGCGCTCGTCCTCAAACGATTCATGCGCCATGACGTGACACCAATGACACGTGGAATAACCCACAGACAAAAAAATCGGCTTGTCTTCGGTTCGCGCCTTCTCGAACGCCTGCTCACCCCAGGGCAGCCAATTCACAGGATTGCTCGCGTGCTGCCGAAGATAGGGGCTCTTCTCGTTGATGAGCGCGTTGCTCACGAGACTGGTGGCACTACGCTGGTATCTCGCTGCCAGCCCTCGTTTTCGAGTTGAATGCGTTCGATCGCGACGCCTCTCGCGCCGGCATCGAGTTCGGGCAGCGCTTCGTAAATCGATACCCAGCAGCGGTACACATGGTACGCCAACACAAGCTGGCCGCCTTCATTGTAGAGTTCGATAATAATGTCCTTGCGAAAATTAGCGCCTGGCGCCGCCCCGCCCGATCCATAGGACCAGACCGAATTCGCCCACTGCTCAAATTCTTCGTCTTGCGTGATTCCGCGCTCAAGGGTTATAGCGCTGAAACTTGTCTTCCCCGGCTCCTTGTGGACTGCGCTCGTCTCGCCTCCTTCGGCGTAGTCCACGACCTCTGTCGTACGTACCAACGGACTGACCCGGGAAACGCCCGCCACATATCGGCCGTCCCATTTCACTCGAAATCTGAATCGCTCGTATGGCTCGGAAACTTGCGGGTTCAGTGGTAAAGTTGGCACTCTGAAAGCGTATCATCGAGAAGCCGATCCGCGAACACGAAACTCATGCGATCACCTTGGGGACCGCGCTTCAGACCACGTCCGCGCCGCGTTCCATCAAAAGTTCCCGCAACACGGACCGATGGCAGTGGCTTTCATCCTCGCAGTAGCAGCCCAGCGATAGGTTCGTCCGATGGGACAGCGCCGCGAGCACGTCCAGTTCCCGGCTCCGGTCGGGCTCGCTCATCTCCCGTCGGAATTTCCGCCTGAACGCTGCCCACGCTCGCGCATCCTCTGCTCCCTTTGCTTCCTGCACAAGTTCGGCGCTCGGTGACAGATTCGGGAACCAGACGTCGTAGTAGTCAAGGCGAGCAAAGTCAGACTTCGGAACGCCCCGCGGCGGCCGCCTTACTGTGCCGAGCCGCAAACCTTCACCGCGTTTTCGCGGCGTGCCGAGTCGGACGATGAAGATCGACATAGGTCCAAGGCCATTGTGTCGCTATTTTGATACCTCACTCCGTTCGCAGCGCCTGAATCACGTCGACTCGCGCCGCGCGCGCGGCGGGTATCACCGACGCAATCACGGCCGCAAGCAGCAGGATGAGAGCCGAGCTGGCCACCGGCAGCACGCCCGGCATTTTCAGATCTCCCAGGAAAGTGCCCGCCAATCGCGCCAGCGCAAACCCGCAGGCAACGCCGACAGCAAGTCCGCCGATGGCCATGGCAGCGCCTTCGGTGATGACGCGCGTCAGCAGATGCCGCCGCTGCGATCCAACGGCCAGCCGTATGCCAAACTCCCGCGTGCGTCCGCTGACCGAGAATGCCAGCACGCCGGCAACGCCCACCACCGCAATCAGCAGCGCCACCGCCGCGAAAACGCCGAACACCACAGCATTGAGCCGATCGGGCGAGAGCACGTCCGCACGGACGTCTTCAAGGGTCGCCGCGCGTTCCACGGGCTGGTCCGCGGACATATTGCGCATGATACGCGTGATCGGCGTCACCAGAGCATAAGGATCCGAACGCACGTGAACGAATAGACGCCCTCCTCCCAGGATTGTCTCCTGATCGAAAGGACGATACACGGTCATAGTCGGCTTGGGCACAATGTTCATGTCGTCCATGTCCGCCACCACGCCGATAATGCGCAGCGGCTCGGCGTTGATCATACCGGGGATGACCTTCAGGATCGGGTCGGTCCACATCACATGATGGTTCAGCGCATCCCGGTTGGGGAACATCCGTTGCGCCACGCTCTGGCTTACAATCGCGACGAGCTCGCTGCCCTCGCGGTCGGCATCGTTGAAATCGCGTCCTTCGATGACAGGCAGGCCAAGCGTCGCGAAAAACCCGGGTGAGATGATCCGAACCGTCGCGCGGGGATGTTCCTCGGCCGGCGCCGGAACGTGCCCGTCGGCCGAAAATTCGAGTGCGAAGTTCGCCGTCATCGCGCCACGGAACGACCGTGCCGATAGCAACGTTCTGAACGCCGGGCAGTTCACGGATTCGCCGCGTCGCTTCCCGGTAGTAATCCACCACCTGGCTGGGCGTTTTTCCCAAATGCATCACGGGCACGTCCACTGCGAGCACATGGTGTGTGTCGAAACCGGTCTGCGCGGCCTCGAGCGAAAGCAGCGTCTTCACGGTTGCGCCGGCCGACGCCACCAGCACGAAAGAGGCGGCGATCTGAACGACCGCGAAGACCCTCAATTTGCGATTTGCGGTGCCGGTGACGCGAGTGCTCCCGCTGCTTAGGCCGAATCCCTGGGCGCCTCCCGACGATGGCAGGCGCGGAACGAATGCCAGCAGAGCTGCAGCAACCACGGCAAGTCCCGCTCCCACCCAGAGCATGCTCGAATCCACCGTCAGGTCGAGGGCTCGTACGGAGAATCGGGACATGTAACGCGCGAGAACGGCCACCATCGGGCTGGCGATCAGAATTCCGAGAGTTGCCCCGGCGACGCACAGCAGCAGACTCTCGGCCAACAGAGTACGACGCAAAGCACCGGTGCTGGCGCCCAGCGCCGCGCGGATGCCCAGTTCGGCTTCGCGGCGCACACTCCGAGCCAGAATCAGGTTGGCGACGTTGGAGCAGGCGATGATGAAGACCAGTACCGAGGTTGCCATCAGCACCAGCAGTATGGTCCGCGCTCCCGACGTGAGCTGGTCGCGCAGCCTCACCGCACTGATTCGGAAGTCAGCTTTGGCCGGATAGTCTTCGGGATGCTCCCGCTTCATACGCGCGTATACCGCACGCAACTCCGCACGCGCCGTTTCCAGATCCGCGCCCGGCGCGAGCCTCGCGAACAATTCGGTCATCCGGTGTATGCGGCTGGTGACCATGGTCGCCGAAAGATGATGCGCGCTGGTCACGACGTTGGCGATGATTTCCGTGTCCGCGGGATAGGGGACGCATGGCTCCAGGACGCCCACGACGGTGGCGCTGCGCGAATCGAAATGAATCGAGCCGGACGGTTTTGCCGAGCACCTTGGGATCGCTCCTCAGCGCTGTCGACCAGAAACGGTACGTCAATACCACGGCGCCCGCAGCATTCGGACCGTCATCGTGCGCATCCAACAGCCGCCCGAGTACCGGGCGCAGCCCCATGACCTGGAAGTACGATCCACCAACCACCCCGGCGCTAAGCTCGCGGGGTTCTCCGAGCCCGACCATAGTGAAGCCAATGGTGGAGAAATCGCCGAAGGAGCTCAGCGTTTTCACGCGCGAGCGCAAATCCCCGATCTCCGGCACGGAGAACAAGGCGTTGCGGGCGCCGATGCCTGGCGCGCTCTGGCGGATGTAGATGAGCCGGTCCTCGTCGCGATTGACCAGAGGGCGCAGCAGCACACCGCGAACCAGGCTGAACATCGCGGCATTGGCTCCGATTCCGAGCGCCAGGGTCAATACGACGGTCGCGGTGAGGCCCTTTGCGCGCGCCAGCGAACGGGCGCCGACTTTCAGCTCGCGCAGGAAAGACACAACGTTTTCGATCATGCAGGTGCTCCCTCTATGCGGATCTTCTGCAAGTCTATCGCCACCGGTTTTACAAACCCAGACCCTTGGCAGGACCTAGCAGCGGGAACATTGCAGGCTTCGAGTTCGAGAAGGCTTTGAAACTGAGGACTCGACGAGAGGTCCCACGGCCAGAACGCCGAGCCGCACTCGTCTGGCACACATCAAATGCACCGTTTCAGCGCGTCACGCGCGTGGCGCTTCGCACCGAAGCCGGTCGACCGGCTATCACCCGCAATCGCGTCGGACAAGGCTGGGTTTTCTATGTCGCAACAGATTCCGCCGCCGACGGTTTTCACGAGGCTCTCGCCCGCGCAGTCGGCGCGACCGCCAATCTTTCGCCACTCGTTGCGGCGCCTTACGGCGTTGAAGTGACCAGCCGGGAAGACTCCGGAAACATTTTATTTCTTTCTGCTGAACCTCACCGAAGCCCCGCACCACGACATCGGATTGCCCAGCCAATGGATGACCTGATTGCCGGACAAACCGCCGTGACAAAAGTATCATTGGAGCGGCTGGATGTCGCGGTACTGGCATCGCGGAGAAAAGCTGCTCTGAATCGTTCCTATGCGACAAGAATTAGATAACGAAGATACTACCCGCCGAACGCTGCTGAAGCAGTTCGCGGGCGCCGCGATGACCATGGCTCTCGCTCCTGCTGCGAGCCCCGCGCGTACCGCCGACGATGTAACTCTCGAAAATTCCAATTTTCGAGTCACGTTCGACCCTGCGTCGGGCGCTCTGACCGGCCTCGAATCTAAATCGCCCCAATGGATCATTCACCGCCGCCCCGAACTCGGTGTGTCTTTCCGGATGCATGCGCCGCTTCCCAATCGCCGCGACAACTTCATCCTGGGCCAAAAACAGCATGCTGTCAGAGTCGAAAAGCTGGACAACCGCGTAAACCTCGAATGGAAGGACCTTCTCAGTGAACATGGCGGCGTATTGCCGATCAGCTTTACTGCCACCGCGACGCTCGAAGGTGAAGCTCTGATGTTCGAATCGTCGCTGGTGAACAATTCTTCGCTCGTCATTGAAACTGTCGAATATCCTTATCTCGGAGATCTCAGCGCTCCCGCTCCCGATACGCCCATGTGGCGCCGCGAGATGTGGTATGGCAACCTCGAATCTCGCGAAATTCACCCGCAGTTCGCAAACGCTAAGGGCTACTGGGGAGTGGACTTCGACATGCAGACTAACGACTCGAACCACAGCCTTTTCTCTCTTATCCAGTCCGTAAACGAAGGGCTGTACGTCCAGTTGAATGATCACCGGGCAGCATATCTCGTGCAATATACGTTCGAGCAAAAACCCGGCGTGCTGGAGTCGATTCACAACCTTGTGCCCGAAACCGACACTATTTCAGGCACCACAGTACACCTCGAATTCCGTACCACGCATTTTCCGTTCCTCGCACCAAAATCCACTGCAAAGTTGACGCCGATTGTCCTGCGCACCTATAGCGGAAACTGGCAGGCCGGCTTGGATCTTTATAAACAGTGGCGGGCGACCTGGTTTAAACAACCGCATCTGCCGGAGTGGGTGAAGGAGGTGCATTCGTGGCAGGAATTGCAGGTTAACTCTCCCGAAGACGACCTTCGCATCCACTATCGAGATCTCGTGAAATACGGCGAGGAATGCGCCCGCAACGGCGTACGTGCGATCCAACTCGTGGGCTGGAATCATGGCGGCCAGGACCGCGGCAATCCTTCTCAAGACATTGATCCGCGACTCGGCACCTGGCAGGAGTTGCATGACGCGATCGCGCAAATCCAGGCTATGGGTGTAAAGATCATTCTCTTCGGGAAATTCAATTGGGCAGACGAAACGACGGACTGGTATCGTCGGGAACTTTACAAGTTCGATGTGAAGGATCCATACGGCGAGCCCTATGAGCACGGTGGTTACTCTTACTACACGCCAACACAACTGGCAGGAATTAATAACCGCCGTTTTGCCATCATGTGCCCGTGTTGCGCGGCGTGGCGCGCAATAGCCGCAAAAGAGTTCCGTAAGGTCGAGGCGTTAGACGCCGCGGGCTTTCTTTACGATGAAATTTGTCACCACGGTCCCGCCAAATATTGCTTTGCTCGCGACCACGGACATTCCGTTCCCGCTTTTGTGTACAGCGGCGATATCCCGTTGGCCGAAGCTCTGGACAGCGTGGTCCAAAAGAATCCCGACTTCGTTTTCGCCGGCGAAGGCCCTGAAGACATCTTGATGCAGTATTATCCGGTCTCGTACTTCCGCATCAATGATGGCTCCGTGCCGGTCTGCCGCTATATCGATTCGCAAGCTCCGCTGATCGTAGCCGTCACTGGATTCGATGACCGCGAAATGCTCAATCGTATCCTGATGTATCGGTACGTTATCAGCTATGAGCCTTACAACTTCAAAGGCCATCTGACCGATTTTCCACTGACCCTCGCATACGGCCAAAAAATTGATGCTCTGCGAAAACGCTACAAATCCTGGTTATGGGACGCCGAGTATCGCGACAAGCTCGGCGTGGAAATTACCGTCGACGGTCATCCCCACAATCTCTACTCCGTCTTCCGCACCGGGACCGGCAAGCGCGCTGTTGTCGTCGTAAATCAAGACCCGGCCAAAACGATCGATGCCCGTGTGGAGCTGCCAAACCCGCGCGATATTGTGGTCGTGACCCCAGAGCAGCCAGATGCGAAGCCAGCCTCGGGTGCTCTGACCATACCGCCGCGATCCGCCGCGGTTGTGATCGAACAATAGCCTTACCGAGCCTTGCCGATGATAATAGGGTAAAGGGACTCATTGAAGAGGACAGACCCCTCTGAGAGGTTCTCTCGAAACGGAAGCCCGAAACCGGGCAGGCCCAAGTAGAGGGAAACGTTTGGCGCGACGACACCGCGTGAATAGAGCGCCGGCGTACAAGCCGGAAGCTGGATGGCACCGCCGCAGATTGTGGTTCCAGCGAATACCGTTTGAGGGTTTTGCATGGTCACGGCTACGGCGCAACGCGTCTTCATCGAAAATATTTGCGGACTCGTTCCTGGAGAGGTGCGGCTCCAAGGCTGGATTTACCGGCTGCGCGCATTGGGCAAAACGGCTTTCGTGATTCTGCGGGACTGCACCGGGGAGGCCCAGTGTGTCATCGCCTCAGAGGCCTTGAAGAAGCTCAGCCTCAAAATGGAGGACGTGGTCGAGATCCAGGGCATGGCGCGGGCTGAAGCGCGCTCCAAGACCGGTTACGAGATCGAGATCTCCGAGATCCGGGTGCTGAATCGCGCCGCACAGAATCTTCCATTCCACTCGGCGGCGCAGGTGGAGTCGGTCGGATTGGAAACGCTGATCCAATATCGACCCCTAGCACTTCGAACGGAAGCCGTGGGCGATATCTTTCGGGTTCAGGCCGCCCTTCTTGCCTCTTTTCGCGATGCGCTTAACCGCCGGCGATTCACGGAAATCATCACTTCTAAAATCGTCGGCGGGGGTACAGAAGGAGGAACGAATCTTTTTGAGATCAAGTATTTCGACCGCATTGCCTATCTTGCCCAGAGTCCGCAGTTCTACAAGGAGCATGGCGTCGCAGGGTTCGAGCGAGTCTATGAAACGGGACACGTCTACCGAGCCGAACCGCATGCTTCCAGCCGCCATCTGACCGAGTATTATTCCCTCGATGTCGAGTTCGGCTTCATTGAGGGACCGGAAGACGTCATTCAGCTGGAGCGCGAAATTCTAACGGATATGTTCGACAGCCTTAATCGTACGCACGAAAAGGTGATCAAGAAACATCGCACCGATTGGCTACCCTCCATGCTGAACGTGCCCTGTTGGGAATTCGATGATTGCCTCGAAATCCTAAGAAAGGAATTCGGCCGAGCTGATTTGACAGACGATCTTGATCCGGAAGCCGAACGGCAGCTTTGCCAGCGAGCGCAGCGGGACACGGGAATTCCGGCCGTGTTTGTCTTGGGGTTCCCATTGGCAGCTCGGCCGTTTTATACAGCGCCCCGGGGCTCGCGCGGCGCGGCGAGCAGTTTCGATCTGTTATTCCAAGGCATTGAAATCACCACGGGCGGCCAGCGACTACACACTCGCCGCGATCTGGAGGCGGCTCTGCGAGCCCGCGGCATCGATCCGGCGAATTTCGAGAGCCACCTCGCGATGTTCGACTTAGGGATGCCGCCCCATGGCGGGTTCGCAATCGGGCTTGAACGCTTAACCTGTCAAGTAATGAACCTTCCGAATGTCCGGCAGGCAGTGCTTTACCCGAGGGATCGCTACAAGCTCACGCCGTAGTCGCCTTCAGGCCCGCAAGCGGGTGGCAGAACAGGGGTGTCTTTCCTAAGAAGTACAATAAGCCCAATATGCGCCAAACCCTCCTTATTTTGAGTGCACTCGCGCTCACCGGTCAAGCTGCCGATTCTGTTCATTCGCTGCGAGGCTACTCTCCGCAAACATCGGAGACCGAGATCCAATGGGAACAGAAATTCCGCGACATTCCTCAGCAAGATCGTTTGCGGGAAAACATGCGCCGCTTATCCGCCCGTCCACATCACGTAGGCTCGCCCTATGACAAGGACAACGCGGAGTGGATCTTGGCTCAACTGAAATCGTGGGGCCTCGACGCGCATATCGAAACCTTCGATGTGCTGTTCCCGACTCCTAAGGAGCGCGCCATGGAGTTGGTCGAGCCGGTGAAGTACACGGCGAAACTCGAAGAGCCGGCTCTCGCGGTCGATCCCACTTCGAATCAAAAGAGCGAGCAGCTTCCCACCTACAACGCCTACTCGATCGATGGCGATGTGACTGCGCCCGTGGTCTACGTGAACTATGGCACGCCTGCCGATTACGAGCAACTCGAACGGCTGGGCGTTTCCGTAAGTGGCGCTATCGCACTTGCACGCTACGGACAGTCATGGCGCGGCATCAAGCCCAAAGTGGCTGCCGAGCACGGCGCGGTGGGCTGCCTCATCTACTCCGATCCTCACGAAGACGGTTATTTTCACGGCGACGTTTATCCCAAGGGGCCGATGCGTCCTCCTTTTGGCGTCCAGCGAGGCAGCGTCATGGATATGCCCGTATATCCGGGCGACCCATTAACTCCCGGTGTCGGTGCAACTGCCGATGCAAAAAGACTGCCCTTGAACGAAGTCAAGACCCTTACCAAAATTCCCGTGATGCCGATCTCCTATGACGATGCCGAGCCTCTGCTAAAGAACTTGAATGGCGAGCTTGTCCCCGAATCGTGGCGCGGCTCGCTCCCAATGGCGTATCACGTGGGCCCCGGCCCCGCCAAGGTGCATCTCCATTTGAAATTCAACTGGGACCGCAAGCCACTCTACGACGTCATCATGAGAATTCCGGGTTCGCAGTATCCCGATGAGTGGGTGATTCGAGGCAATCATCACGACGGATGGGTAAATGGAGCGGGCGATCCAATTTCCGGCGCCAGCCCCGAAATGGAGGAGGCACGCGCATTAGCCGAGTTGCTGAAGCAAGGCTGGAAACCTTCGCGCACAATCATCTATTCGTGGTGGGATGGCGAGGAGCCCGGACTATTGGGATCGACTGAGTGGGCCGAAACACATGACCAAGAGCTGCGCCAGCATGCCGTCGCGTACATCAACTCCGATGGCAATGGCCGCGGATTCTTTCGTTCGGAGGGTTCGCATTCGCTCGAGGACTTTGTGAACTCCGTCATGAAGGACATTAACGATCCGGAAACCAAGATGACGGTATGGAAGCGCGTTCGCCTCGCCGATATTTCGAGAGCGACTCCAGAGAAGCGCCCCGAGCTCAAATCTCGTCCCGATCTCCGTATCGGGGCGTTGGGATCGGGTTCCGACTACACGGTGTTTATCGATCACCTTGGCGTCGCCAGTCTGAACATTGGATACGGCGGCGAGGATCCGGGCGGTGGGCAATATCATTCGATTTACGACGACTTCTATTGGTACACGCATTTCGAAGACACCGATTTTGCCTATGGGCGCGCATTGGCGCAAACCGGCGGAACGATGATCATGCGTCTTGCTGACGCTCCGGTTCTTACCCTTCCAGTTCGCGAACTTTGCGGACACGATTCACACGTATATCGCTGAGCTGAAGAAACTCGCAACCGATCAGCGCGCTGCAATTAAAGAACGAAACTCCGAGATCGATGAAGGCGTGTATCAAGCATTAGTCGATCCCAAGAAGAAGATGGTCCCTCCCTCAAAGGAGCCGTTGCCGCCTTATCTGAACTTCGCGCCTCTGGACAATGCAGCCGACGATCTGACGCGTGCGGCGGAAGGCTATGAACGGGCGTTTGCCAAAGCCGGCGATCAGGCCTCGCCAAATGTCAACGCCAAATTAATTCAGAGTGAGCGGCTGCTCACCGATTCGGCAGGTCTGCCGAACCGCCCATGGTTTGAACATTTGATCTATGCGCCCGGTTACTACACAGGGTATGGCGTCAAAACCATTCCAGGTGTGCGGGAAGCAATCGAGCAGAAGCGTTGGACGGAAGTGGACCAACAAATGTCCCGCGTATCGAAGGCGTTACAGAAGGAAGCGGACCTGTTGGATGAAGCTGCGAAAGAGGTCGGAGCGCGGCAGTAAAACAGTCTGAGCCGGGCGCTTTCTTCCAGAGTGACGCGAACCCGCGCTATACGCTTCTATCCGATCTCCGCCGTGCATTTTGGCGAACCCTTCAGCCATTTGACTGCGACCCGCATTCTCGATGCAGACAAAGAGAACGCGACACCGTTCATTGTTCATGGACACGCACGTACTCTTTTCTTGCGGAACAGCATCCCTCCCGCTGCACTCAGCGGCACACGGAACTGCCAAGAGCGCCCCAATAACAGGCGCTATAAGATACACCCATACATACTCGAAGTGAAAGGACACTAATGCAGGTGCAAAGGATCGTGCGGCATTCATGGAAGCACCCGAGATTGGGCCGGCGAACAAAGCCTCCAATCCGATCACGCTTCCAACCGCAATGCCCGCTGTTATGCCTTTCTCCTTCGCGCCGGTTGACACGTTCTAGATGACGAACATGAGCAAACAAGTAAGCATCGTCTCCAGGAGGAAAGACTGTATGGCCGATCCTGCGTATCGAGTTCCGTTCTTGTCGGTGTACCAGGTGCGAAAAATCACCCGGTACCCGGCCTGAACGGACACGGTTTTCGTGTCCATGGGGCACACCCTCCTTCTCGCCAGCTAGGTACATTGCCGACGCGGGTTCATCGGCTTTCCCCGACCGAGAGAAGTTTGCAAGCGGCCCACTGGGAGCAGATCCATTATGCACCAGACTCGCACCATCGTTCAAAGCATTTTTACGCAGTGTTCTAACCCAGTAGACCGCCAATGCCTAAAACGCCTAAAACCTCGTTCTTTTCCTTTCACATTTATACTCATCTGCCTTATAATATTGTTCTTCTCGTAATCCTATTACAATAGAATACTTCCTGCGTCTAGATATTTAGAAGCTCCTAGTAAAGATCACTCTCTATCTATCTATTATCTCTTAATCCTATCTCTAGTTATTCGTAGCTCCTACGTTGCATAATTATTCCTAGCCTTATTCCACAAAGCATAAAGATCTCTCCAAAGACCAACTCTTTTTCTATCCCTCTCATATTCTTTCTCTTTTACATCTTCTTTTACTATTCTCTTCCCGTAGCTGCTAAAGCTCTTCTCTTATTAGTCTCTCATCCTCTTCTTACAGCAACCATCGTTTTATGTATATAGAAAGTCTTTTTCTTTTATTCTTCTTTCTCTTTCTCCTCTTTACTAAATCAATATCTCTACACTATCTTATTCAGTAGCTTTCTATTTCTTCTCTCAGCTAATTACACATTCTTTCTCCCTTATTTTCCTTTCTTTACTTTCTTATATACCATATCATTCTATTTAAACAACTTAGCTTAGACTTTAACTTAAAAGCCTACATACTCCTCTTAAACTTCTTCAGTATCTTATCCTTCTTTATAGTTACAAGCCCTGCCGATAGCTTGATCTATCCGCATCTCTTTTCCTCATTCCTTAGCTATATTTAACGGATTTTTACCCTCTTCATTCTTTACCTCACCTGTATTTAGGTCATAGTCCACTTGACCTGCCACTATTGCATCTGTATGCCTGAAGTTCTGAAAGCGCTTTTAATCGCCAGCGCTATCTATGCACTCATTGCCTTTTATTGCTTCACTTTTGCCTCTTTACTACACACTTTACTCCATGTATCTATCCGTCTAGTATTCCTAGTTTATTCTCCTTCTTCTGCTTTTATTCTACATCTTTTCCACCTTATATCTCTTCACTTTAGTTCATCACACTACCTCCCTCTAACTATTCTTTCTTTCTTTCTAGTATTTCTAACTCTTTCATATTCTTATATTATTCTCTATATCCCTTTTCTATAACTTACATTTCTTTTTAGATCTTTTCCTTCTTCTTCTATAATTTATATCTACTTACTACACTTTTATTCATCCTTTCCTTTTATACTTCTATACCTTTGTCTCTATCTAACTTTATACCATTTGTTCTTTCACTTCTCTATTTTTAAACTCTACCATTCACTCAACTTACATTTTTATCTTATTCTTACGGTTTTTCAACTTCTAACCGGCACTTTCAAACCGACCTATAATCGGAACATGAATCGCACTGAGTGGATCGCGTCCGATCCAGTTCGCACCCAAATCCATTACGCTCGCTTGGGGATCGCGACCAGCGAGATGCAATATGTTGCTCAACGGGAGCGCCTCGCTCCCGAGCTGATCCGCGAGGAAGTCGCGCGCGGACGCATGATCATCCCCGCCAACATCCATCACCACTCGCTTGAGCCCATGTGCATCGGTGTTAACTCGAAATGCAAAATAAACGCGAACATCGGCAATTCCTCCACCACATCTAACATCGGCGAGGAGTTGGAGAAGCTCAACTACGCGGTGAAATTTGGCGCCGACACCGTCATGGACTTGTCTACGGGTGGCGACATTCCGCGCATCCGCCAAGCGATTATTGACGCGTCGCCTGTGCCCATCGGTACAGTTCCTATTTATGAGGCACTGACTCGCGTTCGTCGTGTCGAGGATCTGAATATCGACGTAATGCTGGATGTCATCGAGCAGCAAGCCGAGCAGGGTGTGGATTACATGACCATCCATGCCGGCGTGCTTGTTCAATACGTGCCGCTGACCACCAGACGCATCACCGGAATTGTGAGCCGCGGCGGCGCAATTCTCGCCGAGTGGATGGTCAAAAACCACAAGCAAAATTTCCTGTACGAACACTTCGATAAGATCTGCAAAATATTTCAGAAGCACGATGTCAGCTTCTCGCTCGGCGACGGTCTGCGGCCCGGCTGTATCGCCGACGCAAGCGATGCCGCTCAATTCGCCGAACTGAAGACATTAGGTGAGCTGACCAAAAAAGCCTGGGAGCATAATGTTCAAGTAATGATTGAGGGTCCTGGCCACATCCCTATGGATCAGATAGCATTGCAGGTCGACAAAGAACGCGATATCTGCTATGAGGCGCCGTTCTATACGCTCGGTCCGCTGGTCACTGATATCGCTCCCGGTTACGATCACATCACCTCCGCAATCGGTGCAGCGATGATTGGTTGGTACGGCGCATCCATGCTTTGCTATGTGACTCCCAAAGAGCATTTGGGTCTTCCGAATCGCGAAGACGTGAAGCAAGGCATTATCGCTTACAAGATCGCCGCGCATGCCGCCGATGTAGCGCGACATCGCCCCGGTGCGCGTGATCGCGATGACGATCTCTCCCGCGCCCGCTTCGCGTTCGACTGGCGCAGGCAGTTCGAATTGTCGCTCGATCCCGAAACAGCCGAGGCGATGCACGATGAAACTCTGCCCGAAGAAGGATTTAAGGATGCCGCGTTCTGCTCGATGTGCGGTCCAAAATTCTGCTCAATGAATCATTCAGCCAAGACGCAGGAATTCACGGAGGCAGATGCGGCGGCCGTGTTGGCCGAAGCCGAGGCTGCGTCGCTCGTCAACATCAATTGATGACTTTCCGGGCTGACGACCGGGTTCTATTCTTAGGGCTTCCCTCCACAACCGAACTCGCCGCCATGGCTCGCATGTTGATGGCCGGGGTTCTAGTCGCGCTCGGTACCCGCGACGAAGTAGAGACGGCACGCCTCGCGATGGCCGATTTCGATAACGTAATATTTCTTGATGCGTCTCCAGACCAAATCCCCTGGCGCGATGCATACTTCACCAAAGTGGTGGTCCCTCCGCATTTGGAGCGCATTCTGCCTCACGCGGCCACCGAGATTCACCGCGTCATGGCGGCCGGCGGTGAAATCATCCGGACCAGCGCCCAAGCCTAATCCATCACCGCTTGTACTCGCATCCCATTTCTGATTTCGGCATCGCTTGGTGACACCACGCGGTCGGCCACGTAATCTCCAGGCCGAAGTCCCGCCAGAATCTGCACGTTGTTAACATCGCTGATGCCGGTCTTGACGGGCACCCACGTCAGCGATTTGCCCGCCAGCTTATATACGCCGTTTTTCCCGCGAATAGTTCGCAGCGCCGCTTTCGGAATGCTGAGCGCATCGTTCACGACCTGCGAAACAATGGTCGCGTTCACCGTTACGCCCGGCAAAAGATCATGGTTTGGATTATCCACAATCGTAGTCACCTCACCCACTGTCCTGGTCCCTAATGCGATCACTTCCGTTGGCAGTTTGTTGACCCGGCCCCACCATTTTTGCCCCGGCCTCGCATCCCACGTTATGCTGACGGGCATGTTGAGCGCCACTCTCCCTAAGTCCGGCTCGTCCACATAGACCACGATTTTGACTTGATCCACGTCGCCTATCAGCGCCACCAAAGCACCGGGTTCCAGATACGCCCCGACCTTGAGATCGAATTGATACATCGTGCCCGAAATAGGGGCTGTTACGTCGGCGAGCGCGATCTTGTGCTGCGCCAGAGCTACCGCCGCTTCTGCATCGTGCAGTTTTGCCTGAGCCACCGCGCGATCACCCGACGTCACCAACGTTCGGCGCTGATCTTCGAGAGCCGAAAGCGCCAGCTTCGCTCGATCCAGCGCATCTTTAGCGTCCTGCACCTGCAGCTTCGTCACGGCCTGTTGTGAAAACAACCGCTGGTCCGAATCATAGTTTCGCTGCGCAATCTCAAGCGCCGTCTGTGCGCTCTTAATCGAATCATTTAAATTTGCAAGTGTCGCTGCCTTGCCGCCCTGTCCGAGGGTCGTGTTCTCCGCGCTCGCCTCTTGCTCTCTCGCCAGCGCTGCAGCCAAATCCGATTGAGCCGCGGTTGCGTCCAGCGTCACCAGCGTCTGACCGGCTCTGACTGCTTGCCCGCGCTGAACCGAAATCGTACGCACTACGCCCGCTGTTTCGGCGCGTGCGGCGGCCCATTCCGCCGGCTCAACCTTCCCGTTCGTCGGAACCGTACTCTCGATTGTGGCGTTTCGCACCGCAGCGAAGTGAATCTCTGGAGTAGACTCCCGCCGACCCAGCCCCCACCACAGCAGGAGCAGCAGAGGCAAGATCAAAAGCAGCCAATAGCTCTTCATTTCACGATCGTGCTTAGAAACTCCCGTCCAATTGTGACAGACGTATTAGATCCTTGAGCAGCGAAATGGCTTTCCGGATGTCTACCGCGCGCTGTTGCGGGTTGGACGCTTCGCGCTCGATGCTCAGAATTCCGCGATAGCCGATCTCCTTGAGTTTCGAGATAAACGCCGGAATGCCGACACTTCCTTCGCCCAGCGCGCGCTCGACGCCCAGCGCTTCTGGCTTATCCCTAGGCGGCCAGTCCCCGTCTTTACAGTGGACCGAGATCACGTATTTTCCGAGCACATCCAGGGCCTCGATCGGATCGCCCGTACCATAGAGAATCATGTTCGCGGGATCGAAGTTGATCTTCAAATTCGAACGTTCGACATCTTCGATGAAGCGCAAAAGAACTTTTGCGGGCTCCTGCCCGGTTTCGAGCGTGAAGCATTGCCCATTCGCCTTGCAGTGATCGCAGATATCGCGCGCGACATCGCGAACCTCGATGTAAAGAGGCTCGTCAGGATTTTCGGGCACGAATCCGATATGACAAGCGACACTATCGATGCCGAGCTTCGCCGCGACATCGGAGACCGCCTTCGTTCTAGCGACACGATCCTTTCGCGTTGCGGCCGGAACCAGACCGACGGTACGTTGCACAGTAGGAATGTCCGAATAGTCTTCGCCAATGTAACTGCATACCGCGGTCGGCGCGATGAAATGCTCCGCGGTTAGCGCTTCGTCCCAACGTTCCGCCGCACCCTCGAGCGGCAGCTCTCCCCCGAATCCTAACTGCCCCGCACGAATGCCGAACTGCTTCACGTCTTGTAAGGTATTGCGAGCGTTTTCTCCCGCCCAGAAGACAAGTCCTATTTCGAGATCTTCTAGACCGAGCACTTGAGTTGCTCTCCTCCCATGGCTCTCGATTGTTTCAGCAACAAGCGCCAATTTCACTGCGCGCGCTGAATCCTGTGGCAGACAGCGCTCCGGTTTTTTTCCGTTGCGGCAGCAATCGACGAAGTAAGCGATCTCCGAATCGAATGCGTCATCGCCGCCAGCATCGACATAATTTGATTTTCCGGTTTGATCGTTGAGCCTCAACTTTCGTGACGCTAACTGCAATTCGGCGCGCTCTGCTCGTACCTGGAAGCTCGTCGATAGCGGAGCCCCAGGCAAGAACCAGCCGCCCTGAATGCGCACTTCGGGGCCGGCGGAGTAAAGGAGCGTGGCTGTTAATGCATCGACATCACCCAGCTTCTTGGCTGCTACACGATCCGGTACTCCGAAGAGCAAAAGTGCCTGGTCTATATCGTGTATGAGCAGGTCAATGACCGCGCCGCCGCTGCGAGCCTCTGTCGGCAGCCAACCACTCCAATCAGGCAGCCCGCACTGCCGCACGAAAGTTGCGGATTGGATCGCGCCGTACTCGCCCGATTTGACAAAGCTTTCAAGATACCGGTATTCGGGCCAGAATCGAACCACTTGGCCGATCATGAGTATGCGGTTGTGCTCTTCGGATATGGCAATCATCCGATCGCAATCCGCGGCTGAAAGGGCCATCGGCTTTTCGCAGAACACGTGTTTGCCAGCCGTCAGCGCAGCAATTGCCGCTGATACGTGCAGATCCGTTGGAAGGCAAATGTCCACTACATCCAACTCCGGGTCTACCACGAGCTCACGCCACTGCGTATATTTTCGAAAGCGGGAGAAGTCGTGCTCCCCGATTTCGCGGTTGAGATTGCCTCCAGTCTGGCTTAAGTCTCCGGACAAAGCACGAGGATCGTCGGAGCACACAGCGGCCACTTCCACATCCGCGATCTTCGAGTACGCATTCAGGTGCGTGACCCCCATAAACCCGAGTCCGGCGATTCCGACTTTCACGAGAGTATTGTACGAGGGGGGCCGAATGAAGATAACCAGGCGGCAGTTTGGCGCAACGGGTGCAGGTTTCGGACTGCTTGCCGAGCACGACCGACGGGCAAACGTCTAGCGGCGGTCCGATGCTGCCGGGAATCTGGCGCATTCCTTTCGGCACGCCGGAGAAACTGACGCCTGTTCAGCTTCGGCATTATCAGCCAGCGCGACAGGGTTTGGCCAAGTTGCCTGCCGTTGCGAATTGTCCCGTCAGCCTAGCCGCCATCTCGGGGCGTGCATCGCAGCGCGGCTATCAGATCAGTCTTCCTCTCGAGCCAGGTGAAATGGTTTATGGGCTCGGACTCCAATTCCAATCCTTCCTGCAACGTGGTCTGAAGAAGAAGCTTCGTGTGAACGCCGATCCCGCTGCTGACCTGGGTGACTCGCATGCTCCGGTTCCGTTTTATGTCACGACCCGCGGATACGGCGTGTTCATAGACACGGCGCGCTATGCAACGTTCTATTGCGGCAACAAGGTTAAGGATTCGGCTCGTCCGCCCGGCCGCGTGCTGATTGAAATCCCTGAGGCGCAGGGAGGGGATGTCTACATCTTCGGCGGCCCGACGATGCGCGCTGCCGTTCAGCGATACAACTTGTTTGCAGGAGGCGGCCCACTGCCTCCCCGCTGGGGCCTCGGTTTCTGGTATCGCTGCTTCGGTTCGTTCGATCAGCCGGAAGTTCTTGCGCTAGCCCAGGAATTGAGAGACAGCAACATTCCATGCGACGTATTGGGGCTCGAACCGGGATGGCAGTCTCACTCGTACTCCTGCTCATACGTGTGGAGCGACAAATTTCCAGACCCGCGCGCGATGCTCTCGACGCTCGGCGATTCGAACTATCGCGTGAATCTTTGGGAGCACGCATTCACGCATCCAACGTCGCCCATCCATAAGCCGCTGCTGCCGTTCTCGGGCGATTACGAAGTTTGGGACGGGCTTGTCCCGGATTTCCTGACAACCCAAGCGCGCACTATCTTCGCCGATTTTCATGAGCGCGAGCACGTCTCGCTCGGAGTTTCGGGCTACAAGCTGGACGAATGCGACAATTCCGATTACACGGGCAACTGGTCCTTCCCGGAATTAAGCCATTTCCCCTCCGGCGCTGATGGCGAGCAGATGCACTGCGTCTTTGGCCTGCGGTATCAAGACACAATCCAAGGTATTTTCGACCGCCGGAAGGTCCGTACATTCGGGCTGGTGCGTTCGTCGCATGGGTTGGCGGCTCCTTATCCCTATGTGCTCTATAGCGATCTTTACGATCACAAGCAGTTCATTCGCGGAGTCGTGAACGCCGGATTTTCTGGCCTGCTGTGGTGTCCGGAGGTTCGCGATGCGCGCGATACCGAGGACCTGATACGCCGTCTTCAAACCGTCATCTTTTCGCCGCTTGCGATGGTGAACGCGTGGTACATCAAGAACCCGCCCTGGAAACAGGTAGACCGCGCGGCCAACAATGCGGGTAACTTCGCGGAAGGCTGGCACGAGCTGGAAGCAGCGTGCAGGCGGCTCATCGAAGTGCGCATGCAGCTTGTTCCGTACCTGTACGCAGCGTTTGTGCGTTATCACCTGGAGGGCGTTCCTCCTTTTCGCGCATTGGTGTTGGATTATCCCGATGATCCGCAAACATGGACGATCGACGATCAGTATCTTGCGGGTGAGAGCCTGCTGATTGCTCCTGTTATCGCGGGGCAGCAGGAACGTGAGGTTTATTTGCCGGAGGGCGAGTGGTTCGACTTCTGGACCGGCGACAAAACCAACGGGAAGCAGCGGCTCAAGATTTCGGTTCCGCTCGATCGCATCCCTGTGTTCGTGAAATCCGGGACGCTGCTGCCGTTGGCGCAGCCGACGCTTCACACGGAAGATCCGAAGGCTTTCGACTTCACGGTTCGCGTCTATGGGAGAGGCGAGCGGTCGGCGATCCTCTACGAAGACGACGGATCACCGAACGCTACGTTAACGACGGTAACCCTGGCGTGGGACGCGGCCCGGCAGACCGGAACGATGGAGCGCGCCGGGGCAATGCGCGAGCCCTCCTATAGCGTGACGAAGTGGGAACCTGTTTAGCATGGTTACAGGTGCTGCCGTGGGAAATGTAATTCAACTGGTCGGTCCTCATCAGGTCGTTCAGCTCTTTGGCGTCAAGCTGGTTGGCGTTAACGCGGAGAACGGAAAAAAGCTTCTCTTCTCGCTTATCTTTGTTCTCTTCATTACGCTGTTGGGCCGCATTCTACGCTGGCTCGCCCACCGAAGGACCTGGGATAAAGCGAGCAAACGCGTCGCGTTCTGGACGCATCAGGGGATTTCGATCACCGTTGCGATCATCACCGTTGTCGGGCTGATCTCGCTCTGGTTCGATAACCCGGCGACACTGACAACCGCCGCGGGAATGGTAACGGCAGGGCTGGCTTTCGCGCTGCAGAGAGTGGTCACGGCGTTCGCCGGATATTTCGTGATCCTCCGCGGCGAGACCTTTAGTGTTGGCGACCGGATCACCATGGGCGGTATACGCGGCGACGTGATTGCTCTCACCTTCCTGCAAACGGTGATCATGGAAATGGGACAACCGGCTGAAGGGGACGCGGGCGATCCCATGTGGGTGCAGGCGCGGCAATATACGGGTCGCATCGTGAGGGTGACAAATGCCGTCATCTTCGATGAACCGGTATACAACTACACTCGCGACTTCCCCTTCATTTGGGAGGAAATGCGCCTACCCGTTCCTTACAACGCCGATCGCGGGAAGGCTGAGCAGATTCTTCTCGAAGCCGCGCGCCGGCACACGACCAAGATTACGGAAATGAGCGAGGCCGCGCTGGAAGATTTCGAACAACGTTATGTCGTGAAACGTTCCGAGCTGGAGCCAAAGGTCTACTGGCGTTTGACAGACAATTGGGTGGAAATGACAGTTCGATTCGTGGTGCCCGATTCCGGCATTCGAGAAATAAAAAGCAAGATGAGCCGCGATATCCTTTCTGAACTGGATCGGGCGGGAATCGGGATCGCTTCGGGCACCTATGAAGTTGTGGGGATGCCTCCGATCAAAGTGCAGATGGTGCCAACCAGCGATGGTGGTAGCAATCCACTCCCTGACGGTCGTGGTTCTGAAGGTGTCCAAACCTCACTTTCCTGAGGTTCCGATTCGCTGGTAGTCGAAGTAGGTGTCGTCTTCCGACGATTCGCGATGAACCATGTGAAGGATCTTCGCGCTCGATTTCATCGCGAAGTGCGTGGTTTGCCATATGCCATTGCCGACCGGCGAGTTCTCCAATTCGAACTGTGTTCCCGGTTCGACTTCCGCCAGGAATCCTTCAATCGATACCGGATGGATCACCTGCGCGGTAACTCTCACCCATTGATACGACTTCTGATCGATCCAAAGCTCGCCCTGCATGCCGGGTAAGACCTGGGTCTCCATATTCGGCGGTTTATAGCCTGCGCGCGGAGTCGCTTTCAGCACCCAAACGTTGAAACCGCGTACCCTGTGCTGACCCATCAAGGTGAAGTCAAAGGCTTCGGTCAACTGCTGCATCATCAAGTTGTCGCGCCGGCGATCCTTCTCGTATTTATCGATGCGCTTCTGCCGGTCGTCGGCCGATTCCGAGTGCCGCTGCGCCGCAGCCTGCTGCTGCTTCTTTTCCTCCTCTGCGTTTTGAGCCGCGGATAACGGCTTGCCATTCACCGCGATCAGGCGCTGATAAGGAGTGCCCTCGATCATGGTCACCTGATACTCCTTGGACCCTTTCGGAGTGCGGTCGCGCTCTTTGTAGTTGAAATCGGGAGCGGCCTTGTAATCGGCCGCATTGGCGGCGACGGATTTCTTGATGATGTCCTGAACGTTAGGTTGTTGCGCGGGAATGCTAACCGCCGAGCAGACGCCCAGCAGGAGAAGGGCGATCCACTCTCTGACGGTCGTGGTTCTGAAAAGATCATCCTACAGTCTAATGCGCCAGATAATAGTGCACAACGGGCGTGACGACCAGCGACAGTACCATGGAAGCCAGCAGGCCTCCGATGACGGCGATCGCTAAGGGCTGAAGCATCTGAGAGCCAGCGCCTAAAGCGAGCGCCAGGGGAATCATACCAGCCATCGCCGCCAGAGCAGTCATCATGATGGGCCGTAACCGCCGCTCGCCTGCCTCGATCATGGCATCGCGCGGAGACGAGCCTTCCCGCCGGTACTTCTGGTCGGCATCGAGCAGCAAGATTCCATTCTTGGCAACGATTCCGACGATCATGATCAACCCCATAAAGGACGAGAGATTGAAGGTGGTCTTTGTCACGAACAGTGCGAAGAACACTCCTGAAGTGGACAGCAAGGCCGAAGAAAGTATGGCTATAGGGGCCGCGAAACTTCCGAACTCGACCAGCAATACGGTGAAGACCAGAACGACGGCGGCCGCCAGCACGAACAAAAGATCGTGGAAGGACTGTTGCTGTTGCGCGTAGAGTCCGCCGTACACAACACGAATCGATGATGGGACGTGCAGGGCGGCCACCTTCTTTTGAACCAGTGCGACTCCGGTGCCAAGGCTTATACCCTCCAGGCGCGCTGTTACGGCGATGTCGCGCTGAAGGTTCTCGCGCGAGATCTCCGTCTGCCCGCCCTGATACTCGACATCTGCCAGGGTGCCAAGCGTGGCGACGCGTCCGGTAGAACTGATCAGCAGCGTGTTACGGATGGAATCGAGCGAGGCGCGCGTCGCATCCGGGAATCGAACCCGCAAACCGTAGGCGCGGCTATTCGCAACGATGGGAACCGGAGCGGGTTCTCCCTGAATAATCGCGCTGGCGTCGAGCTCCGCTTCCTGCGGAGTGAAGCCTGCTCTGGCAGCTACCGTCTGGTCCACTTTAAAGGTAAGTGCCGGGCCGCTAATGGTGTTCTCAATGCCGTTCTTGACGTCCTTCACTGACGGGATCGTCTTTATGGCGTCGGCGATTTTCGGGGCCCATTGCTGCAGCAGGTCGATATTTTCGGAGAAAAGCTTGATCTGAATCGGATCCGGCGAACCCGTGAGATCGCCGATCATGTCTTCGAGAACCTGGTGAAAGTCGGTATCCAGTTGGGGAAACTGTTTGTTCACTTTCTCGCGCACGTCGGCGATCACTTCATCCACATCGCGGCTGCGCTGCGAGAGCGGTTTCAGCTTCACTGATATATCGCCGTTATTGGCCTCGGTGACGGTTGCGAGGCCTAGCTGCAAACCGGTTCGACGCGATGTGCTCTGCGACCTCCGGGATCGAGCGGATTATTTTGTCGACCGAAACCAAGACGTTGTTCGTATCCGTGAGCGAAGAGCCGGCAGGCATGAGGTAATCAAAAACGAATCCGCCTTCGTCCATCGAGGGGAGCAGATCGGTGCCCAGCGAGCGATAGCAGAGAAAGGAAACTGCGATCAACACAACGCCTAAGATTGTCAAGATAATCGGATGAGCCAAGGCGGCCTTGATGGCGCGCTCATAGAGACGAGTCAAGCGTCCCATGAAGCCGGTAGTCGCAACCGCGTGTTCGGGCCTCGCGGCGGATTGCGTGGAGGCGGGGCGCGATCGCAGCAGCAAGTGGCTGAGCGCAGGCGTCCAGGTGAGCGCTAACGCTAACGACGTGACCAGCGCCACGGCAACCGTGACCGCTAGGGCGCGAAAGAAAGTGCCGGTTACACCGGTGATGCTGACCAGCGGGAGAAATACGACGATCGGCGTGATGGTGGAGCCCACCAGCGGCACTCGAATCTCACGCAAGGCACTGCGGATAGCTTCGCCGCGGCTTTGGCCGGCATCGCGATGCATCACGATGTTCTCGACAACCACGATCGCGTCGTCGATGACCAGGCCCACGGCTGCGGCAAGTCCACCGAGCGTCATCAAATCGAAGCTCTCGCCCATCGCGCGCAACGCAATGAAAGTCACCGCGATGGTCGCAGGAATCACCAGGCCGGCAATGACCGAAGTTCCCCAATCGCGGAGGAAGAGAACCAAAATGATGGCGGCTAATATCAGACCGATGAGAATTGCATCGCGGACGCTCTTGATGGAATCGCTTACCAACTCCGACTGGTCGTAGAAGCTCTGCAGAGAGATGCCTTGGGGCGCCAGCGAGTGCTGCAATTGCTGGATCTGCTGATGCACTTCGTCGGCGACGGTGACGGTATTGCTGTCCGGCTGACGATAAAGGTTGAGCAGCACGGCCGGCGTTCCGTTTGCCATCACCACTGTGTAGACGGGTTTTACGGATTGACTTACGGAGGCGACATCGCTGATTTTGACGGGTACGCCCGCGGCCGTAGTTTTCACCATAATGCCGCCGATCTGATCAGGAGTGGTGGCCTGGCCACTGACCAGCGCTAAGACGAGCTGATGATTGCGCTCGATCAGGCCCGGAGAATCGATCAGATTGCTTTTCGAAACGGCGTCTAACAAATTCGGAACGGTGATTTGCGATTCCACGAGCTTGCCTGGATCGGGAACGATCTGAAATTCGGGCTCCTGGCCGCCCTGAATGACGATGGTCGAGACCCCTGGAAGGCGATTCAGCTGCGGCTTGATGGTATAGGTCGCCATCTCCCACAGCTTGGTCTGCGGCACTCTGGCGGAGGTCATGCTGTAACCCATGATGGGAAAGGCCGCGAAAGTGAGGCGGTTGGTAGTTACGGTTGCCGTGGACGGAAGCGTCGTCTGTACTCGCGCGAGGGCGGCGTTCACATACTGAAGCGTCTGGAACATATCGACGCTCCAGTTGAAGAAGAGGTCGATCTCGGCTGAGCCGCGGCTGGTAACGGAGAGAACCTGATTGAGACCGGGAACGGAGTTGACGGCCTCTTCGATGGGGCGAGTGACCGTGACCTGCATCTGGTCGATGGGCATGACGCCGTTGTCCACGCCCACAATGATTCGCGGGAAATTCGTCGATGGAAAGACTGCGATGGGAATGGTGAAGGCCAGATAAACGCCGAATAAGGCCAGGGCGACGACAATGAAGAGAATGGATTTGAGGAAACGCGCGGTCCAATGTTCGGACTGCTCTTCCATCTCGACCGGCGGCTCGTGAACGGTGATTTGACTCATTCCTTTGCGGCCCCATCCTTCTGGTCTTTCTCGTCGCCCGCTTCTTTGCTACCCGGCTTGGAGATTTCGATTTTGGCTTTGTCGTCCAAGCCGAGAGCTCCCGAGGTGATGACCTGCTCGCCTTGCTTAAGGCCGTTGGTGATCTGTACCTGATCGGTCTCACGCACGCCCACCTCGACTTTACGTTCATGAGCGAGCGAATCGGACCCGGCGACCATCACCTTTTCTCCTCCTTCATCGCTCGAGAGAAGAGCCGCGGCCGGGACCACCAGCGCGTTCTGAATTTCTCCGGCATCTACCGAAATCTGGACGGTGATGCCGGGCTTCAGATGCTCACCGCGATTAGCGGCTTCCACCCAAACTTCAACGGTGGTGGTGTTGGGATCGACCGCGGGGCTCACGACGGTCACTTTGCCCGTCAGCTCTCCTCCGGGGCCGGTAATTGTCGCGGGCCTGCCCACCGCAATCATTGCAGCTTCATGGACCGGGATGTTGGCACGAGCGATCACACGCGAAATATCTACGATCGACATCACCGCCGAACTGCTGCTGGCCATCTCGCCGAGATTCAGCGGCCGGTCGGATATGATGCCTTTCATAGGGCTGCGGACCTGGGCGTAGGAGACTTGAGCTTGCGCGCTCTCGTAATGCGCTTTTGCCGCATCCCTCTGCGCCTGGGCGCCCCTCAGTTGTTCGGTGCGGCCTACGGTCTCAAGCGATTTGAGATGCTGTTGCGCCGTCTCGAACTGGCTCTGAGCTTGCACCATCGCTACTTTGGCGTCGTCCGCCAGTTTCTGCGCCAGCGCCCCTTCGCGGACCAGCGCCTGCCGATTTTCGTAGACTTTAGTCGCCGCATCGAGGGCTTGGCGAGCGGACAGGACGTCGGTCTGCGCCTTCGTGAGATCTTCCGGCATGGTGCCGCCTTTGGTGTTCTGATAGGCGGCTTGGGCCTGCTGGTATAACTGGTTACTTTCTTGAGCGGCTGCGACCAGATCGCGGTCTTCGAGCACTGCCAGAAGTTGACCTTCCTGCACGTGATCGCCACGCTGCACCAGGAAGCGTTGCACCGGAGCGCTGATTTTCGGCACGATGTTGGCCTGCTTCAGCGGATAGAGGATGGCTTCCGCCGTGATGTAGTGATGAATGGTGTCAAGTTTCGCGGGGGCGACTTCGACGGGAGTCGCTGGCTCGGCTTCAGCACTCGCGTCCGTCGATCTTCCGGAGCAGCCAACGAGCAGGATCAGCGACGCGAGCGTCAGATGTAAGTGAATCTTCATGGCTGGAAGTTCCCCGTTAACGTCTGCAGATTTGCGAGTGCGACACGATAGCGTAACAAACCATCATCGTAAGCCGCGCGCGCCTGGGTTAGGGTGGTTTGCGCGTCTACCACTTCAAGCGCCAGTGCCTCGCCCGCTTGATAGCGAAGCAGCGTGAGACGGAGGCTCTCGGCCGAGAGATCGGAAGAAGAGCGTAGCGATTGCACTTGCCCCAAAGCCGTTTGGGCCTCCTGGTAATAGGACGCGAGCTCCCCCTGCAATTGCTTCTGAGCGACGGTGAGATCCAACTCCGCCTGGCGTTCCTTCAACGCAGCCTGTTTCACTTTGCTATGAATGGAACCCCAAGTCCATATCGGGACGGTCAAGGTGGCCTGTGCCTCGTAGCCGAGGTTCTGGCGATAGGGCACTTGAAAATTTGGCAGAGTGCTGCGACCGGTCGCCTGTGTGGAGTAGTTTGTGCGAGCGGCAAATTGGTTGGCGTCGATACCGTAGAAAAGATCGAGGCCAAAAGAGGGCAAATACGCATATCGCGCGACGCTTACTCCGAAGCGGGCTTGAGACACGCCAGCTTGCGCCGCGCGAAGATCCGGACTCGCGGTCGTAGCCTGCGTGGTTACCTCCGGTAAAGGAGGAAGGATCGCAACTTGCGAGAGGTCGTCGACGATAGAATAATCCAACCGCAAACTCGGGAACATCAGAACCCCTAGCGCAATTTTCGCCTTCATGACGGCAAGCTGTGCATCCTGAACATCGCGCTGCCGCTGCTGAACTTGCAACTGCGCTTTGATGACGTCGGCATGGGCTACTTCACCGCCACGCTCCTGCTTTTGAGTGATATCGAGAAAGCGCTGGGCTTCCGTGAGACTTGTTTGCGCGTTACTCAGTTTACGTTGCGCTGAGGCAATCGCGTAATAGTCCTGGACGACGGTGGCATTGAGACCGCGCGCCGCCACGTCTGCTTTGGCTTTTGCCACGGCTTCGGCGGCTGCCGCCATCCGAATTTCACCGCGCCGCACAAGAGACAGCACCTCCTCATGCACGACGGCCTGTTCGTTATAGACGTGAACGCCGTCATTGGCAACGAAGACGCCTGAAGGAGTGCCGTTCCCTTCGGTGTAGATAAATTGGTTCAGCGCGTTCAGGGAGGGAAGAGTTGCCGCTTTGGCTTGCGCGCGATCCTCCTTGGCCAACTCCGCCGCGATGTTCGCGGTTTGAATCTGCGCTCCATATTGCCGCGCTCGCGCGAAGGCATCCTGCAGCGTGATGGTCAACGTTTCAGAAGGCGGTGTGGCGGCCGATGGAGGAGCAGGCTGTTGCGCCGAGAGCAACGGGACCATACTAATGAAACCAGTGGCGATGAAACCAGTCAAGAAGAGAGTCTTGGGCTGTCTGTGCAATCGTATAAGCCTCCGATGAACCAGCCTAGCGTGCTTCTGTAATCCGTTCGTAGTTTTTGCGCGGCGACATTGCTGGTGCGGGCGTGGCTGGAGTGTGGTGCGCGTCATTCGGAGATGTGGAGGCGGCTTTAGGCGGCCTTTTCGTGTGCGAGGATACGCTCGACACGAACTCGAGGGTCGGTTTCGAAGGGATCAAGGTCGTGATTTTTCATTTCGCGGTGCTCGCCTTCGGCTTGGAGCAGCCAAATCTGCATTTTGTGCTTCTTTTCCTTGCGCTTTTCGTCGGCTTCGCGGCGAAGCTCTTCGGCCTCTTGCCGCTTCTGCGAGTCGAACCCAATTTGCTCCTTACGCTTTTCGGCTCTTAGCTTTAGCAGGTCGTTGAGGCACTTAGAGAAGCCGCGGTCGTTGGTGGTTTGGTAGCGAAGGTACAGCGCGAACTCCTTTTGCGTGTCACGGAGCGGGAGATCGCCGCCCATGGTGACTTCCTGGAGGGTGATGGCGCGGCGGCCGAGCCAAATATGCTGCGCCATTTTTTCGATCAGAACGGTTTCGGTGACGGTCTTCGGCTTGTGCTCGAAGCGGAGGCCTTGGATAGAGCGTGTCGAATTGTTCCTGGTCTTCGGAGGGAAGAACGTTGAATTCGCCGGTGAATCCGTGGCGAAAATTGTTGAGGCAGGAAATGGCTTTGCCTTCTGCGGTCTTGGGACCCGAGCTGTGCTGTGCGTTTGCCTGATTGGCTGCGATTTGAGATTGTGTAGACATGATGAATTACTCCTTTGAGAGTTCTGAAAATGAAAAACGCCGGAGAGGGCGCGACGGCCATCCGGCGTTTTTCGGAAATGTGAAGAGCTAAAACTAGCTTTCGGAATTAGTATACAGCAGAGTTCAGAAGAAAGCCAGGTAAATTTCGAGGAAAAGGCGTTTATTTTGCGGGTGGAGCAATTACTTCTTTCCCAATGGACCTCGCCGTCGATCTTTCATTCCGGGTTCGCCAAGTACGCCGAGCCCGCCATCTCACCAAAGCTTATTGAGAGAAAGCTTCGTAGCCCTCAGCCACTTCAGGAAGTCATCACCGATAGGCGTGATGCGAATATCGTCTCCTGCCGCCTCAACCAAGCCGCGCTGTTTTAAGAAGCCCAGCCAGCCGGAAAACCCGTACCCGGTATAGACTTCCGGGTATTTCTTTTCAAACTCCTGATAGAAGGCGTAAGCCTCGGTTGCTGGCACTTTCCGCCGCGCTTCCAGCGAAGTCAGCCCGAGAATCTGGCTTCCGAATATTCCGGCATAGACAATCCCGAATGCGGCCTCCAACCGGGCTTGCGCCAGGTTCCTAATCAAAATGTCCTCCTGATTTTCGGTGATGTTTTTCAGGTTGGCGTGCAGGTCGCGCTCCAGATTGCCAATAGCCTCTGTCCGCACGAACCCCGGAAGCTCCTTAAGCTCAATAGCGCCCGATGCCGCATTGACGCTCACCAGCTCGCCCGTTTTCTGCTGCTGGTCGGCAGCATCCACCTCTACCTCAACCTTCCAGAGCTTCGCCTTTCTCAGCGCCCGAGCAACGGTTTTAGCGAAAGAATATCGTGCTTATAAACCACGGCCAGGATGACCACGACCACCGGCCAGGCCAAGCCTACGATGACTTTGGAAAGTTCCGGCGTCATGGCTTCAAATTCCGACCTTGTTGTATTCATCCAGCGAGGCGACATCCGCGCGCCGGTCGTAGAGTTGCGTGGTGCGGGTGTCGGAGTGATTCGCCAGCTTGCGGGCTTCCGCGAGCGGGCCGTCGCTTTTCAGGTAATCAGTGATGCCGGTGGCGCGCAGGGAATGATTGCCCATTTTCGTTTTGATGCCCGCCTGGCGCGCGCGCCGCTCGATAGGCGTCCGACTGCGCCAGGGGCCGCGGCGTGCCGGTCTTGCGACCCGTGCTGCGGAACAGCGGGCCGTCTTTATCATCCGCCATGCTCGCCGCCGTGATGTACTCGTCCAGGTAGGTTTCGAGCTTGTGGTGACAGGGCGCTTCATGTTCCTTGCCGCCCTTGTCGTGCAGGCGCACCCAACCCCGCCGCCGCTGGGTGACGTAATCGCCCACGTTCATTTGCAGCACGGCCCGACGCGCGCGAAGGTGTAAATCATCGTGGCGATAATCATCCCGTGCAGGTGAAACACCACGCCGCTCTTCACAGAGGCCGCGATGGTAATCATGCCGTGAAAGGCCATGTCCTCCTCGATGGACACCGGGCCTTCTACTTTTCCGTTGTGCTGTCGCGGAGGAGAAAACATAAGTCTATGATAATGTCCTCCATCATAGACTCCGACAAAAGCAGAGGGAAATGTTTTACTGAGGGAGCGTAGCGGATAGGTTTTTCAAGTGTCGCAATCGCCTTGCACATGCTATTTCCGACAATAGAGACGTGAGCAGCTTATGAGAGTAAACCCCGACATACTCATATGGGCCAGGGCCACGGCCGGGTTGCCGCTGGAGCAGGCCGCGCATGCACTCGGGTTTAACGATACGCGTGACCGCACCGCCATCGAGCGATTGCAGGCTATGGAGGCCGGTGAGGACCATCCTGGAAGTGAAATTCGAGTCAATTGTTCGCCCTCTTCTGTCTAGTCTTGATAAACTCTCATGGGGAGTACTCCGGGTGCCAAGATGGCACAAATCCGCGGACATCGATGCCCACATGCTCAAGCATGTATTTCAGGCGATAGCGCTTCTGCTCTTGCCCGCTAGCGCGCAACCTTCGACAGCGCAGATCTCCACAGAGCTGAAGACCGTTGATGAGGTTAGCGAGTTTATGCAAACGTATTACCTGCATCCCCAGCCGGACCGGATTGCAGAGGTGATCGACGCACTGAGTCCGAGTGGATTCGTGAAGCCGACGAATGAATTTGCGGCCGTTGGATTCTTCAGCGAAGTATTTGCGGCGAACCTGAACCGTGTTCCTGAATGGCAAATTCACATCGTGAAACAGGATGATCGGACAAAGGCAATCCTCGAACGGGCGGTATCGGTGAGCAAGACCGGCGGCCTGCTTAACAATCCCGGACACTCACCTCAACTCAACGACGGCTGGTGGGCCGCTTTTTTCGCTAGCGGGAATCCAAAGTTTGTTGAAAAAATCATTGATCAGTTGCAGTACTGTGATGAGCGGAAAGACCAGTTGCTATTCTTTTCCGGCGCGACCGCCAAGTGGTCGCTTGCAAGCAACGCCCGGAGTAACCCTCTAGTTCGATCAACCGTCGAGAACGCAAAAACAACGGCCAGTGCGCATCAGCGCGAATTGATCAACGAAGTATTAAACGAAGACCCAGCACTCATAAAGCAGGAAATTAAGGAGATCATACAAACACAAAGGCAAGCTGGAAAATGGAAATAAACTTTCGCTGTGGTGGCAAGCATGCCGCTGCGATTTCCGTTCTCCGAACCTGGCCGTATGGTCTGTCGCTTCCGCGATTATCTGCGGGCTCGTGGGTCCATCATTCACGTGACCTAGCTGGACCCGGATCATAGTTGTAATCCCTTGAGAATTCAGTGGAGCGCCGCTCTTTTCAATAGGAGGGTCACGCGCAACCCGGACAGAATCCCAGATAGTGAACGAAAAACGCGCTTTGCTCGGCAGTTGGACAACTGCTCATCGAGAACTGGGCCAATTGCTTTTTTTTGGCCTCCTCTGCTGTACCGAGCGGGCGTTTCCGGAGTGCACACCTCTGGAGGTTTATTCTCGTCGAAATAAAGGATTGTAGCTGTCGAAAAAGCAAACACTCAAGTCTCTGCGAGTCCGAGAAGGCTTGGTCCAGAACCTTCTTCCGTTCCAGCAATAGTACGCTCGCAACAGGCGTTTGGATCAGATTGCCTCGGCCCGTCGACTCTATGTAAAGACGAGCAGCTTGAACAAATTGCCCGCCCATGGGGACATTTGTTTCGCGCTAGGTGGGGAATCTGGAGTTTGGGATCGGCGAGGAACCACGAGCTATCGCTAAACGCTGCGCCAAATCCAGGCGGCACCTGCCGGTTCAGATTTACGAGTAGGTAGGGACAAAATGACGGAGCGCAACGGGAATCAGCAGCGTGAAGCTGGCTTTCCATTACTGATCAGGACACGGCATATCCGCGCGTAGCGACTGACCAGTAAAGAGGATGTTTTCGGGGCTGGCGGGTGCGACGCGGCACGCTCCAGTAATTAATTCTTTCCAAATGAACCTCCGCGTCGATCTCTCATTCCGGGTTCGCCAAGTACGCCGAGCCCGCCAGCGACGGTCACACTGTTTTGCGTCGATGTGACTGCCTGCCGGAAATCAAGGCGGCCGTTGTCACAGCTACTGCGGTAATGAGCCACGAGGCGAGCGGTACAACAAGGAAAATGAAACCGACCTTCGCCTTGGTGTACCCGAAGGCGACATCTCCGTAAATAGCCAAAGAGCCCAGCGTAAGAACGACGATGACCATACAGAGCGTCGCTTGAGTAAGGGCCGCCCAACGCTTCGAAACCGAATTGGCCACTACTCCGGCCACAAATGGGGAGAGCACCCATATGCCAAAAAGTACAATCAGAACTCGGGACTCTTGACGACGACCTGCATGCAGCATTAACGTGACCGAACCGGCAGCCCCAGTTATCATCGCAATCAGGGCCGCTCTGTGCAGCACGCTAAGGAACCCCGTGTCGAGCATTCCCCGGCTCACTCCAGAAGTTATGTGATCCTTCTCTGGCAAACTCGCGCCTGATTGTCGCATATATCGACTACACGTGGCGCAGCGCAGTTGTGAGTGCCCGAGAGAGTCGAGCCTCGGACACGGAGCCTTATTGGGACTCGGTTCCCCGTGCGATGGCGATTCTCATTCCTATCCGGTCCAATTAACGGTTTGCCCACAAGTCACTAACGGCATTGCCGGGTTATCCGTACCGGCGTAAAATACACCAGAGGCAGTCATGTCAAACGACAAGCAAGCAATATTCGATCTCTTAACTGAGCTCTGGAATACCGCCAACTCCGAGCTGGTAACGGAGGTATACACCGAACAAGTGGAACGAATCGATCCCAATAGCCCGGAGCCTACTCGCGGTAGGCAGCAGATCGCGAATTACATCTCCGCGGTCCACACCAGCTTTCCCGATTTCAAACTTGAAATAAAAGAGCGGATTGTCGAAGGAGATCGAGTCGTTACAGAGTGGACCTGCACAGGGACACATAAAGGCGTGTTCCAAGGCATTCCTCCCACCGGCCGGCGGGTCACCATTTTGGGAGTATCGCTGAATTGGATCGAAGGCGGCAAAATAGCGGTGGAGCGAGCCTACTTCGACCGGCTTTCCATGTTGCAGCAGCTCGGGGTGCTTCCGAGTACTCTGCAAGGCCAGGCGAACTCGGCGGCGGGCTCTTGAAAACCACTCTGAAATAGTTTTCGGTGAGCAGGACGTGAATCAGTTCTACTCCCCCTTCCAACTGAGTCAACTTCCGGCTTGGCGACCCGACCTGAATTCGCCAGGCAGGCCTCTTACTTTGGCTCGATCTTGGGAACCGCAATGAAATGGAGCGCAAGTTGGGAGGACTCCAGATCCTCAGAATCAGTGGGAGGACGTTAGTCGCTTGCTCATTTGGCGGCACTCCGAGGCGATCCCGACAAGTTCAGCTTCATTCCAAATTGCCGGCTTCCAACCAAGCTTTTCGTAATAGCCGACGGCTTCCGGAGCTGCGTTGACATACAGGATCTGTATGCCCAACCCTCGCGCGTAATTCTCGACGCAATCCGACAGGACGCGACCGTGACCTTGCCGCTGCAAGTCAGGTTCGATCGCCACAAGCCTTACAGCGCCGGTGCCTTTGCTAAAGTCATCAAGCCGAACTGTGCCAATCGCTCGGCCGTTCAACCTCAGAAGCAGAGGGTGATTCGCAGGGCTGTGCTCATCTGCATGACTCTCATCGTAGTTTGTGAGACCTCGTGGTTCCCAGAGGACTCTGCGGCGGATGGAGTGATATTCCTGCCAATCGCGCTCGGTTCTCACTTCGATCAGTTCGTAACTCAATGAGCACCTCAGCTTATCGCAGGTTGGTTCCGATTTGTGAAACCCGGCGTTAGCGAGCCATTGTCGTAGGGCACGTGCGAGCCAACGACGGCGGAACACGTTTCCTTATCGACGGATGACGACAGATCTCTATCGGAAGCGGCCCGGCAGGTAAAGGCCGAGCAAACGCTGAGATTGTCGGGGCCGGGCCGCTTCGGACCGAGTCGTAAGAAGGAAGCGGCTGCGCGGCGATTTGGCAACTACGAGTTATGGGTTTTGAATGCCGCTATGATCCGGACAACGCTGGTTGGCGGCAGAATGCGCGGGGAATTTTGTCGTTGGCTGCCGGAGTAATTACGGCTGCAGGGTAACCGAGATGGAGAAAGAGGCACTCGAAGATGCTCGCAAGCGCCGGATCTGGTGGATGAACACACGTCGAGCGAGGCGTGCCAGAGAGCACGCCGAATGGACGAAAGTGCAGTCTCGTTATGAGCTATCAAGGGCAGCAACTAATCGGTAGACCTCGCATTGAAGTTGAAAAGCAGTCAATCGTTCGATGATCCGCATCGGCGCTTGACAGCGTGGACAGCAGTGGACGGAAGTAACTGAAGTATCTGCGTCAGCAAGCTGGAGGCAGTGCTTCGAGCAGGTTGCGGCATAACGGCAGAAGCAGACTGCGAGGACGATTAGCGAGAAAGCCGAAATAGCGAATACGCGGAAAGCCGGTCGGCAATACGTGTTGGAAGAAGCGGCGCAAGAATTCTTCGTGAGTAAGGGTCATCGCGCGCGACTTGCTGTGATGCGCGTAGTCCTTCCAGCGGAAAGTGACGGCGTGATCGGTGACGTTCAGTAATCGGTGATTGGAGATAGCGACGCGATGGGTATAGCGAGCCAGGTAATGCAACACATGCTCGGGTCCGCCAAACGGCCGCTTGGCGTAGACGACCCAGTCCTCGCGAAACAGTGTCCGGAGGAAAGCGTTGAATGCCTTTGCCTCAGAGAAAGGCTGGCAAGCCCCGAAGAACTGAAGCTGATTTTTGCGAAAGAGTTGCTTCAGGCCGGCGACGAACTTGCCGCGGAACACGCGGCTGAGCACTCGTACGGGCAGGAAGAAACTTTGCCGCGAATGAATCCAGCGGTTATGATCTGGCGATAGTCCGCCGCCCGGCACGACACAATGGATATGCGGATGAGGCTGCAAGGTCTGACCCCACGTGTGCAGAACACTCAGGAACCCGATGAGCGCGTCGAGGCGCTTTGGGATCGGCGGCTACCTCGAGCAATGTCGCGGCCGCTGGCCTCGAACAAGAGAGCGAACAGCACGCGCTTGTTCTGCCACATAAGTGGAACGAGTCGGTGCGGCACGCTGAAGACGACGTGATAGTAAGTGACCGGTAGAAGCTCCTGTTGTCGAGAGCGAAGCCATTTATCCCGTGCATTGGTCTGGCACTTCGGGCAATGGCGATTGCGGCACGAGTTATATGAGATGGTCCGATGCCGGCAGCGATCGCACTGATCGAGATGTCCACCGAGCGCGGCTGTACGGCAGCGCATGATGGCGTTGAATACCTTGACCTGCTGCTAGGTCAAAGACTTCCGATAGCAATCTAGAAATCGATTGCCGCCCCGCTGAATGACATCGGCCACCTCCCAGGGTGGGCGTGTCATCAATCTTCGTTAGAAAGCCCGTCGTCTTTATCGAAGTCCCGGATCGAGATCTGATCCAGCGGATTGATGGCCGCCTGCAGATGTCTGCGGGAGACATGCAGATAAATTGCCGTATCTTTGAGGCGCTGATGTCCCGAGCAATAACTGGATCGTGCGCAGGTCCGTTCCGGCCTCCAGCATATGCGTCGCAAAACTGTGTCGCAACGTGTGCGGTCCGATCCGCTTCGTGAGGCCGGCTCGTAAAGCGGCTTCGTGGCAGGCATTCCACACGACCTTATCGGAGAGGGGACGCTCGGGCTGAATCGGTTCAACCCGGCTTGGAAATAGATACGTGCGAGGCTTGTTCTTGCACCATCGCCAATACTCGCGCAAGGCCTCGAGTAGCTTCGCCGTGAGCGGCAGATCGCGATCGCGCGAGCCCTTGCCTTGATGCACATGGATCAGCATGAGCGCGGTATCGATGTCGCTGATCTTCAGGTGCACGGCTTCGGCTCGCCGCAGTCCGGTTGCATAGAGCAGCATCAGCAAGGTGCGGTGTCGCAGATTCAGAGCGCCTTCGATCAGCCGGACCACTTCTTCCTGGCTCAGGACGACCGGTAGCTTCTTCGGCGCTCGCACGAGCGGCAAATCGTCAGGATCGATGTCGCGCCGGCGCAAGCGTCTTTCGATATAAGAAATCGCAGTGCGCCCATTCGGAGAGCGACGGTGCCGAGCGCCAGCTTCTTGTCGTGAATCATGTAAAGCTGAAACTCGCGCACTTCATCTGCGCCCATCACTTCGGGAGACTTGCCGAAGTACTCGGCAAACTCCTTGACGGCGTGAATGTAACCACGAATCGTGTCGGCGGTGTAGTTACGGCGCTGGAGCTCTTCCAGCATTCGTTGACGTAGTGGGGTCACAGAACTCCTTTCTGTGACCACCGACAGGGTACCGCTACACCTGCTTCAAACCACCACGCAACCGCGTCCGCCGCGCAGCGGCTTAGTTCTGACGGGCAAAACCGGAAGTTGGCCGACGTGATGATGACTCATCGGGACGTATCCCGTCCCACCACACAATAAGTTGCGGCGCTTGAATTCACCAGCGAAAAGATAAAAGACAATAAGGAACGTACTCCTGAGCCAGCCAATGAACGATCACTTGTCTCGCCGCCAACTGCTAAAAGCTAGTTCCATGGCGCTATCGCCATCGCTCGCGCGTTTCCGCGCCAGCGCCGCCACGGTCGCACGTCCAGCCGTGCTGGCCTATGTCGGAAGCTACAGCTCGCCGCAAGGCCCTGAAGGCAGCACAGGACGGGGAAGAGGCATTTACGTCTTTGCCATGGACCCTGCGACCGGTACTTTGACTCAGAAACAGCTGTGCCAGGACGGAATGAACCCCTCCTGGTTGGCGTTTCATCCTTCGGGCAAGTATCTGTACGCGGCAAATGAAGTCTCGAACTTCAACCGCCCTGACACGGGGGCGGTGACCGCTTACGCAATAGACGGCCGCTCCGGGAACCTGGCCCGATTGAATACCGTCAGTTCGGAAGGCGCTGGGCCGGCCCACCTCAGCGTCCACCCGTCAGGCAAACACATCCTGGTCGCGAACTATCACGGCGGAAGCTTTGCAGTGTTGCCTATCCTGTCCGACGGCCGTGTTGCGTCCGCTACCGACGTCAAACAAGATACTCAACCGCCCGGCCCCATACATGCCACAAGCGCGCCGCCCGGCAGCTTTGCGATCAGCGGTCACGATCGCCCCCACGCTCATATGATCGAATCCGATCCTTCTGGCAACTTTGTCCTTGGTAGTGATCTCGGAACCGACACAATTCACATATGGCGGCTGAACCACCAAGCCGGTAAGCTCGATGCAATAGGAGACGTATCGGTGCCTGCCGGTGATGGTCCGCGCCACTTTGCCTTCCATCCAAATGGCAGATGGCTCTACTCGCTGCAGGAAGAGGCCTCCACACTTATCCTCTTCGACTTCGATCGGTTAGCAGGCACGCTCAAAGCGCGACAGCAGGTTTCGACCTTGCCCACCGCTTTCGCGGGGACTAACTTCACCTCGGAGGTGCGTGTCTCCGGTGACGGAAAGTTCGTATATGCGGCAAATCGTCTGCACGACAGCATCGCCGTGTTTTCTATCGGTGTGTCGGGCGAGTTGACCTTTGCTAGCGAAACCTGGACACACGGCGACTACCCGCGCAGCTTCACCATCGATCCAAGCGGAGACTACATCTATTGCTGTAACCAGCGGGCGGACGCAATCACGTGTTTTCGCGTCAATCGCGCCACAGGTAGTCTGACCTTTACCAACAGCTATACAGCAGTCGGAACTCCGTCCATCATTGTGTTCCGTACAGCCCAATCGGTCGCGGCGTAGCGCAACCGCGAACCAGCACGGGGCTGCGTGAACTCCTAAAAACAAACTGGTCAACCCCCGATCACCGCTGTTCCAAATCTACGCCGGACTCAAGCGGACTTCGCGGGATTGTAAACGATTCTACTGGCCGACCAATCTGCTCGGCTTTTCAATTTGAAGTAAAATTCGGGATCTATGTCCTTTGCGTCCGGAGTGCGTCTCGGCCCATACGAGATTCTCAATCCTATCGGCGCAGGTGGCATGGGAGAGGTGTACAAAGCTCGCGACACGCGCCTGCACCGCACAGTTGCCATCAAGCTGTCCAAAGAAGCGTTCTCAGAGCGTTTTGAGCGTGAGGCGCGGATGGTCGCCGCGCTCAATCACCCGAATATCTGCCAGCTTTACGACGTCGGGCCCAACTACCTCGTGATGGAGCTCGTCGAGGGGACGCCGATCGCGCCAGTGGATACGACGCGGAAACTCCTCGACATCGCGGTTCAAATCGCCGAGGGGCTCGCTGCGGCTCATTCGGCGGGAATTATTCATCGTGACCTCAAGCCCGATAATATTTTGATCACGCGCGACGGCAGGGTCAGGATTCTCGATTTCGGTTTGGCCAAGGCTGTGCCCAGTGTCGCCGTTTCCTCGGATGCTACCCGTACCGTGGGAATCACCGACGCAGGTACCACGATCGGCACCATCGCCTATATGAGTCCCGAGCAGGCACGAGGCAATGCAGAGCTGACGCCACAATCGGATCAGTTTTCGCTTGGTCTGGTCTTGTATGAGCTCGCCACGGGACAGCGTGCATTCCGGCGGGACAGCGCTGCCGAAGTTATGACCGCGATCATACGCGAGGATGCCGAACCGCTGCCTGCAACCGTGCCGCCAACCTTGCGATGGGTAATAGAGCGCTTGCTCGCGAAAGATCCTGCGGACCGCTACGATTCCACTCGCGATCTGTATCGCGAGCTTCGGCAGGTTCGCGAGCGGCTTTCTGAAAGTACCAGTGGAGTTCAGACGGCCAGCGCGGCTCAAAGAGCAACGCGGCCAACAACAAGACCGAAGACGCAGGTTCTACTCGCCAGTCTGGCGATCGCGCTGCTTGCGGTCGCTCTCGCGTGGATGATTCACCCGAGTAGCGGTGTCGGTGAATATCGCTTCACGCCGATGGAAGTCTCCTGGGAAAACCCGTCCATCGCTACTTGGTCTCCAGACGGCAAGGCGTTCACATATGTCGCCGGCGGCCCCGGCGATCGGCACGTGTTTGTGCGTTACATAAACGGAGCCACGCCCGTGATCCTGACGCGCGGCGCGGAGGATTGGTATGCCGCCGGCTGGTCAACCGACAGCAAACGAGTATATGCTCGGGGCCTGAATCCGCAGGCTGGCAAAACGCGATACGCGCTTTATTCCGTGCCGGTTTTCGGCGGCGATCCGGTGTTCATCATGCCGATGGATGCGCCCTATCAGGCGTACCCCAGAGTGTCTCCTGATGGGAAAGCGCTTGTGGTTGTCGGTTATGAGCAAGGGAGGCTATCGGTTTATACTTCATCGCCGGTCGGGTCGGCGCTCAAGCGATACACACCCGCCCCGTTTGAGACCACTTCGGCGTTTAACTTGCCGCTGGCCCAGTTCGATCCCGATAACCGATCGATCACTCTCGTCCTAGATGCCCTTGGCGGGAGACAGGCTTGGAGACTTCCCTACCCGCCGGGAAAGACCGCGCCCGAGCGAATCATGAAAGGCCTGAATAGCTTTGGGAGCACCCCGCGTTGGTCCTGGTTCCCCAACGGCCGTAACGGTTTCGTGTCATTGGTAGACGAGCAAGGCGGGCACCTCTGGTTCGCGGGCATCCGTTCTGGACCGAAGCGGAAATTGACAGCTGGTACACCTTCTGAATCGGAATCCGAACCGGCGTTATCTTCCGATGGAAAGAAGATGCTCTTTGTCCAGGCCAAAGCCGACTATATGATCGTCTCGGCTTCTCTGGTCGATGCAACCGTCAAACGGGTGATCTCATCGGAAATGCCCACAGGAATGCCAGAATGGGCGCTACATCATGACGAGTTTGTCTACGACAGCTTCCGTAACGGATCGCCCGCGATCTGGATGCGCGGCGAAGGTTGGGACCGTCCCATTGTCACAGGCGAGGCGTTTCCTCCAGGAACGACGAACGGATTCTCAACACCGGCGCTGTCGCCGGGGGCGGATCGAGTGGCCTATACGCGAGACGATAAGGATCGACAGTTCCAGGCCTGGATCTCTTCGGTATCCGGGGGACCTCCTGTTCGGCTGACCAACGACAAAGATGCAGTGGAGCGCGGCGGCTCCTGGTCGCCGGACGGAGCCAGGATGGTCTACTGGCAGGTCCGCGACGGCGTAGCTTCGCTGATGGTTGTTAACACTACGGGGGAAGCGACTCCCGCAATGCTCCGTAAACGTATCGGGAACCCGCTGCCGGAGTGGTCGGGCGACGGGCTGTGGATTAAGTTCTTTGATCCTGCGGACGGAGTTGGTTGGAGCCTCATTTCACCAGATGCGAAGAGTGTACGTAGCTATGGAGAATCGACGACGGCTCAAATGACCTTTTCGGCCGACTCGAAGAAACTCTATGGTATTCGTGTCGAGCCGGATCGATGTATCTTGTATTCGCTCGACATCCTAACCAAGGAAGAGAAAATCATTGGCGACATCACCAAAGATTTTGCGCCTGCGAGCTATAGCAACCCAGGCATACGGCTGAGTCTGTCTCCGGATGGCAAGAGCGTTCTGTATCCAGCGATCAGGCGAAGCAGCAGTCTCTGGATGTTGGAGGGATTCGATCAATCGGGTTGGCTCGACCGCTTCCGCGAAATGCTGCCCTGGTAATCAGGTCGGATGCTTCGGAAACTTACGGCAGATTACTACCGAGGAACGCGCTTTGCATCGCTGATCGGAAAGTTCCCCTCTCGGTATCCTTGGCATGTTGGGCGAGCAGCTTGAACGAATTGCGCGCGCATGGGACATTTGTTTCGCGCTAGATGGGGAATCTGGAGTTTGGGATAGGCGAGGACCCACGAGCTATTGCTCAACGCTGCGCCAAATCTGGGGGCGGCACTTGCCCGTTCAGATTTACCGCCGCATTGTTCTTTTTAAAGAGGATGATGGCTGGCACGAACATGACGCCAAAGATGGACTATTTTGCGATTCCGGCCGAGAATTTTGTCAGCAACTCAATGTCCGCCCATATGCCTCACCTGAATAAATGCGCCAGAGCGTAAGAGACGTACAGGTACACGCCGCCACCGCCAACCAGAACGCCCAACAAGAACCAGATGATTTTCGTCTTCACCTCATTGGGCATCCCTTCACTTGAAGTTTTGACCAGAATTTCCATTTTTGGGACCCAGGCTCCATTTACCTTACCAGTAGGCGGTGTCAACGTCGAGGGATGATCAACGCTGACCGGATTGAAAGACACTAACTCAAACTGGCGCCAACTATTTCAGGTGTTTTCGCGGCTTGCAAATTCCCGAATGCCCGTTTTCGAAGCTGCCGGAAACCGTCCGCCTAGAGTGCACAATGTGTGCGTCAACTGGTATCCTTTCTCAAATGGCCGATTCCGTTTGGGTTCCAACCTCTGATTCGGCCGTGCCAACCACGACAGTTATTGCGCGGCACTCTGCCGTCGTCCGCGTCACCCACTGGATCACCGCACTGTGCTTCCTGGCATTGCTCGTCAGCGGAGTTGAAATTCTCGTCTCTCACCCGCGCTTCTATTGGGGTGAAGCCGGCAACGTGCTAACTCCTCCGTTATTCAAGCTGCCGATCCCGGCCTCGAGAGCAACAGTACCCACCGGTTACGGCTACGTGCTGCCCGACCAGAACGGCTGGAGCCGCTATCTCCACTTCCAAGCCGCTTGGGTTGTGGTATTGACCGGCTTACTTTACATCATCTTCGGATTGCTCACAGGGCATCTCCGGCAGAATTTGCTCCCCGCTCGCGCCGACCTTTCCTGGCAGGCGCTCTCGATGGTAATCGCCGAGCATTTGCGCTTCAGGCCGGCGAGTGAGGCAGGAGCCTCTTCGTATAACGTGCTTCAGCGGCTCATGTATCTTTTCGTTATCTTCGTTCTGTTCCCGTTAGTAATCTGGACGGGCCTGGCCATGTCCCCTGCCATCGCGTCAGCGTTTCCGGCGGCCGTCATTGCTTTAGGCGGCCAGCAATCCGCGCGCACCATTCACTTCTTCGTCTCGGTCTTCCTTTTTCTCTTCCTTTTGGTTCACGTCGTCATGGTTTGTGTTGCCGGATTCCGAAACCGCATGCGAGCGATGATCACTGGTCGCTCCGCTATACATATGGATCAGGCATGAGCAAGTTCTCTCGGCGTAGGCTCATTACCACCGGTCTCGCGGCGACGGCGGGTGTATCCGGGCTGAGCGTCGCTACGAACCTTGCGCGGCGTTATGGACTCATCCCGCCAGATGGTGGTGGTCTCTACGGCCCGGGCGAAACGCTTACCTATGGTGCCCAGCGAATCCTGACTCGCCACTCGTTGGCTCGTGAGTTCGCTCCCAACCAGATTTCGAAACCTCCGTTCGCGAACGAAGTGGCGCCATTGGGCGAACCGTTCAAGCGCCTTCAGGAAGGAAATTTCGCAGACTGGCGGCTCGCGGTTGACGGTATGGTCGCCCGCCCGGCATCGTTCTCGATTGCTGAACTCATGAGCTATCCCTCCCGCAGCCAGATCACTCATCTGGCCTGTGAAGAAGGCTGGTCATTTATCGCTGAATGGACCGGCGTGCCTCTATCGCATATCCTGGCCCTTGTCGGGACTCTCCCGCAAGCGAGATATGTTGTGTACTTCTCGATCCAGCGCAACTGGTGGGAAAGCATCGATATGGCCGATGCATTGCACCCGCAGACTCTCATCACCTACGGGATGAATGGCGGTGAGCTCCCGGTACGGCACGGCGGACCTCTTCGTCTGCGTGTTCCCCGCCAGCTCGGCTACAAGAGCCTGAAATATATAACGCGCCTGAAAGTAACGGACAGTGTGAAATCTTTCGGCAAGGGCTTAGGCTCCGCAGAGCCAGAAGCTGGTTACGCCTGGTACGCCGGCATCTGACAGCGTAGGCGAGTGCGGCATCTCTGCCGTTTAGTACGGTGTTTGCGTGTCCTGTCCCGGGTTTCCCCCCCCGGGTTTCCCCCCGGGTTTTCCCCCTGCCGGGTTTCCCCGGGTTGTGCGAGAAGGACGTGCTCGCCTTCAGCGCGTTAATAAAAAGCCCGCCCCGTGAAGAGGCGGGCTTAAACTCTTTTGCGAACTCCGCGATTATCGATGGAGGCGCATTTTCGTGCGCGCGGCCGCGAGTCCTCCGATGCCCAAGAGCAATAGACCGAGAGAAGCCGGCTCCGGAACGCTGCTTGGACCGCCGCCCGAAGTACTCGCCGAATTTACACCGAGAATGTCGAATTCCCAGTTTCCAGTACGCGAGTTTCCTGCGGGATCTCCCGATACGTCGCAGAATTTGCCTTCCGAACACCCAAAGGCGGAAGTAAAGTTCCCTTGTCCGGTTCGCGCAAAGCCGTTCGAAAGGTTCGGACCGTTTGCGAAGTTGTCGTACTCCATCACGGAAACGGTGTAGGTACCGGCTGCGATCGACGATTGTAAGTATGTATCGTAGTGCTCGCCGGTTACCGAATCGGCGGGCACGTTGCCGCCGCCATCGTCGTTCTGATTGATCTCCGCGCCAGCGCTATTGAACAAGGCGAGAATGGGATCGAATCCGCCGCGGGGAATCGTCGTGCCCGCCGCATCTACTCCGCCCGCATAAGACCACGTTCGAAGGGTCACAGTCGACGTTGAACCGACCGTAAAGTTAAATAGTTGGACATTGTCATCCGCTGAAAATGTCCCCTGGAAGGAAAAATTGTCAGCCATAGCCGCCGACGCTCCTAACAACAGGAGCAAGAACACACTACCAATTTTCATGTAGATCCTCCGATCTGAACCGTAGCTTAGCCTAGTAGAAACGCATACGCCAGCCTGGGTGGTACCGGTACGTACGCTCACCATGGTGTGATAGTGAAAGAGATCGTTTTATGCTTCAATCCGGCAAGTTGCGGGCGCTTCCGTTTGTAGCGGTGCTAACGGCGATTGTGTCGCTGGCCTGCTTTGGACTGCCGCTTTATGTGATCTGGCCATTCCGGCATCAAGGCTCGACCGAGTTGGGAATTGCTTTGTTTGTCAAACAGGTGGGGCCCTGGCTTTCGATCTTCTGCGCCGCGGTTTGTGTGGTGGCGGTGGTTTTTGTTTGGAGAAATTGGCGGGGGTGGGGGGTCCGGTCGATCGCGATAGTGTCGCTGGTTGCGGCGCTTGCCGGAAGTGTTCTGGCCCGGCTCAATATCTACGAACTGATGTTCCATCCGATCGATGCCGCACAATTTGAATCCGCCGGTAGCGCGAAGCTCGACCCTGAAGACATGTTGATTGCAATTCGCGTGAACGGAGAGCGGCGGGCGTACCCGATTCGCGAGATGGGCTATCATCACGTGGTAAACGACACGGTGGGTGGTGAACCCGTTGTCGCCACGTATTGAACGCTCTGCCACACCGGTCTGGTGTGGAAGCGGACCGCCAAAGGGCTCACCCTCACATTCCATTTGGCCGGTATCAACAACCAAAACTTCCTGATGCGAGATGAGCAGACCGGCACGTTTTGGCAGCAGATTAGCGGACGCGCCATTTCCGGGCCGCTGGCCGGGTCACAACTCGATTTGGTTTACAGCGATGAACTCACGTTTGCGCTGTGGCGCGGCGAGGCGGCGGCAGGCACCGTTCTGAAGCCTGTTGGGACGTATGTCCGGCACTACGAAGCGAGGGACTGGGATGTTCGCATGGCGAAAGTGCCGACGGTGCTCGATTTTCCTCGGACGAGCTTGCAATCGAGAGATCTTGTGCTGGGCGTGAATGCTTTCGGAGTGAGCCGCGCCTATCCGGTTGCGCGCGTGCTGGCGGAGAAATTGATCGAAGACCGGGTGGGCGGCGAAGCGGTTGTGCTGGTGGTTGGACCAGACGAGAGGTCGATCCGGGTGTTTCGGGCGCGCTTGCCTAAGAGCGGAGACACGCCGGATTATTACCGGCACACCAGCGTGCCTCTTCAGGCCAAGGATCTGAGGCCAGCCGCAGCGAGAGCGCCGTTGTTTATGGATTCGGCCAGTGGGAGCGAGTGGAATTTCAGCGGCTGCGCAGTGTCGGGTAAGCTGCAGGGCGCATGTCTGGAGCCGGTTTGGGCGATCAAGGACTACTGGTTCGACTGGCGCAATTACCATCCGGCGACGACGGTGTTTCGCAGATAGCCGGGCCGGTGATCGCATAGGAGCCTGCAGCTAACGGCTCACGAGATTTATGATGAGCGTTTCTAATGCGCCGAAAACTCGCTTTCGCTTCTTCGAAATCGGCTTCACTGTAGTTCCGCATCCTGTAACGAGCGTTGTAGGCGTAGTCGAAGAGATCCCGGTAATCCTCGTAGAGCGACCTTAGCTCCGGATTTCGGTGAATCTCTTCCTTCAGTGCGTCGTGATTTCTGACGTAGTAGCTGAATCCTGCCAAGTAGCCTTCCACGTAGTGAAGAGCCGAATAGAAAAGTGCCGTTAACGCCCATCCGATGTGCGTTGCGTCCCTCTTAGGAAGGTTATAGGCAAAGTCGCGGTTGCGTTTGGCCTTACTTAGATGGTCGTTTCGCGAAGGTCGCATCCGACGCAGCACTTTCAGGCGATTCGTCTAGAACGTGAAATTGGAAGGACAGGTCGGTGAACTGTTTGAGTAGCTCCTGCTCCCGCCGGTAGATAGCGTCGCGTATAGAGCGGTCGAAATCACGAACCGAAATGTCAATCGCGTATTCTTGATGCCGCCGGAGTACCTCGACAGAGGACACGCCTGGCAATGATAAGAATGCTTCCCTGAAGAGTTCCGTCATGTCTTCTTCAATAACCAGCGGCATTGAGCGCTCGGGCATATTCTATTGTTTCACGGTCCTCCAAGGTTCGCTTTCCTCTTGACAATCGACAAGAGTAGCTGATACTCTTCTGTAGATTGTCTGGAGAAAACAAGAGTGGCTAAACCGAGAAGCGATCTTTTGCAGGGAACCCTGGACGCGCTGGTACTGAAGACGCTGGAGCTTGAACCCATGCATGGGTGGGGGATTTCGCAACGAATCCAACAAGTGTCGGATAGCGTGCTGCAGGTGAATCAGGGCTCATTGTATCCGGCGCTTCACCGGCTCGAAGAGCAGGGATTGATTCGCGCCCATTGGGCCGCATCTGAGAACAATCGCCAAGCCAAGTATTACGAACTGACGAAGCGGGGCCGGAAGCAACTGACGGAAGAGACGGAAAACTGGGAGCGGCTTTCGGGCGCCGTCGGGCGCATTCTCGGCACAGCATAGGAGGATGCATGGGACGCAAGATCACTTCTATCCTTCGCTTCCTTATCGGAAGGCAGAAGATTGAGCGGGAACTCGACACAGAGCTGCGCTTTCATATGGAACGCCAGGCGCAAGAGAACATTCGGCGAGGCATGACACCGGAGGAGGCGCGGCGGGCAGCGCGCGTGACGGTGGGGGGAGTGGAGCAATTGAAAGAAGAGTGCCGGGAGGCGCGGGCTGGCCGCGCTGTGGAAACGACGCTGCAGGACATCCGCTACGGTTTACGGGTGTTGCGCAAGAATCCGGGATTCGCTTGCGCGGCAATCGTCACTCTGGCTTTGGGAATCGGCGCGAATACCGCGATTTTCAGTGTTGTATACGGTGTTTTGCTGCGTCCGCTTCCCTATCGGAACGGTGGGCAACTGGTTGTACTGCGCCAAGTAGCAACGAAGGCCACGATTCCAAACGTGCCGTTCTCGGCGAAGGAAATTTTCGACTACCGCGATCATAATCACACTCTGCAAGATGTGGTCGAGCACCACACGATGAGTTTTCTACTGCTGGGCAAGGACTCAGCGGAGCAGGTGCAGACGGCAGTGGTTTCGGCCAACTTTTTCGATGTTTTAGGAGTCAGGCCGTTGCTGGGGAGAACCTTCGTGGCGAGCGATGACACACCCCATGCCGATGCCGTGCTGGTGCTCAGCTACAAGTATTGGCAGTCGCGGCACGGCGGCGACCCCAATATTGTCGGAAAGGTTTTTCAGATGAATAACCGCCCGCACACGGTGATTGGTGTCCTGCCCCCGATACCGCAATATCCGACGGAAGCCGATGTGTATATGCCGACCTCGGCATGCCCCTTCCGTTCGGCGCCCAAGAATATCGCGAACCGGAAATTCCGGATGATGACTGCGTTTGGACGGTTGAAACCGGGAGTGCGTTTGGAACAGGCACAGGCCGATCTGTCCACGATCGCGAGTCAGATCGAGAGAGCGTATCCGGACGTTTATCCGAAGAAGTACGGTTACGGAATCGCCGCTGCGCCATTGCGTGACGAACTCACGCGGCGTGCTCGCACTACATTTCTTGTATTGTTGGGCGCGGCAGGGTTCGTCTTGCTGATTGCTTGCGCGAACGTCGGCAATCTGCTGCTGGCGCGATTGTTGAAGCTGGAACGCGAACTGGCGGTCCGGACGGCATTGGGCGCGAGCAAGATGCGATTGATGAGACAACTGCTGACCGAAAGCGTGCTGCTTTCGCTGGCGGGCGGTGGATTAGGGCTTGCACTGGCCCCTTCAGCGGTCAGACTGCTTGCAAAATTTGCGGAACAATTTACGACACGGGCGCCGGAAGTGAGAATCGACGGGCCGGTTTTGCTCTTCACGCTAGTGATTTCGATAGCGACAGGGCTCCTGTTCGGACTGGCCCCCGCCTTTTCCTCTGCGCAGCAGGTCAGCGAAGCACTAAAGCAAGGGAGCGGGCGGGCGACTGCGAGCCGTGGGCGCCAGCAACTGCGCGGCCTTCTGGTTGTAGCGCAAGTGGCGGTCTCGTTCATGCTGCTCATTGGCGCGGGGTTGATGATTCGAAGCTTCATCAAACTCGAGCAGGTGAATCCGGGGTTCAATCCGGACCGGCTACTCACCATGCGCCTCAGTCCCAGCTTTACCAAGACCAGCAGTCAATTCCTGACGCTGGCGCACAACATTTTGCGGCGCGTGGGTGGGGTGGGCACAGTTCGATCGGTTGCGCTGGCCTCAAATTTCCCCTTTAACCCGGCGGGAATCGCGAGTGGGCCGAGCACGACGCCGTTCGAGATCGAAGGGAAGCCGCAATCAAAGGGCGAGCTGGCCGCCATTGTAGACATAACCGTGGTGAGCCCGGACTACTTCGCAACCATTCGTCAACCGATCCTCGAGGGCAGAAATTTTACCGAGCACGATGATGCCGATGCGCCGGGCGTGGGCGTCATTAATCAGACCATGGCCCATCACCGATGGCCAATGGAAGATCCCACCGGTAAGCGCGTCACTTTTGACGGCGGCAAGACATGGATTAAGATTATCGGCGTAGTGGGAGACACGAAGGAATATGGGCTGGCGCGGCCTATGGGCGACGAACTATATCTGCCTCTCAACCAGGCCGGTTTTGTGGGCAATTTAGTGGTACGTACGGCTCTCGATCCTTTGACAGTTTCACCGCTGATCCGATCCGCGCTGCACGAAGTGGATCCACAGCTCGCGGTGGACCAGATCGCCACGGTAGAAAGTCTGGAGCATGAATCCTTTGCATCTCCGCGAGTCATGACGATGCTGCTGGGTCTGTTTGCGGCTCTTGCGTTGGTGATCAGCGCGAGTGGCATTGCCGCAGTGATGGCTCTATCGGTGAGCCAGCGCACGCGTGAACTTGGAATCCGCATGGCACTAGGGGCAGAACGCGATTCCATTCTCGCTATGGTCGTTCGGCAAGGGCTGGGGCTTGCTTTCATTGGGACGGCGGTCGGCATTGTTGGCGCGATCGCGCTAACGCACCTTCTCTCGTCATTGCTATACGCGACGAGCCCGACTGACGTGTTCACCTTTATCGCAGTGTCGGGAGTCTTCTTATCCATCGCCGCACTAGCATGCTTCATCCCCGCCCGGCAAGTGACATCGATCGATCCGCTGATTGCGCTTCGGCAAGAGTAGACGAGAGATTCTCATGCGCAGAGTTCTGCTGATCTTGGCGGGAATTTCGATTGCCGTGACTTTTGGTTTGTGGGTGAATGCGCAGCAAACGCCGCTCTCGGATGAGCCGCGCTATACGGCGAAGAACGAGATGCTGAGGCCCAGCAAGTATCGCGAGTGGGTCTGGCTCAGCTCAGGATTAGGCATGTCCTACCGGCCGGGCTCGTCCGGGGCAGAGCGTGCGAATCCTCCCTTCGATAATGTGTTCGCGGCGCCGGCGGCGTACCGGTCGTTCATGCAGACGGGCAAGTGGCCGGACAAAACGGTTTTGGTGCTGGAGGCGCGCGGGTCCGTCAGCAAGGAATCGATTAATCAGAGCGGTCATTTCCAAGGAGCGTTCATGGACCTGGAAGCGCATGTGAAAGACGAGAGCCGTTTTCCCGGCAAATGGGCCTTCTTCGCTTTTGGGGATTCGTCCGAGGCGGCGACTGCAATCCCCACTACGGCGGCATGCTACTCATGCCACGCGCAGAGTGCAGCCGTGGATACGACATTCGTGCAGTTTTATCCGACTCTGTTCGAGGTGGCTAAGCAGAAGGGCACATTGAGAACCGGGTACGAAGAGCCGCGCTGAGCGAGCACGGCTACGGTTCGGGCGAGGGTTCGATCTCCTCATCGAGCTCGGAAAAGAGGTCGATAACAGACAGCCGGATGTCCGGGCCGGTGGTCGTTAACGTGGTTGCCGGCTCTCGTTTGCCTTCGCGAGTATAGGACCAAGCTCGCTTATTTCGAGGATCGATGAGCCAGATGTGGGCGACGCCGAACTTCAGGTATTCGTCGATCTTTTCCTCAATGCGAGCGGCGCGGTCTTCAGGCGAGAGAATTTCGATGCACAGAAATGGCGGATCCCGCAGAATACGACCCGCTACCCGGTGAGTTGTGACCGTAACGTCGGGAACGCGATAGCGCTCGGGTCCCATCTGAACGCGAAGCTCGGGGAAGACGTGGATGCCAAGTTGCTTCCTCCGCGCTGACAACCAGGCGATGAGCAATCCTTGAAGACCGGCGTGGTCTGACTCTCCCATGTTCCGTTCTAGCAGCCTGCCGTCGGCGTATTCGCAATCGGGCTGGTAGGCCGCGCTGAGATACTCCTCGACCGGAACCAAAGTTGCGACCGTCATGTCTGTAGGGTAGATCAGACCTGCTCCCGAAGCCAAGCGAGATATTTCTTCGATCCCTCGACGATCGGTAGAGCGACAATCTCTGGTACTTCGTAGGAATGTAAGTCGACGATGCGCTCACAGATGGCTGGGAAGCGCTCTTGGGTGGTTTTGATGAGCAGTAGTGCTTCGTCGGCTGTTTCGACCTTCCCTTGCCAGTGATAGATGCTCTGAACAGTGGGCAGCACGTTCACGCACGCCGCCAAGCGGGTCTCGACGAGCGCGTCCGCGATTCGGATAGCCTCCTGTTCAGTGCTACAGGTACAGAGGACCATGATGGCATCGGTCATAAAAGATTCGTTTTCACTGGACCTTTCTCTAAAACAAGTCTATAAAGATATGTAGGATCTATTTCCAGGTGTTACGTTCCATTCTTAGAACTCTCGCAGCCGTGGCCGCGCTTGCCGGATTAGCTGCTTACGCGACGATCATGTTGCGCGGACCGCACGGGATTACTGCTCTCCAGGAGAAGCGCCACGAGATTCGCGCTCTCGAGGAGCAGAATGCGAATCTTGCCCGCGACATTCGGGCCAAGGAGGAACGGATCAAGAGATTGAAGAACGATCCGAGCCTCCAGGAAGTCGTGATCAAGGAGCGAACGGGGATGGTGCGGCAGGGTGACACGGATTTTAAAGTGTTAGGTCAGCCGAACACGAATGCGCCTTCGCGATCGAATGGAACGGGCACAGACGAGCTGAAGACCCCGAGATAGCGGGTGATTTCGTCGAAACGCTTCCTGTTGTCGCGGCTCCACGTGTGAGAATTGGGGCAGATGACCGTTTACGAAGAACGTAAAGACGACCTGGAGCGCTACGAGTTCATGATGGGACGGGAGCGCGGGCGGCTCGCGGTCACGTTGGATTGCATTACCGATGCGCTGGTCCTGGTAGGGCAGCATGGCGTGTATTGCCAGAGTGTGCGGCAACTGGGTAAGCCCGCTATGGACATCCAACTTATTGCGAAGAGCCTGACGGACGCGAAGGAGCTGATTACCAGCGTACTGGAAGCGAAATCGCCAGGCACGGTGACGGCTGACGAGAACAGCTAGGCTTGACGCGGGTGGGACCTCTCCCGGCGGCTATTATGCCGTGATTTATACTGGCATCGATCGAGGTATTTGAATCATGCAATCACTGCAACCCGACCAAGGCGCGTTTCTGCTGAACACGGTCTTTCTGCCGGCGTTGAAGAACGAACATGGCGCCACTAAGAAGGTTATTCAGGCCGTCCCGGCGGACAAAGGCGATTACCGCCCGGATCCCGTTTCGAAGACGGCGCTCGAACTTGCCTGGCATATAGCGACATCGGAGAATCGTTTTCTCGATGCCGTTAACTCGGGCGCATTTACCTTCGGCGACAGCGCTAAACCCGATTCGATCCGGAATTCCGCCGACGTCGCGCACTGGTACGAAGAGCGCTTCAACGAAAACTTCAACCGTCTGGGCCAGTTGTCCGGTGAGCAACTCGTGAAGATTATAGATTTTCGCGGCGTTCTGCAGCTTCCCGCGGTAATGTTTCTGCGCCTTGGATTAAGCCACTCGATTCATCATCGTGGACAATTGACCGCGTATCTCCGCGCGACCGGTGCGAAGGTTCCCTCGATCTACGGCGAGAGCTACGACGACGCGCAAGCTCGTAAGGCTGCTCAGAGTCAAAGTGGATCGGCGTAGGCCGTAAGCTGGAGACCCGCCAAGCGCCCTTACTTATCAAGGGGTAGTGGGTCAGCTTGAAAAGCCCGAGCCGTTTCCCGGATGGACCTACAGCTTCTGCTGGGCGCCCGCCACCTCGGCGGCTAGCGCGTGATACATCAAACTACCGTATGCATCGCCAACGGGGTGCCGATGGAGCAACCGATCAGCAGGCGGGCTAATCTGAGCTTCTGTTTCCAGATCATTGTAAGCGGATTTTTCGCGCCTAATGCAGACGTTGAATCCAAACATCCTCGAACCCCGTTTGGTTTCTGGCTCCGTTGCGCAGCACGTACATGACTTAACGAACAGCTCCATTGCAACGTAGCATTCGCGCCGCGTTGTTTCTTCCTAGGCAGTCGGGTTCCGGTTATCCACAACCGAGCTGATTGTTCTAGGTCGCCCCTGCTAAACAATGTCACACGTCCGCGCTAACACGCGAGGAACAGAAGAGAAGGTAAGTATCAAGTTTACGATTCGTGAGGCTCACGCGTGTTGCTTCGAACTAGGTTCTCTGAAGGATAACTGCCCCGATGCTCGGTAGATTGACGAGATTGCCGGCAAATAACTGCGCGTCGTACCCGCCGTTCGAGACCAGCGGTTCACTATGTACCTGATATTGCGGCCAAGATGAATTGAATATTTCTTTGTACCGGCCGCCCGGCAGGCCCAGCCAAGCAAGATTCTGCTGCTGGTTGCTGGTCCCCAGCGTGACGATCACAAAGAACTCTCCATTCCCGCGGGTGAAGGAGACCGTCTTATAACCTTGGCCGGTCGTTTGATTGTCATTGCCTCGAACCCCGTTCGCGGCGTTGTTGCGCAGACCTATCAAATCCCGAAACCAGGTGAGCACTTGCAAAAATTCGCTGCTTTGCTGTTCGTAGCTCTCCAACCGCAGAGTAAATCCGGGATCGGTCGGCTGCGCACCAAACGCAAAGGGCTGATCCTCCGCCCCCTCCTGTCCCATAAAGATCATGGGAATGCCCTCGGCCAGCAAGGCCAGTGTGCCGACAGCCTTCGCCATCTGTCTTCCGTTGCCCCACTTTTCGGTTGCTGCAATTCGTTTCGTCGAGCCCTGTCCGCTGGCGCTGTCGTGACTCTCAGCGTATATCGTGGACCGCTGGAATGGCCGATCGGCGAAATCAAGACCACCGCGCACGTCCGCGGCGTGGTCATCGGTATTGAGCGCAGCGTTATTGATCGCATACATGGCGCTGAAGTGCCATTGACCATCGAGTACGCCTGTACTGGGATCAGTCATGGGCGGATTCTCAGGATCGTTCTCGCCCACAAGGTATGGCCAACCCATTCCGCTCGCATCCGCCGCGCGCCGCAGCGCCGTTCTCAGCAGACCGAGGAACTCCCAACCTTTTCCCGCGCCAAACTGATAGTTTCCGTCCGGTCCTTTTGCGATCACATACGGAGTGGTATCGGTGTAGTGTCCGCCGTTCACAATCGTTTCGGTGGAATCGAAGCGAAAGCCATCCAGCCGGAAGACACTCCAGAGATACACCGTCGCTTGGCGGAAGAACTCGCAGGCGGCCGGGTGCGCGAAGTAGACCATGTCGCCCCACTGGGTCGCTCCACTTACGTAAACGTCGCGGGCCAGCACCTGAAGCGGAGAGCCAATCACATGGTTATACACCAGGTCAAGCATTACAGCGCGCGACGCGTCATGGGCGGCGCGGACCATGGCTGCGAAATCAGCCGGACCGCCGTAGGACGAATCAATCGCAAAAAACAGGCTCGGGTTATATCCCCAGCCGGCCTGATCAGCCGGGAATTCGTGCAAGGGAAGGAACTCTAACGCCGTAATCGATAGACGGCTGAGGTAACCACCCTGTAGTTCGCGGATTACCTGGTCGAAATCAGTTGCGCAGTTCGCGTTTCGTTGGGTGAAGCGCTTGGCGTGCATCTCGTAAATGACCAGCCAGTCCCAAGTCGCCGTCTGCCAGGCGAGACCGTTCAGCGGCGCCCGTATGACATCAAGATCGGCAACGCAAGACCACGATTGCTCCGCACCTGTGCCCGCGTCGACGGTAAGAGAACCTTTATCTAAGGCCCCGCGTGAGGCTGGGTCGACCGCCTCGCCGAAGTGGCCGTTGGGCGCGAGCAACTCCCATCCATCGGAGTAGGCAAAGCGGTACAGGCTACCGTGCGGGGCGTCTGACGCTGGCACCGCTACCCACCAATAGCGCAGGTCGTTTGTGAGGTTCATGGCAATGGTGGACACATTCCGCGGTGTACCGGGCTGGTTCGGTGACTGCATGATCAGCACGGAGCAGCGAACCGCGTGCGGCGCGCGCACCACAAAGTAAGCGTTGCCCTGGAGCTTGTTCGTGCCGTGAGGCATCTCCCACGGATCGAAGACACCCGAGTTCGCGATACTTTGGCCGTAGACGGCCTCCATCAAAGAACGACGAAGACTGGTATCGGCATCCACGAAGTTCCCCGGAGCCGCAGCGCTCAGGCCGCCGACGCCATCGATTGTATGGAGGACATTCCTGCCTGGACTGCTCAAAATGCCGCGGCGAAAATCGAGGGGACCGTCCAGCCGCGCTTCCCCTATGAGCGCTGCCCAAAACGGGATACCGGAAAAAGTGTCGAGCTGGGCCAACCACGTCCCGTCCGCAGATCGAGCCGCTGATACCGTTTGGTGCGCGGGCGCGTCGGCTACACCGACCTGCACTTCTGCTGTCGCGCCGAACGTGCTGCCCGGGTTGGGATGAATTATAAGGTCCACTTCGCCGTTGGCAGCCGGAGGCGCGGTGAGCCAGTGGTCGTATCCGTTTATGGCGATCGAGGCGGCAGCGCTTCCATCAAAGGGGATGCGAAAACGCCGCATCAGACTTTGCGGCTCGGTAGTCCACCAAATGTTGTAGAGGCAGCCGACATAGACAGATATCGCGTATCGCGCAGTTCCAAAAACAGCATTGATCGCGACGGGCGGCGCGGGGTTGACAGCGTCATCGAAATCTCCAACCAGATCCTGAATGCGGAGCTGGGGCGTGCCGAGGATGAGCGGAAAGAAAAAGTCGACTTCGACGCTAACGGCTGTGATCGGCTGTGACTGCACATCGACTTGGCCGCTCTTCACCCAGATGTTCGGGCCATCACTGGGATACCAGAAGCGGTTTGCAGTTTCGGCTTCAAAATCGCTGAACGGCGGCTGACCGCCCGCGCCCGCCAACTTGAAATGAAAGCCCGATTTGAGTGCGTCGGTTAGCGGAACCACGAACGTTGACGTGTTCACCGCGTCGTTGCGGCCGGACTGATGTACCAGTCTTCCGCCGTTCGAGGATGGCAGCCATATCCAGACTGCACCGCCATTGAAGCGGTGTTCGGAGATGGCGTTAACTGTCACAGTGGCAAAGGTGGCGGTCGCCCCGGGTGCTTGTGTGGCACAGCGTGGCGAGTAGTCCTCCGTCCACAACTCGGTCACGTCTAGGGACGGAACAGTGCGTATCCAGCTATCGTGCTCCCATTCGGTAGCTCCGAACCGGTATTTGAACGAGATGTCTCGCTGGTCTTCGGTTGTTCCGGAAAGGTAAAAGGAGAAGCTTGATCCATCACGCGACAATGTGCCTGGGAGATCCCAAACCTGTCCGTTCTGATCCCAGGCATGGATGAAAACTGCCGATCTCGAAACAGCCGGCCGGTACCAAATCTTTATTTGCATTGCACGTTCGTCCGGTGCTGCAGCATGACAGAGCAGATCGCCGAGAATGTAGGAAAGGTGTTACGGCTGACCAAGCGAAAGCCAGTCCGACCAGCCATTGCTCGCGGCCGTCTGCCATTTGTGCCAAAGGTGTCCGTTCGCAGACACTACAAAGAGTTCAAGCCGGCGATCGCCGCTCGGCATCAGTGCGGGACCATTCGCCAATCGGTCGCCTCCGTTGCCGAATGAAAGCCAACCTGACCAGCCATTGCTCGCAGCCGTCTGCCACTGATGCCACAGATTGCCATCGTTGCCGGTCATGAACAGTTCCAACCGGCCGTCGGCACTCGCAGCCAATGCCGGGTGATCCTGGAAACCTGCTCCAGCGTTCCCGAAGGATACCCATCCCGACCAGCCACCGCCCACTGCAATTTGCCACGCGTGCCACAACGCACCGTCACTGCCGCGGACAAACAACTCCAGGCGGCCGTCTCCGCTTGTCGCCACAGCGGGACGATCCGCAAAGCCCGAACCTGCAATCCCGAGAGAATCCCAGCCGCTCCAAGCGCCAGCCGGTGAGGTTTGCTTAACGTTCCACATTTCGCCGTTATCTGATACAACGAATACCTGCAGACATCCCGCGGCATCCAGGATCACTTTGGGCGGCCTGACGACAATTTGTCCTTCCGGGTTGCCATGCGCGATCCATGCGCCGGAATTGAAACCGCCTCCCCAGGCAGTCTGTTCGATGCGCCACAAGCCCCGTTCCGATGTCGCGAACAGAATCAGCCGGCCGGCCGCGTTCGCGGCGACCGAAGGAACGCTTGTCAATCCGCCGACTGGCGGCGAACCGAGGAACGGTCCGGCGGCCCAACCATTGGACCAGGACGTTTGCTCAATACTGCTAAGCGTGTCACTGGCGAGGAACACGATCAGCCGGCCGTCACCATTGCGTGCGATCGCCACCGGCCATTGTCCGGCGTTACCTGACGCCGACCAGCCGGACCAACCGTTACTCCAGCTTGTCTGCCAAATGTGCCAGAGCCCTCCTGTGATGTCGAACACAAAGAGCTCGAGACGACCATCACCACTCGGCATCAGTTCCGGAGATCCAAATAATTGCGGCATGTGAACAGCCCCTCCAGGTTTTGTAAGCGTACGGGACGCGGTGACAGATTTTTATGGGAAGCGTGTCGCGCTAGATTCTCAGCATACTTCAATTAGAGATCGTGGACCAGGCGGTGCGAGATTGTTGGTGCAAGCGCCGTTTACCTTCGACAATTCACGGAAGCGAAGCCAAACGCAAGGCAGGTCTCAACCTGCGGGTCACTTGGCTGGTTAGTCGGCGACCCGCCGAAGTGCCTGTGTGCGCGGGCAAACTGACCCACTAACTGACTTCAAATTGACCCACTACCTACTTATCCAACGCAAACTCAAAATAGAAGACGCTCTTCCCCGACCGCGCATCCCGCAATCCATTCAGATAAAGTTTGTCTCCCGGCTCCGGCCTCGCCTCGAAGTAAAAGAACCCATTTGCCGAATCGCCTGGCGGCAACATTTTGGCCGCGAATGCTCTCGTCACGATTTCTGGCGCAGTCAGGGGGTTTTTCTTGTTGGGCAGCCGAACCGGCAGCGGAACTGTGTTCGGACGCTTTGCCGATCTCCCCAGATACGGTATATCTTCCGGATTGACCGCCCCCACGTGCCTTCCATCGGCTCCGACCAGATTGACTTCCAAGTCTCGCAAATCGAGCACCTTTTGCCCCTTGTTTTCGATCACCACCAGCACCGGCAGCACGCCATACTTCAGCAGATCGGTCTTTTTCCCGAACGCTTCCGCCGTCAGTTCTTGGTTGTTGTATGACTTGGCGCCCACCGTCACCTGATCGGAGCTTTGGTGAGCATAGCTGCTCGCCGGCCCAGCCTGAAACGGCTTATCGTCGCCCGCCAAAGTAACCGCCGTCATCGTGGCGGCCAACGTTATACTCGAAATCACGAACCGAGTTCTCGGAATCACGCGCACGCTCCTCCTCTACCGGCTGATCCAGTTCGTATCGTTTCCGTTCGTCTTCTTGTACTTCGCCGCGCGGCTCCTCACCAACCGCACGTATTCCTCCCACTTCAGCGAGCGTCTCGGCTTTCTGCCCCGGTCGTTCACTCGGACGAACGCAGGCGCCATCTGGTTGCACGCCGTATCGGCGGGTGAAATCGCATCCGCCATTCCCCTCATTCGCAACTTACGTTCTGACAAACCGCTGATCCCCATCTATCTTTCAACTTCCACAATCGCAGGACGCAAAGCGGCGGAGCGCCAAGCTTCCGCTCTCGTCGATGGCATTTTCTATTCTCCGCTCGATTATGCCTCATGCGTTCGTCGAGCCATCCACGCCATCCGTCCGGCGCTCCTCGTCGTGGTCGAAACGGAAATCTGGCCGTGCCTCTACTCCGAGTGCAAACGCGCGTGCGCCCGTCTGGCTATTGTGAATGGCCGCATTTCTAATCGCGCTTGGCCGCGTTACCACACGCTTCGTCATCTGTTCGCGCCCGTCCTTCGACTTCCCGATTGCGTCTTTGTACAGAGCCCGCTCGATCGCGATCGCTATGCCCAACTGGGCGTGCCGCTCGCGAAGCTCGAAATAGCGCCGAACCTTAAGTATGATGCCGCCCTCATCAGCGCGCCTGTCGACGTTCCTACCTTCGGCGCAAAACAAGTGTGGATTGCGGCCAGCACAGTTGGCCCGAATGAACGTGGCAGCCTCGTCCGCCATTCCATCGACGAAGATGACATTGTAATTCAGACATTCCAGGCGCTCGCAAAAGAATTCCCTCAGCTTCTGCTCATTCTGGCGCCTCGCCAACCCGCGCGCTTCGCTGAAGTGGCTCGCAAACTCGGCAAGAGCGGCATACATTTCCAACGCCGCACTGCGCTCGCCTCGCGCTTTGTTTCAGCCTTGCAACTTCCTGGAGTGTTGTTACTCGATACCCTGGGCGAGTTGTCCGGCATGTACTCGCTTTCGCACGTGGTTTTCGTCGGCGGTTCTATTGCGCCACGCGGCGGCCACAATATCATTGAGCCAGCCGCCGCTGGAGTACCCGTGATCGTTGGCCCTCACATGGAAAATTTCGAGGCGATCGCGAGCGACTTTCTTCGATCGGATGCGCTCATTCAAATCCCAGCTTCCGATCGTTTATTGCCCGCGGTTCGCAACTTATTACTGGATCGCAATTATAGTCTAGCTCTCGGCCAGCGCGCCCGTCGCGTGGTCGAAAAACAACAAGGTACATCGCGCGCTATCGCTGACCGCCTGTGGCCCCATTACTATGCGGCCTGCCTAAAATCACCGCATAGTCTCCTCGCCCTTTCGGTGTTGGCTCCCCTTTCGTTTCTCTGGCGCAAAGGTGGAGCGCTTAAGCTCGGGCGATCCGAACCTTATGCCGCTTCTCACCCGCCCCTCAGGGTTCCGGTCGTGAGTATTGGAGGCATAACCGTCGGCGGATCCGGCAAGACGCCATTCACTACCTATGTTGCGGCGTGTCTCCACAGACACGGCTATTCTCCTGCCATACTCACCCGCGGATACCGCCGCCAATCGCCTGCCAAGAATCTGGTGTTCGCTCCCGGCGTCCATGTTCCCCCCGCGCTTACGGGAGACGAAGCCCAGATCTTTTTGCGTGACGGCGTGGCGCCCATCGGAATCGGCGCAAATCGCTATGAGACTGGCAAAATTCTGCTCGGCCAATTTCCTTCTACGGACGTTCTATTGCTCGATGATGGATTTCAGCATGTTCGAGTCAAGCGCGATCTTGACATCGTTGTAATCGATGGCCTCGATCCCCTCGGACGGGAGGAAGTAGTTCCGCAAGGGCGCCTTCGCGAGCCGCTCGAAGCCTTGAGCCGTGCGGACGCGTTTGTCGTCACTCGCGCCGAAATAGATCTCCGTTATGAGGGCGTCTGCGCCCGGCTGCGCGAATACAATCCAACCGCGCGCATTTTCCGTACACGCCTGCTAGCTCGCTGCTGGCGCGATTACCGGACCGGAGCGCGCCTTCCGGAACTCCCGGGCCGTCGCGTGGCAGCGTTCTGCGGACTCGGGAACCCTCAAAATTTCTGGAACACCTTGGAATCGCTTGGCTTGCAAATTGTCTTCCGCTGGAGCTTCGGAGATCATCACGCCTACAAGCCAATTGATTTACAAAGGATCGCGCACCAGGCTCGTGCCCACGGGGCCGAAATTCTCGTGACAACCGAAAAGGACCGCGTAAATTGCCCCAGTCACCTGGGATCCGCAATTTCGCCTTTTGATCTAACGTGGCTGGAAATAGAGCTGGAAATCGAGGATGAGAGCAGCTTTGTTACATTCCTCGAACACTCACTTCATCGCCGAGCTGTCGCTTAATATACCGGAAAATATTCGCGAGATGCGAGCAAAATCTCCGAAGCGCTGCTGGCCGTCTGGCGTCTCATTTCCGGAGGATCATCTATGGCGAACGTTAACGTCAAGAACCAATCTTCTGATCAAACTTCTAGAGAAAATGCACAGGAAAATACGACAAGCCTGCTACGGCGACAAAGCGACGCGAGTTTATCGCGCTCGCGCGGAACGGACCCCTTCGGTTCATTGTTGAGTCCGGCGGAGTTCTCCTACAATAATCCGTTTACGCTAATGCGGCGGATGAGTGAAGAGATGGATAGAACATTCGGTCAGTTCTTCGGCCAAACAAGTGGCGGCGCCGGCGGCAATTGGTATCCGGCGATCGAGGTCACAGAACACGATGGGCAGTTGCAGGTTCACGCCGAACTACCCGGTATCAAGCCCGAAGACGTGAAGGTGGAGATCACTGACGACGTGCTCATCCTCAGCGGCGAAAGAAAGTCGGAACACGAGCATCGGATCGGCCAAACTCACCGGTCGGAACGTCGCTATGGCGAGTTCTACCGTCAAATTGCCCTTCCCGAGGGCGTAAAGGCCGACCAAGCTAAGGCTCAATTCCGCGACGGCGTCTTGGAAATTAGCGTACCCGTCCCACAACAGGCCCGCAATCGGCGCGAGATTCCGATTGAAACTGCTGAGGCGACAGGAACTCCAACCAAGCGGCCCGGATCGGCGGAATCAGCGCGTCAGACCACAGCGGCCAAAGCCACCGGCTCATAGCCACTAGACTACGCGGCGCGGCATCGGGACAGAACAGCGGTTTCATGCGCCAGCAGCCGCTTCTTCAGCCCGATGCCGCCCGTAAACCCGCCCAGCTTCCCGCCAGAACCAAGGACGCGATGACACGGCACAAAAAGAGGTAGGTTGTTTCGCCCATTTGCCGAGCCGACAGCCCGGCACGCTTTCGGTTGTCCGATTTGCTCCGCAAGTTCACGGTAACTCCGCGTCGCGCCGAACGGAATGCGCATTAGTTCCTCCCATACTCGAACCTGAAACGGCGTTCCCCGAAATTCGTACGGGAGATCGAAGCTGAGTCTGCGGCCGGAGAAATAGTCAGATAGCTGCGCCGCTGCATTCCTCAGCACGTCCGGAGCGCTCCCGGCTTCACACCGCTCCCATTTCGCCGCACTGCCCAGACGCCAGACAAACTCATCTTCAGTTAGGGGATGGTTATCGTCGTGCAAGCTCGCTGACCACAATTTGTCGCCGTGTTCCGCCACATAAAGTCTCATTGGCGAGTTATCCGTCAGCCATCCACTAATCGACACCCACTTTGCCATCTTTCTACTTTATCCGGAGTGAGGCGACGCGGGACAAAGCAGTTCATCTGCTATCGTGACGGTTTCACGCCGAATGCATTTTTCAGAACTCGAAATTCCATGCGAGCAGTTCTCTCTCGACAACGGTTTGCGGGTCGTTGTTCACGAAGATCATAAGACGCCCATAGTTGCGGTCAACCTTTGGTATCACGTCGGCTCGAAAAACGAAAAGCCACGCAAGACAGGCTTCGCTCATCTATTCGAGCACCTGATGTTCGGCGGCAGCGAGCACGTTCAGGGAAGTTATATCGAAGCCATGGAAAGGATCGGAGCAACCGACCTCAACGGAACCACCAGCGAAGATCGAACCAATTACTTCGAGAACGTCCCGGCATCCGCGCTCGATTACGCTCTATTCGCCGAATCCGACCGTATGGGGTTCTTCTACAACACCATCAGTCAGGAGATTCTCGATCTTCAGCGCGGCGTTGTGCAAAACGAGAAACGCCAGGGCGACAACCAGCCCTACGCCATCGTGGAGGAGTTAGTTGTCAAGTCCACTTATCCCTCCGGGCATCCCTACGGCCACACCGTCATTGGATCCATGGAAGATCTCGATTCGGCCACGCTGGACGACGTGCGCGAGTGGTTCAAGACTTACTACACGCCGTCCAACGCGGTGCTTGTCATCGCCGGCGACATAACCGCAAACGCGGCCAAAGAGAAGGTGCGGCGATACTTTGAAGGCATCGCTCCCGGTCCGCCCGTCGCCCATCAGCGCGCCTGGGTGGCCAAGATGACCGGAGATCATCGCGAATTCGTCCAGGACCGCGTTCCGCAATCGCGTATTTACAAAATGTGGAACGTGCCTGGCTACGGGGCCATAGCCGCGGACCACCTCCGAATGGCCGCCGGCATCCTCTCCAGCGGAAAAACTTCACGCCTTTACAAGCGCCTCGTATATGACGAGCAGATTGCTACTCAGGTCGCCGCTTATTTGGATGAGCGCGAGATCGCCAGCCAATTCGTAGCCCTTGCAACTGCCCGTCAGGGTGAGGATATCCACAAAGTCGAGAAAGCCCTTGACGAGGAGCTCGCGCGTTTTCTCGAAGATGGCCCCACCCAACGCGAGCTCGACCGCATCAAGACGCAATCCTATGCGGGATTCGTCCGTGGCGTCGAGCGCATCGGCGGCTTCGGAGGCAAATCAGATATTTTGGCAACCAATCAGACTTACCTCGGGTCGCCTCACGCCTACAAAGCGAGATTGCGAGCTATAGAGGAAGCCACTGCGGAAGACCTCCGTGATGCGGTCCGCACTTGGCTCTCGGACGGAGTTTACGCCCTCGAAGTGGTTCCATTTACGCCTGCGAAGGAGATTGCCCCGGCGAGTGCCGATCGGGATCATCTCCCGGAGCTCGGTCCGCCCGACGAATTAAAACTTCCCCGAGTTTACGAAGACAGATTAACGAATGGCTTGAAAATTCTAGTGGCCGAGCGCCACGAAATTCCAGTCATCAACTTCTGGCTCGATGTGGATGCCGGTTATTCAGCCGATCAGTTCGCCTTACCCGGAACCGCGCGGCTCGCTTCGTCGCTTTTGACTGGCGGCACCAGTCGCCGGACAGCTCTTGAAATCAGCGACGAATTGCAAATGCTGGGAGCGCAGCTCAGCACCGGCGCCAATCTCGACATGTCGACCGCTTATCTATCTACGCTAAAGAACACGCTGGACGATGCGCTCGATCTTTACGCCGATGTCATTCTGAATCCGATCTTCCCTGAGGCGGACTTCGAAAGGCAACAAAACCTTCAGCTCTCTACCATCGCCAACGAAAAGGCGACTCCGCTTCAAATGGCGCTTCGTGCTCTTCCGCCGCTCCTCTTCGGCTCTGCACACGCGTACGGTGTGCCGCTAACCGGCTCTGGGACGGAAGAGAGTGTCCAACGCTTGACCCGCGAGGATGTTGCGCGTTTTCATTCGACTTGGTTCAAACCCAACAATGCCATTTTGATCGTCGTCGGCGATACAACCCTCGATGAAATAAAGCCAAAGCTTGAAAAGCTCTTCAGTAACTGGACAGGCGCGGAAGTTCCTTCGAAAAATGTGAGCACAGTTCCCAAGCCCACAAAGCCAGTCATTTATTTGGTGGATAAGCCCGGAGCGCTACATTCCGTCGTCATCGCGGGAACCATTGCTCCCCCGCCAAACGCCCAAACCGAAGTCGCATTGGAAACCATGAACAGTGTTTTTGGCGGCACTTTCGGAGCGCGCTTGAACATGAACCTTCGCGAAGACAAGCATTGGTCATACGGCGCAGCCTCCATCCTTTACGGCGCTCGTGCTCAGCGGCCGTTCTTAGCTTACGCCTCTGTGCAGGCGGACAAAACCCGCGATTCCATTGCTGAAATCATCCGCGAACTGTCCGGCATCACGGGAATAAAGCCGATTCGCGATGAAGAATTGGAAAAGGTAAAGCAGCAGCAAATCCTGGAGCTGCCTGGATCTCACGAGACCATGAATTCCATCGGCAACCTGTTAAGCGACCTGCTGCAGCTCGGTCTGCCTCTCGATTATTACGACACCTATGTCAGTCGCGTCTCAGCGCTGACCATCGGGGATCTGGAAGCTTGCGCGAAATCGCTGCTCGACCCTCGACAGATGATTTGGATGATCGTCGGCGATCGTTCGCAGCTCGAACCCGCGCTTCGCGAGCTCGGGATCGGCGATATAATTCCCGCCCAAGCCTAGACCGCAGCGTATGGCTGATATCGCTCTTTCGACAGGCCGGAATACTGAGTCCGAGCCGGAAGCGTTAGCGACCCCTACTGCAAAGCCTCGAATATTTTTGAGTTACGGCTCGCAAGATGGATTGGACGCCGCGCACCAGCTTGCCGCCGATCTCGGAGAGAAGTACGACGTATGGTGCGATTGGGACAACATCCTTGCCGGCGAGGCATGGATGCTAAGGCTCGAGGACGGCATTAACTCCTCGCGATTAGTGATTTTCCTCCAAAGCCGGTATTCGACACGCGGCGGCGATGCTCCGGGCGATCCGTGCAGTATCTGTCAAAACGAAATTAATCAGGCGCGGAGACAGAGCAAGCAAGTCTTGCCCGTGCTGCTCGACGACAACACTGGGCTTTTGCTTGTCAATCACCTTCATTTCGTCGACCTCCGCAATTGGAAAGATAAAGACGCATACCAAAAAGGACTGAGCGAGCTCATTCAAGGTATCGAAACCGTATTGGGCGGGGGCAGGGTTCCGCTACGGGCGGACATCGCTAATGCCCACGAGCTGAAGGACAGCTTCGAAGGATTCGCCGCCGCCAGGCGCGCCAATTTTTTTGGCAGAGATTGGCTTTTCGCCAAGATTGAGCAATGGCTGAGCGAAGAGAGTAAAACCTTCGTGCTGATCGGCGATCCAGGCATCGGGAAATCGGCGTTTGTCGCCGAATTCGTCAATCGCGATCCTGGAAAACGCGTGTTGGCCTATCACTATTGCCGCTATAACGACAGAAAAACGCTGCTTGCCGGAATGTTCGTGCGCAGTGTTGCTTATATGGCGACGGAGCGGATTGAAAGCTACGCTCAGCAGATAGCAAGTCCCGACGCCACCTACTATTTGAGCGAGCAGAGTTGCAATGCGGATCCCGCACACGCTTTTGAAATGGGATTCCTGCGACCTTTGCGCGGGATGGCGCCGCCCCAGGATGCCGAGGGTCAAGTTTGCTTTCTCGTGATCGACGCTCTCGATGAATGCCTTAGTGCGGCAACCCCTGGGCAAGGCATTGTTGACCTGATTGCAAATTGCGGAGATCTTCTGCCTCAGTGGCTGCGGCTGATTGTAACCACGCGTCCTGGTGAAGCTGCGGAGAGTCTCAAAAAACTGACCCCATACTCGGTCGCCGCGGATGATCAAGCCAACAGAAACGACGTACAACTGTACATTGAAAATCGGCTTCGAGGAGACAAGATCAAGAGCAATCTCCTCGCCAGGAATCAAACTCCCGAACAGCTCGCGCCTATCCTCGCAGCAAAGGCCGGCGGTCTTTTTCTATACGCCAAGACGGTACTCAACGAGCTCGAAAAGCGCGGCCGCACTCTCGCCGAATTAAGAGCTCTCCCCGACGATCTTTCCGGTCTCTTTGCAGATTTCTTCCAACGGCAGTTCCCCGCCCCCGAAAGCGCCGGATCTGAATGGAGCAAAGCCAAACGGCTGCTCGAAGTCGTCATTGCCGCTCACGAGCCGCTGACGTCCGCTCAATTGCGCCGCGCACTTGCCATGGATCAGGATGAATTGCAGCAACTTCTCCAGGATCTTGAAGCCTATCTGCCCCAGGATAATCAGCGCATTCGAATATTCCACAAATCGTTTTCGGAATGGCTGGTCGCCGCCCGCCCTCCTTTTTGTGTCAACCTGCAAAATGGAGCAAAGGCCCTCGCCGATCTCAGACTTGGGCTGAATACCAGGTTTGGCGGAGCGCGCGCCGCCCGTTCAAAATTTCCGATGAGGGCGGATTCTCACCCTATGTGCTGGCTTATGGAGTTGAGCACCTTCTCGAAGCCGATAGATTCCCGGACGCAGTGGAATTGCTCGATTTTCTCCGCCGTCCGAAATTCAAAGAAAGCTTCTCGCCCCAGCAGCAAGTAAGTCTTGAACGCTCCTCCAAGCTCATTTCCATTTACCTCGAGACCTGCACTCCTCAGCAAGAGACCAGCGCGGCCAATGTCGATCCTTCTAAGCTCGCCAATCTCTTGAAAGACTTTTATGAAATTGAGCCGCTGTCGGGCGGGATTGCTCTTCTGTACAATCATCACCGCGACGCCTGGCCCAATATCCTACAGGATTTCTTAGCCTCAGACGATTACGTCATCCGTTACACCGTTTCGGAAGTTCTTGCGGAGGCGTATCTCAACGGCGATTCTGATGACACACTGAAACAAATTCTCGATTACTTCAATGATCCGGATATCAATTACCAGGAACTGGGAGCATACGCGCTTTCACTCGTGTATGCGAACGATGCCGATTCTGTCAAGCCAGAGCACTTGCAAGCCATGGCAGACTCCGAGACCTATCCGCAGCGTTCCGTCCTCGGCGATTTGTTATTGAACCTCGCATTACAAGAAAAAGATAAGAGTGATTTAGTGTCCGGTGAACGCTTCTGGAATCCTGTTTGGGATTTCAATAAGCTCGACATTTGGGATTTGAAAGCAATTCGTGCGTACCTGCCTGAACCGGTCGCGCTTTCTGGTGATGCGCCCCCAGAGGTTCAAGACGCGTACTCTGCTCTGTCTTCGGTTGATAAAGCTCGAAAAGAAGTATTGTCCGGCTTCGACCCGCAACAAGGCGTCGGAGCTCTCTTGAATAACTTCTACAGCCTCGACTCCGATACGGGACAGATACGTCGCGAGCAAGAAGGCCTCAAATCGCTGGACCAGGAACCGCTCGCGCGCGTAATGCGCATCTTACTCGCTCATCCGTTGTGGGACGTGTCGGAAGCCGCGGCATCGGTTCTGTCTGGGATCGCCGAAGATAAACCGGAGGCACTCGACATCATTGCTGAGTGCCTCGGCGCCTCCCACGGTGTAGATGGTCATCTGCGCTTTCAGGAATCGGCGCGCTGGCCGCACTGGAAAGTTCGTTACGGCGCAATCGAGGCCGCCTTCGGCGCACGCTCTCTTCCGCAACGAAACACTCTCTTTGAGGATGCCGTTCACCAGTTCTACGCCGATCCGAACTGCCGCATTCGCGCGCTGTGCGCGGAGAATCTCATTGCCTGGATACTAAGCTCCGCGTCGGCCGAGAGGCAGCAAAAGCTCAACGCTTTTGAAAAGGAGATTGCGCGCTGGCTGATCGATGACGATTGCTGGGTTCTCGAACACGTGTATCGCCTTTTCCACAATCTAAAGCCATCCGAGCGCGACGGCTTTCTCGCCAAGGGAGTGTCGCCCCTCTTCGAGCAACCGGCGAATGATACCCCTTGGTACGAGCAGCACCGCGAGCAATTCCTAAAATTGATCGAAAAGAATAAACGCAAGCTGGTAGCGCGGCTTGCCTCGGCTAAACAGGCTTCGTCATAACCGTGGAGCAGACTCGAAAACCTGCTCTTTCGAAAAAGGAGTGGGCGCGCTCATTACGAATGCCGCTTTCGAGAAATATCCGTTGGCAACCTCTCTGCTTGGCTTCTTGCTCGATCCAGGCGAGTACCTGCGACCCGATTCCACGATTGCGCTCAGAAGAGCGTACGACCAGGTCTTCGATTACGGCATATGGAACGAGTGCCTCTGCCTCAAACAAGACCATTCCAAAAGCAACGATCTCGTTGTCGTCTCGCGCGCTAAGAAACCACCGCCGCCGCGAATCGGCGGGGCGCGCGTCGAGAGCCGCCTCCATCTCTTCGATCAGCGCCTGTTCAAGCGATGGAGCCCAATGATCAGCATCGAGAGCCCGGCCTTCCTGCATTTCCCCATGTGAAATGTAATCTGGCTCGGTATTGTCGATAAAGAATCGAGCGAGCTCAGCGATCGCCGCGCGATCCGTACACCAATTGATAACCACGCTGCTTATGATTTCACGACACCGTCCCGAGCCGCCAAGCGCCTTGCCGCCGCAACGCCCGAGCACAGCGCGCCTTCCATGAATCCCATGAATTTGTAACACGTATGCTCACCCGCAAAGTGTAGCCGCCCCAATCCCGCTAACAGAGCCGGTCCATATACAGTCAGAGTTCCAGGCGCAGGAAATGAGTATCCGCCTAACGTCCAGGGATCGGCCAACCAGTCCACGAATCGATCGCGTAAAAGATTTTGCTGAAATCCCGGCAGCAGAGTTTCAAAATCCTGCCGGAAGCGCGCCTGCCGTTCAGCGCCTGAAGTTCGGTGCCATTTTTCAGCAGTCGATGCGCCGCTGAAAGAGATCAGCCCTGCAGGTCCATCGGCTGTTTGACCGTCCGTGCCTTCCCAGGTCATGCCGAGCCCGCCTCGCTCAGACTCTCTACTGCGGCCGGCTTGCGAGTGTCCAGCCAATACCTGCTCTTCACGCTCGCCAGATATTTCACGTTCGAGCCCATCTGCGGCTGTAGATTCGCGGGCAGCGGCGGTTCAAACTGGATTTTCGACCAAGTGGAAGGTGGAACAGCGAGCACGATGTCATCAGCCTCATACGACCGTTGCGTATCGCAGCCAGCCACCGCGCCATTCCGCTCCACGCTGATGGAATTCACCGCTGTTCCAAGGTGCACGCGCTCTGCACCCAGCCGCGCCGCCAAGCGATCCGCAAGCTGCTGGCTTCCTCCGTCACAGCGGAACAGTTCGCTGTCCGTCCAATATCTCTCTACTCCGTGACCTTTTATGACCGTCAGAACTCCCAGATAACTCATCTGTGAGGGCGGGAGGCCCATGTTATGAGCGAACTGCGCAGTTAATCCTTGCTTCCCCAAATCCCCAATGCGAAGCGATTGAATTACGTCTTGCAAACTCCGCCGGTCAAGTTCCGAAGCATCCGGGCTAAGCCATGGCCGGTCGGCATCAATTGCTCTGGCATCCTTATTTAGAATTTCGATGCCCTGCCCCATTTGCCGAAACAAAGCGCGCGTCTCTGCATCGGAAAGCCGTTTTCCATTCAAGAATGTAGGCGTGCTGCTTTCGTCATATCGAGTGACCGGAACTAACTTCAGCCCAAAGCGATGGGCGTATGCGAGCAAGGTCGGATGATTCGAGCCGATCAGTTCCCCGCCCGCCTCGATCCATTTCCCCGGAATAAAATCATGAAGCGTGAGGACGCGACCGCCCAAGCGTTTTCGCGCCTCCAGAACAGTGACGTCGTAACCGGCCGCAGCCAATTCGTAAGCGCACGCCAGACCCGCGAAGCCAGCTCCTATCACAACTACACGTCGACGCGAAGCGCGATTACAACTTCCAATCGAGCCTGCCGAGAATAGACCGGCCGAACCAGCGAGAACGCCCTTGATCAGCTCTCGACGCGAAGACACGCGCGATTCTCTTAAGGCTGAATGCCCAACGAGAGACCGTGAGCTTTCAAATTCGCGTTGAACGGATCTATGGCGGTCCGATCGAGATCTTGTACGGCCTTCCGCGATGAACCAAGCTCCTCTCGCAGCTCGCCGTTCAACTCAATCGATTGATCGGTTGGCGGCAAATCGGCGCCGCCTTCCACCAGAAACGCCAAATTCGTCAGCTTCCCATAAAGCCTTGTGGGAGCCCGGAAAGCATCTTCGGTTCTACCTGTCAGCGCCAGCGGGAAGAAGTTCTCTTCAACGGGAAGAATCTGATGCTCGAGCTTATTCGCCGCATCGATGATCGAAGCGTTCTTAGGATCGTCGGCAAGCATCGTCTTCAGATCTGCAAGTTGCTTTCGCGCCCACTCGATCTGATTGATCATCTTCGCGGATTCATTCATCTCGTCTCGCAGGCGAAGCAGAAACTCGACGTTCGCCTTAATCTCTTGCTCGTTCGCGAGATCGTGCGGATCGCGCAGAATGTCGATCGTTTGAGTCATCTCTTTGCCGTCAACGTTCAGCTTGACCGTGTACGAGTCCGGCCACACCTCTGGTCCGTGAGTGTAGTTCCGCCAATGCGTCAATGGCCGCCAGCCTTCCGGGCCATTCTTTACCCATGGCTCGCCCGGCGGACTGTTGCGAAGTTTTACAGTTGTAGGCGCCTCGTAGCGGAGATCCCACCAGATGCGGTTGATGCCTGCTTGCGTTGAACCGGTCAGCTTCCGGACTAATTGCCCGTCCTTCCGCAGAATAGTAATCTCTACTTTCTTAGCGGGCGCCTTCAGATAAAAATTGAGGTCCGCGCCTGCTGGAGGATTTTGCCCCAGAACCCGGTTATTCGTGTCGGCTGCTCTCGTGTTATTGAAGTTGCGATAGCGATAGGAAGCTCTTGGCTTGAATAGATAAACGTCGGATTGCTGCGACTTGTCGTAATCGCGAAGCGGTGTAATGTCGTCCAAAATCCAGAACCCGCGGCCGTAAGTGGCAACCACCAGGTCGTTATAGCGCTTCTGAATCGTCAGCCAGTAAATCGGCGCGGGCGGCATATTGTTACGCAATAGCGTCCAGTTCGCGCCATCGTCCCAAGTCACGTAGATGAAATTGTCGGTGCCTAAGAACAGCATCCCTTTGCGTACGGGATCCTCCACGATGCAGTGAGCGCTGCTGTTTACTGACTTCGGAATTCCCCCGGTGATCAGCTTCCAGCTCTGGCCATAATCGGTCGTCTTGTACACATAGGCGTTGTAATCGCCCGCGCCCTGCTCCAGATTATCGACGACGTAAGCAGTCCCCGCATCGTAGTGCGAGGGTTCGATGTTCCAAATAGTTCCCCAGGGCGGAAGACCGGAAATATTCTTGGTCACGTTCGTCCAACTCTTGCCGGCGTCCTGCGTCACGCTCACTTGGCCATCGGTGCTGCCAGTCCAGATCACACCCGCTTTCAGGGGAGACTCGGCAATCGAATACAGCACGTCACCTTCGAACGTCATGAGATTGTCGGGGTGTATTCCGCCCGAATTCTGTTCGTGACTCTTATCGTTCAGGGTAAGATCCGGGCTGATGAGTTTCCACGACTGGCCGCCGTTATCGGTCTCATGAACATATTGGCTGCCGGCGTAAATGCGATTGTGGTCGTGCGGCGAAATGGCGATGGGCATCGTCCAATGCCATCGATACTTCACGTCCTTCGGCGCCCATCCGTACGTCGCTTCGGGCCATGCAGAAACCCATCGCGCCTGACCGGTCCTCAGATCCATCCGCGTGAGATCGCCGTTATAGCAGCCCGACCAAACGATATTGTTGTCCGTTGGATCGGGAATCGAGAATCCCGGCTCGCAGCCTCCAACTTGCGTCCAGTCTCCTGCGGTTATGCCGCCTGCAAACGTGCCGCCCGCGAATCCAGCCTGCAGATTATTGCTGGGACCGCGGAACGTCGGCTCGTCCTGCCGGTTGCCATAAACATAATAAGGAACCTGATCGTCCGTGAAGACGTGGTACATCTGCGCGATCGGAAGTGAAAATGTCTGATACGTTTTTTCCCGGTTCAGGCTGACACTAACGCCGTGATCGTGCGCGACCATCACTCGATTCGGGTTCAGCGGATCGTACCAGACGTCATGCACATCACCGGCCGGATGCACGATATCGTCCGCAAGAGTTACTCCGGCATCACGTGAGTACACGATGCTCACCGCGACGATGAAGATGAAGTTTTCGTCGTCAGGCGCAACCGCGAATCGCGTGTAATACGGTGAGCGTTCCGCGAGCACGTGCTCCTGGTTCACTACCTTCCAGGTATTGCCGCGATCGTCGGAGCGGTAAAAGCGCGGAGTCTCTTCCTGAATCAGCGCATACACGCGATTCGAGTCGCTCGGCGCCACCTGCACGGCTGTTTTGCCCACCGGTTTGTCCGCCGGCGGCAGGCCGTGTCCCGATAATTTCTTCCACGTGTCTCCGCCGTCATGAGATACGTAAACGCCCCCTCCTGGACCGCCACTATTCAGGTCCCAGGTATGGATTGCAACCTGCCACATCCCCGCGAACAGCGTCTGCGGATCGTGAGGGTCCATGGCCAGTTCCGAGCAGCCCGTGTTCTCATTGACAAACAGAATTTGCTGCCATGTCTTTCCACCGTCGGACGTGCGGAAGATACCCCGCTCATGCTGCGGTCTGTACGCTTGACCAACCACACAGGAAAAAACAATATCGGGATTGTGTGGATCGATAAGAATGCGCGCGACATGTCCCGTGAGATCAAGTCCCATATGCCGCCAGGTCTCGCCCCCATCGGTCGACTTATAGACACCGTCGCCCATCGAGTAGTCGGGCCGGATGATCCAGGGTTCGCCCGTGCCGGCCCAAACGATATTGTGGGCTGAAGGCGCAACTGCCAGTGTGCCAATCGCGGAGACATCCTGGTCATCGAAAACCGGCTTCCAATTTACGCCTCCATCGATCGTCTTCCAGATTCCGCCATCCGCCGCGCCGGCATACATCACCATGGCATTGCCCGGTTCGCCCACCACCGCGGCAACGCGATTACCTCCCGGCCCGATCTGCCGGTACTTGAGTTGCGCAAACGGAGTCTGCGCACAAGCTGGCACCAGCGCTATAAGAATCGCTAAGTAGCTAAGCTGGATAAATGAAATTAGTCGCGGTCGATCGGTGGCCTGCATCGGAACTTGTAGATTACCGCCCGGACTTGGAGACTGGCAATATCGTTTTCTTCCCCGCGAGCCCTTTTTCGTTACCGGCGGAATCGCAAGACTTCCTGCGAACCCTTTCGTTTTCAAGTCGCGCAATCCACAAGAATATCGCGTATCGCCCTGCAGATGATCGTGTCACCGGCATTGAAACGGATGCCGCGCAACTGGAACGCCTCCGCGCCATTCTTCGCGAATATTCCCGTGATGCCATTCAGTTTACGAGAGAGTTGCTTCCGCAGTATGCCAAGACCTGGAAATTGGATTATGCGAGTTTTCGCCCGCTCGAAGAACAGGGCCGCGATTTGCCTTTGAATAAACGCAACGACCTGATTCACACGGATGCGTTTCCCTCGCGCCCCACCAATGGCGATTTGATTCTGCGCGTCTTCACAAATATTCATTCTTCGAAGACGCGAAATTGGATCGTGACCGATCCCTTTGCCGTCACTGCCGAGCGCTATGCGCAAGATGCGGGACTGGAAAAAATAGCGGCCAAAAAATCATTCTTTACAGGCTGGCTGCGTGCGCCGCTCCCCCTATGATCGTTTCATGCTGCGCTTCCACGAATACCTGAAGCGCAACTCGGAATTTCAAGCCAACTGCCCTAAATATCGATTCGATTTCCCGGCTGGTTCCACTTGGCTCGCATTCACCGACATTGTGCCCCATTCCGTCCAATCCGGCCAGCACGCCTTGGAGCAGACTTTTATCATCGACCGTCAATCCATGGCCCAGCCCGAAAACGCCCCCGTTTCGATACTCGAACGATTGTCCGGACGGGCGTTGCTGAGTCGAAGCGGGTAACTAGAGTCGTGGTCTGACCTGATAAAGAAGTAAGTAGACGATCACACCGGTCACGCTGACATATAGCCAGATCGGCAGCGTCCATTTCGCGATGGCGCGATGTTTTGCGAATTGCCCTTTCAATGCGCGAGTCAAGGTGATGATGGCGAGAACGGGCACAGTCGCGGCAAGTATCGGTGTGCGTCGCCAAGATCCAGAGATAAGCGGTTCGCACCCAACCAGGCTTGTCGAACTTCACGGAGCCCACGTTGTAGTGGTACACGAGATAGGAGATCAGGAAGAGGCAGGAGACAATAAACGCGGTCAGCATCACATTGTGATGGGCATTCACTTTGCCTCGTCTAATGAATGTGTAGCCGATGATCAGCAGCAATCCGGCGGTGCCGTTCAAAATCGCATTGACGACTGGTAAGTCGTGAATCACGATCTTTCGTGCCGGAGCGCCGTAAGGTCCTTCAACATGGCCGGGATGCCGTCTTCCTCGAAGCTCGAATAATAGCCACGAATGTTTCCGTGCTTATCGACCAGCATGAATTTTGTGCTGTGATCCATTTTGGAGATCAAGTCGCCGACGTGAAACGTGTCGTATGCCAGCATGTGTACGGTCTTGGGCGATCCGGTTAAAAAAAACCATTGCTCGGTGGGACCGCCGAAGCGACGAGCGAAATCGTTCAGCACCGGCGGGGTATCGCGCTGCGGATCTACGGAGATGGAGACCAGCCGTACGTCGCTGTCACTCTTTACCTGCTCTTCCACTTTGTGCATTTGGGAAGTCATTCGCGGGCACGGGCCGGGGCAGTTCGTGTAAATAAAATCCACGACCCATGCTTTGCCGGCTAGTTCCTTGCTGTCGAAGCTGTGGCCCTGGGAATCCGTCATCGTGAAAGCCGGAACGGTTCCGTAGTTAGGCAGCTTGCTGGCGGAATTGAAGCAGCCTATGGAGAAAGCTACAGAGACAAGCAGGAAGCGAGCTGGTTTATTCACAGCCGAGTGGGATCGAGGACCATCAAACCATAGAGCACCGGTAGATACAACACGGAAGCGAGCAAAACTTTTCGTGCGCGGACTTTGGTACGGTCGAGTGAAACTCGAATGCCTGAGTAGAGGAAAAGCAGGCCCAGCGCGATGGCCCCCACCATATAGATGGTGCCGGTCATGCCCATCCACTTAGGCAGCAGACTGATGGGGATCAGCGCCACTGAATAAATCAGTATTTGGCGAGCGGTGGATTGGCCGTCAGGTTCTACTACGGGCAGCATCTTGATTCCGGCGCGCGAATAATCCTCGCGATACATCCAGGCGATGGCGTAGAAGTGCGGGAATTGCCAGAAGAACAGAATAGCGGCGAGCGCCCAAGCTTCCGGAGTGAGTTTATTCGCCGCGGCAGCGAAGCCGATGAGCGGCGGCATGGCGCCCGGGAACGCTCCGACCGTCGTAGACCACCACGTCTTTTGCTTCAGCGGTGTGTAGAGGAACAGGTACATCAGTAAGGTGGCGATTCCCAGGCCGGCGGCCAGCCAGTTCACGCCGAAACCGAGCTCGAACCCTCCGGCCAAGGAGAGCGCGATTCCAAACCAAAGAGCTGCAAACGGGGTCAGTCGGCCAGAGGGCAGCGGGCGCATTTGCGTACGGCGCATGTGGCTGTCTGCCTCACGCTCATACCACTGGTTGAGCGCGGCTGTCCCTGAGGCGATGAGAGCCGTGCCGAATACTGTGTGTAAGATCGGCCAAACGGACCAGAGACCCGAGTGGCCAAAATAGTAGCCGACCGCAGTGCTCATCACAATGAGCCACGTCACGCGCGGTTTGGTGAGCTCGATGTAGTCTTTCACTCTAAACCAAATGTCAGTGTACCCCTTTGATCTAATAGCTCTTTACCCATGGCATCCAAGATTCCGGTTAAGACTCCGCTGGTGGAACTCGACGGCGACGAAATGACGCGCATTATCTGGGCGGCGATCAAGGAGATGCTGATTCTGCCGCACCTGGCAGTCGACCTGAAATATTTCGATCTTTCCATTGAACACCGCGACGCAACTGACGATCAGGTGACCATTGACGCGGCGAACGCGATCAAGCACTACGGCGTGGGCGTGAAGTGCGCGACGATCACGCCCGACGAGGCGCGGGTGAAAGAGTTCAACCTGAAGCACATGTGGAAATCGCCCAACGGGACCATTCGCAATATTCTGGACGGCACGATTTTTCGCGAGCCGATTATCTGCCGCAATGTGCCTCGCTACGTGCCGGGCTGGGTAAAGCCGATTGTTGTCGGCCGCCACGCGTTTGGCGATCAATACCGCGCGACCGATATCGTGGTGAACGGGCCGGGCAAACTCACACTCACGTTTACGCCGAAAAGCGGAGAGCCGCCACAGGAGTTCGAGGTTTTCGACTTCAAGGGCGCCGGCATTGCGCTCGGCATGTACAACTTGGACGAATCGATGAGCGGCTTCGCGCGGGCGTGCCTGAATTACGGACTTTCGCGAGGACTACCGGTCTATCACTCGACCAAGAACACGATTCTCAAACGATATGACGGGCGGTTCAAGGATATTTTTCAGTCGATCTATGACAACGAATTCAAAGAAAAATACGAGGCGGCGAACCTTACATACGAGCATCGCCTGATCGATGACGTGGTGGCATTCGCGGTGAAATCGGAAGGCGGATTCGTTTGGGCGTGCAAGAATTACGACGGCGATGTGCAGTCCGACATGGTGGCGCAAGGCTTCGGCTCGCTCGGCCTGATGACGTCGGTGCTGATTACGCCGGACGGCAAGACAGTGGAGACGGAGGCGGCGCACGGCACAGTGACGCGGCATTTCCGCGAACATCAGAAGGGCAAGGAAACTTCTACGAATCCAATTGCATCCATCTTCGCCTGGAGCTCGGGGCTGCGCTATCGCGGCGAGTTCGATAATGCTCCGGACGTCGTAGCTTTTGCCGACAAGCTGGAGAAGGCGACGGTCGGCGCGGTGGAGGCAGGCTTCATGACTAAGGATTTGGCGCTGCTGGCGGGCAAGGACCAAAAATGGCTGAATACCCGCCAGTATTTGGAAAAAGTGGCGGAGCGGTTGCAGTAACGAACGATCCACGCTTATGGCCAAGGGCACTCCGGCTCCGGTTCCAGATAAACCACTCGTCGGCATCGTCATGGGTAGTAAGTCCGACTGGGAGACGATGCAGCGCGCGAGTGAGCTGCTGAAGATGCTGGGCATTCCGCATGAGTGCCGGATTGTCTCGGCGCATCGCACGCCGGATTGGATGACAGAATACGCGAAGACCGCCGCGGAGCGTGGGCTGGAAGTGATTATTGCCGCTGCGGGTGGGGCCGCCCACCTTCCGGGAATGATAGCCGCTCATACAGCTTTGCCGGTGCTTGGAGTTCCGATCAAGAGCAGTACGCTCGCCGGCATCGATTCGCTTTTGTCCATTGTTCAGATGCCTGCTGGCGTTCCGGTAGGTACTCTCGCGATCGGCAATGCGGGAGCGACGAACGCAGCGCTTCTGGCCGCGAGCATTCTCGGAAATAAATATGGCGAAGTGCGCACGCGGCTGCAGGATTGGCGGCGCCAGCAGACCGACGCTGTTCTTCAGGACCGCGTGCCGTGAAGCGCAGTAGCGCGCCGATCCTGCCCGGCAGCGCCATCGGCGTGCTCGGCAGCGGTCAGCTCGGCCGCATGTTCGCTATGGCAGCGCGACGAATGGGCTACCGGGTCCACACGCTATCGCCGGATGAAGATACGCCGACGGGCCAAGTCGCGGACTTGGAAGTCAACGCGGCTTACGAAGATCTGGACGCGGTCCGCAACTTCGCAAGCGCGGTTTCGGTGGTGACATTTGAATTCGAGAATGTTCCGGCGGCGACTGCCTCGGCGGCTGCCGAATGCGCGCCTGTTCGCCCCAGCGGGCATATTCTCCACACGACGCAGCACCGGCTTCGCGAAAAGATGTTCTTATCGACTGCCGGTCTTCCATTGACGCCATTCCGCCGTGTGTCGAATATTGCAGAGCTAACTCAGGCGGCGAACGAACTCGGGTTCCCTGCGATTCTCAAGACCGCCGACTTCGGATATGACGGCAAGGGTCAATTCCGCATCTGCAGCGCCTCCGATCTCGAAACTGCCTGGCGCGGCGTGGGTGAGCGCGAGTCGGTACTTGAGGCGATGGTGGATTTCGAGCGCGAAATTTCGGTTGTGGCGGCGCGTTCGGAGAACGGCGATTTTGTTCAGTATGGCGCGGTCGAAAACCATCACCGCAATGGCATTCTTGATGTGTCTATTGCTCCCGCTCGCGTAAGTCCCGCAGTCACACGGCAGGCAGTTGAGATTGCAAGAGCCGTACTCGAAAAGCTTGAGGTTGTGGGTGTTCTCTGCGTTGAATTTTTCGTCTGCAAAGATGGCGGCTTGCTTATCAACGAGCTTGCCCCCCGGCCGCACAACTCGGGCCACTTCACTTTCGACGCAAACTTGACCAGCCAATTCGAGCAGCAACTCAGGGCCGCCTGCCTTCTGCCTCTGGGGGCGGTGACGCAATTCACGCCCGCCGCCATGGCTAATTTGCTCGGCGATTTGTGGGTCGGCGGGGAACCCGACTGGGCCGCTGCGACATCGGTTGCCGACGTGAAGCTGCACCTCTACGGCAAACTGACTCCACGTCCGGGGCGGAAGATGGGGCATCTGACCGCGCTCGCGGCGACGCCGGAGCAAGCGCTCGCAGACGTCGAACACGCCCGCAGTCTGCTCAAGCCTGTACACTGTGACTAATTGAAAATTTGCTATTTCGACGCATTTTCCGGGATCAGTGGCGACATGACCGTCGGCGCGCTGGTAGATGCCGGGGCCAATTGGAATGAGCTCGAGTCTGCGCTGCAGAGCTTAGATCTCGATGCTTCATTCCGCGTTGAAAAAACCACGCGCAAAGGTATAGCGGCGACAAAGTTTTCTGTTGCGATGCCGGAACAGAAGAAACACCGGCACCTGGCGCAAATCGAAAAAATAATTCGCGCAGGCGAGCTTTCCGAGAGTGCCAGAGAAAATTCATTAGCGGTTTTCCGCCGGCTCGGCGAAGTTGAAGCGAAGTCGCACAACGTGCCAATCGAAAGAGTTCATTTTCACGAAATCGGCGCGGTCGATTCCATCTGCGATATCGTCGGCGCGTGTGTGGCGCTCGATCAGCTCGGCATCACCGAGGTGCATAGCTCGCGCATCAACGTTGGAAGCGGGACTGTCGATACAGAACATGGGGTTCTTCCTGTCCCGGCGCCAGCCACGGCCGAGTTGCTGAAGGACCGCCCCATCTATTCCGCCGGACCGGAGACAGAACTCACAACACCCACCGGCGCGGCGCTTTTAGCAACGCTGGCGACTGATTTCGGCGCGCTTCCAGCGCTGCGTATGCTCGCGCAAGGCTTCGGCGCGGGCGATAAAGATTTCACGACCCAAGCCAACGTGCTTCGCGTTCTTATCGGCGAGCGGACCCTGGCGTCCGAAGTGATTTCAGTAAGCGTTCTGGAGGCGAACATCGACGATTCCACTCCACAAGTACTCGGTTATGCAATGGAGCGCCTCTTGGAATCCGGCGCGCTGGATGTTACTCTCACGCCGATCTTTATGAAGAAGAATCGGCCCGGCACATTGATTTCCGTAGTCGCTCCGCCGGAGCTGGCCGAAGAACTTGCCACCATCGTGTTCGCCGAGACCACCACTCTCGGACTGCGCATTCTTCAGGCGGAGCGCCGTGTTCTGGCCCGAAGCATCGCAGAGGTGGAAACCGCTTATGGCAAGGTGCGAATCAAGTACGCGGAAACGGGCAGCTTCGCGCCGGAATACGAAGACTGCCGCAAAGCAGCCGCTCAGCATGGCGTTCCGCTTCGAACCGTGATCGCAGAGGCGAATCAGGCATTCAGTAAACGCGCAAACTCCTGATCAATTTAATGACCAAAGGCAAGTACTACCTCACGACTCCAATCTATTACGTGAACGCTGCGCCGCATATCGGCCATGCTTACACCACCATTGCAGCCGAGGCCATCGCGCGCATTAAGAGGATGCAAGGCGATGATGTTGTCCTCACCACGGGAACCGACGAGCACGGCACCAAAGTGGAACGGGCGGCACGCGCGCAGGGGAAGACTCCGGAAGAGTTCGTCGATATTATTTCGAGCGAGTTCCGCACGCAATGGCAGAAGCTCGATATTCGAATCGACCGGTTTCAGCGGACCACGGCCCCGGAGCACGCAAAACTTGTCAACGCTCTGTTCAATGCTTGCCAAGCGAATGGCTACATCTACAAAGGGACCTATACAGGCCTCTACGCCGTGGTTAGCGAATCGTTTGTGAATGACGCTAAGCCGGGCGATGTCGATCCCGAAACCGGCAAGCCTTACGAAGAAGTCACCGAAGAGAATTATTTTTTCAAGCTCTCTGCCTTCACCGACCGGCTGCTCGAATTCTACGAAGCTAATCCCAATTTCATCCTGCCGGAAATTCGTCGCAACGAAGTGTTGGCATTCGTGAAGCAGGGCCTTTCGGATCTTTCCATCACCCGCACCAGCATCAAATGGGGCATTCCGGTGGAGGCCGATCCGTCGCACGTCTTTTATGTTTGGTTCGACGCACTCACCGCGTATGTCAGCGCCGTGGAAGGGGAAGGCCGCTGGCCCGCCGACCTGCACTTAATCGGTAAAGAGATTCTTCGCTTCCATGCGGTCTATTGGCCCGCGTTCCTGATGGCGGCCGGATGGGAACTACCGAAGAGCGTCTTCGCTCACGGCTGGCTACTGTTTGAAAGCGACAAGATGAGCAAGTCGCGCGGCAACATTGTGCGGCCGACGCCCATTGCCGAAGTCATGGGTGTCGACGCGCTTCGCTATTTCCTGTTGCGTGAGATTGTTTTCGGACAGGACGGCAGCTTCAGCTTCGACGCGCTCGTCGGACGATATAATTCCGATCTCGCCAATGGCCTTGGAAATCTCGCCAGCCGCACGCTGAAGATGATTCAGCAACAGTTTGCGGGTGTGATACCGGACGGGACGCGATCTTCCGAGCGGATCCAAGCGGCGGCTGAGCGGGCTATTGCCGCAACGCTCGCCGCTTACGAGGGGTTGCAATTCTCAAAAGCACTCGAGCACATTTGGGCGTTTATCGCGGAGATCGACGGATACATCGTTATCGAGCAGCCGTGGCGAAAGGCAGAGCCCGTCGATCCGGTGCCGCTGTATACTTGCACCGAAGCTCTGCGCCTGATAGCGATACTAGTGGCGCCAGTGCTTCCTCACGCGGCTGAATCGATATGGCGGCAACTGGGATTTAGCTTCCCTGTCGATAGCGTGGAAAGCGGCGCACTGCATTGGGGCGGCCTGGAAGCTGGCCAGAAAATCGGCTCCATCTCGGCGGTGTTCCCGCGGCTCGAACTGAAGCCAACTATTCAGAGGATGCAAGAACTCGAAGCTATCGAAAAAGATCGGCAATCGGCTTTGGTGGGCAAGCCCGCGGAAGCCGCCATGCCGCAGGCTGAAGGCGCAAATCTCATCTCGATCGATGACTTTTCAAAGGTCGATCTGCGGGTTGGCGAAGTGAAATCCGCCGAGCGCGTCAAAGGCGCAGACAAATTGCTGCACTTGAAAGTCGATATCGGCGAGCCTGAGCCTCGCACGATCGTTGCCGGCATCGCGCTCGCCTATCAACCGGAACAACTCATCGGCCGCAAAGTGGTGATTGTCGCGAATCTACAGCCCCGCAAGCTGCGTGGGCTTACGTCTCAAGGCATGATTGTTGCCGCCAGCGCCGAAGGTGGGCTCCCGATTCTTGCCGGGTTCCATGAGGATGTCGCAGTGGGCACGCGGCTCAAATAGTTTCGTGGACCTGGTCGATTCGCATTGCCATCTTGACGACGCGCAGTTCCACGAGGATCGCGCGGCTGTCATCGAACGCGCCCGCGAGGCGGGCATCAAATATATGCTTTCGATCGGCACCGGCGAGGGTCCGCCCGATCTGAGCGCCGCCGTACGACTCGCCGAAACCTATCCGTTCATCTTCGCGACCGTCGGCGTTCATCCGAACGACTGTCTGAAAGCGGATGAGAACACCTTTCGAAGAGCTCGAGCGATTGCTCGCGGCATCCTCGAGTCAAAGCACTTGGCGAGATCGGGCTCGATTATCACTGGGGCGTTTCGAAAGAGGCGCAGCTCCCGGTATTCATCCGCCAGCTCGAGATGGCCGCCGCAGCGCGCATGCCCGTGGTCATCCATACGCGCGACGCCTGGGTCGACACGCTAGATGTTTTGCGCACCCATTGGGCGCCGACCGCTCTGCCTTGCATCATGCACTGCTTCACAGGCGATGCCGGGCAGGCGCGCGAGTGCCTCGATCTAGGATTCCATCTCGCGTTTGGCGGCGTCGCTACCTTTCCGAAAGCTGCGGAAGTTCGAGAAGCTGCCCGCCTGACGCCCTCCGATCATTTGCTGTTGGAAACGGATTCGCCGTATCTGGCGCCCATCCCTCACCGTGGTAAGCGCAATGAACCATCGTTCATCACCCACACGGCGGAAGTAATTGCGAAAACGCGTGGAATCGCTGTCGAAGAGCTAGCTGCTGAAACTACTGCGAATTTCGAGCGGCTCATCCGGTCGACTTAGCGCAAGGCCTTGATTCAGTTTCTTAATCTCGAGCGCGAGAAGGTGAAGCCGTGCCTCTAATTCGTTGACGCGGCATTCGAGCACGCCGCGAGCCGCCGGCCCAGGTTCCTGCAGTAGGACATTGATCGCAACCCGAGCCATTTCAGACAGGCTCTTAATGCCTTGCGTAAAGCATTCGGTGCGGAACCGCTCATATTCATTCGCGCTCAGCCGGAAACTGATCATTTTGCTTCGGGATCCGATGGACATGGAGAAGTTCGCCTCGCTCCGCACACCGCGGAGATGTCATACAACTCAGGGCCGCTGCAACAGTCCATCTGGGCAAGCTTCCGCCTTGTCGCTGCTATAACAGCGATTCTCAAAGGACTTTCCGCAGGCTTAAGATTGTCTTACCATCTATTACGAGCTCTCGCTAGGGAAGTCGCCGAACATGAGTACTGGCTCGAAGTACTGGAACTCACAAACACATGAGAATTGGGTGGTCCGGCCGCTCGTCGCGATGAAGTTGTCGCGGTTCCACGGCTCGTATGTCAAAGGGCCAAATTTTGTGTCATACGAACAGTGGCCGCATATTTTTGTCTATACTTTAGTTGTTACCGCGGTTTGCATTGCAGGCTGCGGAGGATAAGGAATCCGAATGCTAAGGCGAAAAGCTTTCTTCACCGCCGCTCTCCTGCTCGCATCTCTGCCAGGTCTGGCGCAGCAGGGCTATCAGGGGAGCCGTGGTCAGGACCGCAACAGCAACAGGGCCTCTCAGACCAATAGAAACCAGCAGTCTCGCGGCAACCAGAACTTCTACAAGGGCGTCCGGGAGGGTGGCCACGGCGGACAATACTACGATCCGCGCCATGCTAGCGACGGCTACGATCAGCGGTACAACCAGCAGCGCGGCGGCATCGGCCCCGGCAAAGGCGCGGCCATCGGAGGCGTGGGCGGTGCGGTCCTCGGCGCCGTACTCGGCAAAAGTCTCAAGGGAACCCTCGTCGGAGGTGCAGCCGGAGCAGGTATTGGTGCGGTTGTCGGCGAGGCCGCCCAGAATCGCCGCCGCGACTCAAACGAGCGGCACTAGACTCTCTCAGATACGAAAGGAATTTTCATGAATCCACGTCCCCTCCTCGCTGCCGCCCTTCTGGCCGCCACCGCCACCTTCTCCCTCGCCGCATCCTCGCCGGGGCCCCAGAAACAGCCAGAGGTTATGGCCCATCCCAAGGTTGACGCCAAGGACAAGGTCTATCCCCTCGACCAGATCATCACCGCTTCTGTGCATGATGCCTGGCTGCTCAGCGGCAAGAACGAAGAAGCCTTCTTCGACATCGTCGAACAACTCGCCCAGCTATCCGCCGAAAAGCGCGGCCTCAGCCTGCCCGACAACGCCGCTGCCGGCAAACGCATGGGCGAGATGATCAAGGAAAAAGCCCGGGAAGACCACGACCAGCTCCTCTACGTCGTTGTCGACGAGGCAGTCCGCGCCGTAGGCACTAAGACCACCGCCTCCGTCAAGAAGTAACCCGCCGACCTAAAACCCGGAGAGATGTCGACCTTTTTTGTAGATGGCGACATCACCGTTCGAGAACCTTCGCCGGATTTTCGCGGCCCATTGGATCTTTTGAAGACGTCGCCAAGTTGCACTGAAGTCCAGTTCCAAGATGAACACTCGTCGACACGCTCACTTTCCGGCTAGCGACTTCCCGTCCAAGTGAAAACCGAATATGTAAATACTTGGCCGTCGGGGCGGATCTATCCTGCTTTTAGCTCGCGCAGTTTCCGGATTCCCGTAAACCAGGATCAATCCGGATAGGACACATCTCTCAAATGATGTGAAGTCGTCACCTAAGTGCCTGAGTGTTCGCATGGCGCACACGCCCGCCAAGCGATCGCTCGACGAGAAATTGTCTATGCCGGAGTCCGATCCAGTCGTTTTACAGAACCAATAATATTTCGGCTGATAACGAATTAGCTGTATTGACGCAATTGATCGAACTCCGATATAGTAGCGAATCAGAGATGCGGCCTCTTACAAGCCAATTTCTCCCGCTTCCGCCGGCAGCTCTGCATATTCTTATGGCACTTGCGGGCGAAGATCGACACGGTTACGGAATTATGCGGGAGGTGGCTCGGCAATCCGATGGGCAGTACCGCCTGGGCCCGGGCACGCTCTACGATAATCTGCAGCGTTTGCTGGATAAGGGACTAGTTGCGGAAAGCGCGAAGCCGACTGATAACGACGATCCCAGGCGTCGCTATTACCGGCTCACCAACTTGGGACGGCAGGTTCTTGCCGCTGAAATTGCACGGTTAGAAGAAATGTTCCGGGCAGCGAAGCTTGGGCTGGCGGGAGTGAAGCCGCGGAGGGCGTGACGCATGCGGAAGGTTTATCGATGGATTTTGGCAGCACATCCAAGAGCATTCCGCGAGCGTTTCGAGACTGAGATGCTTTGTGTTTTTGATGAGGCCTTCGCGACGGAAGGGGTATTTCATTTGATGACGGACGGGATGCTTTCTGTGCTGCGACAGTTTCTCTTCAGACAAGCACCTGCACGCAACCCGATGCAGGCGGCGATAGAGGGCCCGAGTCTTTTCAGTTCCGTTCTGAGCGAACAGCAGCTGGTTCCATTGAAAATATCGCGCCTGATGTTTGGTGCCGCGATTTCGTTCAACCTTTTTGTGATTATTTGTGCGCTGATCGGGCGCGGGCATACGCAACAACCCGCAACAAATTCTCCGAATGATGGGGGATCGATTCAGATCTTCAGGTCCGGGATGCGCAGCAGCAACACGTTCCCGATGAGAGGCCGCAGTGAGGTGTTCCCATTTGTAGTTCTTTCTCCGGCCAGTGCAGAAGCAGGTGCCACGGAGATCCAATCAGGCAGCAATTCGCTGATGTGGGTGAATGTACCTTTCGAATCGCCGAATGGGACTGAGCTCATCTACGTTCGCATGACGCGTGAGCAGTTTGCGCGTTTTGGGCAGGCCGGTACAGCTGGGGTGGAGTTGACGTCGGCGAATGGCCAAATGCAGCACGTTCACCTTCAAATGACGAACGCAACCGGCCCCAAACGCAAGGACAGTTCGATGGAACCGTCAATCCGAAGCAACCGCAACGAGGATCGCAGTGCGGCACAGCCGGAAGATGGGAACGCGCCCGTTGGCGGAACACCGATGACTGCAGCGCTGGTGGAGACAGAAACGCCGGATGCGACTGAAACGCAGCCCATTGTCCGATTTGTGCAGGTTGCGCCGAATGTAAAGCTGGAGACGCTCGATTGGGGAGGCACTGGGAGGTCGGTGGTGTTGCTGACCGGGTTGGGTGGCACAGCCCACGACTTTGACGAGTTTGCACGCAAGCTAACCGCGACCTATCATGTCTACGGCATAACGCGTCGGGGCTTCGGCGCGTCAAGCAAGCCGCCTGCTACGACCGAGAATTACTCGGCCGAGCGATTGGGAGAGGACGTCATCGCGGCCTGCGATCTTCTACATTTGCAGAAGCCTGTCCTCATAGGCCATTCCATAGCCGGTGAAGAGTTGAGCTATATCGGGTCCAGGCATCCCGAGAAGGCGGCGGGTTTGGTTTACCTGGATGCGATCTCCGGTTACTCGTTTTACGATCCCAGCCGTGGTGACTTCTTTATGGACCTCGTCGACTTAGAGAAGAAACTCGCTCAAATAGACCCGCGTACTGCTGCAGGCGACGTGAAACCGATAGTCGAGGAACTGGAGCGAGTTAGTGTCCCGCGGTTTGAGAAGGATCTGAGTTGGATGGACATGCATTTCAAGACGACTTCCGCACCACCGCCGCCTCCGCCCCCGCCAGGTAAGCCGCGCGAAACGTCGCCGGCAAATGCGATCCTTACTGGCGCGGAAAAATTTACGACGATTCATACCCCAGTTCTTGCCATCTGCGCTTTGCCTCATGCTTCTGTCAGGGTGCCTGACACTGATGCCGGACGCGCTAAAGCGAAGCTCGAAGCCCAGTTTGAGCGGGAGTACGTCGGTGGCGAGATCAAGGCGTTCGAAGCCGCAGTACGTTCAGCGCGAGTAATTCGGATACCAAACGCGAGTCATGCAATTTACCGATCTAACGAAGCAGAAGTTCTCGGGGCAATAGAGGCGTTTACGGCTACGCTGCCCAACTGAAAAACCGTACTGATTGGCTCCGGCCCATTTCCAGTATCGGCAATCTGGACAGAACTCGTCGCCGTCGATAGATCCGCACTAGTCGCCGGGAGTTTAATGATCCTGGAGGTCACACCCGTGCCCCTTGGACCCATGACGCGCTATGCTTCACCATGCCGTCGTAATCCCCCTGAGCCGCCAAGCGCTTCCGTGCTCTGCGACGGATTACGATTCATAAGCGCGCTTGCGTCGGCAGATACACTTTCCCGTATTCGCAACCCACCCTCCTCGTCCGCTTCTAGTTCGCCCATCCAGAAATCCCCTGAACCCGAGTACTCGCCTCCCATTCACGCCTCTTCCAAAAAAGCTTTCCTGTTCCCTCTCAGCAGCTTACACCCATTTTTCAACTTCCACCTTCACGTCTCGAAACGCGGCATGCTACTTTCTGTCAGGCTCGCGCTAGGCTTTTCCCTATCGCGAGCCGAATCCTTTTCTGGAGACTGATATGACCACCCGGCAAGTCCGCCGCGCACAAGAGCGCAAAGCAAGAAAGCAAGCGCGTAAAGCCGCCGCGAATTCACTCACCGCGAATTCGTCCACAATCATCGACCCTGCCGTTGAGCAAGCGATCGAGCACACTGAAGCAGACTCACCAACCATTGGAACCCTAATCCCGATGCCAGAACCGAGCGAACCGCGAACCCCAACCGAAGCTCAACTCACCGCGAACCGCGCCAACTCTCAACTCTCCTGCGGCCCGAAAACTCCTGAGGGGAAAGCGAAATCCTCTCTGAACGCCGTCACCACCGCGCTCACCGGCCGCACCATTCTGCTCCCCTCCGACGATGCCGCGCTTTACGAACAGCATCTCCGCGACTTCGAGAAAGAGCTTCGGCCCATGAACCGCCGCGAGATCGGTCTCGTGCAATCGCTCGCCGATATCGAATGGCGTCGCGACCGCATCCCCGCTCTCCAAATGGCGATCTTCGCCAAAGGCCGCGTCGAGTTCGCCAACCTCTTCGATGAATACCCGCCCGCGCAGCGCCCCATGCTCATCGAGCTCCATACCTTCATCACCTACGAGAAACAACTCCGCAACCTGCAGATTCAAGAAGCGCGTCTGTGGCGCCAGCGCGAAAAAAGTAACGCCGAGCTGCGCCAGATGCAACAGGAACGTCACCAGCGAGAAAAGCAGGATCTCGATACGCTCGGCAAGCTCTACATGGCCGCCAAGCACGACAAGAAGCCCTTCGATCCGGTCGCGATTGGCTTCGATTATTCAATTGAGGATGTCGAGCTCTATCTCGAAGGCGTGCGCGCCGCCAACATCGCGAATGCGACTCTGAAACAGGAGCGGGAGCACGCCAAATCCTACACCAAAGCTGCCTAACTCCCCACGCCATCTCGCTCACGTTTGATCTTCCGGGACATCCGCGTTCATCGTCGTTCATCAGCGGCCATAATGATTGCGAGGTAAAGCGTGTCTGAAATAACGGAGATAGTACATCTGAAAGACCTCTGGGATGACAAGCAGGCGGAGGCGCTTGCGAACGATCAGTTAGCTCTGCTGCGCTATCGCTCGAATCTGTTGGGAGCAGATCTGCGAATCACGAATTTCGGCGGCGGCAATACCAGCTCCAAAATCGACTTACCAGACCCCTTCACGGGAAAGCCGGTCAAGGTACTCGCCGTAAAAGGAAGCGGAGGCGATCTTGGCTCCATTAAGGAATCGGGCTTCGCGCTCCTCTACCTGAACCGCCTCGAACAGCTGAAGGATCTCTACCGCGGCGAGGCATACGAAGACCAGATGGTGAGCTATTACCCGTTATCCGCATTCGGCCAGAATAAGGTGGCCGCGTCAATCGATACGCCGCTCCATGCGTTTCTTCCATTTCCGCATGTCGATCACCTTCATCCGGACTGGGCCATCGCGCTCGCCGCGAGTGCAAATGGTAAGCAGAAGCTTGACGAATTCAACAAGAAATACGGCCGCAAGATCGTTTGGCTGGCATGGCAGCGGCCGGGCTTTGAGCTTGCTTTGCAGCTCGAAAAGGCGGTGACGGCGCGTCCCGGGTGCGATGGCGTGCTGCTCGGAAGTCATGGGCTTTTCACGTGGGGCAGCACGCAGCGCGAATGCTACCTGAACAGCATTCGAACCATCGATCAGATGGGCGAGTTCATCATCGAGCATCAGGCGAAGCGAACGCTGTTATTTGGCGGCGAGCAGCATGCTCCGCTTGCAAATCGCGAATCCATTGCCGCGAATATTCTTCCCACGCTCCGCGGCATCGCGTCTTCGAACAAACGTGTGATTGCACACTATACCGATCACGAAGATGCACTTGCTTTTGCGGGATCCAAGTGGGCGAAAGAACTCAGCAACCTGGGGACAAGTTGTCCGGATCACTTCCTGCGCACCAGGATCTGTCCCATGTTCGTGGATTGGAACCCCGATCAGGAGGACGTAGATGTTCTCAAATCCCGAATAGCAGAGCGCGCCCGTTATTACCGGAATGAGTACACCGATTACTACAAAGCCTGGGCGACGTCCGAATCTCCGGGACTTCGGGATTCTAATCCATCGGTCGTCATTATCCCTGGCCTTGGGCTCTTCGGTTTTGGAAAGAACAAGAAAGAAGCGCGAATCACGACGGAGTTCTTCATCAACGCCATCCACGTGATGGCCGGGGCAAACGCGTTGGAAGAAGGAGAAGCCGCGCATCCATATCCGCAAGCGCGACGGCCTGAATTTTCAAATCAATTCGTCAGTTACCGGAACTATGTTGCACTGCCCCGCTCCGAGGCATTTCGCATTGAATACTGGGCTCTCGAAGAAGCCAAGCTGCAGCGCATGCCTGCCGAGGCGGAGTTCAGCCGCAAGATTCTGCTCGTCATTGGAGCCGGAAGTGGCATCGGCCGTGAGGTTGCTCTGCTTCTGGCGCGCAAAGGCGCGCATATCGTGGTTGCTGACCTGAATGCGGAAGCTGCAAAAGCTGTTGCCGATGAAGCGGCGGCTATTGCATCGGCTGAGTCTGTTTCTCACGTTGCTGTAAATCTGGCATCGGCCGAAAGCATCGCGGCGGCTGCGAAGCATACAGTTCTACAATTCGGCGGTATCGACGGCGTCATCAACACAGCTGCGATTTTCCCGGTGGCTACAGTCTCCAATGGGCAATTGACCGATTCGCAGTGGAATACAACTTTCCTGGTGAATGTCACAGGGAATTACTTTATCGCTCGCGAAACGGGCTGGATTTTCCGCGACCAGAAGCTTCCTGCCTCATTCGTGCTGACGAGTTCAGCGAATGCAGTCGTCCCGAAGTTTGGGAGCGAAGCTTACGACGTCAGCAAGACTGCGCTCAACCACCTGATTCGCGAGCTCGCCGTCGCCTATCGCCCTTGGTTCGGGTGAATGGAATTGCTCCTGCTACCGTCGTGGCTGGGTCTACGATGTTTCCGCGCGATCGCGTTATTCAATCGCTCAAGAAATATAAGATCGAGTTTTCCGAGTCCGAAGGTACCGAGGAGCTCCGCACCAAGCTGGCTGATTTCTACGCGCAACGCACACTTACGCGCAAGCCCATCCTGCCGCAAGACTGCGCCAACGCAATTGCCTGGCTCGCCAGCGATGAGAGCGCCAAGACGACCGGCCATATTATCCCGGTGGACGGCGGTTTACAGGAAGCTTTCTTGCGCTAAAACGCTAGAGGTTTACGATGTTTTTGCCTGTGATCGAATAAATCATGACGCCGAATCCCGCCCTGGGTGTACTGTTCCACTGGTTAGGAGGACTGGCCTCAGGAAGCTTTTATGTTCCTTATCGCGCTGTCAAGATATGGTCGTGGGAAACGTATTGGTTGGTCGGAGGAGTTTTCAGCTGGATCATTGCGCCATGGGTTTTGGCATCGTTGTTGACCAGGCATTTGCCTGCCGTCCTAAGCGCGACGTCGCACCGAACTCTTTTCTGGTGCTATTTCTTCGGCCTCCTGTGGGGCGTTGGCGGTCTGACCTTCGGCTTAACCATGCGCTATTTGGGCCTGTCTCTGGGAATGGCGATTGTAATGGGGCTTTGCGCCGCATTCGGTACACTCATGCCGCCCATCTTCGCCGGTACGTTCGTCAGTCAGGTGTTGAGTAAAACCGCGGGAAGAGTAATTCTGTTCGGCATCGCCGTTTGCTTGGTTGGCATCGCAATCGCCGGATTAGCAGGCGTCTACAAAGAGCGGGCGATGTCTGGCCCCGCGCAAGAATCGGCGATAAAGGAATTCGACTTGAAGAAGGGTTTTCTCGTCGCGCTGGTCTCGGGCGTGATGAGTGCCTGTTTCGCTTACGGGTTGGCAGCCGGCGATCCGATCAAGGCGTTAACGGTGCGGGCGGGAACACCAAGTTTGTGGCAGGGCTTGCCAGTCTTGGTGGTCGTTCTGATAGGAGGATTTACTACTAATTTCATTTGGACGGTGTATCTCAATATTCGGAACAAGACCGGCCATGAGTATCTCGCTTCTGAGCTGCCGGTGCGATTTACAAATCCCGGCGGTCCTCAATCAATCGAGGAAACAGCGCTTTCCGGTCCAACCGCGAGCGTGCTAACCCGCACGGCTACGGAAGTTCTCGGAGAGACGGTTCGCGTTCCGCTGCTTTCAAACTATCTGCTGTGCGCGTTGGCGGGCGTGACTTGGTACTTTCAGTTTTTCTTTTACACCATGGGTGAAACAAAGATGGGCGCCTACACGTTCTCGAGTTGGACGCTCCACATGGCCAGCATCGTGATCTTCAGCACGCTCTGGGGCGTGGGGCTCAAGGAGTGGAAGGGCGCTGGCAGAACGGCGATCCGGTTGCTCGTGATTGGCCTCGTGCTTCTGCTTGGGTCGACACTGATCGTAGGCTACGGCAACTATCTGAACGCGCCGCCCACACACTGAGAGTGATCGAGTCGACAGCGGGTCCAGCTTGAAAATCTCTCTATTCATTACCTGCTACAACGACACTTTGTTTCCGGAAACCGGTAAGGCAGTCGTAGCGGTGCTCGAGAGGCTCGGCCACGAGGTGGAATTTCGCGAGGCCCAGACTTGCTGCGGCCAGATGCACTACAACACAGGCTATCAGCGGGAGGCACTTCCGCTGATGCGGAATCTCCTCAATGTATTCGATGACGCGGAAATTGTCTGCATTCCGTCCTCGTCTTGCGTCGCCATGATCCGCGACCATTTTCCTAAAATGGCCCAAACGACTAACGACCCGAAGATCGTCGGCGCAGTCCATGAACTATTGCCAAGGATTTTCGAATTTTCCGAGTTGCTTGTCGACAAGCTGGGTGTTACAGAAGTGGGAGCTTTCTTCCCTCATTCGGTAACGCTGCATCCCTCTTGCCATTCGCTGAGATCGTTGCATGTAGGAGATAAGCCATTGCGGCTTCTTAAGCAAGTCCGCGGTTTGAAGCTGATCGATCTGCCGGAAGCCGATCAGTGCTGCGGATTCGGCGGCACGTTTGCAATCAAGAATGCCGAGGTGTCCGCGGCCATGTTGTCCGAGAAGATTCGCTGCGTGCTCGACACTGAAGCCGAGGTCTGTACCGCACTCGACAACTCATGTCTGATGCAAATCGGTGGCGCGCTAAGCCGGCAACGAACTGGCATGCGCTGTCTTCACATTGCAGAGATTCTTGCAGCGCAGGAAAGTAGGGTACGGCAGTGAGTGTTCGCGTCGGTGACGCGGCTGAAGCGCCCGATTTCCCCACGGCAGCCAAGCAACTGATCGCTGATACTCAGCTTCGCCACAATGTCCGTCATGCGACTGAGGTGATTCGAGCAAAACGGGACAAGGTGGTCAGCGAAATACCGGATTGGGAGGAGCTTCGACAATCAGGCCGGGATATAAAGGACCACACGCTTCGCTACCTCGCCGATTACCTGGAGCAGTTCGAGAGTGCTTGCGTGAAAGCCGGCGGACAGGTCCACTGGGCTCGCGACGCGGATGAGGCTAACGCGATCATCGTAGCCATTGTTCAGGCCCACGACGCGACTGAGGTCATCAAGGTCAAGACCATGACTTCCGACGAAATCGGTCTGAACGGAGCGCTCGAAGCCGCTGGCATCACTCCCTATGAGACCGATCTCGCCGACTTAATTGTGCAACTCGGTGATGACAAGCCCTCGCACATTGTGGTCCCCGCCTTGCACCGCAACAAAATGGAGATCCGGCAGATCTTTCTCGAAAAAATGAAATTGGAGGAACTGGGCGAGAGGCCAGAAGACTTGACCAATGCCGCCCGCCACTATCTTCGCGAGAAATTCCTTCGAGTGAAGGTGGGCATTAGCGGAGCGAATTATGCAATTGCCGAGACGGGCTCCGTATGTGTCGTCGAGTCGGAAGGCAACGGCCGCATGTGCCTCTCGCTTCCGTCAATACTAATCAGCATCATCGGAATCGAAAAAATCATCCCGACCTTTCAGGATCTCGAGGTGTTTCTCCAGTTACTTCCGCGCTCAGCAACAGGCGAGCGCATGAATCCGTATAACTCTATCTGGACAGGTGTCGCGCCCGGTGACGGCCCTCAAGAATTTCACGTTGTATTGCTCGACAACGGCAGAACAAACGTGCTGGCGGACGCCGAATCCCGTGAAACACTCGACTGCATCCGGTGCGGCGCCTGCTTGAATGCATGCCCGGTCTATCGGCAAACGGGTGGACATGCGTATGGCTCTGTGTATGGCGGGCCCATTGGAGCAATACTCACGCCTCAGTTGCAGGGAATGAAACACTCTCAGTCGTTGCCCTATGCTTCCTCGCTGTGCGGTGCTTGCTATGAAGTATGCCCCGTAAAGATCGATATCCCGGAGATCCTCATTCATCTCAGGGCGAAGATCGTCGAGCAAGGTGACGCTCCGGTTTGGGAACGGCTGGCGATGAAGGGCGCGGGAATCGCTTTCGGTAACTCGCATCGGCTGTCCGCGGCTCAGAAGCTGGCCCGAATCGCTCAATCGCCGTTTGAACACGATGGCGTGATTCGCAATCTTCCAGGCATGTTGGGAGCGTGGACTGCTGTTCGCGATCTATCGCCTGTTCCCAAAGAGTCCTTTCGCCAATGGTGGTCGAGACGGAATCAGGCCGGCACATGAATACGGCGAAGGATGCGATTCTCGCGAAGATCCGCGGCGCCGTGTCGCCACCCCCGGTCACCCGCGAAAGCGACTATCTGTCGTTGGCCCGCTGTTATACACAATCAGGAGCGCTAAATCAGGAGGACCGCGTTCGCCTGTTCGAAGATAGACTTCGTGACTATGATGCCGTCGTGTATCGCTGCTCCGAACAGGATCTCCGGCAAATGGTCGCGCGGGCGCTTACCACGCGGGAAAAACGAGCTCTGATTATTCCAAGAGACTTGCCGCGACATTGGCTTCCCGAATCGTTTGACTTTCGCGTCGACGAGAATTCGAGTTATGACCAACTGGATAGCAGCGAGGGCGTGTTGACGGGATGTGCAGTCGCAATCGCGATAACCGGCACAATCGTTCTTCGACACTCCGAGGGCGAAGGACGCCGCGCGCTTACGCTCATTCCCGACTACCACCTTTGCATCGTCTACGCCAGCCAGATAGTCGAGACGGTTGTTGAAGGCATCCGCCAAATGGCGCAATTCAGCAATCGACCGATAACCACGATTTCAGGGCCATCCGCCACTTCCGATATCGAGATGACTCGCATCAAAGGTGTCCACGGCCCCCGCACTCTGGACGTGATCTTGGTTGCGTAAACACGTTCAGATGTTTATACAATTGAGATCGTCCTTTTGGAGGGCCTTGATGTGTCTCTAACAGCGACGTGTAAGCACCCTTTTTTCTGTAAAGTTACGATGGCCTCGGCGGTTTTGGGGCTCATGGCTTTACTTGTATTGTCGACAGCTACCCCCGCGCTGTACGCGCAAGAATTTCGAGCGACGATCACAGGGACGGTGACGGATGTGGCCGGCGCCGCGGTTCCGGGCGCTACTGTTCAGGCCAGGAACCTGGAGACGAATGTCGCGCAGACGGTGACCACAAGTACCAGTGGCAGCTATGTTTTTCCTTTTCTTGCGCTCGGCCACTACGATGTGACGGCCACCGCTGCCGGGTTCAAGCGAGAAGTCAAAAACAATATCGAACTTCGCGTGGCGGATCGCGTTCAGCTGGATTTCAAGATGGAGCTTGGGGCGCTGACCCAGGAAGTCACCGTCACCTCGCAAGCCGAGCTCCTCGAAACTGCCAGCGCCACGCATGGTCAAGTGATCGATTCCGCGAGTATACGGGATTTGCCGCTATTAGGGCGCAACCCGTTCATGTTGACTCTGCTGTCCACGGGAGTTACGTGGCCGAACATTCAGCCGAGCGTGTCCGAGCGTCCTTGGGACAACAACGGCATGGACAGCTTCATCGTCAATGGAAGCCAAGGCCTTGTGAACAACTATTTATTGGATGGTCTGCCGAATACGAATGTGGAGAACGCAGGACCGGCAAACATCTCAGTTGCGCCCAATCCCGACGCGACCTCCGAATTCAAGGTCCAGACCAATAGTTACGACGCCGAATACGGTAGGACGGGCGGCGGTACCGTCAACGTGACGTTGAAGAGCGGCACTAATCGATTGCACGGCGCGTTGTACGACTACGAGCGGAACACGATTTTCAATGCGAATCTGTTCCAGAGCAATGCCGCCGGTATTCCTCGAGCAGCATTTCGCTGGCATGAGCCGGGCGTCGAGTTCGATGGTCCGGTGGTTATTCCGAAGCTCTACAACGGTAAAGACCGCACCTTCTTCATGGCCAGTTGGGAAGGCATCAGCCTTATTCAGCCGGGTACCAACGTGGATACCGTGCCGACTCTCGCCGAGCGCGGCGGTGATTTTTCCGGTCTCGTCCAGAGTAACGGCCAGCCGATCACCATTTACAATCCGCTGACCACTCAGCTTGTCAATGGGCAAAATGTTCGAACCAAGTTCCCGGGAAACGTCATTCAGCCGAATCAAATTAATCCCACGGCACAGGCGATATTGAATTTCATTCCTTTGCCGAATGCCGCCGGCACATCTACAGGACTTAACAACCTGAATGTTCCAACATACAGCAAAGTTGGATACACCGAGACCATAGCGCCGGATCGACCAATATCTGAGCGAAAATGAACGGCTCTCTCTTAGAGCCGAAAGAAACGGCGACAACGCGCCTGGAGGTCCGACAGGTTACTACGGTCCTCTCGCAACGGGTGCAGGATATGCGCGCAAGAACCGGGGAGGTGGATTCGACCTGACTTCGACGCTGTCTCCTACGCTGGTTCTTGTCTCGCGCGCTGGATATGAGCGGCACGAGTGGGAGTATTTTCAACCAGGGGCGAACTTTCCTCTTGCCACGCTCGATATTGCTCAAAGCCTTATCTCGCAGTTGCCGGCGCAGACATTTCCGGGAGTCAGCTTAACGAATTACACGGCTTTCGGGCCCGGACGCAATATCGGGAGCGAGTTCAATTTCAGCGGTACATGGTCCTGGAGCGAGGTGTTCAGCAAGGTGGCCGGACCGCATTCGATGAAATTCGGCGGCGAGTATTGGGTGATGTTGAACAATCAGCAGGAGCCGACTTCAACGTTTGGCACCCTGGCGTTTACGAACGCCTGGACTCAGCAGAACGCGCTGGTTGCAAGTGCGAGTTCCGGGAATGCGTTCGCTTCATTTCTGCTTGGCTATCCGAATACTGGGACCGAACAGTACAACCAGGGGATGTCTTACTCGAGCCATTACTATGTAGGGTTCTTCCAGGACGACTGGCGCGTTAATGGAAAGCTATCTCTGAATTTGGGTATCCGGTGGGACTATGAGTCACCAATTAGCGAGCGCTACAACCGGCTCAACGCAGGCTTCGATCCGACTGCAACATATACGGCCAATGGAACGCAGGTCCAAGGCGGGCTGATGTTCGTGAACGCGAGCAACCGCCTTCCCTTCAAGCGCGATTTCAATAATTGGCAGCCGCGAGTCGGTTTTGCCTATCAGATGTTCCACAACACCGTGCTCAGGGGCGGCTATGGGATCAGCTATCTGCCGACGTTCGATCTTCCAGGGCTGAACGGCTTCAATGCGGCTACCGATATTACGGCTTCAACGAACGGAGGGCTTACGCCTGCAGTGACAATCTCGAACCCTTATCCAAACGGAATCGTACGGCCCCAAGGCAGCTCGCTCGGCCCTGCGACGCTGGTAGGGCAGAGCTTAACTTTCGGCGATCCGCAACGCGTGATTCCTTACGTAGAGCAGTTCTCGTTCGGATTGCAGCAGCTGCTGCCTTTACAGTCCGTCTTAGATGTTTCATATGTAGGTAGCCGCACGAGAGATTTGCAGGTGACACGCAATATCAACGCGATCAGCGCGCAGCAACTGCAGCTCGGCAATGCTCTCAACAGTCACGTCTCTAACGCGTTTCCGACATTGCCGCAAACGTTACAGCAGAGCATCATGCCTTACCCGCAGTTCGGCGCGTTGAATCAGGCGGACATCCCGATCGGCTATACCAGCTACGACTCGCTGCAAGCGAAAATCGAAAAGCGGTTCTCACATGGTTTCCATGCGCTGCTCAGCTACACGTGGCAGAAGACGCTTACCGGGACCAGCTATCTCAATCCGCAAGATCCTGAGTACGACCTTGCAAGGTCATTCGCGAAATACGATCAGCCATTCCGGACCGTATTGAGCGGTGGTTATGAGCTACCCGGCGCGCAAAGCTCGAACTGGCTGATGCGGAACATAGCAGCGGGCTGGCAAGTGAATTTAATCGCGACATGGCAAGGAGGCGAGCCCATCGCCGAACCGGATGCTTATCCGACCGGAATCGATCCTGCATTGCCGAGTGGCCAACAGAGCCTGAGTCAGTTTTTCAATACATGCACGCTTTCGACCACCGGAGCGCGCGAGAACTGTGCCAGCGCGACTCAGCCAGTCGCCTGGATGATCAGGCCTCCCTTTACGCTTCGCACCTCCAGTCTTTACTTCCCGAACATTCGAACGAACCGGCCGTTCCTCATGGACTCTTCGCTTTTCCGAAGCTTCAGGCTGACGGAGCGCGCGCAACTACAGTTCCGGCTGGAAATGTTTAATACATTCAACACCGTCTGGTTCAACGGCCCGGGTACCACAATTGCGACTTCGTCGTTCGGAGTGGTGTCGCCTGCGCAAGCAAACGATCCGAGGAACATCCAACTGAGCGCGCGAATCATGTTCTAAGTAGACCGACCGATGAAGAAGATTTTGGTGAGTGCGGCGCTCGGCTTGGCGATGGTGAGCGCAGGGGCGCAAGGAACCTTCGCTGCGGCGCAGCAGCCCTGGCAGAAGATGCAGATGCCGACGGCGGCACAGGCTGTGGCCATGTGGGTGACTCCGCCGCCGGAGTATGGTCCGCAGCCGTACTTTAACCTGAATGGTGCGGTCGATGAGACGGTGGTCAGGCGCGATCTGGACCAGCTGAAATCGCTAGGCTTCCAGGCGGTGACTGTGCAGTGCGGATACGGCACGCCGTTTGAGTATCTTTCGCCGGAGTACTTCAAGTTCTTCAAGATGCTTCTGGCAGAGGTGAAGAAGCGCGACATGCGGATGTGGATCGTCGACGATGCCGGGTATCCGAGCGGATTCGCCGGGGGCAAGTTCACGACCCTCAAGCCGGAAATGCGGATGCAGGCGCTAGTAGTGGCCCAGAGAATCGCGGCCAACGGCGGGGACGTAGTGAAGCAGGCAGTGACGCCGACGACGGTGGCCGTGACGGCGGTGAAGGACGACGGTTCGACTATTGCGGTGCCAGTGAATGGTGGCGCTATCGATTGGACCGCCCCAGCGGGGACCTGGCAGGTGGTGGTGGTAGAGCATCAGTTTAAGACGTCGCCAACGCGCTCTGACACGAACCCAAATCGTGTGAAGGATACATCGCAATCGCTGGAAGACTATCTTGACCCAGCGGCGACCAAGCAGTTTTTGGAGTTCACGCACGAGCAATACAAGCGAGAGGTCGGGGAGGAGTTTGGTAAGACGATCCTGGGCTTCCGCGGGGATGAACCGGATTACTCGATCAGCGGCTTGCCGTGGACGCCGGCGCTGTTTGACCGCTTCCAGAGCATAAAGGGATACGACATCCGACCCTATGTCGCGTCGTTCTTTGTGCCGAGACCGCGGGAGAAAGCCCCAGAGATGACGGAGGCCCAGAGGCGCGCAAAGGCAGACTACTGGGACGTCTTCTCAGCGATGTTCCGGGATGGGTTCTTCAAGATTCAGGGCGATTGGTGCGCGGCTAACCATCTGGAGTATCAGGTCCATCTGAATCATGAAGAGCGGCAGATGGAGCTGGTGCGGAGCGAGGGAGACTTCTTTCGGGATATGCGTTATGTGCAGGTACCGGGAATCGACTCCATCTGGCACCAGATATGGACGGACACGATCTCAGATTTCCCGCGGCTCGCATCTTCGGCGGCGCATGTGTACGGCAAGCCAAGAGCGTTTACAGAAAGCTTTGCGGCATATCGTCCCACGCCGAATCTCGAGATGGCGCGGTATGTGCTGAATGAGCAGTTTGTGCGCGGCGTCAATCTGGTGGAAGTAATGAACTTTCCGGCGACCAGCGGGGGCATACGGCCTCCGCCTGCGTTCATGGCGGACCCTGGCTTTCCGGAGCTGATGCACTACACGCGCAGACTGAGCTATCTCATGTCCATGGGCAGGCCAGCCTCGAGCGTTGCGCTATATCTTCCATCGAGCTCGATGTGGTTGAACGACGATGCGGCCGACAAAACGTTCGTGGCGACGGAGCAATTGCTCTCCGAGCACCAGATCGACTTTGACATTGTCGACGAGAACGCGCTGGCTAGGGAGCTGATCCCCGGCGCCGGCACGCTTGAGACGCTGAGCGGAAATCGTTTCCGCACCATCATTCTGCCGAGTACATCTCTGCTATCGCAGGCGGCGCTGGACCGGCTGCATAGTTTCGCTACCAGCGGGGGGCAGGTCCTGTTTCTTGGTTGTACGCCTTCGCTGATTTCTGGCAGGATAATTCTCCACGCTCGAGCGGCTACCTCGGCTGACTTCTCCTGGGCGTCCGTTGAGATTTCGAGCCAATTGCCGCCGACGCCAACGCCGCCGGCCTCTCCGCCGCCTGCTGCGCCTGCTCCGCAAATAGTTCCGCCCGCTATCCTGCAGGCTGTCAATGCGGCGGTGCCCGTACGCGACATTGCGCTGGACGCGCCGGATACGGCTCTACGCTACATGCGGCGCCGGTTAAAAGACGCAGATGTTTATCTCTTCTTCAATGAGGGCGCAGCGGCTTCAAGCCACGTCGTGACGCTTATGAGTGAGGGCAAGAAGGCGGAGATCTGGGATCCGCAAACAGGAGCCGTGACGGAGCTTGCCTCTACTGGGGGCAAGGGCGCGCTGCACGTACAGATGCCACTGAAGCCCTATGAGGCGAGGCTGATAGTTGTGCGATAGACCCTGCGCAACTGTCCGGTTCACCACTGGATATGCGCTCCCATTTGAATCTGCCGCGGTTGGTTGCTTGCCCCGCCCGTTATGGTCCCGAAAGCCGAAGATGTGGGAGTCAGATTGGGCCCAGCGAAGACCGGGTGATTGAATAGATTGAAGAACTCGAAGCGCAGCTGTAAGCGAGCACGTTCGGTAATTCTGATGTTCTTGAGAGCGGAAAAATCCTCGTTCTCGTAACTGTTCGCGCGCAGATTGCTGAAATATTCGGGGAATGTCCGCACGTTATCGCTGAGCGCATCGCCTGACTTCGTATCGAAAGCCGCGGTATTGAAGGTGTGCTGAGGATCGCTAGGATTCAGATCCAGCGGTCCGCCTAAGTAGATGACGTTTCCCCACGCGAGCGGCGCTCCACTTTGATAAGTCGAAATGCTGTTCACCACCCAGCCGCCGATAATGCCATCCAGAATCGGACCTGCATTGGAACCGAAGGCCTTGCCCTTTCCGAAAGGCAGGTCGTAGCTTACACTGACCACGGCCCGATTGGGAAAGTCCTGCGGTGAGGGCTCGTATTGCAGCCCCGTCTCGGCATTCAATCGAAAGTTCGCCATCAAGCGCGAATGTGTGTAGCTGCCTTGAAACTGCAATCCATTGGAAAGCCGCTTCTTCACCTGAATGAAGGCCATCTCGTAATACGAGCCCTCGTCGTTGACTATATCTTCGGTAACGCCTGTGTACTCGGGGTACGGCAAAACCAGTTGCCCTACCGTCGTGGTGCTTGCAGTGTTCAATCCGACAGTGGAGTTCGGAAATAATCCTTTAAACGGATTCGTCGCGGATGTATTCAGCAGGTTGATAGCAGCCTGATCGCGCGTCGGCTTCGTACTCAGGTACTGGATCGGTATGTAGTTCAGGGCCTGATTGTCACCCAAATGAACACCATGGTTCCCCTCGTAACCGAGTTCCACCATAAGATTGGAGCCAAACTGATGTTGCACGTCGAAATCCCAGCGGACCGAGTATCCATTGAGGAGGTGCTGATTGTCGGCGGCTACACTGGTGCCTAATGCCGTTGTCGCGTTCAAGGGTTGCGGCCCTTGTAACCCGGTCGGGAACGGATTCGCCAAAGTCGCGGAGGGCGACAGGTAGTTGTTCTGCGTGGGCGTGATGGCGGAGATAATGCTGTACCCAGTTTGATTCATCACTGAGGTTGTGATGTCCTGTGGGAACTCGAACATCGCGAACCCTCCGCGGATCGTGGTTTTCCCTTCCCCACCGCCTGGCGTCCACGCAAAGCCAATGCGCGGGCTGAGCAGATGCGAAGCAAGATTGTAAATGTTGGGATTACTCGGACTCGCAAATGTCAAACCGCCGGGAGTGGCAAACTGGCTTGCCGGCACCTCTGGAATCGGATGCGCCGCATACGCCGCCTGAGCAGCCGATTGAATGGGATTGGGAGTCGTGTACTCGAAGCCGTTCACGTTGCGGTTGTATCGCTCGGTGGTTGGAAAATCCTGGTCATACCGCAGCCCTAAATTGACAGTCAGATTGCGCCGTATACGCCAGTCGTCCTGAATATAAAAACCGATGTAGTCTTGCCGGTAAGCGCCCTGCGACTCCTGGTCGAACTCGCCGCCGGTGGGGAGTCCCAATAGAAGCGCGGCCAGATCCTCGCCGATCGGCGCAGCCGCCGCCGTCGTTGTCGGCCCGTTTGTCCAACTGTTGCTAAAACTGTAGAGTCCGCTCGAATAGCCGTAACCCACCGCTCCCAGCTGGTACTGTCGTAAATCCGCTCCAAACTTGATCGTATGGGCGCCGGTCACCTTTGTTGCTTGCGGCAGAATCTCATAGATACCTTGTGGCGTGAAAAAACCTTCCGATGTCGGGCCGCTTCCGCCATTCGGCCCCAGAGAAGTGTAGTTGGTCAGCCCAATGGCCGGGAACGCCACATGCTGTGAAAACGGAAGCAGACTCGCGGGCAAACCGAGCTCCGTCGCGAAATTGAAGCTGGTTCCATTTCCGTAGAAGTCCTGGGTGATAAAGCGAGTCCAATTGAAGCGCGTGTCCAGCACCAGCGTCGGCGTGATGGTATAGACATCGTCGATCGTCGATCCCCAATTAATTCGGTCATCGGTGCGGCCCGTAGCCGGATTATTGAACCAGGTCAGGTCGTACTCGTCTTTGAAATTGTGGCGAATGTTCCAGTAGAGCTTGTTGTTGTCGGTGATGTTGTAATCGATTCGGCCCAGCTCGTTGTTGAAGGTGTTGGTTTGAATACCGGTCTCATAGTTAGCCGCGCCGTCAGGCAATCCGGGCTCGTTGGGCGCCGGATAGTAACTCAAGATCTTCTGTGCGATCGGACTGATCAGAGAGGGAGGGATAATATTTCCCGCAAAGGGCTGTCGCGTAATGGTTGAGCCTGTCTGTACGGCCGTGAAAGGATTGTAAAGCTGATAGTTCTTTCCCAACGCCAGCAACGCCGAAAAATCGCCTGTTTTTTCCGCAGCCGTTGGCACGGTTAGGTTATACGGCTCGGGTAGACTGTTCTGAATGCCCTCGAACGCAAAAAAGTAGAACAATTTATTTTTGCCATTAAAAATCTTCGGAAGAATCAGCGGTCCACCCACGGTAAACCCGTACTGATTCGTGCGCGTCACAGGTTTCGGCTGCCTGGCGGCATCGTTCAGCCAGGTATTCGCGCCCAGCGCGGAAACTTCGTTGAATTCGTATATCGAGCCATGGAACTGGTTGGTGCCGCTTCGCGTGATGACGTCCACCGTGCCGCCTCCCGTATGCCCGAGCGCGGCATCGACATCGTCGGTTTGAACCACGACCTGCTGCACTGCATCCTGCGGCGGAGAGTAGGCCAACTGCCCCACCTCTGGCTGCGTGTCATCGTTGCCGTCCAGTAATAGCTCGTTCTGATCGGCCACCGCGCCGCCCATGGCCCAAGAGGCCGCCTGTCCATTCTGGAAGGCGGTTGTCTGCGTGATGTTGGTGGTCATCGCGATACCGGGAGAAAGCTGGGTAAACATGATCGGCGTGCGTCCGTTCAAGGGCAGACTTTCTACATCGCGCATGTTGATCACTTGTCCCTGCGATGCGTTCTCTGTGTTGAGCAGGGGCGCGTTTGCACCCACACTGATCGTTTCGGTCACCGCGCCGAGTTGCAAGCTGATATTCACGCCGACCTGCTGGTCGGCCGAGACGGTGACGGGTTCGCGCACGAACTTCTTGAATCCTGGCGCTACAACCTCTATTCGATAGGTTCCGGCCAGTAGTTGCAGCAGCGAGTATCTGCCATCGGACGTAGAAATGCTGTCGTATCGAGTCCCGGTTTCTGTTTGTATACCGGTCACCTTGGCTGACGCAACTGTCCCGCCGCTCTGATCCGTAATGACGCCACTGATCGAGCTACGAAATTGCTGGCCCCAGATCCAGGTTGCAGTCAAGGCAAGCAGGCAAACATAACGCAAACACAGCATGAGAGCCCTCTTTCACTACAAAAGTCCCAGGGACCTTTTGGTCGCAGATATTAAGAGCGTAAAGGGAAATTATCAAGCTCTACAATAGTCAGTCCAGATATGTACGAGCATTTTGCAATGCGAAACAGCTTGCCTGCGAGCTGAGGAGCCGCAAACGGCAGTGATAACTGGTATTTCGCGCTCCGGTTCAGGAAAATGGCGGGGTAGCGCCTTCCTCGGCGTATAGGGCATCAGGAGAAAGCGTTTCGCATTGCAGAACAGTTGGAGTAGATTAGAGAAAGTCGCAAATTCCTCCGCGTTCCGAGGTAATTATGGCGTCAGAAGTCAGGCGAGATCCGTATCTCGTCAAATCGGTTATTCATTCTTCCCAGTTGCTGTTGGCCTTCCGCTCCGCCGGCGAGGTGCTGCCCTTGCGCGAGATTGCCGCACGAAGCGGCCTGCCAAAGACGATGGCATTCCGGCTGCTTTACACGCTGGAAAGGTGCGGCATTGTGGAGAAGCTAGGCGAGAATCTTTATCAATCCTGCCTGCGCCCGTTCAAGCAGAGGCTCTATCGCCTGGGGTATGCCGCACAAGGAACGGACTACGAGTTCTCAAAGGAGGTCTCGCAAAGCCTGCAGCGTGCTGCGGCGGCCGAAGGCATTGAACTAATTTCGCTGGACAATCGATACAACGCCAAAATCGCACAACGAAATGCGGATCTGCTAGTGCGCGAGAAGGTGGACCTGGTGATCGAGTTCCAGACAGACGAGAATGTCGCGCCGGTAGTGGCATCGAAGTATCGCGACGCGAATATCCCACTTATCGCGATCGATATTCCGCATCCTGGAGCGACGTATTACGGCGCGAACAACTACGAAGCCGGCCTTATTGGCGGAAGATATGTAGGGCGTTGGGCAAAGCAGCACTGGCAATCCCAGGTGGACGAGATTGTTCTGATCGAGCTGCCCCGCGCCGGCAGTCTTCCGCGGATGCGCTTGACCGGAATGCTGGCGGGGGTCCGACAAGCGATTCCGAAGCTGAATAGCTGCCCGGTGATCTATCTCAATGGCGATGGCCAGTTGGCAGAGAGTTTCGAAGCCATGCGCCGGCATTTGCGAACCGCCAGATCCAAACGTGTTTTGATTGGCGCTATCAACGACCCAAGCGCGCTGGGCGCACTGCGGGCCTTTCAGGAAGCTGGCCGGGTGGACACCTGCGCCATCATGGGGCAAAACGCGTCTCCCGAAGGACGAGCTGAATTGCGGGAACCGGGGACTCGGCTGATCGGTTCCGTGGCGTTCTTTCCCGAAAGATACGGAGACGGTCTGGTCCGCCTCGCGCTCGACATCTTAAATCGCCGAGCGGTTCCTCCAGCGGTCTTTGTTAAACATCAGCTCATTACGCCTGCGACGGTCGATCATTTTTATCCGAACGACCGCTTGACGCATCTGACGTATCAAAGTGTTTTGTGATCGACATGCTCTAGCAGCGTGTCGGGGATTGGCTTCGCGCGGCCCACGCTAAAATCCGTGACGTTATTGAGCGCGAACATAGGAACATCCGCGACATGCGGCGTTTTGATGTGGAAGAAATCCGCGCCTTGCACATCATCCAGAACGAAAGCCGGACGGAGATCTTCTTTCGCAGGGCTGATTTCGATATTGCTTATTTCAATATTTTTCACATGGCGAATGAAAAAGCCATGCGACGGCATAGGCCCGAACCTGCCCGGATCGGGATAGCGCTGGCGCTCCTCTTCGGGCGGCTGAATGGCAGCGTCTTGTTTGGTACCGCCGCCCTGGTGCTGAATATACACATCGTGGATCTTCAGATCCTGGATAGGCCGTTCGGCAACGCCACTGAGAATGGAAGAGATGCGGGAGCCGGCGTTGTAGCAAACAATGTTGCCGATGATGACGCGCTGCAGGGTGCCGACAGGGCGTCCTTCCGGACCGCGCATTCGATTGCCCAGTCGAACGAAAAGCGGCGCACTCACGATATCGCGCATCGAAATGTTCGTGACGGTCACGTCTTCGAGGAGCGCGCCATCGACGCTCTCTAGCGCCAGCCCTTGACAGCCGTCGAAGGCGCAGTTCGCGATGGTGATGTTCCGGAAACCGCCGTTCGATTCCGTGCCGAACTTAATCCGCCCGGTTCGCGGCACTCGAAAATCGGATGCAAAACGCTTAAACGTAGCATCAAGCAGCGCTCCCTCTTCGAAATTGCCGGAGACAAAGCAGTTGGTAATGGTCACCATGTCGGTGGAGCGCGGCTCGCCGAGCGCGTAAGAGCTCTTAAGGCAAATGCCGTCATCCCACGGTGAGTTGACGCTGCAATTCGAAACGCGCACATTGCGGCAGCAGTCGATGTCCATTCCATCGCGGTTCGTGTCGATCTTCAGGTTATCGATAGTAAGGTTGTCTACTCCCGTCGCGAGGATCCCGAAGTGGCCGCCGTGCAGAATCGAGAAATCGCGCAGCAGGACATTGCGGCAGTTCTTTAGTGCAATCGACTTGTTGCCGACGCCGGGCTGTTCGGCTTTAGGCCCCGGACCGTAACCTTTGCTCAATCCCCGGCCCCAGATCAGTCCGGGCCCGACGATGGCGACATTCTCGAGTCCTTCACCCCAGATCAAGCTGTTGTGCCAATGATTGTGGCCAAAATCCTGATAGCTCTCCCAAGGATTATTCGGCTCGGGATGATCGTATCCAGTGGAGCTGCTGCTGTCTTGCGCCGGTGAATCGGCCGCGACGATCTTCGTGCCCGTCTCGAGAACTAAACCGACATTGCTCTTGAGATGAATCGAATAGGAAAGATAGGTGCCGGAGGGTAAAAGCACAGCACCGCCTCCTGCCGCCGCAGCCGATTCGATGGCTTTATCGATGGCTGGGGTGTCTATGGTTTTGCCATCGCCTGTCGCGCCGAAGGCTTTCACGTCGAACACGCCCCGGTGCTGGGACATGGCGGTCTGCGCGCTCGCTTTCATCCCGATGACGGGCAAAGCTGCGCCCGCGGCTCCAGCGCCGAGGATCTTCAAAAGGTCTCGTCGAGCTGAATTTTCCATGAGGAAAGTCTACTCCCTTTAGTGCCTTCCATATGTTTATGCTGAGACATTCAAAGCGAGGGCTGAAAACCTTCTGCCCGGATTTGCCATCCGGTGCGCGGAAAAGTTTGCTTTGTGACCATAAGGGCCACGGCACTCAACAACGCGCCATTTGCGGGCAAATAGAGCGGCAAATCGGGACGTTGATACACGTGGCCGTTGGGCAGCCAGATATTTTTAGGCGATTCGAGAAACAAGGCGTCGATTGCAACCTCCGGCTCACCAAGGCGGGCAGCGGTCATCGCGATCATCGGATAATCCCAGCCCCAGGTGTCGGGCCAGCGCCAAACGTCCAGCACCTTGTGCAGCGTCCGCCGCATGATTTCGCGATCCACGCCATCGCCAGCGAGCAGCCCGTAAGCGCATAGCATCGAGGGATGATCCCGGTTCTTTTCCGTGAAGATTTCCGGACAATTTTCGTCCGATGAGTAAAACCCGTTCTTCACGGGCAATTGCGATAGCTTGGACCGGACATCGTCCCATTTCGCCTGACGCGGCAGGCCGAGGCGCTCGCGCCACGTTTGCGCGATTCCGAGCGCTTGATGCCAGTACGAAAGCTCGAACGTGGGATTAAACGTGGTGCGCGCAGGATGGTTTTCTTGCGCGGGAATCACCGGTGGACCGAGAACGTAGCGCCCCTTGACATTCACGGCGAAGCTCGCCATGAACTCGGCCGATTGCATCACGACATCGCGATAGCGATGGAGAGTTTCCCGATTTGGATGCGAGCGATAACAGAGTTCAGCCATTGCGATGGGATGCGGCTGCTGCCAAATCAATAATTCGCCGACAGGCGATGGGCTGCTGCGCCCTGAACGGTCCGTCATCTTCGGCCATCGCACACCCTGATAACCCTGTTGCCGGGCCTTTTCCCGAGCGGACGCCAGAATCGAACCGTACCAAGCGAGACTTCGCTCGAGCAACGGAGTACGGCCCCAGAGCGCAAAATGCGCGGCGTGCCACCAGTGCATTTCCAGGTGAAACTTGCCGTACCAGCTATTGCAAGTGAGGCCTGTCTCCTGTGGCGGAGAGGAGCCGCCGCATTGAATCGCTGTCAAGTATTGAGACAGGACAATGCGGCGCTCCAGCTCCTTTGCTCGTGCGTTCTTACTTCCCGAAAGATCGATGGAAGCACCGGTGCTCCAAAAACGCTTCCAATGCGCGGCGCTGGATTGACGCGCCGCCTTACCGGACAGAGATGGCCCCAACATTCGCTGTCTGCCAAAGTGGCAGACGAAATCGAATCGCAGGCCTTCGAGCACGATGCGGTGAGATTCCCGCTTCCGAGCCTGCGCGTCTCCCTCCCATTCGAGGCGGACGAAATAGACATCGGCATCCAGACGCCGCTCCGCCACGATAAAGCGATCGCTCTCGTGAATAAAGGTTGTATGGTGCCGCTCCGGGCTGTTCCAATCGGCAGCGCTCTTCTCGATTGAGCCGTATGGGAAGTCGCATGCAATCGATAGACGACCCGTGGCGGCGAGCGGCGATTCGATAACGGCAGCCAGTGCATCCAGCTCCGGGTGGCAGCACGTGATGACAGCGACAGGCTGGTCTTGCAAGCGGAAGCGGCTGTGCAGCGTGCCGGACCAGAGATCGAGCGTTTGCTCAATGGCGCTTAGATCTTTCGGATCAGGTTGCTGGCCATCGAGCAACAGGCCGATCCGCGCGAGATCCAGGCGATGCGGATTTTGCCGAAGCCAATCGAAGAGCCGTTCCTGTCCTTGTTTTTGCGTCGCGTAACCGACTTGCCTGCCGTAGGTATCGAACATCTCCAGGCGAAAGCCGGCAGGATTCAGCCCATCGGCAATCGGAAAGCTGTGCCAACCCCACTGCGATTGAGTGCAGAGAGGCACGTGAGCTTCGTAAAGGTTGGGGAACGTTTGCAGACCGGTGACATCGGCCGTGAAGGCAAATTCTCCGTTACCAACCGAGAGCGGCGAACGAGCATCTATAGCGCGCAACACAGGATTATGCCGCGACACGATGGATTGCCGATTGAGATCGGGAGTAAATGCAGCTCGACCCGCCGCGGCGCAACCGGAAGTGACCAGAAATGCTCGGCGGCTGACCGCGCTCATGAGCTATTTCGAACCAACATCCGCATACATGCTCCCACGCAAATCTGGCGGGCACATAGCGGAAGCGCGATCCGGGCGGATCTCATCGCGGGGCTAAACTGCGTGCGCCTTCGACTTTGATATCTCCTCGACTACTTCAGCGGTCTTCTCCCGCTGATCCGTGCGCGTAGCCACATCGGCCTGCGCGATGATTCCGATCAGATGGCCGTCGTCATCGAGCACCGGAATACGCCTCACCTGGCTTTTCTCCATGGCATCCAGCGCCTTTTGCATGTCATCATCAGCGCGGCACGTCACCGGCTGGGACGTCATTACATCCTGCACTTTCGTGCTCTTTGCATCGCGGTCTTCGGCCACGATGTATAAAGCCAAATCACGATCCGTAACGATGCCCACCAGCTTCTTACTGTGCCGATCTTCGCAAACGGGCAGTGAGCCGATATTTTCAGCCTTCATCAATTTCGCTGCCCTAGCTGCGGTATCAGTCGGCACGCAGCATACTGGTTCTCCGGTCATTACTTCTCTACACTTCTTCATACGCCTTTCTCCCTCTTAGATATGGATGCACCATAATGCCTTAGGCATACGGAAATTCGCAGGCACCCAGTTCAGCAGGAACATCTCCGATCTCGTTCATCCGAACTCTCAAACGTTCGCGCAACTGTTCTTCAACAGCAACCGTTTCCTTGCGTCCAGCGAGGTTTATCAACTGGTGAGGATCGGACAGATTGTCATAAAGCTGGAAAGCTGAATATCGAGGAGCGTTCGGCGCAGGGGTGAAGTGTCTATCGTTACGAGGGGCCGCGACAACATAGGTCCACTCAGTCGTCCTGAGCGCACGTGCTACCCAGAATTCAGACATTTGGATGAAGACGTCCTTCCGCCAGTCACTCTCGTCTCGAGATATGAGACGCAGGGTACTTTTGCCTTGTATAGTCGCGGGAATCGAAAGTGCAGCGGCCTCGAGTAGCGTAGGCGCCACATCCACCATACTGACGAGCTCGCGAATCTCACGCCCGCTGTCGAACCCCGGTCCTTCAATAATCAAGGGAATGTGGGTAGAAGCGTCGTGCGCGCTTCGCTTGTACTCTGTGTTCCGCGTCATAAAATGGCACCCGTGATCGCTCACTAACGCCACGATCGTATTGCGGTCGAGCGCTGATTCCTGCAGAGTTGTGCGAATGTCACCCACGGCTTCATCGATTCGCTTCAGACAGCCGTAATAATCAGGTAGCTGTTCCTGCCAAGTCCCAGGTAATCGTTTTAGATCTTCAGGGACATATGGATTCTGGTAACGCTCTCTGTACCCGTTCGGCGCGATCATGCGCCCCAGATCATTTTGCTGGTGCGGTTCGAGGTACGACACGACGAGCAGGAAAGGAGACGCTTTGCTGACATTTTTCAGAAATCGTTTGGCTCGGCTGGTTAAGAAATCCACGCGGTATTCGTTCTGGAAGTGAATCGGTCGTCCATCTCCGTCGTAAATGTCACCTTCATAAGGATGTGACGTCAATTCGAGCGTGTTTGCCGCCTCCCACAGATCCAGAAATCCTCCTCGACTCGCGGGAGCAACCGGCCCAGGCGGCCCGTCAGCCAGATGCCACTTCCCTATGTAATTTGCCGAGTAACCTGCCTTGCGGCATTCCGTAGCAATTGTCGTTGCTGAGGAAGGTAAACCCACACCCTTCGCAGTGTTTTTCCAGACGCCGTGTTTAGCAGGATATTCACCCGTGAAGAGCGACGCCCGCGAGGGACTGCAGACCGGTTGGTTGGCGAACATGTTGCGGTATAGCGTCCCCCGCCCCGCCATTGCATCGAGATTCGGCGTCAACTGCATAGGGTTGAGGCCGTATGCTCCAATCGCGTCCCAACGCACCTGGTCCGCAATGATGATCAGTATGTTTGGCTTGACGGAAGGGCGCGGTTCGTTCTGACTCGCTTCCGCCAGGGGTATCGCGCCGACGTATCCTGACGCCCTCAGAAGTGCGCGCCGCGACAGCTGGTCAGCGTCGCTTGGAAGTTTGTCGGATAGATCCTTTGGAGCCATAATGTTTCATCTGCTGACAGAGAGGTTGTCGAATTGGGCTGTGTTCCACGCAGTACCGACGCCAAACATGCCGTGCGTGTGCGTGGTATCGGAGATGCTCGCCAATTCTTTTCCGTCAAGCATTGCCGTGATTTGCGTAGCTTTGAATTTCAGTTCCATATGATGCCAGCGGCTCCGATCAAATCCGACACTTCCTGAGGCGATCGTTTGCGGCTGCGTTTTGTACTTCGAGCTCACAAGCTTCCAATTGCCGCTCGCGTCAAGACTGAAGACGTATCCGCTCGGCCAAATTGCTTTCTGTTCCCGAAAAACGTCGGCTGAATCGACTCGTCCGATGAGCGTAACTGCACCGGGGCCTTGTAGGAACACGTCGGAGGTTACGCTGTAATCGGTCCAGTTCACGTCTCCAGCCATCGTCCAGGGGTCCGGCAGCGGTCCCCAAGGGATCGGCTTCTCCGTGATCACCTGTTCGAGACAGCGCCCCTGCCGATTCTTGCAAGAGCGCACCTCGAACGCTCCATCTTGATCGGAAAGAAATTTCGGGGTGTGATCGATGGCCGTAGATTCGAAATTCTCGCGGTACGGCATCGGGAAGGGTCGATCGACGGGCGGTTCGACGGTGCCTTTTGCCTGTCCGGTGGTGGTTGTGAGGGAATAGAGTGAGTCGGGATCGAATGTGAAAGTGATGCGGCCATCGTGAGGCGTAACATCGGACACATGTTCGAAAGTCCGTTGCGCGTTCGTCTCCCAAATGTGAATACTTCCAGTCAAAAGGCCGCCGCTAATTTGAAAGGTGACCTGCTGTGGCCGCTTGGCGTCGATTGTCTCGACGACTACGCTCCAATCTTTTCCGTTCGGCGATCGGAGCGCCACGTAGCTGCCTGCTTCAGGCATATTTCCTGAGCTGGAGTCGAGATATTGCCAGCCCGGCTCCGCAAATTGCGTCGTGTGCGCCGTTGCCCAGATCGCACCCTGTACTTTGTAGTAACCGGACCAGGGAGTATTTGCATACATAAGACCCGAATGCGGCGCAGCCAAGATGTCGTAATAAGAAGTAATCGGGCTCCAGATCTCGGTTTTGGTAAAACCTCCTTCCAGATAGTTGCGGTTGTAAAGCTTTGCCAAACTTCGTCCACCGATCTGCCAATCGCGCGAAAGAATCACGTTAGCGCTTGACTCCGGCTGGTCCTCACTCGACCACAATGGCTGGTGCAACTGTTTTGCTGAAGCAGGCGTTGTGAGCTTTCCGTTTTTACGCGGGTAGTGGACCGTTACGGCGTAAATCGCCCGGCTCAGATCGGGATCTCGCCGAATCGCATCCACAACGTTCCATTGACCTTCCGAAGGGTACTGATCGCAACACACCACTTTCGCGTTGATCTTGCGGCGCTCCAACGTGCCGTAAAGAAGCTTTACGAACGAGAGATCGGTATTCGGCTTTTCATTCCAAATGCCTGTGTATTGGATGTCCAGATGATGCGCGTTCCGCGCGCCCTGGATGAAATCGGCCACATACTCTGCCATGTCGGGTGAGTAAAAATGGCCGCCGCCAATCCAGCCGGGCGCACCCCAAGGCAGCGAATCCAGCATGATGTTAGGATTGCGGCGATGCGCCTCCTCCATCAACCACCACTCGTATCCGCGGTCATAATTACGATCCTGCCGTGTGCGCATGTGACTTGGTTCCGAGCCATCGGTGGAGTTGACGTCCGCACCGATTTCGACTTTGAGATGCTGCAACGACGCGCCATAGTGAGGCTTAAATAGATAGTCGAGGATCTGGGTGCGATAGGGCTCCGGATAATCGATCAGCAAGCGGGACGAGGCGCCCGCGCTAACGGCGCCGATCCCTTCAAACAGGCGACCGGTGGCCTTGCCATCAATGAGAACGGTCTTGGTCTGCCCAGACGCGAATGCCGCCAGGGCAAGCATGAGACCGGCCCGAAGGAATGCTAAATTGCTTTTCGAAGCCATAAATGCTCGATTTCTTCTAGCGTGCGGCCCTTTGTCTCAGGTACCGCGAGCCAAACGATTACGAAGGTCACGACGCAAAAACCCGCATAGATGAGAAACGCTCCTGTCGGAGAAAGCGCTTTCGTCAGACTCAAGAACGTCACGGTAAGGAGCGTGCTCGCGCACCACAGGCAAACAGTGGCTATGGACATCGCTCGTCCACGAATTCGCGTAGGAAATACCTCAGCGACCAGCACCCAAAACCCGGGGCCGAGGCCGATGGCGAACGCGGCTACGCAAAACAGCATCATGGTAAGGACGAGCGCGGCGGAAGGACTTCGACTCAGAAATGCCATTCCCAATCCTGCTTGTGAGAACGCCATCACGCCCGTAGAGATCATGAGCAACGGCCGCCTTCCCGCGCGGTCTATCAGCCAAAGCGCGATGATCGTGGCCAGAGCATTGACTAGCCCGACGATAACGTTTGCGAATATGGCCGCGCTTTGCGTTTCGTTTCCGACCTGTTTCGTGAAAATGAGCGACCCATAAAACAGCACCGTGTTGATGCCGGTAATCTGCTGCAGAATAGCCAGAGATACGGCAATCCATAAAGGACGCCGGAACGCGGGCCCGAACAACTCTGCAAGCGTGCCAGTTTCCTGCGCTACGGTTTCCTCGATACTCCTGAGTTCTTGCGCAGCAATCACCGGACCGTTGACACGTGTGAGAACGGCTAGAGCCTCAGCGCTTCGCGCTTTTTCGACGAGCCATCGCGGACTCTCGGGCACAAAGAACAGAGCGACGAATAACGCGATCGACGGCACCGCGGCAGCGGCAAACATCCAGCGCCAACTCTCAGGTCCAAGAAAGGACAACCCCCAATTCACCAGATACGCGATGAGAATCCCGGACACGATGGCCATCTGGTTTAGCGAGACGAGGCGCCCCCGCTTCTGTGCCGGAGCGACTTCCGCGATATAGAGCGGCGCGAGCACCGATCCGGCGCCGATGGCGAGACCTCCAATGAATCGGGCTGCGATGAACTGCGATAAGGTTTGCGGGATGGCCGCGCCGATGGCTGATAAAGCAAACCCCAGCCCTGTGAGCATCAGCACACGCCGCCTGCCAAGATGATCCGTAAGCCATCCGGCAAGGCTCGAACCGAATATGCATCCAAACAGCAGACTGCTTGTGGCAATTTCAGTTTGCACGTCTGTGAGGTGGAATTGGCTCTGGAGGAAAATGATGGCGCCATTTATGACGGCGATATCGAAGCCGAAGAGCAGGCCTGCGGTTGCTGCGACCCCTGCCGCAAGATAGACGTAAACGGTGCTGCCCTTTTCGTTCGCCGTTAACTCGCGCGCCGCGCTCATGATCGTTACGCCGGCTTCTCAGTCGAAGCCATGATATCTTCCAATTCCACACGCGCCCAGAGATGATTCGGATCGAGATCGAGTACCTTCTGCAGATCCTTTAGTGCATCACTCTCATTTCCCAAACCCACGTGCGCCAGAGCCCGAATGAACAGGCTCGCGACTTCGTTCCGGGTTTGGAGATCATCTTCGAACAACAGAAAATTCGGAAGGGAGGTCGCGAAGTAGTCAATCTTTATTTCCGTATGCAGCTGTTTTTCAGCAGCATCACGCAGCGTTCGAAGAGCTCTCGTGGCCCCCTGTTCATCTCCGAGCCGCCTACGGGCAAGGGCGCTGTAGTAAGCGAACGAGTTGATGCCAGGGGTAGCCGCAGCTGCAGATTTCCAGCTTGCTTCGGCCTCGTTTCGGCGTCCGAGCATCCAGAGTGCGATACCGCTGAAATACTGAAGGTCAGTCTCGGGAGTCAAGAGGTGTTTGCCCTCTCCCAGATTGTGCGGGTATACGCGGGCGTCTTCGAAGTGGCGTAGCGCTGTCGCCGCATCTCCACGGTTCAGGGCATTCCGCCCGAGAAGAATGTGTGCGGTAACGTATTGCCCGGAGGTCAAGCCTTCGCCTCCCTCCCAGGGATGAAAGCGGCGGGAAGTAAGAATCGAAAGCGCTCGTTCGCTTTGACCGGTTTGGTTGTATAACGTGACAAGTTCGATTGTGAGATCATCGCGCTGGTTTACCAGCTCGCGGTAGCGCTCAAGCTCGGCTAGCCGTTCTTCCGGGGCTGCCCCGGTGCGTTTTTTTAGCTGATCGAACTCGTAGAGGAGACGCGCATCTGACGGGTTGGCTTCGAACGCACGGCGGTAGGCGGACAGCGCTTGTGTTGGATTTTGGCGCACATTGTAATAAGCGATGCCGAGATTGCGCCAGGAGATGGAGAAGCCGGGATCTAACCGCGAGGCTTCTTCCCAATGTTGAATAGCCTCTTCGCGCCGGAGCTTGTCATAAAGCAGATTACCGAGGTAATAATGTGCCCGCGCGTCGTCTGGAAAGTGCTGGAGAGCAGATTCGAGCACGATCATTTCTTCCAGACGTGCGGGGAAACAGTAGTCGGGCGAAGCTTCAGCGCCTTTCTTGTGGAACCGGGAAGCGGCGACCGAATCGAGATGCTGCTGAGCAAAATACGCGCGCGAGTAAAACACCATCGGCGTAGCCTGCTGCGGCTGCGGGCTGCGCCAGGAACCTGTCGATCAGGTCTTCTGCTTCGGCCCACAAACCTGCATGCGCGTAGTCAAACGCGAGGTCGAGACAGTTTTGGGAATTGTGCCGCATGGTCTGGAATAGTTCATCTGTTAGGCGCTCGCGCTGATCCGGCTCGCTCAGAAGCGCCAACTCGTTTCGAGACCAGAAATCCAGAGGATCAAGCCTTTTGGTCTCGACCGCTGTAAGCCGCGCTTCTTCGCACCGCTCTTGATGGCGCAAAATGGCCGTCCTCAGATTGCGCGCTTTCAAGTTGTCACCGTTCGTCTTGAGGGAACGATTAATGTGTTCAAGCGCAGCTTCGAAGCACCCGCGAGCACAATCGATTGCGGCCAACTCGTAGTATCCCGCCGATTGCCAGGCGTAATTCCAAACGGCCTTGTGGAAGGCAGCATAAGCCTCGTCTGTTCTTCGCTCGAATCGACGAGTGAGGCCGAGATTATAAAAGGGCTCGCCATCGTAGGGATTCGGATTGCGCCTGATAAGGCGGTTGATAGCTGTTTCGAAGTGCTCTGCGGCTTCTGTGAATTTGCCCCGTCGCAGCGCCAAAATGCCTAACGCGTTGTTGCATCGCACATCTTCGGGATCGCGCCTCAACGCCTCCTGCCAGTACGGTTCGGGATGACGCGTTGCATGACGATACTGTTCAAGATGCAAACCCGTCAGATAAAGTTCTTCCGTAGTGGGAATTGCCGCCGGGGCTGCGGGTTCACTTGCAGGGTCAGGCAGATCTATGCGTTCGACTGGCCGCGGGGCGTAATGAATCAGCTCAATTCCCTGTTCATCGAATACGGCTAAACGAAGCTCTGATTCCGAAGTACACGGCACAGCCACGAATTCGACGAACGGCTTCCCTGGCAGCAGACTTACCTGCCGCTCCAAGAAGATCTGATTCCCGCCGGCGAGGACAACTCTGGCGTTCTGTATCGATTCCGTCGCGCAGACACCTAGCTTCCACTTGCCTGTCGTACATTCGAGATTTACCGCGAGTAAGCGGTTTGCATTTTTGGCTGGGCCGATTTCCTGGATGGGATACCAATACTGGCTGAAGGTTTTCGTTTCGTACGGTTGAAGCCACGAGAAATCCGGCTGATTATCTGTGTACACGCCAGCCATTAACTCGATGTAGGGACCGTCTGAATCGGTTAATTCGCGATCCCATGCATAGCCGAAATCGGCATTGCCCCACGTCCAAAGCTTTTTGCCCGGCGCGATATGACGGTCGGCGTAATGAACCAACCCGGCCTGCTTCGAATGATCGTATCCGCCGAAAAAGTCATAATTCGACTGCGTCACCATGTACGAAGTCGGAACCGGAATGTTTTTGTACCAGGAGATGTCAACACCGCGGGTGTAATCGACTCCGTAATAGAAGTTTCGTGCAATCGGATACCAGGACATTGCGCGTTTTGCGTGATCGGCGACAAATGTCACATCAGGCGGAAAAAAGGCTTGATATTGGTGATGAACATGAACGCCAACGTTGGCCCACCAAAGAAACGTCTGGACGAAAGGCGTGCGATTGTAAAGCCGCACAATGGCTTCGATAATCGATTTGCCAGGCTGGAGGCGAATACCTACCATGCCTTTCATTCGGTTCATCGGCTCATGCTCACTCAGCCAGACGATGCGGCTGCCGTCCTCAGCTTCCTCAATGAAGTGCTCGACAGGCATGAAGGTTGAAGGACGATGGTGCTGAGGCCAATTAAATTCAACGCCGCCGGAGATCCAGGGACCCAGGAGGCCAACCAAAGCCGGCTTGATAACGTGCTGATGATAGAAAAAGTCGTAACCGTTGGTCTTGTCTTGGCCGATATGGATTCGGCCGCCGATCTCCGGCAAGATCATGACGCGCAGAAATTCGTTTTCAAGAAATACGGCCCTGTACGCCTTGTCTTGCTTTTCATCAGAGATTCGATCAGTGAACGGATTCGGATACACTTTCCCGCTGCTGCCCTGATAGACGCGTTTGTCCAAGAACATAGGATTCTTATCAGCAGGCGGGGCCGGATAGGTCGGGATGGTGATTACTTCTTCCCATGCGCGAACGGTGTTCTCGCCGGTTTGCATTTTGAAGTTCCTGATTTTGAAGTTCCTGGATGTAGTCTACTCGCCTGCTCAGGCGCAAACCTATGAGCCAAGCCATCCGCTCCTATAAGCTTGCAAACGACAGCTTGAGCGTTGAAGTGGTGCCGGAAATTGGAGCGAAGATTGTCAGCCTTCGCAACGTTTTAACCGGTCGAGAGTGGATGTGGCGGCCGCGGCCGGATGCGCCGCTCTTCCGAAACGAACCAACGGACTCATTTGATGCGAGCCCGCTTATTGGCGCGGACGAATGTCTGCCGACGATCGCCCGCTGTCGATGGAATGACCGTGATCTGCCAGACCACGGAGAAGTGTGGGCAAGATCTTGGGAGCTTGACGAAGCGGCCCTAGCAGAGAATCGGATTCGGACAGTCATCCGGCTGCCAATTTCCCCGCTTCAGTTGGAGCGCAGCATTTCACTTCGACAGAATCAACTCCTATTTGAATATGTTCTGACAAGCCTATCGAGCAAGCCTGAACGATTTTTGTGGGCATTCCATCCACTGATGCCAATCGAAGCCGGGGATCAGATCGAATTGCCGCCCCAGATCCGATCCGTAAGAGTTGCGTCACTCATGGGCCTTCCTGTACCCGGCGATCGCACTTGGAGCTGGCCAGTACCAATGCCGGGTGTTCGTTTGGATGGAATCGACTTCGGTTCGCATGTTCCGGCATATGCGAAGCTGTTCGCCGAATTCGGGGAAGGGTCAGATGGATTTGCCGCCATCAGGAACGGAAAAGAGAGGCTTTCATTCCGGTTCGACGTTGGCGAGATTCCGGTAGTTGGACTTTGGTTTACCCGCGGGGCGTGGAACGGGTACACGCATATGGCAATCGAGCCGACGAATGCGCCTGCAGATTCGCTTTGCGAAGTTGCTCCCAGCAGTCATACCGGGATCCAGCCGTTTCAGAGTGTTCGCTGGGGGTTTCAGATGGTTTTAGAAACATTCTCCTGACGCGAAACGAGAAGTCCCGATTCAGCTCTATATTGACAGGTCTAAATGAAGGCAGTATATTTGCTCCGAGTGCAGAAACGTATCCGCACCTTGGGAGTGGGGAGAGAGTCAGATCCGAGTCATGTAAGAGGAGGCGGGGCTATGTCAGTCCGGCGCAACTTTCGGCATCTTGTTTTGTGCGTAGCGGCGGTTTTCACGTTTGGGAGTCTTCTTTGGGCACAGATTGATCAAGGCGCGATTCGCGGCACCGTCCACGACCCGAGCGGTGCGGTTGTTCCAGGCGCCAAGGTAACGCTAACCAATGAAGATACCGGATTGGCATTAGACACAAGCACGTCGAACGACGGAAGCTACAGTTTCAGTCCTATCAAAATTGGGACATACACCGTCGCGGTGGCAAAGCCTGGCTTTCAGACGGTCTCGCAACCGCACGTCGCGGTGCATGTCAACGAGCAGGTGAAGGCAGATTTCAGTCTGACTCCCGGACAAGTTAGCCAGACTGTCGAGGTGACTTCTGCATTACCGGTTCTGCAAACCCAATCATCCACTGTCGGCCAGGACATTACTCAGCAGCAAGTGAACGACCTGCCGCTTAAACGGCCGCAACTATACTTTCCTTGCTCAGATCTCCGCAGGGGTCACGGATATGCAAAGTGGCAGGGTCGCAGGAACGGGCGGTTTCACGGCCAACGGGTCTGGCTTGGTCGCACAACAGCTATATCCTCGATGGCATTGATAACAACAATGACACGGTAGATTACCTGAATGGCGCGGCATTTGTGATCCTCACGCCGCCCGATGCTGTCCAGGAAGTGAACGTCCAGACCAGCGATTTCAATGCCGAATACGGGAGAGCTGGCTCGGCGGTGATAAATGCGACCACAAAATCCGGCACCAACCGATTGCAAGGAGACCTCTGGGAGTTTCTCCGTAACGACAAGCTGGACGCGAATACCTGGAGCGCTAATCGCGCGGGCACTGGGAAGCCTGAGCTACGACAAAATCAGTTCGGTTTTACGGTGGGCGGCCCTGTTTACATCCCCCACGTCTACCATGGCCAAAACAAGACGTTCTTTTTCGGTGATTATCAGGGTACGCGAATTGCGCAAACGTCGTTTCATAACCCGACGGTGCCGACCGCAGCCGAGCGGAACAGCGGCTTCACTAATTTTCAGGATCTGATTTTCACGCAAACGGGCACTCACACGGACGCCCTTGGGCGCGTTTTCCCCAACGGAAGCATACTGGATCCTGCAACCACGCGCCCTGTAACCAAAGGTCAAATCGACCCGGTCACGGGGATCATGGCGCAAAGCACTGGATATGCTCGTGATCCGTTTTTCCAAGGAAGTGTTGCTGGAATAACGAACTTTGCTACGCCCGCTAATGAGGCGAGAATGAACATCCTTCCGGCCAATCGCCTCGATCCGAATGCGATTAAGCTTCTGAACGCGTTTCCAGTGCCCAATACTGCCGGGTTCAACGGCGGTCGCACAAATAACTATGCAGCGTTGCTTCCGCAGCCGGACCGTACGAATCAATTTGACGTTCGCATTGATCAGAACTTCAGCGAAAAAGACCAACTCTTTGCGCGGGCGGGGTATGCAGGAAGAACTCGCTTTATCCCGGCTGACTTTTCGGGTCCAATCGATAACTCAGGTTTCGGCTCTGGAAATTTCATCGACCACAGCGTCAATGCGGCATTGAGCGAGACACACCTCTTTTCGCCAACCATGATCAACGAGGCGCGCCTTGGTTACAGCCGTCTTACGGATAACTCACAGCCCCCGGTTGCGAGCGTAACCGGCATCCCGCAGCAATTCGGGATTCAAGGGGTCCCGCAGGGGCCCGCTCTGGGAGGATTGCCCTTTCTGAATATCAATGGTGTCACTACAATTGGACCGGGTGAGTTCGCCAGCCCCAACACCCGAGTGACGGATACCAGACAAATCACCGAGAACTTAACCAAGATTCGTGGACCGCACACGTTCAAGGGAGGTTTCGAAGCTCAATTCATTCGCTTCGCCTTCAACGATCCGCGCGACCCGCGGGGGCGGCTGGATTTCGGTACGAATTACACGAACATACCGGGCACCGGTGGCGTTGGAAATGGCGTAGCCGCCATGTTGCTGACGCCCATTCCGGCGACCGTACCAAACGGCATCAATTACGACGGTGGGCCGAATATGATTCTGACGGACAGTCTTACCGCCCCAGACGACATCCGCCATTATTATGGAGCTTACTTCCAGGACGATTGGAAGGTGACACCACGACTGACCCTGAACCTTGGGGTCCGGTGGGAGTTTTTCGGCGTTCTCAGGAACCGGTATGGCAACCAGGCCAATTTTCAGCCAGCGGCGTTCGGACAACCGGGATCTGCCTATGTGATTACTTCTTCGGCAAAGAACATTCCGCTTTCGCCGGCATTCGTGGCGCAGCTTGCGAAGGACGGAATTGCACTCCAGTACAGCAGCGTTCCCGGCTTGCTCAATACGCCGAAAGACAATTTCGCGCCGCGGGTCGGGTTCGCCTATCAAGTGATGCAGAAGCTGGTAATGCGCGCCGCTTACGGAATCTTCTATGCGGGTTTTGAGAACCTGGGTGGAGCTCCGGACCCGGGTACAAACTATCCCTTCGCGGTTGAGCCCACTTTGAATGACAGCAGTGGTGGTATCCAGCCGCTGCAGAATCAGTTTCCAACCGTATTCAATGGGCAGATTGCAACTCTTGAAAATGGGTTGACCTTCGTTACCCCCATTCCTACCAGTCCTGCTTATAACCCGAAAGGCTCAAGCTTTGAATCCTTTGCTGTTCCGTGGAAGACAGGTTATACGCAGGAATGGAATTTCTCGCTGCAATATGCTCTTACACATAACGACAGCATCCAGGCCGCTTACATCGGCAATCACAGCCTGAACCAGATCAATGGCTTCCGGGTCAACAATCCCGGTCTGATCCTTCCACCTGGGACGAACACGCAGAACTATGTGCCGTTCCCTGATTTTGGGCAGGGCCGAGATTATGTTGCTCCGAACGGTGACGGCTATTACTACGGTTTCCAGTTGACTTATCAAAGGCGGTTCGCCGGTGGCCTGGGAATACTTGCGAACTATACGCACTCGAGGTGCATGGCTGATTTTCGGAACATTCTTAATGACGACACTCCAGGCGGGCTCCAGCGGGCTCCATATCTACCTGGTTTCGGCATCAAAGGAGATTACACCTTCTGCAACGACGATTCGCCGAACGTGCTGCATTTCAGCGGAAACTGGCAAATTCCTTACGGACGAGGACTGCGCTTCGGTCAGAATGTTAACGGCGTGGTGAACGCATTTTTGGGCGGGTGGGCCGCAAACTGGATCCTGACCGCGCAGAATGGTTTCCCGGGAACCGTCGGCTGCCCAACTTCGACGACAGCCGACTTCGGTTGCGTGGCGTTGTTAGTTCCTGGCCAGCCGATTTATCTCAATGCCGGCCCGCACGGGACCAATCAATTTCTTAATCCTGCGGCGTTTGCTGAACCACCGGTGGCAACCACGATCGGGCAGACAGACTATACGCCTCTAGGCGGCAAAGCCGGACAGTTCCACGGTCCGAGTTTCAATAACCTGGATTTCTCCGTGTTCAAGCAGTTTCCGGTTTACGAAAAAAGCTTCTTCGAGTTTCGGGGAGAATTTTTCAATATCTTCAACCACCCGAATTTCGGAAACTCCTTTGCAACTTTGAATTTCACAAATAGCAACTTTGCCCAGATTACCGGCACACTCGCTAACACACACGCCCGACAGGTCCAGCTAGCATTGAAGTTTTATTGGTGAGCTGACTTCGAGGTGTCGAGCACAACTCGGCGCTCGTTACTTCGAGCGTCTTTAGCTGGCGTGGCCAGGATTGAGTTACTTGCCTGGCACGCCCGGGATCGCATCGGCTCCAGCACCATCTGGTCAGATCATTATCGACGATCAATCGCGAAGGCTCACCGTATCAAACAGTATTCTGACAGTGGTCTATGACAAGCAGTCGGGGCTTGCCCATTACCTTTGGGGCGCACATCCAAAAGTTACGAATGTCTATAGCAGCACTGAACTGAGCGGAGCGTTAAAGAACACCGACTACCCGCGGCACACATACGACGGCAATTCTACGCTGCTCAACGACGGAATCGGCAAGGGGCGAAGAATCACCATCGTCAATACTTCCGACAACCGGCCCGATCTCCTTCAACATTACAGCTTCTACGAAGGGAAGCCGTTCTTGTTTGTGCAGGTGGAGATCCGCAGCTCGGAACCAGTCACTACGAATCACATCGGCCCGGTTGTGATCGATTCGCCGGGTGGAGTTGATATTGGAACCATCAATCAGAATCGCGTGCTTCGGGTGCCTTTCGACAACGACATGTGGTTTCGCTATAACGCCATGGACATCAACAGCTCCGAAATGAGTTCGGAAGTGACTGCGGTCTACGATAACGTCAGCCGGAATGGGCTGATCTTCGGCTCACTGACCCACGATATCTGGAAGACTGGTCTCCGCTTTAGCGGTTCAAACGGCCGCTTGGATAAGCTCGAGATTTTTAGCGGCATGGCGACTGAGGGCGTGAAATCTGCGACTCACGATTCCCTGCCCCACGGGAAGATGAGCGGCCGCAGCATTGCCTCGGCCATGATCTTCGTCGGTTATTACGAAGACTGGCGTGATGGCCTTGAGGAGTATGGACGGGTAAATAGCGTGTTTAAGGCCCCTATTCCCTGGAAGCAGGGCATCCCGTTCGGCTGGAACAGTTGGGCTGCCTATGGCGGGCATATCAATTATGCAAAATACGTAGGCGCCATCGACTTTATCAACCGGAGACTAGCGCCAAACGGTTTTAATAGTGACAGGGTCTTTTATCATAACTTTGACGCTTCTTGGTCGCGGTTGGACGCCAGCCAGCTCAGGGATGCGCTCCATTATCTAAGCACTCTCGGCCATAGCTCGGGTATCGAGTATCGTCCTGGGATTTACATGGCGCCGTTCGCGCAATTCGGCGCGAATGTTGATGATTTCGTGGAGGGGACGGATCTTCAGTACCGCTATCGGGACATCCTGCTGAAGTGGCCCGACGGCACGCCCTTGCCTAAGCTCGATGGAGGCGCTCCGCTCGATCCCACGCATCCAGGCACCAAGGCACGCATCCGCACTTACATCAGAACCTTCAAGGAACTCGGTTTTCGGTACATCAAACTTGATTTCCTGGGCCACGCCACACTCGAAGGAGCGCATTGGGACAAATCGGTGGAGACTGGCATCCAGGCTTATAACCATGGCATGAAATTTCTGGTCGACGAGATTGGCGGCGAGATGTTCATCAGCTTGTCGATTGCTCCGCTATTCCCGGGCGGTTACGGGCATGCCCGCCGCATTTCATGCGATACGATGGGCCACATCAGCGGTCGCAACGAATCCACTGAGTACATGCTGAACTCGCTGACCTACGGTTGGTGGACGAACCGGTCGGTCTATATCGCCGATCCCGACGAAATACCTATCGGTCCTGTCGCTACTCAGGGGGCCCGGAATGAAAACGAGGCGCGCAGCCGGTTTCTTTCGGCGGTCATCTCAGGCGGTATGATTCTCGACAGCAGCGCATACCTCGAAGACGCGACGGCTCGAGCGCTCGCCGAGAAAGTTTACACCAATAAGCGGATCAACGCGATCGCCGGAGGTAAAGCGTTCCGACCCTTGGAAGGTGATACAGGCGACCAATCCGCCGACGCATTCGTTCGTGAGGATAACGGGAGTTACTATCTCGCTGTGTTCAACTTCAACGGCGATGCGAATGATTCCAAGCACATCCAATTGGAACGTGTTGCCAAGCCGCTGGCAGGTGCTGGTGGTGTTGCGGTTACTGACGTTTGGACCGATACTGTCGCTGGGTCGCAGCATCGGCGCTCTGAACGTCTCTTTGGGGCCAGCCGAGTCCAAGCTGCTCAAGCTTGTTCCCTAGGGGCCTGTTCGAAATGCGTACGGCGCGGATTAGCCTTTTGAAGCGCTTATTTTTCGTTTTTGCCTCGTCAGTTCTTCTGGTCGCAGCCGGGCAGATGGACAGAGTCGAGGCAAAGCTGAAGGAAGCGGTGAAGCTCAACCCAAGTAGTTTCGAGGCAAACTACAACCTGGGAGAGCTTTACTTGCACGCGGGCAAGCTGCCGGAAGGAATTCCTTACATGGAAAAGGCGCAAAGCCTTAAACCTTCGGATTATGTGAGCGGTTACGATCTTGCGCTCGCGTATTTCGAAACACGCGAATACGCGAAAGCTCGCCGTCAGATTCAGGCCATGCTGGATCGGCAAGACTCAGCCGAGCTGCACGACCTCTTAGCCGATGTGGAAGAGGCCGCCGGAGACTACGTAAAAGCAGCAGATGAGTACCAGCGCGCCGCCAGGATGGAGCCGAGCGAGGAACACATTTTCGATTGGGGAAGCGAGCTGCTAAATCATAGGGCCTGGGAAGCTGCTACCGAGGTTTTCTCGACCGGAATCGGACTATACCCGAAATCCGCAAAGCTCAATGTGGGTTTAGGAATTGCGCTCTACTCACGCGGTAACTATGAACCTGCCATTAAGGCGCTCTGCTCCGCGACGGACTTAGATCCGTCCGAGTCGTGGCCGTACCTGTTTCTCGGGAAGATGTACAAGATTTCAAGCAGCAGCGCGGACGAGGTCAGCAAGCGCTTGGCGCGTTTCGTCCAACTGCAACCAAATAACCCGCAGGCACAATATTATTACGCGCTGAGCTTGTGGAATCGCGAGCAGAACTCCGAGGCGAAGCTGGTGGAAGTAGAATCGCTTTTGAAGAAAGCCGTGGCTCTCGACGGCAGATTCAGCGACGCGCATCTCCAACTTGGAATTCTCTACGGAGATCAACGGAGATATCCTGAAGCAATTCACGAACTGGAACGCGCTATCGCGCTTCAGCCGGCTTTGACCACAGCGCATTATCACCTCGCTCAAGCCTACATGCGAACGGGCGAAAAGTCGCGCGCCGATCAGGAGTTCCATACCTTCGAGCGCCTACGCCAGCAAGACCAGGTGCAAACGGAAAAGGAGCGAAACGAAATAAGACAGTTCATCGTGACCATGAAGGAACAGGCGCCAAGCCCTTCAGCAAAGTAATGGTTTACAAAGCTTCCAGATGGTTTGCGGTTTGGCTGTTCGTGCTCTCTTCTGCGTTGATCCAGGCTCAGTCATCCATCCGCTACGAGCCAGGCGCCAAAATGTGGTTCTTGAAAGCTGGCGATTCGACGTATGTCATAGGAGTGAACGAACGCGGTGAATTGCAATCTCTTTACTGGGGTCCTTTGATCGAAAGAGCTGACGATTTTTCACCCGTCCACAGCGCGCGGGCTCATGCTTCTTTCGATCTGTCGACTACAACCACGCCGCAAGAGTATCCTGGCTGGGGTGCCGGACTCTTTTCCGAACCCGCGCTCAAGGCTACTTTCGGGAATGGAAATCGGGAAGTAGTTCTCCACTATGTCAAGTATGAGATTCATGGAAACACGCTGATCATCCAGTTGAGGGATGTGGATTCCGCCCTTACCGTCTCATTGAATTATGAAGTCTATCCTGATCTCCCAGTGATCAGGCGTTCCGCTCACATCGAAAACGCTACCGATGAGCCGATCGTAATCGAGAGCGCACAGTCGGCGGCATGGACGTTGCCGGCCGCCGAATGATTACGAGATGCACTATCTCACGGGTGCTTGGGCTCGAGAATGGCAATACCGTTCAGAGCCGCTTGAGATTGGCACGCGCGTTTTGGAAAGCCGGCGCGGCAGCACGGGCGACGAAGTGAATCCGTGGTTCGCGATTTCTCAAAGCGCCGTCGCGGAGGATAACGGCTCCGTTTGGTTCGGTGCTCTGGGCTGGAGCGGCAGTTGGAAAATGACAGTCGAGCACTTATCCGTATCGAATCTGGTTCGCATTACCGGCGGATACAACACTTTCGATTTTGAATATTCGCTAGCAGCAGGGCAATCGCTTGATACGCCTGCTTTCTATGGCGGTTATACGAGTGGGGGAATTGGATCGGCGTCCAGATACCTTCATAATTTCGAGCGTAACTACATCCTGCCGAAGGGTGCTCACCGGCGTATTCGCCCAGTACTCTACAACTCGTGGGAAGCGACCGAGTTCAATGTGAATGAAGCCGGTCAAATTGCGCTGGCTGAGCGGGCCGCTAAGCTCGGTGTGGAGCGATTTGTCATTGACGACGGTTGGTTTGGCGAACGGAACAACGACAAGGCTGGTCTCGGGGATTGGTGGGTAAACAAACAAAAGTTTCCACATGGCCTGAAGCCGGTCATCGATCGCGTACACAGCCTGGGAATGGATTTCGGGATTTGGGTCGAACCGGAAATGGTCAATCCCGATAGCGAGCTTTATCGCAAACATCCCGACTGGGTGATGAACTTCCCCGGCCGGGCTCGCACCGAAGCCAGAAATCAGCTTGTTCTGAACCTTGCGCGTGAAGACGTGAAGAATTACGTGCTCACAACGCTGGATAAACTCGTCAGCGAAAACGATATCGCATTTCTAAAGTGGGATTACAATCGCAACTGGTCAGAGCCCGGGTGGCCTGAAGCGCCACTGGCAGATCAAAAGAAGATCTGGGTCAAATATGTTTTGAATCTGTACGACATTATTGACCAACTCCGCGCCAAGCATCCGAATCTGGAAATTGAATCCTGTTCGGGCGGAGGCGGACGGGTAGATCTTGGGATTCTCCGCAGAACTGAAGAAGTCTGGCCGTCAGACAACACAGACGCGCTGGATCGCTTATCGATTCAGTATGGTTTTACTCACGCGTACGCGCCAGACGTCATGATGGCTTGGGTTACCGACAGCCCGAACGGATACGATCATCGAGCGATACCGCTTAAGTTTCGCTTTCTGGTTGCGATGAATGGGTCGCTTGGTATCGGCGGCGATCTCAATCGCTGGACGGATCAGGATAATGAGCTTGCAACCAAGCTGACCACGTATTACAAGCAGATCAGGAAAACTGTGCAGCAAGGAGAGCTTTATCGGCCTTCTTTTTCTCGCGAGGACAATCAGGTAGCCAACGAATATATTTCACAAGACGGTCAGGAGATTGCGCTCTTTGCATTTCTGGGTGCGCAGCATCTCGGGTTGGATTATCCGGTAATTCATCTTCGCGGCTTGGATGAGCACGCCTTGTATCACCTGTTTCCCCTCGACCAGGATCATCTGGCTACCAAAGTGGAAACCCTGAGCGGAGCTTACCTCATGCATCATGGGCTCTCGGTAAGATTACAAGGCGACTACGACAGCACGGCGATTGTGTTCAAAAAAACGGCTGCTAAATAATTTCTTTGAGCAACTGGTGCATGGTGATAGAGCTGCTGCTTTCTGTCCTCCGAGGCATTGAAGGTCCCACTGCCAATGCTTCGTTGTGGTCTTCAAACCAAACGAGAAACGAAGACTGCTCCGCGCCTGATAGACGCTGTTGATTGATCCAGGTGTAGTAAGCGCCCATATCGGCGTCGACCAGCGAACCTTGCGGATCCAGCTCTGGCTTGGCATCCGCGCGCGCCAGCAATTCGTTCATGGACCGCTCACGTTGTCTAGGTGCAAAACGCGCGAGCAACGTTAATGGCTGCGCCCGGCGCAACGCTTCGCGCGCCGACCACTGCACAAAGGTGGTGCTGAACAACTGCGTTCCCGACCCTTCCGTAAGCACGCTGAGCTGGAATCGGTTTAGAACAGCATCATCTCCCGTGCCGCTCATCCCCAGATCTTCTGGGCGCATTTCTGCAAGCATCGTTCGAAGCGCTTCCGGCCCGGTTCCGGATTCGACTGCCTTCCGCATCCTGGCCACCACGGCACTGCGCACTGTATCGAGCGAACCGTATGAGACACATACAAGTCCTGCGGAAGAAATAGTCTCGCTCGCGCCGCCATCGATGTACCAGTGTCCGAACGGAACTGGATGTGCTTTGGCTCTCGATGCCACTGCCTCTAAAAGTATTCTGATTCCGTCATCCGCTTTTACCTGGTTGAAGTAAACGCCCCATCGACGAAGCTTCCGGAACAGCGGGTATTTATTCTCCGCCACGCCTCTCCCGACTACAGCAATTCCCAACCGTGGTATGGGAAGCGGCTCAGATGGTGTAATCGTATCCATCTTCTGGCCGTACTCAAGCGCGGCCTCGCGGAAACTGTCAATCTGATGGGTAGCCCAGAGATGCGCCGTGAGCTGCTCGGAGAACTGTCGTGGTCCATTTACCCAATCCATGTGTTCGAGCTCGGGCGAAAGGTGCAACTGCGCAAAGCGCGTCATTAGCTGCTGGATCTGCTGCGGAGCCAAGGCGCCCATATAAAAGAGCTGATGATCTAATTCCCTACGCTCCGCAGGGAACTTCCAGTCATACACGATTACCTCGCGTAGTAAGAGCGGCAGAAAACTCAGCGGAAGTTGCCGCAATAAGGCAATTCGATCCGCAATGATTTGTCTCGCCTGTGGCGGATAGGAGTTGAACTGCTCGACCTTGAGCTGGCTGGGAAGCATGCGGTCAGGTGACCTCTTTAAGCGGCTTGCCCGTCGCCAATTCCGGCGAAAATCCCAGCAGCGAACCGAGCGTCGGAACGAGGTCGGTCGACTCGACTCGCCGGTCTACGACGATGTTTTCGCGAACACTCGGACCTATCACCATCACGACGTTCGTACGCATTTCGGACCCGGAGCAGAAACGACAATTACAGATATCGAGGTCCGTTGGCCATACTGCGTCACGTAAAGGTCTTCGTACCCATCGTTATCGTAGTCACCCATTGCCACACCCATGCCATAGCTATCGCCCTGGACGCCTGCTTTTTCGGTCACGTCAATCTCGGCAGCTATTTCTTTAACGTCCTCACTGCTTAAAATCTTCCCACTTGCACGCGCACCCAGGTGGGCGTTCTGAAGTTCAATCCTCGATCGGTCTGATCGCCGTTCCACCATCGCAGCGGTTTCCACTCCTCTTCCTCAAATCGTCCTTCTTCCGCCTGCAAAATCTGCATTCGAAGTCCCGGCAACCTTCCCGGCTGGTGAAACGCAACGCTTGCATCGAATCCAGTGACCAGAAACTCATCGGGCCCGAGTTGCGCTATCATCACTCGACCACTCTGGTCCCTTGTTCCTGGCGGTGGCATGCCGTCACGCTGCGGAAATCCAAACGAAACCGTTGCTTGCCATTCACCAAGATCGATCTCTTGTTGCGCTTCGCCTAGCTGCTCTACTGCGGTTTTGACTTTGCCTTCAAACAGAAGTTGCGCCACTTCCCGCATCGCCGGCGCAAACAGGGCATAATTTTCAGCGTGCCGCTTCGGGCCCTCTCCCGTATTCCTCCCTCCAACTCGATCAACACCAAAAGGCGAAAAGCCAATCATTCCCGCTCCGAGCGCATCAAAAAAATAGCGGGCAAAGCTGTCGCCCGAACCTGTCTCTGGAATAAACAACGGGTTGTCCGGCCGGTGATAGGTGCGGATGATCTCGCGATAAAACGCCGAGTTGTCGCTGTAAATATCGGGGCCAATCAGGTCGATGGCGGGCGCATTCTTCTTCCAAAAATCAACCATCTTCTGCACTGCGCCGCCGCTTGGATAACTCTGCCCAGGTATCGAATACCTTCGTTCCGGCAGCTGCGCCACTGGGTACGCCAACCATACATTGATATACATCGGCAGGGGAAATTCAGCCTTCCCGGCCTGCGCCACGGCATTAATGTAGAGCGCCTGATAATAGGCCTGAAAATATTCGTCCGCCTCTCCTCCGAAGACCTGACGCCATGTTCCCGGCGACTTACCCAGCTTCTTCAGTAACTCACTCGGTACGGCGCTCGCAAACTGCTTCTCCGCCATAGGTGAAAAGTCACGTACTGTGCCAATCGCACCGGACTCATTCTCCACTTGCATCAGTAAAACCGTGTGCTGCTCACCATCAGCTTCCCGCAAGTGCCGCATCAGCGCGGCAAACGCCTCTTTATCTGCGTCCCGATTCGCGGGCGCGTTCGCCGACAGCACGTCCAACGGCTCTCCCGCCGCGTTGATCACGCGTGGATAATGCTGCCAGTCCGTCTTGATCCATTTCGGCGCATAATGCATGTTTCCGTTTTTCCAGGTACCGAACCAAAGCAGCACCAGATGGAGGTTGTGTGCGCGTGCCCCTTGAAGAAGAGCATCAACATTTGAAAAATCATAGTGGCCGGGCTGTGGTTCCATCTGCTCCCAATAGACGGGAGCTTCAACTGTATTTGCATGCAGCGCTTCAAGGGCGGGCCACACCTGCGGCAGCGTGCTCGGCCAGGCACTCGAGTTACCAATCTGTCCACCCAAAATCAGGTACGGACGGCCCTCCACAACCAAACAAAATCGTCCGTCCTTCTGCATCAGCTTCGGCATTTCGCTCGAGAATGCAGAACCAGCAGAGGCGAACATCACGAGCACGAGTAAGCTATTTATTGTTCGTATCAACACGGATGCACCTTGGCATACGATCTCATACCATGAGCTCACAAGCTTCGGGAGGCTCGCTGGCAATGCTGCGCGACTGTTTGCGCTTTTCCGCAGGGAAGTGAAACGTGAGACCTAGAAAGGGCGTTCAACATTTGGCTCCTCAGGTAGGAATGTGATTATCCGCTTCATGTGGCAGGTCAGGCCGCCAGTAAAAGTAGATCTGCACCCAATCACAAACATTGAGAAAAGCCGCGAACAACTCCCAGCCGCGGCGCAAACGGTCGGTCATTGCTTCACCCGAATTGTCGCTTGCTCAGCCGGGGCGTGATCGACGACGGCATACTTACGTTCAAGAGACTCCTCCGCTCGACTCCGTTTTTTAAGCTGGGCAAGCTCGTTCACTAGTTCAGGAATTTCATGGGTCTGATTGCTCTTTCGTAGAGCCAGAATTAAATGATATAGGGCGGTTTCGTCGGCCGGATTGGCACGGTAGACAACTCTACTCTGTTCGATTGCTTCATCAGTCTTGCCTTCCTCCAGGTACAGCGCTCCGAGTAGGTCTCGTGCGAGGTCAAACTCCGGCTTGAGATCCACCGCTTTACGAAGCGCTTTCGTTGCCTCTTCGAACTCTGCACTCCCTGGGGCAGCACCCTTCTTGCGCAAAGTCTCCGCGAGTAAATAATACAGAAATGCGTCATTGGGATGGAGCCGTATTCGCTCTCGCACCGTCTTCTCGGCTTCAGGAAGATCATTCCGCTGCAGGTCTGCTAAGCCGCGTGCCTCGGAACCCAACTCGACATTCGGATCCAGTTTCTCCGCCGTCTTGAAATCACTCAGACCCTTCTCGTATTGGGCCAGTTCGCTATAAAGAACCCCTCTCACGACATATAGGGATGCAGCGTCCGGACTTTGCCGCAAGCCTGCGTCTAGGGTCTCGATCCCCTGCTGAAAATAGCCGTGCGTGAGGCAAACATAGGCAAGGTCAGCATAATACCTTGACACTTTAGGGCTGGCGCCGATCGCTCGACGCAACGCCCCCAGGGCCCGTTCCGTCTCTGACACGGCTTCGTATGCTTCGCCGAGCAAATCGAGAACGTCGGCATCCGGCGACTCTCTAGTCGCAGCCGAATCCAAAGTCGTGATCACATTCCTATACTGTCCCGTCAGAAATTGCACTACGGCTAGATCGTAAAGCGCCTTCTCATTTCCGGGCTGTAGTTCGCTCAAACGCTGGAAAACGGGGACCGCTTCATGTGTCCGCTTCTGCTTCACGAGACAGGAGCCGAACTCTTCGAGGGCACCTAATTCTCGTGTTGGATAAGGCTGGCTTTCCGCATATTCGCTCCTAGCCGTCTCGCAGTCGCCCTGTTTGAAGGCAATTGCTGAAAGCATTGCATGACTTGTCTGATCGTCGGGATGCGTTTTTAAAATTCGCCGCAACAGCGGCACGGCGTCTTCTTTTCCCGCCTCATACTCGATCTCCGCCGCGCCTTCCAGAGCAGGAAGGTAATCCGGCGAGATCTCGAGCGCACGGCGAAAGGCAGCCAGCGCCTCGTCCTTGTTCTGCAAACGTACGAGGGTCAACCCGTTTAAAGTCCAGAGGCGAGGATCACGAGGTGATTCCTTCAGAGCGTGCTGAACCAATTCTCTTGCTTGAGCGTACTTTCCTGCCTGAAGATCCGAAGCGACGAGGTGCCCGATGTCTGTTGTCTTCTGGGCGAAGAGAACCAGGGCACCAGCAAAAAAGGCTGCGAAGCGACTCGAATGCATCGGATTCACCTATAGCGCAGTTTACTGTTCGCTTTTGCCCGTCATGCTCCGGATGAAAGTGACTTCGGAAGGGAGGTAAGCTACTCCGTTCTCGTGAAAGATCTCGTGAAACCAGATTTGTGGCGCCCGATCCACGTACGGATGTTGCCAGGAATCCCACGGTAGATACGTCTGCGTCTTGCCCGCTGCGAATCCCCAATTGATCGCCGCAACTTTGAATCTCTTTGCGATCGGCATCGTGCCACGAAACGTGCTGTTCTCGCCACGAGCCATATATTCCGTGCACATCAGCGGTCTGCCATAGTGCCGCAGCCATCCGACGTGCCTCTCGAAATCCTCCGGCGTGCCGTAATTGTGGAATGAAACGACATCGGAAAGCTCGAGTTGCTCCTTCGCCATCGGCTCCAGATTCTCCGGATCGTACCAGTCACCGTGCCATACACCGCTAGTTAAAGGCTGTTCAGGATGTTCTGCGCGAGCCCACGCGAACGCTTTCGGCAGCAACGCGAGTACCAGCGTGACTTTGTGCTTCGGTTCCGAAGCTCCGTAGCTCGAATCGTTTGTATTATCTGGTTCGTTCCAAATGTCCCAAGCCAAAATCCTTCGATCGTGCGCGAATGCTCCGACGACGCCTTCGACATACGCTTCCAATCGCGGGTACTGCGCCTCATCCTGCAACGCCCTGGCGCCGGGGCTCTGCACCCATCCCGAGTTATGCACCCCTGGACTGGGTGGTCGCTGCTTTCCAAGATGTGGAAACGGATCCCAGCACGAATCGAACAGGACGAAGATCGGTTTGATCTTATGCCGGTCACATATTTCAAGAAGGGTGTTGAGGCGCTTCTTAAAACCCTCTTTGTCCTGCTGCCACAGCATGTCGTGAAGGAACACGCGCATCGTGTTCATACCTAGTCCTTCGGCCCAACTGAGTTCCGTGTCAATGCGCTTTGCGTTGAAGGTATCTGCCTGCCACATCTCCAGCTCGTTAATCGCATCTGCCGGAATGTAGTTACTTCCCACAAGCCAAGGCTGTTGTGCGTACCACTGATTCGCCTTCTCCGCTGTCCAGCGGCTGTCCTGAGCCTGCTGTCCAGACAACAATAGAGGGCTGATCAGGCAAATGCATAGCCCAAGCCGCCTCAATCTGGAACTCATATCCATTCGCCTATTGTGAATTGAGATCGATTCTAGTCACGCTCTCATGCCGGAACGTGTATTGCAACTGGGCGTTATTGATGGTCAGAGTGGATTCCTCTGGCTTTATGTGCTCCGGCTGAATCTCGTCGTTGATCTCATAGATGCTTGCTGCGTGAAGTGCTTGAACCTTGCGCTGTGCCGCGCGCGGCGAATCCGGTTATCGAGATTGTCGCGGCGAGATCCTGCGTCAAATGACGGTTTACGCAGAACAGCGTAAGTCGGCCTTTCACTTTGTTCATAACTGCGACCGTATCCAAATAGGGAACGTCCCTAATCTCCGGCAAGCGGGTCACGCCCTGGTGTACATCGTAATGGCCGGAATTATTCTCCACCTCGACAGCAACATCGGGTTGCGCGCTCGAATACATCTGGAAGGTGTAATAAGCCGGCGTTCCGAACACGCGGCCACGTTTTTTCCAGATGCCGGCAAATTCGATGATTCCGGTCATGTCCGAAACGGGAACGATGTCCGCGTTGCGGATGAGCATATTGAAAAACCCGCCGGTCGCAACCGCGCCAGCCATGTTGTCCCACCTTGGAGCATCAGCAGCGCGGCCATTGCAGCAGACAAAAAGCCATTCCGTAAACGCGAGGTGTGCTTTGTCGTGAAAATTAGCGCTTTCATCGATCTGCTCCTGCATGGCACGCAGCCTGCGGCCCAATTCCACGGGCAGCGCAAACGTCGCCGCCGCTATCTCATCCGGCGTTGCAGTCCGGTTCTCCATCCGATCTGTCGTCACCACGAAGTGTGTTGACAAAAACTGAAACGTCCCAGGAGTGTCCGTCAACTGAGCGGCATTCCACTTCTGATAAGCATCCGGGTCTTGTCCTGTTGCGATCAGGCGAGCTTCCGGGTCCACTGTCGCGAACCGCCTTGCTGAATTCCGACGTTCGACGTGGCAGTTCCTCGAGCGTCGGGTAGCCTAAGTTCCAGTTCCCCCACAGTTCATTGCCGAGCTCCCACAGCAGTCCGTGATGTTTGCTCCAATGCTGATCGATGTAGCGGACCCAATCTGCCGCTTCCGCCGGCGTACCGCTTCCGAGATTCAGTGCGATCTGCGGTTGTGCACCAATCCGCTCGCAAAAGCGCAGAAATTCATCGGTGCCGAAAGTATTGTATTCCGGAATTCCCCACGCGATATTCCGCACACTCACGCGCTTATCGATCGGGCCGATTCCATCCCGCCAGTGATATCCGGAAGTGAAGTTGCCTCCAAACCGTACCAGCGGCGTATTCATTGCCTTCGCCATCGCAACCATATCGGGATCGAGGCCGTCCCTCGCATCGGCCGGCGTCAGGCTCGCTTCGTCAACTATGGCGCGCTCATCTCCTTCCACCTGGATCACGAAATCGGCCGGTTCCAGTGTCCGGATCTGCCCGGCGGGAAGCTCTAACTCAAACGTGTATTTCTGCCAGTTTTGAGCCGAGGCGCTGATGTTCGCGTGGCTCAGTACCTGGTCCGGAGCGTTCGGCCTCCGTATGGAAATATCCAGCCCTGCTGGTCCGCTCAGGTGCTTTGCGTAGAGACTTCCCTTGTACCGAAGCTCCCGATGGACGGGCAAGAAAACTCGCTGCTTGATCCCCGTCTCTTTCCCCGGCAAGCCGAAGATCGCGAGAGACTCCCATGAGTTCGCCGCGTCTCCTCTGCGGGGTTCATAGCGGTTTCCTTGATGAGGATCCAGTGGCTCCCATGGAACAGGAAGTCCTAACTGCGACGCCTGCGATAACGAAGGCTCGTCGCGAATCATCCGCGCAACATTCGACGCGCTCCACAATCCTGATTCGAAGCTGGGATTCTGCAGGATTTCAGCCCACAACCCGTTGTAAGTGGAATTCCCGATTGGTTCCAGGAAACTGCCGAAGATCGTTCGTGGGATCTCGAAATCGGCTCGTTTACTCGCGTTGATCGTGATCGCTACAACGTCAGACTGCGAGGCAGCTCCCGCCGCCTCTTGTGGCGCGAGACACGGAAGCAAGTCCGTGGCAAGCAGTACGGAAACAGCAAATAAGCCTGATCTCATAATTCAGTGAACGCTATCGGAATCCGGCAGAATGAGCCTGAGCTGAGTCTTACTGGCCTGCTTGGCCTCTGCATTGAGATTCGCCGCGATGTCTTTCTCCTTCTCGGCCCGCTCCGGCTCATGCTTTCGGAAGAGCAGTATCGACAACTTGTAATGCGCGGCCGCCAGTTTCGGATCTTGGTGAACTGCGGCCTCCAACCGCGTTTGCGCCTCATCGAGTTTGCCTCTGCGCGTTAGGATCTCACCGAGCGCCATGTTGGCCTTTGGGTCGCTCGGATTCTGCGCGAGGACGGCACGCAACAACTTCTCGGCGGGCCCGAGTTGTCCGTCATCCAGTTCGAGTTGTGCAAGCTCGTAACGCGCCCCGGATAGTGCCGGATCCAGCGACAAGGAATGCTCTAGTTGCCGGCGAGCATCGTCTGTTCGATTCAATCGAATGTCCAGCCAGCCCATCGCATAATACGCCGGCGCATAGTTTGGAACACGCCTGGAGAACTGCTCGAACAGATCATACGCTTGTTGCCAATTCTGCAGAGAAATGTTTGCTCTCGCAAGCAGGTAGAGCGCTGCATTGTTGGAAGGCTGAAGCTGGTGTGCCTTCTCCAGCGCGTCACGCGCGTCCGGCCCCAGATCGCGCCGGATACATACTGATCCAAAGTGGATCAGCGTCGCGACGTCATTCGGAGCCGAGGCTCGCGCACGGATCAAGTAAGCCAGCGCCTTTTCGTCCAGGCCTTGTTTCTCTGCGGCAGTAGCTGCCTCGGTCAAAGCGACTGGATTATTCGGCGATAAAGCGACCGCCCGCTCAAAGCTGCTTAATGCGCTATGCGGCTCGATCAAAAGTTCCGCTCGGCCTCGCTCTTGCCAGTAATCGCTCTTATCGCTCAGCGCGGGCTCCAACGAATTCAACTCGGCGAGCGCTTCAGCAGGCTCTCCCGTCCGAAGCTTCGCTGCCGCCAGGCTGAAGAGTACGCCGGGCTTGCTGCTCCCCAACTTCACCGCGGTTGAGAGATACTTCTTTGCGCCGCCGTAATCAGCTTCGCGGAAGAAGAGCAGCCCGATGTTTTCGTTCAGCTCAGGCGATTCCGGCGCCAGCGCAATCCCTCGCTCGAAAGCGTTTTTCGCGGATTTAAAATCCCCTGCTTCCGTTTCGGCGATGCCCAGCAGGTTCCAAAGGCTCACATCTTTCGGAAATTGGCTGACGGTTTTCAGCAGCAACTTCGATGCGTTTGCCGACTGCTCCGGCTTGAATAAGATCGATCGCCTGCTGTGCTGGTACAGCCGCATTTTCCTGGCCATTCAAAAGCGGGATCGAAAGCAAACACAGATACGCTACAAGCGGTACGAGATTCACGAGAACTCGCCGGAATTCAGTATAGATGGAATTAAAGCGAGAATGTGTTGGCTGTCTTGACCTCGAAAAAGTACCAGCAATAAAAAGAGGATCTTCTTTCCTTTCTGGGCGTTATAATCCGGCCACAGGGAGGATAGTGTGACTAAATACTTCAGATGGCAGTATCTCGCCGTCTTTCTTTTGGCAAGTGTCAATCCTTATCCTCTGACAGGACAAACAAACAATGGCATTTTGGCGGGAACTGTCCTGGACCCGTCCGGTGCTGCCATCGAGGGTGCGCAGGTCACCGCAAAAGCAGAGGCGACCACGTTCAGTCTCAGCGCGACTACTGGTCCTGACGGAGGCTTCCGGTTCCCGTCCGTGCCAATCGGTCTATACGATGTCACCGCCTCCCATCCTGGCTTTAGCACGCAGACGCAAACGGGGGTCAATGTCCAGATCAGCACGACGACAGCGATCAAATTGACGCTGACCGTTGGTCAGACGGAGCAGACCATAACGGTTCAAGCGGAGGCCACCAGAATTGAGACGGAAAGCTCGGAAGTCGGTACTGTCATAACTACCACCCAAGTCCTTGAGCTTCCGCTGGCACTGGGTGGTGTTGGTGCGATGCGTTCGCCGGAGGCGTTCGTGTTTTTGGCGCCCGGCACTGCCGGTCCTGGCACGGCCAACAGCAACAACGGCATCTTCATTTCAAAAATTGGCGGCGGGCAGAACTTCGGAGCCGACGTTCTGCTCGATGGCACCAGTATTCTCAGATCGGAAAACGGCTCTTCGTTCGACGAGGCGGCACCATCGGTCGAAGCTATCTCCGAGTTCAAGGTGATCACCTCGTCAATGCCCGCGATGTATGGCCGCACAACCGGAGGCGTCGAGACGTTCACGACGAAATCTGGCACGAATCTGTTCCACGGCACCGCTTACGACATTATCCAGAACGAAGATTTCAATGCGAACTCCTGGTTCAATAACGCCTTTGCCGCGCAGTGCCCACCGGGCGCAGGCAATGCCGCTTGCCGCTCGCAGTACGCGCGAGGCCCTGATAAGAAGAACGACTATGGGGGCAATCTGGGTGGCCCCGTTCTGATACCTAAACTGTACAGCGGCCGAAACCGAACATTTTTCTTCTTCAATTGGGAACAGTACAACCAGCACATTGGGGGAACCACGACAAGCATCTTGCCCACAACTGCCGAGCGCAACGGCGATTTCTCTGGAATCCTGAATACCAGCGTGGTGCTAGGTACGAACCCCTGCACTGGACAGCCCATCTATCAGGGCGAGATTTTCGACCCCAACACGACAAGAATTGGGCCCACGGGCGTACCCTGCCGGACTCCGTTCCTCAACAACATGATTCCGCCCAATCGGATTTCGAAGGTCACGCAAAACTACCTCTCTGTGCTGCCTACTCCCAACGCGAGTTTGCCGAACGGACGGAATTTCGTTTTCAATAGCGGGACTCCTCTGCAGAACACTACCTACACGATTCGGATTGATCATTCGATTTCTGATAAAAGCAAGATCTTCGCCATGTATGATGCACGCGACAATGCGCGCTACACCGGTGGATTTTACAACTTGCCGCCTCCGCTTGCCTCGAATGGCTGGGAACAAAATTTCGTGACGCATTACGGACGCGCCGGATGGGATTACATCATTTCCCCTGCGGTATTGAACCACCTGGCGCTTGGCTACAATCGCACGAACAGTCAGAACTACTCCGACGGAGCGCTGCAGGGAATAAACCAGCATGTGAATTGGAACTCTAAGTTCGGAATTTCCGGCATTTCCGGCGTTAATTTTCCGATCGTAACTATGGGCGAGGGCGTCCCGCAGCTAAGCGCAAGCAACAACGACAACGAAGTTGATAATGGCGAACGTTTGAATGATGCGCTGACCTGGATTAAAGGAAATCATAGCTTCACATTCGGCTTTGATTTCCGCAACCAGAACTTCGGGCGACTGGGCGGGAACAACGATTCCGGCACTTACAACTTCGCGCGAGCTCAAACTGCAGCCGACCAAGCCGTGACCGGAACCAGCGGCAACGGGATCGCCAGCTTCATGCTAGGTGCGCTGAACAACGGAAACGCATTCGTCCCTGCACACACGCCGAGGTGGATATCGCAGTATTATGCGGGCTTCGCGCAAGATGATTGGAAGCTGAGCCCTCACTTGACATTGAATGTTGGCTTGCGCTGGAGTCTTGACAAGCCCCGCTGGGAATCGTACAACGATACCTCGAACTTCAGCCCAGCTGCTCCGAACCCGGCTGCGGGAAATATTCCCGGAGCGATGGTCTTTGGAAACATCTGCCAGCTGCAACGCGAAATGGGCCGACACCAAGTACCACGACTGGGCGCCACGCTTCGGCTTCGCATACAACCCGAACGGCGGAAGATTCGTGATCCGCGGCGGCTACGGCGTCATGTACTCTCCGCTCCAATACACGGATTTCGGCGGGAACCAGGTGCAGGGTTACTCCGGTACGCCGACCTTCAACAGCGTGAACGGGCTTGATCCAGCCTTCAACTGGGACAACGGTTTCCCGCCATTTACTCCGCCGCCCTTCTTGGATCCGTCGGTAGTAAATAAAGGCAACCCGAACTGGATACAACCTCGTTTCGGTCAACCCGGAATCATCCAGAGCTGGAGCTTCCAGTTACAAGGACAGGTCTCGAAAGACATGGTGGCCACCCTCGGTTATGTCGGCCAGCGCGCCCAGAACCTGAGGTCAGCGATCATGAACTGGAACAACATACCGGTTCAAGACTTAGCGCTCGGCCCTGTTCTGAATCAGCCGGTCGCCGGTAATACCATCGGCGTAACGGCTCCATACCCGACGTTCTTCGCCGATTGGGGAAACAATGCGCCCGTCTGGCGAGCGCTTCGGCCGTACCCGCAGTACGACTTCATCTACATGGACGTACTGCAAAACATCGGGCAGTCTACCTTTGAATCCCTGCAAGCAACACTCGAACGCAGGCTGAGCGCTGGTTTAAGCATCCAGTCTTCGTTTACCTGGGAGAAAACGATCACGGACGCGGACAGCATCCTGCCCGGAACCAACGGCGGCATCTCCCAGGTGCAAGACACGGCCAATCTCAGCCAGGAGAAAGCGCTGAGCAGCCAGGACGTACCATACATGTTCACCGCGGCATTTCTGTATCAATTGCCATTCGGGAAGGGCAAGCCGATGTTGACCCACGGCATCGGAGGCGCTGTTCTTGGGGGCTGGGAGATTGGCGGCGTGCTTGCGGTATCAGACCGGAGTGCCAATCTCCTTTGGCTGCGCGAACGGCATCCCCGGGTGGCAGAACTGTATCCGCTTCAATCGCCAATCAGCTCCTCCCGAAAATCCGGCTGTAGGAACTGGCACCTTTAATCCGTTCACCCAGAACTTCTTTCAATCCCGTCTGCAGTTATGTCGGGCAAACCGGGTGCGCGTTCGCCGATCCGAACACCGAGCTGATCGCGCAGAATAGCACCGTAACCATTCAACAGGCTCGAGGCGGTGCGTACTTCTTCGGTAATTATCCGCGAAATAATGGCGATGCGCGCGCTCCCAATTACTACAACGAAGACTTCAGCCTTTTACGAAACTTCGCGATATATGAGCGCACAACGCTTCAGTTGAAAGCTGAGTTCCTGAATGCGTTCAACCGGCATATTTTCAGCGTGCCCGACGCTAACCCGTATGATGCGAACTTCGGCCAGGTTAACGGAACAATTGACCAGCAGCGCATTATACAGTTCACCATGCGTCTGACTTTCTGACATGGCGCCCTGATTTGCCCTCTTATGTGCTGCTCACGGTCGCTCTCACCGCTCGGTTGTGTGCGCAAGCTCCAGCCGAAACCCCACGGGCGCTATACAATCTCGGATCAAAGCAATTCGCCGACCACCAGTTCACCGAGGCGAAAGCATCCTTTGAGCAAGCAATCCAGCTTGACCGCATGTTCGCCGACGGTTATCGAGGCCTCGGTCTCGCCGATCTGGAACTGAAGGATTACGAGGGCGCCTACCACGCGTGGCTCAAGGCGGTTGAGCTGAATCCGAACGACGAAAAGTCAAAGTACTGCCTCGGCCGGCTTTTCTACGATGCAGATCTGCCGAATGAATCAGCAGCGTGGCTTCGGCAAGCTCTCGAGCTAAATCCTAGAGATTACCAGGCTATGACTTATCTGGCTCTCTGTGCCGAGGCTCTCGGCTTTGACGACACTGCCGGCCAGCTCTATCGCAAAGCGATCGCCGAGAGCGAAGCGGAACATAAGCCCTATTCATGGGCCTTCCTCAGTCTTGGCGAACTACCTGAAAAAACACGGTGAGCAAGCCCAAGCACTCAGCCTCCTCGAACAAGGTGCGCAGAAATGCCCTGAAGCTCATGAACTCGCGGCATTGGGCGAATTGCTCGCGACGCGAGGCCAGTCCGGGCGAGCGGAAGAAGTTCTTCGCCAGGCGATCTCGCTCGATCCGACGCTTTCGCAACCACACTATAGACTCGGCCTACTGCTGAATTCCGCGGGGCGCACCGAAGAGGCCAAAGAAGAGATGCTCAAGTTCAAGGCAGCCAAGGACCAGGAAAATCAGGCGCGCCAAAGTCATGGCGCTTCGAAAATCGGCAGTTACTTCTCGGTAACCGTCAATATCTTTCGGATTGGCGGGTTTTCAATCAACTGCTTCGTCCCGCTCGGCCACGCTATCTCAATATTGCGAATCACATTCTCCTGGCCAATACCAAAGAACAGTCGTCTGTCCTGCGCGGATTGATAGCTGGCCGTTGTCGTCACCATCCCGTATTGAACTCTTTCCGGATCCCGAGGTCAGCTTTACCTTCGATCCGATTCCGTCGCGATTGCTTCGCGTACCGCGCAAATCAAGTCCGATCCACCCATTCTGGTTGCCTCCGTCGTTCCGCAGAACATAAGCTGGACCTCCGCACGTAACCACCACCACGTCGATGTCCCCGTCATTGTCCAGATCGCCAAAAGCCGCGCCCCGGCTCGCCCACTTCTCGCCGAACACCTTTCCCGATCCTGCAGACACATTCACAAACTTCCCAGCTACCTGTTTCAAAAGCAGCATTGGCTGCAGATACTCGAGATGCGGTTGCGTCTTCTGCACGTTATCCATCACATGGCTGTTTGCGAAAAACAGGTCTTTGTAGCCATCATTGTCGTAATCGAAAATGCGCATGCCCCAACCACCGTATAGCCGTGTAATCTCACCCAATCGCGAAACGCCCGTATCGTAATTGAACGTCCCATCGCCGTTGTTATGGAAGTATGCGTATGTCTCGTTTGATAGCGCCGTGGTCACAATATCAGGCTTGCCGTCATCGTCCACGTCCGCGGCATCTGTCCCCATTCCCGCGAATGCTTTCCCTTCATCCGTGTATCCGACGCCCGCGGCCAGCCCATTCTCCGTAAACGTGCCGTCACCATTGTTTATGAAAAGAAACTGCTGAAAGGAATCGTTTGCAACGCTGATATCCAGCCGCCCGCGATTGTCGAAATCGGCAAATGCCACGCCCAACCCTTTTCCAGGGCTCGCGGCAATGTGCGCCTTCGCGCTGACGTCGGTGAAGGTCCCGTCACCGTTGTTGTGGAACAGATAATCGGAGATCGGCTTGAAATTATCGGGGTGGCAGTAAGACCGCCCGCCTTCCACGCGCGACCCGCAGAACATGTTCTTCGAAAATGTCCAGTTCAGATACCGGCAGATAAACAGATCCAGCTTGCCGTCATTGTCATAGTCGAAGAATCCGGCGCTCGACATCCAACCCTCGGTGCGCAATCCTGCCTTTTGCGTTACATCCGTGAATGTCCCATTCCCGTTGTTGTGATAGAGAATCACGCTTCCGTAGTTCGTGACCAGCAGATCCTCAAAGCCGTCGTTGTCGAAGTCTCCTACGGCAGCCCCCATCCCGAATCCGGCGCCCCGCACGCCTGCGTGTTCGGTTACATCGGTGAATGTCCCGTCGTGATTGTTGTGATATAGCCGATTCCAGAATTCTGGCGCAGTTCTTATCTGGCGTCTCGTCATCGCGCTGATCGGCTCGAATTTTAGCGCCATTCACCAGGAAAACATCCGGCCACCCGTCATTGTCGTAATCAAAAATCGCGACGCCGCCGGTCATCGCCTCAATCAGATACTTCTCCGGCGTAGCCGAGTTATTGTTCCTGAAGTGAATACCGCTCGATTGCGTAATGTCTGTGTACTTCACGCCGCCGGTTTCCCCCGCGTGAAGGACAAAATGCGAGAGAAGGCCGAATCCTGCAAGAGCAGGTGCTAGCGATAAGCAGACGATCGCCTTAGCCGTAATGCTTTGCATCAAACCTTGTGCGGTCAAGGCGATAATATCAACCAGCCCATGACAAAATCTCTGCTGCCGATGAAAGCGCCTGCCGCCCTCCTGGCTTTCGTTATCGCTGCGAGCGAAGTGGTCCACACTCTCAAACCGTCCAGCCAGCCAACTCCCAAAACGCGACCTTCACGAATCCCCTGCTTCCTTCAGGTGCCGACCCTGGGTAATCTATCGCGAGGGCTTATACTACATGAACAGCACTGGCGCCTATGCCGAATGCGGCATAGCGGCCACAATGTCGGATGCCGGGCTATGCCGTATAGCACGGCACGACCAAGGAGGGAGTAACAAGCATGGATGACGTAAACCGTCGGTCGCCGAACGGATACTTGGCCGCGGCCTCTGATTAACCTCGACACCCCATCCTGGCTTCTCGTTCGCGTAGGCGTACCCGTCTTTCACCACGGGATAGCCGTCGAAGACTTCCTGCAGCCGATCATTCGGGAATGTCCCTTCCTGGATGCCGAAGTTATAGCAGCTAACGTCGAGCGTCACGTTCGCGCAATACCCAATCGGCAAAACGTCGCCTGGACCATGCCACGCGGTTCGTATCCGTAGCCGTATAGCTTGCAAAACCTCCCGGCGCATGAGCGTCTTCCGTAACCTTCGAGTCATTTTGATCTGCCCTCGTCAGGTAACGAGCCATCATACTGCAAACCATTCGGAAGATTGGAACTTTAGTGGCCGAGATGCTGCTTTTTATACTGCCTCGTACTGCTTCTTTAGCTCCGGATCGCGCGGGGTCGGGTAAATATCGCTGGATTTGTATTTTCCGGTTTTGAGCATCATCTGTGTCCACTCATCGTGGACGTGAAGCTCCTCGGCGTTATCGATGATCTCTTTCACAAACTGTGGCGGGATGAAATAGACGCCTTCACTGTCGCCAAAGACAACATCGCCCGGCATGACCGTTGCTTCGCCGACCCGGATAGGCACATTCACGCCCGTGAGCATGCAGTTGCTGATCGGAGTCGGGTGAGCGCCCCGGATGTAAATCGGCATGCCCATTTGAGCGATACTGTCGAGATCGCGAACGGCGCCATCGACCACCATTCCGTTGTGCGTGAAAGTATCGATGGCGGTCGCGAGATTATCGCCGACGAAGGTCCCGCCCTCTTCCTTGCCATAGAGATCGACCACAATGGCATCCCCGTTCTGCAGCATGTCAATCACGCGCTGATTGGCATTGCGCTTGGGGCCGGTACCGTTGGCCTTCGCCTCGGCGACCATCTGCACGTCTTCCCGCAGCGGCATGAACTGCGCTGTTAAGGCGCGTCCGACAAGATGCTTGTCGGGGTGCAGAATGCGCCAATGGCCCTCGAACTGATTGTTGTAGTGATGGCGATTCAGAATCGTCCAGACTTCTTCCGCGCTGACATCCTGGAGCTTCTTGAGCAGATCGTCGGGCACTTTGGGACGACCATCGGGCAAACGGTCGAAGGGATTGTCTTTGGTGTATTCGATCAACTGCTCGCGTGTCATCTGGAACACCTGCGCCTGCGCCGTGGCGGCGAGAACAAAGGGAAGGATGAGGGTTAGCCGCTTCATAACAGCTATGCAGCATATCAGCAAGGCCGGGAATCGCTGAACGACAAGATCGCCGTGTTGGCGTCGATGCCCAGCTCGAGCGTGAGAATCGCGATGACAGCGAATCCGCGCGCGTTACCGGATTCGTGCTGCTTTCGAGCTTCCGGAAGCGTGCCCGCGTTTCGAGGAGTTTCCGATCGTCAGTAATTCTTCGATTCTGGCGCTGATTACTTCCGGTTTCAAGGAGTTTGCATCGCCTTCGCGTGGGGTTTGATAATGAATATTGCCGTTTCTGTCAATCAGGACCAGTTGAGGCACTACTGGCCGGTCGGTGAATCCCATGAAGGTCATCATTTGCTCAATGGGCGTCCACCCGACCGGAAATCCTACGTGATAGTCCTTGACGAAGTTTTCCACTAACAGGTCGGCATTTTCATTTATCGCGATATCAATTGCTTGAAAGCCGCGGTCGCCGTAGCGTTCTTGCATTTGCGTCATTACCTGCGATGCAGCTTGACAATGCGGGCAGGTGGTAAGAATGAACTCGAGCGCCACCACCTTACCGCGGTATTGGCTCAATAGCCTTTGTCCTTGAACGGGAAGCGTGAACGCCAGCTCGGGCGCCTTACGAATCGGCGCTTGTGCTTGCGCCAAGTTTCCGAGAATCAGTCCAGCTAACAGGCAAACGGCCAGTAAACGCATGTTTATCGCTCCCTCACGTGATGATTTATTCGCTTCAGCGCGCGGACTTCCAATGCTTTGCTGCGGACATAGCCTTGGCCATTCGATACGCACTGCTGGCAATAGCCGCCGGCTACCGGAACCATCGTCATCAGAACACTGAAAGCTGCAAGCAAGAATCGCGGAGCGAATGAAAGCCGGCTATGAAACTGGTAGCCCGCAATCAGATCGAGCCGCGCCTTGAGATCGGACGCGCTCATCGCGCTTACTCCGGCGACAGACTCGAAAACATGAAACTTGCACACTTTCAGAATCCCGGCAATGTATGTGTGAGGAGCGGCGCCGGACGCAATCACCATCTCGTCACAAGCTCGCTCGCGTTCCGCTATCAATCGCTTTTCGACCAGCCATAGCAAAGGGTGGAACCAAAAAATACAGACCAGGCAGTGAACGAACGCGGCTGTGAGATTATCACGGCGGCGCGCGTGCGCCAATTCATGCAACAGGACAGTCTCAAACTCCTCCGCGCTCAAGGTGTTCGAGAGGCCGTTTGGAATCGTGACAATTGGCTGCAAAATGCCAAGCAGGCTGGGCTCTCTAACCGCTTCAGAAGAACGCAATCGCAATGGCGTGTGGATTCCGAAGCGCCGTCGAGCGCGTTCCAGTGCTTCCTCTTCCTCGCTGCTAGTGCCGGTCAAACCGAAATAACTCTTTCGCAATCGAAGCAGCCAAGCGAGTAACATCGCAATTGCTCCGATAAGCCAAATCGTCAGGAAAATTGCGGCTGACGCCGTGATCTCCGGTAACCTGGCAAATGCTATGGCCAGTACGGCCGAGAGCTTGACGGCCATAGATGAGATCCAGGACGTGGCTGGCACGAAAAAAGATGTGGCGGGCAGGAAGAAGGCGATTCGCGCGCCAGTTGCCGCCAGCAACGACGTAGGCACCGCAAACTTCGAGATGCCGATCAGCCATGCGGTGTACCGCGCTGCCGCGCCACGCCGTTGCAGGCAAAACGCTACCGCACCGAGCACGAGACAAAACACGGTCGATTCGAAAAGATGACGGAAGAGCAAGGGAATCATCGCTTGCTCTCCGTCGCCGCAAGCGTCTTTTCCAGCTCTTTGACATCTGCGAGAGTCAGCTTGCCTGTTTCGATGAGGTGCGACATCACAGGGGCAGCCGATCCACCAAACAAGTTAAGCAGGTCGCCGATTAAACGGCGATGGACCGCCTTGCGCGTCAACACTGCCTGGAAGACGTGCGCATTCCCCACTTTTCTCACCCGGCGGACGGCACCCTTTTCCTCCAGGCGGTAGATGATCGTCTGAACCGTCGTGTAAGCGGGGCGGTCCTTTTCCGGCAAGGCCTCCTGGATCTCCCGTACGGAAGCAGGACCCAGATCCCAAAGTTTCTCCAGTAATTGAAGCTCGAAGCGGCTAACGCGAGTTTCAGACATCGCCTACTCTCGTAGTTCACTCTACTACAGCGTTAGTAGCAATGCAAGAGAATTTTTTGTTCACCCCTGGAAAAAGCCAGCCGAATGTGAGAGGCTGTCCCAATGGCCGGGAAGCGTGGTTGGCGAGGCATGCTGGTAAGCTGTTTCGCTGTTTTGTCACTTGCAGGCGTGTTCGCCCACGCCGGATCGACTCCGAAACAGGATCGTGCCTGGAAGCGCTATTACAACCAGCAATGGGGCTATTGCGTCAGCTATCCCTCGCGATGGGTAAAGGAGGATGCCTTTGAGGGCGCCGGAATATTTGTGGAAAGTGGCGTCAAAAAATATTCGAAGCCGCTGGGCGAAATCGATATCGGCGCACGTAGCGCGGCATCAGTCACGCTCATTGACAACGTGCAGGCCCACTTGGAAGGCCTCAAGAAGTTTGAGCGCGCTCAAAAACTGGAACTTCTCGACAAACGCGAAATGCAGCTCTTCGGCAGCTCGGCTTTATTTACAAAGGACCGCTATTATGATCCTCTGGAACGCGCGTCCTGGGTTGACGAAATCGTCTTCGCCAGCCGCGGCCAGACGCTCTATCGATTAGAGCTCGAGTGCCGCGCCGACCAGCTTACGCGATTTGAACCCGTCTTCACGTATCTGGTAAGCACATTCCAATTCGACTGCGATAAGAAGCGTTAGACTACCGGGTATCCTTTTGCTACCCAATCCGTATGAAAATTTGTCGGTAGGTTGAGCACTCGAACATGGTTGAACCCTATTTCTCTCAGGGCGCGATAAGCAGGCCGGATATTGGGGCAGTCCTTCATCGGACAGCAGCCGCAATAAATCACGATTTCTGAGTTGCGCGGCAGCGTCTTAACAGCCGTGTGCAACACGGTGATGCCCTCGGGTTTATTCGCAGGCCCGGCGAACTGAGCATGTGGAATGTGCTTTTGCCGGTAGAGCACCGGAAAAGTGACGCAGATGATTTGAAGCGGCCTTTCCGGCGACTTCAGCATCTTCGCAAGATCGGCCGGGTCGAGTAGTTCCGCCTTTGACCATGGATCGGGCGTTGTTTCTTCGCTGCGGACAGATAACGCAAGAATAGAACTCAACAGAAAACTGCGCCGGTCCATGCTCCTCAAATCGCCGCCCCTTGTGAGGTGCTAGACTTCGCGACGACGAGTCTTCGCGAGCAGATGGCGCGTTTTCGATATGGCTTGCGATTCGGCCTCCTCCGGCGTAGCGGCCGAGAAACGCGCGAGAGAGGCGCCCGGCGAAACGTTATCCGCCTGGCACACATACTTGTCTCCCACGCGATAGCTGGTGAGTCTCACCGGCCAGCCATCGATTTCGATCTGCCGTTCCTGAAACTGATTCGTTTGAGGCGTATCACCTACTCCGCTGCTCACTGCGCTGCTCCGGCCGCCTTGGCGGCGCCCCGCTCGACGGGAGCGCCCACAAGGTTGCCCCACTCCGTCCAGGAGCCGTCATAGTTAACGACATTCGGCAAGCCCAGCAAATATTTCAGAGCAAACCAGGTGTGGCTGGAACGCTCGCCGATGCGGCAGTACGCGATAGTCGGGCGCGATTCATTCACCCCCTCGGCTCCATACAGCGCCTTCAGCTCGTCGAAGGTTTTGAATGTGCCGTCCTCGTTGCATGCTTTGCCCCATGGCACGTTCCGCGCGCCGGGAATATGGCCGCCGCGTTGACAGGTTTCCGGCAAACCGGGAGGCGCCAGAATCTCTCCCGTAAATTCCTGCGGACTCCTGACATCGACCAGCGATGCGGCATTTTTCAGCACGGCCTCTTGAACCTGCGGCAGGAATGCGCGTAACGACAGATCGGCGTCTTTCGTGTGGTATTGCGTTGCGCGGTACGAAGGTTCGTCCTGACTTAGTTCCCTTCCTTCCGCAATCCACTTCTTCCGTCCGCCGTTCAAAATCCGGACATCTTTATGCCCGTACATCTTCAGTTGCCAGAACGCCCAGGCGGCGAACCAGTTATTATTGTCGCCATAAAGCACGATGGTAGTTTCTGGCGCAATGCCAGATTTCGACAGGAGAGCTTCGTATTCTGCTTTTGGCAAAATGTCCCGGCGAACTGTATCGCAAAGTTGCGTGTTCCAGGCCCACGCGATTGCTCCCGGAATATGTCCCAGATCGTAAGCGGCCGTATCGACATCGACCTCCACCACGCGAAGAGAAGAATCCGAAAGCCTACTGGCGAGCCAGTCTGTCTCCACGAGAACTTCAGGATGTGCATATTGCGGCATAGAAATTAACTTAACACGATTATGTCTATCGGGAAAGTAGGACTGCTTCTACTCATACCGGAGCGCATTTACCGGATCAATGCGCGTCGCTTTCCAACCGGGGAATAGACACGCCACAGTCGCCACCAGCAGAATCAAGACCGGAACCGCTACAAAGGTCACAGGATCGGTTGCCGAGACGCCATAAAGCCAACCTGCTAAGAGACGCGTGAGGGCCAGCCCGATTCCGATCCCGCCAACCAGCCCGAGCGCGACCAATCCGATCCCTTGCCGCAGCACCATCACAAGAACCTGCGCACGCGAAGCGCCGAGAGCCATGCGGATACCAAGCTCGGCCGTGCGCTGCCGCACGGAGTATGAGATCAACCCGTACAAGCCGACACACGCAAGAAAAACCGCAAGACCAGCGAACGCACTCAGCAGAATGGTCTGGAACCGTCGAAGCGCGGTCGCTTCCAAAACACGCTGGCTCATTGTACGGACGTCTTCAAAGGCGAGATTGCTGTCCATGTCGCGCAGAACTCTACGAAGCGAAGACACGAGCCGCTCTGGTTGCACATTGGACTGGATCGCGAAGTTTGCCTCAGGGTATGTCCCCAGCCAGGAAGGTTGAAACACCTCGGGCCGTGCTTTGCCTTCGAGCGTCGTGTGGCGAATGTCGCTGACAACGCCGATCACTGTGGACCACGGACCGGAGCCGTCGCCCATGCCTAAGCGGAGTTGCTTCCCAAGAGGATCGCTGCCTCGCAGATAGGCTTTCGCGAAGCTTTCATTGACAAGGGCGACCAAACTCCGGCTATTGAGATCCCGATCATCGAAGTAGCGTCCTCTCATGAGAGGGACTCCAATTGCATGGAAGTACCCGGGCGTGGCGGATCGAGAATCCACCAACTCGTTTTTCCTGATCTCATAACCTTTCACTTCGAGAAAGCTGGCGCTCTCGTCGTGACTTAGCGGAAGCGAGCTCACTGCGCCCACAGCGCGCACGCCAGGCAGGTTTTTTGCCTGTTCCGTGAACTTCTGATAAAACGCAATCCTCTGCTGCGGGGTGCTATACCGGGCATTGAGAGGCAATCTAAAAGTTAGGGCCGATCGCGTAAATCCAGGATCGACAGCTTCGACTTGCAGATAACTGCGGATCAATAATCCTGCACCAGCGAGCAACACCACCGAAAGCACGACCTCCGTCACAATAAGCGAATTCCGCCACCGATTTGAAGTACCCGCCACGCCCTTGTTGCCGCCCTGTTTCAGTAACTCACTTACATTTACCCTTGATGCCGATAACGCCGGCACCAACCCCGCTAACAAACCAGTTACGAGAGATGCAGCAATGCTGACCAGGAGAACTCGGCCGTCGACTGACGTCTCGTCGAAGCGCGGAATGTTCCCCGGATTCAAACGGACCAGAACGCGCACCGCGCTGAAAGCAAGTAACACGCCGATGAGGCCGCCCACGGAGCACAGCAGCAAGCTCTCAGTCAACATCTGACGCACCAGTCGTGCCCGTTCGGCGCCGAGAGCTACGCGGACACCCATCTCGTGTACTCGCGCTGACACTCGAGCCATTAGCAAATTCGCAACATTGCTGCAGGCGATCAATAGCACCAAACCGACGGCGCTCAACAGCAGCCACAACATCTTCCCGACGGCCCCGACGATTGTCCCCACGAACGGCTTTACCGACGCAGTCCAGCCCTTCCACTCCGCTGGATAAAGTGCATTCAAGCGCGATTCGATATTGCTCAGTTCTGCTTCTGCTTGCTTTACGGAAACACCCGGCTTGAGGCGGCCGACCGCGGCATCCCCGCTATCCAACCTGGCCCGGTCTGATTTCTGCGCCGTTGTCAATACTAGCGGTATCCACACTTCGGTTCGCCTGAATTTTGACATTCCGAAAGGCACATCGCCCTCATGCGGATATCCGAATTCATCCGGCATCACGCCGATCACGGTGTATTTGTCTCGATTGAGTTGGAGCACTTTGCCGATTACGCTCGGATCTCCTGCAAAGCGCTCCTGCCAGAGAGCATCGCTGATTACGGCCACGTGCTGGTGTCCCGGTTGATCGTCAAAGCGATCGATAGTTCGCCCTAGCTCGGGCTTGGCATCGAGCGTTTGGAAGAAATTGCCGGTCACTAGCGCGCTGCCCACTCGCCTGACAATCCCGCTGCCGACGAGATTGAGCATCCGCTGATTGAACATCGTAAGCGCGGAGAACGAATGGCTCAACCTCTGCCAATCATAAAAATCGGGATAGCTGGGCGCCAGCTCATCCGGAACCATTTGTCCTTTGAAGCGCGAGTTGGGGCTCCAAAGATAAACCAGCCGTTCAGCGTCCCGATATGGCAGCGACCGGATCAACACTGCATTCACCAAACTGAATACCGCTGTCGTAGCTCCGATCCCGAGTGCTATCGCGAGTAACGCCACCAACGTAAACCCCGGAGAATTGATCAGTGTTCTCGCGCCGAAACGAAGATCCGCGGCTAAGATATGAAGGTGTTCGCGGTAGATCTTAGACGCGCTTTGGTGCCAGCGCATATGCCCCTGCGGTTCCTATTCCGGCGGCGGAGTGGGTGGTGGGACAACGGGCGGCTGATTGGGTGGAGTAGGCGGCGGCGTGGTGGCCGGAGCTGGCTGGGGTTGTGAGAATGGTGAGTTCAAAGTAAATGAGTTTGAGCCGAATGCACCTGTATTGGTATTGGCCGCGGGCGCTGCCCCTGCCGGAACGCTGCCGGGTATAGCGTTACCGGGCATTCCCCGCAAAGCATCTTTGGTGGGGTCGTAGTAGAACTCCCAAAGTGAATAGTCGATCTGATCCTTGACGGTTTTTATGCTGTGGCCTTCTGCTTTGCTCGCAACGCCGGCAATTCCACCGTTGCTGATCGTGCCCATCTGCGGCGAATTCGGAGAGTTGCCAGGCGTCTGCGGTAGAGGAGCGTTGGGATTCTGCAGTAGATTTCTAAGCATCGGCGTGGTGTTTGCGGGATCGGTGACGGCTGCGGCTCCCGGATTGTTTTGAACCCCGGGTTGGCCTTGGACCGGCGGGGTTTGCGCCGTCGGCGCTGGAAGCGGCGATATCGAATTCGGATCGGCTGCCACACTTTGCGCTTCGCCCGCTGCACTGGCGCCATTCGCAGCTATCGCGGGTGCACGCTGCGGAATTGGCGCTACTTGGACCTGACTGCTCGATGAATCGCTGCTGCTCCCGAAGGTCGACGAACTGTTGTTGCCGAAGCTTGAACTCGCGAAGTTGCTCGGGGTTGAACCGAAAGTAGAATTCGATGAACCGGCTGTCCCACTCCCGTTCTGGTTATTCTGGTTAATCGGGTTTACCTTCGAATCGATCAGCATTCCACCGGGTCCGGCGTGCAGCAAGCGCCAGTCGTCCTTACCCGTGAACGGATCCTTGAAACGGTGGCGCAGAAACCGCATGCGATTGGTGTCTTCCAATTGATCGATCGAGGTCGGATACGTCCCCATCTTTCTGACGAACAGCTTCACGGCGTGCGAATACTCATTGCCTCGATCGATCAACAACTGTTCCTTCTGCCGTTGTGCTTCGAATGCGGCAACCGGCATCTCCATGTACAGCATGATGGCGACGATTGCGGCAAATAGAAAAACGATCAGAAGCGCGGAACCTCGTTCTCTACTGCTCATGGCACAAACTCCGGAACCACCTGCAGCGTTTGCCCCTGCTTTAACTGCACATCTTCCAATCTAACGTTGGTCGGGGTCAGCGCAACAACCAGGTAACGCTGCTTGAGCAGCTCACCTTCGGATGCGACCAGAACATTGTCGCCATCCAGGAAGAACCCGCGACTACTCTCGCCTTTGGCGGTCGGCTTGACGAATCCGTAATATTTCAGAGGAATCGTAAAGGCGGGGGCGGCGCTTGCTGTAGCGGTCTGGGAACCAGGCGGCAGCGGCTTTGGAATGATTGGCGGCCCCGTCACCTTCGTCAATGACGCCGCTTGAGGACCAGGGCCGGATTCAAAGAGACTGCGACCGTTTGTTACGGGCTCGACCGAATGCAAGCGAGCCAGGAGGTCGAGTCGCAAGGTGGGATCCACATCGCCGCGGGTTGCATCGATAGGCCGCACACGCAAGGTCCCGCGGCCATTCGTCGCAACCGAACCGCGCGCCGGGATATGTGGCCTGGGCGCTATTGCGGGCGCGCTCTCCGGACGAGTTGCGGCCGGAGTATTTGCTTCATCATCACCGCGCGAGTTGTACCAAAACAACGCGGCCGCGACGGCGATCAGAACACCTATCAGTATCTTTGGATCGAGGCCGATCCGGATTCCAAAGATCCTGGTCTGGGTGGCCGCGCTCATGGCTGACCTCCGATAGCGCCGCCGGTATCATCCTGAATGATTGCCTGGAATCGAATTGCAGCGTTGATGCGCCCGGTCTGCTGTTGAGGCGAAGCTTGCAGCTGCTCCAGCATGAGGAGCATGGGAGACTGGTCCACTTCGTAGAGGAAGCGCATCAGATTCTCATACGGGCCGTCATAATGCGCGGCGATGTTTAAGACCGCAAGATCGGAAGTGCCTTCGATCGCTTCCTCGGTAAAGGCGGCATCGCGCTCTTGCAGGTTGGAAGCTGCGGCCATTCTCTGTAATTCCGCGATCACTGCCTCGTAAGCCATTCGCTTCGGCAGAAAGTAATTCAACTCGAAGTCAGCCGATTGCGCATTTCCGATTTCCACCTTCGCAGCGGCCGTTTTTACACGTAGGGTCTGGGCGCGCAGCGCGGCTATTTGGTTGCGAACTCCGAGCCTCTCCTGCTCCAGCTCCTTTCGGGTGCCTCCTGGAGGAGCAAGATACAAGAACAGCGCGATGGCGTTCAGCAGGGCTAACGTGCCGCCCACTATCTCAAGCCAGAGACGAGGACCGCGATGCAGCCCATTGCGCGCGGACGGGAGCCAATCAAAGTTTCTGGGCATATTCAACCGTCACGCGGTAACGATAAAGTCGATCGTTCTGGGTGGGTGGCTGCTGAGCCACCATTTTTGCTGCTCCGAACAACTGCGACGTTTGCAATCTCTTGAGCAGCTCGATAATGACGTCGGGGCGGTCGGCCCCCACCTCCATGTCGAGTTGCACGCGATTCGTACTGCTGCCATCTTCGGCGGCGACTTGGGGCAAGCGGACGCCTACCAATCGCATGTCGCTGGGCATCACGGTCCCGAGATCCTTGAACACGCGCGTCCAGCTCACGGCGCGGCGGGCAATCAACTCATTCAGAAAGACGTTCTTTGCAAAGACATCCTCATTCTCAGGCTTCGCCAAAACTCTCGAAAATTGTGCTTGTTCCTTCTGGAGGCGCCGGAGCTCGGTTGTATCCGCATTGATGCCGCGGCGAAGATCGGCGGCTTGCGCCCGCGCGTGAAAAATCAGGCTGATCAAGACCGCCAGCGAGCAGGTAAGCGCGATGCAGAGCAATGCGAAAGCGGCGTTTTGCGCGCGCTCGCGCCGGAATGGCTGGGACGCCAGATTGATGGCTGTAGGAGAAAAAGAGCTCATGCGGCGTACTGCTCCAAAAGCCCGAGAAGCCCTGCATTCTCCTGGGACGGTGTTCCGAATTTGGAGCGAACTGGAGCATAGGGAACCCCGAACTCCTTTTGCGCCAGCCTTCCCAACGAATCCGTTTCGGGGCCGAACCCGCAGAGCAGCAATCGCTGTGACAGGCTGCCCGATCTGATCTTCCGCGTACGCCAGCGTTTGCTGTAGCAAAGGCAATACGGTGTACTCTTCCGCCCTAAGCTCTTCGCCCTCGCCGGCAGCGAGGTCCAGGCATCGCACCAGCCGCACGCGGCCCTGCTCGACCAGCAAAACGGACAGCGTGGAGCCGGCGGCTTTGGCAAACAGTGTCAGTCCGTTTTCGGCTCCGGGGCAGAGGCGCAAAGCTGCAATCGAAGAAGGCGTCACCAGGCCGACTCGATATCCCGCCTGAGTAAAGATGCCTTCGTACTCATCCAGAATGGGACGCGCGATCGCCACCGCTAAAACTTCGATCCGCTTGGGCTCGTTCAGCTGCACCGAATAAGCAAGCTGCGCTTCGTCGATATGAAAGGGCACGGTCTTACGCAGCCGGAAACGCAGAAGCGCAGCTCGTTCCTCTTCGCCGGGAGGAAACGCTTCGAAATCGAGAATCGCCATGCGCACCGCATAATCGGGGATCACTACCGAAGCAGCCGTGCGTTTCAGCGCATTTCCCGCGGAGACTCTTTGCACCGCCTCTCGATACAGGTGGGGCTTCAGTAGATTGGGCGCGCTCGGTGAAGCGGTCAATGCGCGTTCTACCAGCATCTCCCGCCTGGGCTGACTTGGATTTCGCGGAGAGACACTCGCCACGGAAGTTTCTGTGACCTCGAATAAATGGTCCGGAGGTGGCTCGGAAATCCAGCGCTGAATGTTATCGACAAATGACAGACTAAGTACCTATCCTTCGATGAACGTTACCTTGTTAACCTCGCGCAAGGTGGTGATGCCTTGCTTCAGGCGTTCCAGCGCTGAGTGGCGAAGAAAGGTAACGCCATCCTCGCGTGCGGCTCGCTTAACTTCCGATGTAGGCCTGCGTTCCAGAATCATCTCGCGGATCTTCTCGGTCAAATCGAGCAGCTCGTGAATCGCCGTGCGACCGCGAAAGCCCGTTCCACTGCACTCGATGCAACCGCGGCCTTCATAGAACGGAAACGATTTCCACTCATCCAGATCGAGAGCGCTCTCGCGAAGGTAATCATCGTCGTAGGTGACTCTTTGCCGGCAATGAGGGCAGATGATGCGCACCAGACGCTGGGCCAGAATGCAATTCAGCGACGAGACGAAATTGTAAGGCTCGACGCCCATGTTGAGAAATCGCCCCAGCACGTCGAGCACGTTGTTGGCGTGAACGGTGGTGAAGACCAAGTGGCCTGTCAAGGCCGCATTGATGGCGATTTGCGCCGTTTCCTGGTCACGAATTTCGCCGACCAGGATCTTATCGGGATCGTGACGCAGAATGGAACGCAAGCCGCGCGCGAAGGTGAGCCCTTTCTTCTCGTTTACCGGAATTTGCGTTATGCCTTTGATCTGATACTCGACCGGATCCTCGATGGTAATGATTTTGTCTTCGTCGTTCTTGATTTCGCTCAACGCCGCGTAGAGCGTGGTCGTCTTGCCCGAACCTGTGGGGCCGGTGACGAGCACCATTCCGTACGGTTCCTTGATGTACCGCCGGAATTTCGTAAGATCCTGCTCCGAGAAACCGACCACATCCAGGGTGAGTTTCGAGAATTTCTCGCTCATCGACTCCTTGTCCAGGACGCGGAGCACGGCGTCTTCGCCATAGATGGTCGGCATGATGGAGACGCGGAAATCGATCAGGCGGCCTTTATAACGGACTCGGAAGCGGCCGTCTTGCGGTACCCGGCGCTCGGCGATGTCCAATTCGCTCATCACCTTGATACGCGAGATTACGGCCGAGTACCATTCCTTTGCAATGGGGCTCATGGCGTACTGCAGAACGCCATCGATGCGGTACTTGATGGCCAATTCCTGATCGCGGGTCTCGATGTGAATGTCGCTCGCGCGCCGTTCGAGGGCGTTGAAGATGGTGGTATCGACGAGCTTGATGACGGGCGCGATATTGCCTTCATCCGAAGTGAGGCGGTCGATGGAGAGGTTCTCGTCCGCATTTTCCTCATCGCCGACAACATCCAGCGTGAAGCCCTCTGTAACCTCTTCGAGAACGCGTTGCGATTGCTCCGTTTTCTTTAATAGGTCGGTGATCTGGGAATAGGTGGCGACTTTGACTCTCAGCTTCTTGGACAGCAGAACCGACAGTTCGTCGATGAGAATGATTTGTCGCGGGTCGGAAAGCGCGATCTCGAGCGTTCCGTTTTGCGCTTGCAAGGGCACGAAGTGATAGCGGAACATCAGATCCACAGGGACGGTGCGGAAAAGCTCGTGATCGATCTTCGCCGTCTTCAGATCGATGAAATCGCAGCAATAGCGGCGTGCAATCGCCTGCGCGTGCTGCGCTTCCTCTAGCGGATCTTTGATTTTGATAGTTTCGGTTGCCATTTATCTGATCGTGTCCGCTAACGAGAAGATGGGCAGGTATAGCGCAACTAGCACAAATGCAACAAAAATGCCCATGAAGATCATGATCGCCGGTTCAATAAGGGATAGCAGGGCGGTCATGCGCGTGGAAACATCTTCCTCATAAAACTCTGCCACGCTATGGAGCATTTGAGGTAAAGCCCCGGTGGACTCGCCAACCTCCATCATGTCAACTGCTAAATCAGGAACAATGCCGGTGGTCGCAAGCGATGCCGAAAGCGACTTGCCCTCGCGAACCAGAACGGCCGCCCGGTCCAGCACTTTTTTCAATAGAACAGTGCCAAGCGAGTGGCCGGAAGCCTCGAGCGCTTGAACCAGCGGGATGCCGCCAACCAACAGAGTACCTAGCACGCGCGCGAATTGCGCCACCTGATATTTAATCCAGATGTCGCCTAAGACGGGCATTCGCATCTTCCAGCGGTCCAGCGATTCCTGCGAACCCTCGCGGCGCGACCAGAAATATGCGGCTACTCCGGCGCATATCATTAGACCGAATCCAATCAGGACGTAGCTGCGAGCAGTGGTTCCAACCGCGATCAATATTCGCGTTGCGGCAGGCAGCTTCGCTTCCATGCTGTTGTAGAGCGCGGCGAAATTCGGCACGACATAAGTGACCAGAAAAACGATTAAAGAAATGACGAGGCAAATCAAAACCGACGGATAGAGCAGAGAGAGGAGCAGCTTCTTCCGCACGGCCAAACTCAGGCGCTGGTACTGAATGTATCGATCGAGCACCTCAACAAGCGAGCCGCTCTTCTCGCCCGCCAAAACCGAGGTCACATAAATGGGAGGAAAAACTCTCTGGTGCGCGAAGGCCTCAGAGAGCGTCGTGCCACTCCTGACCTCATCCCGTACGGCGCGAACATGGCGGCCGAGTCGTTCATCCGTCAGCCTGTCCGCCAGCAGATCGAGACTCTTCAGGATTGGCAACCCGGCGCGAACGAGCGTGACGAACTGCTGATTGAAGATTAGGAACTTCTCGAGATTTACGGTCTTCGAGCGCTTAGTCGTGCGGCCGAGGCGTGCACCGAGGTCCTTTGCACGAACAGAATAAACCAGGAAGCCTTGGTGCGCAAGCCGTTCGCGAGCTTCGCGCTCACTCGGCGCGTCGGCAACCTGCTCGTGCATTTGGCCGCGCGGATCGGCGTACCGGAGAACAAATTCAGCCACTCTCTTTACTTCTCCTGCAGTCCAAAGTCGACTGAGTCTACGACTTCAGCCCCCGGCGGAATCGCAAAATGAAACAGCGCATCGCTCAACGGCGGATTCACCTTCTCACTATTGAAAGAGAAAGCCAGCAGCGATCCATCGCGTCCCACTACTTTCAGTTCGCGAATAGAAGCGTCGGGAGCAATCAGCATTTCGATTTTTTCATAAGGGGTACGGTCGTTTTTTGCGGAAGCGTCGAGCCAAGCGCCGCCCTCGCCATCGTGCACCTGGAAATCGCGGAACTCCTTCTTCATGTCCAAGCGGCCCAACAGAAAAGCCAACGGAGCCCGCATATCTTCAGTGTCCTTCAGGGGAACTTTTTCTACTCTATTGTCCCTTGCGGTATATAGGTATACATTTTTGCCGTCCGAAATGAAGAGCTTGCCCTCGGGCTGCGTATAGTCCCATCGCATCTTGCCCTGCTTGCGGAGGCTTAGAGTTCCCGATTCGGGAGGGCGGCGGTGACCTTGGATGCTGTAGTTTTCGGCGAAAGCGACGGAGAGCGTCCGGGCGCCGTTGTAGCGTTCCTGCACCCGGTTGATCAGCTTGTCAACTTTGATCACCTCACCGGGTTTGATCAACTCACCGGGGCTGAATTTGCGCAAATCAGGCAGATCCTATAAATAGGAGGGCGACCGGACGAAGCATACTGAACAGACGCACGGGTATATTCCTCCGTTTACTCACGGGGAGAGTCGCTCGGCGGTTCTTACGGAACGAACCCAGGTTTTGCGGCACGCGTGGCGATTTTACCGAACGAACCCGCTTCCCAGTTGATTGATAGAACGATACACCTTGATTCTGAAGGATGCAGGGCGCGTGCGAACGTCAAGTTCTTGTAAGTCGCTCAAGAGATTACGACGAAAAGGTTCGGCTACGAAATTATGGTGAATGCGTATCCTGTCCCGGGTTAAAAAAGAGTTAACCCTCCGTTTACTCACGGGGAGAGTCGCTCGATTGTCCACTCTTGTTCGCCTTTCTTTCGGTATCGCAGCCGGTCGTGCAGCCGGTTGGGACGCCCTTTCCAAAATTCAATCGTGTCTGGCTTCAAACAATATCCACCCCAAAATTCGGGGGCCGGGATGTCGTCGGCGAGCGCATAGGCTGCCTCGAGTTCCTGCAATTTGGCCAGGAGCGTCTCTCGATTTGGCACGATCTCGCTCTGGTGAGAGGCCCAAGCGCCCAGGCGACTCCCTCTCGGCCGGGTCTTGAAATACGCTTCCGATTGCTCCCTGGCGACGCGCCGGACTTGTCCTTCCACTCGAACCTGACGTTCCAGCTCCGGCCAGTAGAAGGTCAGCGCGGCGAATGGGTTCGCTTCCAACTCGCGGCTCTTGCGGCTGGCGTAGTTGGTGTAAAAAACAAAGCCAGCATCGCTAACTTCCTTCAGCAGGACCACGCGCGCAGACGGTAGGCCCTCCGGCGTAGCAGTGGCGAGCGTCATCGCATTCGGCTCTTTCAAATGAGCAGCTTGCGCGTCCTTCATCCAAGCTTCGAATTGAAGGATAGGATTCGGGTTGCAATTTTGTTCGTTCAGTCCTCCGGCCAGATATTCCTCGCGCACAGCGGCCAATGACATGCGATGAGTTCGGCTGGCGGAATCCTCCATAGGTTTAGTTTTGCACCGAATTTGTCGCGCCATTCGCGGTTATGAGCTTTTACCAAACGAACTCCTTTATTAGAAATCGGACGATTTTGCGGAACGAACCCGGCCGAGACGGACAGACGGGCAGTGGGTCAGATCGACCTCACCTTGGGGGATTCCGCAGCTCGGATACTGCGCCGACGATACCAGTCCGTGGCGGCTTCGGCTTCGTCCAAGACGGCAGGATGGAATCGAACCGGTACGCTGCTCACGATTGAAGTCGAGAGCGAAGACGGCGGCGCATCCTCCCAGGGAATGAGTTGAACGGCTCCGCTATCGATTTGATCGAGACGCTGAAAGATCTCCTCCCGCCAGGTCTCCTCTACGTCAGCATCGACCTGTTGATCCAGGCTGCTGATCAGAGAATCAATCAGAGCAGCCCGAATTTCGAGCGGAAGCGCTAGCGCATTTCTTAGCACCTCGGTGGCGTCTGGCACCGTTGCTTCGTTTACTGCCGCGTGTCGCGCGAGCAAAACTACTTCGGCGTTGAGGCCTGCACGAACTTCACCAGATCGGCGTGGTACTTTGCCGCGGAGGGTTGATCGATGTAGACCATGTGGCCCGATTCGTAATGACCTGTGGCGATGTTGTTTTTTTTGATCTCATCGGACACCTTCAGGTGATGGATGGTCCACTCCACCGGATAGAAGGGGCAGGCGAAATCGTAGTAACCCATGCCGACGAAGAGGTGCATGTGGGGATTTTTCGCGAACGCGGTCTCCAGATTCACCACCGTGTTGTACTCACCCGACCATGGCGGAGCGTTGCCCGCCACGTAGTAGATGTTGTCGTTCTGATACTTGAGGTCGTTCCGAACGTAGGCCTGGAAGGCGGTCAGGAAGCAGTCTTCGATGTTGGCGTTGCTGAAATCGAAGCTGGTGTTGGTGGCGCCCGCATCAATTTGATAACCAGCAAAGCGCGAATCGAGACGCGAGGTCATGAAGTGCTGATCGCGCATCAACTCCGTGCTGAACGGTCCCAGCGGAACCCGGAGATCCAGCGAGCTGACGAAGGTCTTCGAGAGACCAGTGAATCGCGAAAAATCCGTCAGTACCTTATCGTGCTCGGCCTGCGTTGCCCGCGCACCGTCAAATAGATATTCAAGATATTCGCCCGACGCAAAATCGCGGGCTTTGTTGGCGATCTGGTCGACGCTCAGCTTCTGCAGATCGGGAGGCAGCTTCTTGTGATAGTGCGCGGTCATGATTTCGGTGGGAAGCGTTGAAAGTTGGCGCTGCTCGCCCGCGGAGGCATTGGAATCGATGACAGCCGATAGCAGCATGACGCCGTTGATCGGCATGTCGTGATCGGTGAGGTATCCCGAGAGGCCGGCCGCGCGCGTCGTGCCGTAGCTCTCGCCGCCGACGAACAGCGGAGAGCCCCAAAGATTGTACTCATTGAGGAAGCTGCGGATGAATTCGCCGAATGCGGCCAGATCGTTCTCGACGCCGCCGAAATCCGGGCCATACGCCGGCTTGTCGGGACGGCTGAAGCCAGTGCCCATCGCATCGATGAAGACCAAGTCGCCGGTGTCGAGCAAGCAATTCGGGTTGTCTACATACGTATATGGTGGCGGAAGTGCCAGACCGTTTGGCTGCATCTTGACCATCTTTGGACCGAACGCGCCCATGTGCAGCCAGACGGTCGCCGCGCCGGGACCACCGTTGAAGAGAAACCATACCGGCCGCGTCGACTTATCGGTCACGTTGTTCTTGGAATAGTAGACGTAGAAGAGATGCCCTTGCGTGATGCCGCTGGTGGCCTGCTTGATGGGTATGAAGCCGACATGGGCGGTGTACTGAATGGGCTCGCCGTGCAGAGTGATGGAATGCTGGGTAACGATCGGCTCGGCCGGATACTTGATCGGCTGCATCTCCTCGTTGTTGTAGTTGAAGCGATAGAAGTCATTAGTTACAGCGGCCGGGCCGCGGCCTTGAGCGAACGCGCTTACGCTCATGACAGCCGTGCTCATGACGGCGATGAGGATGAAGGATTGGAAGATTTTCATGACGTGGCTCCTCGGATTGCTTACTTCGTTTCGGTTGACTGGGTGACGAAGCCGGCCAGGTCCCGCTGCAGCTTGGCGGCCGCCTTGCTGTCCATGTAAACCATCTGGCCGGCCTCTTCGTGGCTAACGGTGATATTGTGCGCGCGCACTTCCGGCGATACGTTCAGGTGCGCGAGCGTGTACTCGGTGGCGTAGAATGGCGAGCCCAGGTCGAAATAGTTGATGCTGACGAACAAGTGCAGATTTGGATTGCGAGCGAACTCCGCGGAGAGGCTGGCGTCGTCATTCCCGGTAGAGGTGAACGGGCCAACGCCGCCACCCGCGAGATAGAAAATCCCGTCTTTGTCGGCCGCGAAGGTGAGTTCGCTGCGCAGATAGCCGCCATATGCGGCCGCGAAAGGTCCGAGAATCGCGCTCATGTTGAAATCAACGGGAGGCTGTGGAGCGCCAAAGCCGCGTCCCCCACCGCCACCAAATCCACCGCCCGCGGGCATCGGCAGAAAGCCGGTGACGCGGGCATCCGAGCGCGAGAGCCCACGATGCTGGTCGCGCATCAGCTCGGTGTTATAGCGATCGAGGGTGATGCGGAGATCATTATTGACGATGAATGCCTTCGAAAGGCCGGTCATACGCGCCAAATCCGTAATCACCTTAGCGCGCTCTTCCGAGGTCATTCGATCGCCCTTGTACAACGCGTGCAGATATTCGCGAGAGGCAAACTGGCGAGCCTGCCCAGTGATCTGCTCAGCGCCCATGCCATTCATTTCGGGCGAAAGTTTCTTGTGATACCAGGAGGAGAGAACCAAGCTGGGCAGCAGAGTGATGTACTGCGTATCGCCCGCAGTGGCATCGGGGCTGCTCGACATGGAGAGCAAAACCACGCCGCGCACGGGAATCATATGCTCACTCAGATATGCGGCCAAGCCAGCCACGCGTCCTGTCGCGGCGTCCTCACCAGCCACAAAGAGCGGCGAAGCCAGGCGATTGTTCCGGTTTAGATAAATGCGCACAAACTCGGCAAGCGACCCGATGTCGCCCGGCGTATTCCAGAAGATGGATGCGTGATTAGCGTGGACAGGAAAGCTGAAGCCTGTCCCCACGGGATTGACGAATACCAAGTCGGCTTGGTTTAGGACCGTCTCGGGATTGTCGGCCCAACCACCTTCCGATTTCATGCGCTTGGGACCGAGACCGCCGAACTCCTGCCAGGCGGCTGATACGCCAGGAGCCCCTCCGAAGAAGAACATAATGGGACGGCCCGAAGCATCGCTGACGCCGTCCTTTGCGTAAGAGGTGAAGAACAGATGCGCTTCAGGCATTCCCGTCGTGGCGTTCGGCAGCGGCATGAAGCCGGCGCGCGCGGTGTAGGCAAATGGCTGTCCATTGACCGTGATCTTCTGGTGCGTTTCGACGGGCGGCGCGTCAACGTTCGCAGCTTGCCGGACCTGATTTGCGCTCGGATCGAAATTGTAGAACTCGTCGGAGGGCGCTGCGGCTGGAGCACCTGCACGTCCGGGCGCGCCTTGCTGCGCAGGTTGTTGTGCGGCTTGCGGTGCGCCAGTTTGCTGTGCGGCCTGCGGCGCTCCAGTTTGTTGCGCGGCCTGCGGTGCGCCAGGCTGCTGTGCAGAGGCGTTGGCGCGCCGACCGCCACCTTGACCCCACGCCATCGACGAGATGCCGAGGGTGATCGCCAACAAGATCTTTCCATTACGCATGTATCGCATTATGAGTTGCTCCGCCGGTTCCAGATTATGATACCGTTCTCACCGCGCGTTAGCGAGCGGATGAACGATTAAGGCGGAGCAGTGGCTATCGTTTCATCCAGGTAGGCCAAGTAGGCCACTAGGAATTTGTAGTGATTGTAATAGGACTGGGGGTCGAGAGCTGTTCGGACGTCGCGCTTGCTGTGAAGCAGGGGAAGGGTGTCTCGACTCAGCGAGTGAAAGTCGATGACTGGAATATGCCAGGCGATAAATGCGGATGCATCGGAATCGTATCTATTGTCCAGCGTGTCCGCTCGTATAAGTAATTTTGTACGATCGGCCACCATGGCCGCAGACGTCAACAAAAAGTTATCGGCTCTTCCCGCCCACACGTGAATCGGTCCGGCGAGACCAATAGAATCGATGTTCACGTTCAAGAGAATGTCTGCACGTTGCTCCCTAGAAAGACGGTTGACGTAATCCCTGGAGCCGATCAATCCTTTCTCCTCGTCGGTAAACGCGATGAACTCAAAGGTGAACCGATGCGGAGATCCGCGCAAGCTCTCGAAGAGAGAAGGCAACAACGAGGCGCCGCTCCAATTATCGATTGCTCCTTCCCCAGGGCCACGATTATCGAAATGGGCGGTGACCACGATGATGTCCTTGGAGGAACCGGCGAGCAGGCAGATGAGGTTGGGCAACTTTGAGCTCGGAATTTTGTCTTCGGAATAGCTCTTCGAGTCGCACCCGGCTTCCGCGAATAGCTTCTGGAGTTCTAGCTCACGCTCGTCGTTTCGCGAGTGCAGCCTGGAGAACCGGCTCTGAATTGCATTCGCTTCCAATAATCGGGGCTCGCCGGCGGTAGACGAGAGGGAAGCAAACAAAATGAGCAAGATCAGCGGCACAGAGAGATAGTAGCCGGGCGTTCATTCAGTTCTCAGTATCTACTTGAAGGCCAATACACTACAAAGTACTACGCGGTCCAACATCGGTACCAGTTTCGCTTGCGGAGCAACCCAGTCTGTGATATTTTTCTCCAAAAATGTTGCGGCCTTTGCACAAAAAAGTAGGTCGCAACGAAGGAGAATTAAAATGCTAGGTCGCGTGTTTCGCTCTCAAGGGATGTGGCTGTGCGCCGGGGTTATTTTCGCTGCCAGCGCGTTCGCCGCACCCATTATCACGGTGGATGAAAACGGCAACGGCTTTTCGGATGCCACTCGTCTCACCTTTCGACTGGGTCCGGACATCGGACCGGGAGGCTTGAGCTCTGTCCTCATTTACAACCTCGGAGTTCCGACTACGGTTGTGGGAGACGTCGGCCTTACTGCCGCTGAAGGGGTTTTTGACTTCGTTCGCTTCAACGGCAATGGCACGCTAATCTTCTATTCCGACAATGTCCCTGTAGCGGATTCCATAGGCGATACGCCGTCACCTCCGTTAAGGCTTTACGCAAACCTTCGATTCGTCCCTGAGATCGGTCCTGAGGGTAACAATGGCGCTTTCTACACGCCGGGGCCGAACGATCCGGGGTTTATCCCGGGCGCTTCCGTTACATACCACTTCGTCAGTGACGGCGTCGTGCCTGAGCCGAGCTCGATATTTTTGCTGCTTAGCGGGGCGGGGCTGTTGGGCTTGCTTAAATTTCGGGCGAGAAAGTAAGTTTCTCTGACTCGATCTGTCGCGGCACACCAGGCCGCTTGGGAATATCAGAGCTCGAGCTTGCCTTGATACTCCATGTCCTTCAGCGCGAACTTCTTTCTTATTTCCATGCGGTCTGCTGTGATGCGGAACTCCGCATCTTTATCGTGCACCGTGATGGGTTCTGACTTCTCGAAGTGAAAAACGGTTCGCCCGTCGCGGCCCTGATTCAACTCAACCTTGGTGGGGTTCAGCCGCTCATGCCCGAGCGACAAAACTGTCATGACCTTCAGATGATCGGCGAGTCTGGCGTCATCGGAATCGTCGCCCGAACTGCTCGCCGATCTTTGTGACTCCAATCCCGATTTCGGCAATCCAATTACCGCAATGACGTATTCATTCAGCGGCTTCATCGCAGCCGGATCGGCAACGCCGCCGGTCATTTTGGCTTCCGCCAGCCGGACCGGCAACGCGCTTTCCCATTGCACGGTTACTGCGGTTTGTTCGGCAGGCGGATAGCCGCCGCCATTTCCCCGCCGACCCAATTCCACCACCGCCCATTCCACCACCGCCCATTCCGCCGCCGCGACCCATTCCGCCCGGCATTTGCCCGCCACTGCCCCAGGTCCCGCCATTTCCGCCGTTCACCGGACCCTGGTCGCCATAACCAGGACCTCTCGCCGGGATATTCACCCTCACTGATTTGGACCAAGGGGAATTGTTCAATATTTCGTATACATCCCCGCTGGTCCACTGCGAAGGGTCGCCCTTTTGCCATGAAGAGGCCGCGACCGCGATGCCCACCATCGAGGTAATAACTATTCCTTGTACGAAAATGGATCTTCTGCACATAGCCATTGATTCTTGACGCCGTTTCCCACTCTCAGGAGTACACGGATTTCACTGTATGAACGGGCTCCCTCGCAAGCGTCGCCGGTCGGGGCTTGCCGACGCCGTGTTCGCGTCTCTCTTCATTTGTTTCACTCCGCATATGCTATTCGCGCAGCTCACGGCTGGAGCCATCGAAGGAGTTGTGCGAGACAGCGCAGGACATCCGCGGGCTGGGGTCATAATAAGGGCAATCGGGAGTGTTTCAGCCTCCCGCTGGTCAACCAAATCGGGTGTTGGCGGCGAGTTTCAGCTCATAATGCCGCACGGCGGTTACGAGATCCGGCCTGATTTCAAAACTGGTTCTGAACCCGCCATTGAAGTTTATGTTCTCGCCCGGCAGGTGATTCATCTGTCGCTTACTCTCGCAAACAATTCACGCTCCGGCCTTTGGACGAGCACTACGGCCAAGCCATTGGGCCGCTTCGCCGAATCGTATAGCCTTGCAGGAACGCTGCTGAATGAAGAGCCGGCGACAGTTGTAGAGCCGCTTGATTTTACAGGCACTCAAAATACAAGAACTCCGCTTATTTCGCAGCGCGACTTTCTCATGGACAGCAACGGCGTTCAATTTGGAGGGGATGAACGCAACGGATCCATACCAACCCGGACGTCCGGTTGTGTTTCCGGACGTTCAGGCACTCGATGAAATGGCCATCGATAGTTCGTTCGGTATAGAGACAAGCTTGTTTCTGCGAACAGCAGGCAGGCATTGGCATGGCGAACTCGCATCTTCCGCGACGGGGGCGGCGCTCGCATCCAGCAATCTCCCGATTCGCGCGGATCGCGGGACTTTGCAGCAGCCGGAACAATACGACTGGTTCACACGCGATCACGTAGATTTTGGCGGTCCACTCGGGCGCCGTGCTGACATCTACTTCTCCGGGACGGGCCAGTGGGCCTCCGAAACGGTTCCTATTGCTCCGCGCGGCCAAAATCAAAACAGCCGTCTATTGTTCGGGAACTTCGGGGGACGTTATCAGATGACAGCGAAGGACCAAGTCGAATTCCTCCTCACCGGTTCCCGCATCGACCTTTCTAATTGGGGTGAGCCGGTTGGTTTGGAAGCACTCACCGGCTGGCGTATGATGCCGGCTTATGAAAGCGCTTACGGTTTCAGCGGGCTCGCCGAAGTAGACCATTTGGATTTCATCCAAGCTGGATGGACGCGACAGCTTCCGGAAAGCTTCCACTCTGGCGTTTTCGAGGTCAGATACAGCGCGTCAATTGCTCATCTGGATACGAAATCTTCTTCAGCGAACGATGGGCAAAGCCGGACAGAGCTGCTGGATGGCGCAGTAACCGGAATGCCGCCGCTCGCCAATTTCGCGGTTCGGCAGCGTCAGGCCGTTCGCGCCGTTCTGCAGCCGACGGACATGCGGCTTGGTTCGGAAACTCATCGTATCGTAATCGGAGGAGCTTGGGAAAGATCGAATGTCGCAAACCGTTTCACTGCGCCTTCCGATCTGGATCTCATTACGGCAGCAGGCGTACCCGCCTACGCTGTCGAGCTGAATACTCCGCTGAATAGCAGAGAACGAGTCCAGTCCTTCTCGACTTTTGCGCGCGATCACATCAGGCTGGCACGTTGGATTTCGATGGACCTGGGCGTCATCGGCGAGTTCTCGAGAGGTTCTCTGCCGGCGCAAGGGAGTCCCGCAGGTGCATTCACCCCAGCTAGAAATTTCCCGGGAAGAGCAGACGTCATCGAGTGGAACACGGCCTCGCCGCACGCTGGTTTCACGATCACGGTACCGGGTTTCGAGCGCTTTTCGGTCGGCGGCACATACAGCAGATTCTATACGCCTCTAGCCGCCCGCTATCTGGATTTCGCAAATCCAAACAGTTTGAGCGGTCTTGTATTCAGTTGGAATGACGGTAACGGCGATGGTGTTTTTCAGCCGGTCGAGTTAGGTCCTTTACTACGGCGTTTTGGCGGCGTCTATTCGAGCGTTTCTCCATCGCTACATGCGCCCTATGCCGATGAATTTGACATCTATGGGGCAGTTTCACTTAACCGAGAGACCTCCGCTCGCATTCAATTCTTTCGCCGCGATGACAAAGAGCGCATCGCGGCCATTGATACCGGCGTACCGCCGCAGGCATATCAGCCAGTCGAGGTTCTCGATCCGGGTCCCGATGGAATTCCAGGCACTTTCGATGACCGCCTGCTGACTGTTTACCAGCAGAATTCTTCGACGTTCGGTGCAGACAAGTTTCTTCTCGAGAATCCGGCCGATCTTCGTATGCTGTACGAAGGGCTCACCGCCGAACTATCCACTCGATACAAGCAGTTGGATTTTCATGCCTCGTTCACAGCCGAGAAGTCGTTTGGTCCGACAAATCCCGGCAACGGACCTCTCGAAAATGATCCAGGCATAATTGGCGCACTGTACCAGGACCCAAACACGCTGATCAATGCAACCGGGCACGAGTTTTTCGACCGCTCCTTTCTAGGCAAGATCCAGATGATCTACCAACTTCCCTCGAAATTCGGAGGAATCGAGCTTCTCAATACAGCCGAGTATCTCGATGGTCTGCCATTCGCAAGAGAGCTCCTGACGACAGGGCTGGCTCAAGGGCCCATCGTCGTGCCAGCTACCATTCGCGGCAGTCCCGAGGGCGGGAATCGTGCGGAATATGCGCTCAATTGGAACTTGCGCCTGGCACGAAGCTTTCCAATGGCTCGTGGGCGCATGCGCCTTTGCGCAGATGTTCTGAACGTCACAAATTCCGGCAATCGCGTCCAGGAGAACGACATCACCGGCGTGAATTTCAATGAGCGGCTGCCCGTCGCAATCCAGGCGCCCAGGTCCATTCGATTCGCCGTGCAATACACGTTCTGACCGGGCGCGACGGAGAAGAATATTGTCCGAGGTGGGTTTGGCAGGGTTCGTTCAGCCGACTGTTCCTTTGTTCCGGCTGAGCTCTTCGGAGAGGATGATCGCGTCGGCGAGGTCGCGCATGGGCCGCCGCAAACGCCGGCTCTCATTGCGCAATCGGAGATAGGCTTCCTCTTCGGTCAGGCGGTCGCGCTGCTGCAAGATGCCTTTCGCGCGCTCGACGACCTTGCGCGTCTCCAGTTGGCGGCGCATCTCCGCCGTCTCTTCCTGCAGTCGAGCGTTCTCTTCCCCTAAAAAAGATTTCGTAATCGCAACGCCCATCTGCTCACCGACAAACGTCAGCAGTGAAACTTCCTCCGGCGTTTGATAGTGAGGTTCACGATGGTGAACATTGATGACGCCAATCACATCCCCGCCGCTCACAAGGGGAACAGACAAGAATGCCTCGTAGGTGTCTTCGATCAAGGCTTGGAAGCGCTTAAAGCGGTGGTCCGCAGCGGCATTCTTCGGAAGAGCCACGACTGAACGATGCTCAACCACCCATCCGGTAATGCCTTCACCAATCTTGAGGCGAATATTTCCCAGGTCGCTCTGATGCGGCACTTGAGAAGCCCGCAATACAATCTCATTTGTTTCGCGTTCGATCAGGTAAACGAGGCAGGCGTCGCACTCGGTAACTTGGGCTGTCAGGCCCACAATTTCGCCCAGCATCTCATCGAGAGAGAGCTCGGAACTGACAATGTTGCTGATTCTATGAAGGAGCGAGACTTGGTAACCAGGCGGCTCGCGAAGGGTTCTGACTGGCGCCATGTTCAAAGGTAGCAGATGGGCGAGACTGAGGGCTTTTGCGATCTGCCCGGTTATTTTTTCGAGGGTGTAATATCGGTCACCGGTAGATCCCAGTGGGCCAGTAAAATCTCGAACCGGCGTTGTTCCTCGCGTTTGTAGGTCTCCTGGTCAGGCCAGAGCTGCTTGATGAGAGGCTCTTCATCCGGATTAGCGGTTGTCGCCGCTGTTGAGTTCTTGAATCGAATCGTCACCCGATAATCCCAGCGCGAATCCTCAGTCATGTGGTTGGCCGGGGTCTCGATTTTCACCGAGAGCATGCGGCCACTGGCGACGATCTTCTGGAGTAATGGATAGTGGTTCTTGAGGAAGAGCTGCTGAAATTCCTGCTGGTGTCCCCATTGCACCTTGTAGTAATACTCGACTGTGTAGGGCTGGTCAGGTGCAGCCTGTGGCGGGGCACCCTGGGCGAGCAGGGGCCGCGCAAAGACAGAAAGCAGTAGCGCAAGCAGTATGTTTTTCATCGATCCTCCAAACGGGGTGAATGGATTGTAGCCGATTGCTGCTGGGTCCCGGTTGGATTCAACACACGTGCGAACACTTCACAGTCGACATTGGCTCCGCTGAGCAGGATGGCAACGCGCTTGCTGCGCATGGTACTGCGCTCCTGCATCAAGCCGGCCAGCGCGGCAGCGCCCGCGCCTTCGGCGACATTGTGCGTGTCCTGGTATAAAGCAAACATGGCGGCAGCGATCTCCTGCTCGGTCACTTCCACTATCCGCTCCACGCCGTTCTGGATCAGCCGCAGCGCCTCGGGATTCGGCACTCGACAGGCTAGCCCGTCGGCAAGCTGCGTTTCGGCGGGACAACTCACTGGCCTCTTTTCGCGAAAAGAAACGGCGTAGGAGGGCGATGCGGCCGCGACCACGCCAACGATGCGCGTCTTGAGGTTGAGTGCAGAGCGTGCCGCCATCATTCCGCAGATCGCCGAGCCCAGCCCGATCGCGACGTACACGGTATCGAGTTCAGGTGCGTTACGCAACAGCTCTAGCGCGAAGGTCCCCGTTCCGTTGACAAGCAGGTGGTGAAAGGAAGGCACGCGATGGTAGCCACGATCGCTCGCCAGATGATCTGCAAATTCGCTGGCTGCCTGAAAGTCTTGACCATGCTCTACAAGCTCCGCTCCTAGAGCGCACATCGCCCGATTTTTTTCCCGGCTGTTACCGAAGGGAACGACAACAATCGCCTTCAGACCGTACCGGCTCGCCGCGAATGCGACGGCCTGGCCGTGATTGCCCCGCGTGGCTGCGATGACACCTTTCACCTCCGGGTGCGTTTGCGCCAGCCAATCCATATAGACTAGGCCGCCACGAATCTTGAAGGCTCCGACAAGCGAATGGTTCTCGTGCTTGACCCAGACCTCTGTACCTACTCGCTGATTCAAGAGCGGCCAAGTGTACTCAGGCGTCGGCCGCATCGCGCCGCTAATTACGGCTGCTGCCCGCGCCAGCGTCTCCAGCGAAGGTAATTCCATTGAACTACCTTATCGTTTCTGAGCATCAGCTGTGCATAAATGAGGATTCATGCGGGAGGCTGGCAGCGCACAATTTCCGAAGCACTTTGACGGAAAGCGCTTTTACAATCCGGATGCAGCGCAGGCTCGCGGGTGGCTTGATGTGTTGCGATGGAAGCTGACCAGCCGCGCGGAGCCGTCTCCTAGATTCGTTTCCGATGTCACGCAATCCACACCGCCGCCGCGAGTCGAGCGGAGCGAACTGCTGGTCACTCTTGTGAATCACTCGACGGTGCAGGAGAGGGGTGGAGGGCCTGATTATGGCTTCACACTGAATCCGTCCAGTATTGGATAACGCTGCTCGACGTGAGTGTTCGGTAGAGCGCGTTGGTACAACGTATTTATGAACTGGACTGCGATCGGGGCGGTGCTCATGGCGCTTGCTGTCTGCATGGGTGCGTTTGGCGCGCACGCGTTAAAGGGCATGCTCGATGCTTATTCCATGTCCGTGTACGAGAAAGCCGTTTTCTATCACTTCATCCACGGGCTTGGCATTTTGCTGGTTGCGCTCCTGGCGCGAACGAACGCGATCACCATCACTGGACAAACCAGGGTTGCATGGCTGCTGCTCATCGGGATTATGATCTTCTCTGGAAGTCTGTACGCGCTCGCGATGTCGGGCGCGCGTGTGCTTGGCGCGATTACACCAATCGGCGGCATCGCCTTTATCGCCGGGTGGATGTTACTTGCTTACGAGGCGCTGCGCGTTCGGCGTAGTTAGCTATTCGGCGAAAGATCGAATACCATCGTGGACATCGAAGCACTCATGATCTAGCGTCCGCGCTTCAAGCACCGCTTTTGCGATAGAATGCTGCACATGTCTGTTGAGGTGCTGGGGGTTATTCTCGCCGTAGTCGGTCTTCCTGCTGCGATCTACGGATTCTACCAACTGTATCTCGATTTTCCCGGCATCAGCGAGGGTTGGTTTCCTGGCCGGCACGGAACTAGAAAGAAGGGGTTTCGAGTTCTCAGCACCACACTCAAGGCGATCATTGGAGAACAAGAGACTGAGGTGATTAAGCTCAGAAGGGTTCGCGTGTACAAGGCGCAAAGATTACTTGACGAGTTCGACTCCGTGCCTGAGGTGTATGACCCAGCACACCCTGACGAAGTCAGACCGGCAAAAACGAAAGGACTTTACTCTATACCGGGGACCGCACAAGATACTCAGGAGAATTCCATTTTAGTGCGTGTCAGCGAAGATGAGGAGCCGTTTCGTCCGTTGCGCGACCACAATGTGGTGGTGGGGTACATCATGACAGAAAACATCGACGATCTGTTCAAACCGGAACCACCTCAATTGGTGGCTAGAGCGCCGGTGGGTTGGGAGCGTTTAGTGATAGAGGTTCACTTGCCGCCGGGTTTGCGGTTCAAACGCGATGGGAACTCCGGCGCGATCAAAGCAAAGGTTTTCACGAAAGAGCACGGCCAGACGGCGTCAGCGGTCGCGGCGAAGATAAGAAAGCATATTCACGACTTCAACGACGGAGTTGGGCCGGTTGAATGGGTCCGCGCGGTGATTCAGAAGCCACCGAAGAAGGGGAACGCAGACATTGTTCTTGAATGGGAGTGGGAGAAAAAAGCCACGTCTCCCTGATTGTTAGCATCGATTATGTAGGGTGTTTCTTAATAGGAGCACTGACATTTTAGGAGCACTAACATTCTGTGACTACTGTGGTGGCTTCAGACATTCATCGTGACAGTTTTCGAAGGCTTGCTTCGATAGAGTTCGATCCCTCCGTCTTAGCGCCAGCTGGAACGGATGAACGCAAACTCCACTATTTTTTGGATGCGGCCGACGCGGCCGACGAGATTTTCTGGGAACAGACGCTTTTCGGGAGCGACCGCGAATCACTGCTTCGTTCTGTTCGTGACGATGAAGAACTCAAACAGATGATCGAGTTCCACTATGGAACTTATGACCGGCTCAACGGCTTCAGCCCATTCATTCCCGTTCCTCCGAAGCCCCTTGGCGCGGGATTTTTCCGCCGAACTTCACGCGAGAGAAATTCTTCAGCTTCCTGCCTCTCATCCCGAGTGCAAACGGGCGTTTAATTCTCCGTATACGGTGATTCGGGCCAGCGATTCGACTCTGTTTCGCGCCGTCCCTTATCACGAGTATTACCAGCCGCAGACGGCTGCTTTGAGCCGCGCTCTATCGGCCGCCGCGCGGATCGAAGAACATGATCAATTCCGCCGTTATCTGGAGCGAAGAGCGGAAGACGTTCTGACGGATGACTATTACGAAAGCGAGAGGCTGTGGGTTCGGCTTCGCGACAACCCAATAGATCTCGTCATCGGTCCTTACGAAGTATATGAAGATCGTTTGCTTGGAATCAAAGCAGCGTACGAATCGATGCTTCTGGCGCGCGATTTCACGGCGTCGGACAAGATTCGGAACGTAAAGCGAGATCTTGCGGCGCTGAGTAAAGAGCTCGAAGACGAATTGCGGAGTCGCATAGGGATCGAAGAATCCCGGGTTGAACTCTCGGTGGCCACGCTGATCTACACGGGAGGAGAAGCACATAGCGCCATTCCGGCAATAGCGTTTAACCTCCCAAACGACGAGCGGGTAATTGAGGAAGTCGGGGCACGGCAGATCCTGTTGCAGAACGTCTTGGAAGCGAAGTTCCGGTCCGTCGCCTGGCTGATTATGAGGCGGGTCTTGAATGACGCGCCCGACGATGAAGATGGCGCGTTCCTTCACTTCTTCAATCACACGCTGTATCACGAAATCGCACACTCGTTAGGTCCGCATCGAATCACTGTGAATGGGGAGGCCACAACCGTGAACTCCTGCCTGAAGCAATATCACACAGTGCTCGAGGAGGTGAAAGCGGACGTATTGGGAGCGTGTCTGAATCTCACGCTTGCGGGTACCGGGAGCCACGCTGAACTGATCGACGTCTATGTCGCAGGCTTTCTTCGCGCAGCGCGCTTTGGGCTCGACCAAGCTCATGGCGGGTCAAACGTGATCCAGTTCAACTATCTGCTTGGGCAGGATGCGATTCGAATGAATCGAACGGTTCCTTTCGGTCCAGCACGATAAAGCCCGGCGGGCGCTATTCCAGCTTGCCTCAGACGTGATTACAATTCAGGGGCGCGGAGATTTCGAGGCGGCGGAGCGATTCGTCTCAGGTTCCGGGTGTTAAGTCCAGAGATAAGAGCTCTGATCGATATGCTGCGGAACATCCCGATCGACATTCGGATCACTTACAAGAAGTAAGACGCGGGGATGAGTCACGGCGAATTTAGAGATGCATCGCCCGCAATGGCCCATCCTTTCTCCCGCTTTGCGACCGTGAGGCTCTCCTTTTTCTTCCGGCCATCGGCATAAGATGCCAGGTATTCGCAAGAATAGGCGCCGCGTTCACGCGCAGTGCATGGGCCAGCCGGCACGTATCCGGTGACTTTGCCCTGTCTCCGCACGGCTTCTACGTCCCCAGCGAATTTCTGAAAAGTCCAACGCTTTTGAAACGCGGGGCCAGTCATGGAATAGGCGAGGCGGGGCTGGCCGAAATCGCGTTGCTGCATGTACTCCAGCCCGAAAGCGGAGGCCGCATTGAGATCGGGATTCGGAGGGGGAACGGGAGGCCTCATCGACCACCAAATTCCAACACCCAGCACGACAACTAAAACCAGCGCGCCGATTATGAGGTAGGGCGACAGACTGCGCCGCGATCCAGAACGGAGGGGCGGGGGCACGGGCGAGCTTGAGACTGCCGACGAAGGCTGGGAGGCTTGCGGTATTGGCGACGCTGATTCCGAGGCGGCTCGATCTGGCAAGGCGGTCTCGCTCGGTTCGGCTGCGCGGTTATCGGTTAAGGTGGCGGGTGAGCCTGCGCTTTGCCGCACGACATCGGCCAGACGATCCATTGCCGAATCGAAATTGGGGCCAAACGCGTCGAGCCACTGGACATTCCCGAGAAAGTACTGCAGCTCCGGCGGAGGTTCGACATCCTCGATGCGGACTGTAATGATGGGAAGCCCCGCGTTGTCGGCGAGCTCAGCCTCTCGCGAAATCTGTTTCGCATTTTTCGAGTTGGAGGACAATACGAGGACGAATGAGCTACACGCCTTCAACGCCTGGACGATGGATGCAGCCCATTCGCTACCGACAGGAACATCGCGCGGCGCGATCCAGCACTTAATGTTGTCGCGCTCCAGCGCCCCGCATATGCGATCCGCCGAAGCTTTGTCTTCCTTTCTATAGCTGATGAAGACTTCTCGACCCATACGGCGAGTTTACGCTACGTCAAAAAGTTTGCGGGCAGTGGCCGGTTAGTGCTTTGCCGCGGCGGACCACACTTCGTGGATGGCGGAAATGACAGCGTCCGGGCGTTCGAAGGGAATCATGTGGCCGCTGTCGGGCACGATAATCTGCTTGCCACGCGAGGAGAGATGCGCTTCCTCAGCCTGCAGAACGTGAATCCAGATGTCGCGCTGCGCATCGAGCTGTTTTCTCGTCAGCAATGGATCCTCGCCATAGGGCTTACCGGCGGTGAGAACGATGAGCGGGCGGTCACCCAGATTTCCCGCAGCGCGAACCTGAGCGGCGGTTTGCGAAGAGACCTTGTCCTCGGACGCCCACGCGTTTCTAGCTTTCTCCTGCTGTTCCAAATAGATAAATTCCTGCTGCAAATCTTTCGACAGGTACTGGTGTGCGTCGCCCCAGCCGGCCGCCAGCTCGAAGCGCTCGATGCCAAGATGAATCCGGAAGGGCGTAAGGATTTGATCCAACTTCTCGTCCCTCTGGTCCTGCTCTTTCTCTTTCTTCTGTAGCGCGGCGGGAAGCACACGTTCTGTACGTTCTTCCTCGTCTTGATGACTGGCGTCAACCAGCACGACTCCCACGACGTCATTTGGGTATCGTCCGGTAAAGACGCGTACATTGAATCCGCCGAAGGAATGCCCAACCAGGACATATGGACCTTTTTCACCAGCGGCATCGAGAAGCGCTTTTAGTTCCGTCGCGATCTGAATACTCGTGCGGGGTTCCGGGCCGGGCTCGCTCCAGCCGTAGCCGGCGCGGTCGTACGAACAAACTCGCGCAAATTTGGCGACCTCCGGCTGCACCTTTATCCAGCCAAGAGCTGGAACGCTCATGCCGCTATCCAGAATGACGGGTGGAGATCCCTGTCCGCTGCAGTCGAGATTCAGCTTTATTTTTCCGACTTGTACCGATTTTCCGCGTTGAGGAAAGCGCCGGGCATCGCGCCAGGTACCGATGATCTGATATGTCGCGCCGGCACATGCCAACAAGATGACGAGTGTCACGAGCGCAAGGATCGCTCTACCTGATCGGCGAAGCAGCTTGTGGAATCGCAAAGATTGATGCTACCGAGTGTGCCCCATGGCGTCAAACGAGGATTGAAGGTCTCGGTGCTCACGCGATAGAGCGGATCACGCCGCCATCTACGCGCAGGGCCGCTCCGTTAATTGCCGATGCCCGGGGGCTGGCAACGAACACCGCGAGGGCTGCGATCTCTTCAGGCCTTTCAAATCGCTTGATGATTGAAGTCGGGCGCATATGTTCGAAGAACTCGTGCTCAACCTGCTCGCGGCTGGACTGCTGGTTGGCAGCGAGGTTTTCAACGAATTGGGTGACGCCCTCGGACGCGGTTGGACCGGGAAGAATCGCATTTACGGTTACGTTGGTGCCAGTTGTCGTCTCCGCCAAGCCGCGCGCAATCGCTAACTGGGCGGTTTTGGTCATGCCGTAGTGGATCATCTCCGCCGGTACCTGCAAGGCCGATTCGCTCGACACGAAGATGATGCGGCCCCAGTTGCGACTGCTTCATGCGCGGCAGGTGATACCGGCTCAGGCGGACTCCGCTCAAGACATTCACTTCGAAAAAACGAAGCCAATCTTCATCAGAGATCTCCTCGAACGGCTTAGGCTCAAAGATACCGAGATTGTTGATCAGAATATCGAGTTCGGGGAATCGCTGGATGGCTTGTTGAACGGCAGCGGCGGCGCCAAGGTCGGCGGTGAGGCTGTCAACTTGAGCAGCGCTCGAGGATGCGCGCAGTTTTTCTACGGCACTGTCGACGCGCTCCTTTGTCCGGCCATTGACGATGACGGCAGCTCCTTCTTGAACCAGAGCTTCAGCTATGGCGTAGCCGATGCCCGCAGTCGAACCGGTGACAAGGGCGCGCTTGCCTTCGAGTTGGAGATCCATATCTGAGGAGATGCGAGCGGCTACCTGGATGATGCTCGAGAGAATTACACTTCGACGCCGTTCGAGCATTTGAATTACAGTGAACCTATGGCCAACGAAAATTATTTGCCCGAGTATATGGTCACGACTGCGTTTCAGCTCGATGGATTCCGCACAACCAAGAATCTTGGAATCGTTCGCGGCATTACTGTGCGATCACGCTCGGTTTTCGGAACGATAGGCGGGGCGTTGCACACGCTCATCGGCGGCAATATCACTCTATTTACGCAGCTATGCGAGAAGGCGCGGAGTGAAGCTTTCGAGCTGATGATCCAACACGCGGCGGCAATGGGCGCAAACGCGATCATCGGGATGCGATACGACGCCAACGACGTGATGAACGGCGTAACGGAAGTGCTGGCGTATGGAACAGCGGTGATCGTTCGACCGGAGGATCGGGCGAACGGGTGAGATTAGGAGATTGTCGTGAGCTCGGAAACGCGAAAACGTGGCGGTGAGCAAATCGCGCGATTCCAACTCTTCCTCGCCGACAGGTGTTAGCGCCAGATCCGTGTAGTTGCGCGCATTGGGATCGCGCTTCAGACGCAGGCGGAATCGGCCATAGCGCCAGATCAGTTGCGCCAATTTAACATGTTTCTGCGCCAAATCGCCGATGTAGCGCGGATAGAAGACAAAGGGGCTCTCAACCGGCAGCGTCGGGCGACGATCCTTGCGATATTTGCGGCGTAGATATCCGCCTTCCAATGGATCGATTTTTTCAAGCTTGATGCAGGTGTAATACCACAGCAGCAGGAACAGCATGTTGCCAGGGTTGCTGTTTGTCGCCTGCGCGCGACGCATGACAGTCTCCATGTGCTCCAGCGAATAGTAGCTGTCCCACGCGTCCAGATAGAGCTGCTCCCATTCCGCGGTGGACATGGTGCTGTGCGTGGTAGTCACGTGCTCGAGATCGTATTTATTCAGGTCCGGGTCCAGATAGATGCCGGCTTTGTGGAGCCGCTGGTGATCCTCGGAGCCGGGCAGCGGAGTAAGGCAATGCGGCTCCAAAAAATCGATCGGCAGCTCTCGCTGGATGATCTTGATGTCCCGCATCACCGATTCGGGAGTGTCGGTGGGGAAGCCGACGATGTATCCTGCAAAAACTGTTGCGCCGGCGCGCTTCCAGTCGAGCAGCATCTTCCGGTATTCGGCCACCTTGTTCTGCTTCTTCCGAGCCGCGAGCAAGCTATCGGGGTTGATGCTTTCCGAGACCGATGAACACGCGCGCAACACCGGCGCGGCCGGCCTTCGAGATGAAGTTGGGCAGCCGATGGCACATGGTGTCCACCTGGATGACGAACTTGATATTGAGCTTTTCCTTCTCACGCATTTCGATCAGGCGATCGAACATGCTCTCCCAATCGCGATTGCGCGCGAAATTGTCGTCGGTAATGAAAAAGCGATTGATCCCATGGGCCAGATTGCGACGCACGATCTGCTCGATGTCATCCGCCGAGCGCCGCCGCGATTTTCGCCCCTGCACATTGATGATGGTGCAGAAGGAGCATTGAAAGGGGCAGCCGCGGCCAGCATCGAAGCTGGTGAGTTTACCGGCCGTTCGCTTGACGCGCGTGGGAGGAAGGATGGGCAGGGGCACGCCATCGAGCGACGGCAGATCAGCCATATAGTTGTAGAGCGGCTTCAGAGTGCCTTGCCAGGCGTCGCGCAGGACCTCTTCGAAGTGGCCCTCGGCTTCGCCGGCAAACAGCGAGATGCCGAGGTCCATCGCTTCTTTGAGCTCCGATGGCAATTCCGGCAACATCGCCAAACAACCGGAGACGTGAAAGCCGCCAATGCAGACCTGGATACCGGCTGCGCGGAGGCGACGCGCGATATCCATTGCGCGCGGATATTGATTTGTCTGGACGCCGACCAGGGCGACGAGACCGCGATGCCTGCCGAGCTGCCGCACAATGCGATCCGGCCGGACACGCGTATTGCTTTCGTCAATTGCGGTGATGCTAATTTCAACATCGTCGCCGAGCACGCGGCGCTCCTTGCAATCGAGCGCCAGACCGTTGAGCACCGCCAGAGTATTCGAGGGAATAGCGGAACGAAGCCACTGGATGACATAGCCGTCATCGTCATAGTGCGATGGCTTGATCAAAAGCACAGAAAAGTGCTTCGGCGCCTGCGCGGGGATGTGTTTCGCCAACTTCCAGGATAATCGAACTCACGTAAAAACTGGTGAACTACCCAGCTACTTCCACGCCTTATGCAGACGCAATCTGAAATTAGAAGTAGAGCAAAATGCAAACGGAATCGAGGCACGACCGTTCGAACGCCACGCACATTTGGATCACGCAGCCTGAAGGGCGCTCCAATTGCTATTCAGATCCGCGATGGCCGATTCGCAATTGTGGCGGCTGACGAGACGGATGTACACGAATTTTTGCAAATGGATTCGTACTCAGCGGCCACCGCTTTCGTGGACGGTAAGGTCAACATCCGGGGAGATATTTTTTCTGCTATCCGATTCTTCTCGCATCAACCTCACAATCCGCTGCGCGAGCTGTTGTTTGCACTGATTGCGCGACTGGAACATCTCAGGATCCATTCCGTTCTCGGGCGCAGAAACCCGGCCGCGCAAAACATCCGGTTCCATTACGATCAATCGAACGAGTTCTATCGCCAATTTCTGGATTCGCGGATGGTGTACTCGGCCGCGTATTTCAGTGATCCGCGGAAATCACTCGAACAAGCGCAAACGGAAAAGCTTGACAGAATATGCCGGGATTTGCAATTGAAGGTGGGCGATCGATTGCTGGACATCGGTTGTGGCTGGGGAGGATTGGTCGTATACGCAGCCGAACATTATGGAGTGACGGCGGCCGGATGCACGCTAAGCAATGAACAGGCGAAGTTTGCGCGCGAACTTGTGCGGCGGCGCGGCATTGGCGGGAAGCGTCTCGGTCGAGGTGATAGATTATCGCGACCTGAATGGCACATTCGACAAGATTGCATCGGTTGGGATGTTCGAACACGTCGGGCGGAGCCGCCTGCGCGGATACTTCAAGAAGATGTACTCGCTACTTAACGGCGGTGGACGATTTCTGAATCGCGGGGTGGTGCGACCAGAAAACGTGCGGGACGATCCCGAAACTCTATTCCTGCAAAAGAAGGTTTTTCCCGGAGGCGAGCTCGTTCACTTGGACGATGTGGTCAGCGAGGGAGAGCGCGCCGGATTTGAAGTGATCGGAACAGAAGACCTGCGCGAACACTACGCACTCACATGCAGGGCGTGGGTCAAGAACCTGGAAAAGAGGGCCGACACTTGCCGGTTCCTCGTCGGCGATTCGACTTACAGAACGTGGCTGCTATACCTGGCGGCATCGGCAGTAAGCTTTGAGGATGGCCGGACCGGAGCAGCGCAGGTTTTGTTCGCGAAGAGGGGATGACGGTCGTTTGCGCGGAGATTGCTGTTGAGGTATCGTGCGAATGAAAGTCCGCTATGCTGCCGTTCCTTGCACGAGCTCTTCGGCAGTCGCTTCGGGTGATCGTTTCAGGAGGAACTTGCGGTCGCGAAGCGCCGATGGAAGCTCGCGGATATCTACATCTTCTGACCGGACGAGAACCACTGGTTTCCCCATGCCCAGGGCCGCGCCCATCTCAAAAAACAAGTTTGGGCGGTCTACTGTGCTCGGAGTGACCATCAACACTATTAAATTGCTCTCGCGAAGCCCGTTCTCGATAGAGTGCTGGATTGACTCACCGGGGTTGACAGAATCCCAATCAGTCCAGACGTCTTGCCCCAACTTCTGAAGCGATCGAGCAAATGCCTGTGCCCAATCTTTATCGGACGATGCATACGAGATGAAAACAGAACGTTTCGCGTCAGGCATTTGAACTCTCGTCAGCCAATGGCTTCTCTACTCTTATCTTAAGCTGCTCGAAATATTTGTCTATGTCATTCAACTCGATCATGTCACGTTTCTTCAAAAGAATCGGGATATCGACGCGCGACTTTAGATCAGTGATCGTCAGGCCGTGCAAAATCGCGACAACGGGGATGCGCCGCCCCCAAGCGGCCCCCACCTCCGCCCAAATGTAGGGACGATCCAGAGCCCAAGGTGTCAAGAGAACCACAAGTTCATGAGCCTTATCCAGGAAGTCAAGGATCTCTTGTTCGAAATCGCTTCCAACTTCGATGCCCGCTTCGTCCAAGAACGGCGTGGCCCCACAGGTTGTCACTTCTCGAGCGATTTGCCGGGCCAGCCATGTATCGCGGCTTGAATGACTGATGAAAACATACCGCCGCTTGCCGGTCATTTGCCGCGCTTATTGGGCGTTTACTCCAAAACCAAGATCTCGATCCGAGAGCCATCCGGACCGCCCAGATACACTCGCTCGGTGGCCTTGACAAAATCTGTGGTAAGCGCATTCGTTATGTTGACGAATTTTTGCGGGTTGCGATCCGTTAACGGGAACCAGGAACTCTGGACTTGCACCATGATGCGGTGGCCGGTGCGGAAGGTGTGGAGAATGTCGGGCATCTGGAATGCGATGCGCTCAGGCTGTCCTGGCTTAAAGGCCACTCCGGTCTCCAGGCCCTTGCGATACTTGCCGCGGAATGGCTCGCCGCGGATCAGTTCTTGGTACCCACCCAATTGGATGGCATTGGCTGGCAGTGCGCGTGCGGCCGCGGCTGTGGGCCCGCCCGGCTCGGAAGGATTTGCTGTGTAGTCGGGGTAGTTGGCGGGAAAGACGTCAATCAGCTTCACGTCGAAATCGGAATCGGTTCCGCTGGTCGAAACTTTGAGATCGACCGAAATGGGCCCGGCGACGGTAACGTCATGATCGAGCGGCTCGGTTTTGTAGACCAGGACGTCCGGACGCGTGGCGGCGAAACGCTGATCTTCGGTCATGTAGTCGTAGCGCATTCCCATGAGCACGTGGCCAATGTAGGGAACGGGCTTTGCGGGGTCGGAGATATATTCGTCGTAGGCTTCGGTGGCCGGCCGCGTCCACGAGATTTTTCCCTTTTCTTCGAGAAACAGGCTGGAGCTCTTGGCCTCTTTGGGCGGCCACGATTCAAAACGCCGCCATTGATTCACGCCGGTTTGAAACACCCAGGCTTTGGGTATTTTGCCATCGCCGCGACCTTTCAAATAATAAAGGAAGAAGGGGAATTCGATCTTCTCGCGGAAGTAGACGCCGGTTTTGGAACCAAAACTGATGTTGCCGACGCGGTCTCCGTCGCCGCGCGCGAATCCTCCGTGTGTCCAAGGGCCAACGACCAGGCAGTCGGCGGGCGGCGAGTGTTTCTCCATGAAATCGTACTGGCGAAATAACCCTCGCGGATCTTCGGCGTCGTACCAGCCGCCCACCAGCATGACGGCGGGTTTGACATTCTGCAGGTATTTCCAGACGGATCGCGCCTGCCAGAACTCGTTATAGGTGTTGTTCTGGACGTTCATGGTCCAGTACGGGTTCGCGTGTTTGAAATACTTTTCGTCGGCGTTGGCGAGCGTTCCGAGAGAGAGATAAAAATCGTACCCGTCGGGAGTTCCGTAGTCGAACGGGAGGGCGCGAGGCGGCGGGGATGGCTCGTCTCCGCGGGGACGAAATCCTGTATACATGCTGAAGCGCGCGGCCAGCATGAAGGCGCCGTTGTGATAGATGTCGTCGCCTAGAAAGTAGTCGGTGACGGGAGCTTGCGGCGAGACGGCCACCAGCGCCGGATGCGAATCGATGAGTGCGGCAGTGGCGAAGAAACCGGGCTGTGAGACGCCCCAGATGCCGACCTTGCCAGTGTTTCCGGGAACGTGCTTGACGAGCCAATCGATGGTGTCGTAGGCATCGGTGCTTTCGTCTGTATCTTTGGGGCCATTCTTGTGCGGATTTTGCGGGCGCGCGATGGTGAAATCGCCTTCGCTCATATAGCGGCCGCGCACGTCCTGATAAGCGAAGATGAATTTCTCGCGAGCGAAAAGTTCAGAAGGGCCAAGATTGGCGGGATATTGATCGACACCGTAGGGAGCGACGTTGTAGGGCGTACGCGTGAGCAGGATCGGATAGGTCCGGGCGTCGGAGGCGACATCCTTCGGAATGTAAACAGCGGTAAACAGCTTGATGCCGTCGCGCATAGGAATGCGGTATTCATACTTTGAATACTGTTCACGGATGAAGGCGACTCCGGAAGCGCCCGACTGCGACGTTGGCTCGGTTTGCGGCGGCGCACCGGGTTGTGGCGTATTCGGTTGCTGAGTTCTGGAGGTGCGAGGGGTCTGAGGCCACGCAATTGCGGCGACAAGGAGAGCGACACAGGGTAGACGTAAATGCATAGGATAGTGGGCGCGTGTTTTTAGGATGGTAGCACTCAAAGTTCGGTGAGCCGGGAACTTTTCACCATGTTCGCGCCATTACATATATGTACAGAATCCGCTCGGCACGCCGGGAGGAGTTGGCAGACGCTCATGGTCAGCGACGAAGTTCTCATGTTGCAGTTTCAGGCCGGTTCGCGGGAATCTTTTGAGGAGTTGTTTGCTCGCTATCGGGAACCGCTGTATGGCTTTTTTCGCCGCCGACTCGCGAGTAAGGAGCGCGCTGAGGATCTAGCTCAGGAAACCTGGATGGCCGTGCTTCGGGGCGTCGTTCGATACCAGCCGCGAGCGCTGTTTCGGACGTATTTGTATGGGATTGCACTCAAGGTGCTGGCCGGAGAGCGCCGGAGAAACGCGCGGCACGAAACTGCTGTAATTGACGCCCAAGCTGCAGGACCCGAGATTCCGGAATCGTATCACTGGGTGCGCGAGGCGCTACACAAGCTGGATGCAACGGAGCGGGAGATCATTATGCTCCGCGAATATGAACAGTTGAGTTATGCGGAGATCGCCGCGCTGTTGCACATTCCGATCAACACTGTGCGCTCGCGGCTTTTTCGCGCGCGGCTCACGTTTAAGCGCTTCCTAGAGCCGAATTCCGAAGCGATCAGTGCTCAGGGGAGGCAATGATGCCGACGACGATTCATGCGTTTTCACAAGAAGAGATTATGGCTTACCTCGACGGTGAATTGTCTCCGGAGCGAGCGCTTGCGGCGGCGCAACATCTAGAACAATGCCGCGAGTGCCAGCACTTGGCTGCGGACTTTCAAAACGTCTCGCAGAAGTTGGTGGATTGGGAAATAGAGCCAATCACTTCCGGAGTTCCGCAGCTTGCGACGGAGGAAAGCAAGAGGCCGAAGCGGGCTTTTTGGACTCGGCCGGGACCGTTGATTGCGATTGCGGTGGGCCTGTTTCTGGTGGTGGCCATGCCTGCGCTATTATTTGTCCGGCCGGTACTAAAGGAGATCAAGGCCGATGGATCGCATAGACGAATATGCGACACTCGACGTGCCGCCGATCGACCGGATCGGAAAGAGCACGCAAGCGCGTCGGATCGGGGTAACCTCGGTGGACGCCTCGACAAATCTGCGCCGGCGACGCCCGCTCAAGCCGCAATCCGCAACACCTTCGGGTCCACTTATTGTTCGAACTGCTGAGCTCGGCGTGACGAGCAAGAACTTTGACCGAAGCCGGGCCGAGCTCGAGCGCATCACTCGGGCCCATCAAGGCTATATAGCGCAACTCGAGCTCAATACGTCAACCGGCGCGGCCGATCGTTGAACGCTACGCTTCGAGTGCCCGCAGCGCAACTCGACCCGATGCTTCAGGAGCTAAAAGGTTTGGGGCACGTCGATGAGGAATCGCAACGCGGCGAAGATGTGACCCAGCATTACGTAGACGTAGACGCGCGTTTGTCGAATTTACGTGTGACCGAGGGGCGATTGCTGCAGATTCTACGGGAGCGCACGGGAAGGCTTGCGGATGTGCTTCAAGTGGAGCAGGCTGTCGACCGAACGCGCGGCGAGATCGACGTCATGGAAGCGGAACAGAAGACGCTCTCGAACCAAATCGCGTTCGCTGCAGTGCATTTGAGAGTCTCGGAGGATTACAAAGTGCCACTGGAAGGGAATGAGACGTCTAGGCTCACTCGCCTGCGCAATGCGGCGGTGGAAGGCTATCGAAATGTAGTCGAGGGCGTGATTGGCGTTCTGGCATTTCTCCTCTCGACCGGTCCTGTTCTAATGATCGTGGTGGCGATTGCGTTCTTCCCGGCGCGTTGGTTGTGGCGGAAATGGCGGGAAGGCCGCTGGCCGATCGCCGCTGGTTAATAGGACGGCAGGCCTTCTAACGATAGGCCGCGGCTTGGATGCCGTAGAGCTCCGCGTACTGCCCGGCTTTGGCCATGAGCTCTTCATGAGTACCCGATTCGACGACGCGGGCTCCATCGAGGACCACGATGAAGTCGGCCATGCGCACAGTGCTGAAGCGATGAGAAACAAGAATCGTGATGCGGCCATGGGCCGTGCCTTGACGCGCTGCGGCGGCGAAGCGTTCGAACAATGCGTGCTCGGTTTCGGCGTCAAGCGCCGCGGTAGGCTCATCGAGGACCAGCAGTAGCGGGCGCTCTCTCATAAAGCCGCGGGCCAGCGCGAGTTTCTGCCACTGGCCGAAACTGATCTCCACGCCTTCCGGCCACGTGGGACCGAGCTGCGTTTGTAAGCCGTGCGCGAGATCTTCGACTACATCGTCGGCGCCTGCGTGGCTGACGGCGGCCGCCACTGCAGGCACGTCGTCATGACGAGGGAGATCGCCCACACCCACGCTGTGCAGCGCTTTGAATTCGAAGCGGAAAAAATCCTGGAAAGCGCCGGCAAGGCGTGAACGCCAGGCGTCTGGCGCGATTCGTGAAAGATCCACGCCGTCCACAAGAATGCGCCCGCTGGATGGCTGATAGAGGCGGCACAACAATTTCACCAGCGTGGTTTTGCCCGCGCCGTTCTCGCCGACGATGGCAACGACGGAACCAGGTTTGAGAAGGAGATTCACATCTTCGAGCACCAGGCGCTCGGTGCCGGGGTAGGCGAAGGATACCTGCTCGAAGTGAATTCCCTGCTCCAGGGTTTCAGGCGCAGGCGCATCGGCGCCTTGTTCAAGCGATGCGGCGTAGTCTTCGAGCCAGGCGAGACGCCTCGATCCATCCAGCCAGAAACCACGCAAGAATCCGATCTCGCCGACAGCCGCGCCTATATATGTGGACAGGCGGGCACCGGCCGCGAGCACGAGGAGCACCGCACCCGGCGACGCTTTGAGCACTGACGACACGAAGACGACCGCGGCCACATACGCCGCCAGCGAACACGGCCCAACTCAGCGTTTGCCAGAGAGCGCTGCCGCGGCGGGCGGACGCTACCGGACCGTACCAATGTTCCCAAGCTGCACGGCGCTGCTCCACGAGGCTTGGGCCTATGCAGGTGACACGCACTTCCTTGCCCGGTGGCGCGGTGGTGGCGACATCGAAGAGATGGCGAGAGAGACGATTGGCCCATGCGCCGCGCTCGTCAGCTTTGCGCTCGACTTCGGGCCGCCAGGTGGAGGTGAAGACGGTGGGCAGCGCGAATACGGCTAGCAAAGCCAGTGCGGGGTGGATTGAAACGAGAAGGCACAAAGTCACGACGAGACGGAGAATCCAGCCGCAGGTGGTGAAGAGCGACCAATACATGTGATCGAGCACGAAGACCTGATTGCGCAGCATGGAAAGACGGTCGACGTATACCTGACGCTCGTGGTGTTCGATGCTGGATACCGAGGCCTGGAGGCGGGCTACATGCGCCTCCAGCGTGATGGTAAGGCGCTCGCGAAAGCGGCGTTGAGTGCGGTCGCTGATGACGCGAAGAAACCAAGTGGCGGCTGCGGATGCTCCCAGCCCAAGAGAAGCGCCAAGAACCAAACCGCGTTTGTGTGCCAGAATGCCGTCTGCCAGGAGGCTGAGCCACAGGGCGAGCAGTGCGTCAGGAAGGGCGGCGAGAAGCGCTAGAGAGAAGGATACGGTGAGTAACAATGGCTCCGCTTCACGGGCACGCACGAGAGCGCGCCACATGGAGGGGAGGGCGGCGGGCATGGAATCGGCTTTATGGGGCGTTTTCATAACCGCCTGGTTTGAGAATTGGAACGGCGTGTCCTAATCCAAAGCATCGTGCGCAATTGCTTCCTCTTCATCGAAGCGCGAGGCTTGCAACTCAAACATTGTCTTGTAGCGGCCACCCGCGGCCATCAATTCGTCATGCGTGCCGAGTTCCACCACTGTTCCTTTTTCGAGTACGCAGATACGGTCGGCGTGGCGCACGGTGGAGAAGCGATGAGAAATCAAGATGGTGGTCACCTGGCGCGTGGCCGCGAGGATTCTGCCGAAGATCTCAGCTTCGCCGCGCACGTCAAGCTGGGCCGTGGGTTCATCAAGCAAGACCAGCCCGGCGCCAAGTCTGACGGCGCAAAGGGCCCGCGCGAGGGCGACGCGCTGCCACTGGCCGCCGGAAAGATCCGTGCCATCGGGATAGCCACGGGCCAGCACAGTATCGAGAGAGGCCAAGCTCGCCGCGCCTGATTCTTCGAGTGCTTTACGGATCACGCTATCGGGAGCACCGGCCGGGGCGACGTTCTCGCGGAGCGATAACTCGAAGCGAATAAAATCCTGAAATACAGCGCCGATGCGCGAGCGCCAGCCGTCGATGTCGAGTGTCCGAATATCGGTGCCGTCGACCTCAATGGTCCCTTGCTGTGGGTCGTAGAGGCGGCAAAGGAGCTTCGCAATGGTGGTTTTGCCCGCGCCATTCTGACCGACAATGGCGAGCGAAGAGCCTGCTGGGATGGTCAGGTTGAAATCCGCCAGCACGGGTTCGGTTGAGTGAGGATAAGCGAAGGTCACGTTGCGGAAGCGGATTTCTCGCGCGGGCATTCCCTTTGCGGATTGATGGCCCTGCGTGAGGGCGCCTTCGCGCATCATGTTGCCTTCGAGGCGAAGTACGGCGGCGATAGGCGCGGCAGTCCCATCCAGCGCCCAAGACAATCCGCCGAACGCAATCATGCTGGTACCAATGACCGCGCTGGCAAAAGTAACGAGCCACGCCAAAGAGAGATGGCCATTCAACGCGGCTGCGGCCATCGACCAGAACACCACAATATTCGCGGCAAGTACAAGCAGAATGCTCCAGACGAGTGGACGCTCGCGTAAGCGTGTAGCTTCCCAGCGCAACTCGAAGAGGTGGTGGCGGCGTGACCGGAAGCGTTCGACGATCCAGCCGGCGAGACCAAACAAGCGCAACTCCTTTGCAGCGGGCGGCTCCACTGCAAGCCGGTAAGCGTAATCGGCGTGACGCTGCGACTCGCGTACTTCGGCCGTATTGCGATCGCGCCAGATAGCGCTTTCGCGCAGGAGCCAGTGCGTGGCGATCCATGCGCCCGCGAGCACAATCGCCGCCCACCAGGTGTATCCAGCAACCACCGCCGCGGAGGCGATGCCCCCCACCATTTCGACCAAGCCGCCCGCGATGAAGTCCATCGAGATCGACATCGGCGGACCGGTGATGCCGAGGTCGAAATCGCGCGCCACCGTGAGGTCGGTCGTGAGCTGGGGACTTTCGAGATGGCCCATGCCGGGCGGACGAACACAGGCGACGGTGAGCTGGTCATAGAGCCACGCCGCTGTCCGGCTGCCGAGGTTTGCACCAACGGCCCTGTGAATAGGGGGAAGAATCTGGAGCAGCACGAAAACGGATCCAAAGAGCGCGAGCGGCGTGGTGAGATCGGCCTTGCGCTGGACAGCGCCGACCAGTATGCCCATAGCAATTGCAAAAACCGCGGGAAGCAATCCGCGAAAAATGAGAACGGTCCACCAGGTAAGGGCGAGGGAGCGGTCCGCGCGCGGCAGCACGCGGGCAACCGTCCAAAGATTGCTTGAGCGGACCTGTTCGAAAACCGAAGTCCTCATTCTCCTGCTGGATTTTCGATCAGTATACGCTGTTTCGGTTGACCGTCAGAAGCTCGCCGCGACTGCTGTGCCCGCTTACGCCATGGGGTCGCTTACGCTTCCCTCTCAGAACAGGACCTTGAGCGAAAGCTGGATGATCCTCGGGAAATTGTATTGATTTTGGTTAACGGTTCCGAAGCCGGTCGGAAGGCCGCCGACATACTTCAGAGGCCCGTCGTTGGGGTTGGTATCGACAGCTTGGCGAATAGCCGTATTCGTGATGTTAAAGGCATCGGCGCGGAACTGCAGCTTCACCGATTCCCAAATAGAGAAGTTCTTCAAAACCGACACATCAAGGTCCGGTGCGGTTGGCGCGCGCACTTGCCCGATCCGCTGTGGAAGCGATCCGAGGAAATACTGCGAAATGGACGAGTTCGGCACCCAGCAGCCGCCGGAAGAGCTTTGACTCGCGCCAGTTACTGGGTTTGTAAAGGTGAACGGATAAATATTGTAGAGGTAATCGGTGTTGGTCGGGCCGCCGTTTGGGGCGTAGGGATGCTGGCACTCGTATGTAAAGCTTTGGCTAATGCCGAGCGGGAAACCGGTCTGGGCGCTGAAAACATAATTGATGTTCCAGCCATTGACGATCTGCCCCAGGATGCCGTGAGCCATATATTTCTTTCCTTGGCCAACAGGCAGGGCGTACTCGGTGGTCATGGTAAACACGTGAGTGCGGTCGGTGGGAACAAGTTGATACAGAAGCTGGGCATCTTGGTAGGGCCAGCCATTTATGTACCCGTTATCCTGCATGGTCTTCGAGTACGTGTACGCAACCTGGAAGCTCAATCCTGTCGCGGCACCATAGAGACGCTTGTTCAGTTTCACCTGTAGCGCGTTGTACCGTTCTTTGCCGAGAGGATCGTCAGCTTGGCCGACAATGTGGAATTGCGAGTAAGTCGGCGTCATCAGGTAATAGGCGGGAACGGTCGGGTTTCCCATGGTTGTGCCTGTCGGCACAACCTTGTAGTAAGGATTAGGTACCTGTTTGTTGAAGTAATTCGCATTATTAATTCCTAGTTGATATTGCGAGAGAGGCATGTAGCCGTTCAGCCAAACCGAACCACCGCTGCTGCTGGCCGTACCATTGCGGAGACGATCTGTATAGTTGCCGTCGTAGGACACGTCCAGGACCATGTGGCCAGGTAATTCACGCTGTAAGCCGAAAGAGAAGATCTGCGACCGTGGGATCTTACGCTGAGGGAAATCGATGGTCATCGAGTTACCGACGTTTGTAAGTAGGCCCAAGGTATTGCCCGTCGGCGGATTAACCCCACTCGGGAACGGATTCCCACTCGCGAAATAGGGCGTTGGTGTAAAGCCATCCAGCGAAGAAACATAGTTAGTCGAGACCGTAGCTCCAAAAAATGTGCCCTCTTCCAAACCGGTCGCGTACTCAATGCCATAACCGCCGCGAAGGACGGTCTTCGAATCTATCTGATAAGCGAATCCAAGGCGCGGCTCAATATTCGACCAATCCGTGTTATAACCAGCTTTCGGCTGTCCGTTCGCACCGGCAAACTCCAGACCGCCATAAACGGTCTGCAGAGCCTGAGCATTGATTCCGGCAGCAGTCCAGGCAGCTATATTTGCCGGGTTATTGACTGTGGCTTGGAACGTGGGATTATTTGTAATCGGGTTAATGCAGGTAGTACACATGCCGCGATTAATGTAATTGTGGCGCTCCATGGTTCCGGTCTGTATGTCATAGCGTATGCCCAAATTCAGAGTTAAGCGCTTCGAAAACTTCCAGTCATCCTGCACATATACCGCATAAGTCGGGTAGTAATCGAAGTGGGTGAGGTTGTAATCGACGTGACCGTTCGCGGGAACTCCTAACAGAAGGTCCGCCACACTGAGCCCGTCGTGAACGTTCGGGCCGCAGCCCGCGCAAGTATTGGTCGCGCTTGGGTTGTAAGCTGTGTAAGTGCCGGTAAACCCGAAGGCGCCGTTGGCATTGCCCACCGAATAAGGATTAGCTATCTGGTATTCAGCAACCTCGCCACCAAAATGAAGCGTGTGGGCGCCTTTGGTTTTAGTGAAATCGGTATCGAAAATGAAGTTGTTGTAAACCGTATCGCTCTGGCTATTACCGACGGCGGACGCAAAGCCGCTCAAACCGATCTGGGGGAGATCGGCCTGCGCTCGGGTCGGAACCACAGGCATATTCAATCCAATGGTGCTGGCAGGCTGGGCGACACCTAATTCGCCGTTAGGTCCGTAGTCGAGGAAGCGCGCGAAGGACAATTTGAAGTCGGCAAGCAGAGTCGGCGAGAAGATGTGCGTCATGTCTTGGCTGGCGGTGAGGTTTTGCCGGACATGGTCGATATTTCCCATCTCGGCGATGCCACTCAGTCCGTTGGTATTGCGATTTTCGAAGCCGTGCTGAAACGCAAAGAGACTGTACCAGCGGGTCTTGTCGCTGGTGTCATAGTCTACGCGGGCCATGGGCTGATTGTAGGAATATACGTCCGGAGCGTTGACGGTAAGATTATTAGCCAACTGGCCTGGAGCGCTATTAGGGGCAGGATACAGATTCAGAATTGCTGCACCGATGGGACTGATGCGGTTCGCAGGGATGGTGTTGTTGGGAAACTCCATTCTGCCGATGTGGTTCGGGGAGGGACAGTTGCCGGGTGATAAGCCAGGCACCGGATTGTAACCGTTTCCCGGTCCTACGCATGCGGTCGTGGTCGGGTCGTAAATCTGGTAAGTGATGCCACTCACGGATGTGCTGTCGAAGTTCACGCCGTTGGGGGTCGGCCGCAAGTAGGTGGGAACGGTGTTGGCTAATACCGTGAACGGAATTCCTTCACGATACCCTTCATAGCTTGCGAAGAAGAACATCTTGTCCTTCCTGATGGGTCCGCCGACTGTCCCGCCGAATTGGTTCTGATGAACCATCGATTTCGGAATGCCGGCGACGTTGTTCTCAAAATTGTTGGCGTCCAAGTGGCCGTTCTCAAGATAGTCGTAAGCGTCGCCGTGGAAAGCGTTGCCTCCCTGCTTCACGACCATATTGACGGTGCCGCCACCCGTTCGCCCATAGCGGGCATCATAGGTTTGGGTCATCACGTTTACTTCCTGGAGCGCGTCCACATTCGGCGCAAGCTCCCAGGTTCCGTTGCCGCCGCCTGTCTGTTCGGTGATGTTGGTTCCGTTGAGGGTGAACTGTTGGTACCCCTGTACACCGCCGCCCAGCGTGTAATTATTCGAAACGTCCCAGCCTCTGGTTCCTGAATATCCATTGGCGCCGAATTGAGTCTGGGCAAATTGGGAGCCGGGCGTGGTGCCGACCAGCGTGTAAATCTGACGGCCGTTTAGCGGCACATTTTCAAGCTCGCGCTCACTGAGAATTGTGCCACCGGAGCCGTTGGCATTTTCAAGCAGGGGGACTTGGGAGGTCACCTCGACGGTCTGACTTTCGGCGCCCACTTGCAATTGGAAATTAACGCCAAGGGATTTCGAGGCGTCCAGCAATACGTTGTCCTGGGTTTTGGTCTGGAACCCGGTAGCCGTTACGGTAACGCGATAGACGCCGGGCAACATATAAGGGATGAAATAGTCACCCTTGCCGCTGGTCTTTACGCTGTATTTCTGTTGTGTGTCATTGTTGACGGCCTCGACTGTGGCGCCTGGGACGACGGCACCCGTCGGATCGGTCACATTTCCGGTGAGCGTCGCACGGAATTCCTGCGGCGAGAGGAATCCGGCAGTTAACACGAGGAGGCCTAGCGGACATACTACGAGCCGTACAGCCTTAATGAAACGATCCATTATCTTCCCCCTGAAGCAAATTAATCGAGTTTAAGCGTCAGCTAAATTCTGTTGACTACAACTTTTTACGTTTGGTGACAGGCTTGGTGAAGAATTTACATGCAAAGGCACGGATTAGCGCGGCTCAGCCAGGAGCTGGAATCGCGAGCGCGCTAAGAGACTCATTCAGGATTTGACATCGACGGCGGGGCAGCATCGGAACCACTCCCCCATTCTTTATTCGGTACGGGACCCATTTCGAACACCAACTTCCCGCCTTGCGCGATATCGGAATGGCTGAACCAGGGTTTGTTCAGGGGCTTGCCATTCAGCGTTGCCGATTGTATGTAGATATTCTTTTCTGAGTTGTTGTTTGCAACAATCACAAAATCTTTTCCATTCCCCATGTCAATTCTGACTTCATTGAAGATCGGACTACCGATAACATACACAGGTTCCGCCGGATCCACAGTGTAGAATCCCATTGCGCTCAGGACATACCAAGAGGAAGTCGAGCCCTGATCGTCCATGCCCGGGAACCCGATCCCGTATCTGTCGCTTCCGTAGAGCTTTGTCAAAATCTCTCGCGCGAGCTTTTGCGTCTTCCACGGCTCACCGCCCCAGTCATAGTAGTAGGCGGATTGCTGGTCGGGCTGGTTGCCTTGTACGTATTGGCCAATTACTCCCGTGCAATCGCGACAGATGCCCTTTGGGTGATACGGCGTGTTGAAGAATTCATCGAGCTTCGCATTGAACTTATCCCGGCCAGCCAGCAGATTGATCAGCCCTTGGACGTCGTGCGGCACCAGCCATAGAGTCGACCATCCCGACGCCTCCTTCATCATGAAGTTGTAGTACGGCTCTCTGGGATCGAATGGAGAAATCCAATTTCCATCGGCAGTCCGTCCGCGCATAAAACCAACAGGGATCGAAGACGTTCTTGTAGTTATGTGCTCGCTTGAGGAACATCTGATAATCATCTTGCTTGCCTAACTTCTTGGCATAAGTGGCGAGCGAATAGTCGTCCCAACTATATTCAAGCGTTTTGGCTACTCCCGCATTGCCACCCGCATACGGCGGACTGGGATGATCAACCACGATATCCGAGATCCATCCCTTCTCGAGGTATTCCGCCAAGTTACGCCGAGGACCTTTCGTATCGGTAGCGTTCTTTCTCAGGTACTCATAGGCGCTTTCCCAATCGAAGCGCAGCCCGCGCTCCCAATCGCCCAGGTACATCCAAACCGCGTGGTCTCCGTGGAAAGAGGTCTGCATGTATCCTGTCTCTTTCGCCATGTCGAGAGTGGAGCTCAAGATGTCCTGCTTCACATCAGGTTCCACTAGAGTCAACAGGACCAACTGATCGCGCCCAGTGTCCCAGAACGGCACGGGGCCATAGCGGTCATGCTCAGCCATTTTCACCGCGCCGTCCAAACCCCGAAACGACTCGCCTTTTCGCGCTATAAGCCTGGGGCTGGCGAACGAGTGATAGAGATTCGAATAAAAAAGCGTTCTGGCGTGTTCGGTGCCGCCTTTTACTTCAATGGCATTTAGCTTGTTTGCCCACGCCTCCGCCGCTCGCGCCCTGATTCCGTCGAAATTCCAGCCTGGGCTCTCCGCCTCCAGGTACTTCTGCGCTTGTTCAAAACTCTCTCCCGAAGCGATTTTGATCAGGACCTGCTCGCGTTCGGTGGCCGGGAAGTCCAGATAAACACCGGCATAGCTTCCGGATTCTGACCGCGAATCCGCAGTGATCGAATCCGATCCTAGCAGAGATCCCCGGCCCTGTTGAACGGGCGGGTTCTGGTGGAATGTGCCGAATGCCCCAAACGGCTTCGAAAATTCGGCAACGAAATAAACCTGGGCAGCACCGCGCTGCGATGTTCCGGCAATCTGCCCTCTGAAGCCGCGCTGGGCTTGACCTCTGATCGTGTGGTCACCAATCACCTGGATGTCGCCGCCCGCTCGGCCTAGATCCATCACGACGTGCGCTTCAGGCGACTGGGGAAACGTGAACCGGTACATACCTGTGTGTGCCGTCGCCGTCAACTCAACCTTGGTTCTGAAGTCATTGAGATAAACCGTGTAGTATCCCGGCACGGCCTTCTCTTTTGCCTTGTCGTAATACGCAGCACTGCGTTCCGGCGGAACCGTCCAGTACCCGACGACAGGCATGACCATCAAGCCGGGCATTGCGCTCGAAAAGCCGAGCATCACCGGATGCGTGTAGTTGTAGGACATGCCCACGCCGGCTGGATAAGACAGATCGAGATTTTTATTGATCGGAGCCAGATTTGTCACTCCATGAGGTAGCACCGCGCCGGGCGAGGTCATCCCGGTGTAAAGTTCTTCGCCTGGTGGTGGAGCGTTACCGATCAGTGTGGGATCGCCCAGAGGCGCCGTTCCTACTAGCGCGTTCACATAATCGATCGGACGCTTCTGAGAGTTCACTCCGCGGTTGTCAACCGCCAGGCCGGCAGAACATCCGATTACTGCGAGAACAGCAAAGTATTTTACTGTCTTGGACTGCACGGTATACGGGTTACTAGAAGGACAGCTTTAAGGACATCTGCAGCACTCTGGGAGTGTTCGCCTGATTGCAGCCGACGGTTCCAAAGCCGGTCCAACAGCCTGTGGATTGTTGTCTGGCAACACCGTCATTCGGATTATTGTCGGGACCGCCGAAGAGCACGCTATTCGTCACGTTGAAAGCATCTGCCCGGAACTGCAAGCGCAGGCGCTCCGTGAGAGAAAAGTTCTTGGCCAGCGAGAGATCGAGATTGGGAATGGAAAAGTTCCGGAGGGTTGAAATTCGGTTTGGAAGGTACGGCAAGAAGAACGGCGGTAACGATTGCCAGCATCCTGTAGAACTCCCGTTGCTGTAGTTGTTGTAAATGTAATTCCCCATGGTGGGTCCGCCATCGGGCGTGTAGGGATGACCACAAGTGTAATTCCAGCCCTGACTAAGACCAACTGGGGTGCCGCTCTGCCAATTGAACACCCAGTCCAGATTCCAACCACCGATGAATGCATCCACTACCTTCGGGGCGTTAGACAGCAGGCTCGAGCCCCGGCCCACAGGAATGGCCCACTGGCCGGTTATGGTGAAGATCTGCGTGCGGTCTGAGGAGGTGGGCTGATAGAGGCGGTGCGCATCTTGATATGGCCAGCCGTTCGTGTAACTCGTTGCCGCGAGTGCCTTCGAGTATGTATAAGCAAGCTGGAAGCTCAATCCGCGGCCTGCGCCCAAGAGATGCTTATTGAGTTTAACCTCCAGCGCATTGTATGTCTGGTAGCCGAGAGGGTCATCGTACTCCCCGATTCGAAGGAATTCCGAGAAAGGTGTGAGCAGGTCCTCCGCGGGCACTGTAGGCGATGAGCCCATTGTTGAGTTGGAGGGAATGTTGGGGACGTTGTAATACGGGTTCGGAACCTGTTTGTTGAAATAGTTAGGATTGGCTATTGCTTGTTGGTATTGCGACAGCGGCATGGTGCCGTTCAGCCACACGAAGAGACGCAGACGATCGGTGTAATTGCCCGCGAACCTGGCATCCAACACCATGTGTCCGGGCAACTCACGTTGGAAACCAAATGAGAAGATCTGCGATCGCGGAATTCTGCGCTGCGGATAATCGAGCTGCTTGACGTTACCGAGACCGGTCAAAAGCCCCAGCGTATTGCCAGTGGGCGCTGAAACACCGTTTGGAAACGGGTTACCGGTGGCAAAGTAATTCGTCGGGGTTACGTTATTATTTAGCGACCCGACATACGAAGTGGTGACAGAAAAGGGATCTGACGAGCCACCTTCGAGACCGATAGCGTACTCGATACCATACCCGCCGCGAATAACTGTTTTAGAATTCACCTGGTAAGCGAATCCAAGCCTCGGTTCCCAATTCGACCAGTCAGTGTTGTAAGCATCTCGGGACTCTCCGTTCACCCCCGCGAAGACTAGTCCCCCATACGCGGTCTGAAGAGAGGCCGGGTTAATGCCGGCAGCGGTCCATGCGGCTTGATTGGCCGGATTATTCACGTTCGCTTGATACTGCGCCTCGTTCGTGATGGGGTTCACGCAGGTAAGACACGCTCCGCGGGCCAGCAGGTTGTGACGCTCTCGAACGCCAACTTGTACATCGTATCGGAGGCCGATATTTATTGTCAGACGACGTGTAGCCTTCCAGTCGTCCTGAACATAAAGCGCCCAAGTCGGATAGCCTTCGAAAATTGTGTCAGCCCAATCGACCCCGCTCCCGGACTGACTGGCCGTACCGGTATCTGGGTAGCCGAGTAACAGATCTGCCACCGGATATCCGTCGTGAACACCAGGCAGAGTGTTGCCCTGCAACGGATTGTATTGGGTGAATCGAGAACTAAAGGTGAAGTATCCGTTAGGCCGCTGAACGGTCCTGGGATCGGCGAACTGGAACTCGCCCAGCTCACCCCCGAAATGAAGCGTGTGATTGGAGAGCGTTTTCGTCCAATCGTTGTCGAATACGATGTTGTTCCACACGTCGTCGGTGACGTTGTTGCCGACAACACCAGTAAAACTGTTCAGGCTTATTTCCGGGAGGTCTTTAAGTGTCGTCGTGGGGATGTTCGGCATGTTCAGGCCAATTGTGCTCGGGTTCACGGCCTTGGAGAAATCCCCATTCCCCCCAAAATCCATGAAACGGGAAAACGACAGCTTGAAGTCGGCCAGCAGCGTTGGCGTAAAGATGTGTGTCATGTCTTGCGTAGCGGTGATATCTTGCCTCGTATGGTTGAAGTTTCCCTGGGCAGCGACGCCGGTCATGCCGTTCGTGCTTCGGTTTTCGGTGCCGTGCTGGAACGCGAACAGACTATACCAACGCGTCTTCTCACTTGTGTCGTAATCTACCCGAACCATGGGCTGGTTATACTCGTACGCGCCCGTCAGGTTGCCCAGATAGTTGTTACTCAAGGAGTTCACATTGGTGTTGGGCATTGGATATAGATTCAGAATTGCGGCGCCCACTGGGCTGATAGCGCTTTGGGGAATGGTGTTGTTTGGAAACGGATTCCGCGCAAACTTGCCGCTCGGACAGTTGGAAAGCGTTCCACCACCCACACAGAAGGTTGTCGAAGGATCGTAGACCGTATAACGCGTTCCGCTCAGAGCGGTGTTGTTGAAGTTCACGCCGTTAGGGCCCGGCCGCAGATAGGCAGGCGGCACAGTAAATAGGCCAGTTTGCGGCAGTCTCTCGCGGTAGCCTTCAAAGCTACCGAAGTAGAAGATCTTATCCCTCTTAATTGCTCCCCCGACGGTCCCGCCAAACTGATTCTGAATCAGGCCTGGTCTCGCAACACCGTTGATGTTGTTCTGATAATAGTTGGCGTCCATCACGGTGTTTTCCAGGTACTCATACAAAGTTCCATGCAACTGGTTGCTTCCGGATTTAACAACCATGTTCACGGTCCCACCGCCGGTTCTTCCGTATCGGGCATCGTAAGTGGTAGTCATGACGTTTGCTTCCTGCAGCGCATCAATGTTGGGAGCCAAGGTCCACTCTCCGTTGCTGCCACTTTGATAGGAAGTTTGCACGGTGATATTCGTGCCATTCAGGGTAAACTGCTGATAATGCGAGACACCGCCGCCGATGACATAATTTCCGGTAGTGTCCCAACCCCGCGTACCTGAGGTGCCGCCGGTGAACTGAGAACCGGGTGTGGTACCGATCAGGGTGTAAATTTGGCGACCGTTCAGCGGTACGCTTTCCAGCTCGCGCCCTGACAAAATCGTGCTATTCGAAGCAGTAGTATTCTCCAGGAGCGGAGGCGCCGACGTCACTTCGACGGTCTGCGATGCCTGCCCTAGCGTGAGCTGGAAATTCACGCCGCGGGACGTGCTGGCTTCCAGCACCACGTTATCTTGCGCTTTGGTCTGAAAGCCCGGCGCCGTGACACTAACTCTGTAAGTGCCCGGCAGCATGTAGGGAATGAAATAGTCGCCCTTAGCGGTGGTGGTGACGTCGTACTTTTGTTGCGTATCGTGATTGACTGCTTCCACGCTGGCGTTCGGCACGACGGCGCCGGTCGGATCAGTGACAGTTCCGGTGAGCGTCGCGCGGAATTCCTGCGCGGAGAGGAATCCGGCAGCTAACATGAGGAGGCCGAGCGGACACACGCATAGCAGTAGAGCTTTAATTAAACGATTCATTGTCTTCCCCCTGAAGCGAATTAATCGAGTTTAAGTCTTTGCCAGTTTCTTGACTACGATATTTTGAATTTCGTGACAGGCGTGATGAAGAATTTACATGTAAAGGCGCAGCTAATTAGCGGGTTGCTTGCTGCTGGAGCTCACCGGGCTGAGTGCGATTGAGCGTGTCGTATAGCGGCTGCGCCGGCTTGATCCCCGGGTTCTCCTGCGCCACCGAGACTGCCAGCACCCGAATCTTGTCATTGTTCGGCAGCGTCAGAGTCCTGGCATTTGCGGGTATGTCGATGGAATAGGCAAATAAATATGAATATTGATACGGCTCATTCAAGCCTGCCGCGGTGTGATGATGCGAGACGTACCAGCCGAGCTGGGCCGGCTTGACGAAGCCTGGCCGCAAGCCGACGTAATCATCCGGATAACGCGGGGACCAGCCTTTAGGCCAGTTCGGTGGAGGCGGCCACGCAGCGTGGTTGGCAGAAATCGCCCAATCGCGCTCCGGCTCGTTCTTCCAGACGCGCGTATCCCATTGGCCGATGTATCCGCCCCAATCTTCAATATTGAGGTTGACGGAGTTGTCGCCCACGCGGAACGTAGCTGTCTGGTCTCCGTCGGCGGCGGCCGCCAGAATGTAGACCCGATTATGACGGCCGGACGGCAGATCGATCCACTGGCCCTTCGCCACCACCGCGTTGGGCGTTCCGGTTTTCGCGGCAGCTAACTTGAACTCGACATCGTGAAACGTGATCTGACTCGGCAGCATCTCGGCCGGAATTGCGTTGCCTTTGCCGTCGAAACCGCCGCCCTCGGTCTGCGTGTCATCATTGCTCGCGACGGCTAAATCGTAGTTGAGAGTCACAGGCTCGGAGCGCACTGCGGCAAGCCGGGCCGGCGCGGAACCGAGTTTCAACGCAAAGGTGCGGGGCTGATAGGCTGTGAAAGAGGTCACCAGCGCGCCGCCCGAAACAGATGCGTCACCAACCGGCAGCTCTTGTCCATTCACTTCGCGCGCAGCAGAAATCGGACCAGCGAACGAGACCCTCACATTCTGTTGCGGCTTTCCGTCGACCTCCACCATGCGCAGAATGACTTCATCGCTCGATTCGGCCTTCTTGAGAGCCATCACGCGAATTCGCGGATTGTTTATGCGCAGCAGCGAGAAGCTCTTGCCAAGCGATCCGGACCCAGCGTGCTTCGGACTCTCGAAGGCGATGAGCGGTTCGTTCAGGCGGTATCCCTGCCAATCGGTCTGGGCCTGCCGCCAGTCACCGGCGTGTCCAGCCAGACCGAATACGAATTCGTGATGCCCCCAATCCTGGTTGGCTTGATCGCTGTAACCGGCCGGTCGCCCATTCGTACCAGGCTGGATCCCGGGCGAGCGCATCAAGGTAAGACGAATGGTGTTGTCGTTGAGCTTGTCGGAACCGTTCTTGCAATCCGTCAGAATGGTGACTCCATAAGAGCCGCCCTTATCGGTTAGATCGATCCAGCGGTGAGAAGCGACTTCGAACTGCCGCTCGGTTTGCGTGGGCCGTTGAATGGTGCCGACGTCCCAGTTATAAGTGGCATTCTCATTCGAGGCGCTGAGCGGGAAGGTAGCTTTCACATTGGAGGCAAGAGTTCGCCAATCGACCGCGTTGGCGAATTCCACGCGGTTGCCCGCATCTCCAGCGGCAAGGCTGATGGTCTGGACAAACTTTGAGTTTTCCGCTTCGCGGCTTACTTCGATGGACACGCGAACAGGACCGTTCTCCTTGATGCGAATCTGGGCAGGGCCACCGACATAGGCGCGAGGCACAGCTTGCTCTTGATCGAAATCCATGTTCCAGGCAGGCCATTGCTTGGGCGTGTCATTTGAAATCGCGAGCCGGATGGGAGCGGAGAGCAATTCCTTGTTCAGGCTCTTATCAAAGATGCTGGAGACGTCGCCATTCTGATCGAGCGTTACGCGATAGCGCGCATTCTCGAGCGACGATTCGCTGACCTTCAGGGTCGATGTGCTCGGAGTGCTGGAAGGCTCGACGTCATAAACGGCGTAGCCGACAGACGGGGCTTTCGCTAGAAACAGCACCTTGTCACCTTCAACTTGGGCGGGCACTTCTTTGCCATCCGGAGCAACCACACGAACAGCTTTCGGCGCACCTTCGGGAAATGCGACACTCGCTTCGACCACATCCTCCCGAGGAATATTCATGGCGTTATAAACCACAATCGGCGTACCGCGCGTCTGAGTGTTCATGCCGGAAGCGATGGCTTCTGTGGCGCTGGTCAAGATGCCTGCAAATTGATTCAGCGCGATGATGTCATCGTTCCACGCGAACTGATAAGCCAGAGGCGTGGCCGTTCCAGCGGCAGTGTCGTGAAAATGACCGCCCATGACCAGAGTCCAAGCGTTGTTCATCCGCTCCTGCGGATATGGACGGCCGCCCATCCATTGCGCCGCGACGGAGGCTTTCTCAGCGGCATCGGCTAACACTTCGTTTTCCCGGATCCAGCGCTTGTGATAAGCCTCAGAAGTTAAAGAACCGGCCGAGTGGTTGATGAGCTCCAGATCACCCTTGTACTGCGGCATGCGCGACGTCATTTCCGGTTTAATATCGTTGAACATCTGATCGGCGGCGGATTCGATGACGTGCAGCGGCCCGGTGCCCACCTGCACAGGCGGACCGGGCTGCGGCGCTGGAAGTTCCGGCTGGCCGCGACCCAATCGAAGCCGGGGAGTCGGCAACACGATCTCGCTTTTCGTGACAATGGCTTCCAACATTTTCACTGTCTCTTCTTCGGTTGCGCCGCCGGTATCGCCTGTGCCGACGTAATGATAGTCGGCATAAACGCCGGTCACTTTGCCATCGAGCTCAACACGCTTGACCCAATCCTGCTCTGGCTGTCTGGGGCGCTCCAGAAATCGCAGTTGCTGTGGCGTGAGCTGCGCGCGCTGCTCGGGCGTAAGCTGCGGAGGAGGAGGCGGCGGTCCCGGTTCCTTGCTCAAATCGGTGTAGACGTTGCTGCCGTATCCTCCAGGATTCAGCGCAGCGATGACGGTTTTCCCGTCGGGACCAATCCAGATGCCCACGTTAAACGGGATTCCTTCCGGCGTCTCTTCCGGCGAGTCTGGCCCGCCAACTTTGGGAGCGGGCTGCCAAGCGGCGCTTAACTTTTGTGTAGAAAAACCCTTCACTCCCGCGTGGGCCAAAATGCTGGGTAGCGATGCGGGGAATCCGAAACAGTCCGGCAGCATATATTCACTGCTCGCTTTTCCGAATTCGTTGCGAAACCATGTGTTGCCATACAACACCTGCCGGATGATGCCTTCCGCGCTGGGCAGGTTGACGTCGCCTTCCTCCATGGACGATCCGGCGGGGAACCAGCGGCCTGCCGCCACATACTGCTTCATCCGGGCATAATCGGCCGGATAATATTCCCGCATGAGGCGATAACGGTTCGCGCCGGTCCAATTGAAAACGTAATGTGGATACTTGTCGATGTAATCGAAGTTGACGCGCATGGTCTTCAGCAGGTACTCGCTGATGGTTTGGGGAAATTCCCAGCGCCATTGTGTATCCAGGTGCGCATACGGGACCACAAACAGAGTGGGATCTTTGGTGATATCCGGCGCCTTCATGGTTTGGGCGCGGACGCCGGTTAGGAGTGCCAGAACCGCGATCAGTGGTATGCAAAAACTTTTTAGAGCTCGCATGACGATCCTCGGCTGAAAATATATCACTTGCGTGCGGCGAGTAAATATTAAGGTACTGTGTGGTTATGCCTGACCGACAAAAGTGCGAGCACGGGCCTTGCAAATGCCAGGCGCGGCCCGAAGAAAACTACTGCAGTGAATATTGTGAGCAAGGGTCATCCCACGGGATCGAAAAAGATTTTTGCGAATGCGGGCATCCGGAGTGTAAAAAACGTGACAAACGGGGTTCGAAGAAAGAACGCAGTCGAACCTGAAATCTTGCCTCGTATTAGTTCGTGCAATCTTCGCGTCTTCCCTTATTGATGGTCTGGGCAGTGCTCTTAAAGGATGGTGAGCTCATCGCAGTCACTTGCCAGCGGTCGCGTGTGTTCGAACTGGCCAAGCTGAGAGAATCGGGAATCTGTGGTGTTTTTGATACTCAGGCGAGTGCCGACGCTTTCATCAAAAAGCTAAAGGAAGAGCAGAAACACAATCCCAACGCCATTAAGCAATGCAAATAAGGAGTGCAGCCGATGTTTTGCGATCGTTGCGGCGCCAACTTACAGGGGAGTCAGAATTTCTGCCCAAATTGCGGTAAGCCTGTTGGAACGGCAAGCACGCCGCTCATGCCCGCGCCGAGCCGGGTCGCGGGTCATGTCCGATTGTTGGCGATTTTGTGGCTTGCCATGGCCGCCTTTCGCTTAGTTCCGGCGTTAATTCTGCTTTCGATTTTCCGGCGCGGCATAGGCTTTTGGCCTCCTGACGTACCGATGTTCGTACACGGTTTGCTCCAGATGATCGGCTTGATTTTCCTGGCCAGCGCCGGGGTCGCAATTCTCATCGGGTGGGGATTGCTGGAGCGGCGACCCTGGGCGCGGATGTTAGCGATAATCTTCGGCTTTCTCAGCCTGATGGAAGTGCCATTCGGTACGGCTCTAGGTATCTACACGCTGTGGGTCCTACTGCCAGCGCAATCGGAAGAAGAGTACCGGCGGACGGCGAGAGCCGCATAGACATTGGCCGCTGATAACACCGATGAACGCGAAACCTATTTCTTCACCGTCATTTCTTTCAATCGCATTTGCGCGAAAGCGTAGTTGGACAGCTCGATTTCAACCTGCGGCTTCTTGACTCGTTTGTAATAGTTGGCCGCTGCGTCGCGAAGATCGAGCTCTTCGGCGATCCGGCCGAGTACAATCAGCACTTCATCGCCCTCGCCGAGCTGATCGGCCAAGCGGTAAGCGTTCGCGTGCGCCTCCTGGAGACGTCCAGTGCTCGCCTGAACGACAGCAAGGGTGTGCAGCACGCTCGGACTTCGACCCTGAGTCAACTGAACAGCCTTTTCGGCAGCGTCCCGCATGGTTGTGGCGTCTGCTCGCGCAAACAGCCCTGTCCACGCGCGGTCGTTCCAATCGGAGCCGGTGGCTTTGGCATTCGCGCAGATCTTCGCCTCCACATCAGCGGCTTCGACAAACTTTTTTTGGTGAGCGAGCAGGCGGGCGCGAAGCCGCTGCCCATCGAGCGCACCCGCTTCCGTTCGCTCCAGGTTTTCGATCAACGCGGAGGCCTGCGAGTCCTGGCCCAACTCGATGTGTGCTTCCGTCAAGCTGCGCGCAAGCGATTCTGAATTCGGCCATTTGGCTTGAAGCTTTTCAAGAAGCGGTATGGCATCGGCGTATTGCCCATGCGCGAGCAGAGCCTTGGCGAGCGCTGCATCGATGACGTTCTGCAATTCGGGATCTGCAATTCGTGGGCGTACTTCCTTTAGGGCTGCGGCTCCTTGTTCAAAATGCGGACCGTTCACGGCAAGAGTCGCCGCCGCCGCTTTTAAAACGTCGGGGCCAGCCGCGGATGAAGGCGGCCACAGCCGCGCGAACGCGAATGCCGCGAAAGGATCTTTGCTGGTCGCGGGCGGGAGTTCGTCCTTTGCCCAATTCAGCCACATGCGCGCGGCTGCAACATCCTCTTTTTCCTCTTTCGCGAGTGCCTCGCCCGAAGAAACAGCACTGCCGAACAGGCCGAGCACCAGGTACTCGTTGTTGCGTTTGACTACATAGGCAATTGTTTTCGGCGCGCTTTTGCTGCCCGGCTCGGCGATGCGGATTCGAAAGCCCGATCCATCGTCTCCTTCCGCCGTAAAATCGACTGCGGTGGTCAACGCATCGGCGATACACGGCCAGCTCGATGCTTGCGCGCCGGCAAGCAGCATTCCGCTGGCGAACGGAAGGAACGCTCCGCGCAGTTGGACAAGCGAAACGTCGCGCGATTCAGGCACGATTAGTTTTTTCCAGGCGTCTGGCCCGATTGGATCGAAGACCGCAGCAATCAAATGTTGCAGGGCCGCTATGGCGGGTTGCTTAGATACGGTGCTTTCGTCAAAGTTCCTGGCGCGCCGTATCTGTTGCAGATCGATTTCGCCCGCACCTTGGGATGCGTGGCTGGCTGCTTGGAACAGCGCGGCCGCAGGTCCAAATTGACGCGCGATCAACAAGTATCTGGCGACCTGAAGAAGCAGAATCTTCTGTTTGTCTGCCGATGGAGCCAGGTAGCGCGCTTCTTCCAGGGCGTCCGCGGTTCCGGACGAAGCTGCCATCGCGGCAAGCTTTATCGCCGGGTCTGCATTGGCGGCCTGTGGATAAAGGAAGAACTGCTTCACTTCGTCATATCGCTTGGCGAAGAGCAGGGCGGTGGCATAGTCATTTACGGCGTTGTATTTTGCCAATGCGTCTAATCCCGCTTGCCGAAATTGCTCGATTGCGGAGCTAACTTGGGCTAAATTTCCGTAACGTACGCCCGCAGCATCATACGTGTAAAGGACGGCGAGCTGAATGGCATAAGACTTCTCATCAGGGTCCAGTTCGATGGCCTTAAGGTACGCTTTTTCGGCTGCTGCGAGGTCCATTCCGGGCTGGAACGGCCGACCGAACTCATCATGCGTGTACACCCAGGCGAGCCGTGCGTAGGTAATAGAACTCGTCGGATCGCGGGCGAGAATATTTTCACAGACCTTGACTGCGTCCGCTCTGGCTCCAACCTGGGCAAAAGCTGCCGCCAGCCGCAGAGAAGCATTTGCATTCGAGGGCGCGGACGCGGCATTCTTCTTGAGCAGTGCGATACCTTCCTTCAGATCTCCGTTGGCGATCTTCTCTTCAGCAATGTTGAAGAGCACCACGCGCAGCACGCCTTTACCCGCCAACTTCTGAGAATCACGGACAATTGCGGCAGCCTCCTCAGGCGTATAGCGCGACTTCGGATTGGTGAATGTGTATGCGATCGACAGAGAGCCGTCCGCTTCAGCTTTCACTTCCGTAGATAACGTCGCCGGCCCGAGCATGACGACGGGAACGGACGGCGGCAATTCCTTCAGCCGGTATCCAGCCGGCGGTACAACGCGATACCGGCTTTCCTCAATCAAAGGTGGAGGAATGTAGTAGTCGATCTTGCGCGATGGCGGCCTGCCCGCCGCGGTTTGTTCCTGAGCGGCCACTTGGACGAATGCGCCAAATTGCTGAAAGTTGATCGAAGCCGGCCCGGGCAAATCAACGAAACCGCCGTCGTCGGTAATCTGACTTGGCGCATAGCCCTCCGCGATGATTTGCGGGCGATAGGGCGCGAGTAGATTCTTGGGCTCGCCGAGGTCGAGCTTCGTGATTCGCTCCGCTCTCGCCTTTCGTGCCCACTGATCCTGAAACTTATTCTTTTCATCTTGGCTTGCATTGACAAGCACGTTCATCGCCGGGCGAACGGCGTCTTCAAACGCGCCGTGATATTCGTTGGTGGCGATAAGGCGCGCGGCGCCTCCATCATGAAGCTGAATCTCGATCGTGTCTACCTCATGGTTTTCGGCGGCAGTGGCTTCGGGAGTGCGGACCAGGTCTGTTGTCGAAGCATCCGCGATCAGCGCCAATCGCCCTTGATCGGCTAAGGGAAGCCGCGACACCGGTGTGAACTCGGCCGCGGGATCGATCCATAAGGGATGGTCGCCCGGAACATACACGATTAGGCGATCGAACGCGTCAAGGCCCGGCAAATGCGGCAGGACATCTGGGTGTGGAGCGGCTTTCAGCAAGGCGGTCTTCGACGGAATCCCAGCTTCAGCGAGTTTGCCGATCAGCAGAACTGCTTTATCCGTAGAGTCGCCGCGGCCCTTCGCAAGAGTTTCAGCGGGAGTCTGAGGCGTGTAGGAATCCGCGCCGGGCCAATCAGCGGCAGATCGGACCTTCTTCTGAATCTCTTCGAAAATCTGTTCGATCGTTTGCACCCGGCTCGCGGCGGGCAGCGAATGCGTGACGTTCTGCGACTGCGCAGCCTTATCGATGATGCTTGCATACCAGCGCGCCACCGCCGCCCAATTCGGGGTGGTCGAGAAGGCGACTGTGGGGATGGACGTTACCTCAGGTGGTGCTAGCGCTTGGTTCGGTTGAGGCGCCATTCCGAAGGCTTCGAGCGTGACAAACTGCGCGCCGCCGGCTTCGGAATGAGTTTGTTTTACTTGCACAAAGCCACGAGTTTCAACCTGCAGGCTCTGCTGCGAAGCGGCGCTCACAACAGCTGAAAAATGTGCGATCGCGTAACGGGATGCGACTGTGACCTCACCGAATCGGCCGCCGGGAAGCCCTGCCTCGCGATCGCTTTGCTCGCTTTCAATCTCAATGATGCTGTCGACATCGACAGCTGGAAGAGTTGCGGAAAGGATTTTGTTTTCGGTGGGCACATCCGGCGTCGCACCGAGCATTGGCGCTTCTGTAATGGCTGCCGGATCCAGAAGATGAGCCCCACCATCGGCAGTGATTACACGCGCCGCCAACTTGGGCCGATTCTCTCGCCATACTGTCCACGGAACATAAACGCGCCGCAGCGGCTCGACGCCTTGCACGCGAAGCACGCGTGTGACACTGCGCGAGATTCTGTGCATCTTTCCCAATGGATCGATTTCCACGCGAACGGAGTAATCGAGAGTAAACGCGTCGGCGCCATCCGGAGGCGTATAGCGGCCAGCAGCGGCTAAGACCGCGTGAGGATCGCTCGTAAGGAGCGGCAAGTTCCAGAAATCGACTCCGGCGGGTGGCGCACCAATCAAGGAAAAAAGACCAAGAAGCTTAACTAACAAAACATGTCAAGCATACCTGAAGCTGCGGCCGTTGCGAAGAGCTCAATGCACCCGCAGAACTACAACGGTCGCATCATCGGTCTGGCATCCTCGCGAAAATGCACCCATAGATGTGAATATCGCGTGGACAATGTCGTCAGCGCATTGTGCGTCGCTTTCGGCGGCTGCCCGTCGCAGGCCCTCTACTCCCCACTCCTCACCGGCCGGATTTACGGCTTCAATCACCCCATCGGTGTAGGCGACGACCAGATCACCCGGATGCAGCTGAACAGCGCCTTCCTCATAGGTCCAATCCGAAAACATTCCGACTGGTGCACCACCAGTTTCAAGCCAACTGATCGCGCCGTCTCGTCGAATGACCATCGGAGGATTGTGGCCTGCGTTAACGTACCGCAGCATGCACGTTGCTTCGTCGAAAACACCATAGAATAATGTTGCGTACCGATCTGCGAGCGATGATGCGTGTACCTGATGATTTACTGCTCCGAGCATCGCTGCCATGTCATTTCCGCTGAATAAGAGCGCCGTGCGAAGTGAGGACTGGACATTCGATATCATTAGCGCTGCGGCGAGACCTTTGCCTGATGCATCTCCAACCGCCAGTGCCAAACGACTGTCCGGCAGCGGCGCAAAATCGTAACAATCTCCGCCCAGCTCGCGCACCTGTCGGCACTGTGCGCTGTAACTCAAAGTGTCGATCGCCGGGCCCAAGTTCTGCATGAACCGCTGCTGAACCTCGCAGGCGATCGCCCACTCGCTACAAGTTTCCGTTACGACTGCATCCCTCGGCATCTTCGAACCTCTAGAAGTACGTCGATCCACGACGCGCGAAATCGACACGGCATTGCGCTGCCTAAATGTTTTTTTAGAGTCGTTGGCCGGGATGTCGAGAATATGCCGCGTGCTCCGACTGACCTATGACGGCGCAAAAAACCAGCGCGAAAATGAAAAGGAGCAAAAGACATGAAGTACATTTTGATGATGAACGCCCCGAAGACCGGCTATGACACGTTTGGCGCCTGGCCGAAGAAAGACATTCAGGCGCACATTGCGTTTATGCACGGCCTCAACAAGGCTCTCCGCGAATCCGGCGAGTTGGTGTCCGCCGAAGGTTTGGCCGACCCAAGGCAGGCGAAAATAGTGCGGGCCGGGAAGGACGGCCAGCCGATCACCGACGGCGTGTTTCCGGAATCCAAGGAATTTCTCGTCGGCTACTGGATCGTTGACGTCGACACCCCCGAGCAAGCCTATGCGATTGCCGCGCGCGCATCGGCGGCGCCAGGGCCCGGCGGAATCCCCATAAACATGCCTATCGAAGTGCGGCAGGTGATGAGTGGGCCGCCCGACGAATTCCTTTGATGAAATCTAATGACGCCGGGGTTGTTGGACCAACCTATGCCCGGCGCTGCCGCACGGCGACGAGAAACTACACGAAACCTACTCGTGGGCCTGGACTCTGTAGGTTCGTTGCTGCCGCGAGAGCACGTTGTAGAAGCTGGAAGCGAGAAGCATGCCCGTGCGTTTATCGTACTGATTGTCGATTTCGCCTGCAGGGTTTGCCGAGGTGATCGTGACGGACACGTCGTCCGCTTTCGAAACAACGGTCCGCATTCTGCTCACTGGGTCTTCATCGAGAACCTGGCCCTGACGGAGCTGGGCGAGCGCGGCAGGTGAAACCCACAAGCTTCCAAACTCGCTCGGGCCAAAAGCCGTCTCGGAGGTGACGGGCACGGACCCAGGCGCCCCTTGCACTTGTTCAGTGGACCTTACCGACATCTGCATCCATCGTCGACCGTGAGCCAAAGCCTGCAAATCCAGTGAGAGGACGTTGGGCACGGTGGGAAGTGGACCGCGCGAGATCATAGAGCCGCTATAGCGCAAAGTGCGCAGAGGCGGAACCCAGTCCGGCACCGCTTCTTTGGCCCATGGAATGGAGATGTCGCGCGTACTCACGAGATCGTTGCGCGTGATTGTCGTGTCGCCTTGTCCGAAATCGCCGGGCCCCACGAGTTTTGGCGGCGCTCCGACCGACGAGCTTGCGACGTGAACGCACAGGCCGGTTTTCGCGTCGTATACGTGAACGGAATACGTTGTTCCTTGCACTACCTGTACACGGATGGCGTCGATTCTGTTATCCCCCGCCTTCCAGGGAACGTGAGTGATCAGGAGGCCCCGCGCTGGCGAGGTCCGCAAGCTGGCGAGCTTGAGAGGATCCATCCAGTAATCGCCGGGATCCAAGAGATCCGCCAAGGAACCTGAAACGCCCTGCGGCACGGGCGCGTTATTGCCCAACCTTCCTGCATTGGCGTAGTTGCTCGACTGCAGGACAACCTTATTGCCCTCGATGCAAGCAACTGTGATCTGGCTCCATCCGGAACCTGAGGTGCCGGTTTGCGTCCTGCGCGTGTAAGTCTGGCCGGTACTGTGCAGAATCCACTCACCATGCTCGTCCTCTTCGTAATAGGAACCATTGCCCGGAGCAACGGCCGCATACCAGGTATAGGTAAGAACGAGTCCTTCGTGCAACCAGGGAAGGCGCGGAACCGGAATATCGGCTGAGACGGACTGGTGGATTGCGAACGAGCTTGCTGCCGCCCAAAAGAAGATTATCAGCGCTGTAGCGTATGCCAATCCAACGGTATATCACGAAAGCGGCGTCACTTGACAAAGCGCGGACCGGAAGAGGCAGCGGATTCTCTTTCACTTATGGTCGTTTAATCTTGCTTCTGCAAATAGGCCGACCTTCTTGAGCAAGCGCGTGAGTTCAAGACGCTCACTGGGCGTCAGGACGGCCATAGTTTCCTCCATATCGAGTTCGTGCTGCCGAAAGGCACACTCGATGAGGCGCTTACCCTTGTCAGTGAGTTGAACCAGGCGGGCACGCTGATCCTCTGGATGGGGCGTTCTGTGAACCAGCTTTCGTGATTCTAGCCGGTCTATTGCCGTCGTTATGGAACCGCTGGTCAGTAAGATTCTCTTGCCGATCACATTAACCGGTTGAGCGCCTTTGTGAAGAAGCACCTCCAGTACCGCGAAATCGGACAGACCGAGGCCTAGCCCAAACACGCTGTTTAGCGCGTTCTGCTCCACAGCATGCGCGGCTTTCCACAAAACTAGCCAAACATGCGTCCCGCTCACCTCAGTTTTTGGCTTCAGATTGCGCTTGGCCGGCATGAATCTTTTTGACCGCTCCCAACATCTATCTTGATATCAAGATAATTGTGACACAATTCAGTCGGAAAAGGAGACACTTTGAAAACAACCTACAAAATCGATCCGGCGCACTCGAGTGCCCAATTCGTTGTCCGCCATATGATGATCAGCAATGTTCGTGGAGGCTTTAGCGGAGTTCAAGGAACCATCGAATACGATCCCGATAACCCAAGCGAATCCCGCATCGATGTTGTCATTGACGCCAGTAAGATCAGCACGCTCGAAGAGCAGCGGGATGCACATCTGAAGAGCCCGGATTTTCTGCACGTCGAGCGGCACCCGACCATTACCTTCAAGAGCAAGAAGATAGTGCGGGCGGGCGATGGCGAATGGAAGGTCACCGGCGATCTGACGATTCACGGCGTGACAAAGGAAGTAGTGTTGAACGCAGAGGGCCCCACGCCTGAAGGAAAGGACCCCTTTGGGAATACAAGGATAGGCGCATCAGCTTCAACGAAAATCAAGCGCAGCGATTTCGGTTTGACGTGGAATGCGGCCCTCGAAACGGGCGGAATCCTTGTAGGTGACGACCTCAAGATCGAACTGGAGGTTTCAGCTATTAGGTCCGAATCGGCAGCCGCGGCCTAAGCGGTGGAAGAACAGGAGAATTATTATGTCATTACGTCCGGTTAAACAGATCATTCAGACCCAGCCCACTATCGAAGGCGCCGGGGTGAAGCTTCAGCGCGCGTTTGGATTTGGCAAAACGAAGGAGTTCGATCCTTTCCTGCTCCTGGATGACTTTCGAAACGACAATCCGAGCGATTACTTGGCCGGATTCCCTTGGCATCCGCACCGCGGCATCGAGACGATCACCTATGTGCTCGCCGGCTCAGTTGAGCACGGCGATAGCTTGGGTAATAAGGGCAAAATGACGGCCGGCGACGTGCAATGGATGACCGCCGGCAGCGGCATCCTGCACCAGGAAATGCCCAAGGGCGACCAGCAGGGCCGCATGCACGGTTTTCAATTGTGGGCTAACCTCCCGTCGTCGCTAAAGATGACCGACCCGCGGTATCAGGACATACCCTCGAGCGCGATCCCCGAGATCACGGACGACGACGGCACCCAGGTTCGCGTCATCTGCGGCGAGTTTTGGGGCAAGAAGGGGCCCGTGGAAGGCGTGGCGGCCGATCCCAATTACCTCGATATTTCTGTCCCGCCCAACAAACGGAAGCGGCTTAAAGTCGAGACGACGCGCAACGCCTTTGCTTACGTATTCGCTGGTTCCGGCACCTTCCGCGACGCCTCGAATCCGCGCGCGGTTTTAACTGACCAGGTCGCTCAACCCGAAGCGGCGCCCGTGTACGACGTCAAAAATCACTCGCTGGTGTTGTTCGACCGCGGCGATGAGATAACCGTGCAAGCCGGACCCGAAGGAATTCGCTTCCTGCTGGTATCGGGCAGACCGATCGAGGAGCCTGTGGCTTGGTACGGCCCAATCGTGATGAACACGCAAGAGCAGCTCAGGCAAGCAATGTCCGATCTGCAAGAAGGCACGTTCATCAAGCAGCGGTGAAGCGAAGTGGCGACTCCGCGTGCCGAATGACGCTAAGCTTTCTCAACCGGGCGTTTGCTTCTCTCCAACCTTTGAAGCCGACGCCCAGGGGTGAGACACGCGAGAGTCCCATGCTTTGCGCTGTGTCGGCGGCTAAGGCCGAACAGCCGCGGCGTCAATCAAAGTGACGCGATGCGCGTGATGCGTCCAAATGCATAAAACTGATGTTTCACAGAGGGTCGATACTGTTGAAAAACTCCGCTGGTTTCCGTGCGCGACTTTCCCCAGAAAAAAATGACGCGATTAAACGCGCTATAACCAATCGCTAAAAGGAGCTTAGACATTTTCCATGCCCCTCCGGCACGATCTGGCCAGCACCGAAGAGTTTTTCAGACAGCATCGGTAATATCCGCCCCACATCATTTTTGATGTAACGCCCGGGCAGCGTCCTTTCTTCCCGAGAATGGCGATATCCGCGTCAAGCGCGGCATCGGCGATGCCCGCGCTATACTTGCGCAAATGGCCGAGCTGCTATCGTCTTGTGAAGAAGAAGCCTCCAAACTCGAACAAGCCTCCAAACTCATTGAGCGCCTTGCAACGGAAATCGAGGTCTTCTTTCTTCTGTATCCGGATCAATGACAAGGCTGAATACGGCCTTGGATTCCTGCACACTAAAGAGCAGGGATTGGAGGTGATCAGCCACGGGGGAAATACGCTGGGGTTCACATCGGATCTGTTCTTTCTGCCCGAGCGCGATCTGGGAGTGGTGGTGCTGACCAATCTGCGTGTCGCGAACGCGTTCCTGGGCACTCTACGACAGCGGGTATTTGAAGTTGCGTTCGGAGCAGAGCAGAAATCTGAGGAGATGGTTGCGGCAACCTGCAAGGCACGCCGCGACGAAGCCGCGGGAAGGCGCGATCGGATCAAGACGGACTCCGGTTCCGTAGCGTGGATTGATGAATTTGTAGGCGAATATCGAAGCCGGGAACTTGGTCCTGCTCGGATTATGGGGAACGGCGGCCAATTTTGCGTTGAGTTTGAAAGCTGGGGGAGCACTCTTGGTGTAGAAGTCCAACAAAACGGGGCCCGTCTGATTGCTCTGACTGGCCCACCCTGGAGCGGCAGTTTGCGGTTTCAAACATCAGTCGAAACTGGAAATCTCATCCTTGATGCAGGTCAGGATAAATACACGTTTCAGAAACAACGCAGGGCCGCTCACTTCTTCGGGCGCGAATCCGGAGGCACCAGCCCGTTTGCACGGTAGTAGGCGACTAGCAGGCCGTAGTGTTCGGAGGAATGCTGCAGAACCGATAGAAACGGCTGCAACGATCCGTGCAAACCTTCGGGGTTCTCTTTCAATGCCGCGTTCGCTTCCCCGATCCACTTCTGCATTAGCGCCACACACGCCGCTTTGGTCCCGTAGTCTTTAGCCGCCAGCTCGTCCCATTTCACTTTTTCGCCGCGGCCAGCCTTCGCGGCGAATGCGATTCCGGAGGCGATATGCACGATAACCTCTCCGAACGAACGCATCTCCGGCTTCAGCCGGTAGTCATACTTCGATTCCGGGAAATCCTGAGCCATCACGAGAACTTTTTGATTGATGTAATCGAAATTTTGTTTGAGCGATTCGGCGGCGGTGGGCGTTTTCGATTGCGCGTAAACAAGAGCCGACACCGCGAAGATGATGATGTAACCTGCTAACCTTCTCATAGTGGTTACGATGCTATCGCAGGTCCGGAAACCTGTCAAGGACATTAAAGAGGTTACAGCAACTCAATTCAAATTCGTTGGAGGAAGGCTGTGCCTTGATTTTGTCAATACCGTCGGCGCGCGCGGTAGTTCCCAGACCCGGGAGAAACTTGTTAGCTTCGCGAATCTGATGCGCTGGAGCGAGCAAGCCGGCATACTCAGCCGCCCTAAAGCGGCACGCCTCCTACGGCGCGCAGCGGCGCAACCGCGCGTGGCACGGTCGGTTCTGGCACGGGCGATTAGTCTGCGGGAGGCACTCCATCGTATTCTCAAGTCCGCCGTGGAAGGAAGGAACCCGGTTCAAGCCGATCTGCGGCATCTGAATCGCGAGATCGCGATCGCGCGAACCCGGCAAAGGCTGACACATTCCGCCGGTGCATTCCTTTGGACGTGGGAGGACGACGGCGCGCTCGATCGGACGCTTTGGCCTGTGGCGATATCGGCGGCAGAACTGCTGACCTCTGACAGTCTGGGGCTAGTGCGACGATGTGGCGACGAAGAGTGCGGGTGGATGTTTCTGGATACGAGCCGCAATCGTTCGCGGCACTGGTGCGATATGCGGGATTGCGGCAATCGCGCCAAGGTCGCGCGTTTTCGACAGCGTTTGCGCGGATAAGACGCTCTTCGGCAACAAGCATGTTCAGTTTGAAGCGGCTGCCCTTCCCCGAACCTGTCCGTGAGGCCAGGCGGCTATGACGCGGCCCATATGGCGGAGGATGTGTATCAGCTTCTGTTGGCGCTCAAATTGGAACGCGTCTATATGGTCGGTCACGACATCCGATACGCCGGGATCACAATCAATAGCTTGTGTAGGAGAACTCACAGTGCGCACTCCCTTGACCGGATCGAAAATGGCTGAGACTTGATGTTTTGCAGCCCCCGCGATCCCGTCGCATCTCGGAACGCATTCTCTGCATCAACAGAAAATGGGGCGACGCAGCTGAGCATGTCAAGCGTGGCACTTCAAGTGCAATCGGAGGACTTGGTCACGGCCCGATACGAGTCGTTGATCCGGCTTGCGGAGTCCATCCGGGCGCAGCACGATCCGAGCGGATTGTTCTGCATCCTGGTTCACGAGCTCCAGCAGGTTGTTCAATTCGATGGCATCGCCCAGTTCGACGAAGCCGCCAACAAAATCAACTGGCATTTTTGCCAACAGTGCGAGGAGCCCAGCATTCCACCTGCGGCTGTGCCGAAAGAGGAGAGCATTGCCTGGTGGGTATACCAGCATCAATGTGCATTGGTGGTTCCGGACATGCGCGAAGAAACGCGTTTCCCTCTCACGACTCAGTGTCTCAGTGAAGCCGGCCTTCGCTCCGTATGTGCGCTTCCGTTGAGCACAGCCCACCGGCGGATTGGAACTCTCGCCATCGCGAGCCGGAAGCGCAACGCGTATTCGGAGGAAGAAGTCCGTTTCCTGTCGCTAGTCGCCGGCCAGATCGCGCTGGCGATGGACGACACAATCAACTTTCAAGCTTCGCAGCGCGCACACGAACGGCTCGAGCTCCTGTTGGATTTGACAAACCGTGTTGTCTCGAATCTGAGCCTTCGGGAGTTGCTTCGCGAGATTTCCGCCAGTATCAGGCGCGTGATGCAGTCTGAAGGCGTTGGTGTGGCACTGCCGGATCCGGAGGACGGCCGTCTGCGCATCTATGCGCTCGATTTTCCGGACAAGGACGGACTCATTCGTGAAGGATTCGAGCCACCGGCGGACCAAGTATCGACAGCGGTCAAAGTCTTCCAGACCGGTGAGCCCCTGATCCTCAATGCGCACGAGCTGGCGCAGGACCCGATTGCCGCTAAAAAGGGCATGAAGTCTGTTTGTCACCTGCCGCTGATCAGCCGAAAACGCGTGCTGGGCACTTTGAGCCTGGGCACTGTGCGGGAGAATGCATTTTCTCAAGATGACGTCGCGTTCTTGTGCCAGGTAGCCAGCCAGGTTGCAATCGCCGTCGATAACGCGCTTGCCTATCGCCAGATCTCCGACCTTAAAGACAGACTCGCGCAGGAGAAGCTTTATCTCGAGGATGAGATTCGGAGCGAGCTGAACTTCGAAGAGATCGTTGGCAAGAGCGAGGCACTGCGGCGCGTTCTGAAACAAGTGGAAACGGTCGCTCCGACGGACTCAACCGTACTCATATATGGGGAAACGGGAACAGGCAAAGAGCTCATTGCGCGCGCCCTGCACAATCTGAGTTCCCGAAAATCGAATGCCTTTGTAAAGCTCAATTGCGCGGCTATACCCACGGGATTGCTCGAGAGCGAACTTTTTGGACATGAGAAAGGCGCATTCACCGGTGCTATTGCCCAGCGTATCGGACGGTTCGAGCTGGCGAATCGGGGAACCGCTTTCCTGGACGAAATCGGCGAGATTCCACTCGAGCTGCAGCCGAAGTTGCTGCGTGTTCTGCAGGAACGCGAGTTTGAGCGGCTGGGGAGCCCGCGCACGCTTCACACCGATGCGCGATTGATAGCCGCGACAAATCGTGACCTGGCGGCGATGGTCGACGAGCAGAGGTTCCGCTCCGATCTTTACTATCGCTTGAATGTTTTTCCCATTCGCGTTCCCGCGCTGCGCGAGCGCCCGGAAGACATTCCGCTATTGGTCCGCCATTTCGTGCAGCAGTTCAGCCGCCGCATTGGCAAGCATATCGACGCGATTCCGTCGGAAACCATGAGCGCTCTCGTTGAATACCGCTGGCCCGGCAATATCCGGGAACTGCAGAACATTATCGAGAGGGCAGTCATCCTCTCGGCCGGCCCGGTACTGGAAGTGCCGACCGACGAATTACGTTCTCCTGTTTCCACCCAGCAAGCGGTGAAGAGCGACGGAAAAAACATGCGCGCTGTTCTCGACGACACCGAGCGCCAGCAGATTCTGAATGCGCTGGAGCAAACAAGCTGGAAAGTTGCGGGCCCAAGCGGTGCTGCAGCGCGGTTGGGCATAAAGCGCTCCACACTGCAATCGCGGATGCAGAAGCTCAGCATCCGCAGTTCCCGCTCCGGCAAATAAGACCGGTGCCGAAAAATCGGTAGCACACCGCGCTTTCGGCATCGGCAGTTTCGGCAGTCTAGCCTCTATGACTTTCCAGTAACTCTGGCGCTCCTTATTTAGCAGCAGTTTGCCATTCCGCGCCTGACCTCCCGAATTGGTTTTGAAAATGCATCTGCCAGATCAGCAGGATGTCGATCCAGGCATTCGCAGTTCGACTTACTAACAGAAGCAAGGGCAAAACGAATGCTGAAGATCACAAACTCCGGCACGACCACTGAGCAGCGATGGACCCTGTGCGGGCAATTGACCGGACCATGGGTGGCCGAGCTCCGATCGAATTGGGAGCAAACGCGCGACGAGTCCGGGGGCCATACATATTTGGTTGATCTGACGGACGTGACCTTCATCGACGAAAACGGAGAGGGACTACTGCAGCAGATGCGGAATGAGGGCGCTGAGTTCACGGCGGGCGGTGTCGATACGAAGGACGTTCTCGAGAACCTCAACACCAGGGAGAGACGGCCGCTTCGCAGATTTCTTGCGCATCTGGAGAACGGATGCGGTCAATCGCGCAATCGAACTTGAAAGGGGAGGAAAGTGAACACTCTATTCAACAAAAGAATTAAAACTTGGGCAGCGGCGGGTTTGATTATCACCGCTCTGAGCGCAGCCAGCTGCACACGAGCAACATCGGCCGTCGGCCCGCCACCGCCGCCTGATATTGAGGTGGTCCCGGTGGAGCAGAGAGACGTTCCGATCTATCGGGAATGGATCGGCACGCTGGATGGAATGGTGAACGCGGCCATCAGGGCTCAGGTGACCGGATATCTGCTCACGCAAAAATACGCGGAAGGCTCTTTCGTCAAAAAAGGACAGTTGCTGTTTGAGATCGATCCGCGGCCGTTTCAGGCGGCAGTCGACCAGGCGCGGGGCCAGCTCGCACAAACCAACGGGCAGTTAGCGCAAGCCAAAGCGCAGCTCCTGCAAGCTCAGGCACAGCTCGCGAGCGCTGAGGCGAATCAACGGAGAGCGCAACTGGATGAGGATCGTTACATCCCGCTAGCGAAGCAGCAGGCCATTACGCAGCAGGATCTCGATAATGCCACGCAGAACAACTTGTCGTCGAAGGCGCAGGTAGAGGCGGCCAAGGCGCAAGTCGAAACTGCCCAGGCTCAGATTCAAGCGGCGAGTGCCGCAGTGGAGGCCGCGAAGGCAGCGCTGGAGACAGCACAAGTGAATCTCGGTTTCACGCGCCTGACTTCGCCAATCGATGGGGTCGCGGGTGTCGCGCAGACTCAGGTCGGCAATCTCGTCAGTCCGGCAAGCAACCCGGTCACTACCGTTTCGACGCTTGATCCCATTAAGGTCAACTTCACTGTGAGCGAGCAGGAATATCTCACCTTCACGAGACGAGACACGTCGATGAACCGGCTCGAGCTCGAACTGATCCTGGGTGACGGAACTGTCTATCCGCACAAGGGCAAGTTTGCCTTCGCCGATCGCGAGGTAAATCAGAGCACCGGAGCGATTCAACTGACGGGACTGTTCCCGAACCCCGGGAACGCTCTGCGGCCCGGCGAGTATGGGAAGGTTCGCGCGGCGATCGGGGCTACCGCGGGAGCGCTGCTTGTTCCGCAGCGCGCCATTACCGAACTGCAGGGCAGCTATCAGGTGGCCGTTGTAGACAGCCGGAACAAGGTGAGTATTCAGACCGTCAAGGTCGGTGATCGCATTGGCTCGATGTGGATGATCAGCGACGGGCTCAAGCCAGGCCAGCGCGTGGTCGCCGAGGGAGTCCAGAAGGTTCTTCCCGGCATGCAGGTGAACCCGAAACCATTTAGCGAAGACACACAGACCACGGGAGGTAAGTGAAGTGTCAAAATTCTTCATCGACCGGCCGATTGTGGCCATGGTCATTTCGATTCTACTGGTGATCGTGGGGGCGGTCACAATCGCAACGCTGCCTGTATCTCAGTTCCCGAACATCGCTCCGCCGGAAGTTCAGATACAGGCGAACTATGTCGGCGCGGATGCGCAAACAGTTGAACAGTCAGTCGCCACGCCCATCGAGCAGCAGTTGAGCGGCGTCGACAATCTGAACTACATGTATTCCCTGAATGCCGCGAATGGGCAGATGACTTCCATCGTGGATTTCGATGTGAAAACGGATCCGAATACGGACCTGATCCTCGCCCAGATGCGCGAGACCCAAGCTGCGTCTCAGTTGCCGGCAGACGTCACGAACTATGGAGTTACAGTCCAGAAATCAGTAACAGCCCCTCTCATGGTCATCGGGCTTTACTCGCCGCACGGCACTTACGACGCAAAATTCCTGGCCAACTACGCCTACATCAATCTGAACGACCAACTCACCCGCGTGCGCGGCATCGGGAATGTGCAGGTATTCGGCGCAGGCCAGTACGCGATGCGGTTGTGGGTCAAACCGGACCAGTTGGCGAAGCTCGGAATCACGGTACCGGAAATCATTTCCGCGATTCAGACGCAGAATACAGTGAACCCGGCCGGCCAAGTCGGTGCGGCGCCCGGGCCCAAAGGGCAGGAATACACATATTCGGTGCGCGCGCAAGGCCGCTTGACTTCGCCGGAGGAGTTTGGACAAATCGTGGTCCGCGAGCTACCGGATGGAGGAACAGTGCGGGTCAAAGATGTGGCTCGGGTGGAGCTGGGCGCACAGGATTACACCATCGTCGGTCGCCTGAACGGGAAGCCCAGCGCCATTCTCGCGGTCTATCAACTGCCCGGCACAAACGCGGTCGACGCCGCTGATGGCGTGAAAAAGATGTTGTCGGGGGTGAAGAAGCGCTTCCCGCAGGATATGGACTACGTGGTATCGCTCGACACGACGCGGTCGGTTACCGAAGGCATAAAGGACATCGTTCTGACGCTCGCTATCGCCATCGCCCTGGTGACTCTCGTGGTTTACATTTTCCTGCAGGGCTGGCGCGCGACGCTTATTCCATTGCTCGCCGTACCTGTCTCGTTGGTCGGGACCTTCGTATTCTTCCCGGCGTTTGGTTTCTCCATCAATACCCTCTCGCTGTTCGGGCTGGTGTTGGCGATCGGCCTGGTAGTAGACGACGCCATTGTCGTAGTGGAAGCCGTTGAACGCCACATTGAGGAGGGTCTCGCTCCGAGGGACGCCGCGCTGCAAGCGATGCGGGAGATCTCCGGACCTGTCATCGGTATCGCACTCGTACTCTCAGCGGTGTTCGTGCCGACGGCCTTCATTCCCGGCATCACCGGACGCCTTTATCAACAGTTCGCGGTAACCATCGCGATTGCGGTGATCCTGTCGGCTTTCAATGCGCTGACGCTCAGTCCAGCTCTTTCTGCATTACTGCTCAAGCCAAAGACGGAAGGTCACGGGCTGCTGAGGAAGTTTTTCAATTGGTTCAACCGCGTTTTTGGACGTGCGACGAATGGCTACGTCCGCTGGTCGGGCGCGCTCATCCGAAAGAGCGGCATGGCAGTGGTCATGCTCGTTATCTTCGGTCTGGCGGCTGGAATGATCGGTAGGCACCTCCCATCGAGTTTCCTACCAGATGAGGATCAGGGCTACATTTTCCTGCATCTCCAGCTTCCCAACGCGGCTTCGCTCGAACGAACCGAGCAGGTCTGCAGCAAGGTGGAGAAGATCCTGGAGCAGACTCCGGGGGTCCAATACACTACCACGGTTGCCGGCTTCAGCTTACTCAGCTTCGTCCGCACGACTTACAACGGTTTCTTTTTTGTCACGCTGAAGGATTGGAATGAGCGCAAGAGTAAAGGAGAGCAGTACCAGCAAATTCTGCAGCATGTGAATCAGGAATTGGCCAAGTTGCCGGACGGATTCGCTTTCAGCTTTTCACCTCCGGCGATTCCCGGCGTCGGCACGTCCGGCGGATTCACCTTCGTACTCGAGGATCGCGCCGGCAAAGACGTCCAGTTCCTCGCGGACAATTTGAATAAATTCATCGCGGCGGCCCACAAACGGCCGGAGATCGCCGGCCTGGTGAGCACATTTCTGCCGAGCGTACCGCAGCAGTTCATCGACGTCGATCGCGACAAAGTACTCAAGCAAGGCGTGCCGATCAACGACGTATACAGGACCATCCAGGCCTATATGGGCGGGGTGTTCGTGAATTACTTCAATCGCTTCGGGCGGCAGTGGCAGGTTTACATAGAGGCCGAGGGTGATTATCGCAAGAACCTTGACGACATCGGGCAGTTCTATGTTCGCAACAACAAAGGTGAGATGGTGCCGCTCTCCGCGCTGACGAAGTTCGAGCCGCGACCGGGGCCTGAATTCACCATGCGCTACAACCTGTATCGGTCAGCACAAATTGTCGGCAATGCGGCGCCCGGCTACAGTTCCGCCCAGGCGATGAAGGCGCTGGAGGACACTTTCGCGCAAACCATGCCACGCGAAATGGGTTACGACTACATGGGCATGTCATTTCAGGAAAAGAAAGCACAGGAAGGATTACCGTCCTGGGTGATCTTCGCCTTTTCGTTGTTGTTCGTGTTCCTCATTCTGGCGGCCCTATACGAGAGTTGGTCGCTGCCCTTCAGCGTGCTCTTGAGCACGCCGGTTGCAGTCTTCGGAGCGTTCGGAGTTCTCTGGCTGCGTCGCCTGCTCCTCAGCTACTTTGTGCCCGCCTATATGGTGCAAATCGAGGATGATGTTTACTCCCAGATCGGGCTTGTGATGCTGATTGGCCTTGCCGCCAAGAACGCGATTCTGATCGTTGAGTTCGCTAAGGACAAGTACGAAGAGGGGATGGACTTGGTCGATGCCGCGCTCGAAGGAGCCAGGCTCCGCTTACGTCCCATTCTGATGACCTCTTTCGCGTTCATTCTCGGATGCGTGCCGTTGTGGACCGCATCAGGCGCGGGCGCGGTTGGGCGCCAGGTTATGGGCACTACAGTGATCGGCGGTATGCTCGCCGCCAGCGCAATCGGCATTTTCTTTATTCCGGCGATTTTCTATCTCGTCGAGAAGCTCTCAGGCGCTGTACGAGAGCCTGCGCGCGCGATGATCCCTTCGCCGGTACAGGGGGACTGACATGAATTTTCGAGCGATTGCCGTTTTGATTGCCGCGGTTTGGATGACCGGTTGCACCGTCGGACCTAATTATCGTCGCCCGCTTGTGCAGACACCGCAAACCTTCCGTGCTCCGGATCCATTACCGGCGCCCCAGGCGACTTCCTTCGCGGACCTCAAGTGGTGGGAAGTCTTCAAAGACGAAGAACTGCAACAGTTGGTGAAGACGGCTCTCGAGCAGAACTATGATCTGCGCGATGCGGTTACCAGAGTCGAAGCCGCGCGAGCGAATCTCGGAATCACGCGGTCGAATCAATTTCCACAAGTGGGCGCAAGCGGGGATGTGCAGTTCACGCGGTTATCTCGAAATGGCTCATTTCCGCTGCCCGCCTCATTTGTGCCATCGCAGAATCGGAATTGGGGCGAGGCGTCGCTCAATCTGCTCTCATTCGAAGTAGACTTGTGGGGGCGTTTACGCCGGTCGACCGAAGCGGCACGCGCAAATCTCCTCGGTGCTGAAGAAAATCGCAAAGCTGTCGTAGTCACGCTGGTAAGCGATGTCGCGACTGCGTACTTCACGTTGAGGGAATTGGACTACGAGCTGGAGATCTCCAGACAGACGCTGGATACGCGGCGGGACTCGCTGCAGCTTGTTCAATCGCGCCGGGGCGGCGGAGTCGCAACTCTGCTTGATTTGCGGCAGGCGGAGCAACTGGTAGATACCGCGGCCCAAACCATCCCCACGCTTCAGCAACAGATCGAGCAGACCGAGAACCAGATCAGCCTGCTTCTCGGAAAAAATCCAGCCACGGTGATCCGCGCGGGCAGCTTCAACGAGCAGGTCTTGCCGCCTGAAGTGCCCGCCGGCTTACCATCCGGTTTACTGGAGAGACGGCCTGACATCCACGCTGCCGAACAGAACCTGATCGCGGCGAATGCTCAGATCGGGGTCGCCAAAGCCGAGTACTTCCCGCGGTTGAGCCTCAGCGGCTCACTGGGCGGACAGAGCACGCAGCTTGCCAGCCTGTTCACCGGGCCCAACAGTGCGTGGAGCTTTGTCCCACAACTCACTCAACCCATATTCACGGCGGGACGTATCAGATCGAATGTGAGATTGGCCGAAGCCCAAAGAGATAGTGCGCTTAACCAATATCAGAAAACGATTCAGACTGCCTTCACGGAAGTGTCGAACGCCTTGATCGCGCACCAAAGGGTGAGAGAGAGCCGCGTGCAACAGGAAGCGCTCGTTACCGCGCTCCAGGATCGCAAACGGCTGGCATATGTGCGGTACCGCGGCGGCGTGGATACCCAGCTTAATGCGTTGGACGCTGATCGAGATCTCTTCCAGGCGGAGCTGACCCTCAGGCAGATCAAGTTGAACGAGCTACTGAGCGTAGTCGAGTTATACAAAGCCCTCGGCGGCGGTTGGCAGTAAGCTGCCGAAATCTCCCGCTTTACCCACCCGGGCCAATGTGCCAGCAAATCGGCAAGTGCCGGCCCGCTGGCAAGGCATTCGTCGGCACGAAGGATGAGTTTCGGCTCGAAGACATTCTTTCTCAATCGGATCGAATGTCGGTCCGGATTGGCCATCGAGCTGCTCTTCCATGGGTCAGGTAGCCAAATGAAACCGAAGCTTGCGAGAGTCTTGATCGCCCTTTTGTCTGCTCTGACCGCGAATGCGGCGGAATTGCAGCAGCAAACCTTGAAGGCATGGGAAGAATACGTCCAGGCCGCGCACCTTCGTATGCAGGAGCGCCTGCGCCCTGGCGGCCACTTCCTCTGGGTCGACGAAGAGCCGGATCGGAGCAGTAAGGTCCGCAATGGCGAGATCCTTGTCGCGCCGGCCGGCATTCACAACCCGAAAAAGGTGCCATCCGGATTGATCCACGATTGGATTGGCGCAGCGTTCATCCCGAATGCCACCATCCGCGAAGTTCTGGCCGCAGTCCGCGATTACGGCCGCTACAAGGACTTCTACCGGCCGTCGGTGATTGACTCGAAAACAATTTCAACCGAAGACGTTGGAGATCGGTTTTCCATGCTTCTGATGAACAAGGCGTTATTCCTGAAAACGGCTCTTGATGCGGAATACGAATCTTCCTACTTTCCGCTTGACGACCGCCGATGCTATGCGATCGTGCACACGATTCGCGTGCAGGAGATACAAGGTTATGGCGGACCAGACGAGCACAAAATCGCAGAAAACGAGGGCAGCGGCTTCATCTGGCGACTTTCGAGTATTACCCGGTTCGAGGAGCGCGATGGCGGCGTGTATGTGGAATTGGAAGCGATCGCGTTAAGCAGAGACATTCCTGTTTCGGTTCGGTGGCTGGTGGATCCGATTGTTCGCCGCGTATCGCGAGACGCGCTCACAACCTCTCTTCGACAAACCGGCAATGCTGTCCCTTCATCCGCGCTAGCTCGCGCCGGGCGCGGACCGCATATTGGTCCAACCGCGCTTGAAACCCCGCCGGGTGTAGTGACTGGGTACGCGGCCCAGAACGGCCATCGACCATTCTGAGGATTACTCCCACACAAAAAGGCCGCGCAAACCGCCCTTTCAAACATGAGAGTTACCGCTTTGCGCCGCAGGTCTACCCCAACCTCGTCCGCCAATGATAATCTATCTCGCGTGCAGCGCTTGCTCGACGCTTTACGGAACGAACGCTCCCCGGTGACCCTCGATATCGCCGCCCTCGAATTGGCCGCCGTCGAATTTCCCGGCCTGGACATTGAAGCCTCGCAATTTCGCCTCGACAATCTTGCGGAGCAGATCCGCTCACAGCTCACCGCCAACGCTTCAGGCCTCGACTTCATCAAAGCCGCCAGCGAGCTTCTCTTCGACGTCTTGCAGTTCCGCGGCAACGAAGCAGACTATTACGATCCCCGCAACAGTTGCCTCAATTCGGTCTTGGCGCGCCGTCTTGGAATTCCTATTTCGCTCTCCGTGGTCTATATAGAAATCGCGCGCCGTCTCGGGCGCCCCATTTATGGCGTCGGATTGCCGGGTCACTTCATCGTCGCCTACGAAGACCCGAGCGCCCGCTACTGGGTAGATCCGTTCCACGGCGGCCGCATTCTCTCGTTTGCGGATTGCTGCGCGCTCGCAAAGCAGAATGCCGACGTGGACCTCCGTTCGAATCCCGCTGTCCTCGCGCCCGTGAATAAGCGCCAGATTCTGGTCCGCATGTTGAGTAATTTGAAGGCAATTTATTTACGTGGTGAAGCGTTCGACAAAGCCCGCCAGGTACTCGATCTGCTCATCGATGCCATGCCTGAATACCCCGAAGAATACCGCCATCGCGGGCTCGTCCACTTGCGGCAACTGAATCATCGTGCCGCGAAGGCCGATCTGGAAACCTATCTCCGCCTCGAGCCCAATGCGCCTGAACGCGAGCAGGTGGAGAAACAACTCTTATTAATCGAGCGCTGGAAAGCCGGCTTAAATTAGCTCGCGCGATCTAATTCTCGAACTCGCGCCGCGATCAACTCCAAATCGTGAACGAACAAGCCGTACTCTTCTTCGTACCTCTCGGGAACGCGCAAGACCGCCGAAGGATGCACAGTCGCCACCAGCTGCTTGGCCCACGGATGTGGAAAGAAATGGCCGCGTTCCTTAGTGATTCGAAAACTCGGGCCCATCAGCGATTGCGCTGCCGTTGCTCCCAGACACACCACCAGCTCCGGTTCAATGGCCGTCAGTTCCGCTTCGAGCCACGGCTTGCAGGCTGAGATCTCAATGCCGCTCGGCTTCGCATGGATGCGCCGCTTGCCGCGTTCGATGAACTTGAAATGCTTGACTGCGTTCGTGACATAGATCTTCTCTCGATCGAGACCAGCCTCATGCATCGCTTTACTGAGCAGCCGGCCCGATGGCCCAACGAAGGGACGGCCCTTCTGGTCCTCTTCATCGCCTGGCTGCTCGCCGACCATCACTACTTTGGCGTCCGGCGGCCCCTCGCCGAAAACCACTTGCGTGGCGTGTTCGTATAAGTCGCAGCCCCGGCAACCCGGCGCGGCAGCTCGCAATCGGCCGAGATCGCGCGTAGCCGGTACCCACTGTACTGCTGTTTGATTTTTTGCCATCTTAGTACTACCTCTACAAACTTAACCCGTCATCCTTTTGCCCGCATCCGTGGAATTCGTGGTTAGAATGTAAATGCTGATGCAAGTTATCGAAGCTGGGCAGAACAAGTATCTACTCCTTGAATTGGATCCCGAATCCGTAGGCAATATCGCGCGCCAGGCCGGTTTTCAATTCAAGATCGACGATCAGCGGCGCGTGCTCTCTTTGGACTTGGCGGCGACCGACCGCCAAGCCCCTTTGCTGCTGTTCGACGCCGCCGACCCCGGAAATCTGGGCTGGTTCTCCCGCTGTCAGTTCTATGTGGATGGGAATTCCGGCAGCGTCCTGCAGACTCCTGTCTCGCTTGCGAACCAGCGCGATAAGGCAGGCCGCGCCCTCCCACATGCCGTTCGTCTGCAAATTACGAAAGAGCTGCCCGGCACCTTCCGCATGCCAGGGCGCCAGCCCATAAGCGAGCAGGCGGTTTACGGAGTGCTGTTCGATCTGCTCAACGCTCTGCTGAACACCGGAGTCGGCGTTTGCGGCGGACCTATCGTGAAGCCGCTCGCTGGACGCACTGAAAGTATCGGCCCCAGAAAATAGTCACCTTCGCACTGCGCCGCGGCCTGCATTGGCGCTTACGCCGCGATTGCCTTCTTCGCCTGCTCGACCGCATCCTCCAGTTCGTGTTGATACTTATCGAGCAGTTCTTTGCTCGTCGCCTCAAAGCGCATAACCAGCACCGGCTGCGTGTTCGAAGCCCGCACCAGTCCCCAGCCCTCCTCGAACGGCACTCGCACGCCGTCTATCTCCACAATCTGGCGACGGCGCCGCATGATGTCCGCCACCTTGCCCACTACTTTGAATTTCGCGTCGTCCGGACAGTCGATTCGCAGCTCGGGCGTCGAGACCAGCTTCGGAATCCCCTCAAGCTGATACGAAAGCGGCTTGCCTGATTTCGAGATGATTTCGAGCAACCGGCACGCTGCGTACATCGCGTCATCGTAGCCGTAATACCGGTCGGCAAAGAATATGTGGCCCGACATCTCTCCTGCCAGCTCGGCATGCTCCTCCTTCATCTTTGCCTTAATCAGCGAGTGCCCGGTCTTGTACATGATGGGATTCCCGCCCAGCTCCTTCAGCTTGTCGTACATCGCCTGTGAGCACTTCACTTCGCCAATAAATGTCGAGCCCGGTTTGCGCAAGAGAATCTCGCGCCCAAAGATCAGCAGCAGCATGTCGCCATAAACCACCCCGCCGCCTTCGTCCACAGCGCCGATTCGATCCCCGTCCCCGTCGAACGCGATCCCCACATCCGCCTTCTGCTTTCGAACGCTTTCTTTCAGTGCATTAAGGTTGGACAGGACCGTCGGGTCGGGATGATGGTTCGGGAAGTTACCGTCCATCTCAAAGAACATCTCTGTGGCTTCGACATTCAGCTTTTCAAACAGCCGATGAACAACCGGCCCCGCGGTGCCATTGCCCGCATCGACGGCTACTTTCACCTTCCGTTCGAAATGAAACTGTGCGGCAATCTCGTCGACGTATGGAGTAACCGCATCCACCTTCTTCACCGAGCCCGTTCCCGCTTCAAGGTCGCTGCCCACGATGAGCTTGTACACCCCCTGAATTGCCTCGCCATACAACGTGCTCGTGCCGCAGACCGTCTTGATCCCGTTGTATTCCGGCGGATTGTGGCTTCCCGTGATCATCACCGCCCCGTCGCCTTTGAAATGTACTGCTGAGTAATAGAGGACCGGCGTCGGCACAGTTCCCGCGTCCAAGACATGAGCGCCCGCCGCAACCAGGCCTTTGATCATCGCGTCATGAAGGCGCGAGCCGCTTAACCGGCAATCGCATCCCAGGCAAATCGTCCGCCCGCTGTGACGAATGATGTAGGTGGCCAGGGCGCGTCCCAGCAACTCTACGTCCGGGTCGGTCAATTCCTCATCGGCGATTCCACGTATGTCGTATTCGCGGAAAATACTCTGCTTGAGCATCTGTACTCAGCATAGCCGTGCCTTAATATCCGACGGCCTTTTCGCCTCGACCTTTAATGAAGCACCTCGCGCCGCACCACCAGGCTCTCCAGGTACTCTTTGTCCAGCTCGTAACCGAATCCCGGAGCATTGGACACCTCAATCGTCCCGCGAGAGGTCACCTCCACCGGCGGCGCAACGATGTCCCGTTTCCAATAACGCTTGCTGGCCGAAACATCGCCCGGCAGCACAAAGTTCGGCAGAGTGGAAAGCGCAATATTGTGGGCTCGCCCAATACCCGATTCCAGCATCCCTCCGCACCAGACCGGAATTGCGTTCCCCTTGCATACGTCGTGAACACGTTTGGCCTCAGCGAAACCGCCCACGCGTCCCAGCTTGATATTGATGATGCGCGCCGCTTTCAGCCGGATCGCCTGGTGCGCGTGATGAGCCGAGCGGATGCACTCGTCCAGACAAATCGGCGTATCGAGAGATCCCTGCAGAACACCGTGATCCACGATGTCATCGTGCGCCAGGGGCTGCTCGATCATCATCAGATAGAAAGCGTCCAGCTTCTTCAGGTGCTGCAGGTCTTTTAGCGTGTAGGCGGAATTCGCATCGGCCATCAGCTTAATATTCGTGAAGCGCTGGCGCACTTGCCCGATTACGTCCACGTCCCAGCCCGGCTTGATCTTCATCTTGACCCGCTGATACCCGGCTGCCAGTTCGGTCTGGATTTTTTCGAGCAGTGTCTCAATGCTGTTCTGGATTCCGATCGATACTCCACACGGGATTTCGCGCCGGGCGCCCCCGCCAATTGTCTTCCAGAGAGGCTCTCCCTTCAGCCGCGCCTGCAAGTCCCAAATGGCGGTCTCCATGCCGCCTCGCGCCATTTTGTGTCCGCGGATATGCTCTGTGCGGCTTCCCACTTCCTCAGGCGAAGAAAACTCGTGCCCCAGAATTCGCGGCGCGATGTAATCCATCAGAAGCGGCCAAACCGAGCCGGTCCATTCCTCGTTATAGAACGGGTTCTCTCCCGCAGTCACCTCGCCCCATCCCGAAATGCCATCCGCAACGGCTTCCACCAGAACAATATTGCGCTCCTGCGTGCGGCCAAAGCTGGTCTCGAAGGGATTGAGCAGCGGCATGCTGATTTGCCGCACGATGATTTGATCTACTTTGATTCCCATTGGCCCAGTAAGTATGTCCCCGCTTCTGTACTCTTCTCGAATCCGATCACCGCCAGCCCCGCCCGAAAATGCTTGTCGAATTGCTCGCCAATCGCCGCTTGAATCTCACGAGCGCGCTCCGCATCCCCCGTGCGCAACTCGCTGATCGCAGCCGGCACTGCGATCCTCGCCTCAGCCATCGGCCTCTGAAAGGCCCGCGATGCGTTAGCCGCGTCTCCTCCGCAGAAGGCATTCACCCGCGCAGACTCGATCCACCATTCCGCCACCAATCGGTCCGTGGGTAGCCCGCCGTGCAGATGACTCGTCGTAGTCCCGTATTGGTTGTGAACGTAACGACGCGCGATCGCACCCAGCCGTTCGACATTGAAAAACGCGTTCTTGATCTCGAGCGGATCGAATGTCCATTCAATCAATTCAACTCCGCTCTCGATACCGTACTCGCGCTGCCTCAACTTTAATTTCCGGCCCAAACCCGTGTTCCGGTATTTCGGAAGCACTCCCAACATGTGGCTGTGCAGGTAGACCTTCCCGCCAGATTTCAGTCCTGGAATGCAGACGCAAAACGCAACCATCTTTCCGCCCTCGAATGCGCCCAGCACTTGGCCTCCAATCTTGCTGGCCACCACGAACAAGCGAAGCGGCAGTAATTCGGCGTCTCGAAAACCCCAGATCTGGCGTTGCAGACGCACAACCTCGGCGAACTCGTCCAGTTTCGTCAACTGATGAATCTCAACCGCTGTATCCTGCGTCATGTCTTCGAGTATGGTATCGCTCATTGTACTCGGCGACATTTCGAATTTCCGCCAAGCCTATCCGCGCGCATCCTCATCGCGGGCCAAAAACACACCGATTCCCGAGTCACACAATCTGGACGATGATCAACGGATACTCCGTACCAAAGTTTCGGACTACAGATAAATCCTAAAGAGAATTCCGCCGAATTCCCTGGTATCTTCAGCAATTCCCCGGTATTTCCTTAACTGGGCCATCCGAGCGGCCCGTTGCACTTCAGAAAATACTCCATCCTTCGATTTGGCGCATTGCTCGCGCGCTCCTAATAACGACGAACCACTTGTGCCATTCCGGGAGGCGCACCGTGAAGAATTTCTTTGTCCTGATGGTCATCCTTTTGCCCCTATCGGCATCGGGCGCAGGACTCTATTTCGTGCCGACGACACCCTGCCGCGTGGCAGGCCTCGCCTTTACCGCGATACAGCTATTTGCTCCAGCTGGCGTTTTCGCGCAAACCCAAAATACGCCAGCCCCGATTTGGTCGGGACAGGGCAAAATCCCGGAGTCCTATCGCAATCGGAAAGTGTTTCTGTCTCCGGACCGGCACAGCGTGATTCTTGTACTCAACGACCAGAACGGGGCCGAGCAGACAAGGATACTCCAACTTCCCTTACACAATGTCATATACCCGAATCTCCGCGTAAATATCAAGAGCAGTTCAGCTGTGTTCGTGTACGGCTATACTCTTGAGAACGGAACGCGATCTGTGGATTCTGTGACTACGTTTTCTGCGGTCGTGTTTCCAGATCCGGAGCTGCAGACCGGCGGTGATTTGTGGGGGAGGGCGGCAGTATCGACGGCGATCGTGGGCAAGAGAATTGGATTGCCCGGAGCGCCGGCGGGAGGGCTTGCAATCTGGTACTGCGCCGAAATGCGCCCGCTAGCACCCGGCAGCGCGACCGAATTCACGATCACCACGGAAACCAGACCGGGATTGACGATTGCTTCAGTAGAGCACTTCCCGCATTTCGAGGTATCAGAGGAATGGCCGGAAGAGGTCATTGACCAACTAAATCCGGTGCTCGATCCTGCGTGGATCGATCAGCACCTGGTCACGTTGGGCCCGCGCTACAGCCCTGACGAATCGGCCGCCAAAATCGCAGCCGACTACATAATAGGCATTCGGGAATTGATCCGTCGAAATCAAATTGAACATAAATCTGCGTTCGCGCACGAGGCGATCGCGTATTTGCAGGCAGTCTCAAGTGGAAGCTCTCCCTCGCCGCTCAAGGAGAAGCCGCAATCCAAGATTGAAGCTGAAGTTCTAAATGCACTGCAATTATCGCTGCACGTCAATAGCGGAACTCGATAAGGTTTCAACACCCCTGGACGTCGGGGTCGACATCAAAGAGTCGTGTGCCTCAACAACCACCAACGGAGTAGCTCTCAACCCAGCCGTCTGTTTCTAAAGAACCTCATCAAGTCGCGAGCCGGTCGCGTTAATCGCCAGGACACGGATTGCTCAATGCCCTCTCGCAACTTGCGTTCGGATTCTAGGGCGCGCCGAAGTGAAGCAAGTTCCTCTTGCACCGTGCTTGTTGCCTCACACTGCGGTTTGGCGTACGACTTGCCGGGACGAAAAACCACCGTTGTACCAGCCGCAACCACATCGGCAACATCGACACAGGCGGGCGCGCTTTGAACATGCTCCTCATCCCTGAGACTCTGCAGCCACTCGATCGACAGGCCGACCCTCATCGCATCTGTTAAAAGCATCCGCGCCGAGTAGCGGTTCAGCGTGCAGTAAGCCTTCCACATGTGCTCGAGAACGAACTGGCTCAAGTTGCCGTACTCCGGCCCATCGAATCCCTGAAAACTCACTGTGCTGTCAGGCTGTCTGGCGACGAACTCCTTCAGCTTGCCGTACACCCACTCCTTCGGCCGCGTGAGATGGAAAAATGGCTCGTCGATGAAGTCACTGAGATGGCTTCCGGTGTAGCAGTGGAACCAGGGATAGACCACGACAAAAATGCGGCCTTCCGGCTTCGCAACGCGCCTCATCTCCTGAAGAACAGCCGGAACATCCGGAACATGCTCAAACACTCCCCAGGAGAAAACTAAATCAAAGCAATTGTCCGGGAACGGAAATCTAGTCCCGTTATAGGTGACGTAAGTGAGCCTGGAGGCATAATCGCCCGACACCGTGAACCCTGCCCCGCGGATATTCTCCGCCGCCCGTTCCTTTAAATCCCAGTCCCGCACCAGAACATCGATACCCGTAATGTGCCTGGGACCAAGCGACAGAAGGCCTATATCAGCCATCATGTCCCCGCACCCCACGTCCAGAACTTCAAGGCCCGCCAGATCGCCGCAGTATTTCGAGGTCTCCTGTGGAATGCGCTCCACGCGCGCCCGGATCCACTCCGCCCGATCGGGAATAAAGGACATCAAATTTCACATCATAGCTTTCGCCGGTGACAGGCTTCGATAATTTCCTTTTCCCTATTGCTTCGAAGTACTTTCCCCGAATCCCCGCGCCGGCAATTTCACCGCTCATGTACCCTCAGGTCGATTCCAGGAGGAATTATCACTTCATGACACCTCGACAAGCTCGAACCGAGCGTCGCGCCGCTGAGCGCAAAGCAAAGAAACTCGAAATGAAGAGGAGCAAAGCCGCAGGTATGGTCGCCGCTCCCTCCATCCCCGAATCGCTCTATCCGAGCAGCGACCGTAAGGGAGCCCTCACGAACGGTACGTTCGTTTCGCAATCTCCGGCTCCAGCCGCTCCGCCGCTGCCGTCTGGGTTCGTTTCGCAAACGCCATCGACCCGCGCCGAAATCAATCGTGCGAACGCGCAACACAGCACCGGACCCGTCACGATTCAGGGCAAGCTGGCTTCGTCTCGTAATTCACTGAAGCACGGCCTCGCCTCCGGCCAGATCATTATTCCGGGAGAAGATCCAGCCGCGTTCGATTCGCTCCTGGGCGCTCTTCTCGAAGAACACCAGCCTGCCAGCCCCACAGAAGAACTGTTGATCCACGAAATGGCTCAATCCTATTGGCTCACCCAGCGCGCCCTCCGTTTACAGAACGAATGCTTTACCGCGGAGGGAATCGACGATAAACGCCTGGCTCTGTTCCTGCGCTATCAGACCACTCATGAGCGCGCCTTTCACAAATCACTCGCTACCCTGATGAAAATGAAGAAAGAGCGCGCCCGTGGGTTCGTTTCGCAACCGGGCGAATCAACTCCCCGCGCCGTCGAGTTCGTTCGGCAAAATGATCATGCCGCAGCCCAACGAACTGGGTTCGTTTCGCAGGATCCGGTAGACACCGGCAATTTAGCAGCTCGAGCTGCCTGATTATCGGCTAAAGGGCCCGTCGAAAAACGGTTCTTGACAACTCAATACTTGATCGGCAACGCGCTAACGCGCGACGTGTGCCCGGCTGTCAGAAAAACTACAGCGATACACTAGTCGCTGCCAAACTTACACAAAGGATTCCGATCAATGGCTTTCGAACAAAGAACGAAATTAGCGGGAAGCGAGAAAAAACCTCTTGCCGGCTCGCAACAGGTCGGTACGGTTCAGAAGGATGAAACGGTGCGGGTCACCGTTATCCTGCGGCGAAAGGGCGCTGACCCAGCGGTCGCAACTGGAACGGGACCTCAGATTCGTCTCACGCACGAGCAGTTCACGCAGCGGCACGGCGCGGATCCGAACGATATCGCGCTCATCGAAAAATTCGCTCACAAGTTCCAGTTGACCGTCGTGGAAAGCAATGCCCAGAAGCGCAGGGTTGTCCTGACTGGAACTGCGGACGCAATGAGTAAAGCATTCGGGGTTGATTTTATCTGCTATAAGGTCGAGACCACCGGAACCAATTTTCGTGGCCGCAGCGGCGCGCTCAGCATTCCAACTGAACTGGAAGGCGTGGTCATGGCCGTATTGGGTCTCGATACGCGGCCCATCGCTAAACCGCATTTCAGAAGGAAAAAGAGGGCCGCGCCCACTTCATTTACTCCGCCACAAGTAGCGGCTCTGTACGACTATCCGGCCGGGGTGACTGGCATAGGCCAAACCATCGCCATCATCGAGCTCGGTGGAGGATACATCGCATCCGACCTCCAGACATATTTCAGTGGATTGGGAATTACTGAACCAAACGTGACTGCCGTCTCCGTGGACGGTGGCCAGAATACGCCGGGTTCCAGCGCTGACGGCGAAGTGATGCTGGATATCGAGGTCTCCGGCGCGATTGCAACGGGAGCAAGCATCGCGGTTTATTTCGCCCCGAATACAGATCAGGGCTTCATCGATGCCATCACCGACGCGGTGCATGACACTACACGTAAGCCGTCCGTCGTCTCAATTAGCTGGGGCGGCCCGGAAGACACCTGGACGCAGCAGTCACAAACTGCCATGAATGCCGCCCTCCAGGATGCTGCAACGCTGGGCGTAACAGTCACTGTTGCCGCGGGCGATGACGGATCCACTGATGGCGAGACGGGTGGAAAACTGCATGTAGACTTCCCGGCCTCAAGTCCTTACGCACTGGCTTGTGGCGGCACGAAATTGCAAGGTTCCGGCGCTACGATCTCTTCGGAGGTCGTCTGGAATGAAATCGCGAACAACGAGGGCGCGACAGGGGGAGGCGTCAGCAACGCTTTCGCTCTGCCGACTTATCAAGCCTCAGCAGGCGTTCCGAAGCAACCCGAAACTGGCTTTGTGGGACGCGGCGTGCCGGATGTCTCTGGAGATGCCGATCCGAGCACGGGCTACCAGGTTCTCGTCGATGGACAAAGTCAAGTCATTGGCGGTACCAGCGCCGTTGCGCCGCTCTGGGCGGCTCTTGTGGCTCTGATGAATGAACAACTCGGAACTCCAGTCGGCTTTTTGAATCCCAAGCTCTATCCGCTTAAAGAATCGGTGTTCCATGACATCACCAGCGGCACGAATGACGATAGTGGACTCGGGTACTACAGTGCCAAAGCAGGATGGGACCCCTGCACCGGGCTTGGCAGCCCCAACGGGACATCGCTGTTGAATGCGCTCTCATCCACCACATCTACCAGCCAACGTGTTCCGCTTCCGGGCAGTGTTCCACGCCACAATAGCTCGGATGTCTTCTCCGACTTGCCGGATCCGAACCAGGAGCTCGTTACGGCCACGCTCATCCTCCGCAGGAACCCGGCCTCTGCTGGCGCTTCGAATGCCGGAGAACAATTGCTCTCGGGAACACAACCACAGCTTTCCAAAGAACAAGCAATACAGAAGATATCCGCCGATCCGAACGATATGGCCGCGGTCTGTGCGTTCGCGCAGCACTATGGCTTAACGATATTGGAGAAGAACCTCGAAACCCGCGTAGTGCGCGTCCAAGGGACTGCGCAACAGATGGATGAGGCGTTCGGCATCATGCTCTGCTATGTGACCGACAAAAAAGGCGATCGCTATGTGAGTTATGAAGGACCAATTTCTATCCCGAAGTCGATCTCCGAAATAGTTGTTGCGGTCTTAGGTCTCGACCAGCGCCCTGTAGCAAAGCATCACACGGCAACTTAGTAGCTTCGGGATGGGCCGACTATGTCCCAAGCCGGTTTGTGGCGCGTGGGCATAGCCGCCCATCCCCATTTCTATTTATCAGTACAACGCTTCTTCGCCGGGCGGACGGCTCTTCCAGCGTCGATGAATCCACATCCATTGATCCGGATACTCTCGAATAATCCGCTCAATCACGGAGTGCAGACGCTGCGTGTCTGCCACCGTATCGCCAGTCATCTTCACTTCAGGGTAAAACCGCAGCACATATCTTCGCCTGCCGTCGTCCCAAATCGCGAAACCGGGGATCACCGGCGCATTCGAATGATACGCAAGCTTCACGAATGCCGATCCCGCGCAGGCGAGTTTGCCAAAGAAGTTGATGAAGACACCCTCCGATGTGCTGGTGTTCTGGTCGATCAAAACTCCCACCGCTTCGTTGCTCTTGAGAGCTTTGATGACGGCACGGGCCGCGTCCTTCTTGTAGATCAGGCGATTGCCGGAAAGCGTGCGGCGCTGCTCCACTATACGGTCGATCAGCGGATTATCAAGTGGCCGCGCCATCACGTTCATAGGCTCGGTCATCAGAGCGTGCGCGAAGGCGCTTAACTCCCAATTGCCGAGATGCGCCGTCGCAATCAGGACGCCGCGGCCCTCGCGTTTTGCCCTCTGATAGTTCTCTAGCCCTTCGTACACGATCCATTCGGAAATGTTTGACGAGTTCCGTGAAGGAAAGCGTGCCACGCTTACAATCAGTCGCGCAATACTCCGGAACACGCCGTCGATGATTTGGTTATGCTGACTTGTATCCAGCTCCGGCAGCGCGAACGACAGGTTCTTCAACCCCACCCGGCGAAGCTTCGGCATCGCGGTATCCAGCACGCGAGTCGCTGTGCCCGCGACCGCATTGGCCGCGCCCATCGGAAACCGCTGAAGCGCAACACCCAATACGCGGGCAAGCGCATACTCCGCCCAAATTTGAAGCCTGTTCTTTTTTGCGGCCAATTGTGGAGTTTAGTCGATCCAACCGCCGCCAAGCACCAGATCGCCATCGTAGAACACGGCCGCCTGTCCGGGAGTCACCGCGCGCTGCGGTTCGTCGAATCGCACTTCGACTCGCGAATCGCCCTGCCCTGGCATCAACGTAGCCTGTGCCGCAACGTGCTTGTTTCTGATCTTCACCTGCGCGCGCAGCGGCTCGGCAGGTCGCAGCAATCGAGATCCAGTTGACATCTCGTGCCTTTAGCGATCTCCGCATCAACTCGTTGTTGCGGCCGACGATTACGCGATGCGTCGATGGCTCCGTTCCTATTACGTAGAGCGCCTCGCCCGCCGCAACGCGTAGTCCGCGCCGTTGGCCAACCGTGAAATGGTGCGTCCCTGCGTGCTGGCCCAGCACTCTGCCCGCGGTATCGACAATCTCTCCTTGCGCCTCGGCAGGATCGGTCCCCTGCTCCCGGAAGTATGCATCGATGAATGCTGCGTAATCGCCATTGGGAACGAAGCAAATCTCCTGGCTATCGTTCTTCTCCGCCACCGGCAACGCAAGCTCTTTCGCCAGCTCGCGCACCTGCGATTTCACCATGCCACCCAACGGAAACAACGTTCGCGCTAGTTGTGCCTGCGTCAGCCCAAACAGGAAATAAGTCTGATCCTTCCCATGGTCCACGCTCGCCCGCATCTGATAACGACCGCGTTGTTTCATCGAAGCTTAATCGCGCATAATGCCCCGTCGCGATTTTCCCGGCACCCACTCCATCGGCCATTTCAAGAAACTGATCGAACTTGATGAAGTTGTTACAGAGCGTGCAGGGTATGGGCGTCCGGCCCGCCAGGTAATCGTCCACGAAGGGCTTTACAACCTGCTCCTCGAATCGCTTTTCGAAGTTGACGACATAGTATGGGATGCCCAGAATGGAAGCCACGAACCGCGCATCGTAAACGTCGTCGAGCGAACAGCATCGGCCAACTGAGCCGCCCTCCGGCACAAGCTCTGGCAGCCGGCGCTGATTCCAGAGCTGCATCGTCAAGCCGATAACGCTCAACCCTTGCCGGCTTAGAAGCCCCGCCACTACGGAGCTATCCACCCCGCCCGACATTGCTACGGCAATTGGAGCCCCAGTCTCAAACGACAAGATGTCTCTCCAGTTTGGCCGCGCTTCGAAGCTTGCTCACGGAACTCGTAACTGCCTCTATTAACGCCGTGACATCCTCAATCGTGTTGTACCGCCCAAAGGAAAATCGAACACTCGATCGCGCTTCCTCCGTGCTTCGGCCCATGGCAAGCAACACATGCGAAGGCTCCACTGACCCGCTGCTGCACGCCGATCCGGTGGACACGGCGATACCCTTCATATCCAAGGCAATCACCAATGCTTCAGCCGAGATGCCTCGGAAGAGCACGTTGCTCGTATTGGGCAGCCGCGTGTCTGTTGCGCCATTGATCTCGGCATCTCCGTCGGCGGACAGAAGTTCGGCTTCGAAATAGTCGCGGAGAGCAGATAAGTATCCCGGCACTTCGGCGTCGCACAGCTCGACAGCTTTGGCGAACGCCATCGCTGCCGGGACATTTTCAGTTCCTGGCCGCCGCTCACGCTCATGGCGTCCACCGTAGTGAATCGCGCGCAACAGCGTTCCTTTCCGCACGAAAAGTCCACCCACTCCCTTGGGTCCGAAAATCTTATGCGCGGTAATCGAATAAAGATCCACCCCGAGCTGCTGCACATCGACATCGATCTTGCCCAGCGCCTGGACTCCATCCGAGTGCAGATAAATTCCCTGCCCCGCCGCGCGTCGCGAGCGCACCAACTCCGCTACTTCCGCAATCGACTGAATGGCTCCGGTCTCGTTGTTAGCGTGCATGATCGAAACCAGCACAGTCGTCGGCCGCAGACTGCGCTCTATCTCTTCGACGTTGATCAGCCCGCTCGCATGTACCGTGGCGTATGTGACCTCCACGCCTTCACGCTCTAATTGGCGGAACACCTCGAGAACGGATGGATGCTCAATCGTACTTGTGATGACGTGCTTCCCATCCCCGGGCAAATTCCGCACCAACCCAAGAATCGCGAGGTTATTCGACTCCGTTCCGCCACTGGTGAATACGAGCTCGCGGGGCGACGCGTGTAGAAACTCGGCAATGGTTCGCCGGGATTTTTCGAGCTGCTGGCGCGCTAACTGCCCCTCCCTGTGAGTGCTTGACGCATTTCCGAACACCTGTCGCAAAGCCGTACTCATCGTATCCGCCACTTCGGGCGCGACGAACGTGGTCGAATTGTGATCGAAATACAGCAATCTGTTGCCAGAAAGACGTGCGCGATCGAGGCGCGCTCAGGAGGAATTGTGCCGTTTTCATTACAATTCTAGCAGTGTATGGATTCCTCCCACGTCGCCCCTATCATCACTCTCACCACCGATTTCGGGCTCGCCGATCATTACGTCGGAACCATGAAGGGCGTTCTGCTGAGCCGCTGCCCGGACGCGCGGCTGATCGACATTTCGCATGACGTTCCCCCGTTTTCGATCTACTCGGGAGCGTATACGATTGACCAGGCCGCGCCGTACTTCCCGCCGGGCGCCATTCACCTGATCGTCATCGATCCTGGCGTAGGAACCGAGCGCAAGCCGCTCTTGGTGGAATCGGGCGAGCAGTACTTCATCGCTCCCGACAACGGTGTCCTGAGCATGGTCGTTGCGCGAAATGGGGTGCCGAAGGTGCGCGAGATCGCAAATCGCTCTCTCTGGCTCGACTCGCCGTCTTCGACATTCCATGGCCGCGATGTGTTCGCGCCGGTAGCCGCCGCGCTGGCGAGCGGTGCGGCAAGTCCCGCGGAGGTTGGTCCGCTCCTTCCACGAATAGAGCTGCTTCCCGATCTCGAGCCCAAGCAAACCCAAGATGGCGTATGGAAGGGTAAATTACTTGCCGTCGACCGCTTCGGTAACGCCGTCACGAACTTCAAGACCGGCACATTCGCGAGAATCGTCACCGGGAGCTTCGCGCTCAGCATTGGAGATCACAAGATCACAGACTTCCGCAGGACCTTCGGAATCGCCCCATCAGGCCTCTGTTTCGCGTACATCGGAAGCTCCGGCTATATTGAAGTCGCGGCAAACCAACAAAGCGCCGCCAAACTGCTTAACGCCTCGCCGGGAGATTACATCACCTTGCGTTTCTAGCAGTTCCGGACAATCAACCATGCCAGAGCTTCGGACCGCGTTACAATTTATCTAAACCCCTCAGCCGCCGCCACTTCGACTCTTTTGTTCATGACAGCCACCGAACCAACAACTCTCACTCGCGCTGCCGAATTTCGCAAGAAGCTGCAATCGAAGATTGTCGTTGCCGATGGCGCAATGGGCACCATGCTGTATGGCAAGGGCATCTTCATCAACCGCTGCTTCGACGAGTTGAATCTCTCATCGCCGCAATTAGTGAAAGAAATTCATCAGGAGTACGTCAAGTCTGGCGCGGAAGTGCTCGAAAGCAATACTTTCGGCAGCAATCGCGTTCGTTTGGCCGCGTTTGGTTTTGCCGAAAAGCTGCTGGCGATTAATCGGGCGGGTGTGCGCCTGGCTCGCGAAGCTGCCGCAGAGAAAGCGTTCGTAGCGGGCGCAATGGGACCGCTTGGAACGCAAATTGAGCCGCTTGGTCCTACCTCGTTTGAGGAGGCGCGCGCCATTTTCAAAGAGCAAGCAGACGCACTCGTGTCCGCCGGCGTTGATTTGCTGATCATCGAGACCTTCTACGAGTTGAACGAGCTTCGCGAAGCGATTTACGCCGCGAGAGAAGCTGCGGGACCAGAAATGGTCATTCTGGCGCAAGTCACGGTGAATGACGACGGCAGCCTGCGCGATGGCACGAGTACGGCTACCTTCACTCGAAGCTTGAACGAATGGCCGGTAGATGTCATCGGCGTCAACTGTTCCGCGGGTCCGAAGGCCGCGCTCGAGACCATCGAGAAAATGGTTCCGCACACCACCAAGCCGCTGAGCGCGATGCCGAATGCCGGCCAGCCTGCGACCGTGGAAGGCCGCAACATCTATCTCTGTTCTCCCGAGTACATGGCCCAGTATGCGCGCCGCTTCCTGCAGGCGGGCGTACGCGTCATCGGCGGTTGTTGCGGCACTACGCCAGAGCACATCAAGCTGATTTGCAGTGAAGTGCGCTCTCTGCAGCCCGTTCAAACTAGAGCGAGCACGGCGACTGTCGTAGAAGAAGGCAAGCCCGAGGTGAAGCGGCTTGCCAAGATTCCTGTCGCGGAGAAATCGCAGCTTGGAGCGAAGCTTACCGCTGGCAAGTTCGTCGCGTTCGTCGAAATTCTTCCGCCGCGTGGAGTAGACGCTTCGAAAGAAATAGCCGGTGCGCGGCTCTGTCGTGAGAATGGAATCGACTGCATCAATGTACCCGACGGTCCTCGTGCCAGCGCCCGTTTGAGCGCGCAAGTGACCTGCCAATTGATTCAGCAGCAGGCCGGAATCGAGGCCGTCCTTCATTTCTGCTGCCGCGACCGGAACATTCTCAGCATTCAATCGGAGTTGCTGGGCGCGCACACCGTCGGAGTTCGAAACCTCATCTGCATCACTGGCGATCCGCCCCGCATGGGCACCTATCCGGACGCCACCGCCGTGTTTGACGTCGACGCCATCGGCCTGACAAACATCGTCAATAACCTGAACCATGGCCTCGATATCGGAGGTAATCCAATGGGCTCTCAAGCCGCGCTGCTGATCGGCGTAGGCGCGAATCCCGGTGCTCTCAATATGGACGAGGAGTTGCGCCGTTTCGCTTGGAAGGTGGAAGCAGGCGCCGAATATGTAGTTACACAACCCGTGTTCGATCTCAATCTGCTCGAGTTGTATCTCAAACAAATCGAGCAATTCAAGCTACCTGTCATCTGTGGCATTTGGCCGCTGACCAGCTACCGCAACGCCGAATTCATGGTGAACGAGCTCCGTGTTCCCGTGCCCAAACAATTTATGGAACGCATGCGGTGTGCCGAGACTGCTGAAAAATCGCGAGCGGAAGGAATTCGCATCGCGCAGGAGATGGCCGAGCGTACCCGTTCGATCGTGCAGGGCGTTCAATTAAGCGCGCCATTTGGCCGGTATGAGATGGCCGTGCAAGTTGCCGAGGCTCTTGGGGAACGATAGACTGAACGGAATACCCGGGAGCCATCGGCAACCGGCATCTATGAAGGTCCTGTAGTGGCTACCGATCTCATCGAAATAGACGTCGATAACCCGTACCCGGGCGCCATCGATCGAGTTGTACAAGAAGTCGCTCGCGGGCATGTTGTGGGCGTGCCGACCGATGCCTTATATGCGCTGGTCGCCGATCCACTAAATCTCCAGGCAGTGGGCCGCGTCTTCGCCGCCAAGGGTCGCGAGACCGTGCGTTCCCTGCCGCTGGCAATCTCCGACATCCTGATGGCGGAGGATTTAGCCAAGGATCTCGACAGCCGGTTTTATATCTTGGCGCGCCACTTCTGGCCAGGGCCGCTAACCATGATCGTTCCCGCCGCCGCGAACGTGCCGCTTAAAGTAACCGGCAACACGGGACGTCTCGCCATACGCCACGCGAGTTGTACCGTGCTGAACGCAATTATCGAAAAGACCGGTCATGCCCTCATCGCAACCAGCGCTAACATGTCCGGTCAACCGACGGTATCCAGCGGCATCGAGCTATTCGCAGCCATGGATGGACGCGTGGACCTGGTGCTTGACGGCGGCGTCTGCACCGGCCCCGGCCCCACCACCATCGACATCACAGAACCGTACTGGCGCGTAATCAAGGAGGGCGCCATTTCCGAAAAAGATATCGCCGACCGTCTCCAGGCGAACTGAACCCTGAGCGTCAGCGAGGGGATCCGGAATTTTGCTCCGTCTGCTATTCTGATCTCTTAAGCGTTCCCTGCGAGAGCGTCTCTCTTGGCCTCCAAATAATTGATCCGATAGTCAATGTCATGGAGTCCAACTCGAATGAAGTGCTGGTGTGCAAGCTCCGGTGTCTCACGATGCCATGGAGAAGCCTAAAGGCACTCGGAGGATTCCCCCCTGCTCTTTTATGGGGTCAATGACGGAGGCTAAAGCTGGAAGCTCTCGCAGGGAACGCTTCTCCCTTCCCTTCCTGCCGAAATGAACATCCTGTTTATCGGCGATATATTCGCCTCGGGTGGCCGTGGCTTTGTCGCCGAAAACCTTAACAGGCTTACCACCGAATACAAGATCGATTTAGCCATCGCCAACGCCGAAAACAGCGCAGGAGGATTCGGCATAACGCCGCTGATTGCGGAAGAATTGCTCGCGCTCGGCCTGGATGTTCTCACCGGCGGTAATCACAGTTTCGATAAACGCGAAATTCACGATTACTTCGATCATCAGCCGCGGCTTCTGCGGCCTGCTAACTATCCGCCTGGCTTGCCCGGAACAGGCACGTACATCGGCAAAGCGCGCAATGGCGTTCCTTATGCCGTGCTCGATCTGCAGGGTCGCGCTCACATGGCGAATATCGATTGTCCCTTCCGAAAAGCGGATGAGCTACTGTCCGCGCTCGATCCCGAAATCAAAATTCGTATCGTAGATTTCCACGCCGAACTCACCAGCGAGAAAATGGCGATGGGCTGGTATCTGGATGGTCGCGCAACAGCCATGATCGGAACACATACGCACATACCGACCGCCGATGCGCGTGTTCTACCGGGCGGTTTGGCCTACCAGACGGACACTGGAATGACCGGGCCCTATGACTCGATTATCGGAGTGGACAAGCAGACCATCCTGCGACGGTTCTTAACGGGGCTGACCGGACGCATGGAAGCGGCAAAGCACGGGATTGAACTACACGGCGCAGTCATCAATGCAGACGAGAATACCGGCAAGGCAAGGTCGATTGAGCGGGTGTGGCGCGTCAAGTAATGGGACGTCATAATTGAGATAGGAGCGCAACCATGAAAGCCGGAATTCCGCTGATTACATTATTGGCTTTGGGCCTCTGCACCGCGGCTCCGGGGTGGGCTCAATCGAGCACGGACCAGAACACGACAACCAATCAGAAGACCGCAAAAACCGGGAAGCAGCATCCGGGAGCCGGTAGAGACGTAGCGAACGGCAGCGGAGATATTGGCAAGGGAGCGGCGAAAGGCGCTGGCAATCTGGCGAAAGGCGCAGGCCAAGGCGCCGGAGATTTAGTAACGCTACACCCGGTCGACGCCGCGGCTGCCGCAGGCAAAGGCGCAGGAACTGCCGGCAAAGATGTGGCAGTCGGCACAACCAAAGGCACCGGCAAGATCGCGCGAGGCATCGGCAAGGCTTTCAAGAAGCTGTTCTAGCTTTCGCAGTCGCGATGATCTGCGACATCTCGTCTTTATGTAGATCGAAGGTGTCATCTACGACCGTGATCGTGGGCAGCGCACTACCGCGTGTCTGTCCGTCGAGATTGAAGTTTCCGAAGCCGCTCTCGTGAACACCGGACGAGCCGCGGCCCGGCGCCGGATTGCTTAAATGACGGAAGGTGCGGCAATATTTCGAGAAGCGCCCCGCCCCTACTTGATACACGGGTATCACTTCGTAGAGCGCATCGTAAGACATTTCTCCGACTGCGAGTACGTGCGGGTGCTTTGACCTCAGTTCGTTGACCATTAGCCGCGTGCCTTCGTGCATGTCGCCTTTTTCGTTGTTTACCCAACCGCCTACTATATCCAAGAAATAGCCGTCGATCTGGTAACGATTGATGGCATCGGTGATGCGTCCGCTGAGCCAGTCACGCCACGCGCGCACTCCGAGATTCATGTACTCGTAAGTACCTTCGTATTGCCGGTCGTTGTCCCAATCCACCCAATTCAACCGAAACGGTGCCCCGTCCACGGTGTTACTATCACCCGCCGCTATCCGCTGGTACATTGGGAGCGCCGTGTTGGCGGTATTGGTCCCATACATGGCGAGAAAACGAAAGCCTTGCGCATGCCCGGCGCGTATCAGTTCACGAAAGCCGGCTTCCCCTCCCAAGCGATCGTCAGCTTTGTAAATCGGATAATTCCAGTAGTAGCGACCATCCCAAGCCGGAAGAAATACCATCACGCGTTCGCTAGGAATGAGAGTTGCGATCCAATCCAAGATCTTTCTCATTTTGGCGAAATCATTGAAGACGTAACCGGTCCAGTGCATGCCGTGTAGAGCTACAACGAGCGAAATCTTTTGGAACCAATCGGGAACATCGTGACGATCCTGCCATTCAGTGAGATGAAAGGCGCGCTGCACATGTTCGTAGTGCGGGGCGGAAGCCTCTTCAGCGCTCGAGGCAGAAATTACGCGCCAGACAGGCGTTTTCCAGCTATTCGAGCGTTCCCATCCGTGGGGTTCCGAAATCATCTCGATGCGGTAGCCGTTCTCGCCCGGTTGCAGATAGAATCGCTCCGTGCGGACACGGTCATCGGCGACTGAGAGACCGAAAAACTTCCCGTTACCGGCGTCGATCACCAGGAGCGGAGTATCCACTCCGCGAGCTCCCTGAAATAGCGCGCCACCGCCAAATGGATAGCCGAACAGCACCTCGCTATTCTGCGGGTCGAAGAATCCTCCACCGGCTGGACCAAGCTTCCCTCGCGGAATACCGCGCACGATCGCACTCACACACTTGATGGGATGCGGTGCTACGACGTCGGCGTCCCATTCGATAGACGAGCCGTTCTTGCGCAGATGAGCGATCACGCGACCCGGCGCTTGTTGCTGGCCGCCCGCCCATGCCAGCCTCGAGCAACTAATCAGGATCCCATCGCCGGTGTTCTCCACATGCATTTGAGCGGAGTCGAGTGAGTAGGTATTTTCGATCGTGTATACACGAAATGAAAGTTGCAGGCCGTTGAACTCAACCGAGGGCTCCGGGAAATCGAAGCTGAATTTCATATACGAACGGCCGCGAGGAGGTATGAAGACTCCGCTTGTGGACGTTAAGGGGACAATGGCGGGCACCGCCTGGTTGTGAAGCAGCAAGCCCTTGCACGGCGCCACTTACGGCAAGCGCTTCCATCCATTCGCGTCGGGAAATTTTCTCTTCCATAACCTCTGATCCGCCGTTCTCAGATAAACTGGCCTACTATTTCGAACTGTTTCTCACTGCCTGTCGAGATGACTACCGTATCCCGATGAGTGCCGCCCACATTAGCCGGACGCCCATTTACGGTCACACTTCGCAGAACATTTTCGGGCGGCAAGCGAAATGTTATATGCACTTCCTTAGGAGCGCCCGCTTTCTTCAGCTCGACGTTTGCAGTCACTCTTTTTGCCGCCGTGTCGGAAATCAAGTTGAAGTCTACACGCCCCCAGCGAGTTGGCGCCTGCTTCAATTCGATTTGTTTTCCGGAACCAACCCAGGCGCGTGGAACGCCTCGCGCGAGATACAGCCGGTCGTCGTCGGAATCTTCCAAGACCAACATCCACCGAACAAGCAACGGAATCGTTTGTTGAGCGGGTATGCAGAACAAAGCCGTTCCACCAGTGATGCCGGCGACCTCGCCCGCAGTCCAGCTCCCCCTCGTGTGATCGTGAAAACGATGCGAGTAGAGGAACAGCAGATATTCCTCGATGCGGTCCAGCCGAAGCAGCATCTGAGCGTAGCCATATGAAATAAATCCGAGTATGTCGCGGCCACTCGGTCTCGGACGCCCTATATTCGCGACCACGCCTAATGTGGTAGCGCCGTACGCGCGCATGCAGTCGATCACCACGTTCGCAAGATCGTGGGGCAGTATGTCGGCCTGCAGCAGTTCGCTATAAACCCGATGAGACCACTGCTGTGGACTGGGGTGTTCGGTCGCCATCGCCTCTCGAAATGTCAGTTTCGAGCCGGGCAGCGGTCCAATGTAAGGCGGGTTCATGTCCCTGCGGACATTCTTCTCGATGCTGCTTACGGTTGCAGCCTGAAGAATCTTGCTGCGCCTGAGCCACTCGCTGGCCTTGGATGCCATTGCCGGAGAAGAATTCTTTCGGCCAAGGTCGAGCCATGCACTGGAGATATCCGCAAATCCCCTCGCTGCGAAGGCGCTGTTATTGAAGTACGGCTGCCACCAGACCATCGGTTGGGATGCGAGACAGGCATCCGATTCGCTCCATCCATGAATCAACCCATAACCGGGACTATTCTCCGGGAGTCGCAGGCTTTCCTCGTGCATGTCGGCGAGAAGCCCGGCGGTCGCCTCGATCTTAGAGCGATGATTCAGGAGCAAAGCGCTATCGCCCGTGTAATTGAAATAGCGGGCGAGCAGCGAAAGCGTCAACCCGAATTGCGCCGTCTCCGGGCCCCGCATGTTGATCATTCCCTTTGAGTCGACGAAATCGGTGAAGTAGTTGTCGATGGTCTCCCGCGCCTGCTCGAAGCGGCCCCACTCCAGATTGGTATAGACAGCGCTTGTAAAAACGTCCTGGAAACCGTCGTATTCTGAGCCGTAATAATCGCGATCCACCGCGCCGTATTTGGGATAAACGCCGCCGGGCCGAACCATGAGCTCTTTGACGAACGCGTAGCGGGACATGTCGGTCCAACTCGTCTGCGGAAGGACAGCGGGAGCCATGTCCGCCAACTGCCGATCCCAATATTCGGCGAAAGCAAGTAGCGCCCGGTAGAACTCTTCCGGATGAGGATCCTCGCGCCGGGGCGGGTAAGCCGGATAGCTGTGGCCGTAAATTACTTTCGTGATCTTCCCGTTTTCAATTCGCGCGGTGCGGTGCCACGTTTGCACAATGAACTTGTCGTGCGCTTCGACATCTCCGAAAACGAGCACTTCGAAATATGCGGTTTCGGAGATCGGCATGACCTTCCGGACTGCGGGCATCCAGCCGCCGAGAAGACCTTCGAAGCGTTTCTCAGCGAGCGCTCCGGTCAACTCGGGAAAGTACTGCACGGGGTGATACGTTCTCGTATTGCCGCCAGGATAGACCGGCATCGTATCGGAGCACTCCCGCGTCCCTACAAAGGTGTTCCACGTCACTCGACCACCTGGAAGTCCGGGCCGACCTGCGGCTGATCCAAGCGGCGGCGCGGCGGACTTCACCTGTTCGGGATCGGGATCGCCGTTTTCTAGAAGCTTATTCGCGAGAAGATCAGGTCCGGACGTTCCAATCTCGCTCAGGTTCAAGCCCAGGTACGGAGGATTTGCGTCAGCGAAAGTGGCCTCGGCGCTCTTTGCGAGCACACTTGTTTTTCCGGTTGAGGAGATGAAGGTCAACACGCCATCACGCGCTCGCAGATCCTCATAGACCTTCCATTCAATGGCGCCGAGCCTGAACTCGCCAACCAATGTGTGACCTTCCGTGTCCACAATCGAAGAGTCGCCCGACTTCGGAACAACATCGCGTTCAAACGCGTCGCTACGGCTGGAAAGTAAATCGAGGCTTGCGGTTGTCATTGCTGGCAAGCTTCGCAAGAATTGTCGCCGTTCCATTCTCTGCCCTCACGCCGTCCGATATTTGCGTTCGGCGCGGCCATGGAAGCCAAGGTAACATAAATGTAAGCGGTTTCAAGTGAAACCCTTAAGGCCCGCCTCATGACTAAGCAGAAACATCTCGAAAATCTAAGCCGCCGTAGCTTTCGCCGGGATTCTCGCCGGAACCGGCGCCGCCGCTCCGCTACTCGCACGACAGAACGCGCAGCAGACTCCCGCGCCGGCTACGCCTCCTAATCCGAATACCAGCACGCAACGCCGCGGAACAATCCCTGAGATCCCACCGTTTCAGGAGACGCTGGTATTTACGCGGCATGATATCCCGTCGAAAACCGAGCCGTTTCCCGATGACGCAGGTCCGCCTATTGGACGGGCGGTTCAAAGAGCTTCAGGAGTGGAATCGCGGTTACATGCAGCGGTTGTCTGCCGATCGCCTGATCCACAATTTTCGGGTGAATGCCGGCCTGCCATCGTCCGCGCAGCCGCTGGGCGGATGGGAAGAGCCGAAAGGCGAACTGCGGGGCCATTTCACGGGACACTACTTGTCGGCTTCCGCTCTCATGTATGCGTCGACAGGAGACAAAAGCGTTAAAGAAAAAGGCGACTACATGGTGGCCGAACTGGCCAAGTGCCAGGACAAGCTGGGTGGCGGATATCTGAGCGCCTTCCCGACTGAGTTTTTCGACCGGCTTGACGCCCGGAAACCAGTCTGGGCCCCGTTCTACACGGTCCACAAGATCATGGCCGGAATGTTCGACATGCATCGGCTTACCGGTAATAAGCAGGCGCTCGAGGTTCTCGAAGGCATGGCCGGTTGGGCAGACGATTGGACCGGATCGAAGACCGAGGAGCACATGCAGGACATTCTGAACACCGAGTACGGTGGGATGAATGAGGTGCTCTACAATCTGGCGGCTGCGACGAACGACGACAGATGGGCGAAGGTGGGAGACCGATATACCAAGAAAAAGTTTTTCAATCCACTCGCGACGCGCCGCGACGAACTGCGCGGTCTCCATGCGAACACGCACATTCCGCAGGTGATCGGAGCGGCGCGGCGATATGAAACATCGGGCGACGTCCGCTTCCACGACGTTGCCGATTTTTTTTGGTACGAGATATCCAGCGCCCGCAGCTATGTAACCGGCGGGACCAGCAACGGTGAAGGCTGGCTGACTCCGCCGCGGCAGCTTGCGGCCGAATGGAAGCGTAGCGTGGCAACCGAGGAGTGCTGCTGTTCCTACAACATGCTGAAGCTCACGCGACATCTCTACAGTTGGAAACCTGACCCGCGTTACTTCGACTATTACGAGCGCACGCTGCTTAATGAGCGGCTCGGCAGCATGCATCCGCAGACTGGCGCGACCCAGTATTACCCTTCCCTGACCTCTGGTGCGTGGAGGACATTCAGCACCGAGGATCACTCCTTCTGGTGCTGCACCGGAACCGGTGTCGAGGAGTACTCGAAGCTGAACGACAGCATTTATTGGCGCGACAACGATGGCCTATACGTGAACCTGTTCATTCCATCCGAGCTCAACTGGACCGAGAAAGGCTTTCGTTTGCGGCAAGTGACCAAATTTCCGGAGCAGTCGAACACGAGCTTTGCTGGTAAGCGTCGACAGGCCCGTCCACCTCGAAATGCGCTTGCGCATCCCCGAATGGCTCACCTCCGGCTCAGTAAAGATCAACGGAAAAATTCTGGAAGCGTCCGCTAGTCCGGGCAGCTATCTTGCGATCTCGAGAACCTGGAAAAATGGAGACCGCGTGGAGATGGAGATGCCGATGCACTTGCGGATTGAGGCCATGCCCGACGATTCCACCATACAGGCCGTGCTCTATGGACCAGTAGTTTTGGCCGGCGATTTGGGATCGGCAGGTTTGACCGAACAGATGATCATCGGCCCCAATGCGCCGCGCCCGCAAAGACTACCGATTGACATTCCAACTTTCCGGGCCGCAAGCGCAGATCCAAATTCATGGATCGCCCCGGGCGATAAACCGCTCAGCTTCAGCACGAAAGGTCAAGAGAAGAACGTCACTCTGGAGCCGTTCAACACTATCTACGACAAGCGTTACGCCGTGTATTGGAAAGTAGCCTAGGAGTTATTCAAAAGACGATACTTTTTCGGGCTCAGCTTTCCATTGTGGCGGTTCCACGCCCAGTAAGTTGTGAACGAAAAAATCGAACAGCAAACGCTGACCATACACACCGCCTGCTCCATGGCCTCCTCCCGGTACGTACAGCAGGTCGAACTTTTTGTCCGCCTTTATGAACGCGTTCACAACCTGGAACGTTGAAGAAGGATCTACGTTGTTGTCTAACTCGCCGACCACCAGCAATATTTTGCCCTGAAGCCGGTAAGCGTTGTCTACATTCGAAGACTCAGCGTATTGAGGCCCGAGCGGCCATCCCATCCACTGTTCGTTCCACCAGATTTTGTCCATGCGATTGTCATGGCAGCCGCTGTTCGATACGGCAACCTTATAGAACTCCGGATGGAACAGCAGAGCACCCAGAGAATTCTGCCCACCGGCTGAAGTTCCGAACACTCCGAGGCGGGTCAGGTCGTAGTACGGATATTTCGCGGCCACGGCTTTGTGCCAAAGAATGCGATCGGGGAAGCCGGCGTCCTTCAGGTTCTTCCACGCCACATCGTGGAACGCCTTCGAACGGTTGTTCGTGCCCATACCGTCGATCTGTACGACGATAAAGCCCAACTGAGAAAGCGGCTGTGTCATTGGGCTGAACGTCTCGGGAACAAACGAGCCTTGCGGTCCGGCATAGATAGATTCAACCACCGGATACTTCTTCGAAGGATCTAAGTTGGGCGGCCGGTAAATCACACCCCAGATGTCCGTTTTGCCATCGCGCCCCAAAGCAGAGAACTGCTCCGGCGCATGCCAGCCCGCTGCAACTAAGGCGCTGATGATCGGCATGCTCCAACTCCATGACAGTTTTTTGATCCTCTGTCTGCCGGAGCTGCGACACGGGCGCAGTATCAACGCGCGACCAAGTGTCGACATAATATTTCATGTCCGCTGAGAACGCGACGGTGTGGTCCCCATCGCCGTCGGTCAACCGCGTCAAACCGCTTCCATCAAAATTGATCCGGTAGTACTGAACGTAATAAGGATTTTTTCCCGCATCCATTCCGCTCGCCCCAAACCAGATCTGCCGCTTCTCATCGTCGACCTTATCTACCGAACGAACCACCCAGTTTCCCTTGGTGATCTGGTTTTTCACTGCGCCCGTCACGCCGTCGTACAGATATAGGTGAGCCCAGCCATCCCGTTCGGACATCCAGACGACTTCCTGGCCGTCATTCACGTCGTAGCGAACCTTTTTCTCGGTATCCCGCTGGTTTCGCAAAAGCGGACGGTAATCGATGAATGTCTTGCTCTCTTCCGTGATCACCGCGCGCGCTTTGCCGGTCTGCGCGTCGACTTCGATAACACGATAAACCTGATGACCTCTCTGGTTGTATTCGAAAGTGAACGCATGGCTGCTCTTGCGCCAAACAGGACCGGTGAGGCTGAAAGGATTGGGAAACAGAGCGTTGTCGATGTCAAATTGCTTTTTCGTAGCGATCTCGAACAGTACAGGAGCAGCTATATCGAGCGTGTCTCCCGGCTTCGCATATTCGCGTGAAGAGTACTTGGGTTGCAGTTGATCCGTTGGCGAGGATTCGACGTAGTGGATCTCGCGCTTATAGCCCGGACGCACCCTGTATGCGACTAAATGTGCCGAATCAGGCGACCAAGTTATCGATTGAAACGTGTAGTAGTTGCCTTCCGAGCCGTCCAAACTAAGTGCCGATGAATCAGCTTGTCCCTTGGGACGAAGAAAGACATTGTAGTTTCGGATCAGCGCCTGCCATTTTCCATCAGGAGAAGTTTTAACTCTCTCGGCCTCGCTAGCCGCAGGTCCGCCACCAGGGCCAGCGCCGCGGCCTTGCCCTTGCTGAGGCGATGGATCGACCATGCCGTCGTACACATCGTTGCCATATTCAGCGGGACTCTCGAGCGAATCCTCTTCGGGACCCCGCGTTGCGCCACGGCCAAATGCCCCGTCCGAAGCAGGCCCCGTCTTGCGGCATGCGTACTCCTTGAGATCACATTTCCAACTGGACCCTTTGGCGGAAAATTCGATGGCGCCTTTGTCGTCGACGTAGTGGAAGGTCTGGAATGGGAGCGTGATCGCCGTGTACTTCTCTCCCGCCGCAGTTGAGAGAGAAGCCGCGAGCTTCTCGTGATCGAATGCCGGCTTTCTCGTCTTCGCCTTGGCATCCACTAATACAAACTCGTTTCCGCCCTTCACGGATCGCCTGTACCAGAACTCATCTGTTTTTTCGATCCAATTTGCTGGTCCAGGATCGCTCACAACCAAATCGCGGTAGCGCGTGCGCGTGCCCAGGGCGCGCTCGTAATCGGACCACGTCACTTGCGCATAAGCGGTGGTCAGAACAAGCAAAAAGGTGCAGGGCAGCAGGGCTGCTCTCAGCAGATATCGATTTTTCACGTGTTACTCCGTCGTCGAATTGACTTAGAACTCGATATTAGCTCGGAATTCGATAACGCGCGGAGTGGTCGGCCCGGTCGTCGCCTGCGAAAAATTGAAGTTTTGAACTCCGAAGTTTGCGAGCGAGAAGGTCGGGTGATTAGTGACGTTTAGAAACTCGGCCTGCAGCGTCATGCGAAACCTCTCGGTAATCGGAATGCTCTTGTTCAGCGATAGGTCGTCGTTGAACCAATGCGGTCCGTAGATGTAGGGGCGGTAGCCAAGCACACCGGGAATATTCGCCGGAGTGAGCGCACTCACAGCGGCCCCGTTGCTTGCGATGAGACTTGGATTCAGGGTCGTCACCCAGGGATTTCCCGTCTTATAAACGCCGACGGCGGCCTGCAGTTGCGCTGCGGTGATGCCGTTGAAATACACACCGGAATCGGCGCTGGCGTTCGTATTAAAAGTGCCGAAGCCCCCGGTCAATTGGACCGGAGTTCCGCTTTGTATTGTAAGAATAGTTCCCAGCGTCCAGTGGCCGAAAATTCTATCTTCCAGGCCGTTGCCGTTCAAGAACGCTCTGCCTTTTCCGAATGGAAGATCGTAGGTGCCGCTGGCATGCACGACGTGCCGGATATCGAACAGGCCCGGTCCGTAGTTCAGCCGGAAATTCCGATCCGTGTAATAAATAAGGCTATTCTGTCCCTGAATGCCGTTTTGGGCGCTTATCCCGAGAGAATGCGACCACGTGTAGCTCACGTTGAACTCGGCTCCATGCACCGGCCTTTGACGAAATTCAACCTGGAGGCCATGGTAGTTAGACATTCCAGAGGAATCTAGATAATTCACCGATCGGCCCGAAGCGTAAGGATTCACCTGCCAGAAGTTGATGGGGTAACCAGCGCCTGCAACATTCCCTACCTTACTTGCACAGGCGGGAAATGCCGCGGTCCCAACCAGGTTGCAGTAAAAGGTCGTGTTGCTTGCCAAAGAGCCGGCAGCCGATCCCGCAGCGCCGTTGTTCAAATCTGTTACGTAAGTGCCGCTCCCAAAATTGGACGATGTCGGGCTACCGAAGGCGGCGCTGAAGATCGGGAGCGGAACATCTCCAGGAAGTTTCAGGTTCGCGAATGTGTTTCCCTTCCCCGCGGCCTTGTTGACCGCGAGATTGTTCTGCGCGTTCTTGAACTCATTCAGAAAACCGTTCTCGAATATATTCACTTCGTTGATGTTGTAAGCCAACCATTGGTGTAGGGACAAATTGCCGACGTACCGAATCTCAAGAGCGCTCGAAGAGCCGAGTTGCCGCTCGATTCCGAAATTCCACTGCTGGACATACGGTTGCCCTATGTCCGGGTTCATACCGTAAAAAGTGCTGGGGAAGAGGTTCGCGGCGGGAGTGGTGGTCGAATAGCTGGGCGGCGACAGAAAGTACGGCGGCAGCGGATCGCCGAAGGTGAGAGATCCCGGCGTGAAGTTTCCCAGAGCCGCAGTCGGATTCGAAGTCAGATTTCCTTGCTGGAAAAAGAATTGTCCCGCATTTGATGCGAAGGCCCAAAAATTCTGAGCTCCCTCTTGATAGTGCCTCAGCGAATATCCTGAGCGAATTACTGTGTTCTTACCGACCAGCTTCCCCCAAAAGCTGTCGCCGCCCTGCGGGTTCCAGGCGATGGCAACGGCGGGCGATGGGTTCATGTACGAAGCCTTGTAAGCGTGGACCTGGGCCACGAATTCCGGATTCTGGACACCGCCGCCCAGCGCACCCGGGCTGAAGATAGCGCCAACCGGCGTTGGCCCCCACAGATTTCCGAGTGTCGGGAGGGTGCTATAACCGCCGTTGATGTCGTGGTCGTCTCCGACAAAATCCCAACGAAGTCCGTAATTGACCGTGAAAGTCGGACTCAAGCGCCAGCGGTCCTGGACCCATATGCCAGTTGATGCCTGCACTTCATCCAGGTTGTAAGCTCCAAACGGCTGGTACTGCTTCGTAACGGGATTCAGGGGACGCCCACCGCCCGCGGTGTTCGCGGCACTGACTCTCCCGGTCAGTTCCGCATACAGATTTTCTGCGTTCGTCAGATTGGTACTGCCGGCATTCGCCAAGGCGGAAGTGAAAACGGCTCCCAGCGGATCTTGGGATGTGATCCCGAAGTTGTAATTAGGATATCCGCCCGGTCCATTCCAATAGTGATCCTGCTCGCGGAACCACGACGCACCAAACACCAGCGAATGGTCGCCGTGCTGCCAGGCAAAGCTGTCATTCGCATTCAGCAGCGGATAAAAGGACGAGATCGGCTGGCGAAAATAAGCGTTACCATACAAGCTCTCCCCATAATTCCAGCTTTGAATATAGATATTTTGCAGATTCACGCCCAGATTCTCTGGATCGAAGATACGGTATTGATACATATAACCGGCATGGAATTGGTTGATCATGGTCGGACGCAGCGTCCAATCCATACCGAAACCGGCTATGCGGTTGTTGCTATTACTGGACGTGTAGTCCAAGGGATCGATTCCGCCCGGGTAATTCGGCGGGTTCACGTGTGTTCCGTCTTGCTTGCTCTGCGAATACGACAAGAAAAATCGGATTTTTTCGCTGGCGACGTAATCGATTCGCGCATCCGGAAAATACACATTCGTCTGTGCCGGAACCTGAAAGGCGAGCGTCGAAAGATTTGGATCAGATGTTGGGCTAATAGTCCCCTGGGTCAAAACGCCATTAATGCTTTGTAGCTGGGTGGCCATGCTGGGCAGCACCGTCGATCGATAGCCCGCCGCGCCGGCGATTTGCAGCACGTTTACTGTCTGCACCTTCCCGCTGGTGTTTGTATAGGTGAAAAATCCTTGTTGCGTTGCTGCATTTAGAACCGTAGCCGTGTTGTTGATTGTCGATGGCTGAAGCGACTGGGCCCAGGTCCCGAAGAAGAACAATTTGTTCTTGATGATCGGACCTCCCACGCTCACGCCGAAATCGTTCAACTTGATAATATTTCTGGGCAGGCCGCGTGCGTTGTTGACCCAGGAGTTTGCGTTCAGATCGGTATTCCGGAAATCCTCGTAAAGGCGGCCGTGAAAGGCGTTGGTGCCGCGCCTGCTCACGATACTGATGCGCATCGCGGACGTGCCACTGCCGCTCAAATCTATCTGCGCGGTCTGAATGGTCATTTCCGCGACGTCTTCTATGCGCGGATAGACAGCGGTTGTTCCATAATTGAACCCGCCGCTTCGAAAGCGGTTACTGATTCCGGGCGTACCATCGAAATCCGCGCTCACCACGGCGCCTCCGGGCATGTTGTTCCAGGTACCGTTCGAGTTGCTGCTCGTATCGCTGGCGGCGGTGCTCGACCAGCCGGGAACCAGAAACGCCAGACTCATCACGTTGCGGCCCACCACAGGTAGATCCACAACCTGCTTCGTGTCGATGGTATCGGAGAGAGTACTGGAGGTCGCTTCCACCAATGGCGTTGCGGCGCTCACCTGCACTGTCTGCGTGGTGCGCCCCACCGAAAGCGTGGCGCGAATATCCGTTACGCGCTCCGTTTGGACTTGCACCGTCTCAAAGGAATCGCTCTCGAAGCCAGTCTTTGATATAGTCAGCCGGTATGTGCCGAACGGAAGACCCTGAAATTCATATGTACCTTTCGATTGCGTGACGCCCTTGCGCAGATCGTTCGTCGCGCGATCCTGAAGCTCCAGAGTGGCGTCCGGCACGACGGCTCCACTCGCATCGACAACCGTCACGTTCACCGTTCCGGTCGTGCTGGTCTGGGCGCAGGCGCTTGACGCTTCGGCGCCGAGATAAAGTGACGTCAATCCAAAGATCGTGACCGCGAGACCTTTAGCAGCTTTGTGCATTGTAATTGCCCCTTTCCGGGAGATTGAATTTGTGGAGCTGAAATCTGAATCGCCGCCTATATCAATCTCACAGTTTGGTGGTAGTGTAAGCGGTAACAGGAATGAAGTCAAGCCGGGAAATTACAGGGTCTCGCCGATCGACCGGACGGAAGCGCATAACTATGCATGGAAGCCTCCGCCGTGTCCGCGATCCTTGCGTTATGCTCGATTTAATATCCTGTAAGCGATTGCTTCGGCGGTCCAGAAAGTGATGCAAAAGGCGTTGCTCTTTCCGATTCTCGTAATTACCACCCAGCTCTTACTGCGCGCTCAGACACCCATCGATATCCGCGTAGATGCTGGGGTAAGCGAAGGGACTTTCCGCCCCATCTACGCCTATTTCGGCTATGACGAACCGAACTACACGTACACGACTAATGGGAAAAAGCTCATCGGCCAATTGGTTGCTCTGAGCCCGGTGGCGGTCCAAATTCGGACTCATCATCTCCTGGTAACGGGCGACGGCGCGCCGGCATTGAAATGGGGCTCGACTAACGCGTACACTCAGGACGCTGCCGGCAAGCCCGTTTACGATTGGACCATCGTAGATCGCATCTTCGATACGTACATCCAAGCCGGCGCCAAGCCCTTCCCGGAGATCGGTTTCATGCCGAAAGCGCTTTCCGCACATCCCGAGCCGTACACGCGCCATTGGCCGCAGCCCGATGACGGCACGGGCTGGTCCTATCCGCCCAAAGATTACGCCAAGTGGGCGGAATTGGTGCGTCAGTGGGTCTTGCATTCCGTACAGCGTTACGGAAAGCGAGAAGTCGAGAGCTGGTCTTGGGAGCTCTGGAACGAGCCGGACATCTCTTATTGGCGCGGCACGCCTGAGGAATACGACAAGCTATACGATTACACCGCGGAGGCAATCAAGCGAGCCCTCCCCTCAGCGCGAGTGGGCGGGCCCGCTACTACGGGTCCGGGTGCGCCGAAAGCGGCCGCCTTTCTCAAGCAGTTTCTCGAGCACTGCGCTGGTGGCGAAAACGCCGCGACGGGGAAGCGTGGCGCACCCTTGGATTTCATCAGTTATCACGCCAAGGGATCGCCGCGTGTAGTTCAGGGACACATTCAAATGGGACTCGGTCATCAATTGGTCCAGGTGCAACGCGGCCTGGAGATCATCAACGACTTTCCCGAGTACCGCGCGCTTCCGATAGTCCTGAGCGAATCCGATCCCGAAGGATGCGCAGCATGCTCGACGCGGCAATATCCGGAAAACAGTTATCGCGATGGCACGATGTATCCCAGCTACACGGCTGCCGCACTCAGCAACATCATCAAGCTGGCTGATCGCTACCACTCGAATCTTGTTGGGATGCTCACTTGGGCTTTCGAGTTTGAGAATCAGCCGTACTTCGATGGTCTGCGCGCGTTGGCGACTAACGGGATCGACAAACCGGTCCTGAATGTTTTTCGCATGGCGGGTCTGATGCAAGGCGAGCGCGTCAAGGTCGAAAGCAGCGGTGCGGCCGGACTCGACTCGATCTTAAAATCGAGCGTACGCCAGTCTGTAGATATTGATGGCCTGGCTACACGGGCCGATCACCAGATCGCTGTTATGGTCTGGAGCTACGACGATGACGACCTGCCCGCGCCGTCTTCACCTGTTCACCTGACCATCACCGGGATTCCGCGCACCGCCACCAGCGCGCTAATCGAACACTTCAGGATTGACGAACAGCACAGCAATGCTTACGCTGCATGGAAGCAAATGGGTTCGCCGGCTGAGCCGTCAAGTGAGCAATACGCCCGTCTCGATGCGGCGGGACAACTGCAAATGCTTGGCTCCCCCGAACATGTGGCACCGAAAAATGGAGAGCTGGACGTGAATTTCATCTTGCCTAGTCACGCGGTTTCGCTATTGCGGTTGACCTGGTAAAGGATGACCGCCCCGTCTACCGCTACCACTCCAAATAGGCGCGGAGCTGAAGCTGCCGTGGACCAACCATCAATGTGCTGGTCTGTCCAAATGTCGCTGACGTGATGCTTACCGCAGTCGGGCTACCGGTGCTCACGTCGCTGAACACCGGATGATTGAACACGTTTAGCGCCTCCACCTGGAACCCGAAGTGCAAATGCTCTTTGATAGGAACTTCCTTCAGCATTGCCATATCGGTGCTGAACACTGGTGGTCCATAGATGTAAGGGAAGCTGCCGAAGGTCCCGGGGTTAGTGTTGGGCGCCAGAATTTGCGGGTTCGCGCGTCCATCGGCGCCGATCAAATTCGGATTGACGAAATACAAACTCTTGTTGGGGTTATTGCTAAACGTGTTGAACATGCCCTGAAGCTGATTGACCGTGATACCGTTCAGAACAACCCCGGAGTCTCCAAAGTTGTTCACGGTGAGATATCCGCTCGTCAACCGAAACACGTGCCCGGATGTGATCCTGTGAATACCTGAAACTGTCCAGCCGCCGAAAACGGCATTCACAAATCCATTCGATAAATTCAGCGCCCGGCCTTTTCCGACTGGCAGCGAATAAGTCCAGTAAGCCTGGAAGACGTGCCGGATGTCGAACGGAGTTGGACCATAATCCAAATGATCGTTGCGTACGGTCCTCTCCTGCGACGTTGCTGTTTGGTCGTTGTAATTGAAGATGTTGCCGAGCGTGTGGCTCCAGGTGTAATTCGCGTCCACGGTGAGACCTTTGCTCAGAGCCTTGCGCAGATCTATCTGCAGCCCGTTGTAATTAGTGTTGCCATTATCGTCCTGGTAATTCAGGCTCCTGGCATAAGGGTTCGCTTGAAAGAAGTTGATTGGGTACGGCCCTGGCGCATTATAGCCGTTGCTTGCGCAAGGACCGAAAGTATTGCCTACCAACCGGCAATAGTAATTGATAGTTGTTGCAAGGCTCTGCGCGAAAGCACCCGCTTGCCCTTGCTGCAGGTCAGTGATAAACGTCCCGCTCGTATAGGAAGAGCCGGAGGACAGTGCGGGTTGGGAACCGCGCGCCCCGAAAGCCGTTTGCAGAATCGGAAGCTGCGCCTGTCCCGGCAAGCCATTGTAGGCGAACGTTGAGCCCTTTCCGCTAGCTTGATTGATTGCCAGATTGGTCTGGGCGTTCTTAAATTCCTGCAGAAAACCATTTTCAAATACATTCGTCTCCTGCGTGTTGTAGTAATGCCACGCGTGAGTGGCCTTATTTCCTACGTAGCGGACTTCCAGAACGGTACTCTTTGCCACCTCGCGCTGGATGCCGAAGGTCCAGTTCTGCACATAGGGCGTACGGAGATTGGGATTGACTGTGTAGAGGCTGTTCGCGAACGTGAAGTCGGACTCAGGGAGCGTTGTCGTGAACGAAGCTGGAAAACCGGGGAGTGCCGGAGTCGGCGAGCTCACCGTAAGTCCGCCGGGAGGGAATCCGGCCTGACCGGGACTCAGGTTGATGGACTGGACGTCGCCGGGGTTGCTCGACATGACGTTGGAAATAGCATTCATCCCCTCGTCATAGAAATTGAGGGCGTAGCTGGCGCGGATTACTGTGCCGTGGCCAAGAAGGGCGCCCAGCCATCCATTCTCAAAACCTGGATTCCACGCGAAACCGAAATTCGGCGCGGGTTGTTTGTAATCGGCCGAATACGTCGCCGACCGCTGGACCAGTTGCGGATTCTGCGGGCCTGGTAAGACGCCCGGCTGGAACGGCGCGGCTGAGGGCCCGAAGAAGTTCGCTAGATCCGGAGCAAAATCGATGTTATTGGTGTTGCGAATCGGGCTGGAGAACTGCCATCGCAAGCCATAATTCAGCGTGAGGTGGGGTGTTACATGGAATGAGTCCTGAGCGAAGAGGCCGCCCGTGCTAAAGGCGAACCGCTGGGTAACAGGTGCGAAAGGCACGTACTGGTGCGTGTTCTCATCGACGTTAAGACCGCCCGAAATGCCACTCAGCCGGCCGGTGAGGGTTGCGTACAACTGAGCGGCGATGGACAGATCCGTGCTGCGAATCGACGGAAAATTCGCCGAGGTGAATACCGAGTTGATGGGATCGCTTGCATCGACGCCGAGAGTGTACGTCGGTACACCGCCGCCTCCCGGAGCATTCCACGAAGTCTCATAGAAACTCGTGTGCAGCCAACTCCCGCCAAAAGTTACTGTATGCCGCCCCTTTAGCCAACTCAGATTGTCGCGAAGCTCGTACACGGGATTGTTCCGGATGAACGGGGTCTCGCTAGGAATGGGAGCTGTTAGCTGCGCTCCGAGGTTGGTGGGAGACCAGAGGTTGATGTAACGGTTGCCATAGGGCGCCCACTGGCTGATGCTGGTCCCCTGATAAAAGTATTCTCCATTGCTCTGCACGCCGAAAGTAATTGAATTCAGCATGCTTGGCGTAATCGTCCAGTCAACCGTGTTTGAGGCGACATAGGTCGTAATCTTGTAAGCGCCGCCCAATACCGAAAGCCCGGGATACTGCGGCGCTCCAGCGATATTGTTGTACCGAAGGTTCCATGCGCCATGCCACTCCACTTTGGGGGCGATCTGATAATCCACTCGGGTAGTCGGATAATAGGTTCTCGAATTTGTCGACTGGTTCCACTGGAGCGTTTCGCGATTGAGATCGGTTGCACTCGGCTGCAGGACCCCTCTCGACAATGTTCCGTTTATAGTATTCAGGATGCCGCCGACAGTGGGATCGATCGTGCTCTGATACCCTTTCGAGCCGGCAAGCGCTAAAACATTCACCGTGTGTACCTGACCATCGCTGCCAACGTAAGAGAAGTTCCCCGTGTTCGCCTGCGGCGTCAGTACGGTCGCGGTCTGTATCGTACTGCCGGGTAGAGGCGTCGCCTCGAAATTGATAAAGAAAAATAGTCGGTGTTTGAAGTAGGGAACAAAGGGCACCGGCAGAGGGCCGCCGATATTGCCGCCGAAGTCGTTCTGCCGCACCTTGGCGATCGGGAGTCCGCGCGCATTATTGAAAAATGAGTTCGCATTCAGATCGTCATTGCGGAACTGCTCAAACAGCTTGAAATGATACTGCTCTGTACCACGCTTCGTGATCAGTTGGATCTGCATCGCGCCATCGCCGGATGCGTCGGCTCCCGAGCCCGTGGTTGTGACCGTGACCTCCTGGATAGCGTCGAGCCGCGCCGGAGCGAATTCAAAGAAACTGGTTCCACCGCTTTTGAACCGCTGCGAATTGTTGTTCATGCCATCGAGAGAAATATTCATCGAGGCATTCGGAAGACCGTTGAAAGTGCCGGTGCGGCCCGTCGGGTCATTGATGCCGACAGACTGATTTCCAGCCATCAACGTTGCGAATGGCAGTGTGTCGCGACCCGAAAGCGGTAGGTCCTGCACATCCTTGTTCTCAACAGTAGTCGAGATCTGACTTGAGGTGGTCTCGAGCACCGGGGCGACGCCTTTGACTTCGACAGTGTCTGAGATGGACCCTACAGTCAGCTTCACCGGCTGGTCAGTAATGCGCGCCGCATCGACAACGATTCCGGAGTACACAGCCGTCTGGAAACCCGTCAGTGTCGCGGTAATCTGATAGCTCCCTGGTTGCAACTCCAGAGCTGTGTAGTTTCCGTCTGCTCCCGACGTTAGCGTCTTTTCGAGACCGGTTGATATGTCCTTTATCACGAGTTTCGCGCCTGGCACGACGGCACCCGTGGAGTCCGTTACAGTTCCGTGAATTTGGCCGGTTGTTACTTGGGCAACAGCCATTCGCGCCATGGCGACCACAAACATCAAAGCGAGCGCGCGGCATTTCAGTACACGATTCCTACTGGACATGAATCCCCCCTGCAGCTACTTCTGTGGGGATTATAAATGTGGGTTGTAAGCGGTGTCAATACTTTAGTTCCCGCTCCGTTGTGGGATCCGCCGCGAGCAACGAAGGGAGGCCGGTGCTTGTGATACCGTTTTCACTTGGACCAGGAATATTTTTCAAAAGCGCAGGGCTTTGCATACTGTTTGATCGCGCCATTTCGGTCTTGAATAGCCGCTGATGTTAGATATATGAAAGTGATGAACCTTGAGGGGGTCGCGAAGCGCGCGGGAGTATCGACTGCGACAGTTTCACGCGTCTTGAACAACTCCAATGTAGTAAGAGGCAAGACTCGCGCTCGCGTCCTGAAGGCAATCGAAGAATTACGTTACCATCCCAATCTCCACGCGCGAACCTTGGCTGGAGGAAAGAGCAAGACCATCGGCGTAATCCTCTCAAACATTGAAAATCCCTTTTTCTTCGACGTGTATCAGGTTGTCGAATCTGACGCTCACGCCCGTGGATATGAAGTTGTCGTCGCAAACACCGACTATAATTCTGAGCAGCTCGTCTCGAGCATCCGGCTCATGACTGGGCGACGCGTTGCCGGTCTGGCGGTAATCGTTTCTGAAATGGACCCTGCACTGATAGAGGAATTAGCCGCCAGCGTTGTGCCTGTCGTCTTCTACGACGTAGGAACGCCTAGGCGCAATATAGCCAATATCCGCGTGAACTACCGCCGGGGTATCGAAAAGGTCATCGAATACCTGCACAGTATGGGACACTGCAAGCTTGGGTTCATAGCCCACCACGCCATGCTGGGCCCGATAAACGAGCGCATGAAGGCCGTTTTGGATACGGTGGCGCGTTACTCGACAGGAGTGGAAGTCCAAACGAGCGCCGATTCCGATACCTTGGAAGGCGGAAGACAGGCCGCTAGAAGGCTCCTGGACACCGGCTACAAACCCACCGCCATCGTTTGCGTCAACGACATCATGGCGGTAGGCACGTTACGGGAGCTTCGCGAAAGAGGCCTCCGAGTTCCGGAAGATGTCTCCGTTACGGGCTTCGACAATATCAAGCTGTCCGAGTTTTCCTATCCAGCGCTTACGACCGTTCACATCCCGCGAGATCGCATCGGACATACGATCTGCGAGTGCCTGATTCCTCAAGAAGGCAAGCCGCGCAACGTCGATCGGGAGATCGTGATTGACCCTGAGTTCGTCGTGCGCGAATCAACTGGACCCGTAGCATCCCGCGTTTCAACGAAACACTGAATCGAAAAGTAAACCGGCCCATTCATGCGACCGCAGACTCAACTTAATACCGCAGTTTTTGGACGCTCTTGGCCCATTCAGCGAAGGGCGCCAATCCCGGCATCCGGCAACAAACAGTGGCCCGGAATAGAGCGCTGTTCCGGCGACAAAGTCAACTGATCGTAAATGAACGCGTCATCGAATCCGGCCTTCGCGGCGTTTTCGCGGGTGCAGGCGAAGTAGTAAGCCGTTGCCCGGGCCCAGAAAATAGCGCCGAGGCACATGGGGCATGGCTCACAACTCGAGTAAATCTCGCAACCGGCCAGCTCGAAATTATTTAATGCCTGGCATGCGGCGCGAATTGCAACGATCTCTGCGTGCGCCGTGGGATCGCTTGTGGACGTGACCGAGTTGGTCCCGGTCGCTATGACGCGATTTTCCTTCACGACCAGTGCGCCAAATGGGCCGCCGCGCCCCAATCGAACATTCTCCACCGCGAGCGCAATAGCCTGCCTCATCCAGTCCTGCCGGGTGTTGTGCATAGAAAATTGGCAGAAGCTCTATTCCTCGCCCCAGCCACCCCCGCCCGGCGTCTCGATCCGCAGAATTGCGCCAGCCCGCGTTTGAATATTGCACTTGCCGGGCAATTCTCTTTCGCCGCCATTCTCGATGAGAACACTGCGGCCCTTTGCGCCCGATGAACCGCCGTGCAATCCATAGGGAGAAAATACGCGACGCTCGGTCAGAAGTGTCACCTGAGCGGGACCAAGCAACTCGATTTCACGAATCAAGCCATCGCCCCCGCGGTACTTTCCAGAGCCTCCCGAGTTGCGGCGATACGAGTATCGGCGCACACGAAACGGGTATGCATATTCGAGCGCTTCTACGGGCGTATTTAGCGAATTTGTCATATGCGTGTGGACTCCGGAGACACCATCTGAATTTGGCCGTGCCCCCGCACCGCCGGCGATGGTCTCGTAATATGCGTACGATTGGCCAGTTCTAGAATCGATGCCGCCGATGGTCAGATTGTTCATGGTCCCCGAGCTTGCCGCCGGAATTCTATCCGGCAAGATCTTGGAAAACGCGCGCAGCAGGACGTCCACGATGCGCTGAGAGGTTTCGACGTTTCCTCCCGCTACGGCCGCTGGTGGCCGGGCGTTCACAACGCTTGCTTCGGGAATAATCAGCTCAACCGGTCGCATCAGCCCTGCCGTTGGCGCTGCTTCTTCGGGCAGCAGACATCGAAGCACGTAGAAAGTGGCCGAATAGGTGATGGCGGAGACGGCATTCAAACTGCCGGTCACCTGGGCAGCGGAACCCGTGAAGTCTACACGCACTCGTCTGAGCGCTGGGTCCGTCGTTATCGTGACGCGTATCTTTACCGGTTCATCGGTAATTCCATCGTTATCGAGATAATCTTCGGCGCTGAACTCCCCTTGTGGCAGGCGCGCCAGCTCAGCCTTCATCAGTTCTTCCGAATGGTTCAAGAGGCCGGCAACATTTGTTTGCACGCGCTCGAATCCATACTTCTCGACCATCTCGATCATTCGGTGAACGCCGATCCGGCAGGCCCCGATTTGAGCCGTCAGGTCACCCTCACGTTCGCGCGGAGTGCGCACGTTATTCAGGATCAACGAGAGCAGCGCCTGGTTCAGCACGCCACCGGAAACCAGCTTCAGGGGCGGGATGCGGACGCCTTCCTGCCAGATCTCGCGGCACAGGCCCATCGATCCCGGATACGTGCCCCCTACATCGGCGTGATGTGCGCGGTTTGCCACGTAGAACGCAGCCTTATCTTTTCCCTCGATGAAGATCGGCATTACCAATGTGATGTCGGGAAGGTGCGTTCCGCCATCGTATGGATCGTTCAAAATCGCGACATCGCCGCGATCGAGGGCAAGCGATTCGAGTGCGGCGCGCACTGACATCGGCATCGAGCCGAGATGGACGGGCATATCGTCTCCCATCGCAATCACGTTCCCGCCCTCATCGAATACCGCGCTCGAGTAATCGCGGCGCTCTTTGATATTTGGAGAGAATGCAGTCCGTCTCAGCGCGGCGCCCATCTCTTCAGCGATGGAATGAAATGAACTCTTGAATATGGCAAGTTCGATCGGATCGTGCATCGCATCCCCTCTCACGAGCTCACATCGATAACGATGTTTGCCTGCTCATCGACTGACGCGTTGCATCCGGGCGGGAGAAATGTCGTCGCGCTGTATTCAACAATCACCGCCGGGCCATCGAAGCGATCGCCGGGCTCGAGCCGGGCGCGATCGTAAACCGTTCCTCTCAACCACTGGTTATCGAAATAGATCCGCTTTTCTTTTAATACCGCCCCACTTCCGGTTCCCGGACGCGCGTAACGCGTCTCCCGAGCGAGTTGCTCCGTACCCGCAATCATGCGAACGCGAGCATTCACAACTTCAATGGGCCGGTGAGGATCGGCGTAGCCGTAACGCTGCTCGTGCAGCCGGTGAAAGCGCGAAACGAAATCGTTCGACCATTCGACGTCAATTCGTACCCTTGCCCCGCATAGCGAAGGTCAACGGAGCGGATCGGCATGCCTTCCAATCCTTCCGCCGTCATGTCCCTGATTCCAAGCTCTTCTAGACTCTGAAAATGTTGAACGATGGAAGCATCCTCGGGCCGCAGCATCACTGTTCGTGAGTAATCCCGAACCGCATCGGAAACCAGAATGCCGTAAGCCGAGAGCGCGCCCGGCAACCTCGGCACCAGTACTTTGGGAATCCTCAGAGCGCGAGCGAGCGCGCACGCGTGCAACGGACCTGCTCCGCCGAAGCTTACCAAGACGAAATCGCGCGGATCATGGCCCTGCTCCACCGAGATCTTCCGCAATGCCTTCTCCATATGGGAATCGGCGAGACGAATGATGCCTTCGGCGAAGCTTTCGGCAGTCAGCGAGATTACCTTTGGTTTTCTCGAAGTACGATCTCGCGCGCGGCTCGCTCAATTTCATCCCGCCATCCAAGAAGCCATCCGGGTCCAAGCGTCCCAACAGGAGATTCGCATCGGTGACCGTGGGCTTTTCTCCGCGGCCATAGCAAATCGGACCAGGATCTGCTCCGGCCGATTGCGGGCCCACTTTCAATGCGCCACCCTGGTCGAAACTCGCGAGCGACCCGCCTCCTGCTCCAACCGTGTGAATGTCCAACATGGGGACCGCGACGGGCATGCCCATGATCTGAGATTCGGTGGTGGTGCGTAGTCCCGCATCGATATCGACGAGCGCAACATCGGTGGATGTGCCTCCCATGTCAAACGCCAGTATTCGCGGGAACCCCGCCGCGCGCGCAACTCCAAGAGCGCCGACGACTCCTCCCGCGGGTCCGGAGAGAATGGTTCGAACGGGTTCACGAGCCGCAATGCCGGCGGGGATGATGCCTCCGGACGACTGCATTACATGCAGCCGCGACCCCTCCGACCGCAGCGCCCCGTCCAAACGTTCCAGATAGAGTCTGCATCGTCGGCGCGAGATACGCATTTATCAGGACAGTTGACCCGCGCTCATATTCTCGAAATTCCGGCAGAATCTCGTATGAGGCAGATACCGGAACGCCCAGATCCCGTAGCGCGGAAACCACTGCCTGCTCGTTGGCGTGGTTAGCAAACGAGAAGAGCAGCGAAACTGCGATTGATTCCGGGCCCTTTGCATTGACCGCTTGCTTCAATCGCGCGAGGTCCGCATCGTCCACCCGCCGAAGAATGGATCCATCGGAAGCCACGCGCTCTTGTACGCCAAATCGCAAATCCTCTGGCGCCAGTGGCGGGTCTTTGGTGAAAAACCAGTCGTACAGCTTTGGCCGCGCTTGCCGCCCGATTGCGATTGTGTCTTCAAAACCGGCTGTTGTGACAAACGCAACGCGCGCGCCCTTACGTTCCAGCAGCGCATTGGTTCCCACTGTGGTTCCGTGACGGATTTCCGCATGCTCGCCCGGAGCAATCTGCGCCACCGCATTCAGAACCGCTTCGCCGGGGTCCGAAGGTGTCGACGGTATTTTTAAAACATTCAGGCCGTCCTGAGACGCGTAGACACAATCTGTAAAAGTTCCACCCGTGTCGATTGCAATGCGCACTGATCTCTGAAAACTCCCTTTTGTCAAAAACCCTAGTGTACGCATTGCAGGCTAAACCGTTGATATAATCCGGGAACTATGGGGACACTCAGAACGATCAAGATCAGACTCGCGCTGTTACTCTCATTTCTTCTGCTGACAACCGGAATAGCAATTGCGCAAACAGGCGACGCCGAGATTGAAGGCGTCATCATGGATGCTTCGGGCGCCTCGATTCCTAATGCGCAAGTCACGCTCACGAACACGGAAACTGGTGTTGCCCGCGTCGTGACCGCCGGAACAGATGGACGATACCGCTTTGCACCCGTGCCTCCGGGCACCTACAACATCACGGTGAAGGCGACGAGTTTCGCGACTGAAAATATCGAGAAGCTCAATATCAACCTCGGGATGCACGTTACGCAGGACGTAACGCTGAAGGTGGGCAGCTCTCAGCAGATGGTAGAGGTCGCCGGAGAGGTCCCCGTCATAGACACAACCTCTCAATCGATCTCAGGAGTCATCGATCAGAAGCAGATCACCACGCTACCGGTAAACACGCGCCAATATCTCAATCTCGCTTTGCTGGAGCCTGGAACTACGCAGGATGCTTCCCGCACTTTCTACAACAATGTGCAGGTCGGCGGCGGCGCATACTTTTACGCAAATGGCTTTCTTATGGATGGCGTCAGAAACACGTGGGCGGAACAAGGTGAGCCCCGGCAGAATTTTCCAGAAGGTGCCGTGCAGGAATTCAAAGTATATGTAGCCGAATACCCGGCACAATTCGGTTTGTATATGGGCGGCCTGGTAACGGTCGCCACCAAGAGTGGTACGAACAACCTGCATGGCGAGATTTTCGAATATTGGCGCAATGAGGCGTTGAATCACGACAACAAGTTCCAGCAATCCGCGGAAGCGCTCGAGCACACCGGAAACCCATTCAACCGGAATCAATTCGGAGCGGACGTCGGAGGGCCCATCATAAAGGATCGGACTCATTACTATCTGGCCTATGAGCGCACGCAGACCACCGCCTCTTACACCATCTTCACGCCCGTGCCACAGTATTACGGGGCGTTACAAGGAACATTTAGCCAGCCAAGCTACGACCAGATGATCACTGGCCGCGTCGATCATCAGATCAGCAACAACCAAAGCGTTTTCGTCCGCTACGCACAGGAATGGAACCGTCAGACCTTTCAAGGCTGCGGAGGCGCAACGGAGAGCTTTTGCTACGACGGCCTGATTCCGCGCAAATCAATCGTCGCAGGACACACTTGGACTCCTGGCCCAACCATTGTCAATGAATTTCGCTTTCAATACGCGCGATCCGCGTATCTGCTTGGGCCTCCAGGCCACGTCTGGCGCGACACTAACACGCTTGCTACTTCTCCCCAGGCGACTGCGCAGTTGCAGATCGCCTACAGTTTCCCGAGTTTCAACTACGGCGCCGGATACCAGGAGGACGGAGTGGAGCGGCGATGGGAAGCCAATGATGTGATGAGCGTTGTGAAGGGTAGCCACACGCTGAAGTTCGGATTCGATGTCAACTACGTTCCCTTCATTGACGCAACCGCAAGCAACGTAAGGGGGACGTTTACCTTCGCAAGCGATCAAGTTTTCAATCCCAGTAATCCTGCAACGCTGACGAATCCGATCCTGTTTACAGCAGCGATTCCGCCGATTGCAACTAGTATCCCCACCTGGGAGCTAGGCTTCTTTGCGATGGACGAATGGAGAGTCCATCCTGGATTGACCGTGAATCTTGGCCTGCGCTATGATCGCGAGCTCGGCTCGTTCAATGAGAGCGTGAACCCGAATTCCTATCCACGGCCGATCCCGTTCATGGGCGATCCATCGAAGCGCGGCGACGCCAATAACTTCGGTCCTCGCTTCGGCATCGCTTGGGACCCGTTCCATAAGGGGAAAGACGTTTTCAAGGGCGGCTACGGAATTTACTACAACAATATTCAGACCCTTCTGAATTTCCCCGAAAACCGCGATCTCGCGCTCTGCAATATTACAATCAAGAATCCTCCGTATCCGAACCCGTACGGCGCGCAAAACGCAAGCAGCTTCTGTTCCACATCGCCTCCGAACGTCACTGTGCTAGCACCGGATTACGCCAATCCTTATTCGCAGCAGTTCGATCTGGGCTATTCGCATCAGTTCACAACCGATCTGGCGATTAAGGTGGATGGCGTCTATCAACACACATTACGCGACTGGCGAACAGTTGATTTGAATTATCCAAATGCCGCTGGCGTTCGCCCCTTGCCTCAGTGGGGTCAGATTCTGCAGCATCAACCGACTTCTCAGGCCAGGTACAGGGCGATGTTTGTGGAGCTCGATAAGCGGTTCAGCCGCCGGTTCCAGGCCACGGTGTCGTACACGCTTGCTTCGGCGAGAGACAACAGTCCGCAGGCTACAATTGTCAATTACGCCGATCCGAATCTTCAGTGGGGTCCGAGTAACATCGACCGCCGTCATTCGCTTGTCGCCGCCGGATCGGTGAATCTACCCTGGGGTTTGACCTTAGGGGCGATTTGGACACTCCGTTCCTCGCTGCCTTTCAGCGCTTTCGAAAATGTTGTGAACGCGGATGGCACTCGCCAATACGTACCTGGCACCTCCCGAAATCAAGGGAATCGCAATCTCAACCTGAGCGCTGTGAATACCTACCGCGCCACCCTGGGCTTGGCGCCAGTTACCGCGAGCACCATCAACACAAATGCTTTCAACAGCGTCGATGTTCATCTATCGAAATATTTCTTCGTGAGGGAACAGCGTCATCTGGAAGTGATCGGACAATGTTTCAACCTATTCGGCCATGAAAACTTATCCGGCGGGAGCTACCTTACGAACGCTGCATCCGCTTCGTTCGGCACCATCAATGCCGCCAGCAATCTTCAACAGGCAGAATTAGCAGCGCGCTTCGTTTTCTAGTTCCCGAGGTTCCTATAACCCTTTCCATGAGTCCGCATCTTCTGTGCTGCCATCGCTTCGCCGCGTTTCTTGCTGCTTCCCCTTGCTGGCTTACCAGGCTCCCCAATCCGAGCTCCGAAACTCCTGCGCATCTTGCCGACGCCTTCTCCGCTGGTTGGATGCTGCAAGACACAAACGGCGATGGCGTCGTAGATTTCATAAAGGGCAACATCGTTGTCCCGGCGCACCCCAGCGCTGTTGAGAATGCGGCCGCCGCTAATCTCGCCGCGCGGCTCGCTTTCAACACAACCGGTCTGACACCGCCTCTGGTCGTAAGCGCCGCGGAAGATTCCGGCGAGGGCGCGCGCATCTGGATCGGCAAAGATGCCATCCCGCAAACTGGCGCATCGCAGGCCGCCCGCTATTTGCAGCGCCTTCAGGCAAACGAAGGCGGAGTTTTCTCGCTCAACGGCAACTTGGCCGTACTCGGTCATGACGACGCTGGCTTACTCGCCGCCTCTGATGCTTATGCTGCGCGGTGCCCTTATATCTGGAAAGTTCCCGGCGACCAGCTTGCTGCTATTAGCAATGAATTGAATCATGCGTCTCCAAACGCGAAAGCGCAGCTTGTTGGGTTGACTTATCTAAAGGGCAAAGCTGGCATCGCTCGCGTGTTTCTCGAAACGGCTGCCCCAATCAGCGCGACCGATCTGAAAGCGGCCTTGAATTCGTCTCATCTCGCGTCGGTTCACGAGCTTGTGATTGTTGGGCGCGGGCCAGACGTAAGCGCTGTCAGTTCAAAACCACTCCCGGCTATTCCGGTCGTGCCCGGCGCGGCGGCGGTGACAGCTTCGGCAACAGGTTCGACAGTTGCGCAATCCGCCACCGGCGGGTGGATCGGCAAATCCGGCGGAAACGGACGCCGCCACACCCGCGCCTCTGGATCTGTCCACTCTTTACACATCCAAAGGTCTCTTCAAAGGCAGCGCCAAGATGCCGATTCCATCTTCTTTAGATGGGCAGTTATACGTTCCCGCCGGAGCCAGCGGCATTGCGATGGCGAATCTCGCCGCGCGGATGGGACTCGAAGCCACCGGTCTCACCCTGCCGCTCGCCCGGCCTGCGACCGACGTGTTGCCGAAGGACGTCCGCACAAAAGCAGTCGTCTCCGAAGATTCGGCCCTCGGCAAGGACGCGCTGCAGAAGCTGAACACGGAAGAAACAGCAGGCGCCCAGGCGGAAACTCCGTTGTCTGCCGGGGAAGGCGAACTCCGCATCGTCGACCATGCATTCGCTAAACAAGCGGCCGTTCTCATTCGCGGCGACGAACAGGGTTCAGCCTCGGCTCTTCACGTTTTGACAGATCGCTTTCCAAATCTCTGGGAAACCGGCAAGCAATACGCCTCCTTAGAAGAGCTTCGCTACGATCTGCATCGCTTTCTTCTCGTTGCGCTCGGGCGTCGGCCAAGCCGCTGTTTCTCTCTATCACCTCAATCGCTGGATGGATGAAATCAATCAATCGCCATCGAGCGCTGTACACGATGTGAAAGCGGAAGTATACGTCGATGTCGCCGACCCGCAACTCGAGAGTCTCGTCCGTAAGCAAGTTCAGGCGCAACTCCATGTGGCCGATGCCGAAATAAAGGTCGGAAGCCTCCACGCCGGAACTCAATGCTGCGCGCAGGATCCCGAATTGCACTATGAACAGCCCGGGTATGAGTTCCATCAAGGCGCACCGGCGTTTGAAGAAGATGTCATTATTCCGTGGGAAGGCACTCGCCTGCTGAACCTGGTTCGCGACGCGTTGCACGACGTGAAGCGCGATCAAACTGTTACTCTGGTCGCACGCGTCAGTGAAGGGCCCGAAGTGCGGCAGAAGCTGCAGACGCAACTCACTGAAATGCTGACGCAGCACGGAATCCAGTCGACCCGCGCCAAGGTTGTAGTGTTATGCGCTTACAAACAAGGCTATAGCTGGCTAATGGACGAATTCGCGCCGGAGCTAGAAGGCAAGTCCGTTGCGCGGCTCACCATCGAATTCGCAAAAGACACCGATCCCACCGGCGTGCGCGTGATGTACTCGCCGGCTCGCTGGGTGCAAGAGTTGTATCCCGTGGATGAAATGCTCGCAAAGAAGCTGAATATTCCGCTCGACAAGATTCAGCTCAGCGAATTTGAGCCAACCTCCGGTGGCCCCACCTATCGCGTGCGCGCCTACGATGCCAATGGAGCGCAGATCTCAGCCGCGGACTTCAATGTCGCGACCACCATGCGTCCATACAACGGCGTTATGCCTCGCTATGAACAGGTTCAGGTGGAGACCGGTTGGGTTCGGCTCGAAGCGGGAACGAACGTCATATTAGATCAACGCATCAAGACCGACATCGAAGAATTCTGGGACCACTATCAAGACGAAACTTTGCCGAAAATCTTCCACTACGTCATGGCGCAGGCGAAAGGAGATCTTCGTCCCGAATTCGCTCCTCCTTTCGACACGCTGCGAATCGACATCCATATGAGCGAGCCGGATTATGCCATCGGTCTCGATAAGGAGAGAATCTCTACCCTCGAAGCTCTGCAGGAAGACACCTTTTATTCGACCGAAAACTTCGTCGACATGATGGGCAATTTGGAAGCAGGAAAACCTATCAATTACGTAGGCCGCATCATTCCAGTCGTCCATGCATCGGAGGACGGAAAAGATGGGCATGTTCACATCGACTTTTATGGAAAGCCCGCCGCGAATCCCGTTGTGCGCTTAAGCTGGACCGACGCGCAGGGTCAGCGCCATGAAAAGGAGCGCAATCTTCCCGTCCTGACCGGTTCCATGCAGCCGCGCCTCGTTCGCGCGCGTGTGAAGGCGGGCGAGGATGCCCTGGAAGATCTGACTTGGCTGTTGCCGGCGGACTATTTGAATGACGATTACGAGCAATGGATAAAAGTAGAACCGCAAGACCAAGTGGAGCGTTCCGTCTTTTCCGTTCAGCAGGCGAAAGGCCAGATTCATTGGCTCGAGGAAATGCACAGCGCGGGCCTGTATCGCGACGAGATCGCATATCCGCATCTTCAACGCCTGGGCTTCGAATTTGAGCTGCCCGTTCCACTGACTGAAAAAGCAGAGAGCCCTGCTCCTCGATCTTTCGTCGCCTGGAATGTGGCCGCTCCCGCCACGCCGCGTCCCATGATCACGCAGTATGCCGGCCGCATCGACCGAACGCCAATCGTGCAATGGGATGAGCCGATCAGTCCAGATGAGAACGCTGGCATTCTCGCCAAGCTCGCTACCTATCCAGGCGTGAATGTTTATTGGATGGGTCGAAGCTATCTAGGGCGTGATATGTGGGCTGCTGATTTTATGTTGCCCTCGCCCGCGCAACTCAGATCCTGGCCCAAGGAGACCACGCTTAAAGCTTCCATCATCTATTCCGGGCGCCAGCACGCGAATGAGGTTTCAAGCACCAGTCACATCGACAAGCTGGGCGAACAACTGGCCACCGATCCGCAAACGCGGGACATGCTCAAGCAGGTGAATGTCGTTCTGCACCCGATCGATAATCCCGATGGAGCTCAACTGTCCATCGTGCTGGCCAAGGTCACGCCCGACAATCTGTTGCATCCGGGCTATCACGGCTCGCTCGCTGCCGATGTTTCCGCGGGGCAGTCCGAGCCCGATCCTGTCTATCCCGAATCGAGAACCCGGCGTCTGCTGCTCGATTCATGGCTGCCCGACGGCTTCCTGAACCCACATGGATATCCGTCCCACGAATGGGTTCAGCCGTTCTCCGAATACACCGGCTGGGTGCAATCGCGCGAAGGCGCAAATCCTGGACGTGCCTGGTGGATTCCGCGCGGCTGGTTCACAAGCCTCAACTACATTCGCGATCCCGATCATCCCTACAGCGAAAAAGTCACTTACGAGCTGCGCGACAGGATTGTCGAAGCCGAACGGAATGTGCCCGGTTTGCTGCCGCTCGAAACGCGCATGAATGACCGTTACGAAAGATTCGGCCAACGATGGCAGCCGAAAGACATGACCCAGCCAATCGTGAACGGCATCCGCATTTACATGTCGCTCAAAGGTATGCCGGCCACGCGGCCCGGAGCGGCGGAAGCGCAGAGGAGCGGTTCTGCAACCGGTGGCGTTTCACCCGATGTCACGTGGGACTCCGGCTACACCGAAGCGCCTGACGAGACCGCTCACGGCGACTACATGAAGCTGATGGCGTCCGCGGGTCTCGCATTCGACCGCGTGCATCTGAATTATCTGGCGAACGGAAAACTCCGCATTCGACGTGTGCAAAGAGAAGTGGGAGACAAGGTCACCTGGCAAGTGATACGCGATCGCCCGAACCTGCCCGTTTCTGAGTTGCCAACGAAAACGAATAGCAAGATCGAGTAGACGCGGCATTACGTGAGCAGCATCAAAGCGACACCATCGGATTCCGCGCAGCTCGCTTTCCGGTGGCGCAACACAACTGTCGCTCAACGCCGGACGCTTCTCGCCGCCGGCCTCGGTTGGATGCTCGATGCCTTCGACGTCATGCTTTATTCCATCGTGCTCGCAACCTTGATGCGCGAGTTCGGCATGGGAAAAGCAACAGCGGGTCTGCTCAACACGTTAACCCTGGTTGCTTCTGCTATCGGAAGCTTTGCGTTCGGTTTGCTCGCCGATCGCGTGGGCCGCCGCCGCATGCTGAGTCACAGCATCCTGACCTATTCCATCTTCACCTTCGCTTGTGGATTCTCGACTAGCATCACCATGCTTGCCGTCTTCCGATTTCTGCTCGGCCTCGGCATGGGCGGCGAGTGGAATTCCGGCGCAACCTTAGTCGCGGAAACCTGGCCTAGCGCCTGGCGCGGCCGCGCGCTCGGCATTGTGCAGAGCAGTTGGGCGATTGGCTACGCACTAGCGGCCATCGTCGCGAATCTGGTGCTCTCTCGTGCCAACTGGCGCTGGGTTTTCTTCGTCGGTGTCTTGCCCGCGATCGTCACGCTCTGGATCCAGCACGATGTGCCCGAGCCCGCATTGTGGCAGCGTCAGATCTCCGAGCGGCCTGCCACAAGAATCGAAAAAATCGCGCTGTGGCGGACCGCCGCGCCACGCCTGTTTGCCCTTCTCAGCATGAACACGTTTGGCATGTTCGCCTGGTGGGGTCTGTTTACCTGGATTCCGGCCTACCTCGCGCTTCCTCTATCGAAAGGCGGCCGCAATTTCAGCAATCTCGATTTCACCTCCTTTCTGGTTGTTCTCAATCTAGTCGGAATGCTGCCGGGCTATCTTCTCTTCGGTGTCTTCGCCGACAAATTCGGCCGCAAGCGAACCATCATCCTCTATTTGGTCCTCGCAGCTTTATCCGTTCCGGCATTCGCAGTCGCCCGCCGCCCCGGCCTCATCTTGCTGACCGCCTCCATCACCGCTTTTTTCGGGACCGGCTTCTTCACCGGTTCCGGCATTCTCGGCAGCGAGCTCTTTCCCACGCCGATCCGCGCTACGGCTTTGGGAGTGTCTTACAACACAGCGCGAGGAATCAGCTCTCTCGCGCCTTTTGTCATCGGAGCCATCGGTGAGGCGCACGGATTGTCGTGGGGTTTCTCTGCCTGCGCGGTGGCCTTTGCCGGCGCCGCCATAAGTGCCGCTTGGGTTCCCGAAACTCGCGGCCTCGAGCTGACCTGATCCGCCGCTCGCCTGTGGAGTCTCTCTTATGTCAATTCCTTCCGTCGCATTTCAGGGCGAGAGAGGATCGTTCAGCGAGGAAGCGGCATATAAATTGCTCGGCCGCGACATCCGCCTACAGCCATGCGAGAGCTTCTCCGCCATGTTCGCGAGCGTCGCTAGCGGCAAGACGCGATATTGCCTCACGCCCATTGAGAACACGCTCGCCGGCTCAGTCCACGAGAACTACGATCATCTTCTCGCCAACGACCTGCACATCGTGGCGGAGGTCAGCCTGCGGATCGTACACCACCTCATCGCTTTCCCGGGAACCACGCTTCGCAACCTGCGCCAGGTGTACTCTCATCCGGTTGCGCTCGCGCAGTGCAGTGAGTTCTTCAAACAGCACCCGAAGTTTGAGAAGGTGACCTTTTACGACACCGCCGGTAGCGTCAAAATGCTTGCCGAGCGGCGGCTTCCGAACGCTGCGGCCATAGCCAGCCGCATCGCCGCCGATGTATACGGTGCTCGAATTCTGGCCAAGCACCTTGAGGATCATCGCGAGAACTATACGCGCTTCCTGTTGCTTTCGAGGACTCCGCGCGTTCCGCCGAAGGCGAACAAGGTTTCCATCGTCTTTTCGACCCGCAATGTTCCAGGGGCCCTTTGTAAGTGCCTGAATGTTTTTGCGCTGCGCGCGATCGATCTCACCAAGGTCGAGTCGCGGCCGCTGCGTGGCCGTCCCTGGGAGTATTTCTTTTTCGCGGATCTCACTGGCAGCACCAGAGAGAAGCGCTGCCGGGAAGCATTGGATCAATTGGGCGAATTGACCACGTTCTTGCGTGTGCTCGGTTGTTACCGAAAAGGATAGACGAAAAGGATAGACTGATCACTTATGACCAGACGCACGCTTGTCACCTCGCTCGCTTTGGCAACTACACTCAAAGCGCAAGCCCCTCAATCTGCTCAGACATCCGCAGCCCTCTGCGTCGCCCCGACCGCCACGCCGCCAAATCCCCGAGTGGAAGCCCAAGCTAGGCGTCCTCGGTCCCTACACGCCCGCCAATGTCGAATTCGCGCGCGCACAGGGCTTCACCAACATGATCCTGGGTCCGAATCCGCGTACCGCGCTTAGCGCCTCCTCGACCGATGCCCAAATCGAGGAGATCAAAGCGACGCTGCAGAAAAACCAGATGCACGTGTCCGCCTTGCAGGTTGGCAATGACTCCATTGCGGCAGATCCGCAGCGCCGCGCGCGCGCGAATGCAGCGTTCGTCCAAAATATCGAGCTCGCCGGAAAGCTTGGCGTTCCGTATCTCGGAACTCAGTCAGGACGGGACCCTGCAAAGCCTTTCCAGGAGCAGGTAGATGAAATCGTTCGCGTCTACAACGAGCAATTCTTCCCGGTTTGCGAGCGCAACCATGTGCGAATTCTCTGGGAACCATACCCGGAAGCGCCGAATCTCGCCACTAGCCCCGTCGGCTTTGAAGCGCTGTTCAAAGCCTTCGGTGATTCACCGTACGTCGGCTTACAATTCGATCCCGTCGCATTTTGTGCGCCAATTTATGGACCCCATCCAGACCGCCCGCGATTTTGTGGACAAGATTTACGACGTGCATCTCAAAGACACGGAAATCCTGTGGCCGGTACTGCGCGCCGGAGGCATCAACCCCGTGAACCGAGCCAGATGGTGGCGCTATCGCATCCCCGGAATGGGCTCTATCAGTTGGCGCGACTTCTTCAGTGTGCTTCAGGACGTGGGCTATTCCGGCGCAATGAGTGTCGAACAGGAGGACCCTCTGTACGGCGCGGGCAATAATCCAGGCCCCGATTTCAGCGATGAATTCAAAATGGGGTTCATTATGGCTAAGCGCTATTTAGCCCAGTACGTACCCTAAGTGCACCCAATGTCGTTAAAACCATTGCACTACGTCGCGAATCGCAATATACTGCTGTATCAGTAGGGTACAAGTACGTAAAGCTTTTGGTTGGCGGAGGATCTGGGTCTTTGCTTCGCCGTTCAACAACAATTGTAATTGCATTCTCCGAGTCGAGGAAAAATCTATGAGGATAAGCTTGTCTCCAAAGTTTCTATACCTTTGCGTTGCGTTAAGCATCGCATTCGCACTCTCTACCATCACCTTCGCTCAATCCGACGTCGGCACCATCACGGGTTTCGTCCGAGATCAGTCCGGAGCCATCGTTCCCAACGCGAAAGTGACCATAAAGAGTGAGGCTACTAACGAAGAGCACACGGTCACAACCGATGCTCAGGGCCACTACACCGTCACGAACCTGCTTCCCGGCAGCTACGCGATGACGGCGGAAGCGAGCGGCTTCAAGAAGTACGAGAGCACGCACAATGTCCTGCAGGCGAACTCGACAATCTCGCTGGATGGGGAGCTTTCCGTAGGTCAGACTACAGAAACAGTGGAAGTCAGCTCTACGGCTATGGCGTTGCAGACCGAATCCGGGTCTGTGCAGGCCGAAGTCACCGGCACGCAGATTCAAAATGAGGAACTGAATGGCCGAAGCCCTATCTATTCGGCGCAATTCCTGCCGGGTATCCGCAGCAGCTCAACGCTGGGAGATAAACAGGGCCTGGGGCCTGCTGGGCAGCCGTTCTCGGTCAACGGAGCGCGTTCCTGGGACACCATGGTTACCGTCGACGGCGCGCCGGCCTTGCGCACGCGCGCAAATGGTGCAGTGATCGGTGTTGGCGATGTGGACTCCACCGCAGGAAATCCAGGTTCTTACGGCGGATTATCAGGCCGAGTACGGCCGCGCGGCGGGCGGCCAGATTCGAATGGTCTCGAAGGGTGGAACGACAGATTTCCATGGTGCGTTGTATGAGTACTTTCAGAATTCGGACCTGAACGCGAATACCTGGGGCCGGAACCTGAGTGCGTCCACCAATTTCGCCTCGCCGTATCGCTACAACAATTTCGGATTTGCGGTCGGCGGACCGGTAGCCATTCCTGGAAAGTTCGATCGCTGGAGGCAGAAATTCTTCTGGTTTGTTGCCGAAGACTGGTTAAGGCAGCGGTCCACCGACACCCAGACCCAAACAGTACCGACCAACCTGATGCGCACCGGTAACTTCAGTGAGTTGCTCAGCGCCGAATCCGTTTTATAGCGGGACTCACCAACTCTTCTACCCCAGCACTTGCGCGAAATCGACAGCTACTACTTGCACATCGAGCACCGGTGCTCCTGCTACGCCGATTCCCGGAAACGTTATCCCCGCAAACATCGCTCAGCCCGACCGGTCTGGCAATCCTGGATGCCTACCCAGCGCCCACGCCTGGGTACCAAAACGGCACGGCAGAACTGGATCGCCCAGGCGGCGCATCCTTACAACCAGCGGAAAGAGTCGCTCAATTTCGACATTCTGCCGAACGACAAGAATCACATTGAATTCCGGAAATCGGATCTCGCGTACTTCGAATATCAGCCGTTCGATCAGGGATCGGGTCTGACTCCCAAATATTTTAACCGTCCCAATCAGCTCAACACCTTGGCCTGGATTTACACGATTAGCCCAACACTCGTCAATGAGGCCCGTGCGACGGTCAGTCTGGACGATGTTTACATCCCGGTGAATACTGCCGCACCAGGCTTCAATGCCCAGACGCTCGGTATCAATTTTCCATACTTGTTTGGTCAGAAGGACATTGCCCACAAAATTCCCAACGCCACTTTGAATGACAGTTTCTATAACTTGTCTGGTGGTCCTTACCCGTCGCATTCGTCAGGTCCCATCTATACGGCTTCCGACAGCTTGACCAAAGTTTGGGGAAACCACACAATTAAGTTCGGTGTTCTCTTCGACTATGACGGTGAGAACGATGGCGACCAGATCAACGTCAGCACCGTTCCCGGCGGAGCGAACAACCAGAACGGCAACTTCGTATTTACCGACGCCAACTCCGGAGCAGGCGCCACCTCCGGCGTCAGTATTGCCAATCTCGCGCTCGGATATGCGGATAGCTACACCGAAATCGGGCCACGGGCTTACACCATCTGGCGCGGTTCCATGTTTGAAGAATTTGCGCAGGATTCCTGGAAAGTAAATGCCAAGCTGCACATCGATTACGGCGTGCGAGTCACGACCATGATTGGCTATCATCCGCTGTGGGGGAACGCCGACTATTTCGACGGGAACCTGTATAATCCCGCCCAAGCCGTCACTGTGAATTCAGCCGGAAACGTTATTCTCGGGACCGGCAATCCGTACAACGGTGTCGTGATTCCGGGTTTCAGCAGTTTCCCGAGTTCCGCAATGGGGCGTGTTCTCGCGGACGGCAACCCGATCTGCGATGGCGCATCGTGCAACAGCCTCTTTGCTCCGAATCTGTCGAAGTCGTATATCAACACCAGTGACTCCGATCCAGCCGCGTCTCGGGATTGCTTACCAGCTAAACTCTAAAACTGTGATTCGCGCGGGCGCTGGCGAGTTTTCCACCCGCATGCCCTTGATAGACAATATTTTCCCAGGCGGCAATTCTCCGTTCCAACCGTTTGTAACAGTGGCGAGCAGCCCAGGGAACGTTGTCAGGGTGGACAATCCAGGCGCATCCGTGGCCACTGGTACAGCCGCCGCCATTACTATGACTTCCCTAAATCCGAAACTGAAAGAGCCGATAGCGTGGAACTGGAACTTCACCTTCCAGCGCGAACTGCCGTTGAACTCCACTCTCTCGATCGCTTATGTGGCGCATCGCGGATACCATGGGTGGGAGGTTTACGACATCAATCAGGTGCCCGCCGGAACCCTGCAGGCCAACCCCAAAGCGAACATAAATCAATTGCGCCCCTTCAAAGGTTTTGCAGCCATTCAGGAAGAGGAGAGCACGGTGAATTCCATGTATAACTCGCTGCAGGTTTCCTGGAACCGGCGCTTCACGGCAGGGTCTATGTTCGGAGTTCAGCTACACCTTCTCTAAGAGCATGGATAACAGTTCGAATTATCGCGATATCGTGCCCGACACTTACAACACCAGTAATCTTGTGGGGTCCTTCGGAGTACGATGCCCGCCACATCGCTGGTCATCAACTATCTGTATGATCTGCCCTTCTTCAAAGGGCAAACTAGCTTGGCCGGTAAGCTGCTCGGCGGCTGGCAGCTCAGCGGCACCGCGCAGTTCCAAACCGGCTCGCCCTGCGGCATCGGGACAAACAACGATTTTGCCGGCGTCAGCTCAATTGATCTCGGCAGCTTCGGATGCGGTTCCGAAGGCCAATTCTGGGTGCTGAACGGCACGCCGACGATTGTGGGCCAATTCGCTTCGCGGCTTTGGGTGCAACCGCCAGTTCGCCAAAATACTTCACGGCCAACGTGACGCAGCCGGCCGCTGGGACTTTCAACCTTCAGCCGGGTGTTCGCGACTCTATTTACCAGCCGGGCTTTCAGGATTGGAATCTGATGCTGTTCAAGAAATTCGCAATCAATGAGCGGAACGCGTTTGAATTCCGAGCTGAGGCGTACGATTTCATCAACCATCCCAACTGGAGCGGGCCGAACCTAAATCCGACGTCCGGGACGTTTGGCGAAGTGACCGGCAAGAGCGGTCTTGCTCGCAATTTGCAGCTTTCGCTGCGGTATCAGTTCTAACGAAAAATAAACGCTAATTCTTACTCCCGCGCGGCATCCACAAACTGCGCGGGAGTTTTTGTCTCCGCTCCTTCGAGCTCCCAGTGATAAACATAGAGATGATATGGCACAGGTCAAGGCTAGTCCGAAAACTTACGATGTGGTGATAGTCGGTTCGGGCGCCGGCGGCGGAGTTGCTGCTCAAGTGCTCGCCAACGCAGGCGCGAAGATCTGCATGCTGGAGGCGGGCGACTGGTTCGATTGCACCAAGCAATCGAAAATGTTCGAGTGGCCGTATCAGATTCCGCATCGCGGCGTCGGCGATAAACAGAAGCCCTTCGGCTACTTCGACGCCACTCTGTTTGGTGGATGGGAGGTTCCAGGCGAGCCTTACATCAACGCTCCGGGCAGCGACTGGATGTGGTGGCGCGCTCGGATGCTCGGCGGCCGCACGAATCATTACGGCCGTATTTCGCTGCGCATGGGGCCTTACGATTTCAAGCCGTACAGCCGCGACGGCAAAGGTTTCGATTGGCCTATCACCTACGAAGATCTTGCTCCTTATTACGACAAGGCCGAGCAACTGATTGGCGTTTTCGGATCGCAAGAAGGTCTTGAAAACACTCCGGACGGTAAGTTTCAGCCCGCCCCCGCGCCGCGCGGTTACGAACGACTCATCAAGGCCTCCTGTGACAAGCTGAATATCCCGTGCATTCCTTCGCGCCTTGCCATTCTCACGCGTCCCCTGAACGGAAGAGCCGCGTGCCATTACTGCGCTCAGTGCGGCCGGTCTTGCGGCGTCAACGCTAACTTCAACTCGCCCGGCGTGCATATCTTTCCCGCCATGAAGACCGGCAATCTTGAAGTTCGCACCGGCGCAATGGTTCGCGAAGTTCTGGCCGGACCGGACGGCTTGGCCACGGGCGTGTCTTACATCGATAAGAAAACGCGCAACGATGTGGAAGTTCGCGCCAAGATCGTTGTGCTGGCCGCGAGTTGCTGCGAGACCGCTCGCATCATGCTCAACTCGAAGAGCAGTCAGTTCCCCAACGGAATTGGGAACTCATCGGGCCTGGTTGGCCGCTACGTTATGGATACCGTCGGCTCGTCCGTCAGTGGGTTCCTGCCGATTCTGCAGGATCTTCCTCCTCAAAACGAAGATGGCGTCGGCGGCATGCACCTGTACATGCCTTGGTGGCTCTACAAGCAGCAGAAAGCCGGCAAGATGCCGTTTGCGCGCGGCTATCACATTGAAATCGGAGGCGGCCGGGAATTGCCCGGCATGGGCGCGCTGGGCGGCTACGCCGAGCGCTGGCTGGGCGGCGGTTACGGTGTCGAGTTGAAACGCAACCTTCGCAAAGTCTACGGCTGCGATATCCATTTCTCCGGCCGCGGCGAGATGATTCCAAACAAAGACAGCTATTGCGAGATCGATCCCAATGTCGTCGATCAATGGGGCATTCCCGTTCTGCGCTTTCATTTCAAGTGGAGTCAGGACGAGATTCTGCAAGCCAAGCACATGCAGGACACGTTCAAAGAGATCATTGAGACTGCTGGCGGCATCGTTACCCGCAGTTCCGGTGAAGAACGCGATTGGGGCATTGCGCGCGGCGGCCAGATCATTCACGAAGTCGGCGCGACGCAGATGGGCGACAATCCGAAAACTTCAGTTTTGAATCAATACTCGCAGGCATGGGATTGCAAGAATCTGTTTATTACCGATGCGGCGCCCTTCGTGAGCAACGCGGATAAGAATCCAACGCTAACTATCTCCGCTCTGGGTTGGCGAACCTCGGACTACATCGCCGATCAGGTGAAAAAATTGAACGTGAAGGTGTAAAGAGGAAGATTATGGCAGAGAAAAAGGATCAGGAAACTGTGGGCGTAAGTCGCCGTGACCTCTTCAACATTATCGGCTCGGTACCGGCGATTGCGGCTGTAACTGCCGGATCAGCTGCCGCGCAGTCGCACGCCGGCCACATGGCGCCCGCTCATGAAAGCTCGAGCGCAAAAGGACCATATAAGCGCCAGACGTTCGATGATCACCAATGGCGCACAGTCCATGTTCTTTGCGATTTGATCATTCCCGCGGACGAGCGCAGCGGCAGCGCAACGCAAGCGGGCGTGCCTGAGTTTCTCGATGACTGGATCGCGTTTCGCACCGAGCAGGACGGCAATCAGCGTTTACAGGCGGAGATTTTTGGAGGCCTGATGTGGCTCGACCGCGAGTCGCAGCGTCTCTTCCAAAAAGACTTCGCCGATGCTGCCCCCGACCAGCAGAAGCAGATCCTCGATCGCATTGCTTATCCGGATCGCGTGGCTAAAGAGGACCATGCCTGGATGCTGTTCTTCAATCAATTCCGCAGCCTTACGGTAAGCAGCTTCTATTCGAGCAAAGTGGGTGTCGCCGATCTGCCTTATCTGGGAAACACGGCTGTCGTGGAATGGAAGGGATGCGATCCCAAAGTCTGGGCCATCATTGAAGATCGTCTGAAGAACGGCTACGAGGGTATCGTGAAAGTCAAACCCACGACCGCCGCCATCTTAACGGCGCAACGGTTCATTTCTTCACCTCCGCTACCACTTGCCTGCGATGCAACGCGTTCTGAATCATCAGGTACTCCCCGAGATTATCCATCGTCACCAAACCCACTAGACTCCCGTCCTGAAGCACCGGCATCGTACGGCACGCCGCGGTAGCTAATCGGCTCAACACGCCCTCTAGCATTTCATTTGGCGCGGCCGTCTCAAACTCACGCTGCATCACAGTAGTAACCAACTGGTCGGGTCCGTACTGCGATAGGCCGCTGAGTAGATTCGCGCGCGTTAGTATTCCCATCACGCGGTCGCCCCACACAACCGGAAACTCATGTTGTGAGCCGTCGAGTATGAGCTTCACCGCATCTCCCAGGGTATTGTTTGTCGTCAATGTGCTGAAGTGCGTCTGCATCGCGGTGCGGATCGGAATCCCGGAGAATGCTTCTCTGAATTGCACTGAATGTGCTTCGTGCGCCGCGCCGATCCATACGAAAAATGCAATGAAAAGCAGAAACGGATCGCGGAACAGGCCGATCAGCCCGAAAACCAAAGCAAGCGCTTGCCCCACTGCTGCAGCTGCCTGTGTAGCCCGGACATGATCCATCCTGGTGGCCAGCAGAGCCCGAAGTACCCGCCCGCCGTCCATGGGAAATGCCGGGATTACGTTGAAGATCGCGAGCGCAAGATTCGCCACCAGCATGCGTTCGAGAAATGGCCCGCCGGTAATGCTCAGCCCGGTCACCGGCTTCAGGCCGGAGCTCAAGAACAAGGCCAAATAGATAATTGCGGCGATGGCTACATTTACTAGAGGGCCCGCGACTGCCACCCAGAACTCCTGCCACGGTTTATCGGGCATGCGCTCGAATCGAGACACGCCGCCAATCGGCAGCAGCGTTATGTCTTTGGTTGGGAATCCGTAGTGTCTTGCCGTCAGCGCGTGACCGAGTTCATGCAATACCACGCACGCGAACAGAGCGAGAATAAAGGCGACCCCGCTGATTACCGCCTGAACGCTGCGCCCTTCGATCCAGTGCAAAACCACCACCCAAATAATCAGCAAGAAGAAAGTCGCGTGAACATAAAGATCGATTCCGGCGAGTTTGCCAATCTTCCACGACCAACGCATCCAAGCTCCGCTTACGCTTCAGTATCTAATAGCAAAGTCTTTGCTCTCTTGGCGTCGCTTTGGTTTTTCGTGTTCGGCCTCGCGGCGCAGACTCCACCGTCGCCGTCTTCGCCGCAGCTCTGGTACTGGCATCACACTTACCTGACCAGCGATGAAACCGTCCAAACCAGCAAGCGGCTCATCGACAAGGCCGTCGCTGCAGGTTATACCGGCGTCGTCCTGTGGGACAGCAGCTTCAATTTTATGGGGAACGCGTCGTGGCCGACCGGTAACGAAGATCGAATGCGCGAGGTCATGAACTACGCCGTCAGAAAGCACCTGAGCGTGCTTGCGCTGGTCGCCCCCTTCGGTTGGTCAAATGACATTCTCTTAAACAACCCGAATTGGGCCGAGGCCCAACGAATCATTGGCGCGCGATTCCAGGTAGATCCGTCCGGGAAGCGGCTTAATTTTGTAAACAGTTTCGCCGGTCTCGCGAATGCCGGCTTCGAATCGGGAAAGACAGCAGTGGTTCGATCTAAACGACTCCGCAACAGGAATAAACGGCATCGCCCACAGCGGCAAGAGCTCAGCGGTCATCGTAGACGCGCCCGGCAATGCGCGCCTGCGTCAGAAGATAATCTTGAATCCCTGGCGGCAATACCACGTCAGGCTATTCGTCAAATCGAAGGATTTCCGCGGGTCACCGATGCTTTCGGTTCTCGATCTGTCCGATTTCCGCAAGGTTCGTCTGACCGCAAATCTGAACGCGAAAGGCACGCATGAATGGACGCAGCTTGATTACACATTCAATAGCCAGGACAGCACAGCCGCGTACGTCTATCTCGGCGTTTGGGGCGGAAGTTCTGGAATCCTATGGTTCGATGATCTTCAAATCGAGGAAACCGCTCTCGTGTACGTGGCGCGTCGCGCCGGTACGCCTCTGAAAATGTACGACCCTGGCAATACCGGCACTGTCTATCGCGAAGGCGTTGACTACAACTACATCCGCGACCCTCATATGGCGCCGGGAGCTTCGTTCCGGCTTTATGATGATCCTCCTGCAGTGACACTTCCCACCGAAACTCATCTAAGACCGGGCCAAACAGTCGCGATCGACTTCTATTCCGTTTTCCCCATTCCGATAGCGAATCAGGTTGGAATGTGTCTCACGGAGCCAGCCGTTTATAAATGGCTAAGCCAAAATGCTGAGGCCATTAAACGCGTTCTGCCTCCCGGCAACGGCATCTTCATTGGATATGACGAAATGCGGCAGATGAACTCTTGCGCAAGCTGCCGCGCCAAGAATATGACTGCCGGCGAACTGCTGGCCTGGAGTGTGACACAAAGCACGCGCATCTATCAATCCGCAATTCCCGGCGCTCCGTTATACATCTGGAGCGATATGTTCGATCCCTACCACAACGCGAGAAAGAACTTCTATTACGTCGAAGGCGATATTGCAGGTTCCTGGAAAGCTTTACCTTCCGGCATGACCGTAATGAACTGGAATCTGGCTACGCTGAAGCAGTCCCTCACCTGGTTTTCCGGTCTCGATGCCCGGCAACCGATCCCGCATAACCAGATTATCGCCGGCTATTATGACACCGGCAATGGCGCTTCAGCGGCGCAGCAGGAATTGAAGCAAGCCACCGGCATTCCCGGCGTCGCTGGCCTGATGTACACCACTTATAGCGACGATTACTCTCAGCTTCAGAGTTTCGCAACTGCGGCTAAGGCTGCTTGGCCCGGTTACTTGTCGAGCCTGCCGAAGCGCTAATGGAGCCGCTTATTTTGACGCCGGTTTAGGTTTTGCTAAATCCCGTGCTCCGTCAAGGTGTTTTTGCAGCGTGGGCAAAGCTTGAGTGGCGTAAGCCTTTAGATCCGCATTTTGCCCGCTGTCTGCTTCCTTCTTATACTCGGCGATGGCCTTCTGGTGCCCCATGACCATGTCACTTATATATCGCCGGTCAAAGAGTTTGCCCTTCAGCTTCTCAAAGGGCGCAATCATTTTGTTGTGTGCGGCGTCCAAACCCTGCGGCACCGTCGTTCCCGCCTTGCGTCGCAGCCTGACTCAATTGCTTATAGTCATTCGTGTGATCGGTGACCAGCATCTGCGCGTAATCTTTGACATCTTGCGCCGAAGCTTGGTCCGCCGCCATTTGGCCCAAATGGGCCTCCAACATATCCGTCTGCGCCGCAAAATCGACAAAATGCTGATCGCTATTGGCAGTGCCGGTCTGCGCGAGCGCCGGTACGCAGCACAGGCCAAAGCAGCATAAGCTTACGAGAATGCTTTTTCGCATTTTTACTCCTCCTGGGATAATTGTAGCCACAGTTCAACAAGCTGCATATCTTTCGACCGTCAAACCTTTGCCGTCGAGGAACAGCCGGGATGCCCACAGTTGCATTGAATTTCGGGTGTCTTCCCAGCCCCTTCGCAGTAGGTGCTGCAGTAATCGCTGCCTTCCTTCGCCGGACAATTGCACGGCAAGTGGGCACACTTCTTTTTATTCTCAGCCATAGATCCTCCGCGTGTTGGACTCCCAAACCGCCCCAATGATCACGTTTTCCTTTGCTGCCCAGTACTGTTCACTGGCGTCAATTGGGCGTACAATAGGGCCACGGGTTCTGAGAGCGGGATGCCCGCCCGGAACTTCTTACCTTGGCGGCGCATCCAACCATCAGACTGAGTTGTCCGAACAGAGGAGTTGCCAAATGAAACGCGGATGGCCAACATCGGCAAAGGTCGTTGCGGGGCTGTTTGTGGCCGCTATGTACGCGCTGCCGCAGGCCTATACGATTTCCGCCAGGCCTGGAGTACTCAACTACGTCGAGGGGAGCGCCTCCTTGGATGGTCGTTCCATTTCAGAGAAAGCTCTGAAATCGACCTTCTTGAACGCAAATGACACGCTGTCCACCGACATAGGTAGAGCGGAGGTTCTCCTGACGCCCGGCGTATTCTTGCGCATGGGCGAGAACAGCCAGATCCGCATGATTTCGCCATCCCTCACCAACACTCAAGTGGAAGTCAGTAAAGGCGAGGTGATGATTGAGGCGGCCGGATTAGTAAAGGACAACAACATTCAGATCATCGATCACGGCGCATCGATCACTATCGACAAGAACGGCTTATATCGCATCACCGGCGACAATCCACCGATGGTGGCGGTACTCGACGGCAAGGCTGACGTGGCCTACGGAGAAAAGAAAGTCGATCTGGGTAAGGGCCGCGAAGTGACCATTGCCGAAGGGCTGAGGGAAGAGAAGTTCGACACCAAGAAAGAAGACGATCTTTACGCTTGGAGCAACGTGCGCTCCGAATACGAAGCGGCGGCAAGTTATAAGACTGCAACGGCCGCCAGTGTCGACAACAGTTATGGTGGCTGGTACGGCTATGGTTTCGACGGCGGGTTCGGCCCTGGATGGTATTGGAACAACGGATTTAATTCCTGGGCTTGGTTGCCGGGTAACGGCGCATTTTTCAGTCCGTTTGGCTGGGGTTTCTATGGTCCCGGGGTGGTCGGCTACGCGCCGGTTGTCTATGCTCCTGTTTATAGGACAGGCAACTGGCAGAACGGCCGCTGGACCGGAAGAGGCACCGGCGCGACCGTCCCGGTAAGTCCAAATAATCCTCCTGCGGTAGGGGTTGCCACTGCATCACCCTTTCAGAATCGCGTGGCCCGCACTCAAGCGGCTCAATCTTTCGCAGCTTCTGGATTCCGCACCAGCAGCGGTACTCCCGCTGCATCCTTCTCAGGTAGCCGCGGCTATTCGGGAGCAGCTCCTCACGCTGGCGGCTGGTCCGGCGGCGCTGCCCGCTCCGGAGGCGGCTTCTCGGGCGGGGCCGCTCGCTCTGGCGGCGGCTTCTCAGGGGGCGCTGCACACAGCGGCGGCGGATTTTCGGGTGGGGGCGGCGGACACGCCGGCGGTGGCGGGTGGAAGCCACAAATAATCGAACTTGCACTACCTGCTGAAATCCGAGCCCGACGCCTATTCCTTTGCCGATCTCAAGCGGGATGGTGAGACCGTCTGGGACGGCGTCACGAATCCCGTGGCCGTGAAGCATCTCCGCGAGATGAAGCCGGGAGACAAGCTGGTGATCTATCACACTGGCAGCGAACGCTCGGCGGTAGGGACCGCCACCGTGACAGGCGTCGACATCAAAGATCCGAAAACTCCTCGCATCACAATCAAAGCCGGAAGCCAATTGGCCAAGCCGCACACTCTCGCCGATATCAAAGAGCATCGATTATTCGCTGATTCGCCACTCGTCAAACAGGGCCGCTTATCGGTCGTGCCTCTGACCAGCCAGCAGTACGAATGGCTGACCAAGAGCTAGCCTCTGCTCATCTCGATTAGTGCATCGTGTACGCGCGATAATCCTTCAACCAACACACTCGTTTCCCCGCCGATTCCGATCCGAATCCTCTCGGGGGAACCGAAGAAGAAGCCTGGCGTGACTACCGTGTCATAACGCTCCCGCAGCAAACGGCAGAACGCATCTACAGGAAAATCGATGCGGGGGAACAGCACGGTTCCGACTTTGATCTCCTGGCAATCCAGTCCTGGCGCGGCGGCAACAAACTCGTTAGCTAAAGCGCGATTGCTATCGAGCAGTTCTCTTGACCATTGCGCAATTTCATTCAAGTGCGCCAGCGCGATGCAACTCAATTGGTCAGTCACGTAGGGTGCATTCACATAGAGCAGATCATTTAATCGATAGATCTTCCGGATCAATTCCGGCTCGGCGAGTACCCACCCACAACGCACCCCGCTCAATCCGTACACTTTGGTCAAGCTATTGGTCACGATGAACTCGGGTCCCAGCTTGAACGCGGTCTGCGGGGCGTCTTCAAACAGCAGATCGAGATAGACCTCGTCGACCAGAACACGGGCGCCGATTGATTTAGCGATATCTCCCACCCGGCGCAGCGTGCGTTCGTCAGTGTACGCACAGCTTGGATTGTGAAGATTGGTGATGACGATCAGGCGGGTGCGCGGTGTGACCGACCGTTCCAGCGCATCCGGATCTATTGCGAAGTTCGCTTCCGGACGCCGCTCGAAATATGTGACGTGCGCGCCGAGATACTGCGCCGCTTCCCAAAGCAGTGGATATGCCGGATGCTCAATCAGCACCTCATCGCCGGCCTGAAGGATTGCCGCCATCGCGAAGTAATTTGCCATCGAGGTGCCTTGCGCCGTCGCAACGCAATCTTCCGGAACGCCGCATTTGGCTGCCAGCGCCTTCACCAGCGGTGCATATCCGTACGCGCCCGGCCCGGAGAGCGTCAGCTCGCTGAAATCCACGGGCAAGCCGGACAATGGATAGCTCTTGACGCCACTGTTTGCCAGATTGAAAGCCGCGTGCGATTTGGTCTTCACCCACTCCATATAGGCGGAGCCCATCACGCGATCATTGCTGTTCAACGGTCTGCCTCCTGCTCCAGTAAAAGTAAACGGGGATGCCCAACAATAGGAGACCAAGCCCAATGAGGCTATTTCCCGGATAGTGATAAAACGTGGCGAGTACGACGAGCCAGCAAGCGGCCACAAAGAATACAGTCGTAAACGGATGTCCCGGAGTGCGATGCTCCGATGCAGCTTTTGTGCGCCGCCGAAAGACGAAGAGCGAGGCTCCTGTAAGCCCGAAGAAGATGAAATCGATCGAGACGACGTAGTTCAAGATCTGCTCGTAGCGCCCGGAAAGCGCAATGATCACGGCAAGCAAGCCCTGCAGCGCAATCGCGGCGACGGGCACGCGGGTACTCTTCGGCAGCCAAGCCAGCCATTGAAAGAAAAGACCATCGCGAGCCATTGCGAAATAGACGCGGGGAGCGGTGAGCATACTCTGGCTCAAGAAGCCTAGCGTCGAGACCGAAATCGCGAAAGCCATGAATAGCGCGCCGCGATCGCCTATTGCTTTCTGCATCACCGTATAAGCGGGCGTGATGGTAGCCGCTAGCCCGTTCGGCCCCAGCGTGTGCAGACAGACGACGTTCACCGCAAGGTAAATCGCCGTGACGCCTGTAACGCCAAGCAGCAGAGCGCGAGCCAGATCTCGTCCCGGGTCTCGCATTTCACCGGTCATAAAACTGGCTGTCTGCCAGCCGCCGTAAGCGAACAATACCGGGGTAACTGCTGCGCCGAAGGTAACCAGCAGGTGCGGGCTGAACGGCTCATGAATCGTGATTTGCGGGCCTGCGGAGGCAGTACTAAATCCCGCAAACAGCAGCACCACAATAGCGCCGATCTTCAGTACCATGAGCGTGCTCTGTACGGCGCTCCCCGAGCGCACGCCCAAGCAATTGATGATTGTAAGCACGGTCAACACGAGCGTGGCGATAAGGCCGTCCGACGCATCACTGTGGACGATCTCGCGGGCGTACCGCGCAAATGTCACGGCGACGGCTGCCATGCCGCCGGTCTGCATGACGAGCAGCAGCGCCCATCCGTAGAGAAATCCGATGGCGGGATGATACGCCTCGCGCAGATACGCATATTGGCCGCCGAGATTCGGCCTAAGCACTGCCAGCTCGGCATAGATGAACGCCCCAGCCAGAGCGGTTATGCCACCCAAGATCCACGCTCCCAAGATCAGGGCTGAAGTGTGGACCTGACGTGCAACGACGTAAGGATTTACGAAAATCCCGGATCCGATGATGCCGCCCATCACGATCATCGTCGCGTCGAATAGGCCAAGCCTTCGTGCGAGCGATGGCGCCTGAGCAGGAGGGCGGCTCACGGATTAGCCGTGCGCTGTTCGGGCCGTCTGTCGCTTTTGAGGCGCCTGTTTCTTGGTCGCTTCGCTGCTTCCGCCGTTGCCGCCAGCTGTCGCGGCGGGCTTCCTGGGCAGTTCCCCCAGACTCTTCTGCAGTGCCTGCATCAGGTCGATAACCGGAGCACGCTTCTTCGGTGCGGCGCCTTCCACGCTTTGGCCCTCGCGCTTGGCTTCGACCATCTGCAACAGGCGCGCTTGATATTCATCGTGGTATTTCGAAGGATCGAAATCCGCCGCCAACCCCTCCACCAGCTTTTCGGCCAGTGCGACCTCTTGCGGCTTCACCGTGACGCTCTCATCCCGCCGGAACTCGGGCACCTCCCGCACTTCCTCGGGATAAAACATCGTGTGCAACAGCAAGCCATCGGTGTGGGGCCGTACGACCACGGTGTACTCGCGCTGGTGCATGGCAATCTTTGCAATCGCGCTGAAACCGGATTTCCGCATGGTTTCGAGCAGAAGGTGGTAAGCCTTCTTCCCGGCATCCTCCGGAACCATGAAATAGGAGGCATCGAAGTAAATCGGGTCTATACCTTCGGCCTTGATGAACTCCAGAATCTCCATGTTGTCGCTGGATGTTGGCGCGATGTTCTTGATGTCCTCGTCGTTCACGATGACGTATTTGTCTTTCTCGACCTCATAACCCTTCACCAGCTCGCTTCGTTCCACCACGCGCTCGCAATGCGGACAAAAGGTCTGCTGCTTAATGCGGCTTCCGCATACTTGATGGATCTGGTTGAAGCTGACGCGCTCCGTTCGCGCCGCAGCAAACAAGCGCACCGGAATCGTAATCAGACCAAATGTGATGTAGCCCTTCCAAACTGTCGAAGCCATTACCTAAAACAATATCGTGCCGGTATGTCGTTTGCAACCTGATACTTGCAAGGGGTGGCCTAAGTACTGGTACAAAAAGAGCGTGAAGATCTTCATCTATTACATAGGAAAGCCGCGGGACGCCCATGCAAACGCCATCGCGACGGAGTTTCTGAAGCGAAGCAGCCGCTATTCAGCCTGCGAGATGCGCGAGATCGTTCCATCGCGCTTCGATCTATTCGCCAGGCATCCCGCGGCGCGAAAGATCTTCCTCGATCCGAGCGGCCGCAGCATGGATTCGGCAGGGTTCATAGGCATGGTGGAACGAGCCGAACGCGATGGCCAGGACCTGCTGTTTCTGATTGGCGGCCATGACGGCCTTCCGGCCGAATGGAAGCCTCGCGCCGATCTACTGCTTTCCCTTTCGCCGATGACCTTCCCGCACGAGCTTGCCCGGGCCGTGCTGGCGGAGCAAATCTACCGCGCATTCACCACCTTGCGCGGTCACCCGTATCCTAGGTAAATACCATGCGCAATCGTGTTCAGGATATCCGCTATGCGGTCCGCCTTTTCTCGCGCTCGCCCGGTTTTACGTGCCTAGCTGTCTTATGCCTCGCGCTTGGGATTGGAGTCAATGCCTCAATCTTCAGCCTGCTGGATTATGCCTTCTTCAAGCAGCTGCCTGTATTCGAGCCGGGCCGTCTGGTGACCCTCAGCCGCGGCGATAACGCGACTGTTCTCCTATCCCGACTACAGGGATTTGCGCGATCATGCTCAGTCCGCCGAACTGGCGGCATTCACCCCGACGGAATCAAGCCTTGAATATGAGCGCATCAGCCATCTTATTGGCGCCGAGGCTGTGTCGGCAAACTATCACACCGTCGTGGGCGTCGGTACCGTTCTCGGCAAATGGTTCGAGAGCGACACCGAAGCGAATGCAGTCATCAGCTACTCCGCATGGCAGCGTTGGTTCCATGGAGATCCTGCAGTTATTGGAAAACTCGTCCGAGCTGAGACCACCTGGTACACGATCGTCGGTATCGCTCCCAGAGATTTCGCCGGCACTTACATTCCACTTCAGACGGATCTCTGGATTCCGTTTCGGGTCTGGATTCGGCAGTACCCAAACTTAGCCGGTGAATTGGAGAATCGCGCGAAACCACGGGTCATGGTTCTCGGCAGACTGCGGAAAAATGTTACTCTCCGGCAATCCGCGGCGGAGCTCAGCACGATAGCGGCCGCATCGTCCGCCAATCAACGTGCAGCATGTGGAGGGATTCACAGATCAAAGCAGCCGGCGCGGATCCGTTCGCATCGTCAGCCTGCTGATGACGGTCGTCGGCCTCGTGTTGCTGATTGCCTGCATCAATGTCGGCAATCTGCTGTTAGCTCGCTCCGTCGCGACGACGCCAGGAGATCTCGGTTCGCTTGGCGCTCGGAGCGAAGCGAAGCCGCATCCTCACTCAACTCATGACAGAGAGCGTTTTGCTGGCGTTGGCCGGCGGCGCTGTGGGTCTCCTGCTAGGGCACTGGGCGAATAAGGCCCTAAGCGCCTTGCTGCCCGGGCTTAGCTTGGGCGAATCACTGCGGCTGAATCTCTCGCTGGACGCTCGTGTGGTTCTGTATACCGCCGCTCTGTCGTTATTGACGGCTGTTCTTTTCGGGCTTGCGCCTGCGTGGCGCGTCAGTCGAACCGATATCATAGCTGCGATCAATGGGACGAGCCAGGCAGCGAGTGGCCTCCGGCTTCGGCAGATGAGTCTCGCCGGCCAAGTCGCTGTCTCATTGGTGTTGTTGCTGACTGCCGGTCTCTTCCTTCGCTCGTTCTTTGCGCTTCGGAACGCAGACCCGGGCTTTGGCACGCGCAACCGGATCTATCGTAACCACCTACATCTCGACACCTGAATTCAACAGGGAAAGTGGGCGGCAGTTTTACGCTCAAACCGTGGCGCAGCTCAAGAACCTGCCCAATGTGCGGAACGCCGGGCTAACTTACCTGCTTCCGCTGACGACAATCGGCTTTGGCTGCGTGTCCACGCCGCTCGATAAACCGATTGCTGCTACGAACGGAGCTATCGATCCGAATTTCTTGCCCACCATGAACATGCCGTTACTGGCCGGACGGAATTTCACGGCTTTGGACACGCCCAATTCTCCGCAGGTCGCGATCGTGAATCAAACTTTGGCGCGCCGGTTGTGGCCGAACGAGTCCGTCATCGGCAAGCACGTCCTGGTTGGTTGCGATGATCGGACCTCAGCGGAGATTATCGGAGTGGTTAAGGACTTCAAGGTCCGATCTCTCACTGAAGCGCCGCATGCGCACATCTACCTGCCATTCGCCCAACGGTATACCGGACTCGCCAACATCGTCATCGAGACAGAGGGAAGCCCGACGGCCGCAATCGATACGCTTCGCAAGTTCTTTCTGAATTCCAGCTCGGGCCTGCGAATCTTCCAAATGGGAACCCTGCAAGAGCACGTGAATGGCTCCTTCTGGCAAACCAAGTGGGAAGCGTCTCTGCTAGCGACCTTTGGGATGCTTGCGCTGCTGCTGGCGAGCGTCGGGCTGTATGGAGTGATTGCCTATCACGTAACAGCGCGCACTCGTGAAATAGGGATTCGCATGGCTATCGGCGCACAACGGCGCGACGTGTTCCAGCTAGTCCTGCGCCAAGGACTCACGCTCACCCTTATTGGAGTTGTCCTCGGCCTGCTCCTCGCAGTCGCGGTGTCGCGGCTGATTGCGACTTTCCTTTATGGCGTCAGTGGAACCGACCCGCTCACCTATACTGCGTCGGCCGCCCTTTGGATATGCATTTCGCTGCTGGCTTGCCTCTTGCCCGCTCGGCGCGCCGCCCGAATCGAGCCAGTCGAAGCCTTGCGGCATCAATAACGCCAGCTACCGGCTTACATTTTGGTTCTAGTGCTGAACGCATTGCGAATCGCGCGAAACCACTCGCCCAATCGCGGAATGTAGAGTTTGCGTTTGACCGGCTCTATTCGAGCCGTCGTTAGCAGTATGCGGACTATTTCCGACGCTGGCACGCGTGTGGCAACGGCGTCCACTGCACCGTAGCGCACCATGCGATCACGATCAATGACAAAGACGGCGGGCTTGGCTATGCCGCCCCACTCGCGCGGGTTGTAGATGTCCCATTCCTGAACAATGCGCCGCTCCGTATCGCACAAAATGGGAAACGGCAAATCCAGCGCACGCCGCAACGTCTCCGATTTCTCGGGTGCATCCACCGAGACTGCCACTAGGCTCGCGCCGGCCGCGCGGATTTTCTGGTAATGCTCGCGGTAGTCCGCCAACTGGCGGAGACAGAAGGGTCACCAATGGCCGCGATAGAACAGCAGCACCACTGGGCCTTCTGAAACGAACTCGGATAACCGCCGCACTACTCGAGTCGAGTCCAGCAATTCGAATTCCGGTGCAACTCCTCCCGCCTTAGGAAGTTCCCCCATGGCCCCAGTGTACGCGCCCACCCGCCGCCAATTAGCTAAACTCGTTTACGTGCTGCTTTCCTTAGCGCGAACGCAGGAAACACGCAGTCGATATTCCGGATTCAATACGCGCGCTGTCCGGGTCGCCCAATATCTCGTCATCCTCTGCGCTACTACTTTCTCTGCCTGTACTAAGGATGGAACGATTGTGCAGGCCGACGCGCTGACCGGTGGAGACGCGCCAACCGGGAAGAAACTGATCTATTCTTTCGCATGTGGCTCTTGCCATATCATCCCGGGAGTCGCTGATGCTGCGGGAACTGTTGGTCCGCCGCTTCAGGGATTCGCATCCCGTATCTACATCGCGGGCTCGCTAGTGAACACTCCTGAGAATCTGTCGCGGTGGATCAAGCATCCCCCGCAGATCAAGTCCGGCACCGCAATGCCGGATCTCGGAGTCAGCGACGAGCAGGTCCGCCACATCGCAGCATATCTCTATACCTTGCACTGAACGGAAGACCAACAGTGCCGAAGCTAATCATAAAAACCGCTCTCGTCACAGCCGCCGCAGGAATGGTCCTCTTACTCGCCGGTGGACTTCTCCTTATGGCCTCCGGCATTTACAATCTCGCGGCCGACGAGCCGCACTTTGCACCGGTACAGTGGATTCTAGTGACGGGCAGAAACCGCTCGATCAAATTTCACAGCAGGGGCGTCAGCAAGCCATCTCTGCGCGATGCATCGCTCGTAAAATACGGGCTTCGTTTATATGGCCAGAACTGCCAACCCTGCCACGGCGCTCCCGGAGTCGCTCCCGAACAGAAGGGTCGCGGCATTAATCCACATCCACCCCCTTTAGTCACCTCCGTCAACGACTGGACCGACCCCCAACTGTACTGGATCGTTTCTCACGGCCTGAAGCTCAGTGGCATGCCGGCCTTTTCCGCGCGTCTTAGCGATCACGATAGGTGGGCAATTGTCGCTTTTTTGCGAGAAATCGTTTTCCTCTCGCCAACCGATTACGAGCGCGTAGCCGCCGCGGCTTTACGCAACGATAGCGATAGCGAATTAAGCGCTTTCCTCTCAAAGGACGATTACGGATTCGGGGAACTCAACGCTCGGGGCAAACCGGACAGGGGACGTCAATTGTTAAGCAGTTATGGCTGTATCACCTGCCACACGATTCCGGACATTGGATCGGGACTGGTGGGACCGCCCTTGACGGATTTTGCCGAACGTCAGTACATTGCCGGCTCACTGGTCAATGTCCCGGCGAGCGTGGTGGCGTGGATCATGAATCCAAAGCGATTTCAGCCGAATACCGCCATGCCGAATCTGGACGTGCGATCAGATGAAGCTCTCGACATAGCGGCGTACCTTTACACGCTCGGCGATCAAAAGCGCTTCAATGCATTGCGGCAAACAGCAACGCGCCATCGGTGAACAGACAGTACGGTGTACTCGCGCTGGTGCACGGGGATTTTCACGATGGCGCTGAATCCGGCCTGGATAAATTACCCTCAGCACCATTGCCATTCTCCAATTGACACAACCTCCACTGTGTTGCTCACCCAGACGTCTAGAATAGAAATCGAGGAACTCTATTGTAACGTCAGTTTGATGTCGTCATTGAGCGGGACGCAGAGGGCTATTACGTCGCGTCTGTGCTGGCCGCGCTCGCGAAAGCGCACGTGACCGAAATAGTCCGGCAAGCGTTTCCAACTCCGAGCGAAGGAGTAGAGTCAAACAAGCATGGCAAAGGAATATATCGAGCAGCGGGACGGCGGCTATTATGTTACCGCCACACGAATTTCGCTGGATTCAATCGTCCATGCCTTCCGACGCGGCGAATCTCCTGAAACGATCTGCCAGAACTTCGAGCTCCTTGGTCTAGAAGAGGTCTACGGCGCAATAGTATACTACCTTGCAAACCAGACCGAGGTCGACGCTTACCTGATCCGCCAGAGCGAGAAGTGGGCGGAAGGAAAGCGCAACGCCAACTCACTGCCAGGCGACCTACGTGAGAGACTCACGCGCGCTCGAGAAGCGATGCATTCGACGCGCCTCCCGTGAAAGTTCGATTTCTGGCGGACGCCGATCTGAACACAGCTATTGTGAGCGGCCTCTTACGCCGGGAGCCGTCTCTCGATTTCCTGACGGCGCGAGCAGCTGGGTTGCGCGGCATGAATGATCCCGAGGTTTTGGAGCTGGCGGCGGAACAACAACGGGTCCTCGTTTCGCATGATGTCGGAACGATGCCAGCTCACTTCAGCACTTTCAGGAACGCCCGAAAACACAGCCCCGGTGTATTCCTCATCCCTCAGAGCCTCGACGTCGGGACCGCAATCGACGAGCTCCTGGTGATCTGGCTGGCTTCTGAAGCCTCAGAGTGGGAAAACCAACTACAGTGGCTGCCACTATAGAGTTGATCCTGACGCCCCGAAAGTGGAGATCGTGGACTACCATTAGTGAGTTGGGAATATGGCAAGGAAAACCAAGATTATGCCTCCGGTCCATCCCGGTGAAACGCTCCGGGAGGACTTCCTGAAACCGTTTGGCCTTTCAGCCAATCGCTTGGCGATTGAGTTGCAAGTGCCGGTGACACGCGTGAATGATGTCGTTCGCGGTGAGCGGGCGATCACCGCGGACACCGCTCTACGCTTGGCGAGGTATTTCGGAACCACACCACAATTCTGGATGAACCTCCAGGCGAACTACGATCTGGAGATCGCTCAGGATGCGCGCGGCGCCGAAATCGGGGACCGGATCAGACCTCATCGAGCGGCGTAACTTGGGCATCATTTTTGCGGCGGTGGAAGCGCGTACGGAGCGAAATACCCGGAAATATCCAGGATCAAGTGCGTCCCGTTCGAAGCGAATGCGTCAATCGAGCCGTTCCCCGTCGGCACAATCGCCATATTCGACGTCACACTTCCATCCAACGCGTTCAGCGTTGAGACCACTGGCTGCGTCTGACTGTCGGGCCACAGCGTGAGATACCCGAGCGCGGCCGCAGGCACGACAGTCGCATTGAAGACATACGCCTGAGCCGTCGCCGGAACCCCGCACGCACTCCCCGTGACGTTGACCGTAAGCGCTCCCGAGAACGGCTGTGCGCCGGAGGGATTCCGCGTGTCCAGCACGCGGCACGGCTGCACGTTGTAAAGCGATAATCCGCCGTTTGCCGGTGGCGCAAAATATCCGTTAATATCGATCACCAGGTCCGTCGTGTTGCTGGCAAACACGTCGATTGCCCCGTTCGCCCCGACGGGCACGATGGCGGCGTTTGCCGTCACGGTCGCTGTAGGCGCGTTCAAGGTCGAAACAAGAGGTTGCATCTGCCCCGTCGCAAACGTTGTTAGGTAGCCGAGTGGCCCCCTCGGCACCACCGTAAAGTTCAGCGAATAAGCTTGCGCGCTTGAGGGCACATTACAAGCGCTCGAAAGCACCGGGAACGTACGAGCCTGTCCACCAACCATTGACGGGCCGCCCAGCGAGCCAGTCGCATTCCGCGTGTCCGCGATGCGGCAGGGTGTTAAACGATAGAAGGCCAGAGCGGATCCGCCGGTCGCCGGAACAAAATACCCGTCGATATCCAGCACCAGATGCGTGTCATTCGAAGCGAATACGCTGATCGCTCCGCCGTTGCCAGCCGGTACAATCGCGGCATTCGCTTTCACGCGCCCATCGAGAGAGTTGAGCGAAGAGACAAGCGGCTGAGTCTGGCCACTGGGCCAGACGGTCACATAACCCAGCGATCCATTCGGCACGACCGTGACGTTGAGCGAGTAAGCTTGCGCAGTCGACGGAATTCCGCAGGCGCTATTCGGAACAATGAAATCCCGCGACGTTTGGCCGGACAAATATGGTCCTCCAAACGGGCCAGTCGCGTTCCGAGTATCGGCGACGCGGCAGGGTGATACCGGAATGAATTGCAAAGCGGTCGGGACCGCCGCCGCCTGAGTGATTGTAAACGTCTGGCCCCCGATGGTTATGCTACCGATGCGTAAAGTGGTGCTTTGGTTTGCGCCAGCCGAGAAACTGACCACGCCGCTGTCCGAGCCCGAGGCCCCGGAAGTAACCGTGATCCACGATGAGTTGCCGATCGCGTTCCATGCGCAGTAGTTCGCATCTGTTAAGGAGACCGCTCCGCTGCCTCCGCTCGCGCCCACCATGATTGAGTTCGCGGATAAAGAGAACGCGCAAGCGGAACCGCTACCGTTGTAAACCGGAAACAGATCGTTCGTAGGCCAGCTACTGACGTTCTGAACGACCTGCAGGATCTGCGCGTCCGCATCTGTCTCCGGCTGGGAAATAGTGCCCGATCTGGTGTTGAATAGAACTGCCCAACTTACTCGCCCGTTCACCTGATCCCCGGTGTCCAGATGAAGAATCGTGTTGGTGCCCGGCAAACTGCCGTCAAAAATCCAGCCCCAACCGTCGCCCACTGGCGGTACATAAAACACGAAGCCCGACGGCGGAGACTGTAAGATCGCTGGCTGCAGTTGCCCGTTCATCGTATCTACATAGCGCAGCAGGTCCATGGTCGATGCGATCCAACCGCCGTTGGCGCCCATCAACTCGATCGGAAGACCGCCATACGGAGACGGCACAGGCGTTCCCAGTGGAGGGAATACGGAAGGGATGAGTGGCGCGCCCGGATAGTCGTAATACATGACTTCGTCTGCCGCACGCCCACTGAGGAGTGAATGCCCCAATTGCGTGCGCTGGATATTTGCGGGCGTGAGAATATACTGCCGCACGAAATCACCATAGGTTTGCCCACTCGCGTGCTCAATCACTTGACCAAGGACGATGTATCCGAAATTCGAGTAAGCCGATGTGCTGCCCGGATCGTGCTGTAGCGGCTGTCCCAGCATGTAGCGGATCAGGACGTCGGGGGCGGCGGGCGGCGTCACACCAAATGTCTGCGCCGCGGTGTCGGCGTAGGCAAACGGTGGATCGGGAACACCGGCGATGGTATCGTCCCATCCAGCTTTATGTTCGAGCAGGTTTTGAATCGTGATCTGGTTAATCCGCGGATCTTCACTTTGGCCCGGCGGCGGCGTCAAACCGCTCAGTACCGTCGTAAACGGCGTGGTGCTGAGTTGCAGCTTCCCTTGTTCGATCAGCTTGAGAATGGCAGCCGCGGTGAACGGCTTGCTGATGCTGGCGATTCGGAACAAGGAGTCGGGTTGCACAGGATCCATCGTGGCCGTATTCGCGTAGCCGTACCCGCGCGCGAACACCAGCCGACCATCCTTAGTGATCGCAAGCGCCGCGCCCGGTATGCTCCACTTCGACATAAGCTGGGGGATCAGCGTGTCGAACGCGCTCAGTTGCGGGACCGGCTGTCCGCTGACCGGTACTTGCGCCTGTAAGGGCGCGAGGGCCAAGAACAGAGCTGCGAACCGGCAGGAAATTCTCACTTCGGTATTATCCATAATCTACATCGACCGTTCTGCGTGCAACGCAACCGTTCCTTCGGTCCTGAACCCAGCGCCGCCGATCTCGAAGAGACTTCTGAGTTGACTGACAAGGAACTGGAGGGCATGCGTCCCGCGAAGGAGGTAATAACCATGCGCGTGGATTGCGATGTGCTTCCCTGGTGCAGGAAAAGTACCAGACTCGCGTCAATCGTATACTGCCCAAAGTGATGGAGGGCGAGCGGGCGGTCCAGAAGTACTGAGCTGACCGAATTCCGCGATCACGCGCCAGCAAAATAAATCTCCGGCCTTTCGTGTCATCGCCTTAAGCTGCGGTTTTCCACCGCGCAACTCTTCGGCCCTGCCCCCGCGTGCTACCCTCAAACCGGCAAGAACGGTCCATGGGCCGTCTCTTGCCCTTTTCATTTGTTCACAAGGAGCACTTCATGACATCTCGCCAAGCTCGAACCGAGCGCCGCACTGCCGAGCGCAAAGCCAAGAAGGCCGAAATGCGCCGTAATAAACAAGCCGACCTCGAACTACACGAGCGCCCGTTGGAAGAAGAATTCTCGGCGGACCTCATCGCCGAGGCCAATGCCATGCGCGACCGCGTCCACCGCCGAGCCCTTGATCCGAGCAGCGACCGTAAGGGAGCCCCCGCGACGCCTGCGTCGCCTTCGCAACCTCCGGCTCCAGCCGCACCGCAGCCGATTGGCTTCGTTTCGCAAAACTCACATCGCGCCGAAATCAATCGCCAAAATGCACAACACTCTACCGGTCCCGTCACCATTCCAGGCAAGCTGGCTTCCTCTCGCAATTCCCTGAAGCACGGACTCGCCTCGGGCCAAATCATCATCCCCGGCGAAGATGCCTGCGCCTTCGAATCCCTCCTCGCCGCTCTCTTGGATGAGCATCAACCCGCCGCCGCACGTTTGGATGAGGCCGCGCATCTCAGCGAGCCGAAGACTCTAATAGAACTCCTCGTCAACGAAATGGCTCAATCCCATTGGCTGGTGCAACGCGCTCTCCGCCTCCAGAACGAATGCTTCAGCGACGAAGGTGTCGACGACAAACGTCTATCCTTATACATGCGCTATCACACCACCCACCAGCGCGCCTTCCATAAAGCACTGATCGCGCTGATGAAAATGAAGAAAGAGCGGGCGCGTGGCTTCGTTTCGCACAGTGCGAAGCGCGCCGCCGGAAAATCTGGCTTCGTTCCGCAGAACGTCGGCGAATCGCTGAAACCCAGCCCCGAATCGCCCGCCCTGCCACCAGAAACCGAGTTCGTTCGGCAAAACGACCGCTCAGAGGCCGCCTGAAAAGCTGAATACTTCACGTTTGAAAGAGAGACAGCGGCAGAGCTGCGCAACTGCTCCCTCGGCTCACGCATGTACTAAACTCACTGAGGTGCTTCTTTCCCTGATTGGCATTCAGAAGAATTTCGGAGGCGTCAAAGCGCTTCGCGACGGAAACCTCGAGGTTCGCGAAGGCGAGGTCCATCTGTTAATGGGCGAGAACGGGGCGGGCAAGTCGACGCTGATGAAGATCGTCGCAGGCATGTATCAGCGCGATGGCGGCGAGATGCTCTGGCGCGGTCGCCCCGCGTCGTTCACGAAACCTTCCGAGGCCGCAGCCAACGGGATCGCGATGGTGCATCAGGAATCGTTGTTGGCGCCACACCTCAGCGTCGCTGAAAATATATTTCTGGGCCACGAGACGCAATCGAAAACAGGATGGATTCGCCGGCGGGCGATGGTAGAGAAGGCGGCGCGTCTCATTTCGGAGAATGGGTTTCGGCTCGACCCGCAGATGCGCGTTGAAAGGCTAAGTCCCGCCGGCAAACAGCTGGTCGAGATTTGCCGGGCGATTGCGCAGGGGTCCAGCCTTCTGATCTTCGACGAGCCCACTTCTTCCTTATCGGAGGCAGAAACACAGGAAGTATTTCGTATCGTCCGGGGGTTGCGCGAACGGAACATGGGGGTCATCTACATCACCCACAGGCTTGAGGAACTGCGCTCGATCGGCGATCGCGTCACCATCCTTCGTGACGGCGCTACTGTCCACAGCAGTGATGTGAAAGAGCTCACGCGCGACCAGCTCATTCAGTTCATGGTGGGCCGGCCGGTGAACTCGATTTATAAACGCGAACCGCTGCCGCCCGGAGACACGCTCTTGCGGCTGAAAGGGGTGCGCCGCGGAATACTGCGCGACATCTCTTTTGAGCTGCGAGCGGGTGAAATCGTCGGTCTCGGCGGATTGATGGGCGCGGGCAGGACTGAGCTTTGCCGGGTTCTCTTCGGGCTCGATCCTCCTGAACAGGGCATGATCGAAGTTGCGGGAAAGCCGGCCACAATTGCGACGCCGCGGCAGGCAGTTGCTTTGGGTATTGCGCTGATCCCCGAAGACCGGCAACATAACGGATTGGCTTTGAAGCTGCCCATCGCATACAACATCACCATGCCCGACCTGGGCCGCATCAGCAGCTTCGGCGTGTTAAAAAAGACGGACGAGATCAGCCTCTCGGAAGAGTATCGCGAGCGGCTGCGCATCAAGTACACGGCGTGCACCCAGCTAGCGGGGCGCCTGAGCGGCGGGAACCAGCAAAAGGTGGTGATTGCCAAGTGGGTGGCGCGAGGAGCTCGCATTTTCCTCTTCGACGAGCCGACGCGCGGCATCGACGTTGGCGCGAAGCAAGAGGTCTTCGAACAGATGGACCGCCTCGCGCGCTCCGGCGCTGCCATTCTGATGGTGAGTTCGGAGCTGCCGGAACTGATTCAAGTCGCAGACCGGATTCTGGTAATGTCGCAGGGCCGGTTAACAGGGGAGTTGCCGGGCAGAACGACCCAAGAGGAGATCATGCGATTGGCGGCGCCATCCCGCGAGAGCCCGTTGGTGGGAAGCGCATGATGCAGCGGCTCCAGCGGTTGCTTCCGTTTCTGACACTCATCGTTCTGTTCATCGCGCTGACAATTGCAACGCCTCACTTCCTGACACGAATCAATCTGGCCAGCGTGGCGCGCCAGACCGCGGTCATCAACATCATGGCCCTGGGGATGACGTTGGTGATCATCACAGGGGGCATCGATCTTTCGGTCGGATCGATTCTTGCCATCGCGGGGCTATTTGGCACGATGGCGATCAAAGACGGCAGACCGATCCCCGTCGGAATCGCGATTGGCATCGGCTGCGGGCTTCTATGCGGCTTGCTGAACGGCGTGATGATTAGCCAGCTTCGGATCAACCCGTTCATCGTCACGCTTGGCACGCTGGAGGCTTATCGGGGCTTCGCGCTGGTGGTTTCGAAGGGGCTGCCGGTACATCAAATCCCCGATTCTTTTTCATACCTGGGAGATGGCAATTTGCTCGGGGTGCCCTTTTCACTGTGGGTCTTGGCGGTTTGCGCTATCCTGATGCATTTCGTTTTGGAGAACACAAAACTCGGACGCTATTCCTTTGCGATCGGCAGCAATTCGAGCGCCGCCTATTACGCCGGGGTTCCCATCAAATTCCATCTCACCGCGGTTTACGCTATCGCGGGAGTGCTGACAGGACTTGCGGGAATGATTGAAGCTTCGCGCCTGATGACGGGACAGCCGACCGCCGGCCAGGGTTACGAACTGCAGGCGATTGCCGCCGTCGTCATCGGCGGAGGAAGTTTGCAAGGCGGCGAAGGCAGCGTGGTGGGAACGCTGATTGGCGCGTTCATCATCGGTCTGCTCTCGAACGGCAGCGATCTGTTGGGCATAAATCCCTACTGGCAACAGGTGATTATCGGAGGAGTGATTATCGCCGCGGTGGGCTTCGACGAACTTCGCAAGCGGAAGCTCTCGGCGGCATAGCGGCTCGTAACAATACGCAGTCGTGTTTTCATCGAGGAGGCGTCCACCTGAACGAGGAGAAATAACCAAGAGATGCCAGCATTAGAAGAGTTGCTAGTGGACGAGATGCAAGACCTGCTGCATGCCGAAGGTCAACTGGTGAAGGCGCTGCCGAAGATGGCGAAGGCCGCGCATGACCCGAAGCTCAAGCAGGCTTTCCAAAACCATTTGGAAGAGACCAAGGGACACGTTGAGCGCCTGAAGCAGGGGTTTGAGCTGTTGGGCGCCAGACCCAAAGCCAAGGTGTGTAAGGCGATGCAAGGTCTCGTCGAAGAAGGACAAGAGACGATCACCGAAGGCAAGGAGAAGGAAGAAGCGATAGCTGACTTGGCGTTAGTTGCGGCCGCGCAAAAGGTGGAGCACTACGAGATCTCGGGTTATGGAACGCTGCGCACCGTCGCCGAGCAGTTGGGGAACACGAAAGTCGCGCGGCTATTGGCGCAAACACTTGCTGAAGAAGAGAAGGCGGACAAACTGCTGACGCAACTGTCTCCTCCTCTGCTGGAGCAAGCGAACCAAGAGCCCGCAGAAGAAGAATCAGAAGAGGAAGGGTAGCGCTTTCCCGCGGCGTGGGAGTGCCGGCTCCCGCGCTCGCGTAAGCCTACTGCATCTTTGTCGTGTCGTCGAAGGTCAGGTCGATTTGCACGGTTTTTCCCGTCTCGACGTTAATGGGTTCCGGTTTTCCGGGCGTCTTGCTGTACATTCCCAGCGAAGAGCCCGCAGGCGGAGGGCCGGATTCCCCATCGTAATTGCCCGTGGGATCATACGCGGCGGTTACGTAAGCTGGAGAGGCCGCAAAGCCAGAGAACGTCACCGTATCATCTTTGGAAACGGCTGGTTTGACGACGACTGGCCTGGCGTTACCCTGCATAAAATCGGGCGTATCCCAGAGCTCGACAAATATCTTGTGCTTCTCATCCACTGTTCCGCTGCCGGAATAATGCACCTTTACCTGGAGGGTTCGGCTGTCGGCTGCTTTCTCCTGCGCTTTAACCTGATGCGATGTCTTTATCAAGAGGATTAGAAGAAACATCCCCAAGGCGAAATTGACGTATTTGTTCATGGCGGTTAGGGCTCCTTTGCGAATCGTGTAGAACGAGTTTATCGCAAGAGATCCCGGTATGGGAACAACGCCGGAGTTCCACCAGTGTGCACAAACACAACGTTTGACCCCTGCGCAATCTCGCCTGTCTGGACCAAGTCGAGCAGGCCCGCCATCGCTTTGCCTGTATAAACGGGATCTAAGAGCAAGCCTTCGGTGCCAGCGACGCGGCGAATGGCCGCAACTGTCTGTGGCGTCAGCAGGCCATAGCCCTGGCCGTAATACTCATCGCGTACAATCACCGCGTCTTCATGGACGGACGTGAGCTGGCCTAGCGCTTCCAAGGCTTGATTCGCGATCTGCTTTGCCCATTGGGACATGATCGCCCGGTCGTCTCCGACGCTGATCGCGATAACTTTGGCGTCTGGGCACACGACTGCCGCACCTGCGAGCAGACCAGCGTGTGTACCGGCGGAACCAGTCGGCACGATGATGAAATCAATATGGAGACCGGCTGCATCTGCCTGCTCGCGAAGTTCGAGCATGGCCTGTATGTAGCCAAATGCACCCAGCGGCGCTTTCATCGAGGCCTCGACCATAGAACCACCAATTGGAGCAATGTATGGATTTCTGCCTGCGCTCCGCTGCTCATCGGCAATGCCTTCGAGAATGTCGCGAAGGCTTTCAAATTCCATCATCTTGCGTCCGGACGCCAGGTCGATCAGACGGATATCGGCTCCGAGCAGCGAATCGAGCAATAGATTGCCATCGAATTCGGAGGGCAGCCCGGCTCGCTTGAACAGAACGAGAATGGGCCGGACTCCACACTTGTTTGCTGCGGCCGCCAGCTGCCGGCACCAGTTGGACTGCACGCCCGCCCATGTAATGACTGTGTCTGCCCTGCGCGCGAGCACGTCGCCCATAACGAACTCGAGCTTTCGGGTCTTGTTACCGCCGAAAGCAAGTCCAGTCTGATCGTCGCGTTTGCAATAGAGGTTGATCGCGAGCTCTCGGGATAGGCGCTCTAGCTTCTCGAGAGGGGTCGGCAGGAACGCAAAGCGCGCTCGCGGAAAAGCGTTGAGCGCTGTTTGCAAAGGCTCCGAACTTGACGGCCGAGGTGACAACGATCGCAAGCGGATAATGTCGTCCCGCGCGGACCCGGAGGTCCGCTGTAAATTCGTTCAGTTTAGGGGAGCTTTTTGGATTTTGCCGCTGCGGATGCACGACGTGCACACACGAACGCGCTTGCCGGCGCCATTCACAAACGCATGCACCGTCTGAAGATTTAGATTCCAGCGGCGCTTGCTCACATTGTGGGCGTGGCTGATCCGGCAGCCGAACTGCGGTCCACGGCCGCATATTTCACACACTCTAGCCATAAAGATATAGTTTACGCTACTTGCGGCGCGTAGGCGTTGTGGTCGCAGCGGATACGCCTAGATCATGCAGCTCCTGACGGGCTTTCTTGGCGTCGTTCGTGCTCGGGTAGTTGCTTACCAGCACTCGAAACTCCTGCACCGCACGATTGCGCTGCCCTTGCTTCAGGAGAGCCATGGCCTTCATCAGGTGGGCATCGGCGGTCTTCGGATTATCGGGATAACGCTCCAGGACCGCATCGAAGGCCTGCACCGCGCCGTTATAATCGCCGCGATTGTAATCGATCTCTCCGATGTAATATTGCGCGTTGGCGGCTTGCTCGGTATTCGGGAAATACGTGAGGTACTGCTGAAATTCCTGGTACGCTAAATCGATCTTGGCGGCCTGCATGTCACGCATTGCGTCGGTATAGCTTTGCGCCGCACTCATGCCGGGCGGGGGTCCCGTTGGACCTGTTTGCTGGCCTGGTTGACCCGTAGCAGTTGCACCTCCGGGGGCGCTCGGAGGGTTCTGGGCAATTTGGATCTGATTCTTCAGATCGGTGATTTTGGCGTCCATGCGCTCCAAGCGCGTGCTGAGGTCGTTCAGAGCGTCTTTGAGCGAACGCACGTCGTCCCCCATGGAATCGACTTTAGTGCCCATGCCGGAAACGGGAGCGAGGGACCTGCTGACGCCACTAGCCACAGAATCCTGCAAAGTGGCGAGCTGAGCGACAGTCTTGTTGTTGGTATCCTGCATCGATTGAACGATGCCGGTTAGTACGTCGATCTTGGTGGCGAGATCGCGCTGCATCCGGTCGACTTTGTCTTGCAGCAGAGCGACATCCCGCTGCAACTCGATGATTTCTTTGCTTGCTCCGAAGGAAAAGACAGAGCAGGTAAGTAAAAGTACGGCGAGCCGCAGAAATTTCATTGATTTAACTCCTTAAGAGGAGGGGACGGATGAAAACCGTCCCCGTTTCAGGACTTGCCTCTAGTGTAAGAGAAGTGATGGGCAGTTGCGAATACTCGCTATTGTCCCGCCGAAAAATGGGCGCGGCGATTGCGCGCATAGCAATCTTCCGTAGCATCGGTGCAGAGCGGACGTTCTTTGCCGTAGCTAATGGTCCGGAGCTTGTCGCCGGGAACGCCTAGGGCCACGAGGGCGTCCCTGGTTGCGGACGCGCGGCGGTCACCGAGCGCGAGGTTGTATTCGGCGGAGCCACGCTCGTCGCAGTGACCCTCGACCGTAATGATGAAATTCGGATCCATGGAGAAAATGGTCTTGAGAGCGTTGGCATCAGCCTGCAAAATGGGCTGATCCTCGGGACGGATGTCGCTCTTGTCGTAATCGAAATGGACATCCTGCACGCGGTGGGCAAGAATCTCGGGGATGGTTTCAGCTTGCTGTGGCGGCGTGATGGGCTGCGGCGGAGGAGGCGTACTGACGGTCACGGTAGCAGTGGCATCGGCGGTGCCGCCCGGACCGACAGCCGTAAGCGTGTAGGTTGTCGTTGCCGTGGGGTTGACGCTGCGACGGCCGTTCGGACTGACTTGTCCGATGCTGTTATCGATCTGCACGTTTGTCGCGCCTGTGACCGACCAGCGCAGAGAGGCCGGCTGACCGCTACTAATCGTAGGCGGCTCCGAGGTGAAGAAATCGATTACCGGCTTATTGGATGGCGGCGTAATCGGCTCGGGCGCGGGCGGCGGGGGCGGCGGTATCGTTTTCTTGTGGCACCCCGCTGCTACAGCCAGCATGAGCGTTGAAGCCAGCAGCAGCGATGCTCTGCGTTTTGTCATGATTCTTTGTGTTCCCTCCTAAATGTTGTTACTTTATACCTGTCATTGTTCGGCATTGACCCAAACAGGTTTCTCGTTGTTCCCACTTTGAGTTATGGGATGTTTTCCCGTGCCGTCGGCATTCATAACCCAGATCTGCGATTGACGTCCGCGTTTGGACGCATAGACGATGTGAGCGGCATCGGGCGCCCAACCCGGATTCTCGTTGCGCCCTTCATTGGCGGTGAGCTGGCTGATCTGCCGCGACGAAACGTCCATCACAAAGATGTTGTAGTTACCCGGCTCAAAGCCCTTGGTCCACGCGAAGGCAATGTGAACGCCATCGGGACTCCAGGAAGGATTCGTGGCTTCGCCCGTGCCCGGAGTGAGGCGCTCGGACATCGGCGCCTTCGAGATTCATGTGATAGATCTGCGGCAGCGGCCCCGAGCGCCCGGAAACGTCCACCAGATCTGTCCCGGTCTTTGGATTAATTTTGGGTTCGACCTCAATGACGCCTGAAGAAGTGATGCGATGAAAGCCGCTGCCATCGATGGCGGCCATGTAGAGTTGCGAAGCGCCGCCTCCGGCCGTGGATGAAAAGATAATGCGCTTGGAATCGGGCGTGAAGGTCACGAACGCGTTCATGGAAGCGCGTTGATTATAGAACGGCAGTTTTCGGCCCGTGTCGAGCGAAAGCATCTGAATGGCAGGATAGCCTCCGGCGTAAGTAGTAAACGCGACGATATGCCCGTCGGGCGAGGCGGAGGGAAAGGTGGAGAGCGAGCCGTAACGCGTGAGTTGCCTCTGATCTGTTCCATCCCAGCTCATGACCCAGATCTCCTTTGCGCCGGAACGGTCGGAGACGAAGACGATTCTGGTGCCGACCAGGCTCTTGCCACCGAATTGCGCCAGAATATCGGCCGCATAGCGATGGCCGGCGTCGACTGCGCCCGCTTGATCGAGCGAGGCGGTGTAGACTTTGCCGAACACTTGAGCTTGCTGCAGGCTGGGCATATTGGCGGCAGTGCTGTAGAGCCAACCGAAGATGACGAACATTCCTCGATCCTCCGCGCCATAACCGATGCCGAGATAGTTCGTGGAAACGGGAGGAAGACTCCAGTCACTCAACCGCATGCCCTGAATTGTCACGGCGCCTCTGCTGGGCGGGGCGACACCGGCGATGAGGTCTGACGGTTGTTGCGGAACCTGAAGTGGATAGAGCGTCTTGGGGACGAAATTGATAAGCGGCGAGCTTTGCAGATCGCTTGCCACGGTGCTGTTGAAGACCCCAATAAAGGAAGTGGCATTTCCAGAGGCGCGAAAATCCGGGACCGCTACCAACGGCTTGCCAGGATTTCGAATCACGCCGGTGATGGTCGGCTGCTGCTGTTTGGCAGCGATCCAGCCCAGCCCAGCAAGGACTAAAAGAGAAGAAGTAAGTAATCGCATCAGCGTAAGCTAAACGTGAATTGAGCCGAGATATAGCTTTCCGTTACTTGCGGCGGAAGCTGGGGCAGCGGGTTCGAATCGTAGACCGCTCTGAGCGCGGTGTTGTCGATGGAGGGATTGCCACTCGATTGAATTACCTGCGGATTGCGAACCGTTCCATCGCGCATGATCAGAAACCCGATGATGGCGGGAGTGTTTTGACTGCGCGCATCGACGGCATTGGTATGCCAATTCTGGGCGATGCGCTGGCGGACCAGCTCGGCATACCAACCCAGGCGATTACCGAGCAATGTGTTCGGGCCGATTCCGACTTGGCCGGATCCGCTGGGGCCGCCATACATCGGGTTCGATAGGGCGGGAGTGGAGTGGCTATAGATTTGATTTTGTGGCGCTGGCTGCGTGTATTGCTGCTGGTGGGTGAGGCGCGCGGCCTGGCGCTTCAGTTTGTCGGCGATCTCGACGGCATCCTTGTCGGGAACCGGCTGCTTTTTTTCGACGGTCTGTTTCGCCGGAGCGGTGGGGACGGTCGACTGGGTGTCGTTAGCGACGGGATTCGGGGGCGCTTGCTGCCGGGGAATGGGGATGCTATGCACGGGCGATACAGCGTAGGCCGGTCCGCCACCGGGATTGGGTTCGCCCAGAGTCTGGCGCGCGGTGTTCATCCAGTACCAGCCAGTAAACAAGACTGCGACCACAGCCGCATGCACGAATAGAGAGCCGACGAACGGAAATCCCATCGGATCACGTTCGTCGAGAATGTCGAGCGGCTCCGGCATATTTATTCAGCGCTTCTGACGGGCGCTGGAATCGATGGGCGCAGTGACCATTCGGACCTCAAATTTAGCTTCGCCCAGCTCGGCGATGATCTGCGCGATTTGATCCCAGGGTGTATCTTTGTCGGCCCGGACGTAGACCGCGTTGGTGTTATGAAAGCGCTGCCGGATCCGCGCAGCGAGCAAGTTTATATTGGTCGGCGTGTCGTTCAAGAACGACTCACCGTTTTTCGAGATGTTGACGACGGGTAGATCCTGAGCCGTATTTTCGACCCGCTTGACTTTGGGAACCTGGATATCGAGACCAAACTCCATCACGTTGGCAGTGATCATGAAAATGATAAGCAAAACGAGGACGACATCCACGAGCGGAACGACATTGATTTCCGACATTGCAGAGGGTCCGCCGAAGCGACGCCCCCGATGTCCGCCTTCGGTCGATGAAAATGCCATTTCGTTACTAAGTTACCTTGTGGCGGGCTAGCCGCCGAAATCCCTCTCGGCCAGATTTTGGAATTCGATAGCGAAGTCTTCCATGCGCGTACCCATCTCTCTAATACGAGTGCCGAACACGTTATAGAAAATCGCAGCCGGAATTGCGGCGGCGAGGCCAATCGCAGTGGTGATCAGCGCTTCCGAAATGCCCGGCGCTACAGCGCGCAAGCTGGCGCTGCCGGCGTTTCCCAGTCCTTCGAAGGCGTCGATGATGCCCCATACCGTACCGAACAATCCGATGAAAGGTGAGACGGAAGCAACCGTGGCCAGCCAGTTCATGTTCATCTCGAGCTTAGTTACTTCTTCGCTAATTCCTAACTGCAGGCTGCGCTCGATGGCATTCTTATTAACTAATCCGCCGCGCTGTTTAATTTGACGTTCAATTTCGCCGTAGCCGAAATCGAAAACTGCGACTAAAGGCGCGGAAGTGAATTGCTCGCTGGCAACGGCAACAGCTTGTAAGTTATTCGCTTTACGAAATGCCCGGAGGAAGTTTCGATTAGCGCGGCGCGCGCGGCCGAAAACGCTGCCTTTTGAAAATACGATGGTCCATGAAAACAGGGAAAACAAGATCAAAATAACGATAACTGCTAGCGGAACCGGTCGTAGGTTTTGAATGATGTCCCACAGAGTAAGATCCGCGGGAAACAGCACAAAGGGCAATATCAGTGTCCTTTCGTTACCTCGTCTTCATTATAGAAAGCGCGTGTTTCCAATATGTTGTGCGATGGAGTGAGGGAGCGAGCGCAGCCGCCGTATAATTCGTTCACATGCTGGTGGAACTGATTGTCGAGAACTATGCGGTGGTGGAGCAGGCTCGCATTCGGTTCCAAGAGGGGCTGAACGTACTTACAGGCGAAACCGGCAGCGGCAAGTCGATCGTGGTTGACTCGCTAAGTCTGCTGCTGGGCGCCAGAGCATCCGCGGAAATGGTCCGAAGCGGCGAGGCGCGGGCGCGCGTGTCGGGGATGTTTGCCGTTGCCCATACGGACGAAACGGCGGCACTGCTGAGCGAAGCGGGCATCGAGCACGAAGAAGATGAATTGATTGTCGAGCGCGAGATTGCGGCCAATGGGAAGTCTCGCGCATTTGTGGCGAACCGGCCGGTAACAACGGCTTTTCTCCGGCAACTTGCGCCGGCTCTGGGCGATATCCACGGACAGAACGAGCAGCAGCTTCTGTTTACCCCGCAGAATCAGCGGGAGCTGCTGGATGAATATGCCCGGGCGGAAGAATTGCGCGGTCGGGTGGCGGAAGTCTTCGCGGAATGGCGTGCGGCAGGCGAAAGACTCAAGGAGCTGAGTGAGAACGAACAAGAGAAGCTGAGGCTGCTCGATCTATGGACGTTTCAGCGGAAGGAGATTGAAAGCGTGCAGCCGCGCGCGGGCGAAGATGCGGAGCTGGAGGGCGAGAGAAAGATCCTGCAGAACGTGACGCGGCTCCAGGAGAATGCAGGTGCGGCCTTCACATTGCTTTATGAAGCGCCGGACAGCGGGACGACGCAGGTGCGGCAAGCCTTGAAGCGGATGGAAGAGCTGATTCGGATCGATGAAAGTCTGACAGAGGCGGCCGCTTGGTTAAGCAAGCGGCAGTGTTGATGGATGAGACGGCCTATGCGTTGCGCGATTATCTCGGACGGCTGGAAGGAGACCCGCGGCGGCTGGAAGAGGTGGAGAGCCGGCTTGCCGATCTGGACCGGCTGAAGAGAAAGTATGGACGGACGTTGGAGGAGGTGCTGGCATTCCGGGACGATGTGGCGCGGCGAGCGGATGAGGTGGAGAACGCCTCGGAGCGCAAGACGGCACTCGAGAAGCAGCGCGCGGAATTGGCGGAGCGGTACGAGAAGCTGGCGGGCGAGTTAACGCGAATGCGGCGGCGCGGCGGCAGAGCTCCTGAGCAAGCAAGTGGAGAGCGAGTTGAAGAGCCTCGCGATGGCAGGAACGCAGTTTCAAGTGGCTGTGAGGCAAAGTGGATGGACGGCATCGGGGATGGATGAGATCGTCTTTCTGGTTTCGGCGAATCCTGGCGAGGAGCTAAAGGCGTTAGAGAAGATTGCTTCGGGCGGCGAGCTGTCGCGAATCGCGCTGGCGTTAAAGACGGCAATCGGAGATGCCGATCGGCACGCGGGAATACCGACTCTGGTCTTCGATGAAGTAGACGCCGGGGTGGGCGGCGCAGCAGCGGCCGCAGTTGGAAAACGGCTCAAGGCACTAGCGCGACGAAACCAAGTGATCTGCGTGACACATTTAGCACAGATTGCCGGTTTCGCCGATCATCATTACGCAGTTTCGAAGCGCGAGAAGAACGGGCGCGTCGCAACCGAGATCGAAGAGGTCAGCCGTGAGCAGCGAGCCCGCGAGATTGGACGCATGCTGTCCGGTGAACGCATCACGCCTGAGGCTTTGAAGCACGCCGAGCAGTTGATCGAAGCGGGAAAAAAAGCGTAGTCAATCGTAAGTCGGGAACGCGTCTTGCTGGACTAGCAGGGAGTACTCTTTTCATCTCGTCCTTGGTACTTAAGGCTTGTACCGCGGTACTTTAGGCCCGTTTCGCGCTAGCACAGGTATCTACACTACAGCAGGAGCTTTTGTAATGAAATTCACGGGTAGGCTTGTCTTTGCGCTGTTCGTGACAATCGTGGGTAGGGCAGATATGGTGACGTCCGCCAGTTGCTAGGTTACCGGGCTTCGCTCAGTAACCGACTCACATCTCGTGCTCGATGCCGGGCTTACAACACCTCCGCAGGTATGTCCGGCACACTAGCTGCGCCGGTTTCTGGCTCACCCATGTCGCCGGTCGAAGCCTCTTTCAGCGGCGTGGCGCATTCTTTTCCGCTTTTTCAGAGCCGAAAGTCAGGGCTTTGGCGATGCGACTGCCGAAGGCAGCGCCAATCTCTCGCTGTACACGATGGGGCCCGTACGAACTGGTTTCATTGAGTTCTCTGAGGCTGTATCGTTTGTTATGACGTTCCAGCCGCCGTACAATGCGACTGCTAACATCGCCGTTGGCTCTTTACAGAGGAGCTGTGAAGAGACTTCAGCTTCAGGTTTTACGGTAGAGTGCGGGGGAAATCTGTTGGCACCTCGCTACCCTGACGGTCTCTTCACGGGAATGCAGCCGTTCGTCCTCGGCCAGGGGTTCACATTCAGCGACAACTTCACCGTGGGTGTCTCGAGTACGTTTTTCACTGGATTGATGACTACATACGGTAGCACTGATTTCAGCTTTATCCTCCTCGAAGCAGATGCGGCAACGCCCGTGCAGATTTTTGCAGCGCCGGAGCCTGCGAGTATCGCACTGTTAGGGCTCGGACTCTTGCCCTTGTTCTTGATTCGTCGTCGAACACGCTAAGTCGATTTCTTCGTGCACGTCGTTGGTACTCGGCAACCTTTTAATGCTCCGGGTGATACGGCTTGACTTTCCCTTAACTCTTCCTAAACTTTTTCTTGATTTTTAGTTGACATCGACGTATACTCGCCCCAAAGATCTTGCCTGCTTCACATTCATAGGTCTTTCGTCCGCCCAAGATACTTCAGGGCCGAGGATGTGGTGTAGGCAAAAAGGGGGAAGGTAAATGCGTCCCAATTCTGGAAAGTTTGCATCATTCTTCTCAGCGCTGGCATCCGCCATCCTGCTGTGCTCGTTCAACGTGCCGACTTGGTCACAATCCACCTCGACAGGCACGGTCTCTGGCCAAGTGACGGATCAGCAAGGCGCCGCAGTGGCGGGTGCCCAAGTGAAGCTGATGGATGTTTCAACCAATACTCCGCGGACAACGACAAGCAATGAGACAGGCCGGTACAGTTTCATAAACGTCCAGCCGGGCCAATACAATGTCGAAGTCAGCAAGGCCGGATTTCGCCCAGTCTCGGGTCGAGAACCAAACTGTGGATTGTCGGCCAGTTGCTCACTATCAATGCGGTGCTTCAGATTGGGGCGACTTCCACGAGTAATCGAAGTCACTACCGCGCCTGGCGCCGAGTTGCAAACCACCAATGCGACGGTCGGCACGACGCTATCCGGGGCCTCGCTGGTGTACCTGCCGAACCTATCCCGTGAGGCTTCGAGCCTGGCGATCTTTCAGCCGGGTACATCGCCCGAAGGAAGCGTAGCCGGAGCCATGTACGACCAGAACACCTTCCAACTGGATGGAGGCAACAACTCCAACGATATGGACGGCAGCATGAACGTTTACACGCCCAGTTATGCCTCCAACGGTGCCCCTACCGGCGTGATGCCGACACCCATCGAGAGCATCGAGGAATTCAAGGTAGGGACCGCCAACCAGACCGCGGATTTCAACGGCTCCTCGGGCAGCCAGATCCAAATGGTCACCAAACGCGGCACCGATAGCTTTCCACGGCTCAGGCTACGAGTACTACTTTGCGACCGACGTCGGAGCAGCCAACAACTGGGTCGCCAATCATACGCCCGTCGCAAGGGCTTGCCTGTATACGCCGATTCCGATCACCCACACCAACCGGTTTGGCACCTCATTTGGCGGGACGTATGCTTCCGAAGATGTTAGGCGGAAAGACTTACTTCTTCTTCAACTACGAAGGCTTCCGCTTCCCGCAGTCCGCGGTCTACGAGAGACCTGTGCCCGACACCGCTGCTCCGCGCGGGCGTCATCCAGATCCAGGAAGCCTCGGGAGAAGTTGCATATCAACCTCAATCCGACGCCGGTTACAGTGAACGGCGTCACCTATCAGCCGGCGGTGTGTCCCGCGGGCTCCTGCGATCCCCGCAACATCGGACTTAACTCGCAGGTTTCCAAGCTCTGGACGCAGCTTCATGCCTCTGCCGAACGATCCGCTCTCGGGCGACCACTTCAATACCCAGGGCTATCTTTCGAACATCAAGCTGCCGATAACTTCCAACAACTACGTGGGCCGGATCGATCACGATTTCGGCGAGAAGTGGCGCTTTATGGCCAGCTATCGCGATTACCGCTTTGTGCAGTTAACGACCAGCCAAGTCGACATTGGCGGCGCTCTTCCGGGCGACACCCTCGGACAGCCTGCGTCGCGGGCATTGCGGCCGCAGGTGCCCAGTTATTGGGTGGCGGGCTTGACCACCAATGTCACGCCGAATATCACCAACGATTTCCATTTCAGCTACCTGCGGAATTTTTGGCAGTGGGGCACGTCGGCAGCTCCTCCGCAGCTCGCCGGGACTCGGTGGCGCCCTCGAAATCGGCGGTGAGACTTCCAGCGCACTGATCCCTTACAACGTGAACACGCAAAATGTGCGCCAGCGCTTCTGGGATGGCCAGGACAAAATGTTCCGCGATGATATCTCCATGATCAAAGGGAATCATCTGGTCCAGGTCGGCGGTATATTTCGAGCACAATTTCGACTATCACCTGCGCAACGACAACGGCCAGGGGATTATGAATGCGCCCGTATACCAGATCACCGGCGGACCGTCTGTTCCGGGCATCAATTTCCCGTCCGCCTATATCCCAGCCGGCGTACCTACCAGCCAAGTGAACAATTACGAAAGGCCTCTATTCGGAGGTTCTGGGGATCGTCAGCCAGCCACAAGACCTCTATACGCGGGTTGGCCCGCAATTGACGTTACAGCCGCCCGGCTCGTCGGCGTTCGATCAGAGCATTATTGATTTCTACAATCTGTATGTCACTGACACCTGGCACATGAAGCCCAGCTTTACGCTGACGTACGGCTTGGGTTATCAGATCGAAACGCCGCCTTACGAAGCTGAACGGCAAACAGGTCGCGCTGGTGGATTCCAACGGCAAACCGATCATTCTGAACGATTATCTGAATGCCAGGAAAGCGGCGGCGCTGCAGGGGCAAGTCTACAATCCGATACTCGGCTTCGCCACCGTACGGAACGTGCCGGCCCTCGGAAAATATCCCGTACTATCCTTTCTATGGCGGCGTCAGCCCGCGCGTGGCGGTGGCGTGGAATCCGAAGTTTGCTTCCGGCATCCTTGGAAAACTGTTCGGTGATGGAAAGACCGTCCTGCGCGGAGGCTACGGACGAATTTTCGGCCGCCTGAATGGCGTGGACCAGGTTCTGGTTCCGCTGCTCGGCACTGGCCTCATGCAGGCGGTTTCCTGCATCGGCGCCAGTTCCTCAGGACAATGCCTCGGCAATGGCGGCGTAACTCCCGCCACCGCTTTTCGGATCGGAACCGACGGGCTAACGTGCGCCGCTCCCCTCCGTGTCCCAAACCCTGGCTCAGCCGTTCTTCACCGGTCTTGGCACCAACACCAGCAGCGCGGTTCCGGCACCGTGCTCGATCCGAATTACCGCCCCAGCCGCACCGACAATTTCACCATCAGTATTCAGCGAGAGATTAAGCCGAAAGTGCTGTTCGAGATCGGATACATCGGACGCATTATCCGGAATGAGTGGCAGCAGGTGGACCTTGGATGCCGTGCCGTATATGACCACGCTAAATGGCCAGAGCTTCGCTCAAGCATACGCGGCCACCTATTTCGCAGTCGCGGGCGGCGGCGTGCCGGCGCCCCAGCCCTTCTTCGAAGCGGCGCTAGGCGGAGCCAATTCCTCTTTCTGCAGTGGATCCGGCAGTTGCACGGCGGCGGTGGTTAAGAACTTCGGCAGCCAGATCGCCAACACGCAAGTCTACGACCTCTGGGCGGGTCTCAACAAAGCATCCTCCTGGAAGCTCGGGCGCACCATGCCCAGCAGCCCCTTCCCGGCGGGTGTGGGCGCCAGCGCTGGCCAGCTTTCCGCCGTTTACTCTGATGCCAGCACTGGATACGGCAACTACAATGCCGGTTATACTTCGCTCACCCTACACGGCTGGCATGGCTTGACCGCGCAATCCAACTTTACCTATGGCCGCGCCTTGGGCACTGGCAACCAGGTCCAGGCCACCAGTTCCTACAGTGTTGTCGATCCCTGGAACCTGCATTCCATGTACGGCCCACAGTTCTACGATTACAAGTTCATCTACAATCTGACCATGCTGTACGAGCCGCCGTGGTTCCGGACGCAGAAGGGCATCGTTGGCCATGTGCTCGGCGGCTGGAGAATCGCTCCCATCTTCACGTTTCACAGCGGAGCGCCCATCATGGTGAATAACCTCAATGGCGATTGCCAATCTTTCGGCGAAATGAATTGCAGCACGGGGACCACGCTCGACGGCGCAGTCCTGGCATCCAAGTACACAGGCGGCACCTCCGCGCTTTACAACCAGACCGTGTCTCAAAACACGCCCAGCCAGGCGGGCGTGAATTCGAATTACGCCAACGGCGGCGACGGGGTGAACATGTTCAGCAACCCGAATGCGACTTTCAACGAATTCCGCCCGTGCATTCTCGGTTACGACACCAACTGCGGCAGCAACGGCAATATCCGGGGCATGCCGCACTGGAATCTGGATGCAACCGCCTCGAAGGACATCGGTATCTGGAAGGAAGGGCGCGTTGGCGCAACTCTGATCTTCCAGTTCACGAATCTCTTGAATCACACGCAGTTCAATGATCCATACCTGGATATCAGCGACCCGGCGGATTGGGGTGTGCTGGGCGCCGCGAACGCAAATGGCAGTGGCGCGCTAGCAAACACTCCGCGGCAGATGGAGTTCGGGCTCCGGATTCACTTCTGAGCGACAGGGGGCAAAGAGATCGAAGGCGTTTGTAAGCCCCTCCGCTCTGCAACGTGGGCTTCGTTCCCTAAATCCCTGCTCCGCCCCGCCTGAACGCATGGGCCCTTTTGCGGACCTTAACTTTTTCTTGATTTTTAATTGGTATCGACGTATACTCGCCGCAAAAGACCTGTTCTGCGGTCAGCAGAACGGCTTTGCGAGAGGGGTATATGAAACTGGCGCTTCTGCAGGTGTGTGCATTAGTCTGTCTTGCGGCCCCGGCCGGGTTGCTTTTTGGACAACAGGCAACAGGCAATGGCAGTGTGACCGGACGGGTCACAGACGCTAGTGGCGGCGTAATTCCGGACGCCACTGTTACCTTGACCGATCGGGCCACAAACATTCCGATCACCACTCAAACCAACTCAGCCGGTCTCTACGTCTTCAACAACGTCACGCCCGGTAGCTACGATCTGGCTGTGAATAAAGCCGGATTTAGCAAGAGCGTTGTTGCCGCGCAGCAGATTACCACTGGAACCACACTCACTTTGAACGTTGCACTCCAGATCGGCGCTGCCACTCAGATCGTCGAGGTCAAAGAGGTATTAGGGGCAGAGCTACAGACCGAGAGCGCCACCATGGGCTCAAGCCTGGGGGGCAATGCCATCCTCCAGCTGCCCACCATCAGTCGCGACGTTTCCTCGCTGGTCTTCCTTCAACCCACTTCGGCGCCGACATTTAACGGCGCGGAAGGCAACGTCACTAGCGGGAACATCGCCGGCAATCCGTCCGACCAGAATACGTTCATGCTGGACGGCGGCAACAACACCAGCGACCTGGACGGCGACAACGCCACCTATGTGGGCCACAACGGGTCGGGCGTCATACCCACGCCAGCGGAAAGCGTGGAAGAGTTCCGCGTCAACACCAATAACGAGAGCGCTGACTTTTCTATGTCCGGCGGCGGACAGGTCATGGTATCCACAAAGCGGGGCACTAATACCTTCCACGGCGCTGCCTATGACTTCTTCCAGGCCGATTGGTTGAATTCAAACGACTGGTCCAACAATTATCAGGCAATTGCCAAACCGAAGGCGCACTTCAACCGCTTCGGAGGTGCTCTCGGAGGACCTCTGGGGCCTAGCTTCCTCGGCGGCAAGACTTATTTCTACGCCAACTATGAGGGCCAGCGTTACCCGCGTTCTGGCCCATTTACGGCTTTGGTGCCTTCCGCTACGCTGCGGCAGGGAATCATACAAGAGCGCGACGCGAACGGCAACACCGTTCAGTACAATCTCGCGACATCTACGGCATGTGGGACCACCGGCGGAGTGAAGTGCGACCCGCTTGGCATCGGTCTGAATCCGGTGGTGAATCAGATATGGTCCAAATACGAGCCAGCCTGCAACAATTTCAACTATGGCGATAACGGGCTGAATACCTGCGGTTATAACGGGAACCTGACGTTCCCGCTGACGAATGATTTTGGGGTGTTCAGGATCGACCACGATTTCGGGTCCAAGTGGCGCTTCTTCAGCAGCTATCGCTACTATCGCAATACCAACCCAACAACCGACCAAGTGGATATTGGCGGTTTCCTGCCCGGCGACACGAAGGGCCAGCCGGCGAGCGCCTCCAGCGATATCCAGCAACCGCGTTCTCTGGTTACCGGGATCACGGGCACTATTTCGCCCACGCTCACCAACGAATTCCACTTCAGCTATCTGCGCAATCAGTGGCAATGGCTGCGCGCGGGCGCGTTAGCCAATCCCGGTTATCCCGGCGCGATCGAAGTTGGCGGCGAAAACGGGCCAGGGAATGGCCTGCTGCCACTGAATGTCAACACGCAGCAGGCGCGCGCCCGCCTTTGGGATGGTCACGATTACGAATACCGTGACAGCGTCAGTAAGCTGTGGGGAACACACTTGTTCCAGGTCGGCGGTGACTTCTTCCATCAATGGTGGAAGTTTGACCGCTATGACGATGTCGGCCTGGGACTCACATCCCTGGTTTATGACGTCAGCGCCGACAATGTCTCGTTCACGCCGAACTTTCAGCCCATCCCCTGCGGCGGAGGCGTGAGCGCCAACTGTTTGCCCTCCAGCGAAATCGGTTCCTGGAATGGTCTCTACGGGCAGGTGGCTGGCTTGGTCGGAGCGAGCTCGATCGTGGCTACGCGAACCGGCTCTAACTTGACGCTCAATCCCCTCGGCACCCCGGCTCGCTCCCTGGTCACGGACCAGACCTGGAGCGTTTTCTTCAACGATACCTGGAAGATCAGGCCGAATCTTACCTTAGCTTATGGGTTGAACTACCAAGTGCAGATGCCGCCTACGGACGCGAACGGAGTACAGGACATCTTGGTAGATGCAAATAACAACCCCGTCACGGCGCAAGCCTATCTCGCGGCCCGTCTGTCAGCGGCAAACAGCGGGACGGTATATAACCCGGTCCTTGGCTTCAGTCCCATCGGAGATGTGAAATCGCTGGGTGGCTACCCGTACCATCCCTTCTATGGCGAGATTGCCCCGCGTGTGTCGATAGCCTGGAGTCCGCAAACGAGCGGAGGTTGGCTCGGCAAACTTTTCGGCGATAAGGCCACGGTCATCCGCGCTGGTTACGGCCGTTTTTACACGCGCAACTTGGGTATCAATCTGGTCTCGACGCCGGTACTCGGCGACGGCTTCCTACAGCCGGTCGCATGCGTGGATCCCACCACAAACGGCACTTGTACGCAGTCAAGCGGCACTACTCCCGCGACAGCTTTCCGCATCGGCGTCAATGGGACTCCGCCCACCGGAGCGATTCCGCAGACGCTCGCTTCGCCGGTCGAACCAAACGTCAATGCCGCATACGCATCGCGTACCTTTACCCTGGACAGCAATTACAAGCCCGGCTCGACTGATTCGATCGATTTCAGCATCCAGCGGCAATTCAAGGGAAATGTGATCTTGGAAGTTGGCTATGTCGGCGTATATGCCAGGAATCTTTTCCAGGGGATCGATCTGAATGACGTGCCTTGGATGATGAAACTTGGCGGCCAGACCTTCGCAAACGCCTACGACAACCTTTACTTCGCTCTCTCTGGAAACAAAGCCATTACGCCGCAGCCCTTCCTGGAATCGGCCCTGAAGGGCAGCAGTTATTGTAATGGGTTCTCCAGTTGCACGGCCGCGGTTGCCGCGGGTGAAGGGGGCAACATTACTACGCAATCCGTCACCAACCTGTGGAGCGACCTGGATACCAGCTTTAATTTCGGCCCCGGCCTGATATCGACCAGTCAAGCCGGGTTCGTTTACGACGACACCTCGATCGGATATTCGAACTACAACGCGGGGACTGTGTCATTAACGAAGCGCTCAACGAACTTTAACATGGTCGCCAACTTCACTTGGTCTAAAGCCCTCGGCCTGGTCGGAATAAATCAGGCCTATACCGAGGCCAACATTAACGATCCCTGGAACCCAGGCGTCGATTACGGGCCGCAGTACTTCGATCGGAAGTTCACGTTTAACTTGTTGGGATCTTACGCTTTGCCTTTCGGCAAGAACCAGCATTGGGCGAGCAGCCATACCTTTGTGAACGAGATTATCGGAGGCTGGATCGTTTCGCCGATCTTCTCCTACGGCAGCGGCCTGCCGCTCAGTATCTATACCGGTTCCAACCAGGAATTCGGCGAAGGCTACACTTCCGATAACGGGTGTAACGCCATACCGCTCAGCAGCATGGGCTACAGCAACACGCCGGTTTTCGGCGTAGTGAGCAACGGCGTCGTCGGCGTCAATGGCGATGCGAGCCAACCCGGTGGAACGGGGGTGAATCTGTTTAGCAACCCGGCTGCGGTCTACAACAATTTCCGGCCCGCCTTGGTCGGCATTGATGGGAACTGCGGTGGAGCAGGACGACTTCGCGGTCAGCCGCGGTGGAATCTGGATCTCGGTCTCACCAAAGACACTCCTATTACGGAGCGCATCGGCATCCAGTTCTACGCCCAAGCCTTCAACGTTTTCAATCATATGATGTGGAACGACCCAAGCCTAAACCTCCAGAATCCCGCTGCTTTCGGCGTGCTCAACGGGCAATACAACGCGCTCGGCCTGGGCGGAGGCGGTGCAACTGGCGAGTACACCCGTATTATTCAGCTTGGTGTGCGCGTGCGCTTCTGAAACTTTAGCGTTTTCTGCTACTCTCGTCGGTACACTGGTCTGATGAATCGACTCAGACGTGAACTCTTCGTCGTTGCCGCAGCCGCTCTAGCCATTTCGGCCTACGCTCAAACCGTCGGCACGGACCAGTTTGCGCGCGACGCCAAGCAGCCCGTCGATCAGTGGTACACGCAGCAGATCCAGAAATATACAACCGGACCTTCTCTCAATTCACCGCTTACGAACTACTTGCCGGCATCGAATTCGGTGCCGAGTCCCGCGAAAGTGCTGGGCGATGTTGCCGGCGCTCCCGACATGCTGCCGTACGCCGAGGACGTCTACAAATACTTCCGCTTGCTTGCCGCGAGCACTCCTCGCGTGAAGGTCTTTACCATCGGGCACACGGAAGAAGGCAGGGAAATGATCGCCGCGGCTGTTGCCGATGAGTCGCTCCTGGCTAAAGCCAATGAGAACGGCCAGCGGCTCGCCAAGCTTGCGGACCCGCGTTTAATCGGCATGAAAGACGCAACCGGCGAAGATCTGGTCGCGCAATCATTTCCCGTTTACTACATCACCGGCACCATCCATTCACCCGAGACCGGCGCTCCAACAGCCCTCATGGAAATGGCCTATCGGCTCGCCGTCGACAATGCTCCATATATCCAATACATCCGCACACACATGATCACGCTGATTACGCCTGTCGTTGAAGTGGATGGTCGCGATCGCATGGTCGACACCTATAAGTGGCATAAAGCTCATCCCGGCGAAAACTGGCCGCATCCCGTTTACTGGGGACATTATGTTGCTCACGACAATAACCGCGACGCGATGGGAATGACCCTTGACTTGACCAAGAATGTGCTGAACGCATATCTGGCCTGGCACGCTCAAGTGCTCCATGACTTACATGAGTCGGTGCCGTTTCTATATGACAACACGGTTGGAGACGGCCCTTACAACGCCTGGATCGATCCGATGCTTGCGGATGAATGGGCCATGCTCGGGTGGAACAACGTGCAGCAGATGCAGAATTTCGGCATGCCCGGCGCTTTCACTCACGGAAACTTCGATACGTGGAGTCCTGGTTATCTGATGTTTCTGGCGGGGCTACACAATGGCATCAGCCGCCTGTATGAGACGTTCGGGAACGGCGGCGCCGATACTGAGAAGCGCATCCTCGATCCCGACCAATACTCGAGAACCTGGTATCGGCCGAATCCGCCGTATCCCACCGTGCTCTGGTCGCAGCGCGATAACAACAATTACGAAGAGACCGCCCTGCTGTCGACGCTGTCCTTCTTTGCACACAACAGCAGGCACTTCCTAAACAACTTCTATCTGAAGAGCAAGCGTTCCATAGAGAAGCCGCAGGATGCCGGCCCCGCCGCTTATGTTCTGCCCGCGGATGAAGCCTCGTTGAACCGGCAGATTCAGCTTCTAAAAGTACTCGCGGCTCAGCACGTCGAGATTCACCGTCTGAACGAAGCTGCCACTGCTACGATGCCGCCTCCCCCTCACGCACCGCAAGCGGACGAAAAGGCAGACGAGAAGAAGGACGAGAAGAAGGATACCGCTGCCACTCCTCATACGCGGACGTTCCCCGCGGGCAGCTTCGTGATACGCATGGACCAACCGTTCTCGCGAGTCGCCGATGCTCTTTTGGATCGTCAGTACTGGTCGCCGGACGATCCGCAAAAACATCCTTATGACGATACGGGGTGGTCTTTTGGCGACCTGTTCAACGCCAAGGCTGTTCGGGTAACGGATCGCGCCATTCTGTCGGCGAAGATGGAAGCGCTTCCGGATCTGAGCCATATCAACACAAACGATCTGGGAACCGGAACACTGTACGCAGTCAATAACACGGGCCAAATCGGGCTGGCGGGGCTGGCATACGCGCTGAAAGGCGCAGATATCGCCATTGCCGAAGAAGGCTTTCAAAGTGACGGACACCGTTTCGAGGCCGGGTCCATCCTGATCGGGCAGACGGATGGCGACCGGTTAAAGACCGCCCTCAATCAGCTCGATCTCAAAGGGTACAGCCTTTCCGCGCGTCCAAATATCCGCACGCGTGCCGCCGCCACTCCACGCATTGCCTTCATGCACACTTGGCTGTACACGCAGACCGAGGGCTGGTGGCGCATGGCCTTCGACAACCTGCACGTGCCCTTCGAATACATCAGCACGCAAACCGCATCTCGCGAGCCCGACTTGCGCTCGAAATACGACGTCATCATTTTCGCGCCTGCTGCGCGTGTCACGACTCAGCAGATCGTCAACGGCATGCCTATGTGGGGTAATCCTTTGCCGTGGCAGACAACCTCTCTTACGCCGAACATCGGCAAACTGGATGCGACGGAAGACATGCGGCCCGGCCTTGGTTTCTCCGGTGTGGCCCATCTCAAGGAATTCATCGAAAAAGGCGGTTTACTGATCGCTGCTCAGGACACCGCCCAATTCGCCATCGAAGAAGGCTTTGCTCCGGGAGTTTCCATAGCTCCGCGCGGCGCCATCAAAGTGGTCGGAAGTGTGTTGAACTCGGCTGTAGTGGACAAGACTCACCCCGTCGCGTACGGCTACACCTCGAACGTCGCTGTCTATAGCCAGGATGGAATGGCTTTTCTCGTGAGTAATCTCAGCACGCCGCGCCACATTATTACCGAGAAAGATTTTAAGCGGCCAACCGGGCGTGGAGGGCCGGACGACGAAGATGTTCCCGAGGGCCGTCCCATCGAAAAAGCGCCGCCGCTCCCATCGCCAAAACCGTGGCAGGCTACGCCGCTCAATGAGGAGCAGGAGCGCAACAATCCCTATGTCATACCCGTTGACCATCGCCCGAACGTCATTCTTCGGTACGGGGAGAACAAAGGTCTTTTACTCTCCGGACTCCTTGAGGGCGGAAATCTAATCGCGGAGCACGCACTGGTCGTCGACGCGCATCTGGGCAAAGGCAATGTGCTGCTGTTCGCGAACAATCCCATTTACCGTGGAGAAACGATCGGCACGTACGCGCTGGTCTTCAACGCCATCCTGAACTTTGATCACCTGGCCCCGGCCCCAGCGGCAGAATCGGCATCATCTTCCGGCAAGTAGGGCCTTCCCGATGCTCACCAGATCTTTAGCGTGAGCAGCGCGTCCCGAAGCTTCTGAGAATTTTCCTCAGTGTCATACAAAACGATCTTCCCTTTGCGGTCGATCAGGACAGTCGTGGGCCACGATTGAACGTGGTAGTGAGCCACTGCTTCGTCCTTCGAATCGACCAGTGACGGCAGCGTAAAGCCGAACTTTTGAAGATACTCGGTTGCGACTTCGGGCGCCTCGCTATCGACACCGAAAACCAGCAGGCCTTTATCCTTGAGACTCCGGTGCAGCAGTTCGATGGTGGGGAGGGCCTCGCGGCAGTAACCGCACCATGTGCCCCAAAAATCCAGCAGCACCACTTTGCCTCGCAAGCTGCTCAGGCGAACCACGCGGCCACTCAAATCCGGAAGCGAGAAATCCGGCGCAGGTGTGCCCTGCATGGACTCAGGAGCATCGGCAGCAAGCTCAGTACGATTCTTGGCCTGCGTGGCGGCAGGGTCGTATGCGAACATTTCAGGTTTGCCCGGCTCGCCAAGGCGGATAACCGTATAAACCGTTTCGCTCTTAATCGACGCGTCGCTTGAGGAAGACGGATTTTCAAAGGTTTCTTTTCGAATCACATGCGTGGCGTTGTCGATCCATAGCTCCTGCTTTACGCGGCGCTGCAGATCGACGATGCTGACCACCGTGCAATCGCTGCCTTCAAGCTGCTCGTGGCGGCCGATAATTCGCGGATCCCCGCGGCTCTTATCCAAAAGACTGTAAGTGAAAAGCGGCGAGTTACTCAAGTATTGCTTCGGTTGAGGGAGTTTGGTGTACTCGTTGGTTTTCGGATACACGCGCCATTGGAACCGGCCATCTTCGATGATGACGCTTGGTTCACCGGAGCCGCTGTTTTCCATCCGCAGTTTGTTGGGCGGCGACAAAAGGATCGTTGAATGAGTGACCTTGCGGGTTTCGCTGTGCATACCGATGCGATCGATAGTCTCGGTTGATTCCAAGCGCGAAGCCGGGAGATTGCGGTACTTCTCGGCAACTTGCTGGAGCAGCGCTCTCGCCTCCGCCGTTTCGGGGCTGTCCTGTTGAGCATTCTGGCGCGTGAAAAACTCCGCGTGTCCGGGATCTTTCCTCCCGGAACCATCGTGGTATTCCGACCGGTAAACAACCAGAAGTCGTCCGTCCGGCTGCTCAACCAATTGCACTGTCGTTGTACTAAAGCCGGCCTTCCAGATCGCCAGCGGCGTGCCCTTCCAAAGCTCAGCCTCGGTCTCGCCCCAATCGCAATCGAGCGGGTGGCAGGCGCCCCAGACGTGCACCATCATCCGATGTTCGTCCCGGTGAATCACGACCTGCGTGATGCCATCGCTTTCCAAGTTCGCGTTAACCCAAGTCCCAGTGAGAGAATCGGAAGTCGCCTGCTGCGCCAGAAGACTTAGGGGAAAGAACAAGAGAAGTAAACGCATAGGCACCTTTTATTCTGACTTCGTTTCCGGCCCTTGATCCTTGTCAGTTTGAGCAACCGAACGTTTGCGCCTTTGAGCTACCGCTGCTCCAATAAATGCGCCGCAAAAACCCGCGACTTGCGAAGCCATGGGACCGACGTTTGCCCGATCCATACCGATTGACACAGCGCAGAATCCAAGGAGGCTCAGCCCTGCTACCTTATAGAGTTTAGAATTCGTTATCGCCACTGCTCAGATTGTAAGCTCGCCGTCGGTGATGAAGGAGACGTTTGCAAGATGAATACGCGCGTATGGCCCGGATATTGAAACTGGACTGAATGACGAGTGTTTATGACCGGATCGTTGGGCTGCGACAATCAGGGGAAAGATGCCGAGAATGCTCGATCCCTTTCAGTTCGTGCTGGTCGCGGTTGCCGGCTGGATGAACCAACGCCAACAGCAGACCATCGAGTACCTGCTCGAGGAGAATCGGGTTCTACGGGAGCAACTAGGTGATCGTCGGGTGCGCTTCAATGATGACCAGCGCCGACGCTTAGCCGTCCGAGCCAAAGGGTTGAGGCGCAAGCTTCTGGCCGAAGTCGCCACCCTGGTCACACCGGATACCTTGTTGGTTTGGCACCGCAAACTGATCGCACAGAAGTACGATGGCCATAACAAGCGCGGACCCGGACGCCCACGCACCTGCGGAGAAATAGAGACTCTGGGGTTCGCATGGCGGAGGAGAACCGCGCTCGGGGTTATCGGCGCATTCAGGGTGCAATCTCCAATCTGGGACACAAACTAGCCCGCAGCACAATCGCTGACGTTCTCCGCCGGCACGGGATTGAACCGGCGCCGGAGCGGAGCCGGAAAACAACTTGGAAGGAGTTTCTGACACGACACTGGGAACTGATCGTAGCCGCGGATTTTTTCACCGTGGAGGTCTGGACCGCCAGAGGGTTAAAGCGCTTCCTCGTCCTGTTCTTCATTGATCTGTCTACACGCAAAGTGGAGATCGCTGGCATAGCATCCAGCGCGAATGGATTGTGGATGAGTCAGATTGGCCGAAGTGTCACCGATGCGATGGACGGAATACTGACTGGCAAACGCTATCTGATCCATGATCGCGATCCGCTGTTCACGGCAGAGTTTCAGGGCATTCTTGCAGGTGTTGGCGTAACATCAGTGAAGCTCCCGCCGCAGTCACCGAACCTGAACGCTTACGCAGAAAGATTTGTGCGCTCAATCAAAGAGTCGTGCTTAGAACGCTTGATTCTATTCGGAGAGAACTCATTGCGCACGGCGGCTCGCGAGTTTGTAGCGCATTATCTGAGAGAGCGCCACCACCAGGGTCTGGGCAACCGGCTGATCATTCAGGAGGCGAGCGAGGTGGATAACGAGGGAGCCATAGAAGGTCACCAACGCTTGGGTGGGATGCTGAACTATTATTATCGCGCCGCCTGAGGAAGATCTACAACGAGAGCCGACGATCTACTTGGTGCCGGAATGCGATACCGAGGATCAGGCCGTTGAGTATTTGGGGGAAAGCGCCGGAACCATTTTCGAGGAACACCTGGACGGATGGTACCGCGTGCCTACCGTCTGGCCTACGAAGAGAGATCTCGCGACATTCCAGCGCTGGTTTGAGCTTAGCTTTCATTCCATGATTGTGGATCTTTGCGACGATGTTCTGGAACACGAAGAACTGTAGCTGTAACCAGGACGGAGGCCACTACGCATCACTCAACACCGTTCACTTCGATATATCTGATTGATTGATCGGCTCGAATTTTCGGGCCAAACGGCATCTGGCTTGTCAGCTTCATGGAATTACGATCTCGGTTATATCGATCTGGAGGAGAAAACTTTGCAGCCCCTGGAAGATCCCTTTGGGCCGAAAGTGTTACCTATGTCTTAGGAACAAATCTGTTACCTATGTGTCCGGGCCGGACAACGAGGGTGTTGGCTCCTCAGGTAGGATTCGAACCTACAACCCTTCGGTTAACAGCTAACGGCGACGACTTCTATGGAGTGCTACGTCTTGCTCATCGCTGCTATTAATCAGTCGCTTACCGGCGATAGCGAAAAATCGAGAGGTGCAGGAGTGTGCAGGATTGTGACTGATTTCTAAGGAGTCTCCCTACAAAAGCCCCTACACTGGCTCTGTAGGATGGCGGATGTCTCGAATGAAGCTGAACCTGTACTCTTTCGATCCCGCGATCGAGATGGATAGCCCAAATAGCCTCGCGTCGACCAATCACCTGCGACGTTTCAAGCGTACAATGAGGGAAGGAATGGCCAGTTCGCTTCAAAACGTCAGCCGCTTGGTGCCGGTAATTGCTCATGCAGTTGGCGTCTTCGGCGATGAGCGGAAGGCGACGCACTGGTTATCCACGCCCTTGCCGTTTTTCGGAAATCGCGCTCCCCAAGACATGCTCGAAACCGACGAAGGAATCGCCCTGGTCGAACAAACTCTTACCCGTATCGAACATAACATTCCCTCCTAATCGTGCAGCGAGTATTTCGAGTCTGCCGGGCGATTCACGCCCGTCTGGACGGCGAGGGAGCTCGGCGCGTAGGTGGACGCTGGAATTCCCCCGGTCGGGCTGTCGTGTACATGGCCGATAGTGTCGCGCTTGCGGTCTTGGAGAATTTGGTTCACCTGACTCGTCAGGATTTCCCTGTGGGTTACGTGGTAATTGGGGCTGTAATCCCAAACAGCGTGAAGATCCTCTCGCACGACCAATTCCGGGCGATACAAGGAGATCTGAACTCTCAAACGATCGGAGATCGGTGGATTGAAAGTGGCCGGTCGGCCGTTTTGCGAGTGCCTTCTGTCGTGATACGAAGTGAGTTCATTTACCTCTTAAATCCGCGCCACCAAGATTTCGCGAACATCGTCACTGAGATCGCAGTCCCGTTTACGTTCGACGAACGTCTGTTTCAAACATTCCGGTAAGGGTTGTCATAACGCTTGCCACTCCACTGGGACGCTTAGGTGGACTGCATTTTGTTCTGAACGTCATCACTGCAGTAGATCGTCTTTCAGCCTCAGCTCCCGTAGCGCTGTGTTCGTATCCTCAATTGACTGTTTGGACACGCCGCCTTCCGGCGCGACGTCCAACTGCCGCAGCGTCGCAATAATCGCCCCCCATCTGCACTTGCCGCATCGGGTTCGCCGTCCGGATCTGGCCGAAAATAGGCGAATTCAGCGCGCTGGTCGGAGCATTCAGGCTGACCAGGTTAAACGCGTTAGTCATCTCCGCGCGCGCCTGTTACTTGGCAAGAGCTTCGACTTATGTCATAAAATTCAGTTTTTCCTTTCCACGGGCGAGTTCATTTGACTAACGTCGGACGACTTCGGCGCTCGCTCGAAGTAGTCCACCTCTGCTTTCCAAAACTGACCCAGAACCCGGTGGTGCTTTTTGCATTGGCAGGTCACCACCTCTTTGGCCGCCACGGCTCCTACACAGTGCGGCCAGCCATACATTGGGGCAGAACCTGCGGTAATCCTTCTCGGTTTCTCGGCTTCGGCTCTCTTATCCCCCTTGACAAGATAAGTCGGACTCCGATATAACAATATCCGACTATGAATGAGGACTTGAAGCCGTTCTTGCCTCTTTCGCCCGCAGCTCTTCACATTCTGCTTTGCCTCTCGGCCGAGGCTCGCCACGGGTACGGGATTATCCATCAGGCAGTCGGATGGGCAGTACCAACTGGGGCCCGGCACTCTCTACGACAATCTCCAGAAGCTCTTGGATCAAGGGCTGGTGGAAGAAGCTCCGCGCCCATCGGCGGATGATGATGCAAGGCGGCGATATTACCGTCTAACCAAATTTGGTCGCCGCGTTCTGGAAGCGGACGTCGTGCGCCTCAAGCGGGTTGTCCGGGAGGCAAGTTTCAGCCTACGAGAGCCCCATCCAAGGAGGACATGATGGTGCGCACTCTGTATACATGTCTGCTCCTGATGCACCCACCCGCATTCCGGCGGAGATTCACGTCGGAGATGCTGTGTATCTTCGACGAGGGGTTGCCCTCTACGGGTGCCCTAACCCTCCTTTTCGACGGATTCGCATCACTGGCGCGTCAATGGGTCTTGCGTTCTGGATCATGGAAGCTGACGGTCGCTGTTCTTGGTGCCTGCCTGCAGATCACGGCCGGCGGCCTGATCTGGGTGGCGCTCGGACACCACGGTGGCTTGCATGGAAACGCATCGGCCCTCGACGACCTGGCGTTGGATAGGTTGATGCGGTTCATCCTAGCTTCAGTTGGTGGAATCGTGCTCATGGTTGCCATGGCATCGCTTTGGATGGGGAGCTTTGTCCGAAAACGGGCCGAGGGTCTGAGGGTAGGCCGTCTGAGGGCGGGTAGATGAAGCGGGCAACGCTGGTGATCGTCGCGCTTGTTTTGGCAGGCATCGTTTACGAGCAAATCGGTGAACGTCGGGATCGAAACCGCTATCCACAGATCGGCCGCTCGGTAGATATCGGCGGCCGCACACTCAACGTCTACTGCTCAGGGGAAGGCAACCCCACCGTAATCTTCGAGGGCGCAGGCCATACCGCCGGCTACGCTTGGACAGGGATGCAAGCGCAAGCCGCGAAATTCACTCGTGCCTGCTGGTATGACCGTGCAGGTTATGGCTGGAGCGATCCGGGCCCTTCGCCGCGTACCTTCAAGGCCATCGCCAACGATCTCCATGCGCTGTTACGCGCGGCAGCACTTCCTCCTCCGTACGTGCTCGTCGGCGCAACCGCTGGCGCATTTCACGTGCGCGTCTACAACGGACTGTACCCCAGCGAAGTGGCCGGAGCCGTTCTGATCCATGCAGACGACCCGGACGTGTTCGCGCATGAACCGGAGTACATGAAGGGGACCCTGGCCGCTCTACCGCCCTTCATACAACGCGTCGGGTGCAAGGTGCTACAGCCTGTCATGTTCCGACTGGGTCTTCTTCGGCTGATGGGCAATCCGGGAGCGGGCCGACCATTTGGGCTCGCGAATTTGGCCCAGCCACAACGGCAAGAGTTAATCTTCCTGTCCAACAACCCCGCCACTGCGCAGACGGAGGGCGAGGGCTGTGTCTTAGACGAGAGCATGGCAGAAGTACGTTCCGCCGGCGATTTCGGGAATCGTCCGCTTTTCGTACTTACCGGTTCGACACCGTTCCGACCGCCAGGCCCACAGTATGCGAAGGCCACTGAATCCCTCAATGAGTACTGGTTCCACGAACTACAGCCGCGCCTAGCCGCGCTGTCCACACGTGGCCATCTCATTATTGAAGAGCATGCTGAGGGGCAGGACGCGGTAGTCGAAGCCGTTCGCGACGTGGTCACTGAGGTCCGTGCGGAGCAGCAAAGAAGATAGTTAGCTTCGACGCCCTCTATCGCTAGACCCAGGAGCGCGGCAGTAGAATAGTCGCGCACCGGAGCAGATGGCCCTTGAATTTTGCCACGAACCGGTAGCCTAATACGCCCCGGAGAGGAGTAGGTTCCCCTTCCAGTTGCTAACCAAACGTGAACACAAGAGCATGAACGCCGCGATCAAGGAATTCGATCTCAAAACTCCGGTCTTGTATTTGGCCTTTTTGCCGGATCAGCTGATAGAGCCGAGGCTCTCGAACCTCGCCGGTCCCATCGGGGGCGGAATCAGCTCCGCAATTGTCACCGGGCGAGGTGCCGTCCAATTTCACCCTAAAGCGACCGGGCTCACCGTTCTTAGTCGGAGCTAAGACCATGTGTAGGTCGCGACTGTGGAACCGGAACACGATTTTCCCGGGCGCTGCCTGAAGCACCGCGCTCTCGCCACCCACATCCCACAATCCGCTCAGTCCCCACTGATTTAAGGACGGTCGCGCAGGTAGGCTGTAGGTCTTTCGTGAATCTCGAGCGACTCGTTCGGGTGATGCGAAACGTTCGGCTTGCCGATAGCCGATATAGGTTTCGGGAGATCGGTCGTTTGCGAAGCTCGGCGCCGCCTCGACCCCCGTAGCGGATATCTCAACCGTGCTTCCATCCAGGTCGGTGGCTCCGTTTTCCTTAAGAAGCTCCTGGATAATTCGCTCACACTGGCCGTAATCGCCCTCTCCAAAGTGGTGATAACGAATTCGTCCCTTGCCGTCGATGAAATACTGCGCTGGCCAATATTCGTTATTGAATGCCTGCCAAATCCTGGAACTACTGTCGACGGCGACCGGGTAAGTAACCTTCAAGTCGCGCACCGCGTTTTCCACGTTCACACGCTCTTTCTCGAATGAGAACTCCGGCGTGTGCACACCGATCACAACCAAGCCCGCATCCTTATACTTCGCCGCCCAGCTCTTCACGTAGGGCAGCGGTCGCAGAGAGTTGATACAGGTGTAGGTCCAGAAATCGATCAGCACAACCTTCCCGTGTAGTGACTTGGTGTTCAGGGGAGGCGAGTTAAGCCAGCCGATGGCGCCGCTTAAGTCGGGCAATGGACCCTCGTTGGCAAGCTCAATCTGAGATTCGCCCCTTCCTGCCGTGAGACCGACGGCCAAGAGTCCAACAAAAATAGCCAGTGTCAGAGCGCGGCGAATTGATAATTAAGATTGCAAGGAGCGCTTCGTGTGGATCGTACTCATATTTGAATCTCCTTACTTCTCAGTCTTGTTCGCCGAGAGTCTGGACGTACGTTTTGCCATACGGATAGAAGTGGTCCTTCTGGCCTTGCTGCCACGCCTGTTTGAGGTCGGGCGTGGTGATGTCCCAGTCGGGCCGGCATTTCTTGGTAACGGCACGGAGGTCCTGGCGGAGATCTTCCATAGTAGGCCGGCCGAAGAACCAGTAGCCGTTGTAAATCTTGTAAATGACTAGCCCGGGCTCCAGGACAATCACGTGGGGAATCATGGGATTGTTGACAGGATCGGTGTATTCGGCGATGTCCAGATCTTTTTGGACGATACGCCCCACGTCGGAGAGGAAAGGCCAATGGGCGCCGACTCCGCTGCGATATTCAGTGGTTTGAGTGATATTGTCGGTGCTAATCGTCACAAGCCGGCAATAGGCAACTTCCAGCTCACGGTGGAGCTGGACAAGTAGTTCGGCCTGGCGGCGGTCCTTAGGGCAGAAACCTCCGCGGCTGAGGACGAGAACCATTGGATGTTGTGCTTGCAATTCAGAGAGCTTCCGCCGCTTCGCAGTGTGATCAGAGAGCTCATAGTCGGGGAAGATCGCCCCAGGAACGATGTCAAATCTCATAGGAAAACCGCCTTTCGTGTTCGAACATCACAACTTTCTATGTGAAGAAGAGACTACCAACGGCGAGCGGGAGCACCACCATCCACATGGAGTACCTCTCCGCTGACATGACCTGCCTCTGCCAAGTAGAGAACAGCGTCGGCAACATCTTTCACGGTGCCGATTTTCCTCGCTGGCTGCAGTGTCGAGTCCTTGCGATCATCCTTGTGCATTGGTGTGTCCACAACGCCGGGCGCTACTGCGTTGAACCGGATACCTTCGTTTGCGTACTCGACTGCGAGATTCCGGATCAGTGAAATCAGGCCTCCTTTCGTGATCATCGAAACCGAACCGTTTGCGCCGGCGATCGGTCGATCAGCAAGCGCCGCTGAGATACTTACAACGTTCCCCGATTTCTGTTTCAACATCTGTTTCACAGTGAGCTGGGTGATGTAGAGAAATCCGAACAGGTTGGTCGAGACCAGGGCGTTGAAGTCCTCTGTAGTAAAGTCCGTGAAAGGCTTGCTGTAGAAGATTCCGGCGTTAGTCACCAGAACATCGATGGTTCCGAAGGCTTTGATCGCGTGTTCGACAGCTTTCGCCGCGGTCTCCTGCTTAGCGATATCTCCATCCACGAGAACTAAGCGCGGTGAGGCAGTTAACGAGTGACTGACATCCCGCGACGTTGCGACAACGTTATAGCCCTCGTTGAGAAAGGCCTCGACCAAACCCGCGCCGATGCCCTGAGATGCTCCCGTGACGATTGCTGTTTTCTTCTCTGACATACATAATCCTTCGAGCTTTCGGCTTTTCGCCGACTGTCCACCGCGCCGGAATACGACGCGGATTGTGACCGTGAAGTTGCGCCTCAGCCAGCGTGTCCTCCCGGAACCGCTCGCGAAGAAGAACCGAGGAAGCGTTTGACCAATGCCGCAATCTCATCGGCGTTTGTATCGAGCGCGAAGTGTCCTGCGTCCAACACGTAAACCTCTGCATCCGGTACGTCCTTGCGGTAGCGCTCCGGTTCGCCGGGATCAAACGAGAGATCGTGCTTGCCCCACAGGACCAAAATCTTTGGCTGCGTCTTCTGTAGCCATGCCTGCCACTTCGGATAAGCATCGACGTTCGTGCGGTAGTCATAGAACAGATCGCTTTGAATCTTCGCCTGCCCTGGCGAGTTCAGAAAGCGGTATTCGTCGGTCCAAAGATCGGGGTCATAGAGCTCAAGATTCGGATCGTCTCCGATATGGCGCGTCTTCGTGGTCGCAAGCGACAGCAGGTTTTCGCGCAACGCTTCTTCATAAGCGGGCCGGTTCGCCCAGAATGCGCGCCGTGTTGCCCAGTTCGCTCCCAAGCCTTCGTCGTGAGCAACCGCATCTTGGACGATGAGAGCCTGCAGTCTCTCCGGATGCGCCAGCGCCATGCGGAAGCCAACCGGCCCGCCGTAATCCTGCATGTACAGCGTGTAACGCGAGAGCTCAAGCGCTTCAGTGAAGTGATTCATGATCTCGGCGTAGTGATCGAACGTATACGCGAATTTCTTGGGATCCGGCCAGTCGCTTTGTCCGAAGCCCGGATAATCGGGAGCAACAAGGTGATAACGATCGGAAAGCTGGGCGAAGAGTGGCTCAAACATTCGTGACGAAGAAGGCAGTCCGTGCAGCAGGACGATCGCCGGCGCGTCTTTCGGGCCTGCTTCTCTGTAAAAGATGGACAGACCGTCTATGTCGATCGTGCGATAAAAGGTCGGGTACTTCATGGGACCTTCCTTTTCTGATGTTGGCCGAGCAGGGAAACCGACGCGAGCAGCACGAGGACCATCAACTTCATTCCCGCGCCACCTCGAAAATCAGCTCTAGCTCGACTGGCGTGCCGAGCGGAAGGCTCGAAACGCCATACACCATGCGGCACGGGTTCTTTTCTCTTCCGAAGACGTCTTGCAGCAACTCGGAAGCGGCGTCTGCGACTTTCGGCTGATCGCGGACATCTCCCGCAGTGGCCACGGACACGCCGAGCCGGACAATCCGGGTGACTTTATCTAGCGATCCCAAATACTGACGGGCGACCGCGAGGCCGTTCAGCGCTGCGAGGCGAGCGGCTTGGCGCCCGGCTTCCAGGTCGAGTTCGGCACCAATGCGGCCGATGAATTTAGCTCCGTCACCTTCAGTGGGAAGCATTCCACTCAGAAACAGCAGATTGCCCGTCTGCACTGCTTCCGCATAGGTGCCGAAGGCCTGAGGCGGTGCCGGGAGGTCGATGCCCAGTTCTTGCAACCGCTGCTCGGCACTCGCCGATAGATCTTCGCTGGTTACCCGTTGTGCTCTCGAAGCCATATTCATTCACATCGTGAGAACGACGCGGAACTGTGCCTTGCCGCTCATCATCCGCGCGTAGGCCTCGGCAGCTTGTTCGAGCGGATACGTTTCAATCATGGGACGCACGCCGGTGAGTTCGGCGAAGCGCAGTGTGTCGTCGCAATCGGCTGCAGTTCCAGCGGCCCAGCCCTGAATCGTTCGACTTCCAGTAATCAGTTGTACCGGCGTGACCTCAATGGGATCAAATGCCACACCGATGACCATGAGCTTACCGTTCGGCCCCAACCCGTCGATCAGTCCGGACATCGCTTTCGAACTTGGTGCTGTAGCCAGAATGACCTGTGCGCCACCCAGCTTTTGCAATGCCTCTACTGCGTTAGTGGATTTGCTATCAATGTACACGCTTGCTCCGAGCTTTTTAGCGAGCGCCGCATTTTCGGATCCACGCCCGATCGCCGCGACCCTATAACCAAACTTATTAGCGAATTGAATTCCGAGGTGACCCAGGCCGCCGATGCCCTGCACCGCTACAACGTCGCCGGGGAGCGCACCACTGTGGCGCAAAGCGTTGTATGTAGTGATTCCGGCGCAGAGCAGCGGCGCTGCTTCGACATCGCTTAGACTTTCCGGTATCGTCACCAGTGCGTTGGCCGGAGCTACCATGTATTGCTGATATCCGCCGTCGTAGCTGATGCCCGGAAATTTTAGATTTACGCAATTACGAAAATCTCCGCGCCGGCAAGAAACGCAAGTGCCGTCGTGGCCACCGTGCCAGCCCACTCCGACGCGTTGTCTTATCTTCCGCTCGGAAACTCCGGCACCCAGTTCATCGACGATGCCGGCGACTTCGTGTCCAGGAACGCGGGGATACTGGATGCCCGGCCACTGGCCTTCTTTCGTAAGCACATCACTGTGGCAGACACCACAGGCCTGAACCTTGATGCGCACCTCACCTGCGGCCGGTTTAGGAATCTCCCGGTCGACGATCTGGAAATCTGCTCCAGGCTTAGGGACCTGCGCCACTTTCATCGGCGCCATCGCGATTTTTGTTGTTGCCATAATGCCTCCTTTCAATTTTCAGCCGTGGAGTTACTGCGTGGCGGTCCCTCACTCTGACTTGCGCAGTGATCTGAACGCCGCCCGGACTTCTTCAGCGAAGAGTTCCGGCTGTTCCCAGGCCGCGAAGTGCCCGCCTTTGGTAGGCCGGTTGTAATAAATCAGTTTGGGATAGGCCCGCTCTGCCCAGCTTCTCGGGGCCGCGTAGATTTCGTCGGGGAAGGCGCTCACCGCGACCGGGATCTTGACTCCCCTGACGTCAAAGAAGCCTCCTCCCGTCGAAATTCGCGCGGTATCCCAGTAGAGGCGCGCCGAGGAGATCGCGGTGTTCGTCAACCAGTAGAGTGTGACGTTGTCAAGGACGTCGTCCCGAGTCAGCCCCTCCATCTTTCCATCGAAGACGCGTGCGATCATTTCGTAACTGCGGATGTCGTGATCCAGCATCCAAGCGGCGAGCCCGACCGGCGAATCCGCGATTCCGTAAAGCGTCTGTGGCCGGTGTGACATTTCCTGGGCATAGCCCAGGCCGTTTTTGTAGAAATCATCGAGCTGGTCCCACGCATGTTTTTCTTCGGCCGAGAGGCCGGCGGGCGGCGCGCCGCCAACGGACAGAGCTTTTGAAACATCGGGTGGAACCGTCGCCGCCATATTGGTGTGAATGCCGAGCAATCCCGGCGGCTGCTGCAGTGCCATCGTCTCCGAGACGGCATTCCCCCAATCCCCGCCTTGCGCCACGTACCGTTTGTAGCCGAGGCGTTGCATCAAAGTCGCCCACGCACGAGCAATGGTGAGGGGGGTCCACCCGGGCGCAGTCGGCTTTCCGGAAAATCCGTAGCCCGGCAGCGAAGGAATCACGACGTCAAAAGCGTCCGATACACTCGCGCTATGTGCCGTTGGATTCGTCAGCGGGTCGATGATCTTCATTTGCTCGATAATCGAGCCGGGCCATCCGTGCGTGATGATCACCGGAAGAGCATTCGGTTGCTTCGAACGCACGTGGATGAAATGAATGTCTAGCCCGTCGATATTAGTCAAGAACTGCGGCGTGGCGTCCAGCTTCGCCTCGCACTTGCTCCAGTCGTAATCGGTCCCCCAATAGCGCGCGAGCTTCTGAGTCGTCGCCAATTGCACGCCCTGGGATGCATCCTTGACCGTTTCCCGGTCCGGCCACTTTGTCGCATTTATGCGTCTGCGCAATTCAATGAGTTCCGGTTCCGGAACATTCACGTGAAACGGACGAATAGTGGTGTTGTCAGCTGCCTGCTCGCTGTCTCGTTGTGTAGCACTGCTTCGAGGCATGGCGTTCTCCTTTTGAGTAGTTTTGGATTTTAAATTTGGGCCGAACGTGACCGCCAGACCCAACGTCGAGCTCGCCTTGAGAAAGCAACGGCGCGATCTGTCGTCTGGTTGTTTCAATGTGTGCTCCTTTCGAGTAGCTCTGGTTTTTGGTGTTGTGCAGTTACCATGGCGTCACTCCTTTTCCGCTCTTAATGTCAAGGTGAGTAATGGGTGAAGACCAAGTCGCGAGCTTTCGCAAGCTCGTGGCAGGGAAGGCAGGTTTCATGGACCACCTTGTCGGCAGGTTTGCCGTCTTTGAATTGTGCGAATCCCCAACCGCCTGTTGAGGCGTATTTTCTTGAGTCTTTGACATCCAACTGAACGTTAATGGGGGATCCGGCTACGAAAGATTGGGGTTGGCCAAAGACTTTGTTGTTTTCCTCAGACGCAACGTAACTCCAGGCCAGCCGCACAATGATGGTGCCGTCCGGATACGGCAGCTTCCCTTCCCGGTAGGCCTCGATCGCTACATCGTTGCCGAGAACGGCGCGAAGATCGTTGTTGTTGCCTGCTTCGTGGGCAACGGAAATCACCCTCCAGTCGCGGTATCCCGCGGGCAGTTTGACTCCGAAGATCGGGGCCGCCGCTCCATCGGCGTCTCCAGATGCGTGAGCCATGTAGATGAGCACACCCCCCCAGCGCGACCACAGCACTCGACAAGTAAGTGATCCGTCTCATTGCTATCTCCTTTTAGATATCTGATTCCAGATATCTGAGTGCCGTCAAGGGCCCGCGGACTGTGCGATAGTCCGCGGGCTCATGGTTCGCCAGCTGTCAAGTCGACGATCGCTTGAGCAAAGGCTTGAGGGGCTTCCAGCGGCACGCTGTGACCGATGCTCTTCAAAACTAGGTGCGAATATTTGCCCGAGAATTTGCTCCGATAACCTGCGCTGTCCGCGGCCGGACCGTCGAAATCACTAGCGACGGTAATTGTGGGCACAGTGAATAACAGGGCCGGCGAAAAGTTTCTGTTCCAGGTCGTCGTATTTTTGGCTCTCCTTTGGCCAAGCTCTGCCGCCAGCGATAGTTATGGATGACGATATCGACATGATCCGGACTGTTGAAGGACTCTGCCGTGCGACCGTATGTTGCATCGCTCGACTTTTAGGAACTCTCATCGCAAACGGAATCCCTGAACACAAGTAGGTGTTTAGGTATATTGGCCCCAAACGGGCTCGAGGACCTTACATTCGAACTCTGCTCTTGATCCCGACGAACCCACTTTGTCTTCATTTGGAATCGAAAGGCCGCGGAATGTTCTCTGGCGGGCACGCCCCAATAGCGACGACTCAGACACTGATGAGCTTACTCTGAAAGCGAGCAGCCCGGATGTCCGCATTCGCACGAGATCTCCATCTCTCCTTTCGCGTCTTCGCAGCGTTGGCTGCAGTACTTCTTGTCATCAGGTACGGTGCATCGGCATGCCGGATGCGCACATTTCTTTTGCTTAGTGTCGGCCATAATGATCTATGCTCTCACTAATCGAGTATAGGCAGAGAACGTCAACAGGGCGTCGGTACTACGTTCCAACTGGCGCTGCGCACCTCGACAGCTTTGAGATCCTTCCCGAAAACCAGTTCGACGCTTCGATTCCATAGTCTGGATTGGTCGCGAAAAATCCGCTTTGCGTGACTCGGGAGGCGTTTACGGTTCACTCAGGAACTTGCCGGCTGGTTGACGTACTGTGCATTGCGGCCACGAACAAGTGGCATCGCAAATCCATGCCGGTCAAGTAGGTCTAGCGCGATAAGTTCAACTCGCGTCCCTACAAAAATCCCTACACTAAAGAATTAGCGGCGTCGGCGAAATCCGCCAAGTTGAAGACGGACAAAGACTACTCGGCGGATGCGAATTGCAACCCTTCGGTTTTCGCCCGAAGGGTTGCAGCAACGAAAAATCAACGGGTTACAAGCGCAAAAAGGTCTTGCGGCAGGGCGGAAAAGAGCGAGAAAGTACTTCAGTAATCTTGGGGAACTTATTGAATGAGAACAATTTGGCTCCTCAGGTAGGATTCGAACCTACAACCCTTCGGTTAACAGCCGAATGCTCTACCGTTGAGCTACTGAGGAGCATCACGCCCCGCCTTGCATAAGCAGCGACTTGCCTCACGCAAAGCGGCCAACCACCCCATTAAAGCACAGCTTCGAGACGCCCGCTTTGATTCATTCTCGAAGCTTCCACACGGATGATACGCTGAGATTTCCAATGCAACTCGATAAGATATACGAGCCGCAGCGCTTTGAGCCGCATTGGGCACAGTGGTGGATCGAATCCGGAATCTACCACGCAGACGCAAAGCAGGCGAAGAACCGCACGGTTTTTTCGATCGTCATTCCGCCGCCAAACGTAACCGGCTCCCTCCACATCGGCCACATGTTCGAGCACACCATGATGGATGTTGCCGTTCGCTGGCATCGCATGAAGGGCGAGGTAACGCTCTGGCTGCCGGGAATGGACCACGCCGGAATAGCCACCCAGATGGTTGTCGAGCGGCAGCTTGCAACGGAAGGAATCACCCGGCAGCAGCTCGGCCGCGACGAATTCGAGCGCCGCGTTTGGCAATGGAAGGAAGAGTACGGCGGCCGAATCAACGAGCAGATCCGCCGCGAAGGCGCTAGTGTCGACTGGTCGCGCGCGCGCTTCACTATGGATTCCGGCCTCTCGCGCGCCGTGCGCGAGACGTTCGTTCGTCTGTGGGACAGGGGTCTGATCTATCGCGGCGAGTACATGGTTAACTGGTGCCCGCGTTGCCAGACCGCGATTTCCGATCTGGAAACGATCCACGAATCGAGCGAAGGGCATCTGTGGCACATACGTTATCGAATTGCCAATAGCGACGAGAGCGTGACGGTCGCGACAACTCGGCCGGAAACGATGCTCGGCGACACTGCGCTTATTGTTCATCCGGACGACGCTCGATACAAGCACCTGCACGGCAAAATGGCAGTCCTTCCGCTGATGAATCGCGAGATCCCCATCATCGCCGATGCGTTGGCAGATCCGAAGTTCGGTACAGGAGTGGTAAAAGTCACTCCCGCGCATGATCCGAACGATTTCGCAGCAGCCAAACGTCACGCGCTTCCGTTCGTGAAAGTGATTGGCGAAGACGCTCGCATGACCGCTGCCGCGGGCCCATATGCCGGTCTCGATCGCTTCCAAGCGCGGAAGAGAATCATTGCCGCGTTAGAAGATTCGGGCCAATTGGTGAAGACCGAGCCCTACGCGATCAACCTCAGCAAGTGCGATCGCTGCAAGACGATCATCGAGCCACTCGTCTCCACGCAATGGTTCGTTCATATGAAGCCGCTCGCGGCGAAAGCCATCGAGGCGGTGAAGAGCGGCCGCATCCGGTTCGTACCTGACGATCGCGAAGTTGTCTTCTTTCAATGGATGGAAAATATCCGGGATTGGTGCATCTCGCGCCAGCTTTGGTGGGGGCACCGCATCCCCGCGTGGCACTGCAAGAATTGCCGTCAGATCACAGTCGCGCGCGAAACACCGGCTACCTGCCCCCACTGCCATTCCACGGAACTCGAGCAGGATCCAGACGTTCTCGATACCTGGTTCAGCTCCGGCCTGTGGCCCTTTTCGACATTAGGCTGGCCCGACCAGACGGAGGACCTCAAGACTTTTTATCCCACTTCGCTCCTCATCACCGGATTCGACATTCTCTTCTTCTGGGTCTCGCGCATGATCATGCTGGGCCTCGAATGCACGGGGGAAGTTCCGTTTCGCGAGGTACACATTCACGGGCTTATTCGCGATGCCGACCGGCAAAAGATGTCGAAGACGAAGGGAAACGTCATCGATCCGCTGGTAATCATGGATCGCTTCGGCACCGATGCCGTTCGAATCGCTTTGCTGATTTCCGGTGCAGCGGGCGCGGATATTGCGCTTAAAAGAAGATCGGCTGGAAGCAGGCGGAACATTCGCCAATAAGCTGTGGAACGCCTCGCGTCTCCTCTTCATGAATATGGAGCGCTCCCGAGTCGCTGCGTGGAGTCCCGAGTCTTCATGTTTTGTGACTGCCACTGAGGACGGGTGGATTAAGAGATCGGCTCAACGTTTGCGCAACGACTGTTAACGAGAGCCTGCAAGCGCATCGATATCACGAGGCGGGTCAAGCGCTCTGGGATTTCGTCTGGCACGATTTCTGCGACTGGTACCTCGAAATTAAGAAGCTCCGCTTCCGGGAAAATTCCGGCCAGGACGAGCACTGGACGCAGGCTCTTACGGTTTACGAATCCATGCTGCGACTGCTGCATCCTTTTATGCCATTTATTACTGAAGAGCTTTGGCAGCGCCTGCTCGCGGCATCAACTGGTGAGCACCCGGTCTCGATTTCGCTCAGCGCTTATCCACAACCTAAAGAGAGTCTCGCGCATGAAGCGCAAGCTCGTAATTTCGGCAAGCTTCAGCAAATTGTCACTGCGGCGCGCGAGCTTCGCGCGGACAACAAGCTCGATCCGAAATCCACGGCTCCAGCCACCTTGTACCTTCGAGACTTCACTTTCTCCGATGACGATTTAGCCGCACTTTCCGCTCTTTCCAGGCTCGACATTACACCCCGTCCAGGAACGATATCCGAACAAAAAGGTATAGTCCGCACCGCGCCGGAGTTCGATCTCGAGATTCATGCTGCGGCGCAAAACGGCGCACTCAGCCCCGAAGCGCGGGCTCGCATCTTGAAGGAAATGGCCGCTCAGGAACGTGCCATCGAAAATTCGCAGAGGCAGCTAAATGATGCTACTTTTCTTCGCCGCGCCCCGGAAAAGGTTGTCGCCAGCTTACGCGCCAAGTTAGCCGAGAACGAACTTCAACTCGCAAAAAACAGGAAGCTGCTCGAAGGGCTTGGGTAAGATGTTCGACATTTCGCACCCGGACGTGCGAGCTGCTGTCGAGCGCGCCCTGGCCGAAGATATCGGTTCCGGCGATGTTACTTCAGAACTGACGGTTCCTGCAAATCTGCAGGCTCATGGCCGCTTTGTCGCGAAGCAGCCGCTTGTTCTCGCCGGCATCGAGTTGTTGCCGCTTATCTATAAATTCCGTGGGGGCGCCGATGTCCAGCTCCTTGCCTCCAGCAGCTTGAACATTGACACCGGCGCACTGATCGCCACCGTCACAGGCTCGGCTCGCATCTTGCTCGAATGCGAGCGAGTCGCACTGAATTTTTTGCAGCGCCTCAGCGGTGTCGCCACGCTCACCCGCAAATATGTAGATGCGGTTTCCGGAACGAAAGCCCGTGTTCTCGATACGCGCAAAACCACCCCTGGTTTGCGGGAGCTCGAGAAAATGGCGGTAGCTGCCGGAGGCGCATTGAATCATCGCCGCGGTTTGTGGGACGCAGTCCTCATTAAGAACAACCACATCACTGCGGCAGGTGGCGTTCGCCAAGCGCTCCAACGAACGAAAGAGTTTTCTGGCCCGATCGAAATCGAGGTGAGGACGCGACGCGAGTTGGATGAAGCCCTATCCGCCGGCGCAAAGCACCTCTTGCTTGACAATCTTTCCCCTTCCGAAGCCGCCGAGTGGATCCGCTACATAGATGGCCGCGCGACGATTGAATTATCTGGCGGCATTACGCTCCAAAACATTCGCGCCTATGCGGAAGCCGGTCCCGATTTCATCTCTTGTGGCGCAATCACTCATTCCGCTCCAGCCGTAGACATTAGTTTCCGTCTTGAGCTGGAGCGCTCCTGATGCCGCTTGACGTTCGGAAAATTGCGAGTGCCCGACCGCAGAACCAGCTGCACTATTTTGCGACAGTCGGTTCCACCATGACAGAAGCAGCGCGTCTCGCGAATGCAGGCGCCCCGCACGGCACAATTATTCTGGCCGATCAGCAAACCGCCGGAATGGGCCGCCTCGGCCGCTCGTGGCACTCCGAAGCCGAGCTCGGGATTTACTGCTCAATTCTGCTGCGCTTGCCGCTTCCCTCCGACAGCTCGCCCATAGCGAGTCTCGTGCTCGGCTTGGCAACCGCCGAGGCGATCCAGAAATCGACTCAGCTCGCGTGCGATCTCCGATGGCCCAACGACATTCTTATCAATGAGCGGAAAGTGGCTGGCATTCTCACGCACCTTGTGGAAACCTGCATTGTCGCGGGAATCGGCATTAACGTCAATCACATTTCATTGACTGGCGACCTGCGTACACCTGCAACTTCATTACGCATCGAAAGCGATGGCCATTCTCAATCCCGGGAAAACATCCTCATCCATCTCCTCGAATCCGTCGACGCATTTTCTTCGATGTTAGTGGCGGAAGGACCAGAAAGTATTTTGCGCGCGTTCACATCGGCCTCCAGCTATGCAATCAATCGAAGAGTTCTGATCGAAGAGAATGGCGGGAAGGGCATTACTGCGGGACTGGACGAAAATGGATTTCTTCTGGTGCGCTCCGATGCCGGAGCCATCCAAAAAGTGGCGGCTGGCGGTGTGCGCCCCGACTACTGAAACGGCCATGAGCGACCCTCCGGAACTCGAAGTCTATGAGCCCGACGAACCCGATTGGTCGCATAACTACTTCAATTACTTCACCGAAATCGAAGAGCATTTTCAGCGAGCCCGCGGTACGGGTCTCTTCCTGTTGTCGCCACTCGATTGGGCGCTGATTGAGAGCTGGAAGAATGCTGGAATCCCGCTTGAAGCAGTGCTCAAAGGAATCGATGAAGCATTTGAGAAATGGCGCGCCCGCAAGGTCAAGCGGCGTCTGGTCAATTCCCTGGCATATTGCGCACAAGCCGTGCTGGAAGCTGCTCAGCGCATTCCAGCGAAGCCACACCTTGGCGATACGCAAGCGCCTTTCTCCGCTGAGGAATTACGCATTCATCTTAAGAGAGCAGGTGAAGCCCTTCGCCAAAGACCTGAGTTGCCGTTCCAGGAAGTTGCTGCATCTCTCGAAGCCTTTGGAGAGGAGGCTGAGCAGCACGTTCACAATCTGGAAGATCTCGAGCGTCACTTGACTGCTATGGAGGACAAGATCGTCGCTGCCATCCGAAGCTCACAAAGTGACGAGGATCTCTATTCCATTCGCCGCGCGCTCGACAGCGAGCTGCGGCCGTACCGCGGAAAGATGACAGCCGATCAGCTCTCGATGCTGGAACGTCGCTATCTCGATACGGCCTTGCTCGAAATGGCAAAGCTGCCACGCCTCAGCCTCTTCTATTTGCACTGACTTTGATACAGTTGCCACAGCGCACGAGGTGTGTCACGTCCTTCCTGCGCGGTGAATGGCATGGGCTTGGAGATCGCGCCATCAAGGCCGAAGACTCTGCACTGGATTGCGCTCGCGCTGCTCGTCGTCTCCGTTTGCATCAATTATGCCGACCGCGGCAACCTCGGCGTTGCGGCCAAGAGTATCGAGCGCGATCTGCATTTCACGCAGAATCATCTTGGTATCCTCCTTGGGGGCTTTTTCTGGACATATTCGCTTTTTCAAATCGTCGCGGGAAAAGTGATTGACCGCTGGAACGTCAATTGGGTTTATGCAGCCGGATTCCTGCTGTGGTCTGCCGTCACCGGCTTGACAGGCTTGGCAAGCACCTTCTCGGCTATTTTGTGCCTGCGGCTGTTGCTTGGGGTCGGGGAATCCATCGCCTACCCTGCTTATTCCAAGATCATCGCTACTACTTTTCCTGAACAGCTTCGCGGAACCGCCAACGCTTTGATCGATGCCGGATCGAAAGTTGGTCCGGCATTAGGGGTGTTGCTCGGGGTTAAGATGATCGCCTGGCTTTCCTGGCGTCTCATGTTTGTCGCCATCGGGGCCGCAAGCCTCCTCTGGCTAATACCCTGGTGCGCCATCGTGCCCCGCCTTTCCGTCAAGCGCCTGGCCGTAGCCTCCGCGCATGCGCCGTCCTACCGTGAGCTGGTTGCAAATCGCAAAGTGTGGGGCACCGTCCTAGGCCTCTTTGGGGCGAACTACACTTGGTACTTTTTCTTGACGTGGCTTCCTTATTACTTTGAAAATGATCGCCACTATACACGCGACCGTCTCGCCATCATCGGCTCACTCCCATTTTGGGCTGTTGCCGCTGCCTCCATGCTCTTTGGATTGGCGGCCGACGCACTCATCCGGCGCGGCCATGAGCCCGGCAGAGTCCGCCAGTCGTTTGTGTCCTTAGGCTTACTGGGATGTTGCGCGTGTATGCTGCCCGCCGTTTGGGTTCCGCAGGAGTTCCTCTCGAACGCGTTTCTGCTGCTCGCTTGTGTTTCCATGGGTGCTTTTTCCTCTAATCACTGGGCTCTCACTCAAAGACTGGCCGGAGCGGAAGCCGCTGGAAAGTGGACCGGTTTCGAGAACTGTATCGGCAATTTCTCCGGGGTCGTCGCGCCTTACATAAGTGGTGTAACCCTGCAGAAAACACACTCGTTCTTCTCTGCTTTTGCCATTGCCTGCGGCATTCTTCTGATTGGGGTTTTCGGCTATTGGGTCGTCGTAGGAAGCCCCGTTCCAGTCTCCTGGCGCGAACCGGCAAGCATCGTCCCCCCCAAATCGTATATAAAGGATTCAGTACATTAAATACTCGTAATTTATTCCACGCGACGCCGTCAATAGTAATGCAATAGCGTGGACATGCCGCAGAGTATTTCGGCTGAAGCGCGATGGTATTGGGCGTCTCCGAACTCCCCTTCAAGCGGGATCTATCGGTCGCCGAAGAGTTGGCGCACTTCGCGCAGATGCTGCCGTGCGCCTCCGGTGGGTATCTTCCTCCGAGTACCCACCGGACCCTCCTTAATCGGGCCCAAATCCGCCTCCGCTTCGCTTTTCGGCGACAACCGAGATTCGAAACGCGGGACGATGCACCTCCACTTCGGCCCTTTCAATCCTCGCCATCGTCATCAGATTCATCAGTTCACTGGCACGGAATGAAGCCCGAACCGAAATGGGCCCATCGTGCAGTGTGAGTCGTTCCCATCCGAAGAACGGCTTGGTCGCTGGCAGAAAACAATATGGAAAAACGTGACGCTCCAAATCGCATACCAGTAAGGCGCGACGCGCTGCTTTGTACAAGCTGCATATCAGGCTTATCACTTGCTCGTCCGTGAAATGGTGCAGGAACAAACAACACAGCACATAATCGAAGGTTTCCGGTAAGAATGGAAGCTCGAACGCGTCTGCGAGTATTTTGGGAGCCGGCGCGGCTTCGATGTTCGTCTGGTTATAATCCAGGCTCGTTATCCGGGCAGCGGGATACATCTCTTGGATCACTCGCGCGTTATCACCGGATGCAGCCCCGATGTCCAGCAATGTGAACTCCTCGTCCTTCCGGGCAACTCGCGCCATCATTTTGCGCAGCACTGAATGTCCACCGAAGTGCTGGTTTATTCGAACCAGGTCTGCCAGGTTTGAGCGTGCTTCTTCCGGCGCGGCATGGTCCAACAGTTCTGGTTTGATCAGCCGTTTAGAAAACACGCTTTAGCCGTCTATCCGGTTCGTCCCGCTCACTCGCGCCACGAATCCAGTCAAATGCTGTAGGCATTAAGTGGTAAAAGAATGATTACACCACTCTATGAAACCTTCTTCTCTCTCCCGGCGCAGTTTGCTTCGGGCGGCGGGCGCCGGGGCCACGCTGCTGCCTGCGCTGGCTCAAGCGCAAACTTCGCAGAACGCCGCGAATACCGGACCAACTACTTCCACCGTAGAGGATCGCGACCGCCGCTTGCGCTGGTGGCACGAAGCTCGATTCGGCATGTTCATCCATTTCGGTCTGTACAGTGTTCTGGGCCGCCATGAGTGGGCAATGGAACAGGAAGGTATTCCGGTCGCCGAGTATCAGCAGTTGGCGAAACAATTTAATCCCAAGCCGCACGCCGCGCGGGCTTGGGCAAAACTGGCAAAAACAGCAGGCATGAAGTACATGGTTATGACCACGAAACACCATGAAGGGTTTTGCCTGTTCAACACGAAGCTCACCGATTATTGCGCTCCAAAGCAAGCGGCGGGCCGGGATCTGGTGGCCGAATATATTGAAGCCGCTCGCGGAGAGGGAATGCGGTTCGGCTTTTACTACTCGCTCATGGATTGGCATCATCCCGATGGCGCCCGCTGTAAAACCGATGAAGCAGCCCGGCGCCGTTTTGTCGACTACATCCATGGCCAGGTGCGGGAGCTCTGCTCCAACTATGGCAAGGTCGATGTCCTTTGGTATGACGTGAGCTGGCCATTAACTCCGGCAGGATGGGAATCGGTCGAGATGAATAAAATGGTTCGGCAATTGCAGCCCGATATCTTGATCAACAATCGCTCCGGTATTCCGGAGGACTTCGCCACGCCTGAACAGCGCATCCAGGCCTCGGCCAGCCCCTGGGAAGCTTGCATGACCATGAACGATAGCTGGGGCTTTCAACGTGCTGACGACAACTGGAAGTCGCCCAAAACCATTGTTCGTAATCTGCTGACGTGCACACGGGATCAGGGCAATTATTTGTTGAACATCGGACCGAGAGGCGACGGGTCCATTCCGGAGCCGTCCACTCAAATCCTGACCACCGTCGGCAAATGGATGGATACACATAGCGATCTCATCCACAAATCGGATCTCTGCCAGGTCAAGCGGTCGGAGTTTGCGCTGTTTACCCGGCAAGGGAACACGCTCTTTATACACGCGTACTTTTGGCCCGGCGATACCATTGCCGTCGGCGGTTTGCAACAGAAGGTGCTTTCTGCCAAGATGTATCCCACCGGTCAGCCCGTGAAGTTTGAACAAGAAGAGTTTCGCGTGCGCTTTCTCGGCCTTCCGCCGAACGCGCCGGATCCGATCGCGACGGTTCTTGCCGTCGAGTGCGATCGCGAGCCCACGCAGGATCAGACCGCCATTCGAATCAATCGTAAGCGGGATGGTGTGTAGAGGTGGAGATTGTAGTCCCGAACTCGGGCTGGATAGAAGCCATTTGCGGCCCCATGTTCTCTGGAAAAAGTGAAGAGTTGATTCGAAGATTGCGCCGGGCTACCATCGCGCGAAAGCGTGTCCAGGTTTACAAGCCATCCCTTGACACGCGCTATTCCGATAACGAGATCGTCACTCATGCCGACGTCCGTATGCGATCCGAATGTGTGAATTCCGCTCGTGAGATTCTCGAGAAACTGGATTGGAGAACGCAGGTGGTCGGCGTCGACGAGTCCAACTTTTTTGGTCTCGATCTCCTGGAGGTCGCAAATCAACTCGCCGACAGCGGCAAGCAGGTGATCATCGCAGGTCTGGATACCGATTTCATGGGCCGGCCTTTTCCCCCTATGCCGGACCTTCTCGCGATGGCCGAATCCATCACCAAAACGCTCGCAATTTGCATGCGGTGCGGCGCGCCTGCAAAGCACACCCAGCGGCTTGTCGAATCCGACGAGCTTATCCTGGTAGGAGCGGGCGGATCTTACGAGGCCCGGTGCCGCCGCTGTTTTGAGCCGGGCGCCCCGCGGCAGGAAGTGCTGGAATTCGACTCCGCGCCGTCGCGGAACGCATTCATGCAAGACTGAAACATAATAGGAAAGAGGCACGTCTATTGCCATTGGCGCGGGACTATTGTGTTCGGGCCGTGTCTCTAGATATCACTTCCGTGAGGAAAACACATGAGTAGTACACCACAGCAGCCGACATATATCATTCCGCCGCCGTCTGGTCCAAGTTGGAAGATGCCTCTGCTGATCGGAATACTGGTTCTGTTAGTAGCTTCGAACATCTTCTTATTCGTTAAGCTTGACCGCGTTGAAGCTGAGAACCGGAACGAGATGGCGAATCTGACCAAAGATGTCAAAGGCAGTCTCGATCAGATGCGCATTGATTCTTCCGAGGCAGTGCAGCGCTCGCGCAGGAGCGTGCAGGAATTGCAGGCCCGCCTCGCCGAGCAGCGCCGCGCGGCCGCTGTTGCCGTCGGGCAAGCCAAGATAGACGCCGAAAAGAAGGTTGCGATGCTGCAGGAAAGCGAACAAGCCCAGCAGCAAAAAGTCGCTCAAGCCATCGACGCAGTGAAGCAAACGGCCGACACAGCCACCAGTCAATTGGCGAACGTCTCGACCGATGTCGGAAACGTGAAAACCGACGTACAAAGCACCAAAGCGCAGTTAGAACAAACCATCGCTAACCTGAAAAGAGCCACGGGTGAGTTGGACAACCATGAGAGCCTCATCGCGACCAATGGCAAAGAATTGAAAGCCTTGCGCGAATTGGGTGAGCGCAATTACACCGAATTCAACATCGTGAAATCCAAGAAACCTACTCGGGTTGGAAACGTGATGGTTGAGTTGAAGAGAGTGGATACGAAGCACAACAAATTCACTATCGAGCTGACGGCGGACGACAAAACGGTGGAAAAGAAAGATCGAACCATCAACGAGCCGATTCAATTCCTTACATCTAAGGCGACACAGCCCGACGAAATCGTAGTCAACCAAGTACAAAAAGACAAAATCGTTGGCTATCTCTCCTCACCCAAGGTTCAAGTTCCTCGGACTGGATCATAAGAACTGCGGGAGCTACTATGCGATACCCTGAACAACTCATTACCGCAATGCGGGAAGACCTGACGCAATACGGCGTTCAAGAGACTCGGACACCCGAGCAAGTCGATAAAGCCCTGGGACAGAGTGGGACCGTGCTCATGGTTGTCAATTCGGTCTGTGGCTGCGCGGCAGGAAGGGCGCGTCCCGCTGTGGGCATGGCTCTCGCGCATCCTACACGACCGGACGCTGCGGCTACTGTCTTTGCTGGCGCCGATCTGGAAGCTGTCGCCAGAGTTCGCGAACTGCTTTCAGGTGTTCCCCCCTCCTCTCCGGCGATCGCTCTCTTCCGCGACGGAAAACCGGTTTTCATGCTGCATCGCCATCAAATCGAGATTCGCGAAGCACCGGAAATCGCCAAGCTCTTGACCGAGGCGTTCGATCGGTACTGCGTCACGGTTTCAGAAACTCGACTATAAGGGAGCTTTTTTTCTCACCGATAAAGCCCCTGCTCTTCGATGAACTTCCGAACCTCGACCGGTAATTCCGGAGTCGGTTCCCGTGCGGCTAACCTGGCTCGAATCGTGGAACTTGACACCGGAAGCTCCAACCCGTCTAGCGGCAGCACGCGCGCGTTTTCAGCAACGTGGTAATGGCCGCCCGGCCGCGCGACCACAATAAATTCCGTCAGCTTCACCACCTCTTCCCAACGTTTCCATGTTTCGAGTTCGTCAAACGCATCCGACCCAATCAGGAAAAATAACCGGTCATCGGGGCCAATTTCGTTTCGAAAACGCTCCAGCGTGCCGATCGTATAGCTCCGCTCGTTTCCTTCTTCGAGACGCGACGCTCGAAACTGCCTGTAGGGCGCGCAAGCTATTTCTACCATCCGGAACCGATCCTCGTAAGGCGTCACGCCGCTGAGATCCTTGTGCGGAGGATTGGCCGCCGGCACGAAAAGAACGCGGTCCAGTGAAAATTTTTTGAGCGCCTCCTCAGCAATCCGAAGATGAGCCGAGTGAATAGGATCGAACGTGCCTCCGAAAAGGCAGATCCGCTCAGGCTTGCGCTTCGGCTCTGACATGCAGTCGGTAAAGATCGTTGGTCGCGCCCGGCTCGCTTGAAATCTGCTCCTCGGCGGCGCGGCTCGCTAGCTCATCGCACCGGTTATTGTCTTCGTGCGACGCGTGGCCCTTGGTCCATTTCCATTGCGTCTCGTGCGCGTTTACCAACTCGTCGAGCGCCACCCATAGATCCTGGTTTTTAACCGGCTTTTTACCAGAGCTCCTCCAGCCCTTTTTCTTCCATCCGTGTATCCACTGCGTGATGCCGTTCTTTACGTATTCCGAGTCGGTAACAATTTCAACTGAACACGTTTCCTTCAGCCGCTTCAATCCCTCAATCACTGCCGCAAGCTCCATCCGGTTATTCGTGGTATGCGGGCTGCAGCCGAACAGCTCTCGCTTGTATTCGCCATGCCGCAGAATACAGGCCCATCCTCCCTTTCCTGGATTCCCTTTGCAGGCGCCGTCAGTGATCAGCTCTACATGCTTCAAGCGACTTCGGCGCGCTCCAGCGCCGGAATCTCATCCAATTGTTCCGTAAAGAACTCGTCTACCTTTTCCAGGATTCGCTCCACATCTTGAGTTCGGTAGATCTCAGTCCGCAGCTTTGAGCCGTTCCGCACCCCGTGAGTAAAGTAGGTCGCGAATTGCTTCATCTTTCCAATTGCGTCCGATTCGCCATGGTCTTTCAGCATCAAGTAATAGGTCTTCATCATGTTGTATCGCTCGCGCTCGGGCGGTACCGTGTAAGCGCCGGTTCGAAGATATTCCTCCATCTGACGAAAGATCCAGGGATTATAAGAAGCTGTGCGGCCGATCATGATCGCGTCGCATCCGGTTTCCCGGTGCATGCGCAGTGCGTCCTCGGGATTGGCAACGTCGCCATTTCCGATTACAGGAATTTTCACCGCCGCCTTTACTTCGGCGATCCGCGACCAATCCGCATGGCCGCTGTATCCCTGTTCGCGTGTCCGCGGATGGAGCGCGACGGCGCATAATCCGCAATCCTCCGCAAGCTTTGCCATAGCCACGCCGACCAGCTCCTGGTCGTTCCAGCCTGCCCGGAATTTGCACGTCAGAGGGATTGAAATTGCCGAACGAACCTTTCGCAGAATAGTTTCGATCCGCGGCAGGTCCCGCAGCAGCCCGGATCCCCCGTTGCATTTCACAACTTTGTTAACCGGACAACCGAAGTTAATATCGACAATGTCGAATCCCCGCTCCTCGCATACCTTCGCCGCTTCTGCCATTACATCCGGATCGGAGCCGAATAACTGGCAACTGATCGGATGCTCTTCCGGCTCGAAATAGAGGTATCGGAAATTTCGATTCGGCTTCTTCGCGTGCCGCGTACTCACGATGCCGTGCGAGCTGGTGAACTCGGTCATCAGCAGTCCACAGCCACTTTGATTCCGAATCAACCGCCGGAAAACGGTATCGGTAACCCCGGCCATCGGCGCCAGTACCGTAGCCGGCCGGATGCGCACCGGTCCCACGTCGTAACCAGGCGGAAAATCGAAGATGTAGCGATCCGTCATCTGAGCCGGGATGACCCCATTTTAACCGTGAAAGCCGAAACGTTCCTGCCGGGCCGCGCGTTTTCACATATAGTGGGTTTGTGTGGCGGAGCCGTCTAGGTTGATAAAAATCCTCTCAGCATTCGTTGCCGGAGTGGTTGTGGCGCTCGGCAGCGCTCTCATCTACGTCCGGGTGAGCGAGGTCGTCCATCCCCCGCCGGTGGCTCAGACCATGCCGGCTGTGCAACAGGCGTCGCAGGACGAGCCTTCTGCCGCCCCGCAGGCTCAGGATACCTCGGACCACACCGTAACGCCCGCTTCTCCAGTTCAAAAGGCTCATGCGAAGAGACACACAGTCGTCGCCTCTGCAAAGCCTCAACCTGTGCGTATTCACGCGGCTCCTTTGCCAACCCCGCCCGCCATCGCAACTGTCGACGTCGCAAAAGATACTCCGCCGGTGATGCCCGCCGCTCCGGCTGTCGCACCCGTGCATGTAAATGAAGACACTCAGGACGCCGCCGCGCAGCCCGAGCCGCAGCCCCAGTCTTCTCCGTCAGTCCAGCAACAATACAGCCCTGCTCCGGCGCCCGACTCCGCGCATCAGCCACACGTCGTAACCCTGCAGGCTGGAACCAATCTCAATGTGCGACTTCTGGAAACGCTATCGACCAACCACAATTACACCGGCGACACCTTCCGGGGCACACTGGAATCACCAATCGTCCTGGACGGCTTCATCATTGCCGACAAAGGCTCGAAGGTTCTGGGCCGCATCGTGAACGCGCAGAAGGCAGGCAGGATCGAGGGCCTTTCGGACCTGACCCTGGCACTCTCAGAAATCAATACGACGGATGGCCAGCGCGTAAGAATCGAGACCAGTAGCTTCGACAAAAAAGGGCCGAACAGCATGGGTGAAGACAGCGCCAAGATCGCCGGGGGTGCAGCTCTCGGAGCTATTATCGGTGCGATGGCGGGCGGAGGCAAAGGCGCCGCTATTGGCGCAGGCGCAGGGGGCGCGGCCGGCACCGGTACGGTCCTCGCAACACGCGGCAAGCCGGCGGTGATACCCAGCGAAACTCGCCTTTCGTTCCGTCTCACCAACCCGGTTACGATTACCGAGAAGCTGAATTACTAGCTACCTCTTCCGCACCCCACTTTGAATCATCCAGAAGCCGTGGACCAGATTCGACAGTCGCAATCTTGTCCAGATGATCCGCCGCCGCTGGGCGCAGTTCTTTGAATTTGCGCGCCGAAGTTAACACATTTCGCTCCAGCGATCCCACCGTCTCGTTGTAAGTCTCCACAGTCTTTTCAATTGCGTCCCCAAGCCTCACAAAATGCTGCCCCATTGTGGACAAACGCGAATACAGGTCAATGCCCGCCGCGCGAATCTTCTCGATATTCTCAGCCAGCGCCTGTTGCCGCCAGCCACCAGCCACCGTAAGCAGCAATGTGATCAGGGTAGCCGGTGTAGCGATCATCACGCGATGCTTTGCGCCGTAATCCAGCAGCTCAGGATCGTGCTCTAACGCTGCGCTGAACAGAGATTCCAGCGGCAAGAACGCTACAACGAATTCCGGGGAACACGCAAGCCGCTCCCAATAGCTCTTTTCCCCGAGCGATTTCACGTGCATCTTGACCTGTCTCGAGTGATCCATGAAGTAGCGAAGGCGCTCCGGCTCATCTTGAGCTTCGATCGCGCGAAGATACGCTTCTAGCGAAACTTTCGCATCCACCACCACCTGGCACTCATTCGGTAAGCGAACAATCAGGTCCGGGCGCTGATTCGTCTCGCCGAACAACGTCTTTTGTTCAGCGAAATCGCAGTATTCCAGCATGCCGGCCAGTTCGACCACGCGTCGAAGCTGCATCTCACCCCAGCGGCCGCGTTGAATGGGCGACCGCAAAGCCGTCTTTAGCTGGTCGGTCGATTGCCGGACGCGCTCCTGAAGCTGCGTCAAGGCTTGCACCTGTGCCGAAATACCCTCGTACGCTCCCACTCGCGACCGCTCCACTGTCTGCACCTGCTCTTCGAATCTACGAAGCGACTGATTCACCGGCTCGACAAGATGCTGAAGTTGGTCGCGGCTGCGATCGAGAAATAGCTGGCTGTTGTTTTGCAGCGCCTCAGCCGCTACCGCTCGGAACTTTTCCTCGAGCTGCTGCTGAGTCTGCGTCAGAAGCTTAAGCTGCATTTCCGCGATTTCCCGATTCTTCGCGCTCTCCGCTTCTTTCGTAATCGCGGTATGTCTCGCCTCCTCCAGATTCATGCGCAATCGTTCATTCTCTTCGCGCACTTCGGCGGCGGTTTGGGTGGAGCGTTTCGCCTCCGACATTTGATACGTCGCAAAGCCCACGGCCACCAGCAAACAAACCAGCAGGATGAACACGGACGTCATTTCTTAAATCCTGTCTCGTCCTTAAACTGCTCTAGCGTGTTGAACACGATGGGGCAATAGACCGCCCGGTCGGGCATTTGCCACATCCGGCTCAGCAGAGAACCGTTTCCTTTGATCAAATGGGGGAACAACTCGCACGCGCCAGGCCGCGCATCGTACACGGAGCAGAGATTTCCCTCCAGGAACACACAGCCACTCTCGTTTCGCTTCAAAATCCGCCCCTCTTCCGCGCTTTCCACCGTATAGTTCCTCACAAACTCCACCACCTTCATGCCCAAATGGCGCGCAAGCCGTTCTTCATCTCGTTCGTTAATCTGTGTCGTTGCAACCCGGCAACAGTTCGCACACGCCGTGCAGTCGATATCATCTTCAACTTTATGCGCGATTGCCTGGAAACGTCTCTCGACGAAGTTGTGGCGCTTCATCCACGCGCGAAACCGCTGGTTCTCCTCGCGCTGTTTTTCGCCGAAGCGCTTGATCTGCACGAGGTCCGTTATCACCTCTCTATTGTCTCAACAAACATTATCGTGCGAATTTGTCGTTACGAGCCGCTGCTCATAATGGAAGCGTGACAGATCAACTATCGCTGTCCATTTGGCTCGACCGGCACAGCCGCCCCGCCCGTATCCGGCATTTCGAAAAGCTGCTCCGCTTGTTTCCCTTTTCGCAACGGGATCAACCGCAATCGATCTTTTCAATTCATGCCGTTAATTCGACTGAGCCTCCGCTGCTGGAACGCCCCTTGAACGGCCCCGTCGATATCACGGATTTAATGGCGGCGCTGGCCGATTATCAAGGTGAGGACATAGCATACGGCCTGGAAAGCTGGTGGGATCTGTGGCAGTTCGATAGCGATTGGAATTTGGCGCCCGCCGCCTGTGGAACTATCCTGCTTTGGCCCAGAGTTCGATAACGGCACCGAGCGCAACGCAACCGATCAGGAGGATCTGCGAATCGATTTCGGCGTCGACAGCCACTATTTGCCGCGACTGGATGTTCCGGGAAGCGCAAGATTGACCGAATCGAATATCAGAAGTTTATTGCGCGTCGTGCACGAGCTCGATTCGGCGCTGCCCGTAGCAAAACGTAAGCTCGAAACCGAATCCGGAGAAAACTTCGCCGACCGCCTTCAGCAAGTTCTCCGCGCCGGCGAAAAGCCGCACTAGTAGTGCGCTTCCCCCGTCAGAAGTTGAATTTTCCGACTACTACTAATACGCGGCCCGAAACAAGCGCACCCTGACCCGATCCGTAAATGCTGGTTGGCGCGCTGACAGTGGACGTGATACTGCCAAAGGAACCGGAAGCTACGTTGTTATTCGGATTTGCGAAATTCGGGTGATTCAAAAGATTGTAGGCGCTTGCTCCGATCTGAAAAAACATGCGTTCAGTAACTGGAATCTTCTTTGTGATCTGACTGTCGATGTCGAAATATCCCGGTCCACGAAAGCTGTTCGGTGGTATGTTTCCGAAATCCTTCTGCGTCTGTGACGTCGCGAATTCGGACGGGGTTAGGCACCGGGAGTTGACGTCTGTGCAGTGCGTTCCAAGAAGGCCCGGGGTCAAGAGATCCGCCAGGACGGAACCGCCAAAGGTTGTTGAAAGAAGCCCGGGGACCTGGCTATTGATCACGCTAAAAGGCCGCCCGCTGTATAGATAGAGCTTGCCGCCGAGCGTCCAGCCGCCCAAGACGGACTCCATAACCTTATTACCGAAGCTCGGCGGATTCCACACAATATCCGCGCTAAGGTCATGCCTGGTATCGAAGTTCGTGGCACCGTAGTTAGCACGAAGATTGTAAGGGTTGTATTCGGCGATCGTGGATGCGCCCGAAGAGGTATTGAACACCGGTCCGGTTTGCAGCGCGTGACTCCAGGTATAACCCGCCTGCCCCTGGAAGCCGAGACTGAACGCATGTCGGACCTGAACCGAAAGTCCATCGTAGTTGCTATATCCCGTAGTCAGAAGCTCAGTTACGGTTGAGAAGCGCGAATCCGGCGCAACCGTGGGAAGACCTCCAAAGCCATTCGGATATCTGCTGACAGTTCCGATGAAGGCATTCGCATCCTGGTTCAGGATGGATTCGTTATAGCCATGATTGCCTGAATAGTTGATCGCCAAGACATTTCGCGAGTTGAGGGGCTGCTCGATCTCGAAGCTCCACTCGACAACCTTTGGTGTCTTAAACGTGTTCGGCGGGATATAATACGCCGGTACCCCAAACGGAACCTTGCCCAGCGCTGACTGAAATTGCGCCAACGTGAATCCCTGGGAAAATCCGGTCTGGAATACTTGGTCCGAGGCGACGGCAGCGGCCTGCGCGGTGCCGGCAGTGCCTGGCAATCCGATGGTTCCGAAGGCCACAGTCGGGCTGAATTTAGCTGGTGAATTTCCGAAAACGCTCGCCGCCAGATTCCCTGGAAACGTGTTGGCAAACAGTCCGAAGCCGGCCCGGAGCACCGTTTTGTTCTGACCGAAGGGAGTGTAAACAATCCCTAAACGGGGCGCTGGGATCAAGGCTTCAATGTGTGGGAAGGCGCGGCTCAATCCCGTAGTGATCGAGGAATTGTATGGAACAGTAGCGCCCCCGGAGGTCCCGAACGTGCCTTTGAATAGCGAAAAGCAATTGTCCGTGCAAGCAGGATCTTCGTTTCGTTCGAAACGGATGCCGTACGTCAATCTCAAGTTCTTGTTCAGGTTCCACTGGTCCTGAACGTAGAAGTTCAGCGAATAGAGCCGAATATGAGCGGCTTGTAACAACGGAAACGATTGCGTGTATTTGCTTCCGGTATTCGTGCTGTTCACCAATCCAATAGCGAAATCTGTGAGGTCGGCGATAGTGTAAGTCCCAATCTGCGAGCCGCTGGCAATGCTGGTATCAGTCACTCTGTTGCGGCGGAAGTTCACGCCTCCCTGAATTGTGTGTTTATCGCGGTTCCACGATAGATCGTCGATTGCTTGGAATTGGCCGCCCCTTCTTCCGGTGGGGAACGGAACGCCTAAAGCTGTAAGCCCCGTCGGGCTGGTTCCATTTGCGCCGCCATCGCTGAAGGCAAATTGCACCGGCATAAGAGATTGCGCCTTCGGGAAATTCGGCACGCCGAAAACGGCCGAGTAGTAATTAATACTCAGAACGAAGTTGTTCACAATCGCCGGACTGATGATATAGGTGTGATTCATTTGCCCCGTATACCAGGGCTGAACGCTCTGTTGGTTGAACACTGGGTTTATGGGACTGGTACTGGTTGCCTGTGTGCCCCAATCATCGCTGAAACGGAAAAAGATCCTCTGTTTACCGGTGAGCTCATGGTCGACTCGCGCTGACAACAGACTTTCAGTATTTATGCTGGATGCATTTGTCCCGAATGCGTAAGCGCAGGGCACGTCTATGCCGAATCGCAGTCCGCTCGAGCCATTCACATAAGTGCCAGGAAATTTTTGATGTCCGCAGCCAAGATTCCCAAAGCCGTCCTGCAGCAGTCCGGGCCCATTGGTCACCGGAATTGCCCGGCTTATACCCGGCGCGCTGTTATAAAGATTGAAGGCATCTTGGTACAACGCAACCGAAGCTGCAGGTACGTGTGTCAGTATGTATTGCTGGAGTTGGGGCGAGGGAATCGAAACCACGCCGGACGACGGCAGCGCATAGCGCAACCCTTCGGTATTCACGAAGAAAAAAGTTTTGTTCTTACGGATCGGCCCCCCGAGGGAGGCTGCGTACTGATTCGCTACTGACCGTCCTTGCGGCGTTCCCGTCGCGTTATTGAAAAAACCGTTGGCGTTGAATATCGCGTCGTTGTAGCTTTCCGCCAAGTTGCCATGGAAAGCATTGGTTCCGGACTTTGTCACGTAGTTCACCTGCGCGCCTGCCATGCGTCCGTACTGGGCGCTGAAAGCATTCAGGATCACTGCCGTTTCGGAAATGTCGTTAGCGCCCAGCGTGTTGTTGCTCGCGCCTGATTTGTTGTTGTTGTTGTAAGGTTCGGTGATGTCGCCGCCATTGATCGTGAACAGGGTAGCGTTGAACGGAACTCCGTTTGCGTTGAAGTTCGCGTTCCCTCCGCCCACGTTGACCCGGATTCCGGGCACGGTGAACGCCATGTTTGTAATGTCGCCTCCACTCATCGGCAGCTCCGTCACCTGCCTCTCATTGAAGGAAGTCGCTTGATTCGCGTTCTCGGTCTGAAGTACCGAGCCGGCAGCGGCCACCTCAACGATTTCTGTCGTCCCTTGCACCTTCAGAACCAAGTCCACGGCCGGCTCCTGTCCAACCAAAAGCGTAAATTCCGAAGTGCCTGACTTCATGTTCGAAGTTACAGCCGAAACTTCATAACGACCGGGCTTCAAGAACGTGAAGCGGTAGCGGCCCGTTTCGTCGCCGGCCGTCGTTCTGGTTTCATTCGTGTCCAAGTACTTAATCGTTACAATCGCGCCAGGCACAACCGCTCCACTGGAATCGGTAACGGTACCGGTGACATCTCCCGTTGTGATGGTTTGGCTGAATGCGAGGGGAGTGCAAAGAAACATTAGCACCGTCAAAATGTTCTGGGATCTGAGTATCCAAGAGTTCATGGAACAGTTCTCCTTGGAAGGAACGCAAGCGAACAAAGCTCGCCAATTTAGACCAGGATAGCCTTACAGCGACTCGCCCACTTGCCCCGGCGCGATCGCTGCGAGTTTCTGCCGCGCCCGGGCAATATCCCGCCGCTCTTTCAGATAGCCGAAGAACTCTCCGCCCTCGCGCAGGCGCCGCACCAACATTTGCCGGTCGCCGCCCATCTCGCGCAGAAACCGCAGTATAGGTTTCCACCGGAAATAAAATCGCCGGTACATCCGCTCCACTGCCTCTTCAATCGCGTCGGGCGAAAGATGAGGGTATCGCAGCGTTGACGTCTGAATCCCATTCAGTGAAACCAGCAGGTCGTTGTCCATCCAGCCATTCTCTGTCGCCTCGCGATACAGCTCGGTCCCCGGATAAGGAGACGCGATCGAGACCTGAATGGAGAATGGATCAAGCTCCTCCGCGAAACGGATTGTTTCTTCGATCGTCTCCTGCGTCTCGACCGGCAGCCCAATCATGAACGTTCCGTGGACTCTGATCCCCAGCTTGCGGCAGTTCTGCATGAACGTGCGCGCAGTCTCCAGCCTCAAACCTTTCTTGATCCGGTTCAGGATCTGCTGATTGCCTGATTCGAAGCCGACCAGCAGGAGCCGCAAACCGTTGTCGCGAAGCTGGCGAAGCGTTTCAAAATCCAGATTTGCGCGAGCATTGCAGGACCACGTCAGCTTCAGCTTCTTCATGCCCTTGGCAATCTCTACAGCGCGCGGCCTGTCGATCGTGAACGTGTCGTCGTCGAACATCCATTCCCGCACGCGGTCGCCGAAAAGCTCTTTCCCGATTTCCATCTCGCGGATAACGGCTGCGGGCGATTTGGTCCGGTAAGCGTGCCCGCCAATAGTCTGCGGCCACAAGCAAAATGTACACTTCGCCGGACATCCGCGGCCCGTATACAAAGAAATGTAAGGGTGAAGAAGATACCCAATGAAGTAGTTCTCAATCTTCAGATCGCGATGGTAAACCGGAAGCACGCTCGGCATCGCGTCCCAGTCGTGCAGCAATTCCCGCTCCGGATTGTGTTGAATGCGCCCATTCGAATCGCGATAACTCAACCCGCGGATTTCGCTCCATGGCTTGTCCTGCGCCAGCTCGAGACACGTGTAGTCGAACTCATTGCGACAAACAAAATCGATGCTCGGTGCATCCCGCAACGTGGGATCCGGCAGGACCGCAACATGGGCGCCGATTAACCCGACGTGGGCGTGCGGGTTCTTCGCCTTGATGGCATCGGCGCATTTGATGTCATTGTTCAGCGATGGCGTGCTTGTATGGAGAATGAACAGCTCGTATTCATTCACAACCTTCAATAGATCTTCAAGCGTCTGATGGTGGGGCGGAGCGTCCATGAGCTTGCTGCCCTCGACGAGCGCGGCCGATTGTGCCAGCCACGTCGGAAACCAATAGGACGTAATCTCTCGCTTAGCTTGGTAACGCGCTCCTGCTCCGCCGTCGAAGCCGTCGAAGGAGGGCGGGCTCAGGAACAAAGTCTTTCGCATCATAGCTATTATCGCTCGTGCTCCTGCGTCGACCGGGAGGCCTGGTTCAAATTGTCCCTGAGTTGACGAGACATATGCTAGACTCGTGCCGAAACCGGGAGCGCGCAGTCGTGCGGCGCCGTTCCATCATCATCTCCGTCATTGCCTCTATCCTCTGTGCCGCGTTTGCTCTCGGTCTGTTGCCATCGGACCGGAGTTCCGCTCTCGCACAATCCGTCGCTTCTGCCTCATCTCCGCAGAAACAAGGCGGTCTCAACCTCCGCGTAGACACAACGCTGGTACTGATACCGGTCACCGTAACCGATTCCTTGAATCACTTTGTCCTGGGATTGGACAAACAGGATTTCCGCGTTTTAGAAGATGGAACGGAACAAAAGGTTAAACAACTTTCGGGCGAAGATGCGCCGCTTTCTATTGGACTTCTTGTCGACACCAGCGGCAGCATGGGATCCAGACTCGAGACGTCTCGCCAAGCCGTAAAGCAATTCCTAAAAACGATGAACATCCAGGATGAAGCGTTCCTGGTTGAGTTCAACGATCGCGCTGACGTGGCGGTCCCATTTACGCACGATGCCGAAACGATTGAAGACAAGCTGGCGTCCGTCGAATCACAAGGACTCACCGCGCTTCTCGATGCGGTCCATACCGGATTGAGCGAGATGAAAAACGCGAAGAATCCGCGCAAAGCGCTTCTGATCATCTCCGATGGCGGCGATAATAATAGCCGGTACACCGCGGTTCAGATCAAAGACTTAGTTCGTGAAGCGGATGTGCAGATCTACTCCATGGGGGTTTTCGAGCCCTTCCCTTTTCTCGCGCTGAGCGCCGCCGAACTCTCTGGCCCACGCCTGCTCTCCGAGCTCTCGCTACAAACCGGAGGCCGCGCTTTCGCAGCGACTAAAACCAGCGATCTTCCCAGTATTGCGAGCAAGATCGGGATCGAGCTCCGTAATCAATATGTGCTGGCGTACTCGCCGGCAAACCAGAATAGGGACGGTAAGTTTCGCCGCGTCGAAGTCAAGCTGAAGCAGCCTGCGGGTCTCCCGCCTCTCACGACACGTTGGCGGCTCGGCTACTATGCTCCCACTCAATGAGAGCTATTGGGGATTTTATCGGCGACCGATCGGATGCGCTCCCATTGGCGTGATGCCGGTCCTGGGCCCCGCGGAGTGTGAAAACGTGGGAGCTGCCGTGCGTGGAGTCACGTAGAGAGGCCGGGGAATAAAGGGTCGGGAAATAAAGGTCTGCGGCCGTACGGGCCGATAGCCGGATAATCCAGTCCCCCTAGAAGACCAATGAGAATTTGTAGGAGACCAGTGAGGATTTCGCGTCGTCGAAGTCCATCGCGAATCGCCCGTTCCATTTGGCAATCGGCTTCTGTCGCGCCAGTGTGAGTATAACGAGCCTCCTGGATACCGGAACAAAAGCGCCGGATAGGCAGGGTAAGCGCCGAAAAATCCGAAGCCGAACGGGTTGTATGCACCGAATGAATTGCCGCCGAGCGGGAATGTGTTCAGTGGACCTCCATAGCCAGGAACTCCATAGTTAGGAACCCCGTAGCCCGGAACCCCAAGACTCAGATTGGGGTCGATTGGAACCGCTTGTCCGCTGCCCAAGTCCGCGGGATCACCCGCTGTCTGAGCCGACAAGCGGTTCTCTTCGGCGACAGCGTCGCTGCGGTCCTGCGCCCAGTGGTAGAACTCATCGTCGGCCCCGGCACTGAATTTTTTCGTCTCCAGCCCACCGGAGAAGAAGAAAAGATGCGACGTGTCGATTGTGGACGCCTTTCCGTCCTGTGTTACGGACGCTTCCCCGCTATAAGCCTGGAGTACCCCCGCGGGCTCGGAATCCAGCCTATACAGTCCCTGTTTCGGGAATCGAACCTCGGACTCCTTGTAATTTATACTCACGCCTTTGGCCGAAGCTGCATTCACCGAATCGAGAATCGCCGAACCCCGCAGAAATTCCAGACGCGTGTCGATCAGCGAAGTTGAGATCATGCGGATCGCGCTGTTTTCGTCGATGCGAAGGAAGCAGCCCGGCGTAAGGAGGATCTCCGCCCGGCCCTGTCCCGTGCGCAAAGTGGAGCCTTCCTGGACATTCGGGAACGTGCCGAATTTCGATTCGAGCGCCTGGTCGTTGATGAAAACCGCGCCTTCGGAAAAATGAACCACTCCGGAACGAACCGACAGGACCGATTGAGCGGACGCCTGGAAACAGGCCAGCAAGGTCAGGGCCAACGGCAGCAAAGGGCACGGGCAGCGCATACGGAACCCCTTTTCAAAAGAATGTACCCTTTGCAAGCAGTTGTCAATGAGGAGAATCTTCAGGCGAAGAATCTTCGCGCCCGAAGCGAGCGCCGTGCCGCTTCGCCCCTCAGAACAGGGTGATCGGAACGTTCTTTGAGTTGAAGACGAACCCGAAGGATACGCGGTTGTCTATGCGCCCACCATATCCGCCGAAACCGCCGTAATCGGCAAGGTCATACCGCAAGTTCAACCCAACATATCGTGCTAGGTTGTAACCCCAGGAGCCGCTGAAGGTCGATGTGGAGTAAGAACTCGCGATCGCATTGGACAGGCTGCTCAGACGGGAATAGCCGCCGCCCAGGCCCAGATTAGCTCGACGCGACAGGTTGTATGAATAGAAGCCGCTCACACCCAAACTCCGCGAAGCCAGAACGAATCCGTTCCCTGGAGTTACGCTCTCGCCGCCAGTGATCATCAACTGAGAACGCCGCGCATTGTGTGACAAAGTGCCCTGGTAGTAGGGCAGAAACGAGACCTGGTGGTATTGGCCAACCTCGTAAAAGTTGAAGATCTGGCCGAGGAAGGACACAGGCACCGGAATAGTCACAGTTCCCGATGAATTCACCCTGCTGAAACCGCCAGAGATGCCAAGGTGCCACTGTGGGCGCAAGTCGCGCGAAAGTGTCAGGTACGCGCTGTCCACCTTAGTCGTTCCAGTCTTATGGGTATATTGCATATCGGTGTGCAAATAAGTGCCGCTCACCGTGGTCCGCCGGCTGAATCTGTAAAAGATCGAGCCTGCTCCGGATCCCCCGGTGTCCCCAATCGCCGGCCCACCGTTGTATCTCGTCAGGAAAAAATCGCCCTCTACCGAGTAGCTCAAACGCAAAGTTTGCTGATACATCAGCGCCAGCGAGCTCGATAAGAATCTGGTTTGGCTGGTAAACGGATTCGTCTGGATAAAATTGCTCTGTGTCGGCTGCAGACCGAAATAGGTTCCCCCGTATAGAAAGATTCCCGCCGACTGGCTAAACGTCAGCGTCCATCTCCTGCTGAGCGTCTTCCTGAATTGGAACGACAGGTTTTGGTCTGTTCCTCCCGGAAATGACGCGCCTTCTTCGTAGTTTCGATAACCTCCTCGATAATTCAGCGCCAGGCTTCCTCCGGCGAATTCGTGATACCCGGTTACGCCGCCGCCTGCTTCAAATCCAAGTCCACTGAAACTTTGCGAGCCACCTATCGTAGCGCTATTGTCATCAAAGATTCCGTTTGCATAAGCAAAGAAATTGAAGAAGTTACGTCCGGCTTCAAATGGCTGAGCAAGAGTCACCGGATTGCTCGTCGTATCCGCCGGCGTTCCGGTTTGCGGTGACGGGGCGGCTTGCGGTGGCGGCACCGCCGCCGGTTGCTGTGCAAGCAATGCACTCGCTGAGAGCAAAAGTAGAACAAATATAAGGGATTTCACTAAACTTCCTCCAACCAGGGCGCGTCGAAATCGAACCTTAAGTCTGCCGAAGGTGTATATCTCTGTCAAGCAAGGTAGTATCCCGATGGCGCTGCTACTCTCAAGGCGTGAGAATTGTACTTATCGGCTACGGAAACGTGGCTAAGGCATTTGCTCGCTTATTATTGAGGAAGCGATCCGCTTATCCGTTTCCGATTATTGGAATTCATACCGCGAAGCACGGAAGTGCGTTTGATTTCAGAGGGCTAAGCCTCGAGCCCGAATTCGGACCCTCGGCCGGTTCAGTGGATGAGTTCCTCGACCGTGCACAGCCCGATGTAGCCATCGAAGTCACCACTCTCAACCCGCAAAATGGCGAACCGGCTATTTCGCACATCCGTTCCGCATTTAGTCGTCACATTCACGTGATCACCGCCAACAAAGGGCCTATTGCGCATGCTTATGCGGACCTCCGGGATGAGGCCGCGAAGGCGCAAGTCGAGTTCCGTTTCGAATCGACCGTCATGGACGGAGCGCCCGTTTTCAATACAGTAAGGAACAACTTGCCGGGGGTGAAGATACTCGGGTTTACGGGCGTTCTAAATTCGACATCGAAAGTCGTGGTTGCCGCGATGGAGCGAGGCTTGACCATGGAGGATGGCGTGCGCGAAGCCCAAGCCGCCGGCGTTGCCGAAGCCGATGTCTCATTCGATATCGACGGGTGGGATTCGGCCGCCAAGGCTGCGGCGCTGGCGAATGCTCTGATGGACGCGCGAGTCACGCCCCAGCAGGTGGAACGACAGGGTATCCGGGATTTCACAACCGATCAGGCCATCGACTTCGCCAAATCCGGGCGAACCCTTTTGCTGGTGAGCCGCGGCCAGCACGTTGACGAAAACATCCGGCTCGAAGTGAAACCCGAGGCCGTCTCCCGAACGGATTTATTAGCCACAGCGCGCGGCACATCCAACTTACTGCTTTTGCATACGGATCTGATGGGCACCGTCGGGACCATATCGATTAATCCCGGCGTCGAGCAGACCGCATATGGATTATTCACAGACTTGGTGGATATCGCGAAATCTATATAGGGCTCATCAGCGAGATCACTTTCTCCAGATCCGCCGGCTCTCCGAATTTCACGCCCTGCAGCGCGGGATCGATATTGCGGCATAAACCAATCAGGACAGATCCTGCGCCGACTTCGACAAATCGGGTGACACCTTTGCGCGCAATCTCTCGAACGCTATCTGTCCAACGAACCGGGTTCGATACCTGCTGGTAAAGGCCCTCCCGCGCGTCCATAGCCGCGGTGATTTCCCGAGCCTGCCAATTGTTAATAAGCGGAAATGAAACGTCGTCGAACTTCGTGGCCTCCAGGTCCGCTCTCAATCGCTCCTGGGCAGGCCGCATCAAAGGACAATGAAACGGCGCGCTGACCGGCAGTGCAATGACCCGCTTCGCGCCGGCGGCCTTAGCCAGTTCCATGGCTCGTTCGACTGCTTTGGCGTGACCCGCGATTACAATCTGATCGCGTGAGTTGAAATTGGCTGCTGTAACCACCTCGCCTTGTGCTGCTGCCTCGAGCACGTGATCGAGCTTGGCTTCGGGCAGTTTCAGAATTGCCGCCATAGCCCCCACTCCTTGCGGGACAGCTTGCTGCATGTACTGACCTCGTTTGCGCACCAGGCGCACCGCATCCCGAAAGCTCAGCGACCCGGCCGTAACCAGCGCCGAATACTCTCCCAGGCTGTGGCCTGCAACTACATCCGGTTTGAAACCGTGCTCCTCTAAGACCCGATAAGCAGCGACAGAGACGGTAAGCAGCGCCGGTTGGGTATTCTCCGTTTTCTTGAGATCCTCCTCCGGACCTTCGAAACAAAGTCTCGAAATTGGGAACCCCAGAGCGTCGTCAGCATCTTCGAATACCCGAAGCGCACGCGGGTATTGCTCAGCCAGCAGCTTGCCCATACCTGCAAACTGGGAGCCTTGACCCGGAAACAGAAAAGCGACTTGAGACATTTCTTTATCAGAGCAACTCGCGAAGCACCGATGTGTTCTATAGTGGAAGCAAGGATGAAAAAGAAACCGACCATCGAGCCAATTATCGCGCCGCAAATTTTAGAGATGGCGAAAAAGTCGGTAGGACCAGCTGCTCGCGTGGAGTCCGGCCCGGCGGCGGCCAAACCATGCGCAGTATGTGGCGCGGCTTGCACGCCCCTGACAGGACCACAAAATATCTCGGACGACCTCTGCTGGGTGTGCCGTCGCTTGAAGATCAGCGCCTGGCGCGACACCGACCAACAAATCGCCGCCCAAGAATAATAGTTCGGTGAGTGAGGGCGTCCTCTCCGCTGAATCCCGCTCATTGGCCTTTTACCCGTTGCTCTCTCGTTACAAGGCGCTAGACTGAAACGTTAATGCCGCGTTATCGCATTCACAGGATGAAGGAAGCTCCCCGGGAAAACTTTCGCTGGGCCCCGCACACGGGCGGCTTAGCCATCGTCAAACCCAAAGACTACGATTTTAGCGGAGAGGCGGAAGGGCCGACTCCTTACGCAGTCTGGAAAATGCTGATCGCGGGGGACAACAATCTTCGCCCCGGCGATTTGCTCGAGCTCACTACCAGCGGCAGCGCTTCAGGAGAGTTGCAGATCGCTAAGTATATCGGTTTTGAGCCCGCCAAATGGTACGTGCCGGAGCAGAAAACCGATCTTGTAGAGCTTCCAGGAGAAACGCCCGATACCGCAAATTTGCACTCAAGTCCTCGTCCCCTATAGCCGATATGCGTTAAGTCGATTTCACACAATGAATCACACCTCGGAAATATCTCCGTGGGGTTTTCTTGCGTTGGTGAGTTATATTCCGGATCCGTTGCGATCCATTCTTCACGGGCTTCGGCAGACTCTGCCCGGTGAGGATAGCCCGCAACCTCACATCACCATTCTTCCTCCGCGACCGCTTAAGGTCCCGGTGGAGGTCGCCTCGAAGCAAGCGCAAAAGATCTTGCGGCGTTTCAAGGCCTTTGAAGTGGAACTTTCCCACGCCCGGTTCTTCCCCGAAACCAACTTCGTATATCTGGAAATTGCCGAGGGCGATTCTCTTCTCCGCGATCTTCACGACGCATTGAACATAGGACCATTGCAGTCCACTGAGGAATTTGAGTTCCGGCCCCATCTCACGTTGGGCAGAGCTGTCCCCGTTTCCGATCTTGCTGCCGTTGAAAAGCAGGTGGACGATGCCTGGCGTTCCGCCCCTTGCTATCGGCGATTTGCTCTTGACGAAGTCGTCCTTCTGTGGCTCAGCTCAGACAGCTCTAACGGCGAGTGGCGTCGGGTTTGGTCCTATAGTTTAAGCGGGAGAAAAGCGGCAGCGGCGCAATCGGCGGCGGCTGGGATCACCAGTCAAACATTGTAAGTTGAGGGCTGTCCTCCTTAGCGCCGCGCCTCTGCCTGCGACGCGACGAAATGCCGGATCTTCCGACCACTCCACGAAGTTCGGTGCCCTTCAGCGCCGCCCGCGGCACGAAGACCCGTTGCCGAGTCGCTCCCGCTTTGGGTGGAGTAATAAAGTACCCGGCTTCCGGCCAATCCAATAGGTTGTGCGAGAGGATACCATCCAGCCGGTCTCCATCGCGGAAGCTGAATCTCGTCCACAGACCCGGCACCTTCGGCCGCCGCTCGAATAAATTGTGATCCGTAAACAGGTCGGCCCCTCCGGCCTCCGAAACGAAGCAGAGCGCTTTGAACTCCGTGTACGCCGCAGTCTGTATGTTCCCGTCCAGCGTGATCAACTCAACGTATCTGTCCAATAGATATGCAGCCGGATTTATGATCCCTTCCACCGGTTGGCGGTCGAAGCGGTACAAAACGACTCTTTTGGCAGTACTAGATGGCAACTTGTGACGGGAGAATCACGTTCGACGAGGCTGTGCGTTCTAAACTGACCGTGAACTCCCTAATTGTTTCAAACAATTTCGCGGATATTGTATCATTGGCTGGATGACGGGAATGACACCATTCGAAGAACGAATGCGGTTATACCTGCATTTTTGCCGCACCGAAAAGGGATTGGCTCACAATACTCTGGAAGCCTATCGCCGCGACCTTGTCCGACTGGCAAACTTCCTCAAAGCCATTCGGCTGCAATCAGTTACGCTCGACACGCTCCGTTCTTACATGGACCACCTGAGGGCCCAGGGTCTCTCGAACCGTTCCATTGCACGCCAAGTCACCACGCTGAGAGGTTTTTTCGGCTTCTTAGTCGAGGAACGTAATATCTCCGAGAATCCTGCGGAACTCCTGATCGCTCCCAAGATCGGCTCCTCTCTGCCGAAATATCTTGACCATTCAAGCGTCAATCGACTCCTTGTAGCGCCTAAACAGCGGTCTGCGATCGGTCTTCGTGACCGGGCGATGCTTGACCTTCTTTACGCGACAGGCTTGCGCGTCAGCGAGCTCATCAAGGTGCGAGTTTCGGATCTTGACGAGTTGGAAGGCACGGTGCGAGTGATCGGTAAGGGCGACAAACAGCGGCTGGTTCCGGTCGGAAAGCAAGCTCTGCAGTCGATCGAGCGCTATCGCACTGAACAGCGGCCCGTCTTACTAAAGGGGCGTGTGAGCGCATATCTTTTTCTGACCGCGCGTGGTACCCCCATGACCCGACAGGGTTTTTGGAAGCTGCTTCGAGTACACGGGAAATCCGCCGGTATCTTCCGCAGCCTCAGCCCCCACGTTCTGCGGCATACCTTCGCCACGCATCTGCTTGAGGCGGGCGCCGATCTTCGGAGTGTTCAAATCATGCTCGGGCACGCGGACGTTGGCACTACCCAGATCTATACGCACGTTATGCGCTCCCGGCTGCGCCAGACCGTGGACCAACACCATCCTCGCGCCATACGTAAGGGAACACAGCGCGACGAAGTACGTTCCTTATGAGGAGCTAAGCAACCGATGAGCGATTACATGTTCATGCTGGACAGCCACCTGAACGGTGAGCAAAGCAAGGCCCTCGCGCAAGTTCGTGAAGCGGCGGAACAAGCCAACCTGAATTTATTCCTTACCGGTGGGGCAATGCGAGACATGATGGGCGGCTTCGCCATCCGGGATCTCGATTTCACCGCCGAAGGCGCAGGTGTGAAGTTCGCCAAAGGTCTCGCGCAAAAGGCGCACGCGGAAGTTCTGGAGACGGATGATACCCGGAAGAGCGTGGAGTTGCGGTTCAGGGGCAACGTGACGGCGAGCATCTCCATGGCCCGCCAGGAAAAGTACTCAAAGCCGGGCGCGAAGCCGCACGTCGAACCTGCCACCATTCATGAGGATTTGCGAGGGCGCGACTTTACCGTAAATGCCATCGCTCTTTCCCTCGGCAAAGCTTCGCGGGGCCTGCTTTTGGACCCCACGAACGGCCTCGGCGATTTGAGCCGGAAGGAGCTTCGAGCGGTCACGAATTATGCCTTGTATGACGATCCATCGCGGATTCTACGCTTGATTCGGTTGCGAACCAGGCTCGGATTCACCGTCGATGAGCGCACCATGACTCAATACGGTAATGTACGCGAAGCAAAGCTCGAGACCAGGATTCCGCAGACCGCCCTCGAGCACGAGGTTCGCCAGATTGCTCTCGATCCGCTCGCCGGGGATATTCTGAAGGCGCTTGAAGACGAGAACCTCCTGTATTTGATCTCACCTGCTTTGTCCGGGCCCAAGTTGAACCTTCCGGGCTTCCAAAAGCTGCAGAAGGCGCGGCAGTCACTGCCTTTCGGTATCGATATAAGCCCCAACGCCTACTCGCTATTCCTGTTCCTGCTCGTAGAAAAGCTCGGCCCCAAGGAGCGCACCCAGCTTGTCGCTTCCGTCGGTCTCCGTAGATCGGATTTGGATGCGGCCCTGAAGCTCGAGGCCAGAGCGGCCAAGGTCGAAAAAGAGCTTGCCACAGCCAATCTGCAGAGGCCCTCCGCCCTCTATCGAATGTTGTCGAAGATCCCTGGCGAGATCCTGCTCTTCCTGCTGATGCGCTCGGGCCAGCGGCTGGTCTTGGATCGTGTCAAAAACTATCTGCAGAAGTATCTTCCCGCTGCGCAGGAAGTGACCGAGAAGGAAGTGATAGAGCACGGCGGCCAGCCCGGCACGCCGAAATTCGCCAAGCTCCAGCAGCAAATGATCGCCGCGCGCCTGGACGCCCGCCCAAAGAAGGTGATTATCGAGGAGCCTCCGCCGCCTCCTCCTCCCGGCCCCGGCCGACGGTCAGCCAGCTTCGGTCGCTAAAATGGTTGAAATCGACGATTGACGGCATGACCGCGCCAACCTAATTCTGCACGTAAACGAACTCGTTCTGCCGCTGCACCAGTCTTTGCGTCGGCTCTAGATTGACTACTGGGCTAATCCGGTTCATCACGCTCAACACCGTATCCGCATAGCTCTCATCGGGGTTGTACAGCCGAAGCTTGCTCTTTACGTCCCGGTTCCGATACAGGGGACTCTTTCCTAGTTTGAAGGCCACCTCGTTCAGTCCCGCCCGAAGCGTCGGAAAGAATTGCTCGCCGTTCTTCCACCCAAAGATGTTGTTGTTCTTGTAGGCCTTCCCGCCGCCCGATTCCACTAGCGAGATGCTTGGAAGCAGGCGCCAGTCCAGGTGGTTGTCGTCGGCGGCATGGACAAAGTCATCAGCAAGGTAGGTAACGGGACAATGCAAGCGGGAAAAGAACCTTTTCAGACGGACACTGCGGGGATCGGGTCTGGCGGGTTCCGGCGGTTTCATCGGAACAGGTTGGGCCGCCGCGACACGGTCAAGCTTCATCGTGACCGGCAGAGCTGTAAGCCCAATCATCAGCAACTGCTTCGAAAGCGTCGAGGCCTTCTTCCACAGCCAGCTATAAACAATTCGCATACTCATAACGTACCATATTTATGGAATAAATACCGGTAGGTATATACAAGCTCTTGCACTCGTTCCGCTTATATGACCCGCGCGGCCGGAGTGGCGTTTCTTTTCGAATTTGGAAGAATTGCTAGTTACCAGGTGTACTGGTGGCTGGTTTCTGGGTCTTGGGAGCGTCGTCCGGCAGCACCGCAAGCGATGTTCGCGGGAAAGCGAACTTGCGGCCAAACTCGTCGATCAGGTTGACTTGGCACTCGTACTTGCCGGGCTCGATCTTGGCCATAGGAACTTGCAGCCACACAGGAAGTGTCCCTTGCCGCTTTTCACTCATATGGTTCGCGCGCACCGCCGCCGTCTCGAAGACCTTCTTGTTCGCCCGATAAAAGGCTATGCTTGCCTCAACATCAGCTACCCGGAAGTTCTCGGGCAAGCTGCTGGGTATGGTCGGGTCGTAGACCTCCAGGTACACCAGCATGTTCTGACCCGGCCGGAAAACTCGTGTGACATTCGGCATCAGCTTTTGGCCGTTGTCGATCAACGGGTTCACCGCAACCAGCTTTTTGTCATTCTTGACGCCTGCAACCTGCTGACTGACCGGCTCCCGTTGGTTGCTCAAAATCACCGAGCTTACCCGCAGAGCCTTCCCCGTCGTCCCCATCGCCAGATCTGGAATTGCGAACGGCGTCTCGAACGTGCCCACTTTGCCTTCGCCGTTTTCGCGAGCCACGAATCGAAGCTTATAAGCGCCGGGTGTCAACGTCACCCCAGTATCGTATTGAATGCTCTTGCGCACCACCTGCCCAGCTGTGCCTTCGTCCACCTTCAAGGGGATGGTGTCCCGGACGGTTGCCGCCGGCCGGTTTCTCGCATCAAAGACCTCCGCAATGAAATCCAGTTCTGTTGCCTGCTTCGAGCCTTTGCTGTGAAATGCCAGCGCTGAGCCAGGGATTTTTACCGAAATGGGCGTGAAATACTTGTCCTTCTCTATGCGGAAATAATCGATTTCCACCGCGATTGGCAAGTCTGTCACCGGGTTGTCGGATATTAGAGCCTGCGAAAGCTGAGCTTCTTTATCCACATCCCGCATCCGCGCAAACGTCGTCGGGCCATAGTAGCCTTGCCGGTAATCCAGCTTCGCTCGCAAATCGGCCAGTTGCGGCGCCAGCTTCACCTGGATGCGCCGGTACCGTCCATCTTGCGCCGTATTCGCACTCACATACGACAGAACGTAATAGCTCGTAAAATCCTTTTGAACCTGCCTTATTCCCTCCGTCAGATCATTGGAATCGAGCAGCGCCTTGCCACCCGTGTCCAAAGCCAGGGTCGCCAGCGTCTCCTGCTGATTATTGAAGTTTTCCTTCAATGATCGCTGTCCGGAGCCGTTGTAGAGGCCATTGCCCGTCGATCCCTGTTGTGTCGCGTCTCCACCCGGCACCAGCGCCGACAAGCCGCGTGCATCGATTGGATAGAACGCTACGTTCGCTCGAACAGCCGTATTCACCGTCGCTCGTAATTGCGATTGGTTATCCACACCGTTCTTCTGTATCCCGCTCGAAATGTAAATGAGGGCCTTCTTCTCGGGATACTGGCCAAGTTTGCGCGCTGCATCCTCGAGCGCTGCTAACTTGAGATCGGCATTAAAAATGTTGAACTCGGTTTCATCTGCCACGAATTGGCCGCTCTGATCTTGAGTATCCGCCCCCTCGTCTGCGACCGTCGCGTTTTCACTCGATTCCCCAATGCGGAACTTGTTAATTGTGTTAATCAGCAGATCGCGGTCCGAAGTAAAGTCTTGAACCGTTTGGAGCGATGTTCCAAAAACCATGACGGAAACCGTATCGCTCGCTGTCATCTGAGCAGTGAGAAATTTGATAGCTGCGTCCTTGGCGCGGATCTGTTCCGCCGGCTGCATGGACGAGAAGTCGAAAAGCATGATCATCAGGCGGCGATCCTGATATTTCGTCAACATGCTATTTCGCACTGCGGCCTTTTCCGCCTCCGGGTTGTACCCCTTCGGCTCTGAAGGAGGCGCGGGAACTTCGCCTTCTTTTAGCGGCGCAAGAACCTTGCTATTCAGCCGCTGCAAATCGACCGCCTGCAATTTCTGCGGCTTGCCGTCCTCATACAAAATAAAATCATCTTTCTTCAGATTCTCGATCGGCTGCCCGTTACGATCAAGCACCGTCACGTTCACAATCACGACATTCGTCGTCGAAGAAAATGTTGTCCGCTGCTGTTGCGGCAGCATCGGCTGCACCGCTAACAGCGCCGTTAACAAAATTGCTGTTTCTCTCAAAACCGAAACCTCACGACCACATCCAAGATACGCATCGCACCGGCCGCGCTAGGCAGTCCATAATTCACCGCGTTCACAACCGTATAGAGATTCGTGTAGTTCACGTGGTTCAACACGTTATTCGATTCAAAGCGAAACTCCAGGCGGCGGCGCTCCGCAAGATTAAATGAGCGCGCAAACGCGAGATTCAAGTTGAATAATCCTGGACCGGGAATAGTATTTCGGCCCGCATCTCCATAAACGCCGGGAGGAGCAACCGTAAAAGCGTTCAAATTGAAAAAACCGGTGCCTGAATTGATCGGCTGGCCTGTCGCTTCTGCCCTCTCGCTGCCGATTCCGCCTGTCTGGGCTAGCTGTGCCGTGTTGCCCAACTGGCGAGCTGTCAGCGGATTTCCCGTCTGTGCCGTTATCGATCCGCTCAGTTGCCAATCCTTTAATAAGCGGCCTACCTTGCTGTCCGATGCGATTCGATTTCCGGGCGCCGCGATAGGCGATGTCCAGACGAAGCTGGCGTTTAGCTGATGCCGCACGTCGAAGCTCGAAAGCCCCCGCTCGGCAGCTATATCCAGCCAGTTCTGCGCAACCGTGTTCCCTGCCCCGCCAAAAGTGGAAGAATCGTCTATCGATTTGGCGAATTGATAGAACAGATTAAACGAGAGTCCTCTGTTGAATCGCCGTACCGCGCGAAGATGAAACGCGTTGAAAATCGAATTCCCTACTGGCTCGTCATAAGTGAACCCGACCGCGTTACCAAGTTGGTTGCGTTGCGGACTGCCGGGGGGCGCTTCGTTCGGCAGTATTCTGACGTCCAGATGAGTACCTTTCGTACCCGTGTACCCGGTGTCGATGAATAGCCCTCCCGCGAAATCATGCTGAATCGACACGTTCCAGGTGCCCGCATACGGCGTTCGATAGAATCGATCTACGGCGAACGTGTTCGTTATGTCTTTCGGAGCTGTTGTTATGAACCCCTCCTCCAAGCTCAAGGGATTGGTCGTGCTCGTATTCACGGCGTTTGAAGTGGCAAACGGCGGCTGTTGGGCGAGTTGCGAAGCCAGTGAGATGTAGGCCTGTTCGTTGTAATAGATGCCATAACCCGCACGCACAACCGTTGATCGTTTTGTCCATGGAAGTTTCCAGGCGAGGGCAACGCGTGGCGACCAGTTGTCATGATCCGGATTGATCAATCCAGGGGGGAACGCGCCGGTGTAAAGCCCCGGCAAAGTTGGTGTGACAAGTGACACATTCGTAAAACCGGGAGCAATATCGAGGTTCGCCATGTGGCCGAATTTCTGCTGCCATGGAGAGAAGAATTCATAGCGAACTCCCAACGTCAACGTGAAGTTCGGGCGCATCTTCCACTCATCCTGCGCATACCCGGTATATTGATTTTGCAGAAAGTAGTTACTGCTGTCGCCGTAGCGAATCGAGCTCGATTGAGGAAGACCCAGCAGGAAATCCGCAAGGTCATACCCTGTGCCGGTCTGGGGCGCGCCATTTGCAGTAAGAGCGCTGGTCGCCTCCCCGGTAAAGCTGAAGGTTCCTCGCCCGTTCGGGTCCGTCCGCGTGCTCAAATCAGCTCGCGTGTAACTGACGCCCAGAGTTACGCTGTGCAGTCCGTGCAGCAGGTTGATACTCTCAGTGCCGGATTGCGTCTGGTTGCGGGTCAGCGTAGCTGTCCCGTCGCTCAAGGTTGCGAAATTCGTAAAATTCAAGGTGGGCGGCCCATAATCAAGCGGATTCGACGAAGTGCCTGGAATGTTGAGCTCCGCCGCTATGTTCGGCAACAGCGAGAAATAAGGCGTCGCTTGGCTGTAGCTGCGGTTGAACCTCACTTGAGCATTGCTGATCGCCCTCGATGAGAGATTGCGCGTCCACTGCAATTGCACGTTCATCCCATAGCCGTTGGTCGTATCCGAATATCCGAATGGCTGCGCCGTAGCGCCGTTTCGGTCCTGGTACTGGAAGTTCACAGAAAGCCGGTCCTTTTTCGTGACGTTTCGCTGAACCCGGATCCCGAGATTGTCCGAATTGTTGGCCGCCGCCGTCTCGAATTGATAGTTATTCGCGTTTCCCGGCTCATTTGGAAGCGGATAAAATCTCAGAAGACCCACCGCAATCGGATCCAGCCTGCTCTGCGGGATGATACTGTTCGGGAACTGCGCATGCCCGTTTGGGTTGAAGATCGTCACTGGTACATTCGTCGCCGTCGTACCCAGGGACTGCGTTGCTTGTGAAAAATCGCCCAGCCTTTCGGCCGCCGTAGGAACCGTCTCGGTGAATAGCTGTGGAGTGCGCGCGCGCGTCCCGAAATACGTGATGAAGAACTGCGTGCTCGAATCCTTTACAATTTTCGGAATTAGGAGCGGCCCACCGACAATGAAACTGAACCGGCTCTGCGCATAAGCGGCCTGTGGAATATCCAGGCCGTTCAGCGAAAACGGCTTCGCATTTACGGCCGAATTCTGGAATGTAAACGAAGCCTGCCCGTGAATCTGTTGGTTTTGTCGGCGCCGATTCCCGAACGTCGCGCCAGCCGTTTGCCCCGGCCGCCTTGCATTTCGTCCCGGGTTGAAGCCGCCGCGACCACCGCCGCCACCACCTCTGCCGCCAAAGCCGCCTCCGCCGAAACCGCCGCCACCCGGACCGGCGCCTCCACCGGGGGGACCTCCACCTGCAAACCCCGGTCCATTCGGATTGCCTTCCCCGCCTCCGGGGCCGCCAAAGCCATTCGGACCCTGGCCGGCGAATCTCATATCGGGTCCGGAGTCAGCTTGATTGCCTTGTGACATGCCGGGGCTCAAACTGCCAGATACTAGGAACGATTCGTTGCTGCTCTGGGCTCCCGGCGGTGGTGTCGCGAAGCTTTGCTGTTGTGAGTTCAGCTCATTTTCCAGCGTCTGGTCTGCCTGCTGCGCATTCGCTCCGCCCGAGCCCTGAGCTCCATTCGCTCCCGCCCGGTTCGATATACCTGCCCCGGCAGGCGCCCTTCCGTTGCCATTGCCCGTGCGTCCGCCTCCGCCGGCAGCATTTCCGCCCGCGGTATTCTGTCGCGCCGCGAACTGCTGTATCCGCTGCAGCATCGGTGATTCTTTCAACTGCAGCTCGAAATTTACCGCACCGTGCGCGGCTGCATAGTCCACATCTTTCTTCAGACTGTCAAACCCGAACATGTCGATGGTGATCGTCCAGGTCCCGGTCCCCAGGGGCGGAAACGCATAGTGACCGTCTTGATCGGTTACGGTCGTGAACGCCTGGTCGCCTTGCTTCGCTGTGATTGTTGCGCCCGGAATAGCCTGATCACCGGACTTGACGAAGCCGCTCTGAGCAAAGAGTCCTTCGCACGCCGCGCATAGAAAGATGAATAAGACAAGGGTGAACCGCGGCAATGATGGCCTTACTCGCTTTCGTAGCACTCCTCGTAACGATGTCCCTCAGGGAAGCAAGGTTACTGGAACCAGCGTACCTCCAGGCGGCATGCCGCGCATAATCCATTGCGGCGCGTTCTTTATGTGTAAAGAATTCTGAATCTGATAGGTTGAAGCGGATGGCTCTAGATTTGGAAACATTAAGAGCAGAGATACAGGCCTATCTCGACCAGTCTGCGCTCGCTGTTTTTCACGGCTATCATCGCATGCCTGACTCGCTGATTCAGGTGTATTGGGATTCGGAGCGCCGCCCCGATTTTCGCGAATTCATAGACGCAGCACGCAAAGCAGGAGCGAAGTTAATCGTCTTCAATCATGAAGCATTCTCTCTCGATCAAATCGATGAGGCCCTCGAGCAATTGGAAGACAGCGACTTCACTCGCGAAGAAAAACGTAACTACGAGACCCGCTTGCGCCAGTTGCAGCCCTATGAAGGATTCACCTGTTCGGTCGAGCTTTCCTTTAGCCTCGAAGGTCGCATTTATTTGTATGAATCGCACACCGATTGGTATGCGGCGCTTAATGAAATATTAGGGGAGCTGGATGCCGCATCCGGCGAGGAAGACGAGGCGGACGATGGCTCCATGGGAGGGTATTTCTCGAACAACTGATGTCCCATTCCATTAGCGCCGCGCGCTGGGTCCGTCCCGCTGCGCGTTGGCTGCTCCCCAGCGTTTCCAAAGACGCCGCTGTCGCGCTTCAACAAGGTCTTGGCATCGCGCCACTCGTAGCCGCCGTATTGGCGAATCGCGGCTTCACCGATCCCGCCGCCGCTCGCGATTTTCTCCATCCCAAACTCGATTCTCTGCACGATCCCTTCTTAATGCGGGATATGGATGCCGCTGTGACACGGCTCTCCACCGCCGTCAAAGCGCGAGAGCCGATTCTGCTCTATGGCGATTACGATGTCGATGGCACTTCGTCGATTGTCAGTGCTGAAGAAAGTCATCGAGCTTCTCGGAGGCCATGCTGATTTCCATATTCCGCACCGCCTGACGGAAGGCTACGGCATGCGCGCCGAAATCGTCGAGCGTGCTGCGCAAAATGCTGTCCGCCTCATCGTCAGCGTCGACACAGGCATTCGCGCCAACCATGTCGTGCACCACGCCAATTCGATGGGAATCGATGTCATTGTCACTGATCATCACCTCCCCGAGGCCGAGTTACCTGCCGCGATCGCGGTACTCAATCCCAATCGCAAAGATTGCAATTACCCGGACAAAAATCTTTGCGGCGCAGGCGTCGCTTTCAAGTTAGTTCAGGCTTTATTGCGCCGCAGCGAATTGCCGGAGTCGCGGCAGCATGCACTTCTCGATTCGTTCCTGAAGCCGGTGGCGATCGCGACCGTAGCCGATATCGTTCCGCTGATTGGCGAGAATCGTGTCATCGTTCAGCGCGGTTTATCCGGCCTTCGCCAGGTTCGCAATCACGGGCTGCGCTCGCTATTGGCTGTCGCAGGTTTCGAGGATGGCGAATGCCCGTCCGCGCATCAGGTCGCATTCCGGCTCGCGCCACGCATCAATGCCGCTGGCCGAATGGCTACCGCCCGAGACGTGATTGAGTTGTTCCTGACCGAAGATGCCGATCGCGCACGCGAGCTAGCCGAACAATTGGATTCGCTGAACCGCGAGCGTCAGCAGGTTGAAACCGAAGTGATCGAAGCCATTCTCAAGCAATGCGAAGAGGAGGTGATTATCGATGATTATGCGGCTATGGTTTTCGCCGGACCAGCCTGGCATCTTGGCGTTTTGGGTATTGTCGCCAGCCGCTTAGTCGAGCGCTTCAGCCGCCCTGTATTCGTTCTGAGCGACGCTTCGGCCATCGCCGAAAGCGCAGAACCCTGCCTTTCCGGTTCGGGCCGCAGCATTCCCGGCTTCCACTTACTCGAAGCGCTCGAGAGCATGCCCGATCTATTTACTCGCTATGGCGGGCCACCGGCAGGCCGCTGGATTGACCTTGCGAACTCTCCAGCTCGAAGAATTTCGAAGCCGTTTCAATCGATTCGCCCAAAACAGATTGACCGCTGGCGATCTCATCCCTCGGTACACGGTCGATGCCGAAGCCTCGTTCACCGACCTCACCGAGCACTGCGTCCGTCAGGTGCTTGCGCTAGGTCCATTCGGGTTCGGCAATCCGTCTCCCGTTTTTTTACTTTCCCGAGCCGAAGTAGCCGGACCTGCAAAGGTCTTGAAGGACGGAAAGCACTTCAACGTACCTCTTCGCCATAACGGTCGCATGCTGTTTTGCAAGGCTTGGAACTTCGGAGATCGCGCCGCGCTTCTCTCACCCGGCGCCAAGCTCGACGCGTTGTTTCAAATTGACGATGATCCAACTTCGCGCAAGCGCGGCTACGGTACCTGGTGTCTCTCACTCAAAGACGTTAGACCGTCAGCAGCCTAAAGTCCGCACTTCTTTTGTCGAAATGAATAGAGAATCCGTCCTCAGGTATTTTCGCGAGACGTACGGCCTGAGGTGTCCTCATGACCGTGATCAAAAGAACAGCGGTCGGCAACGCGATCACCGCGGGAGTGTTGTTCCTTTGGGCTGGACTGATCTTGTTCGGTGGTCGAAAACTGCTCAATTACGAGAGCACTCCTGGAATGCCCGGTGCCCCTCCTTCACAGTGGCCCCCGGCAAGCCACATCCTGCGTCCTACTGACAAATTCACTCTCGTGATGCTCGCGCATCCCAACTGCTCGTGTACTCGCGCCAGCATCGCCGAGCTCGACGCCTTGATGACCAAGCTTCAAGGCAAGCTCGCCGGATTTATCGTTTTCAGCAAGCCTGGAGCAACTTCAACCGAGGTAAACGCTTCAGATCTCTGGAAAACGGCAGGCCGTATCCCGAATGTCTCCGTGTTGTACGACAAACGCGGCGTCGAAACCGACCGGTTTGGAGGCCAGGTTTCAGGCCAAACCATGCTTTATGATCCTCAGGGCCGGCTAGTATTCAGCGGTGGCATTACCAGTGGGCGCGGTCACCAGGGCGACAACGATGGAATGGAGGCCGTGATTCTTAAAGTCAGAGGATTCAAGGCGCAAGCTCACGTCCCGGTATTTGGATGTACGTTGCACGATCCCAGTGCAAAGGAGCTGAGCGAAAATCTGTGGAAGAAGCAATAAAGAATTCCCGCTTGATGGAAAGTGTGGCTCGCCGAGCCGCTATTTTATTCCACGATCATCAACGTTCCATATACAATCGCACCGACCATCTGTTCGCCTGGCTCATGCTCTGCCAGTGGTTGGCAGCGATTGAAGCGGCGCTCTGGCTAACGCCCCGAACCTGGGCTGGACAATACAGTCAAGCGCATCTGCATCTCTGGGCTGCCATCGTTTTCGGCGGCGCGATTACTCTCTTTCCAGTTCTGCTGGTAAAGTTCCGCTCTGGGCAGGCTCTTACGCGACACGTCATAGCAGTGTCTCAGATGCTGATGTCTGCGCTTCTGATTCATCTGACCGGCGGGCGAATCGAGACTCACTTTCATGTCTTCGGTTCGCTCGCGTTCCTGGCCTTCTATCGCGATTGGCGTGTATTCATCCCAGCGACGCTGGTCGTCGCCGCAGATCATTTCCTGCGTGGGGTCTACTGGCCACAGTCCGTTTTCGGTACCCTCGCAGCGAGCCCTTGGCGCTGGACAGAGCACGCCGGATGGGTAATCTTTGAGAACGTTTTCCTGATTCGGTCGTGCCTCCAGAGTGTTCAGGAGATGAAGGATAATGCCCGGCAACGAGCTGAGCTCGAGGCGACAAACGAGATTGTCGAAGGAAAAGTTCTCGAACGCGTCGCCGAGCTGCAGGCCAGCGAAAACGCTTTGCGTGCCAGTATCACTGAACAGAAGCGCTTGGAATCGCAACTGCAGCAATCGCAGAAAATGGAGGGCATCGGACGGCTGGCTGGCGGTATCGCGCATGATTTCAATAACCTGCTCACGGTCATTCTGGGGTACAGCGATTCTATTCTTCTGAAGCTAGGCAAGAACCATCCGCTTCGCGGCAAAGTGTCGGAAATTCAAGCAGCCGGCCAGCGCGCTGCCAGTCTCACCAGTCAGCTTCTGGCATTTAGCCGCAAACAAATTCTGCTGCCCCGGACACTCGAGCTGAACAGCGTCGTCTCCAATATCAGCCAAATGATCCACAGACTGCTAGGCGAGGATATTGAAGTCGCTCTCCACCTTGATCCCAGCACCGGCCAAGTTCAAGCCGATGTGACTCAGCTGGAACAGGTCCTGCTCAATTTGGCCGTGAACGCTCGAGACGCTATGCCGCACGGCGGACAGTTGATCATGGAAACTCAAAATTGCGAGATCGACCAACGCGCGGCTGCATTGCAAGAAGTGCCGCCCGGCCAGTATGTGCTTCTCGCTGTGAGCGATACGGGTTGCGGAATGGATGAAGCAACCAAGGCCAGAGTGTTTGAGCCATTCTTCACTACTAAAAGCGTAGGCAAAGGCACCGGCTTGGGCCTCTCGATGGTCTTGGGCGTCGTCCAACAAAGCGGCGGGACCGTAACCGTTTACTCAGAGCCAGGTATGGGCACTACGTTCCGGATTTACTTGCCGCGTTTTGACACTCCTGCTGCGCACGTCGACGAACCGGAACAATCGCAGGGTCCATCCGCCGAGAAAGGTGCAACCATTCTGTTGGTAGAGGACGAGTATCGAGTCCGCATTTTAGCTGGTGAAGTGCTACGAGAGGCTGGTTACACCGTCATCGAGGCAAGCAACGGCAGAAAAGCGCTGGACGTCGCGGAGAGCAGTTCGCATCCTCCCGCGCTGGTGCTGACCGATCTGGTAATGCCCGAAATGAGTGGCCTGGAGCTAGCTGAGCAGCTTCGCAAGAAATGGCCGGAGCTACCGATCATATATACTTCCGGCTACACCGATCACGCTCTACTGGCACGCAGCGCTCTGCGGCAGGATACGCCCTTCCTGCAGAAACCGTACACGCTGGCATCCTTGCTGGAGCAGGTTGCCTCGGAGCTGAAACGCGGCAACCGCGACACTGTCCTTATCGTTGACGACGACGCAAACATCCGGCAGCTACTCCGCGCGACCTTTGAAGACGCCGGATACCGGGTGCTCGAGGCGCAGGACGGTCGCGGCGCGCTAGATAAAGTCGCCAGACATTCGGTCAAGCTGGTGGTCACCGATCTGGTCATGCCGGAAAAAGATGGAGTGGAGACGATCCGCGCATTGCGTCAAACCCATCCGGACGTGAAAATTCTCGCGATATCGGGAGCTGTGGGGGGCAGCTACCTAAAGATAGCCGGCCACCTCGGTGCTGACGCGGTCGTCCCGAAACCATTTCGGCGAGAGCAAGTCCTCGAAGCCGTCGAGCAGTTGCTATAGGGAACGCGCCAGCCTACTTCCCTGCGCTCGGCCGATAAGCAAAATCCCAAACCAATAGCTCAACATCATTGAGATCACCGCTGTCCGAGTACTCGACCAGCGCGTATTCGCCCGGCGCCAGCGGCTTCTCCGGCCAAACCTTATAAAGACCCGCCGCCATTTCCTGCTGAAACGCATCCATCTGCTTCCGTTCTTCGATGCTTTCTTTAGCGACGGGAATGATCGAGATGTTCTCGACTATCCGTACGTCCTTCTTTGGCGTTACGCTGATGATCCCGAACCGTTCTTGTTTCGCCAGCCGCATATAAAAATTCGGGCGGTCTTCGTTCACCACGAACTTGGAATGATCGCCTTGAATAACTACTGTCGCTTTTCCCGGCACCAGCGGTATTGGCGACAACATCTTAAGCGCCTCCCGCTTCTTACTAGTGATCACTTTGTAATCCGCGCTCGCCAGCGCCTTCACTTGATCTCCGGCCTTATAATAGGCGCCGGTGTCCATCGGAATGGCTTCGATCTCTCGCCGCTGCGCGCGCTCGGCTTTCTCTTCTTCGTCCTCCTCCCGCGCTACTTTTGCCGCTTCCTGGTCTTTGGCATTGCGCTCCTTCTCGGTCTTGTCGAGGTCGACCAGCTGCTTTCGGAATCTCTTCCCAGTCGCCTCGCTCCGTACTGTAGTAGCGGATGCGGTCTCCCTGCACCTGATACTCGCGTACGAGATGGTAATCGCCATCTTTCAAATACAGCCTGAAAGTCTCGCCGAACAGCAAGACAGCGGCAAGAAGGAAGAGGAAAACGACTCGCACAAGGCCATTTTATCGAGCGGTCATCGGCCATCGCATTTTCAGCCGCTGCGTTAACCTGGAAGCAAACCGCAAGAATGGCTAAGTTCGGCGAAGTAATCGGCTCGGCGGCGGCAATCGCCAAAGGCATGGGCATCACCTTCAAGGAGATGCTGCAGCCCACGATCACCGAAGAGTACCCGGACGGGCCAGCTCACCTGGAAGAGCGCTTTCGCGGCGCCCACGTGCTTCAGCGCGACGAAAATGGCCTAGAGAAATGCGTCGCCTGCTTCCTCTGCGCGGCCGCCTGTCCCGCGAATTGCATTTATATCGAAGCTGCCGAAAACACTGGCGAAAAACGGTTCAGCGGCGGCGAGCGCTACGCAAGCGTCTACAACATCGACTACAATCGATGTATTTTCTGCGGCTATTGTGTCGAAGCTTGCCCCACTGATGCCATTACACATGGCCACGGCTTTGAGCTCGCCAGTTACAATACGTCCACTCTGATCTACCGCAAAGAGCAGATGCTTGTTCCGCTCCGCGAAGGCGGCGCGCCGCCATCACAACACAATCCACCACCTGCTGCAGCTGAAGCCAAGCTGTAGCGCTCCGCGTTACCCTATGTCTCGGCGTAATACCGATCAGTTGATTGAACCACAAGTCCTTTTTGTTTCGTCGTCACGCGGATCTTGCGAAATCCCGATGAGGTGACCGGCTGATCCGAAACGAAGCCCAGGCTGTATTCGCTTCGCAAATCCTCTTCGATCGCGCTGAAGACCTCTTGGATGCTCTGTTTCTTCGAAACCTCGAAGAATCCGCCGCCCGTTTCCCGCGAAAGGCGTTCGAGAACCCCCCTCCCGTTCGGACCTACGGCAAGAGCTCGCGTGTAATACGACTCATCGGAAAACAGGATGCAATACACAAGCGTGTTCGCGCGCTGCGCCGCTTCTATCGCGTCGGTAAGTGTTGCTGTGCTGCCGAAATCAACGCCGTCCGTGAGCACGACGAACGCTTTCCGCCCCTGTTCTCTTCTCATCACCTGAATTGCGGCGGTCCGCACCGCATCGTACAGCAGCGTGCCGCTTCCATAGGCAGCCTGTTGAGCATTCGGCGAATCCAGCAAAGAAAGCGTGGCCTGCAAGTCCTTGTGCGAGGAAGTAAGCCCCTGACGAATCACCACAGCCTGATCGAACTGAACCACCACCCGCTTTGTCTTTCTGCTCGCGCAAGACTTGGTCCAGAAAACGATAGCTCGCGCCCCGCTCGTCCTCCAAAACGCGGGTTTGACTCAGGCTCGTGTCGACCAGCAATCCAATCGTCAGCGGCAGGTCCGATTCCTGTGAAAAGTATCGAATCGTCTGCTGTCTGCCGTTCTCAAGCAGAGTGAAATCCTCTTTGTTCAGGTTCCGGATAATCTGCCCGTTCTTATTCCGAACCGTCGCGAAGATGTTGACGACTTTTACTTCGGCGGAAAATGTAGGCTGCTGCTGTCCCGGCAGCGAATGTGCGAACATCGCGCCCACCGTCGACGCGATCCACTCGCGTCTTGATAAGCGCATCGAAATCGCTCTGTTTGGCAACTGCGTCAGTTCCGTGGAAGCGCGAAGGCTACGATGCTGCCGCCTGAGGGCGCCTCGTTTTTTCCTCCGCCGCAAACAATCACTACATACTCGCGCCCACCCACTTCATAGATGGAGGGTGTTGCGTTGCCGGCGGCGGGGAGTTCCGCCTCCCAAAGAAGCTTGCCAGTCAATTTGTCGAAGGCGCGAAACTTTTTATCAAAACTCGTCGCTCCGATAAAAAGAATTCCGCTCGCCGTCACAACAGGACCACCATAGTTGTCGCTTCCTGTATTTCCCATGCCTTTTGCGGCAAGTTCAGGATATTCGCCGAAAGGGATTTGCCATCGAATAGTACCTTTGTTCAGATCGATTGCATTCAAAGTGCCCCAGGGGGGTTTCATGGGCGGATAATTTTGGGGATCGCGAAACAAGATGTAGCCCTCGTTGCGATACTTCAGCCAATTGGGATCCGCGGCAGATTGCTTCGGGTCTACCATGCCGACATCCCGGCCCGTAATGAGGAAGTCAACGATTTCGTCCACGTTGCGGCCCAGGTAATCGAAACCCGGCATGCGCCCACTTCCTTCACGGATAAAGCGAATCAGCTCCTCGCGCGAGCGCCGCTGACCGATGTCGACGAGCGACGGGAACGTAGGCGGGGCGCCCTTCCGGTCGCTTCCGTGGCAGCTTGCGCAATTGTTCTCATATAGCGACTTCGTCTCATGAGTCACCATTCTGATGATCCAAGGCTGTTCGTTCGAGTTTACGTAGAGCAGCCCAGTCTCCTCATCGAAAGCCGCCCCGCCCCACTCTGCTCCGCCATCCGTGCCGGGAAAGAGCACAGTCCCGCGAAGACTCGGCGGAGTAAATAAACCTCCGGAATCGAGCTTCTTCAATCTTTCTAAAACAGCCGCATGCGCTTCAGGAGTGCGGTCGGTGATCATCTCCTCGGTAAAAACTTGACGTGTGAACGGCGGCGGCTTCACAGGATACGGTTGTGTTTCGGAGAGCTTTTCGCCATCCAGAGCCGAGGAAGGTACCTTGCGGTATTTGATTGGAAACAGCGGCTCGCCCGTTCTTCGATCAAGGACAAAGACGTAGCCCGTCTTAGCGATTTGCGCTACGGCTTCAATTCTTTCGACCGCCTCGAGTAACCGTGACCAGACTCGGTGCAGCCGGGAAATCGAGGTCCCAAACATCGTGCCTGATTCCCTGAAAATGCCAGATGCGACGACCGGTTCTGGCATCGAGAGCCAGAACGCAGTCGGCGAAGAGATTGTCTCCAATCCGATTGGCGCCGTAAAAATCGAAAGAGGCAGATCCCGTTGCCGCGAACACCATCCCGAGCTTGGGGTCAAGGCTCAGCCCCGCCCATGCGTTTGCTCCACCCGAAATTTTGTAAGCGTCCTTGGGCCAAGTATCGTAACCGAATTCGCCCGGGAACGGAATCGTATGAAAAATCCAGCGGAGCTTGCCCGTGTTTACATCGAACGCGCGAATGTGCCCCGGAGAACCGGGCAGCGTCTCGGGAACCGTGCTACCCAGAATGATCATGTCCTCAAAAACGACGCCCGGGCTGCTGGCGCTAATGGTAATGCTCTCCGCCGGACGATCCAAGCCTTGTCGAAGATCGATTCTGCCGTTATCTCCGAAACTTTGAATCGGCTTCCCAGAGCGCCTGTCGAGAGCCCACAAATAATTTCGCTGCGTGAAGAAGACACGATCTCCCGCTACGGTCACGCCGCGATGGCGGTACCTGCGCTGCGCCTGGCTGCCCATACTGGGGTCGAAACTCCAGATCTCGCTTCCAGTCTCGGCGTTCAAAGCGATCACGCGAAGTTTGGGAGTTGTGGCGTACAAGATGCCGTCAACCACAATAGGGTTGCTTTGCATCTCTGAGCCTTTGAACGCGTCACCGGAATCGTAGGTCCACGCGCGCTCGAGCCGCGTCACGTTATCAGGCCTGATTTGCGTTAGCGGCGAATAGCGAATGTTGTACGGACCGCCGTTGAGCGGCCATCCAGCATCCGCGGCCCCAATACAAAGGGGCACCAATAAGCAGACGATCAGCTTCGACGTGACCACGGACTCCAAATTCTAGCGCACGCAATAATTCGCCCGCGCCCCGGAGTGTTATTCGCCGACATCCGCTTGACAATTGTCAAACCTCTCATGTTACTCTGCAAGCGGTTACATCATCTACAGCATTGCTGAGCAAATGACGCCACCCCTGGCTCTTCTCCTCCAAGCTGTTCCACGGAAACTCGTCTCTTTAGGCACCATCGACCTCCTGGTGATTGGTCTCTATTTCGTGATGTGTTTGGGTATCGGCTTCTACCTGAAGCGATACGCCAATACGGGCGAACAGTTCTTTCTAGCGGGACGCGATATGACTTCCTGGGTCGCGGGACTCAGTTTTGTCGCGGCAAATCTCGGAGCGCTGGAGCTCATGGGGTGGGCAGCTTCCGCCTACCAGTACGGCATTCTCGCCACGCATTGGTATTGGATTGGCGCGATTCCGGCGATGTTATTTCTCGGCTTGGTAATGATGCCGTTCTACTACATCTCGCGAACGCATTCGGTTCCCGGATATTTAAAGCTGCGGTTTGGGCGAATCGTCTAGAACACTTGCGGCCGTAAGTTTCGGTTTCATGACCGTGCTGATGAGCGGCATCAACATGTATTCGATGGCGCTGGTGATGAAGATCATTCTGGGATGGGATATCAGCTTCAGTATCTGGATCTCATCCTTGACAGTCGCAGTGTACGTCTTTCTCGGCGGTCTGCTTTCGGCGATTTTCAACGAGGTTCTGCAATTCTTTCTCATCTGGTTGGGCGCCATTCTCATCTCGATCATTGGTTTGGTGGAAGCTGGTGGATGGAGCGGTATGGTCCGCCGCATTCACGCAAATTTTCCGGGACAAGACTATACGCACCTTTGGAAGGGTCTGGGATCTTTCAGCGCAAACCCGATGGGAATCCATTGGACGGGCATCGTATTCGGGTTGGGTTTTGTGATCTCATTCGGATATTGGACGACCGATTTTCTGGTTGTGCAGCGTGTTTTGGCCGCCAAGGATCTACGCAGCGCGAAGATGGCGCCCGTGATTGGCGCCGCATTCAAAATGGCGGTTCCTTTCATCGTCATCTTGCCTGGATTATTAGCGCTCGCGGTGCTCCCCGAAAAGCTTGTCGGTGAGGGCCAGGCGCAGGCTACGGGAATGCACAGTTACAACGAAGTCCTGCCGCTCATGTTGGCCCGCTACTGTGGTCCTGGGCTATTGGGGTTGGGCATAACGGCATTGATCGCAGGTTTCATGTCGGGTATGGCGGGGAATGTCAGTGCCTTTGCGACGGTCTGGACCTACGATATTTACCGCGCCTTGATCCGCAAAACCGCGCCTGATCAACATTACGTCGCGATGGGCCGCTGGTGTACCATCGCCGGCGTTCTGATCAGCATTGGAACGGCCTATCTGGTAATGCAATTTCTCAGCATTATGGATTACGTGCAGGCGCTGTTCAGCTTTTTCATCGCACCGTTGTTCGGAACGGTATTGCTGGGCATGCTTTGGAAGCGCGCAACACCCGCCGGTGGGTTTTGGGGCTTGCTGGCGGGAACCGTCTCGTCCATTAGCATGTGGGTTTGGGTGAAATTAGATCCGTCGGCGCTTCGGTATATAGCGATCTCGCCAAAGGCCAAAGATATGGCCGAGAATATGTATCGCGCTTTGTGGTCGTGGCTCATCTGCGTTGCCGTCACTGTTCTGGTGAGCATGGCGACTAAGCCGAAACCGGCCTCGGAGCTGCAGGGCTTAGTATACGGATGTACTGACATCCCCAAAGAAGCGAATTTGGCCTTTTATCGCAAACCGCTGTTCTGGGCCGGCGTCGTCGCTGCCATATTCGTCATCGTAAATGTCGTCTTCTGGTAAGAGCAGAGCCATGCACGGCAAGAGCTTCATCTCAATCTGGTTCTTTATTGGTGTATTGCTGACTGTTTATGGCGCGCTGATCACGGGCGCCGGTCTCTACGATTTGGTTTCGCCACCCGCACATCCGGTCGTGCTCGCAAGTCTTCACGCGGGCATCTGGTGGGGCGCCGTTTTGTTGGCGATCGGTCTCATCTACACGATTCGATTCTTTCCAAGGACAAAATAGTGTCATCTATCAACACCGAAAGTTCCACCATCGGCCTCATCGTTGGCAATCGCGGCTTCTTCCCCGGGCATCTGGCGGCTAGCGGGCGCGAGGAGATGATTCGCGTGTTGCAGGAAGCCGGCGTAAAGGTGATTGCGCTCACTCCCGAAGAGTCCAAGTTCGGCGCGGTCGAAACGTTTGAAGAAGCGAAGCGCTGCGCTGAACTTTTCCAGCGGCATCGTGATTCCATGGAGGGCGTTATCGTGACGCTGCCCAACTTTGGCGATGAACGCGGTATCGCCGACGCGCTACGAAGAGCCGACCTGCACGTTCCGGTCCTGGTACAGGCGACTCCCGACACGCCGGGTAAAATGACGATCCACGACCGCCGCGATAGTTTCTGCGGAAAAATGTCGGCATGTAACAACCTGAAACAGTACGGGATTCCGTACTCTTTGACAAGGCTTCATACCGAGGCGCCCGGCTCAGCTGAGTTTTCCAACGATTTGCAATGGTTCCTGGGCGTGTGCCGCGTGGTGCGCGGTATGCGCAACTTGCGCGTCGGCGCGATTGGCGCCCGGCCCAAGGAGTTCAACACAGTTCGTTACAGCGAGAAGATCCTGGAAGCCAACGGCATCTCGATTATCACTGTCGATCTGTCTGAGATTCTTGGTGACATTTCGCGCATGCCGGATGAGCATTCCGAAGCGCAGGCCAAATTGGCAGCGATAAAGCGATATGTCTCGACTAACGATGTGCCGGAACCGTCTTTAATGAAGATGGCAAAGCTCGGCGCGGTGATAGATGGCTGGATGCGCGCACAGGACGTGACCATTAGCGCCGTTCAGTGCTGGACTTCGCTGGAAGAAAACTTCGGCGTCGTTCCATGCACGGTGATGAGCATGATGAGCGAGAACCTGCTATCGAGCGCTTGCGAAACCGATATCGCGGGTGTTGTCGGCATGCACGCCCTGAGGCTAGCTTCGGGCACTCCGAGTGCTCTGCTCGATTGGAATAACAATTACGGCGACGATCCGAACAAGGCAGTGTGCTTCCACTGCAGCAATCTTCCGAAGCATTTCTTCGCCGATGTGAAGATGGATTTCCAAGAGATAATCGCCGGCACGGTTGGCAAGATGAACACGTTCGGCACGTGCGTGGGACATGTGAAGGCATCGCCCATGAGCTTTGCGCGTTTTTCGACGAATGATCGCACAGGGAAGATGTGGGGCTATGTAGGAGACGGACGCTTTACCGACGACCCGCTACACACGTTCGGCGGCGCGGGCGTGGTCGAGATTCCGCATCTTCAGAATCTGCTTCGGTTTATCTGCGAAAACGGCTTTGAGCATCACGTAGCTGCGAATCTGTCCCATACTTCCGAAATTGTTCATGAAGCGGTGACTCGTTACCTCGGCTGGGAAGTCGTGCGGCACAACGCATGAGTGTAGTTGTAGCAGGCGTTGACTTCGGAACTCTAAGCGTTCGCGTCTCGATTTTCGACAGCGTCAAGGGTAGACTCGGCGCGGCTGTAGCGGAATATCCACTTCACCGCAAGAGGAACGATCCCGATTACGCCACGCAAAGCCATGCGGATCACATGCGCGCGTTGGCCGAAGCCATGCATGAAGCACTCGCCGCAGCGGGTGTGGAGGGTTCCGCGATTCAGGCGCTGGCGCTGGATACGACCGGCTCGAGTGTGGTCCCAGTGGACGAAACTATGGAGCCGCTGGATGAGTACTACTTGTGGGCCGATCACCGTGCGTGGCGCGAAGCCGCCGAAATCACTCAGAAGGCGCACGCGCTTGGGCTGGAAGCTATCAAGTGGTGCGGCGGCGTTTACTCTTCCGAGTGGGGATTCTCGAAACTGCTTCATTGGTTGCGTCACAATCCTGGCAAGCGCGAGCGCTTCGCATCCGCATTTGAGCATTGCGATTTTGTGGCCGCGACGCTGTGCGGGATTCGGGATATTTCCAAAGTGCCGCGCAGTGTTTGCGCGATGGGGCACAAATGGCTTTGGAACGAATCGCTGGGAGGACTACCGCCCGAAAGTTTCTTAGTAGCCGTAGATCCTCTGCTGAAAGGTGTGCGCGAGAAACTCAGTGGCCGGTACGCAACGTCAGACACTCTGGCTGGGACATTGTCGGAGGAATGGGCCGCGCGTTTAGGACTCGAGCCGGGCGTCCCGATTCCGGTGGGAGCATTCGATGCGCACTGGGATGCCATTGGCGCGGGCGTAAAGCTGGGCGACATGGTCAACGTCATCGGCACCTCGACTTGCATCATTGGCTTGGACCAGGAGACCACGCTGGTTCCCGGCGTTTGTGGCGTTGTTCCCGGCTCTGTCAATCCTCGCTTGACGGGCATTGAAGCCGGGCTTTCGGCCGTCGGCGATATTTTCGATGCCATAGCTCGTCGCGCAGCCACGAGCGTCGCTGCGTTGTCTGAAGAGATTGCAGATTATCGCGCAGGCCAAACGGGCCTGTTGCGCCTGACTTGGGATAACGGCGATCGAACGGTGCTGGTGAATCCGGAACTCGGTGGCATCACTTTGGGTTGGCACCTGACCAGCACAGCCGCTGACGAGTTGTTCGCCGCCATCGAAGGAACAGCGCTCCACACTCGCATTATTCTGGAGCGCATGGAAGAACATGGCGTCCAGATCGAGCGCGTCATCAACGGCGGCGGCATACCGAAGAAGAACGATATCCTGAACCAGATTTACGCGAACGTCCTGAATAAACCGATCCTGGTGCCGCAAGGCGACATCACAAGTTTGGGGTCGGCGATCTTCGCGTTCTTGGCCGCTAAGGCGTTCTCGACCATCGAAGAGGCGCAGAAAGCGCTCTGCCCGCCGTACAAGACCTACGAACCCGAGCCGGGCAGCGTCGTCTTGTATCAAGAGCTCTACGGATTGTACCGGCGGCTTTATTTTGCGTTCGGGAATAAACAGTCGGAGGCCACTCAACTGGGCGACGTGTTGCCGCAGCTACGCAAGATAGCCGCAAAAGTGAGGCAGTAAACCGTGCTACTGAAGGAGCTGAGAGAAGAGGTACTCCAAGCCAATCTGGAACTGGTCCGCCGTGGACTCGTCATTTTTACCTTCGGAAATGCAAGCGGTTTCGATCGCTCCAGTGGCCTGGTGATCATCAAGCCGAGCGGCGTTCCCTACGAGAACTTGACCACCCAGAATCTCATCGTTACGGATCTCGACGGCAACATTGTGGAAGGGAATCTGCGTCCGTCGTCGGACTTACCAACTCATCTGGTGTTATATCGCGGATTCGAAGGCGTAAACGGCGTGATTCATACGCATTCACGATATGCCACAGCCTGGGCGCAGGCGAATTCGGAGATTCCGTGCATGGGGACAACACACGCGGATTACTTCCGCGGACCCATCCCCGTTACGGAGCCGATGCAGGGTCATGAGATTCAATCGAAATACGAGTGGAACACCGGACAAGTCATCGTTAAGCGATTCGAGAGTTTAGATCCTCTGTCGACGCCCGCCGTGCTCGTGTCGGGCCACGGACCCTTCTGTTGGGGACCCACGGTGACGGAAGCGGCGCACACGGCAGCCATCGTGGAGGAGTTGGCGCATATGGCCTACCTGACATTCGCGATCAAGGCAGAGTCGACATGCATTTCCGACGACCTGCGCGACAAGCATT
>CAWFWH010000013.1:0-124167 GCA_963819405.1 uncultured Acidobacteriaceae bacterium | reverse complement strand
AGGAAACTCACTTGGCTTTATGGAAACGGTCATACTCGTCGGCAACGAAAGTTTGGAACTTGCAACAACCGGAAGCGGTCCGATAATTTGTAGCGCGTCGGGCAAACTCATTGGCTCACTGCGATCTTTCAGATAGGCTTGGACCGGCACTGTCGTCCCTGGCCGCGGATTGGATTTCAATTCCACTGTGAGACCGCGCTCCTTATCGCCCTCCGCAGCCGGTGCGAGGTCGAGAATTGCGTCGGCTGCTTCCAGCTTCGTCAGCAGATTCAAACGCTCGCCCTTCAGGACATAATGCTGCGTTGCGATTCCCTGGTTTGCGAGGATCGGAAGATTGTCGATCCGTGGAGGGTTTGGCAGGATCTTGAAATCGATGGAGAGCTCTTGCCGTTCTGCTGCGAAACGAGCAACGCATATTCGCCCGGATCGAGATTGGCAGTGTCAATCTGAACATCCATGTGATTCTGGGGGCCTTCTCGCAATCCTTTCGGCAAAATGAATCGCGCCGGCTCAGCAGTAGCAAACTCGTCGCCGAGTTTTTCCAGCTCAACCTTTGTGGTGAACTCGAAATCGGCGCCCTTGAGCGTCACCGGGAATTTTCCAGCTCGTGCCAGCAATTTGTCTTGCGATGCGGGTTCCAGCTTGGCTTGTTTGAAATCGCTCAAAGGGCGTATGTGTACTTCGCCCATAGCTTCAAAGGGCGTCCAATCCCAGTAGCCGGCCAGACTGTAATCCCCCGGAGTGACGTTAGCCTTCGTGAGGTCAATCTCGAGCGCCCTTTGATTGCCGAGCTTGAGCACGCCAACTGGAGTCTTCTGGCCCTTGCTGTTCGTCAACGCCCAGGCACGCGCACGCTGCAGATATTTCCAATCGGGTTCGGGTACGTCCACGGGGACCGGCGTCTTCTCCGTGGCGGGAATAAAATCGGCGCTCCCGATGTGAATGGAGGGCGGCGGCGTATTCGGTACGCGGCTTGCCCAGATAAACGCCACTCTGGTGTGAGGTGGGGCGGGTTCACGTTGTCCGCACAAATTTACGCCGGCATCCGACATAGACTGCGCGAAAGAGGATCGAAATTGCGTGTCGGGAAACGCGATCGCCCGCAAATCGAGCAGCATGGCCGTGCCGCCCGCAGCCAAACCAATGGGGCTTCCAAAAAACAGCGTTGCCGCGGCGGTGGCCACGCTCGCTGTTTGGCCCGCCCTCTGAGCGGTCGAGCTTGCCAGCGGATTATAGGTGGCCAGTTGCGGATTCATGGTTGCGAACAGAGTCTCCGCTTGCACGGCCGGAGGGGCGTTGCGATCCAGTTGAACTGCGAATCCATATTGCGAGGCAAAGCCGGTAAGCGCCGCGTTCACGCTCGCTGAGGAGCTTTCACTGTTCGACATCGCTGCCACTAGCGCTTCTGTCTGCGCTGTCTTTTCCGCATAATCCGCAAGCTGCGCAACGAGAAGCTCGTCCTGTGACAAGAAGCCTCTTACTTTTTTCTTGCTGAGTCCTTGCGGCCCATAAACGAACGCGGCGAGCGAAATGGTCTCAGGTATTTTCCATTCCTGCGGTTTGTCCGCGGATTTTGGATCCGTCACCATCAAAAGATCCTTGCCCGGCTCTCGTTTGGCCGGGACCATTACCAGCGCGATTTCACCGGGCCGCTTCTCTCGCCCACCCAGAATCGGAGCGTACAGAAGCGTATCGCCTTCGCTCAGATGATTGATGTTGCGAAATGGCAGCGTATTCTCATTTTTTGGGGACCGGACTCGAAGCTCGACGGCACCCAATGGACCGCCAGCGGGACAGCTCACTATGGGAGGAGCTTGAGGCGAAGCCGCGGCGGGATTCGCTTGCTCAGAATCGGAAGATTTGCTGGTTTGCGCCTGCAACAAAGATAATGTCAGCAGCGCAAAACCAGCACTGCGCAAAAGCATTCTATAGCCAGGATACCGTTCCGGAACATGTACGCTGTCACGGACACGTCATAGAAGGTTTGATCGATTGCGCTTCAAAATGCTCGGCTTCGAGGATTCCGCGGTACGGCGCGGCAGGACTCTGAATGAGTAGCTGATGAGGTAAGTGTCCTATCGACGATCGGAACTCTCTGCGCGACTCAAGCAGAGGATCGGATTTATGACGGCGCTTGGACCTCTGCCAGCAACTGCGTCTGCAGCGGCCGCGGGCCGTAACGCCGCCAGATCAGATATGCCGGTACGCCCGTCAGCATCAGCCCTAGGCTCGTAAATGAGGGCGCCGGTCGCGTAACCAGCATGTTGCTTAGGAACCAAATCGTGATTGCCAGGAAGACAAGCATTGTCACGGGGTAGCCCCACATCCGGTATGGGCGCGGCACGTCCGGCCGCGTATGCCGCAGCACCATTACCGCCCCAATCATCAAACCGTAGAACACCCAAATACCGAACAACGAGTAATCCATCAGCGACTCGTACGAGCCCGTCAGCACCAGCACGGCAGTCCAGCACCCTTGCGCCAAAATCGCGAAGCCGGGAGTCCCATAGCGGGGATGGATATCGGCAAACCGCCGGAAAAACAGCCCATCCGCGGCCTGCGCGAAATACACCCGCGGAATCGTCATAAAGCAGCCGTTCAGCGTCCCCAAAATAGAAATCAGAATGATCAGCGAAACCACCGTGCCGCCCGCCGCGCCCAGCACTCGTCCAGCGGCATCCGCGCCCACGTGTTCACTGGCCGCAATTTCGGAAATCGATAACACCCGCAGGTAGGCAAGATTCGCGAGCAGATAAATCGCGGCAACCGCCAAAGTGCCAACCGTTAGGGCCCGGACCACATTGCGCTGCGGATTGCGGATTTCGCCCGCCACGAAGCTCAACTGCACCCAGCCGTCATAACCCAGCAGGCACGCGATGAGCGCGACGCCGAAGCTGCTGAGCGAAATGCTAGGTGCGCCCAGCGCCGTATAGTGTCCGGCGCGCCCGCCCAGTAGCAGGGCAGCGCCGATGATGATTAGGACGCCTACAACTTTAGCCAGAGTAAAGCTGTTCTGAATCATCGCTCCTAACTTCACCCCGCGGTAGTTCACCCAAGTGAAAACAGCCAACACCGCCAGGCTGAGCAGCTTCGAGCCCACCGGCCCTAACCGCGCCAGGTAAGAAACGTAAATAGAGAACACCACGGACAACCATGCCACCTGCGCGCTGCGCGCCACGGTAAAAAATGACCACCCGCAGAGAAACGCCGCCAGCGGTCCATACGCCTCGCGCAGAAACACGTACTGCCCGCCCGTCGCAGGAAACGCCGCGCCCAGTTCCGCGCATGCCAGCGCCCCTAGGAATGAGATCACGCCGGCGAGTACCCACACGCCCATGATCATCGGCATCGAAGGTAGGCTGCGCGCCACCAGATTCGGTACAAGAAAGATGCCGCCGCCGATCATGACTCCGACGACGATCGCGATTGAATCGCCTAGCGACAGTCGCCGCGCGAGTTCCGCTGGCCGGACTCGGTTGCTGCCCTCAACTGTGCTCATGTGGACGCGAGCGGGCTGATTCGTCTACTTCTTAAGTTCGATCACCATCACTTCGAATGGCTTGTCACCGGCATTCTCTGGCAGGTGTTTTCCGGCATCCGCCCAAACCGCGTCGTGGGCCTTGCTTTTGCTATCCTGCGTGGTGCCGTCCGGCAGCGTGAACTTGGTGTCGCCATCGGTCATGAACACCGCCACCGAGGCTGGATGTTCGTGCATCACCGATTTCTCATGCGGCCCGTACCTGGCCCGCAACACGCGAACTTGGTCATTATTGAGGACTACCTTGTAGTGTTTGGGATCCAATTTGACGGGGTCTAGCGTTGTCTTCGCTGCTGTGGCCGCGCCCGGCTCTTTCAGCTCCACCATGACGGATTCCGACGGCGCGTCGGAAAGATTCTCAGATGCGTGCGTCACGGCCTTCGAGTAGGTCGCCTCGCCGGCTTTGGTGTGTTCGTTACTGGTCTTACCATCGGGGAACGTGTATTTGGAATCGTCAGCCGTGAACCCCACCGCCACGTAGGCGGGATGCGAATGCATGGGAAGCTTGCTGTGTCCCGGCTCATTGAAGCGAAGCACGCGCACACGATCGTTTTCAAAGAGCACTTTCACTCGGTCAGGCGCTAACTGGACCACATCCTGGGCGAAAGCGGCCACTCCGGTAAGGGTCACCGCAATTGCCAATAAACCACGCATAATCTAACTTTCTCCTTGCCCCTGGAACACGATGCGTTCTACAAGGTAGGCCCTAGTATATATCGCAGGTCTGCCAAACCCAAAGCTGAAGGGTCCTAGTACTGATCAGAGTGCGCCCGGACGTCGTGGTATTCTCTCGGAACAGTGAAAACCGCACTCACATTACTAATTTTTGCTTCCGTTTCCTATTGTCAGCAGCCGTACGACATAATCCTGTCCGGCGGCAAGATCGTTGACGGTACGGGAAATCAGTGGTTCTACGGCGATCTTGCGATCACCGGTGACCGCATCGCGAAGATCACCGGAGCTGGTCTGCTGGAGGGAGCAACTGCGAAGGAGCGTATCGACGTTCACGGCTTGGTTGTCGCTCCGGGATTCGTTGACATTCAGGGCGGCCTCGGCGGTCCATCCATCAGTAAGATCACCCAGGGCGCCACCACGGAAATTGCGGGGGAGGGCTGGACGGAAGCGCCAGCGAACGACCTCACCCGTGCTGGCCTTGCGAGCACCGGACGCCGCGCTGTCAACAAGAGATTCGATGGTCCGCACGGTTTTGACGAGATGCTAAAAGCCGCGCAGCAACGCGGGTCGGCTATCAATTTCGGCTCTTATGTCGGTGCGACAACCGTACGCGAATACGTGAAGGGTATGGCCGCGGGAAAAGCCACGCCGGACGAGATTCGCAAGATGCAGGAACTAGTCTCGCTCGCCATGGAGGACGGCGCTTTCGGCATCGGATCCGCCTTGATCTATCCACCTGCTACGTATGTCGGCACAGACGAGCTGGCTGAAATCACCAAACCCGTGGGCAAGTACCGAGGCATATACATCTCACATATCCGTTCCGAGGCCGATCATTTTCTCGAAGCTCTAGATGAGGCGATTGAAATCGGGCGCAAGGCTGGTGCTCCCGTGGAGATCTATCACCTGAAGGCCGCGGGCAAGCGCAATTGGGAGAAAGAGACGGCCGCAATCAAGAAAATCGACGACGCTCGAAAAGCAGGTCAGGACGTCAGTGCTTGCATGTATCCGTACACTGCGGGGGCGACGGGATTGACTGCCGTGCTGCCACCCTGGACGGCGGAGAACGGCAAGCTATTCGATAACCTGGCCGATCCCAGCATCCGTCAGCGGATCAAGCAGGAGATGGGGCAAGAGAAGACCGAGTGGGAGAACATGGGTCAACTCGCAGGGCCGGACGGAATCCTCATTACCAAATTGGACAAGCCGGAGAACCAGAAATATGCCGGAAAACGATTGAACGAGATTGCCGCGATGATGGGTAAGGACTGGCGCGATGCCGCCATGGACCTGATTCTGAGCGAGCACACGAGGGTAGGGACGATCTATTTCCTGATGAGCGAGGACAACGTCAAACTCCAACTGCGCCAGCCGTGGATCAAGTTCGGCATGGACGCGACAAGTGTTGATCCGGAGCAAATGAAGGGCGCATTGACACACCCGCGCACCTACGGAACCTTTCCCCGCATACTGGGGCTTTATGTGCGCGAGGAGCACGTCTTACCGCTGGAAGATGCCATCCGCAAGATGACGTCGGCAGCCACGCGACGCCTGGGCATCCGGGATCGCGGCATTTTACAGGAAGGCTTTTTTGCGGATATCACAGTATTCAACCCGGATACAGTGATCGATCGTTCGACTTACGAGAACCCGAATCAGCTTTCAACCGGCATTGAGTACGTATTTGTGAATGGGGTCAGCGTGCTGAAGGCCGGCAAGGTGACGGGCGCTAAACCCGGTGTGGCGCTACGCGGGCCGGGGTATCGGAACGCAAATTGATAGGGCCAGGTACGCGGAAAAATTTAACCCTGACCGGCGACCTGGAACGTTTTGTGCTCGCAAAAGTCGAAAGTGGGAGATACGAGAGCGTCAGCTCACGCTCAGCGTTCTCCGCTCCGCGGACGAGCTTGCAAATGTATACTTGGTATGTAGACATTCTATGAGGGCAACTATTGTAGATCTGCGATATCACATGAAAGATGTCCTAGGCGCCCTCGATCGTGGCGAGACCGTGATCGTGCTCCACCGAGGAAAAGAAAGAGCTACGCTGACGCCCATTTCGTCACCTCCAGGCAAAAACCAGAGAGGCGCCAAGACTGTGAATCAGCCTTTGTTCGGTTTATGGAGTGATCGCGGGGACATAGCCGATCCGGCTTCATACGTGCGAAAGCTGCGCCAGAACAGGCCATTGTCAATTGAGTCGACAACGCAGAGGAGATCGGGCCGCAAACAGCGGAAATGATCTTTGACACTGACGTTTTGATTTGGGCGGCGCGTGGGGATTCATCTGCTGCCCGGGTCATTGATGCCACCGCAAATCGCGCAATCTCAATCATCTCGTTGATGGAACTGCTTCAGGGTGCACGCTCCAAGCTCGAAGCTCGCCGAATTCGGCAGTCGCTCCTGGCGCTCCAGTTCCGAATCCTGCCGCTTTCCGAGTCGATTGGCGCAAATGCTGCCGCGCTGGTTGAACAACATGCTCTGGCACACGGAATCCAGGTGGCGGACGCGCTGATCGCCGCCACGGCCATGGAGATCGGCGAGGCCCTATGCACAGCCAACGTCAAGCACTTCCGACCGCTGCACGGACTCTCGCTGATCGCTTTTCATCCTCGGCTTCACGAGTGACTTATGCGTCCAAACGGCGGAGCTGAACGGCCGGCGCTCCGGAAAACGATTGAACGAGATTGCCGCGATGCATGGGTTAGGACTGGCGCGATGCCGCCATGAATCTGATTCTGAGCGAGCACACCAGGGTAGGGACGATTTATTTCCTGATGAGCGAGGACAACGTTAAACTCCAACTCCGCCAGCCGTGGATCAAGTTCGGCATGGACGCGACTGGCGTTGATCCCGAGCAAATGAAGGGCGCATTGACCCACCCGCGCACCTATGGAACCTTTCCCGGCATACTTGGGCTGTATGTGCGCGAGGAGCACGTCTTACCACTGGAAGATGCTATCCGCAAGATGACGTCGGCAGCGACGCGTCGACTGGGCGTTCGAGATCGCGGTATTTTGCAGGAGGGCTTCTTTGCTGACATCGCAGTATTCAACCCGGATACGGTTATCGATCGCTCGACTTACGAGAACCCGAACCAGCCTTCAACCGGCATTGAGTACATATTTGTGAATGGGGTCAGCGTGGTCAAGGCAGGCAAGGTGACGGGTGCCAAACCCGGTGTGGCGCTACGCGGGCCCGGATATCGGAACGCGAATTGATAGGCCAGAGGACGCGGAACGCTAACCAAAGTATTTTCACTGCAAAAGCCTCAAAACTCAAAACCGAGATCACGCTCGAAACTGTGCCGCGTGGTCAGTGGCCCAGTCGAGGAAGGTCCCTGCCGGTGCACCTGTGATCTCTGCGACTTTGGTCGTAACGAACGCAGATTGACCGATTGCGGCAGCCCAGGCCTGGAGCAGCATGTCCACAATAGGCGTGGGCCAGAAATTGAACAACTCATTCCGCGCTTGCTCTGGCGAGATCTCTTCAATGCGCAGCGAGCGCCCAATCACACGACCCACTGTGGACACCTGCTCGTGGCGTAACGCGCCGACAAAAAACGGGGCAGAGAGCGATCGCGTTCTGCCTAAAACCCCGACACCGCTCTTCCACAACCGTTCCCATTTTCGCGACCAACCCTTATCGTTCATCGCAGATCGGCAGCACAGAAAGCCCTGAACTCCGCGAATATCAGGCTCCACTCGCCGCCCATTCACGGCCCTTCCAAAAAAGCTTTCGTGTTCCTTATCAGCAGCTTACCTCCATTTTTTCAACTTCCACCTTCATGCCTCTCCTAAGCGCATGCTACTTTCTGACAGGCTCGCGCTAGGCTTTCCCTCTCGCGAGCCGAATCCTTTTCTGGAGACCAATATGACCACCCGGCAAGTCCGCCGCGCACAAGAGCGCAAGGCAAGAAAACAAGCGCGTAAAGCCGCGAATTCGCTCACCGCGAATTCATCCACAATCATCGACACTGCCGTCGAGCAAGCGATCGAGCACATTGAAGCAGACGACTCACTCATCGGAACCGTGACCGTCAGGGAGCGGCCATTCGAAATCCCCATGCCGGAACACGAGCCGCGAATCCCGAGCGAAGCTCAACTCACCGCGAACCGCGCCAACTCTCAACTCTCCTGCGGCCCGAAAACTCCAGAGGGGAAAGCGAAATCCTCTCTGAACGCCGTCACCACCGCGCTGACCGGCCGCACCGTTCTCCTCCCCTCCGACGATGTCGCCCTTTACGAACAGCATCTCCGCGATTTCGAGAAAGAGCTTCGGCCCATGAACCGCCGCGAGATCGGTCTCGTACAATCGCTCGCCGATATCGAATGGCGCCGCGACCGCATCCCCGCTCTCCAAATGGCGATCTTCGCCAAAGGCCGCGTCGAGTTCGCCAATCTCTTCGATGAATACCCGGCCGCGCAGCGCCCCATGCTCATCGAGCTCCATACCTTCATCACCTACGAGAAACAACTCCGCAACCTGCAGATTCAGGAAGCGCGGCTGTGGCGCCAGCGCGAAAAAAGTAACGCCGAGCTGCGCCAGATGCAACAGGAACGGCACCAGCGAGAAAAGCAGGATCTCGAGACACTCGGCAAGCTCTACATGGCCGCCAAGCACGACAAGAAGCCCTTCGATCCGGTCGCGATTGGCTTCGATTATTCAATTGAGGATGTCGAGCTGTATCTGGAAGGCGTGCGCGCCGCCAACATCGCGAATGTCACTCTGAAACAGGAGCGGGAGCACGCCAAATCCTACACAAAAGCTGCCTAACTCCCCACGCCATCTCGCTCACGTTTGATCTTCTGGGACATCCGCGTTCATCGGCGTTCATCGGCGGCTAATACCGGCCGAGCGGCTAAACGCTGAAATGCGCCAGCCGTGACCGAAGCCGCTCATACGCTCGAAACAGCAGGCTCTTGACCGCCGACTCGGAACATTGCAGGATGCAGGCAATTTCCGCGTAACCCAACTCGTGGTACTTGTGCATGATTACCGCTGTTCGCTGGTTCGCCGGCAGATGTTCGATTTCGTTTCGGATCTGCTGCGCCTTCACTCCGGCGAGGAGCGTCTGCTCGATGGTCGGGATGCCGGTCGGGAAATTGGCGATAAAGGCCTTCGCCGGCTTCAGCGTCCAGGCTCTCGCGGTTCTGCTCGTACCGGCCATCGCGCAAGAAATTGAGCGCCAGATGACTCGCGATCCGGAACAGCCAGGTCGTAAATTTGGCGGTCGGCTCGTAGCTCTCGCGCGATCGGTACACGCGCAGAAAGACTTCCTGAGCCAGTTCCTCCGCAACCGCCTGGTTCTGGATCATGCGATATACGAAGTGGATTACGGGTTGACGGTGGCGCTCCACAAGCAGGCTGTAGGAATGCGAATCCCCGTCTCGCACCTGGCACATCAGTTGAACGTCCAGCTCCATGGCGTGCGGCGTCATGCGCGGCTGTGTGGCCATTCCCCGATTCCCACTAACACAAACGCCTGGATTTTCAGAAGGTTTACATGATTTGGCTATTCACTGGTCAGCGGCCGGTCCATAAGCTCGCGAATGGCTTGCCTGGGATCTTTGGACTCGTAGAGGACTTCATACATCTTGTTGATAATCGGCAGATCGACGGCATTGCGGAGGCCTAACTGGTGAGCGGCGCGGCACGTTCCCACTCCCTCGGCAATCATGGTCATCCCCGCCATGATTTCGCTAAGCTTTCGTCCTTCACCGAGCTGCACGCCCACAAACCGGTTGCGCGAGAGGTCGCCGGTCGCCGTGAGGACCAGGTCCCCCAAGCCCGCGAGGCCGCTCAAAGTGCGCGGAGCCCCACCCATAGTGATCGCCAGGCGCGAGATCTCGGCCAGCCCACGCGTGATCAGCGCCGCAAGAGTGTTGCTGCCGAGGCCCAGCCCGCGACAGATCCCCGCGCCAATCGCAATCACGTTCTTGAGCGCCGCGCCAAGTTCAACTCCAATGACGTCGTTGCTCGCATACAGGCGCAAGGTGGGCATGCAGAAGGCCTGCTGCATCTCTTCAGCCAATCCGTCCATTTCCGATGCGATCACGACAGCCGCTGGCTCCCCGGCAGCAATTTCCTTCGCGAAGGTAGGTCCCGAGAGAACCGCAACGGCAGGCCGGAACGAGGCAGGAGAGCGTTTCCATCATCACCTGCGACATCCGGCAGAGCGTGCCTTCTTCAATACCCTTCGTGGCGCTCACAATCCGCGTCTGCGTGGGAATGTAAGGGCCGGCTGCCTCGAGAACGCCTCGCAAATAGCGCGATGGAACAACGCAGAGCAGGATATCCGCGTCTTCGACAGTCGACCTGATATCGGACGAGACGCGCACCTGATCCGGAAAACGGAAACCCGGCAAGTAGCGCCGATTTTCGCGCAGATCTGCCATCTGCTTGGCTCGCTCCCGGTCCCGCGCCCACAACCGGATACATTGGAAACGCGGCGCAAGTGCGATAGCCAGCGCCGTTCCCCAACTGCCCGCGCCCAGGATGGCCAGCGCGCTCAAACCGTTCGACCTCGAAGGGAAAAGGCCGGCTCCTTCCCATTCTTAAGGCGCGAAATATTGCCCCTATGCCGGTAAATAATCAACAGCGCCCCGGCGATAGAGGCGACAAGAACCGGATTCGACGGGTGACGTATGATCGATCAACCACACAACCAGCGGAAACACGCACGCGCAGAGGATAGACGCGAGCGAAATGTACCTGCTAAGCGCGACCACCGCGATGAACACCACTGCAGTAGACCGCAATCGCCAGCGGAGCTATGTAAAGGAAAGCGCCGATGAAACATGCCACTGCTTTCCCGCCCTTGAAACGCAGCAAGATTGGATAACAGTGGCCGAGCATGACGGCAATTGCACTGAGCGCCAGCGCAAGCACGTACCCGTGATTGAGAACTACCGCGAGCCACACCGCGACAAAACCCTTCAAAATATCCAGAAGCAGAACGACAATTCCAGCTTTCCAGCCGATGCTTCGGTGAACATTCGTCGCGCCGATATTCCCGCTGCCCATGGTGCGAATGTCCTTCCCCTGGGACAAGCGCACGAACCAATATCCGAAGGGAAGTCCGCCAATGAGATAAGCGAGAACGGTCGAGATCGTCAAAACTTCAAAGGTAGCGCAGACGAGCGTCTTTTGTCGTCTGCGTTCCAATGTTACGAGGCCGCGAGCGCGTTCTCGAATCTGTACTCGCGCAGTTTGCGGTAAATACTCGCGTTCGAGCCTGGATCGCTGCGAAACAGCGCGAAGTGGGCAACCGCAAACTTACCAAGCGCGGCGGGTTGCAGTTCCTGAACTTTCTGGCGCAAACGGCGCATCGGAACGGGATTCTTTATACGCCCAAGCGTCAGGTGAGGCGCAAAGGGCCGATCCTCTTTCTTTATCCCGAGACTTTCCAGTCGCCCTTCGGTCTGCTGCGCCAATTGATTCAGAGGCTCTCCACCATGCACTCCGGCCCAGAGAACGCGAGGCGACCGTTCATTCGGAAACCACCCCAGGTCCTTTACTTCCACGTCGAATGGCGAGCGCGGGAGTAGCGACGAAAGCGCTTCTTCCACTTCGCCCAAGCGCGACTCCGGCCATTGCCCAATGAACTTCGTCGTGATGTGGAGATTATCGAGCGGGCTCCAGTTGATCAATGCTTCCGGCCGAAGCGCGCTCATCAGGCGCTCCAACCGCAGCAAAACGTCCGTGGGCAGATCGATGGCGGTAAATAGTCGCATGAAAAGTGCCCGTGTTAATGTTCTAGCGTACTTTGAGCGCGCATGACAATCCCGCAAACCGAAGCTGTGGATTTGAAATGGTTCGAGCGCCCCGCAATCGAGCTCGCGCGCGATTTGCTGAGTTGCGTTCTGGTGCACGGCAAGACTGCCGGGATGATTGTCGAGACCGAAGCCTACCTCGGGCTCGACGATCTGGCGGCGCATGCTTCAAGGGGCAAAACCGAACGGACGAAAGTCCTGTTCGGCCCAGCCGGTCGCGCCTATGTCTATTTCATTTATGGAATGCATGAATGCCTTAACGTCGTCGCTGATCGTGAAGGAGAACCGGGTTGCGTGCTCATCCGCGCGCTCGAGCCGCTGTGCGGATTGGAACAGATGTACGCAAGGCGGAAATGGGTGGGTCCGGCCACCGGTTTGGCAAATGGGCCGGGAAAGCTGACCCAGGCTCTCGCCATCACGCGCGAGCAGTACGGCCAGCGGCTCGATAAAGGCGAGTTGACGATTCGAAGATGGCGCGCGAAACCATCGTTCAAAATCGAAGCGACACCGCGCATCGGCGTTAGAGAATGCGCGGATTGGCCGCTGCGATTCACCTGGGCTGGGCATCCGTGCTTGAGCCGACGATGAGAACATAAGCGAATGGTCTTGAAAATTATCGGTGTTCTGGTCGGCTCGGTCGCCCTGCTGTTTGCTCAGGCGATGCTCGCCCAAACAATGATCAGCGCGTGAAAGCGAAGATCCAGGGCTTTCCCGGGAAAGTGACTCTCTACGCGACGAATCTGGACACGGGCGCCAATTATGGAATCGCGGCTGAAGAGCCCGTACGAACCGCCAGCACTATCAAACTGGCAATTATGGTCGAGTGCTTCGCCGAAGTAGCCGAAGGAAAGCTGAAATGGACTGAGCCGCTCAAGGTCACAAACGATGAGAAGGTCTCCGGAACCGGCGTGGTCCAGGACTTGTCGGATGGCGATCAGCTTCCGATTCGCGACCTGATGGACTTGATGATCGTCGTCAGTGACAACACAGCCACGAATCTTATCCTGAATAGAATCAGTGGGAACGCGGTGAACGCGCGCATGGCTCAGCTCCACCTGCAGCAAACTCGGGTCATGCGCAAGATTCTAGGTGACGGCAAGAACTTGAAACCGTATCCGAGCGGCATCACCGAGGAAGGCGCGAAACCTGAAAATAAGAAATGGGGGATCGGCCGCACCAGTCCACGCGAAATGGTCGCTATTTTAGAAAAGCTCTACCGCGGTGAACTCGTCAGCAAGTCAGCTTCGGAAGAAATGATTGCCGTCCTGAAGCGGCAACGCGATCATGAGTGCATCGGTCGCGACATGAAAGACGTGACGATTGCAAGTAAATCCGGATCGCTCGATCATTTGAGAAGCGATGCCGGCATCGTCTATTCAAAGCACGGGGCGATTGCCATGGCCATCACCGTCGAAGGCATTCCGGAGATAAACTATACGCCCGACAATCCAGGCGATCTTTTGATCTCGTCGTTATCCGAAATCCTAGTCGAGGAGTTGGCGACGAATCACTGATTCGTTCGCACGGTCGGGTATTTAATGCCGAGCTGTTCCAGATACGTCGAATACTTATCCGGATCGTAGTAATACTTCTTCATCTCCGGACGATACTGCTCCATGATTTTCTGATTCAGCCAGGTCGCCGGCTGATCCTGAGGGCGGAGCAAGGGCGTGTACTTGACATCTTTCGTTTGTACAGTGCGGTAAAAGTCCCACGCCTTCTGAATAATTTCAGGGTGGAGGAGCAGATCGATCATGGTCATGGCCTGCACCTTCGCCCCGGCGATGATACCTTTGTGCGCAATCGGAGTAGCCATCGAGATTCCGTTCGCCCAATTGTGCCCCGGAAGGCCCGGAATATTGGAGGGATAACGCAGGGTCACCGTCGGTACGTTCCATGAAATATCGCCGATGTCGTCGGATCCGCCGCCCATTCTGCGGTCTTCCGGTACGGGACCTCTGAGCTCGCCGAGCTTGGTCGCCAGTCCTCTCTCCGGCTGCCCCAGTTCCTTCTGCAGGGCTTTCGCCAGAGTCTGGTCGGCGTCGCTCCATTCCGGGAGGCCGACTTTCTTGATGTTCTCGTACATCGTTTCCGCGATGCTCTTGTTGAAGTAAGGCGGCCAGGCCGCACCGAGCACGCGCTCCGTGTATGTGGTGTCCGTCATCAACGTGGCGCCCTGCGCCATCTTGTCGCCGATCGACCAGAGTTGCTTGATGTGCGGGTAGTCCATTTCGCGGAAGTAATACCAGACGGATGCGTTGGGCGGAACGACATTCGGCTGATCGCCGCCATTCGTGATTACGTAATGCGACCGCTGTTGCAAACGGAGATGTTCGCGGCGGAAGTTCCAGCCCGCGTCCATCAATTCGACGGCATCAAGCGCGCTCCTGCCTCGCCATGGCGCAGCAGCGGCGTGGGCACTCTCGCCCACAAATTGATATTCGACCGAGATGAGACCGCTCTGTCCGCCATCGCCCCACGAGACACCCAGATTCTCCGCCACGTGCGCGAACAGCACGATGTCCACATCTTTGAACACCCCGGCGCGTATGTAATAGGCCTTCGAGCCGAGAAGCTCCTCCGCAACGCCGGGCCAGACTTTGATGGTGCCCTTCAGGTGCTCGCGTTCCATCAGCTTCTTCACCGCGGTGGCGGCAATGATGTTCAGAGGCTCGCCTGAATTGTGACCTTCGCCATGTCCAGGAGCACCAGCGACGATGGGATCGTGATAGGCGACACCCGGCTTTTGCGAAGCTTGCGGAATGCAATCGATGTCCGAGCCGAGCGCGATCACGGGCTTGCCTTCACCCCAGGTCGCCATCCATGCAGTCGGTATGCCGGCGAGATTTCGCTCGACCTTGAAGCCTTCCTTCTCGAGAATGCCGGTCAGGTATTTCGAGGTTTCGAACTCCTGAAAACCGAGTTCGCCGAAGCTGAAGACCATGTCGTTCATGACCTGCGCCTGCTTCTTCATGCCCTCGATTTGGCCGGCGACATCGGCCTTGAGCGCCGCCTCACGCTGCGGATCAGCGGCTAATAACGGGAGTGCGGATAGGCACACGAATAGCACGAGCGTTCTGAACATATAAAGGGCCTAGTATATGACAGAACAGGTGCAGGAACTGCGCGCTCTATGCTCCGCGATCAGTCCGCTTTGTGCTTCTGGCCCCGGTGGCGCTTCACCTTGTGGGGTTTTGGATGCGTAGAGCTGTCACGCGCCGGAGCTAAGACTGGAATAAAAGCACAAAGCAACACGAATGCGAGAAAGAATCTCATCTGAGGAACCTCGCAGTGTAGTGTATCTCAGATGAGAGAAATCTCAAATCGCTAATAGCGATAGTGATCGGCCTTGTATGGTCCTTCGATTGCCACACCGAGATACTCGGCCTGCTTAGGAGTCAGCGTAGTCAGCTTCACGCCGATCTTCTCCAGATGCAACCGGGCGACTTCTTCATCAAGTTTCTTCGGTAATGTGTACACGCCAATCTTGTAGGTGTCGCGATTCTTCCAAAGATCGATCTGCGCCAGCGTCTGGTTTGAGAAGCTATTGCTCATGACAAAGCTCGGGTGGCCAGTCGCGCAGCCGAGATTTACCAGGCGTCCTTCGGCAAGCATGAAAATGCTGTGACCATCCGGGAACGTGTACATGTCCACTTGCGGCTTGATGTTGGTCCGCTTCACGCCCGCTTCGGTATTCAGCCGGTCCACCTGGATTTCATTATCGAAGTGGCCGATGTTGCAAACAATCGCCTGGTCCTTCATGTACCGCATGTGCTCTAAAGTGATGATGTCGAGATTGCCGGTGCAGGTCACGTAGATGTCGCCGCGGCCAAGAGTCTCTTCGATAGTTGTTACTTCGAAGCCTTCCATGGCGGCTTGCAACGCGTTAATCGGATCGATTTCTGTCACGATCACGCGAGCGCCCATGCCGCGCAATGAATGGCTCGAACCTTTACCCACGTCGCCGTAGCCGCAGATGACCGCGACTTTACCGGCCACCATCACATCGGTGGCACGCTTAATCCCATCCGCCAGCGACTCGCGGCAGCCGTAGAGATTGTCGAATTTCGACTTCGTAACCGAATCGTTCACGTTGATCGCAGGGACCAGCAGCTTGCCAAGTTCCTGCATTTTGTACAACCGGTGAACGCCAGTCGTGGTCTCTTCCGAAACTCCACGCCAGTCTTTCGCCACGTTGTGCCAGTGCCGGGGATCTTCTTTGTGGATCTTCTTCAGCAGGTCTTTGATGACCTTCTCTTCGTGGCTTGAAGAGGGCGTGTTCACCCAATCGCCGCCTTCCTCGAGCTCATAACCTTTGTGGATCAGCAGCGTAACATCGCCGCCGTCGTCAACGACCAGTTGCGGACCTTTTCCGTCCGGATGGCTGAGCGCCTGGTAAGTACACCACCAGTATTCTTCGAGACTTTCGCCCTTCCATGCGAAGACCGGAACGCCAGCGGCAGCAATGGCAGCAGCAGCGTGATCTTGCGTGGAGAAAATGTTGCAGCTCGCCCAGCGAACATCCGCTCCCAACTCGCCCAGGGTCTCGATCAGGACCGCCGTTTGAATGGTCATGTGCAGCGACCCGGTCACTCGCACATTCGCGAGCGGCTTCTCCGGCGCGTATTTCTCGCGGATGGCCATCAAACCGGGCATCTCGTACTCGGCGATACGAATTTCCTTACGCCCCCAATCGGCGAGCGTCAGGTCGGCGACCTTGTAGTCAGTAACAGTTGGATTGAGAGTGGCAGAACCCATGAATATCCTCTTCGCCATTATATATCGAAAGATCTTGATATGTTGATGGATAGGAATGTCCTTATTGAAGTCCCTGCGTTTGCTCGGCGATCCCACTCGGGTTCGCCTCCTGCTGCTGCTTCAGCGCGAGGAATTGTCGGTCGCGGAGATACAGCAGATCCTGACGAAGGGACAGAGCCAAATTTCTACGCACCTGTCGCAACTCAAGCAAGCTGGACTTGTGGAAGACCGCCGCACCGGCAAGAACATTTTCTATTGCTTGAAAACACGCCGCGGAAGCGAAGCTCGCCTTTTTGCGCATTTTCTGGAACTGTTGGGCAAAGCCGCCTCGGAGATTCCGGAAGCTGAAGAGGATAGCGAGGCTCTCAAACTGGTGCTAAGCAAACGCCACGACAAGATGCGCAGCTACTTCGATGGGCTTGCGGGCAGATTTGGACGAGAACACCTTCCGGGCCGCTCTTGGAAAGGACTGGCGGAGGCGCTATTAAGCTTGATGCCGCCGATGGTGATAGCGGATCTTGGGGCAGGGGAGGGAACCTTCTCGCAACTTCTGGCGCAACGGGCCAAACGAGTAATCGCCGTTGATAACTCCGGCAAAATGGTGGAATTCGGCAAGAAGCTAGCCCGTAAGCATGGCGTCAAGAAACTCGAGTATCGATACGGTGATATGGAAGCCGTTCCCATCGACGATGGCGAAGTAGATTTGGCGTTCTTCAGCCAATCCTTACACCACGCGCAGCACCCCGAGCGAGCCGTCAGCGAAGCTTGGCGTATTTTAAAGCCCGGCGGCCGAATCGCAGTTCTCGATTTGGTTCGTCATCACTTTGAAGAGGCGAGGGAGATGTATGCCGATATCTGGCTGGGTTTTACGGAATTCGAGCTGCAACGTTTCTTAAAAAAGGCCGGCTTTCGCAACCTGCACACGGCCGTCGTCCATCGTGAAAGCGAAGCTCCGCATTTCGAGACGTTGCTGGCAGTTGCGGACAAGCCAGCGGCGTGATTTGACGGCCGGCTAAGCAGATGCGGCCACTGATCGAACTCCCTGGCGCGTGCCTTTTCTTTCTGCTCGCAGCTCTTGCTCCGCCTGGTACCAATCTTCTTCGTCGGCTCCGTGAGCACCACCGCGTTCTCGCCAGCGTCGATAGGCGCGAACAGCGATTTCATCGTGCGTTGGCCTGTCGGATTCTACGTGCGATTCATCGATTGAATTCTCTTGAGCGCCAGAATCTTCCGGCTCGATCGTTCGATTCACTATTTCTGGTTCTGTTTCTTGAGTAATTGATTGTCGAATAGGTGAGCGCTTTGTTTCAGCCATATTGGTTCTCTTTTCTGTACACGGGACGTGGGGCGTTGCGCGATCCGCTGATCCGGGCGGAAATTATCGAGAACACGACGACAATGAGGCCCACACACAGACTGTTAATGAAACGCCCCGTGTTGGTGCCGGCATATCCGTAGATCCATGGCGAAAAGAAGGTCCAAATGCCGAGGATCATGTTGCACCAGCTCAGCACCGTCGAGTACGCGGGGCGCGCAATGCGGATGATCCCGAAGAGGACCATAAAACCGCCCACGATCCAGCAGTTCCAGGCATTGGCGTTCGTGTGTGCGCCGTAAACCCAAGGAGAAACAAAGAGCCATATGCCAGCGAGCAGACATATAGTGCTCGCCCCCTTAGCACCATTCAAGCTCCCAGGGCTTACTGTTGCCGGATGGTTAGTGATGTGTTCATTGGGTGTCATGTAAGTTCAACCTTTTTTTGTTAGGTCATTCAGTAAACTGCCGCTGTCAAAAGCTAGGCAGCATGCAGTTGGTGCTTTGCCGGTTCTGCCGGTGTGTCCGGCGACAGAGATAGAACTAATGCGTGGAGCCCTGGCGGCAAATCCTGTAGAAGTACCCGTGTGCAATCTGGAAGCAGGAGTGCATCGCGATACGAATAACTTCGGTCAGAGAGCTCGGTGAAAACAGCTACTTCCGAAGGCCCCACACGGAGAGATCTCCGCACGCTTCGTGGAACATCGCTCAGCAATAATCGCGCCCCAGGAGGGACGCACACCGCTGGGAACCGCGATCTCTGCCCGAGCAACAGCAAATCCTTGATAGTGGCCCAAAAGCCAGCCGCGTTGCCCATTGAGGCTTTCGATTTCTCGAGATCGGACGCGGAGGCAAAGCCTAATGTGCCGGTCTCGAACTTATGAAGGACGAGTTCTTCTCCTTCTTCTGCGAGACGGTTCTGAATCGTATAGAGCGAATAATCACACATATTCCTGTATCCTCCTTGGCGCGTTGCAGCGCGGAATCTGCGTACATTCGATTACTCTCAATTCAAGAGTGATCGCGATCAGGCGCCGCGTCAGTGTCTTTTGTCACAACATCGACCAGGGACTTTTGTCAGTACCTGGGAAAGACCATTGGGCAGCGGTAGCTATCTTTTATCGCGCACCGGGTAAGGTCGATGTACTTTAGGTGCATGAGCGGTACCATCTCCCTATGTACGATGGCGCTCATGGTGCTATTTAAGACCTCTCATGGCTGAAACGCGATCGGCTGTAAAGAAAAAATCGAGTGCGATCGATAAAGTTGCGATCTTACGGAAGACCGACTTATTCGGTACGCTCAGCGATGCGCTCCTCGCGAAGATTGCAGGACTGGTAACGACGCGGCAGGTCGAGCGAGATCAAGTGCTCTATTCCGAGTACGACGAAGCTTCAGCGGTGTATGTGGTAGCTAGCGGCGAGCTTCGCTCGATTCGGCAGAGCGCTCAAGGCCGGGAGCAAGTACTTTCGACGGAACGTTCGGGCGCGGTCCTCGCAGCAGTCCCGGTCTTCAATGGAGGGAAATTCTACAGCACCATCATTGCCGATATTTCTTCGGAGGTTCTCGCGATTGAAAAACACCAGATGCACCGGTTGTGCCGGGAGCATACGGAATTGCTGTGGAACCTCGCAAGAGTCCTGGGACATATGGTCCGGCACTACGCGGAACTCATCGAGACGCTAGCATTGCGGAACGTGGAGCAACGAGTTGCTGAACACCTTTTTACCGTCGCTGAAGAGAGAGGCGTCTCTGTCGGGGAGGGTTGTCTGGTTGAACTGACATTGACGCGGACCGAAATTGCGAACCGAATTGGCTCCGTGCGGGAGGTTGTCTCCCGTGCGTTCGCTCAACTTCAGAAATCAGGGCTGATTCGCTTACAGGGGCGAAGGCTTATCACAATTCAGAGTATGCGAGCGCTGAGCGCGGCTGCTGGCGCGCGCCACCACTCTGACGTCAAACTTGCATCCGACCTATCGTCTGAAATCGTGTGAAGTGAACGTCAATAGCTCGCGCTCAGCCGTCTCGACGAGCCTTCTTCGTTCCAGTCAATCTCGTCCATAGCTCGCAGGAATTCTTCTAAGCTGATTCCGTGACGCGTACACACCTCCTGTAAGTTTTCTCCTTCACTTTGGCCGACGGTAATGCCTAATCTTTCAAAAACAAGAGCAGAACTTGGAATGGCTCTGAGCAAACTGCCTACCGTCGTCTGCGGATCAAGCTTCATTAAAAAACCTCCCGAAACGATCCAGAGTCCCTTTTATTTTACCGATCATCCTCGTGGGCCGTTGCTGGAGTTTTAACGTAATAAATACTAGGGAACGACCCTGCCCTCCTTTGTGATAAAAGGCACGGACTCTTTCACAGATAGATGACATTATCGAAGGCGCGAGAGAAGAGCCAAAATGGCGATCCCAGGACATATCACGCTACTGAAAAACATCACGGCGATTCAGATCCAGGATGCCGAAGATGGAAAACAACATTACGGACGCGTGTCACCGCTTGCAAAGGGCGCCGAATTGCAGCCCTGCGGTGATGGTTTTATGCATGGCACGGCAACGGTAGAATGCGAAGGTCGGCTCTATTTTGTGTTTCTACAAGACGTTGAAGGTTAGATAGCCGGCGTAGTCTTGACTGTCACGTTATCGATCGCCGCATAGCCAAGCGCCACCATGCTCACAAACATCATGAGTACTTCGCTGTCGCCGAGATTGTATTCGAAGAGTCCGCCGACGAGCACACCGATTGTCACCGCTATCGTTCCGTGAAGGATGAACAGTTGTTGAGAGCGGGTGCGTCCTCCGCGCAAAATGGCGCGCCAACAATCCCAAACCGTCAGGCCGATGAACCACATGATCAGCAGCAGTCCCGGAACCCCGCGTTCCGCGGCATATTGCACGTAGATGTTGTGTAGGTGGCCGTAATAGCCGGCTGGAAGCGGCCGCTTGATATCCGCGGGAACGTACGCATCGAAGTTGCGGCCGATCTCTTCGGGTCCCAGGCCGAACCACGGATGCCGTTTGATCATCTCTAAGCCAGTGAAGAACGTGACGAGGCGATGGCGATTGGAGTCGACATCTTCCTGTGGGCGAATCAAAGATATGAGGCGCTGGCGAGTTATGGAAGGAGCAATCAGGAACGCGATCACCGCAATCACCGGGACGGCAAGTATCATCTTCGGCCGCCAGAACCATACCAGATAGAGCACGGAAGGAATGGCCGCCAGCCAAATGCTGCGTGTCTGGCCGAGCAGAATAGCCGCCGAGAGAATCACGACGCTGCCATACGCCCAAGCAGGCATTTTGCGGTTTGAGAAGAACCACTGAGCTAGCAGCAATGAGAGGACGCTTAATTGCAATGCGCCGAAAGTCATCCAGTGGCTCTCAAAACCGGTGATGCGTCTGCGGAGATAAGCGACGTAAAATCCTTCCGGTGCGAACTTCTCGTGCTGGTACATCGCGACGAATTGGATGAGGCCCCAAATTCCCGAAGCCGTCGCGGCGGCCGCCCACGCGACCATTACGTAAAAGACTTTTTCGAATTGCCGCACGAACACGCCGTAAATCAGCGGAATAAAAAGAAAAACAAAAAACTTTCGGATCTGTGCGCGGCCGCCCCACGGATCGGGCGAGACTACATCCGCGAGCGCTGTCCACAAAAAGAACAGCACCAGCGGGATCCAGATACGCGGGAACTCGAGCTTCTGACGAAAGATGAGCAGCAGCAGAATGCCGACACCTAATAGCGTTTGGCTGGCGGCAATGGATACATGAATCAGGCCTGCCGCGGCGACCGCGACCGCAAGCAAAATGCGGTCTTGCGTCTCCTCGCGGGCGAGCATGAACGCACCAGTATGACAGGATGAAAGACAAAGGGTCCGCTATGCAGGTCTATTTGCTCAGGCACGGAGTTGCAGAAGATCAACGCCCCGGTTCAAGCGATGCCGATCGGGCGCTGACGGCTGACGGGCGGCGGAAGCTGAGATCTGTTCTCCAAGCCGCGTCCAAGGCGGGGGTGAAACCGACTCTCATCTTGACCAGCCCACTTAAGCGCGCCATCGAGACGGCGGAAATCGCGCAAGATGTCCTGCAATATAAAAATGAAATCCTTCGGACAAAAGCGTTAAGTCCGAGTTCTTCTGTCGAGGAAGTGTGGGACGAGATCCGCACACATCGCGATGAAGCGTCGCTCATGCTGGTCGGGCACAATCCACTTTTCGATAATCTGGCCGCCTATCTGCTTGGATCGGAGGACGTCCACGTCAACTTCAAGAAAGGGGCTATTCTGCGAGTGGATTTCGACGCTTTTCCGGCGCAGCCTAAAGGCATCCTGCGCTGGTATTTGACTCCAAAATTGGCATCGAAGCAGGCTTGAAGTCTGCGGCGAAGATGGGGAATCCGCATTTAACGTCTATTATGTAGATGGGTCTTTCGATGCCTTGTTTATGTGCGCTGGGTAATGCTGCATTCGCGCACCGTATTTCGCTTTTCATAATGCTTTTGGCGGCCGTTGCCAATTGCCAATCGATTCCAGGGCAAGCGGCCCCGGCGCAGAACCAGTTGCCTCAAAATCAGTCGGCCCAACCTCAGCGTCCCATCGAATTTGAATCGAAAGGCATGGAGTACGAGGCGCTGACGAAAGACGGAATTACCGTCATGTTTGCCACTTTGCCGCCGCATATAAGTAACTACAATATTGTTCAGGTAACGGTCACGAACGGATCGCTGGTTTCGTGGACTGTGAAACCGAGCGACTTCACGTTTGTGCGCCAGGACGGGACCGTTTTGCAGTCTGTTTCCGCCGATGAAGTGGTTGCATCGTTACTGCAGAAAGCTAGCCGGAATGACGTGATCAAGCTCCAGCTTCTTTACGAAGACAGCATTTATGCTTTATCGAACTTTCGCTCGACGAACGGATATGAGCAGCGAAGAGAGGCGGCCATGGCTCAGTTTGTTAACCGGGGCTTCAAGGCTGCCGCCGCGGCCTCGGCCATCACGTTTGTACCGACGAAGTTGAAGCCGGGCGACAGCACGGACGGCGCTATTTTCTTCGAGAATCGTTCCAAAGAAAAAGCGCTTGGTGCTGGCCGCTTGATTGCTCGTACTTGCGGCGAGACGTTCGAATTCGAGACTTATCCGGAGTTGAAAAGCCGCTAGTGTCCGAGCCTCCTGAATCGCCCCGTCGCGCGGGCTTCATCGACCTTCATTCGCATACAAACGAATCCGACGGCTCGCTGACGCCTGCGGAGTTGGTTGCGTTGGCAAAACGAACTGGACTGGCGGCGCTTGCGATTACCGACCACGACACATTCGCCGGGTATGAAGAAGCGGTTCCGTTCGCTCGCGAAGCCGGGCTGGACTTGGTTCGCGGAATCGAGCTGAATTCGAGACTCAATTTGGCGAATGATCGGGATCACCGGTACGTTCATTTGTTGGCATATTTCCCGTCTCGCGAGCCGTCCGCCCAGTTCGACGATTGGCTGAACGGCGAGCGTGAGGACCGCCGCAATCGCAACCGCAAGCTTGTGGATTCGTTGCGCAGCCGGGGAGTCGATATAACTCTGCAGGAAGTGGAAGCGCGCGGCAAGAGTCTGACGGGCCGTCCGCATTTTGCGCGAATCCTCATCGAGAAAGGCTACGCGCGGGACTCGGAAGACGCGTTTCGCAGATATCTAGGCGAGCACGCGCCTAGCTATGTGCAGCGCGAGAGCCAAACCACCGAAGAGGCAATCGGGATTATACGAGCCGGTGGCGGCATTCCTGTCGTAGCGCATCCGGTAAGGCTCTCGATGGCGCGCGACCTTGAACGCGACACCCTGCTGCAACTCAAACCCGCGGGGTTGCTGGGTCTGGAGGTTTACCATTCCGAACATCCGCCGCAGACGCAAGCTTATTACCGGCAGCTTGCGGAAGAACTCGATCTATTTCCAACCGGAGGCTCCGATTTTCATGGAGTAGCAAAGCCGGACGTGCGATTAGGAACGGGATCGCGGCACAACGTGCACGTACCCATTGAGTTCCTCCAGCGCATGCGCGAATTCATCACTTCGTAAAATGAGGCGTGTCTGACGTTCTCCCCAGGCTTCGCTTCAATCTCGATTTCATGCCATCGCCCGATCCCGCGAGACCGGGCTTGTTTATCCGCGATCCGTACCACTATTCGGATGCGACGCTGCTTGTGCCGCCTGTCCTGGTGCAAGCGCTTGAGTGTTTCGATGGAGTTCAATCCACGCTGGATTTGCGATCCGAGCTGGTTCGAATCACGGGCGATATCCAGGTTGGTGAATTGGAAAGGCATCTTTTCGACGCTCTCAACGATGCCGGCTTTCTCGAGAACCAGACGTATCGCGAGCTGAAAATGCGGCGCGAAACCGAGTTTGGCGCCGAGGCGATTCGGGATGCGATCTTCGCAGGCTCAGCGTATCCAAAAGAGCGGCCGGAATTGTCAGAGCTGCTGACGGGGCGGATCGGCGGACCGGTCGGCACTCCTGCAACAGTTGCCATTGCTGCTCCTCATGCGAGCCCGGACGGAGGGTGGCAGACATATCGCGCGGCTTATCAATCGTTGCCCTCCATCGTTGAAGCGAGAGACCGCACCTTCGTGATTCTGGGTACATCGCATTATGGCGCGCCGGAACGATTCGGACTCACGCGCAAACTCTTCGCCACACCCTTCGGCGAAGCGCAAACCAACACTGGATTAGTAAATGAGCTGGAAAAAGCCGCGCCCGATGCCATTCGCATGGAAGATTACTGCCATTGCGTGGAACACTCGATCGAGTTCCAGATTGTGTTTCTGCAGCATCTCTATGGTCCCAATATAAAGATCCTGCCAATCTTATGTGGGCCGTTCGTGAAGAGCATTTACGAAGGTGGTTTGCCGGAGCACACGGAGCGAGTCGCTCGCTTTTTCGACGCGCTCGGCAATATAGGCGCGCGGGAAGGGAAGCGCCTCTTCTGGGTCCTAGGCATAGACATGGCCCACATGGGACGGCGCTACGGCGATCAGCTTCGGGCTACAGCCAACCTCGGCGAGATGCTGGCGATTGAGCAACGCGACCGGGCGCGCATTTCTCAGATCTGCGCGGGGGACATTCGCAGATATTGGTCACTGGTCCAAGATGGGCACGATGATTTGAAATGGTGCGGATCGTCTCCGCTGTATACGTTCTTAAAAGCGATGCCGGGTTTGCGCGCTGAATTGCTCCACTATCATCACTGGCAGATCGATCCGCAAAGTGTCGTCACCTTTGGAGCACTGCGATTCGAACGGCCGGACTGAACAGCGTAATTTACTGCTGTCCGCCGCCCCACCAGTAGCCAGGCCGGGTGCGTATCACTAATCCGGGGCGATTAACGATCACCTTGATGTTGTGAAACCCAGGCTCGTTCTTATCGTTGGGATTGTAACTCAGCAGATATTGACTGTTCAGGTCCTTACCGATATCGGCAATCGCTTGCTCAAGTCCTCTTTCCGTAGAAAATCCATACACCCGGCCACCTGTGAAGTAGGCGAAGGCCTCGGCAGGAGTTCTTTTGAAAAGATCGCGAATGGAGCGAAGGAGCGGAGGAACGGCATTCAACGCGTTTCCGTTCTCCTCCTGGATAATGCTGGTTTGATTGCGTGGACCCGCGCCTCCCGGGACAGGGGGCAGTGATTCCGGTGGAATGCCGCCCTTTTCGGGCCGGGGGTAGTCGGGCTTCTTCAGGAGAGCGCTTATGAATCTCGAGATATCGACGCAATAGACAATTACGTTGTCGAATTGCATGTCGCGGACTGTTTCCTGGAGGTGGCCCTCGCTGCCCTTATCTTCATTACGGCTGAGCAAAAGAATCACGCGACGGCGCACGTTCTGTGGGTCGTGCTGTTTCAGCATGTGGTCCGCATCGAGCACGGCATCGATAAGAGCCGCCGTATGCGAGCCGGCCGTGAGCTTCTGCATGGCGTCGTCGATCTTCCCGGGATCATCCGTGAAGTCCTGGAGGTGCTGCATCCGGTGATCGAAGGCCAACACAGCGACGTCGCCTCCGCTGCCCGTAACCAAGCCGTGCAGCAGCAGGCCAGCTTTCTTGAGCTTGGGAAGCATCGGATCTATTTCCGAATTCGCCTGAACGACGAGCACGACGGAAAGCGGCTGCTGGCTAAAATCGGCGCTGATCTTCTGCGGCTTATCGTTGTCTAGAAGTTCGAAATCGCTGGTGCTCAATCCGTTGACATAGCCGTGGCCATCGGGATCAAGGACGGTTGTGGGCACGAGTACATAGCGCACGTGAATCGAAATGGGATTGGTGCCGTCTGTCGATGAGCCTGGTTCCATGCTTCGCGGCGGAGGCTCAGACTGATTGGGTGGTAACTTCTTCTGAGCAGGCCCGAGTTGGCCCGGCTGCGGCGGAGGTGCTGGCGGAAACTGACCGTTCGGCGGAATCTGGGCGAACCCAATGGTTCCTGCCAGTATCAGCAATGCGACAAAGGTTGAATGCCTCATCTGTTTCTAAGATGTCGCGGTCTCCTGCTGAGTTTCTATTACCCTCTTCAGTTTCGCATTTTCAATGAGCTGCGTGGTCTGTGCGCCCTTCCACCAGATCGACCACGTGAGGCACAAGATGTTCAATGACCTGAAGCGAGTGCAGAGCACCTTGCGGAGAGCCGGGAAGGTTCACAATCAGAGTACGCTTGCGCGTTCCCGCGACTGCTCGCGACAAGGTCGAGAATTTGGTTTGCTCTAATCCCTTCGAGCGCATGAGCTCGGCGATTCCCGGGATCTCGCGTTCGAGGATGGCGCGCGTTGCTTCCGGCGTAATGTCGCGCGCTGAAACACCTGTCCCGCCGGTGGTCAAGATGAGCGACGCCAGGAACGTATCGGCCCAATCCTCTAGTTCCCGCGCGATTGCTCTCGCGTTATCGGGCACAATTGCTGTTGCGACTACCGGCCAATCGAGCTCCTGGCAACGGGCATGAAGTGCCGGACCTGATGCATCTTCTCGAGTTCCGTTAGCGGCCGAGTCACTGATGGTGAGGATAGCCACGCGGATCATTTAGAAATCTTCCGCCGGTATGTGCCGGACTTACCGCCGGTCTTCTCAAGAAGGTAAATTTCGCGGATCTCGATAGCCTTGTCGAGCGCCTTCGTCATGTCGTAGATGGTAAGCGCGGCAACCGAAACCGCAATCATAGCTTCCATCTCGACGCCAGTACGCGCGGCGGTTGCGGCGGTCGCGGTAATCTCAATCCCTTTGCCCTGGACGCGAAATTCCAGGCTGACATGTGTTAACGGCAATTGATGGCACAGCGGGATGAGATCGGAAGTTTTTTTTGCCGCAGTGATGCCCGCAATGCGGGCTACTTCTAGCGGATCGCCCTTCGCATTATTGGGCAGAGCTTGGATGACTTCGGGGCGCATCGTGACAAACGCCCGGGCCGTCGCGGTGCGTTTCGTAGTCGCCTTTTCAGAAATGTCGACCATGGACGCCTGTCCGGAAGCGTTGTAGTGGGAAAGGCCTTTTCTCATGGCTTGAGCATCACCCGGATGGAGTCGCCGATCTCCCAACTTTCGCGATCGTGATCGGCCACCAGAAACGCGTTCGCTTTGGCAAGCGCCGGAACGTCGCTCGAACCTTGCCATGGGATGTGGCGCAGATGCTGGCCATCGGCGTTCAGACGCGCGGGAAGGAATCGAGTGAGACCGCGCTTGTGCCGGAACGGTGCTTCGAATTGCGCGGATAAGAGCGGGAGGATGGGATGGGTCTGCCCAGCCAGAAGCTCCAAAGCCGAGCGCGCGAAGAGCTGAAATGTTATCAGCGTCGAGCCAGGATTCCCGGGAAGACCGAACACCGGCTTTTTGTCGAATATTCCGAAGGCGGTTGGCTGGCCCGGCTGGACGCGCACCCGCTCGAACTGAAATTCGGCGCCGAGCTCGCGGAGACACGGCTTCACCAGATCATACTTGCCCGCTGAGACGCCGCCCGTGACAAGCAGCATGTCGTGCTTCAATCCTTCTTGAAGTAATGGACGCAAAGCTTCCTTCGTATCGCGAGCAACCGGCAATATCGTGGGGCTCCCGCCCGCGACAGCAACGAGCGCCGCCAACATATAAGCGTTCGAATTGCGGATCTGGTGGCCGGCCGGGGTCTCGTTCACAGCAACGATTTCGTCTCCGGTCGCCAGAACAGCGATCGATGGGCGGCGGAAGACGTTGATAGATGCATGGCCGGTCATGGCGAGAGAGGCAATGTGGCTCGCGTCCAGTCGCGTGCCGTGTGGGATCAGAACGCCGCCGCGTTGCGCCTCAGCGCCGCGTTGGTTGATGAACTGCCCTGGTTCGGCACGCTGCTCGATTTTGACTTGTGGCGCAGAACCGGGATTGTTGATGCGCACGACATGTTCGACCATTACGACGGCGTCAGATCCTTCCGGCAGAGGAGCGCCGGTCATGATTTCCAGGGCTTCGCCTGGTTCGAGCGCCGCCTGTTCCTGTTCACCGGCGCGCACTTCTCCCCGAACTCTTAGTAAACCCGGAACGTCAACGGATTTCACCGCAAAGCCGTCGCGTAAAGAGCGCCTTAAGGGCGGATAATCGCGGTCGGCCAGGAGCGCTTCGGCGAGGACGCGGCCATGAGCCTGATCGAGTGAAACCCGTTCTGTTGGTAGGGCATTGGCGAAACCGCGGACCGTGTCGATGACAATTTGGCGGGCGACCTCGAATTCAAGCGGCGCTTTCTCCGCAGTGGGGTTCGGCACGCTTCGGATTGTACAATGCTATGCGAACAATAAATTTGCTAGGGACCGTCATGACAGGGCCGCGCATGACCCTCTACCGCACCATGTTTCTCAATCACGTGGTACACCACCGGGCACAACTCGGTGTATATCTGCGCCTGCTCAATATTCCGGTCGCTGGTCTCTACGGCCCTTCCGCGGGCGAACTCTTCAGCTGATCCGTGCTGCCTCAGCCATGCGTTAGGGCAGAGAAGCAGCAAATTTACGGTAATCGTCTTCGCTAAAAGCTCGCAAGGTTTCAGTACGAATATATCCCTGCGATCCACCCGCCAGAGCAACCTTGGCAATAGCGTCGTCTCCAGGCATTTGAGCCACGACGATGGCATCGTACCGTCCCATAGTCAGATAAAAGTTCACCACTTTACCGCCGGCTGCCTCAAAGGCCTTTTTCGCCGCGTCCAGGCGCGACGGACCATCCTTGATGTTCTCGATACCTTTCTGCGTGAAACGGACAAGTGTGATATAGGTTTGCATTGAATTGCCTCCTTGGATATAGTGCGGAATTATATCAATTCGGACGGACGACAATAATAGTGCAGGTATGAGATCTGAGCTTGTTTGGCTGGAAACGATGTGGCAGGACGTTCGTTACGGGGCGCGGGGTCTGGCACGCAACCGTGGCTTTGCTATCGCAGCGATTTTATCTTTGGCCCTTGGCGTCGGCGCAAGCGTAGCCATTTTCACCGTCACCGACAACGTTCTCCTGCGACCGCTTCCGTATAAGGATGCATCGCAGTTGACGATGGTTTGGGAATACAACCTGCGCGGCAAGGGACTGGGGAACCACAATGTAGTGTCTCCTGGCAACTACTTTGACTGGAAAGCGCAAAACGATGTCTTCGAAGGGATGGCTGCTTTCGGGGATGGCCATTCGGTATTTGCCGATGGCGACCACGTCCAGGAACTTGATGCCGAATACATGACTGCGGACCTTCTTCCAATGCTGGGTATCCAGCCTATTCGGGGCCGGTTTTTCACCAGCAGTGAAGACAGGCCCGGATCGAAATCAGTCGTGTTGATCAGCTATCGGCTTTGGCAGATTTGGTTCGGCGGTGAGGATAACATCGTCGGACGAAAAGTTCAGGTCAGTTCCGTACCGTTCACGATCATCGGCGTGATGCCTCGCGATTTTTATTTCCGGAATCGTTCGACAGATCTGTGGGCGCCGCTTGGTCTGGATCCAGCGGAGAACTATCGTGCAACCAGTGGCCGCTGGCTAATGTGTTTGGCGAAACTGAAAGGCGGTGTAACGCGCCAGGAGGCACAGGCTCACATGAGCGCGATCGCGCAACGGCTGGAAACAGCCTACCCGAAGTTTGACAAGAACTGGTCTGTGAACGTGGAGCCTTTGCGCGATTCGCTGGTGAGGGAAGTCAAAACATCGCTGCTGGTGTTATTAGGCGCTGTCGGTCTGCTTCTGGCCGTTGCTTGCGCGAACGTCGCAAGTCTTCTGCTGGCTCGATACACTTCGCGCCGGCACGAAATGGGAGTGCGTGTGTCGCTGGGAGCTGGGCGGTGGCGAGTCATCCGCCAACTGCTCACCGAAAGCATGATGCTTGCGCTGGCTGGTGGACTGTCGGGCATGATCTTCGCGAAATGGGCTGTGAACGCGCTGCTTGCGCTCGCGCCTAAAGATCTCACGCACTCCGTCGAAGTTGCGGTGGATCTTAGGATCTATCTATTTGCCTTCGCGCTATCGGTTGCGACGGGACTGATTTTTGGCCTCGCTCCGGCGTTCGTCAGCTCGCGCGATGGTCTCGCGCCGGTACTCCATGAGGACAGTCGTTCCAGCGTCGGCGGCAATAATCGTCTGCGCGCTTTGTTTGTCGGGCGGAGGTGGCAATGTCAATTATCCTGCTTGCAGGCGCGCTTTTGCTCTTCCGCAGCTTGGCAGGACTGCAGGCCGTCAACCCGCGTCTGAACCCATCCAATCTCCTCACCTTTCGCGTTTCCCTTCCTTGAGCGCGCTACAAAGATCATGAGTACATTCAATTTTTCAGCCGCGTAGCTCGAGCGAATGAAACAACTTCCAGGCGTACGCTCCGCGAGTGCCGTCAGCTACCTTCCATTGACTGAGCTAGTGGCGGGCACCGGCCTTACAATTGCGAGACGGCCACCCGCTCAGGCCGGGCGAAGAACTCGTTGCGAACATCCGAACAGTGATGCCCGGGTACTTCGAGACGATGGGCATTCCGCTGAAGAGTGGCCGTGTTTTCACCGCTGCGGATAACACGCCGGAGAGCCCTTACCGTTTCGTCGTGAATGAAGCGTTCGTCCACAGACTATTTCTCGGGCGAACAGCCTCTTGGCGCGCGGATCTCAGTGGACATGGACCAGAAGAATCCTTTTGGAGAAATCATCGGCGTGGTTGGTGACGCGAAAGACAGCACGCTCGATAAAGAACCGCGACCCACGGTTTACTACGTTCATGCACATCTCGCGTACAGCAGTATGACCTTTGTCGTGCGCGCCGAGAAGAATCCGATGGCTTTGGCGGAAGCAGTGCGCGGCGTGATCCGCGGCATCGATTCCACGCAGCCCGTGGCGGCAGTGCGAACCATGGACGAAATCATGGCGGATACATTCTCGCGCCAGCGATTCAGCATGCTTCTGCTCACAGGATTCTCTCTTACCTCCTTAGTGCTCGCAGCAATCGGAATTTACGGCGTGCTTGCTTATTCAGTATCGGAACGCACCCGTGAGATTGGCGTGCGCGTCGCGCTTGGAGCCGAACCAAGCCGCATTGTTTCGCTGGTGATTGCAGCCGGAGCACGAATGGTCGTGGGTGGCGCGATCATCGGTATTGCAGGAGCGCTTGCCTTATCGGGCTTTCTGAAGAGTATGCTTTTCGGGATCGGACCGCGCGACCCGGTCACTTTCGTTCTGGTGCCGCTGATTCTAGCAGGAGTGGCTCTGATTGCGGCATACCTGCCGGCTCGCCGCGCCGCTCGTCTCGATCCGATGTACGCGCTGAGGGCCGATTAAATTCGTCACTCGAGCCGATCTGACGGAGAGGCCTCGCCAATGGTTTGGCACCATAGAGAAGCCTGTTTTACTGTTCGGCTGGGACGATGGCGGTTTCCATTAAAGACATAGCGCGGATCGCGCGGGTCTCGCATTCCACTGTTTCACGAGCTCTGCGCAATAGTCCGCTGATCTCGCCTGACACCGCACAGCGCATCCGGCAGATCGCTCACGAATCGGGATACACGGCCAGCGCCGTCGCTCGCAGCCTGGTCACACGAAAAACGCACGCCATCGGAGTGGTGGTTACGTCGATCGCCGATCCCTTCAACGGCGAAGTTGTGGCCGGTATCGAGGAAGTAGCAAACCAGTATGGATACTCGGTTCTGCTTGCGACCTCGCAGGCCGATCCGCAACGCGAAGTCGCAGTGGTCCGATCCTTTCAGGAACGCCGAATCGACGGCATTTTGGTCGCTTCCTCCCGAGTGGGGGCGCTTTACATGCCGCTGTTATCGGAGATGAAGATTCCCATCGTGCTCCTGAATAATCAACACCCGAGCGAGTTCGTCCATTCCGTAACGATCGACAACCGCGACGGAGGTTACCGAGCCACGCGGCACTTGATTGAACTGGGTCACAGGAAAATTGCGTATCTGGGGGATCAGTTCGGGCTGCAATCCGACGCGGAGCGGTACGCAGCGTATCGGAGCGCACTGGCTGATGCCGGAATCAAATTCCGCGAAGAGTTCGCCGTGCAGGGCGACGGCAAACCAGAAGGAGCGCTACAGGCTGCTATGGGACTGCTGTCCAGCAAAGAGAGGCCGACAGCGATTTTCTGCTACAACGACATGTCCGCGCTGGGAGTGCTTCAAGCCGCGGCGAACAGCCATTTAGACGTGCCGCGGGATTTGTCAGTGGTCGGATTCGATGACCTATTCTTCACGCCCGCTTTGCGACCGCCGCTCACCACAATTCGTCAACCGAAGAAAGAGATCGGCGCTCGCGCAACGGAGCTACTGCTCAAGCTCTTGCGTGGCGATGAGACAGAAAAGACCATTACGATCTGTGGCGAGCTTGTGGTGCGAGGGTCGACGGCGAAGCCCGCGACCTCCCGTCGTCACCACGCGATCTGATCCGGGAAGAATTCGGCAACCAATTCTTCGTAGTACGGCTTGATTTCCTTGATGTTGGGACGCTCGCGGCCCTTTGAATACAGGTCGAAGGCATTGAACTTGCGGACCCATTCAAACATCTGCTCATCGCGCGGGCTCATCAGATGCCGGTACGCACCGTGCCGGTGCGCCGCGTAGAACGAATGGTAGCGGAGCATATACTGCGCAGGCTCTGGAACGTAATCTCGCGTGACGGTATAGATGTATTCGTCGTGCCCCCATGAGAGGTGCACGTTGTCGAGACCGCAATTCGGCTGGTAAATTCCGTATTTCGTCTGGTATTCGGGTACGCTGCTGTCCGGGTTAGCCGCGAAGAATTCCGGGAAGACGATTTCATCCGAGTACGCGCAACCCACCGGGAACGTATCTCCAACCACGGCCCACTGCGGCTCGCCGTAAAGGCAGAGAACTTTCCCCAGATCGTGAACAAATCCGGCGAGAACAAACCAGCGCGGATGGCCTTCCTTGCGGATAGCCTCTGAGGTTTGGAGAAGGTGCTCGATCTGGGTCAAATCGGTATCGGGGTCGCTTTCATCGACGAGAGTGTTCAGATAGTCCGCCATGTCCCAGATACTTTTCTTGCCGCGTGTGAGCCCACAATACTGGGCCTTTTTGGCGAGCACAAAATCGAGCGTTTGGTTAGCGTGGTTTTGGCGATAGAATTCCGTTACGGTGGGATTGGCATCCTCTTTGTAATTGCGGAATTCTTCTTCTGATTTGCCCTGGCGATAGCGCGTGGCGACAAAATCGTCCCATTCATCAACGTGCTTCAGAGGTGTTTCTAAAAAAGAAGCGGTAGGCATAGATTGGTCTTCGTTCCCATTATGCACACGTGTGCAGGCCTGATGCAACCAACTAACGCTTGACAGGGAAATGGCTTGGTGCTAGTTTTCTAGCAGGATGGTAGTTTCGCAGCATAAGCTCAGCCGGCGGGAACGGGAGATCATGGATATTCTCTATCGCTGCGGTCGCGCGACTGCGGCGGAGGTTCATCAGGGCATGCAGGATCCGCCCAGTTATTCCGCAGTGCGCGCTATGCTGCGGGTTCTCGAAGAAAAGAAACATATCCACCACGAAGAGAAAGATCTTCGTTACGTTTACATTCCTGTGGTTCCGCGTGAGAAGGCAAGAAGGTCGGCTGTGGCCCATATGCTCGAGACTTTTTTCGACGGCTCAGCGGAACAAGCCGTAGCGACTCTGTTAGATGTTTCAGGCCGAAATCTCTCGCGGGAAGAGTTGGACCGCCTCGCCGCCACGATAGAAAAGGCCCGGAAAGAAGGCCGGTGATGGGCTGGACCGTCTGCTTGGATCTACTCATTCGCTCCGCAATTGTGATTTGCGCGGGTGAGGCACTACGCCGGAGTCTGAGGCGTTCCCATGCGGCGCAGCGTCATCGGGTTCTGGTATTCATTTTCGCGCTATTGGCCCTTTTACCGCTGTTTTCAATTCTGCTGCCTACGTTCCGGATTCCGCTTTGGCCATCCTCCGGACTCCGCGGCATAGTCACCATTCAGACCACGGCCTTCATCGTCGGGCAGGATTCTCAGCCTGTAAGTCTGGCACGCACCGTTAACTGGTTTCTCGTGGTTTGGGTCTCTGGTGTACTTGCTGCGGTTTTCTCTCTAGCGGCGGGAAGGTTTGTGTTGGCGCGGATGGTGAGACGCGCGGTGCCTGCGAGTGGAGATGAGTGGACGGTGTTGCTGCGCCAAGCATGTTCAACGCTCGGTCTCGAAACGGTGCCGGATCTGATGGTGCTCCGCAATCTGACGATGCCGTTTGCTTTTGGATTGCGGCGGCCGAAGATTCTGCTCCCGGCCGATTGCGCGGAATGGACGGACTTGCGCAAACGAATTGTGCTGCTTCATGAGCTGGCACATATCAAACGCCGAGATGTCGCCACGCAACTGTTCGCAAACCTCATTGCGGCGCTGTGGTGGTTTCAGCCGCTTGTGTGGATGACCCGCCGAGGATTGCGGCGCGAAAGCGAGCGCGCGTGTGATGCGCAAGCACTCTCCGCGGGCGTGCGCGCATCGGAATATGCGGCAGAGCTGATACAGATTGCGCGTACCGTAAACCACGGTCGGCTTTGGGCGCGCGCGGCCACCAATATGGCTCGGCCCGGCGAATTGGAGAGCCGGCTATTCGGCATCCTGGATGCGCAGCCGCTCGATAGTACGCGACGCCGCCTGCTGATGCCCGCGGCCATTCTTACGGTTTTGGCGATGACGGTATCCGCCGTCACTTTATCGCCCCAACAGAAATTTCAAAACTCAAGACAGTCAGGAGGTTTACCCATGAAAAGAACATTACTCCCCGGTCTGATGGCCTCGATTGGCCTCTCGGCCGCAACCATCACCGGCTCCATCTTCGACCCGAGCGGCGCCTCAATTTACAACGCAAAAGTATCGCTTTCGAGCCCGGACAGCGCTGTGAAGCAGGACGCCACGTCCGGCGCGGACGGAAAATTCACGTTCGACAACTTGGCGGCGGGCCAATATTTCGTGCGCGTCGAAAAACCGGGATTCGCCGCGCTGTTGCGCGAAATTACCGTCGCAAACGATTCCAAGGTTGAGCGAGCTTTCAGCATGCAGACGGCATCCACTCTACCGCAAGCTCAGGTTCCCGGCGGCTCATTGCAATCGACCGATCCGATTCGTCTGCGCCGTGGCGGCGAGGCAATGCAGGAGATGCTAATCGACAAAGTGCCTCCCGTTTATCCTCCATCGGCAAAGGCCGCCGGAATTCAGGGAACGGTCCAGATAGAGGCCGTGATTTTGAAAGATGGAACACCTGGGGAGCTTACGGTTGTCTCCTCGCCCAACGACGAGCTATCGGAAGCTTCGCTGGAAGCGGTGCGGCAATGGCGATACTCTCCGACACTGCTGAATGGGCAACCGGTGGAAGTAGTCACCCGCGTCGTTATTAATTTTACGCTCGCGAAATAGGCCCCGGGCGCGCGGTTCTGCCACAATGACGTAGATGGCAGGACAAAAGTTGAGCGGCGAAGAACTGAACTCGCTCTTAAGCCAGCTCGCCGGCTGGACGATCAAGAACGAAAAGCTTCATCGCGAGTACAAATTCGCGGACTTCGCGCACGCGTTCGGGTTCATGGCCACGGCCGCAGTGCTGATCGAAAAAATGAACCATCACCCCGAATGGTGCAATGTTTATAATCGCGTGTCGGTAGATCTCACAACGCACGACACGGGCGGAATCACGAAGAGAGACGTAGAGCTGGCTCGCGTGCTCGATAGCATCGCGGGGCCCCAAGCCTGAATTTTCAGCGCATGAAAGCTCTGATTTCTGCTCTGCTTCTGGCGGGCTCTATTGCCTTCGCGCAACAGGAGGCGCTGCAAACCCAGTACCCGCAGGTAGACGCGATTATCAATGCTGCCGTTCAAAGCGGCCTCATTCCTGGCGCAGTGCTGATCATCGGGCACAACGGCGAGGTAGTTTATCGGAACGCATATGGATCGCGCTCGCTGATTCCGAGGCGCGAGCCGATGACCGTCGATACGATATTCGATGCGGCTTCACTGACCAAGGTTGTCGCCACCACGCCTTCGGTAATGAAGCTTTTCGAGCAAGGTAAGCTACGGCTCGATGATCCGGTGACAAAGTATCTGCCGGAGTTTCAGGGCGGAAAGAGCGATATCACGATTCGTCTCCTGATGACGCACTTTTCAGGTATGCCGCCGGATCTGGTGCTGGTGCCGCGTTGGAGCGGATATCAGACCGGCATCCAGAGGGCACTGGTGACAACGCCAATCGTCCCTCCCGGCGTACGGTTCATCTACAGCGACATCAACTTTATTCTGATGGGTGAAATTGTGAGGAGGCTCTCGGGTGAGACTCTGGCGCAGTTTGCGCATGAGCAAATTTTCGCCCCGCTGGGCATGAATGAGACTGAGTTTCTGCCATCGCCCTTACTGCGCGCGCGAATTGCGCCCACCGAAATCGACGAGGACACGGGGCAGCCATTTCGGGGAGTGGTTCACGACCCGACTTCGCGCTACATGGGAGGCATAGCGGGACACGCGGGAGTCTTCACCACGGCTGACGATCTCGCCAGATATGCCGAGATGATGCTCGGCATGGGCCAGCGTGAGGGCGTACGAATTTTCGATCCGATGACCGTGAAAAAGTTTACTGAGCCGGCAAGTCCGGCCGATCAGCCGATCTTGCGGGCCCTGGGATGGGACATGGATTCATCATTCTCCAGCAACCGCGGCGAGCTGTACCCGATCGGCTCGTTTGGGCATACCGGATTCACCGGGACGTCGATGTGGATGGACCAGACGACGAACTCGTTCGTCATTTTACTGACGAACGTGGTTCATCCCAAGCGGGGAAAATCGCTAAGCTCGCTGCGATCGCGCGTGGCTACCGCTGTGGCAGCGTCCTTCGGCATGGACGTGCCGCAGACAGTCGCTCTCACTGGATATAACGAGACCATAACCGGGGCCGGCGTTCATCGGGTTGTGAATCGAGACGTGAAGACGATGACGGGGCTTGATGCTCTCGAGCAGGATGGTTTCGCGGAACTCAAGGGAAAGCGCATCGGTTTGATCACAAATCAAACCGGATTAGATCGCGAAGGGCGTCGGAACGTGGACGTAATGTTGGCCGCGGGAGTGCAGGTCACGACGCTGTTCTCGCCAGAACATGGTATCGCGGGCGTTGAAGATTCGGCTGTCGGCAATGGGAAAGACGTTCAAACGGGTCTGCCTGTCATCAGCCTTTATTTGCCGAACCAGCGGCGATTGACGGACGCTCAGGTTCAGGATCTGGACGCGATTGTCTACGACATTCAGGATGTGGGCGCGCGCTTCTACACCTACTCATGCACGATGCTGTATGCGTTGGAGGAGGCGGGAAAAGCAAGAAAGCCATTCTTCCTCCTGGACCGGCCCAATCCGATTACCGGCACGCACGTCGAGGGTCCCGCAATGCAAGCGGATCTGGAATCTTTCGTGGGATGTTACGACATGCCTCTCCGGCACGGGATGACATTCGGCGAGCTCGCCACGATGGCAAATGCGGAGCAGCATTGGGGCGCGGACCTTCACGTTATCGAGATGACGAACTGGGAAAGAGGGGATTGGTTAGACGCAACGACGCTTACTTGGGTGAATCCGTCGCCTAACATGCGCAGCCTGAATGCGGCGCTCCTGTATCCCGGCCTGGCAATGCTGGAAGCGAACACGAACTATTCTGTGGGGCGGGGAACCGATGCCCCGTTCGAACAGATTGGCGCCGATTGGATTCAAGGGCAAGCGCTGACGCAATATCTGAATTCGCGCTTTATTCCGGGGGTGCGCGTGTATGCGACGCGGTTCCGGCCCACTTCTTCCCACTTCGAGGGAAAGGACATCGAGGGAGTGCGTTTTGTGATTACAAATCGCGAGGCATTCGACAGTGTCCGTTTAGGAATCGAAGTTGCGGCTGCGCTGCAGAAATTGTATCCGGGCAAATTGGATTTCGACAAGTGCCGATACTTAATCGGAAATCATCAAACTATCGAGGAGCTGAAGTCCGGTACAGACCCGAGCACGATTTGGATGCAGACGCAGCAACAAGCGGGCGAGTTTGTCGAGCGAAGCAAAAAATACTTGCTCTACCGGCACGCGCCGCCGGTTCGCTAGGCTTCCACGGGCTGCGCAGTGTGTTTCGTCTTGCTTCCCGGCGGACGGCCACGCCGCCTGGGCTCTGCGGAAAGCGGAATTATGTCACCCTGGCCTTCTTCGGCCATGGCAGCGACTGCAGCAGCATCTTTCAACCAAGCCGGAGGCCGACCGCGACGCCGGCCGCGTCCTCTGGCTAACCGCTCTAACGTAAGAATTGCCTCTTCAATCTGCTCCCGTTCCAGTCGTAACTCTGCGAGCATTTTGTCGACGTCCAAAATTTGCTACCTCCTTAATCGTCGCTCAAAGAGCTCGAGACCATTATGGGCCTGGGCGCTCGCAACCTTTGCCGCGTCCGATTTAGTCGAAGTTTACGAGTAGTTTGGCATTAATTCAAGATAAGTCCGATAGCTTAACCAGTAAATAGTAATGGTACTACCAGAACAAAGCCACTGAAAGTAGCTAGGCCACAGGCTTTTCCTGAGATTGGTTTATAAACTTGGCCTTTTTCCAGTGAAAATAGAACGGTATTCCTAAAGCCATGAGTCCTAAGCCCATTAGCGATTCTCGGGGACGTGTTTGGATGGTGCTGACGAGCAGCAGGGCTGCGACAGCGATAAAAAGTACTGGCACGAAGGGATATCCAAGTACATGGTACGGACGTACTAAATGCGGTTGTTTTCTGCGCAGCACAAATACCGAAAGCGCAGTCATTAAGTACAAAATCCAGCTCCCGAATATCACGAAATTGTAGAGATCGTCGAACCAACCGCTTAATACCACCACACACGACCACAGGCATAGAAGGATCATAGAGTTGCCTGGAGTCTTAAATTTCGGGTGTACGACTGCGGCGGAACGGAAAAAGAGCCCATCCCGCGCCATGGCGTAGGGGACACGCGCGCCCGAAAGAATCGAGCCGTTCAGAGCAGCGAAGATGGAGATCAAAACTGCAACCGTAACGGCCCCCGCTGCTGCATGGCCGTAAAGCGTGGACATCATGTCGGCCGCGACGCGGTGACTGGAAGCTACCTGCGCCGGAGCGAGCACATAGAAATACGAGATGTTGATGAGAATGTACGTCGCAATTACGGCCATAGTGCCGAAAATCAGAGAGCGGGGCAAGTTGCGCTGCGGCTCGCGGATTTCCGATGAAACCATGCTCACGTTGTTCCAGCCATCGTAGGCCCACAGGGCGCTGACCATTGCGGCAAAGAATCCGGCGATGCCGCCAACGGTTGCCACATGCGATGTGAAATGGGAAAAGTCGCCCTTCCCCGAGAAAACGCCGACGACAATGATTCCTGCAATCAGAAGCATTTTGACTATCGTGACAAAGACCTGCAAGTTCCCACCCGAGCGAACACCAACGTAATTCACGGCGAGGAGTATCAAAATGACACCGATCGCGACAAGTTGACCGTAATGAATCTCGAGCAAGCTACCGCCCGGTCCAATGTGTAATGGGATAACCAGGATAGGAATGCCAAGGATGGGCAGAAAGGCCGTCAAATAGGTGTAAAATCCAGCCGCGAGCGTGGCAATGGAACCGCTCTTTGCGACCCAAAATTGGGTCCAGCCATAGAGATATCCCCAGAACGGGCCGTAGGCGGCGCTCAGGTATACGTATTCGCCGCCGGCTTCCGGGAGTGCCGCCGCCAGTTCAGCATAGGTCAAAGCGCCGAAAAGGCTCAATAAGCCGGCGGCAATCCAGACGATAAACAGGTTCCGCACAGAACCGACAAAGCGGATCATGGTCGAGGGAACAAGAAAAACGCCACTGCCGATTACCGTGCCGATGACGATGGAGATGGCGCTCCACAACCCGAGCACGCGTTGAAGGCTCGGCCCAGAGGATTGGCCCGAGGGACCCGGACGGCTCTCCGCGATCGTGTTCTGAGGGTTCTCAGAATGCATGCGGTTCAGGCCTTCACTTGCCGGTCCAGAGAGCGCACGGCGCGATCGTTGAGAATCAGGCTGGCGACGTAGCCAACAGCAAACGTAGCGGTAGAGCCGATCAGGACATACCAGGTGTAAGCGACATGAGTGCGGAGCAGCAGCAACGTCGCGACGAATCCGGCGCTCATTCCGATGATGGCCGACCATTCACCGGGCCGCCTGGTGAGCACACCGAGCAGGAAAACACCCAGCAGCGCGCCGTAGAGCACCGACGCAATCGACAGACCTGCTTCGAGAATGCGTCCCCAATGCCGCGCGGCCAATCCGACAGCGAATAGCACGCCTCCCCACAAGATTGTGGCCCAGCGGGCGAGTCGAAGATAGTACGCCTCGGAGTGAGCGGGGCGGAGCGGCTTGAAAAAATCCATGATGGTTGTGGATGCGAGCGCATTCAAGGCAGCGCTCAAATTCGACATCGCGGCGGCAAGAATAGCGGCGATCACGAGACCAGCCAAGCCTATCGGCAGATGACTCCAGATGAACTCAGGATACGTCCGTTCGGGGACGAGGGGGGCGGGCCGTCCAGTGTCGTTGTAATAAACGAAGAGAAGCACGCCGATAAGCAAAAACAGCGCAAACTGAAAGAACACCACCACCCAGCTCGAGAACAGGGCCAGACGGCTCTCCCGCTCGTTTTTGGCGGACAGCAGGCGCTGAACCAGGAGCTGTTCGGTCCCATGACTCGCCGTGGTCAGAAAACAGCCGCCCAGCAAACCGGCCCAGAAGCTGTAATTCCGCTGAAAGAAAGCGGCCGAGAGAGAAAAGCGGAAATCGAAAAGCTGGAATTTGTGCGCCGCGCTTCCCAGAGCAAGGACGTGCGGCCACCCTCCGGGAATAAGGTGGAGCATCAGAAAAAAGCTGACCAATGCGCCACCCACGTACAGGATCATTTGCACAACGTCGGTCCAAATGACCGCGGTCATGCCTCCTTCGAAGGTGTAGAACAGCGTCAGACAGACAATCACGGCGATGGAAAGTTTGTCGCCGGTCCAGGGCAGGATAATTGAGACGACGATGGAGACAGCGAACACGCGCACGCCTTCCGCCAAGGCTCGCAGCAGGAGAAAGGTTCCGGCGGTAAACTTACGCACGTGTGGGCCGAAGCGGCGCTGCATCAGCTCATAGGCGGTGTACATCTCGCCGCGGAAGTACTGGGGCAGAAACAGTACTGCGATAACTATGCGGCCCAGCAGATAACCTAAAATGAGCTGCAAGAAGCCGAAATTGCCGGCGAAGGAGAGCGCGGGAGTGCCGATGACGGTCAGCGTGCTCGTTTCCGCGGAAACAATAGAGAACGCGATAGCCCACCACGGCGCCCCTCGACCGCCGAGGAAGTAGTCTTTAAGTGTCTTTTGCCGCTCCTTGAACTGTGCTCCGAACCACGTGATGAATATCAGGTACGCGGCGACGACGGCCAGGTCCGCAAGGCGCATAAAACCGTGGATGATAGCATGCGATTACGCGGTTTCGCGCTGTCGAAGGAACAAGTTTTATGAGGAGTGCATCTAACGTTGTAGAAGGTTGCGGGTTGCCGACACATTCGTTATACTCCGGCTTTGCGATTCAGACGTAGAATTCCTCTGAGGGAGGTTGTCGTGGAGTTTTCCTTTTTGAAGGCGAGCAGGTCCATCGTGGCGACGGGTGCCTTTGCTCTCTTGACCAGTTTGGTCTGTGTACCGTTCGCCGCCGCCCAGGGTGCCGCAGGGCAGCAGCCTGCGGCAGGACAGCAGGCCAAGAATTGGAAGGATCGCGCTGAATACGATCTGTACGTAAAGATCACGCAGACCACAGATCCGAAGGCGCGCTTAGAGCTGCTGAACACCTGGCAGGACAAGTACCCGCAGACCGATTATGCGCAGGAGCGGCTGATCTATTTCGTCAATACACTCGGGCAGCTTGCGCCAAACGATCCGAGCCAGCGGCAGCCGCTTATTGCCAAATGTCAAGAGTTGTTGAAATCAGATCCGAAGAACTTTACCGCGAATTATTACCTATCGATTTTTGGACCTCAGGTGGGCGGCGCTAGTCCACCCGCGGATCTGATAACTCAGGTACAAGCCGCCGCGCATGGTCTTCTGGATGGTGCCGAGACAACCTTCGCACCGGACAAGAAGAAGGCGGGTATGAGCGACGCCCAATGGACCCAAGCCAAGAACCAAGTTGTGGCGATCGGTCACAACGCTCTCGCCTGGGCTGCCGAAGTGGGCAAAGATACAGCGACGGCAGAGAACGAATTCAAGGCAAGTCTGGACGCCAATCCCGATCAGGGAACGGTCTCCGCTCAGTATGCCAAGTTGCTCTATGAGGACAAGAAGATTCCCGAGGCGTTCTTCGAATATGCGCGAGCCGCTCAATATACCGGCCCGGGTCCGGCTCTGCCCGCCGACAGCCGCGCGAAACTTATGGACTTCTTCAACAAAGCGTATAAGGATTACCACGGCAGCTCCGATGGTGCCGATCAGGTGTTAGCGCAAGCCAAGACCGCCGCGCTACCGCCAAGCGGATTCTCCATCACGAGCGCGACGGCTCTCGCGAACAGTGAAGCCGAGGCCACTCAAAAAAGAATAGATTCCGATCCTCAATTTAAGATCTGGTACGCCATCAGACAAAATCTACAGGACAAGGGCGACGCGTTTTTTGACAGCGACGTGAAAGGTTTCGAAATTCCCGGAGAGGCGGTGCCGAGCAAGACTTTCACAGGTACGGTGCTTTCGCTGGATCCTCCGGACAGGCCCACGAAGGTTGTGCTGGGCGTCGACGATCCGACGAAACCGGACGCAACACTACTCTTTTCGCAGCCACTGCCCGCATCGGCATTGGACAAAATCAAGGTGGGTCAGAAACTGGATTTTTCGGGCGTTGCCGACAGCTACACCAAAGATCCTTATATGTTGACCTTCAAGGATCCCACCATTCCCGGTGTTCAGACCACCGCTCCAGCGAAGAAGGGTACAACCAAGCGTCGGCCTAGATAACCGCAACATCTCAGCCGAAAGAGCCCCGGGAGAAATCTCGGGGCTTTCTCTTTTTTAAAGCTACATTTTGTAACGGCCGAGATCTTCGTCGTTGAGATTCTCAAGCCATTTGCGGAGTTCTTCGTTGTTGACTTTGTCCGACACCGTGTGGGAATTGCGGGAGGACTGCAGCACTTTGTCTTCCACGTAGATGGGGCAATCGTGACGGAGCGCCAGCGCGAGAGCATCGCTGGGCCGCGAATCCACGCTGATCAACTTGCCATCGCGCTCCAGCCAGATGAGCGCATAAAAGGTGTCCTCCTTCAGTTCGTTCACCACCACTTTCTTGATGTAGGCATCCAGGCCCATCAGCAGCACTTTGATCAGATCGTGCGTCATGGGCCGGGGAGTGGTCACTTTTTCGATCTCGAGTGCGATCGCATTCGCTTCGTAGATGCCCACCCAGATCGGCAGTACCGAATCTCCGCTCAAATCCTTTAGCACCACAATCGGCATATTCGTCATCGGGTCCATCATGAGACCGCGGATTTTCATTTCTACTTCCACGTTTGCCTCCGTTGGGATACCATCTTACGTTTCCATTTTGCTGAGCGCCTACTGCACGGCCGGCGCCCGCGTGAAAGCGCGCTCACCAGCCAGGCTGTTCGGACCCGCGCGCGTCACCATGACGTCGACATACTGCCCTACCAAAGTGCGTGCGTCAGCGGGCGCCGCCAGCGTCGAATCATGGAAATTGAGAGTTTTGTTCTGGCTTGTACGGCCAATCCATTGTCCCGTCGCAGAGTTGTAGCCTTCTATGTGTACCTCTTCCGTCTTGCCGACGTACCCGGCGTTTCGTTGCATCTGGATCGCGCGCTGGCGCTCTTGTAACGCCATCAGACGCCGCGTCTTCTCCTCCTCCGGGATGTGGTCCTCATATTGAAGCGCTGACGTATTCGGCCGCTTGGAGTACTTGAATATGAACATCGAATCGTACTCGATCTCCTCAGCCAAGCGGACCGTCTCGTTAAAATCGGCCTCACTCTCGCCAGGGAAGCCGACAATTATATCGGTCGTGATCGCTATATCGCGCTTGGCATCTTTCATCCATTCAATGCGCCGCATGTACTGATCCCGCGAGTAAAGACGCTGCATACGCGTTAACACATCGTTCGATCCCGATTGGACAGGCAGATGAACATGATTGCAGAGCGCGGGATTCTCGTCAATCGCATCCACTATGCTCCTGACGAAATCGCGCGGATGCGAAGTAGTGAATCGGACGCGACGAATGCCTGGTATTTCAGCGGTCCTTGCCAGGAGTTGAGCGAAGTCCCAGCCCGCCGGAGATGGATCCCGATAGCTGTTGACATTCTGTCCCAGCAGTTGGATTTCAGAATAGCCGGAGTCCGCGAGCGATCGGGCTTCGCGCATGACGCTTTCGCTAGTGCGGCTGCGCTCGGGTCCGCGTGTGAACGGGACTACGCAATAGGCGCACGATTTGTCGCATCCTTCAATGATGGTGATATAGGCGCGATGACGGTTGTTGCGGCTGGTAAAAGGCGTGTCAAAGGTCTCATCCGTATCGAGACTGAGACCGGTAACGCGGCGATTCCCGGCTTCGAGTTGAATGAGCATTTCCGGCAGCTTTGTATAACTTGCCGATCCCGCGACTAAGCTGACGTGAGGAGCGCGCTCGAAAATGCGCTCGCCTTCCTGTTGCGCTACGCAGCCTAGAACGCCAAAAATCTTGCCTTTGCCTGCCTCGCGTTTGAACTGCTGAAGCCGGTTGAAAACTTTCTGTTCCGCTTTGTCGCGAATGCTGCAGGTGTTATAGAGAATGAGCTCGGCTTGTTCCGGTTTTTCTACTTGCGTGTATCCCTTCTGCAGCAGCGTGCCGATAACCTTTTCGGAGTCGTGCGCGTTCATCTGGCAGCCGAACGTCTCGATGTAGAACGTGTTCATTGAGAAAAACCACGCACGATAATTCCGTTACCCGTGCAGTAAGCGCATGAACCAGCCGATGCCGAAGAGAGCAGCCATGAAGCATCCAAAGCAGTAGACGCCATATCGCCAGCGCTCGCGGTCCGTTCGCTTGGAGACTACTCCGAGTATGACGCTTGATAACAGCGCGAACAGTACGGAGGTTTCAAAGTGGTCGAGGTTGAGTTTCATTGCTGTTGAGATTTAGTCCTTCTCGTGAGTTGCTATTTCGTATGCATCGACAACGGCTAAGATGTTCAGCAATCCCGCGGCTACCAGAAACTTAGAACCGTAGTCGGGCGTGTGCCCCGCTTGATCAGGCGCCGCATAGCCAAGCCAAACAGCTAGGAAGTAGAAAAGCCCCGAGGCTAGATCACCAAGGAACCCTCCGAACTGAATTAATTTCGAAAGCACATCGCCGTTGCCGCCCGGCTGGAACATGGGACCGCGCATCAGCAGGCCGATCACAAAAGTAGCGAGGACCGTGAAGAAGATGATTGCGCTCCGTCCTCGCCGGCCCAGCAGAAGATGGCCCGACCCGGGAATCAGCCAAGCGAGTACAACGGTAAGTAATCGTGAGCGCGCGGGCGCGGAACTGCTCGCGGTAGCGGATGTTGCTGGCATTGATTTGATTTTAGCTGGATGCGTGCGAGACGAGTCTCAAGTCGCTCTCTTTAAGTTCTATGCTGAAGCTATGCAGGTCGTAGTACCGGATATACCCGCCCTTCCAGTTATCATTCGCCCTCCGAATCCGCATGACAACGCTTTCTTCGAAGCTTTATGCGCGGCGAATCGCGATTTGCGCCTGGAACGTACTCGAGACGGAGAGATTTTGATTATGTCGCCTGCGGGTGGGGAAACCGGATTTCGAAATAGCGATATCACGATGCAGCTTAGTGTGTGGTCTCACCGAGATGGCCGCGGCCGAGCGTTCGACTCCAATACCGGATATTACTTGCCAAATGGAGCCAGCCGTTCACCCGACGCATCCTGGGTGGAGAAGAAGAGGCTGGCGTCGCTCACTCGCCAGCAGAGGCGAGGATTTCTGCCATTATGCCCCGATTTCGTTATAGAGCTCCGCTCACCGAGTGACCGCCTCCAAGAGATACAGGAAAAAATGGAGGAGTGGATCGAAAACGGAGCTCAACTCGCATGGCTTATCGATCCCGATTCACGGACCGTGTACGTGTACCGGCCACTCAAGCCAGCAGAAAGATTGATAGACGCACGAGAAGTCCGCGGCGAAGGCGTGGTGAACGGATTCGTGCTGAATCTTTCCGAGATTTGGCAAGGTCTCGAAGACTGAACCGCGCGCGTCAGCAAGCGGGCGGAGTTTAGAAGACCATCTTGTGTGCAGTAATGGCGGATGGCGTACGCTGTGGTGGTTCGCTGACCAGCATCGCGATGGCTTCACGCACACGGCCTACTTGATCGGCCTTGATTGATAAATAACGGCAATCGCCCTGTGGATCGGGAGTGAAGATAGTGGTGTTCTTTGAACCGACCTTGACGCGTCCGGGCGGAGAGAGCTCGAAGTAACCACGATCGGGACGAATGGCTTCCAGCACCGCTGTCGGATCCCAAGCGGGGTGATCTTCCGCCTTTCCAACGTAGAGGTGATACGCCTCGGCAATCGGATGATTGTCCGTATATGTAAAGTCCCTCTCGATACTCTGGTACGGAAAAGTGACCGCGAGGCCCACTTCGTAGCCGCTGAAGATCATCGGCGTGGGCCATTGCTCGAACAGAATCTTGGCGGAATCGGGATCTGTATAGACGTTGTATTCGGGCTCTGGTTTGATAAAGTTGCCAGCCATCAAACACAGCAGCTTCACTTTTCGTTGAACCAGATCGCGGCCGCCGGGCGTTTTGAGAAGGCGCGCCAGGTTGGTGCTGAACCCGATTTGCGCAATGGTAACGGAATGGTCGGGCTGATCGGACAGTATGCGGGTCAGCAAGGGCACGGCATCGGGAGCTTGACCGCCGTCCTCGATCCGGTGCGGGTATAGATAATGACCAGTGGAATCGCGGCGCTCGGCTGGAACCTCCAGCATGGGTGAATTCTCGCGAGTCTTGCCCTTGCGAACAACGCCAATGGGGATATCCGGCCGTCCATAAAATGTATTCACGAGGTCGACAAACGGCGCGGCATAGCGGTTGTCCTTAGTGATCGTGACGGCAAGAAGGCGGACCTCGGCGCGATTCTCAAGTGCGTGGATCATCGCGAGAGCGAGCGCGTCGTCGACATCGTTACCAATATCGGTGTCGAGAATGAGACGAACCGGCTCGGCCGCTAAGCCATCCTGAGGCAGCGCACAAGAGAGCACAATCGAAGCGATCAAGAGCGATCGGAGCGTGCGCTTGCGCGTGATGGCCACACGGCTAGATTACAATAAGGAGCGTTCACCCACGTTGCGGATGTGGCGGAATTGGCAGACGCGCTAGATTCAGGTTCTAGTGTTCGAAAGGACGTGGAGGTTCAAGTCCTCTCATCCGCACCAACAATCTTGCTGCTTTGTCCGCAGACAGGTGCTGGCGTTGGTGATGATGCCCGCCAGAGCGTGGTTGACTTCGTGTGCGATCGATGCGGTGAGTTCGCCCATCGTCATCACGCGCGCCATATGCGCGCGCTCCGCCTGCGTGTTGCGTAGCTCTTGTTGCGTTTGCTTCCAATCGCGCATGTCCACGATTGTGCCGTGCCACTCTAAAATACGCCCTTGCTGGTCGAGCAACGGCAGCGAGCCCGTTATGCACCATCGGTGCGTGCGATCGGCAGCGTGGAAGCTGCGAACCTCGAGTCGGTACGGTACTCCGGTAGACGCAGGACATCCACACTGCAGGGAAAGGCACCGCGAGCAATGTTCTGTTGCCTCGCGGGTAGTAGTGAGTGCTTTTCAACGATCGCTTAAAATTCATAGGAGGATTTATGGCAACGACAAGAGTCGCAGTAGCACCAATGAAGGCGGCGCAAGTTCCTAAAGCGGGAGCAGATTTCGAGATCGTCGAGCGCGAGATTCCTAAGCCGGGTGCAGGACAGGTGCGCATCAAGGTGCAGGCCTGTGGTGTGTGCCACAGTGACGTGCTCACGAAAGAAGGCGCTTGGCCCGGAATTCAGTATCCTCGCGTTCCCGGACACGAAGTCGCGGGCATCATTGATGAACTGGGCGCCGGTGTTTCCGGGTGGAAGAAGGGCCAGCGCGTCGGTGTCGGCTGGCACGGCGGCCAGGACGGCACGTGTCTGCGAGTGCCGGCGCGGAGATTTTCGCAATTGCCGGAATCTGAAAATTCCGGGCATCAGCTATGACGGCGGATATCAGCAATACATGGTGGCTCCGGTGGAGGCACTGGTGGCGATACCGGAAAGTCTAAGCGATGTTGAAGCAGCACCGCTGCTTTGCGCCGGAATCACCACCTTCAACGCGCTGCGGCACAGCGGCGCGCTCCCCGGCGACCTTGTTGCGGTGCAGGGTATCGGCGGTCTGGGCCATCTTGGAATTCAATTCGCGAATAAGTTTGGTTATAAGGTCGCGGCCATCGGGCGCGGGCCCGAAAACGCGGCGCTCGCAAAGAAACTCGGAGCGAGCGTGTACATCGACAGCAAAGCGACGAACGCAGCCGAGGCATTGCAAAAACTGGGCGGCGCACAGGTAATTCTAGCGACAGCCCCAAGCTCGAAAGCGATGTCCGAGCTGATCGACGGTCTGGGGCCGAACGGCAAGCTCATGGTGGTCGGTGTGACATCTGATCCCATTGAAGTCACACCGGTACAGCTCATTACTGGAAGTCGAACGATTCAGGGCTGGGCCTCGGGAACACCGGCCGATTCCGAGGACACACTGCGCTTCGCCGAGCTTACCGGCGTGCGTCCCATGATTGAAACATATCCGCTCGAAAAAGCGGCCGAGGCTTACGCGCGCATGATGAGCGGCAAGGCACAGTTCCGCGTAGTTCTGACAATGTGAAATTGACCAATAATTTCTCCAACTTCAAACCCCGGCGAGCAGGATTAAGGTGTCCGCTCCGCTTATCGGTGGCCGATCCCTCGGATCAATGAAGCCTCTATTGCGCCGTGGTGATCTGCACTGCTTCAACCAGCTTCTGAATACCGGGGGCGATCTGAATCAAGATGTCGCCATGGCGCTTTGCCGCTTCCTGAACTGCGCTCAAATTCTGCTGCTTCCAATCCGCGGCCGGTACGCTAGGGGACGCCGCAGCGCCCGTATCGAGATACGAGAGGGCCTCCTGTCCAACTTTACAAAGCGCCGCAAGCGCATCCGCAACTGCAATATTTTCTGTAAGAAGAGAATTGTTCTCGAGGATGGGGCGAACTGCCGCCGCATTCTCCGACCAAAGCGCAAGCTGCTGGCGAAGCGCCGATGAGTTGCGCTGATCCTGACGCGCGCCGAGGTATTCATTCACCGCATTGCGAAAATCGCGCGCGGCCCTGCTTTCGGGCGGAATGGAATCCACCAAGCGGTTCAGCGGAGTGGTGCTGGTGTATTGCTGGGCATGACGCGCGTAACCCTTTACTGGCTCCAGCACCGCGACAAAAATATCGAGCGGTCTAACCGGCATTGTGCCGGCCAGGCGCTGGCGCATCAACTCCAGATTGGAACGTTCGGTTAAGCCAAGCCACTCCAGCCAATAATTTGTAACTTCTAGCCGCTGATACATGGAATAGTCGCTGGTCACCGATTCAGGCGACCAGAAGCGCTCGGCTATTGCGGCCAACCGGGGCCAGAGTTTCGCGTCGAGATTTTCGGCGGTAGCTAACTCCTCCCACATAGCAGCCTCGCCGCCGAGAATGCGCGTTTTCTCTTCAGGAGTAAGCTCAGCAGGCACAGGGTGGCCCTGTTCTTGCAACCGCTTGATGCGCTCCGGCGGCAGCTTCATGGGATCTATCGCATAGTGCTGCGAAGCAGGCTGCATCAGATCGAGATAGTAGCCCGCCGAAAGAATACCTTGATATCCTTCGCGAGCAGCTTCCCACAAAGACTCCTGGCCGCGCCAGGACTGGATGAGAACGCTCTTCGGCAAATCAGGATGCAACACTTCATCCCAGCCTTCCATGCGCTTTCCATGTTTCGTAATAATCTTCAGTAATCTTTTATTGAAGTAGGCTTGCAGCGCTTTGGCATCCGCAATGTGATGCCTTTTCATGAAGCGCTGGATTTTCGGGTTCTCGTTCCATTCTTGTGGATTGACTTCGTCTCCACCCACGTGAAAGTATTTATCGGGAAACAGCTTCGACATCTCGCCGATGAACCCGTCCAGGAATCGATAGGTAGATTCTTTGGTGGGATCCATCAGGGCAGTCAGAATTCCGTGGCCGCGGACAATCTCGTATGGACCGGGCCCGCTGCCCAGTTTTGGATAACCGGGCAGCCAGCTTGTCGCGTGTCCGGGCATATCGAATTCAGGCACGATCCGAACGCCGCGTTCGCGCGCGTATGCAATCACGTCGCGCACTTCGGCCTGCGTGTAATATAAGCCGTCGGAACCGTATTTCTGCAGGCGCGGATATTTTCTGCTTTCGATACGGAAGCCTTGATCGTCCGATAAGTGCCAATGCAAAACGTTGAGCTTGACCGCGGATATCCCGTCAATGGTTCGTTCTATTTCGTCAGTAGGGATGAAGTGGCGGGACACGTCAAGCGAAAGCCCGCGCCACTCGAATCGCGGCTCGTCTCTAATACTCACTACAGGAACCGAGAAGCCCGGAGATGCTGCCGCGGCTGCGGCAGAATTTTGATCCTGCTGGACCAATTGGAGAAAGGTCTCGATACCGCGCAGCGCTCCCAACGGAGCATTCGCTGAAATCCTTATGTGGTCATTCGATACGTCGAGCGAATAGCCCTCGTCGTCTCCTAGGGCCTGAGGCGGGCGGTGATCGCGCTGCTCGATGATTAGCGTGAGCGTAGCGTTTTCGGCGGGCGGCACAACATGGGGCAATAACGGAATTCCTGTCTGGCGAGCCAGTCTGGTGAATGTGCGCTGAACCGCGTCCTGAACGCGAAAATCCTTAGATCCGGCGCCTGAAACCGCGATAGAAAAGGTTGTGTCGATCTTGACCGCGCCCGCTTGCGTGACGATACTCGCCGGCCACGGCATCAAAGCCAGCGTTTCAGCGCCAGACTGGGTTTGAGCAAAAAGCAAGCGCGCCAATAATGCGCTTAACGCGATTGGCCTCAGCAATGTATTTATGTGAATTCTCAAATTGAAGCTAAAAGGGATTCTTGCCTTGAGCGGCGGCAACGCCACCGAGGACAGCTGCGCCTACAGCGCAAACAATGACTGCGACCCAGAAGCCTTTGCTGTCGGTAATCGGTCCCTTCGGGGCCGGCGCAGCCCCGGTTTGGGCAGGTTTGGCGCTGGTCTGTTGAAACGAGACCTTCGTCCCGGCCGCAACGCGGGTCAGCATTGCGCCTCCGTCGGTCACCTTCAGCGAGCCACCTATTGAAGCTACTTCTATAGTCTTCCCGGTCATGCGCACAACGGCCTGCGTCCCGGGATCGTCCGCTTCAATGCGAAGCTGCTGCGCATCGACAGCGTAGTTATCGAAGTTGGCTATTCGCACCGCGCCTTGTTGCAGGATAAGGTGATCGTTATACACTGTGCCGGCAGATCGGGTCGCGAACCGCACAGCCACGCCATTCTGCAGGTTCACGTCGCGAGGCGTGACGGTCGTTTCAAGCGCCGTTCCATCGAAGAGATTCGCGCTTCCGGCGATCGCGGGAGCTGCGGATAGCATGGTCGCGAAGATGAGAGTCAGAAGAACCTTGCGGTGCATATATCCAGTTGTTGATCTCCCTTACCGATCTAGTAGAGCACAGAAATTATTACTCATGCCAGCTATTTGTAACCAGCGGCTTGCAGTTCGAATAGTTCGGCATACTTGCCTCCTAGCGCGAGGAGATGGTGATGCGATCCCTCCTCCACCAGCCGGCCGTCCTCCAGGACCAGAATGCGGTCGGCCATTCGAACTGTCGAAAACCGATGCGAAATAAGAACCGCCATCTTGCCCGCGGTCAAATCTACAAAGCGCTGATAAACTTCGTACTCGGCTCGTGCATCGAGGCTGGCGGTGGGCTCGTCGAGGATCAGGATTTGAGCATCCCGCATGTAAGCGCGCGCCAGAGCGATCTTTTGCCATTGCCCAGTGGATAAATCGACTCCGCCTTCAAAACGCCGGCCAAGCATCTGCTGGTAACTCTTCGGAAGCTTCGCGATAAGAGCGGCGGCCAAACTCTTCTCGGCGGAAGCTCTGATCCGGCCTTCATCCTCCATCGCATCGACTCTTCCGAATCCGATGTTCTCGGCGGCCAACATGTCATACCGCATGTAGTCTTGAAAGATCACGCCGATTTCGTGCCGGATGTCATCCACCTGGTAATCTCGCAGGTCGATCCCATCCAGCAAAATGCGTCCTTCGGTGGGGTCGTACAGCCGCGCGAGTAACTTGACCAGAGTTGTCTTGCCAGCTCCGTTCTCCCCCACCAGCGCGATTCGCTCGCCCGGATAAAAGCGGAAGCTGACGTTACTCAGGACGCTGCGGTCGGACTCTGGGTAGGAGAATGAGACCTTCTCAAATTCGAAGCCAATCCGGATCGGTCGCGGGCCTGGCACTGCGTCAGGTGGCGACGTAATGAGGGGGTTCGTTTGGAAAAAATCGAACAAGTCTTTGATAAATAACGCTTGCTCGGAAACGCCCACCAGCCCGGAGACCAGGTTGTCCATAATTGTGCGGGCCCGTGAGAACGCCCCAACCATGAGAGTCAGATCGCCAACGGTAAGCGCGCCAGCAAGCGCGCGCACAATGATCAGCGCGTACGCGCCATAATACGCGACTGTCGGCACCAGGTTGATCAAGCTGCCGTGAACGGCGCGGTGAATCGCCAGATGTTTGTTTTCAGCGTAAAAACGCTCGAAGAGCATCCGCGATCGCTCGGCAAGATACTTGCCCAATCCAAAGATCTTGACCTCCTTCGCGCTTTCGCTACTGGCGCCTAAGTAGCGCAAATAATCGAGTTCGCGGCGCTCAGGCGTATAGCGGTAGAGCATGGAGTAATTCAACATCGCGAACCGGGTCTCGCCGAAAAAGACCGGAATGGTGGCTGCTATCAAGAGGAGTAAAAGCCACGGCGAGAAGAAGATAACTGCGGAAAGTAAAGATAACAGTGTAAGGAGCTGCTGCGCCATGCCAGCTAAGCCCGCCAGCATACCCAGCCGGGCGGTTGTCTGCCGCCGGGCGCGTTCCATCTTGTCGTAAAAGACCGGATCTTCGAAGGCTATGAGGTCGAGCGACATTGCATGCTCCATTAGCCGCACGCTGACGTGGTTGGTAAAGCGGTCCCCAAGCAGACTGTCCACGAGCGAAATGAAGCGTCCGAGCGTGTCCGAGGCGATAGCGAGCAGGAGCTCCAGAATCAATAGCTTCCAGATCATGGAGCGATCGATTGCTTGCCCTTTTAGGACCCGGACAACCAAATCGATGATCAGCTTCGATATCCAAAGAGTTGCCAGCGGGAAGAGGGCCGAAACGAAGCGCAGCACGAGAGTCGAGACACTCAGGGCCGGGCTCGTCTCCCAGACCATTTTGAGCAGAGGCGGAATGTTGCGGAGGGCCTGGAGCCGTTCCCGCCAGGTTTGTGGCAACTCCTCTGCGCGTGGAGGCGGCGGTCTCATAAGGCAGGAGTTCCAGCTGGAAACAAAAGAAAATGCTCATTCTGGTGAATGAGCATTTCTCTTCCTGCTACCAGGACTCTGGCGCACCAGAGGTTACGTTTGATGGGAGAATCAGATTCGACGGTATCGCAACCGCCAAAACCTGTTTGTGATTGGAGTGTAGGGCCAGTAAGGGGTGAAGTCAAGGGCATTTTTCCGGCGCGAGACGGCACCTCGCAAGTGGTACTCTAGAAACCATTTACAGCAAGAGATGTTTTTCACCGAGTTGTGCAAAAACTCTGTTTTCTGTGTGGAAAAGCGCTCCTCCAGCGCCGCTAAATACAGGGGTTTGTTCTGCTTAGAGACTCCTCAGAACTTTATTCTCAGGTTAAATGCAAAGTGGTCATTGCCTCTTCTGATTCCAGCTGCCCGTAACGTCGGCGGTAGACCCGCATCCCCGCGTAGATGAGCCCCGCCACCAGGCAAAGAGCGGACAGAATGATGCTCAAGTACATGATATTGAGGAGCAACTGGTAGAGCGGCTTGATGGGGCTGGGCGGCGGAACGTCATTCCAGGTGATTTTGGCCTCGTACTGCACCCGGCTTAACAGAGTATCGGCCTGCTGCTCGGTTGCCGACCCGAAGACGACGGCCACGAGCACGCCCGAGCGCTTCACGTGCGTTCCGGGCACGAGCTTGAAATCGATTTCGTGCAATCGCGCCATTTCGGGAGCGGCGTAATAGAAAATTGCCAAACGAACTGGTGTGGCTGCCTTGCCCACCTGGTACTCGGCCACTTGCGCCTCGCCACCTTCCCTAAAACCTGGTTTGGCGGAGGCGAGCTCGGGCGCAAACGCCTGGAGCGAGGCAGGTCCCAGGACGTATCTTGCTGAATCCGGGACGAGACCTTGCCGAGGGAGAAACGTCAGAATCGCCGGAAGCGAGGTGCCCCGCTTGTTGGGTACGGCGGCAAGGGCCGCGTCCACATCCGCTTTCTTGGGGTGACCCTGGAAGATAACCACGTAGTTGTCCTCGAAAACAACAACCTGGTTTCCGTCCTCTGTACAGAACGAAGCCAAATCGCAGGTTCGGCCTTTTGCGGAACGAAGCCATTCCCAGGCGGCGAGCGCGCCGGTGAGATCTTTCATTTCGTAAGTGGTGACGGTCAGCCGACCATGCGTGCTGGTCTGAGTGTGAACCAGCCCATACTCACGCCACAAAGCTTGATCATCAGCCAAAAGTGAAGTGGCTAACAGAAGGCCGATGAAAGCTAGGCTGCAGCACCGTGACATTTCTTGTATTTCTTTCCGCTCCCACAGGGGCAGAGCTCGTTACGACCCACTTTCGGAGCCTTGTTGACGGTCTTCGGCTGGCCATTACTCTCGCCACCTGTGAACTGGAGTTCCGCTAGCTCCTTATCTTTCTTGCGTTGGATATTCCTGGTCAGATCCAGAACCGATTTCTGAGCTTCGCGTTGCGCTTCGAGTTCGAGCGGGAGAAGGTCCTTGGCGGAGTGCCGTCCGGCAAAGGTTCGTATTCTTCTCCTTCTTCTCCCTCGTCGACTTCAGGATAGGGGAGCGGAACGTTTCCGCTCTCGATACGCATGAAGTAGAGGTACTTGATGGTCTCGTCTTCAATGCGATCCATCATGTCCTGGAACATGGTGAAGGATTCCTTCTTGTACTCGATAAGCGGATCCTTCTGGCCATATCCGCGAAGACCGATACCTTCCTTGAGGTGATCCATCGACAGCAAGTGGTCTTTCCACTGATTGTCTACGACGTTCAACATGATGATGCGCTCGGCCTGACGAAGATTGTCCGGACCGATCATGCGTTCCTTCTCGTCGTAGCGCGCGATCAGGAAATCGTTGATTTTCTCTTCGATGTCGCGGCGGCTTATTCCGGCCAGCTCGTCGAGATCGAGCTTCGCTCCAAACTGATTCAGAACGGCTGTTTGCAGGCCAGGCAGATCGTATTGGTCGTAACGGACGCCTTCAGGGCAAAACTGGTCGATGAAGCTGCCACTGATACCGCGCACGATATCGAGGATGCGTTCCCTTTGATTCGCGTCTTGGAGCAATTGGCGCCGCATCGAGTAGACGGCCTGGCGCTGTTTATTCATCACGTCGTCGTACTCGAGGACGTGCTTACGAGAGGCGAAATGCTGAGCTTCGACGGCTTTCTGCGCGGCAGCGATGCGCTTGGTGATGAGGCGCGATTCGATGGGCACGTCCTCTTCCATGCCTAGGCGCAGCATTAGATTCTGCATGCGCTCGCCACCGAATATGCGCAAGAGATCGTCCTGCAAGGAGAGATAGAAGCGCGAACTTCCGGGATCGCCCTGGCGGCCGGCGCGTCCGCGTAACTGATTATCGATTCGCCTGGATTCGTGGCGCTCGGTGCCAAGGATGTGCAAACCGCCGAGCGCGGTCACTTCATCATGTTCGACTTCGATTTCGCGCCGGATCTGCTCCTTCATTTGTTCGAGCTCGCCGGGCGGGAGCATCTCGACGGACTTGCCGTATTTCCTCAATCGCTCATCGAGCAGAAAATCCGGGTTGCCTCCCAACAGAATGTCGGTGCCGCGGCCGGCCATGTTCGTCGAAACAGTAACGGCACCCTTGCGGCCAGCTTGCGCGACGATGTGAGCTTCGCGCTCGTGATTCTTTGCGTTCAGAATCTCGTGCTTGACACCGAGCTTTTTCAGGTAGTTCGAGAGCCTTTCCGATTTTTCGACTGAGATGGTGCCGACGAGAACCGGCTGGCCCTTTTCGATGAGAGCTTTGATTTCCTTCGCAGCGTTCCGAAACTTCTCGTCTTCGGTTCGATACACGACGTCCGGAAATTCAGTGCGGATTAGCGGCTTGTTGGTCGGGACGACGGTGACTTCGAGGTTGTAGATCTTACTGAACTCAGCCGCTTCCGTGTCGGCGGTGCCGGTCATGCCGGCCAGCTTTTTATACATGCGGAAGTAATTCTGGAAAGTGACCGTGGCGAGAGTTTGGGTCTCGCGCTCGATCTTTACGGCTTCCTTTGCCTCAACCGCCTGGTGCAGACCATCGCTCCAGCGGCGTCCTGGCATGAGACGACCGGTGAATTCGTCGACGATGATGACTTGCCCTTCTTGGACGACGTAATCGCGGTCGCGCTGATAAAGCACGTGTGCCTTCAGAGCCGCTTCCACGTGGTGCTTCCATTCAATGGTGTCCAGGCTGTAGATATCCTTGACGCCTAGCAGCTTGGCTGTCTTGTCGTAGCCGTCTGCGGTGAGCCCCACAGCGCGCTGCTTCTCGTCGACGGTGAAATCGCCGGTGGTGTACGATTTGCCGGGCTCGCTGCCTTCGATGACTTCGCCGCGCTCGAGATAGGGAATGATGCGGTTCACGCGGTAGTATTTGTCGGTCGATTCTTCGCTGGGTCCGGCGATGATCAGCGGCGTGCGCGCTTCGTCGATCAAAATGGAATCGACTTCGTCGACGATCGCGAAGTTCGGATCGCGCTGGACGTAGTCTTCCAGGCGGAACTTCATGTTGTCGCGCAGGTAATCGAAGCCGAACTCGTTATTCGTGCCGTAGGTGATGTCCGCCGCGTAGGCGTCGCGGCGCTCGCGATCATCGAGGTCGTGAACAATGACTCCGACGTTGAGGCCCAGAGCGCGGTGAATTTGGCCCATCCACTCGGAGTCGCGGCGGGCCAGGTAATCGTTGACAGTGATAATGTGAACACCCTTGCCGCCGAGCGCATTCAGATAGCTGGGGAGGGTCGCGACGAGCGTTTTTCCTTCGCCGGTTTTCATTTCGGCGATGCGGCCACGGTGGAGGACCACACCTCCGATGAGCTGCACATCGAAATGGCGCATGTTCAGCTTACGGCGGCCTACTTCACGGCAAACGGCGAAGGCCTCAATCAAGAGGTCGTCGAGGGAGGCTCCGTTGGCGATTCGCTGTTTGAAATCCTGGGTTTTAGCGGCTAATTCGGCGTCGGAAGCCTTCTGCAATGCTGGCTCGAGATCATTGATGGCAGCCACCAAGGGACGTATCCGCTTGATCTCACGGTCGTGTTTGGTGCCAAAAATCTTGGCGAGAGTGCCTTCGAGCATAGACGAGTTGCTGTACCTCCAGTGTAACTGGAGGAAGGGGATTAGGAGAGCTCACTTTTGGCACACCTGCCACTTCTCCGATGATCATCAGCTTCGGACGGGGACCGGTTCGCAGATTTGGAAGTTGATCTAGCCTTGTCCGAACTATTTCCTTGTTCGCTAACGTCGCGTTTGCGACAAGTGCGCAAGGGGTATCGCCGGGCATGCCTGCACGCATCAGCCCTCGAGCTACCGCAGCGCAATCGCCGGGCATATATAGGGCGATGGTGCTGCCGCTTTGCACTGCGGCTTCCCAGTCTGGTTGAGGATTCGCTGCGCAGCTGTGCCCTGAAAGGAACATGACCGAGGAAGCAGCGTTGCGATCGGTCAACGGAATGGCAGCTTCCGCCGCGCATGCGACCGCGGCCGTGATTCCCGGTACGATCTCGAAATCAATGTGCGCGGCGCGCAGAGCCGCAAGCTCTTCTCCCAAGCGGCCAAACAGGGACGGATCGCCGCCTTTGAGTCGCGCGACACATTTCCCTTCGCGTGCATGCGAAACCATTGCCGCGTTGATGGCTGTTTGGGGATAATGCTTGCAACCCGACCTTTTGCCGACGTTTTCGACAACTGCATCCGGCCGAACTTGTTGAAGGATGGCAGAGCCGACCAGGTCGTCGTGAAGCACGACATCCGCGGTGGCCAAAATGCGAGCAGCCTTGAGAGTCAGCAGCTCGGGATCGCCGGGACCCGCGCCAATGATGTAGACCTTACCCGGCATCGCCGACCTCATACCGATCAACGGCGTGCCGCTAGACCGGATACGAACTTCCGGTACGCGGAGGCACTCGCCTGTAGATGCAAGATGCGCCGGCACTCCTCCGCATTTGTAGCGGCATTGCTCCGCAACTCGTCACGAGCGCGACCGAGATGTTCCACCCAGGCGCCATATTCTGGTCCGAATTGCTCCTCGAGTTCCTGTCGTAACCGCTGCGCCAGCGCCGGGCTGCGGCCAGCGGTCGAAATCGCGATCTGCAAGGGACCGCGGCGAACTACAGCCGGGTAGTAAAAATCGCATCGTGCGGGATCATCGACAACGTTGCAAATCACGCCTCGCGTCTGGGCCTGGCGATGAACCGCATCGTTCACCTGGACATCGCCGGTTGCACCGATGACAAGAAAGCAGCCGTCCAGGTCTGAGTCTTGAAATGATCGCTGTTCCCACTGAATCCGCGCTTCGCGTGCCCAGGACTGCACCTGCTCCGTGGCTTTTGGCGCCACAACTGTGACCGTGGCATCAGCGTTCAGCAGACTCGCAACCTTCGGCTCGGCGAGGGTGCCACCCCCAACAACCAGGCAGCGGCGGCCTAGCAACTTGATGAACATCGGAAATAGCTCGTTCATGTCACCCTAGTAGTATCATATCTCTATAAGTCGATAGAGAATGGGATATACCAGAAATGGCACCTGCTTTGACCGAGACAAAAGCTCAACGGGCTGAGCGCCTGAAGCAAGAAAAGAATCCCTGGGAATGCCTGGATGACTTGCGGCGTTTTGCGCGCGAGGGCTACGACTCTATTCCGCAAGAATGGCGCAACACCTATCTTCGCTGGTGGGGCGTCTACCCGCAGGGCGATGGCGCTGGAGTCATGGGCGGTAAAGGCGGGGAAGGGCAATCGCGTCCCATACTTCATGGTGCGGATCCGCGCCCCAAGCGGACTGTTGTCTTCACATCAGCTGCGCACGATCGCCAATTTGGCCGATCGATATGCGCGGGGAACGGCGGACCTCACAGTGCGGCAGAACATTCAGTTGCACTGGGTCGGTATCGAAGCTCTGGTTGAAATTTTCGAACAGTTATGGCGCTGCGGTTTGACGACAATGTCGGCTTGCGGCGACGACACGCGCAACATTACAGGATGCCCCTTGGCGGGTGTGGACGCGGATGAGATTTGCGATGCTTCCTCGCTGGCTTTGCGCGCGACCGACCTGCTGGTGGGTAACGCCGATTTCTACAACCTGCCGCGAAAATACAAGATCTGCATCACGGGCTGCCGTTCCTGGTGCTGCTATCCGGAAATCAACGATGTAGGTTTGACCGCGATCACTCGAGTGCGGAATGGCGAGCAGGAGATCGGGTTCTCGCTGCGCGTAGGCGGGGGACTCTCCGCCGAGCCATTTCTGGCAAAACGGTTGAACGCATTCGTGCGCTGGGAGCAGGTACCTGACGTGGTCCTTGGCGTCACGCGCATTTTCCGAGATACGGATGTTTTGCGGCAGCACCGGGAGCGTGCCCGTCTCAAGTATTTGTTCAAGCAACATGGCTGGACTGAGGAAAGCTTTCAAGCGGAACTCGAACGGCGGATCGGGTTCGAATTGGATCCCGCCGAGCACGAGGACGCTCCGGCGGATGTCTATCGCGATCACGTGGGCATCCATGCGCAAAAGCAGGCCGGATATTTTTATGTAGGGACGTCGGTACTGCGTGGCCGCATCACACCTAGCCAGATGCGCAAGGCAGCAGATGTCGCGGATTCTCTAGCGAATGGCGAACTGCGGACGACAACCATGCAGAATCTGATTATCGTCAATGTGCCGGAACGCAATGTGGAATTGGTTGCGAAAGCACTCAATGCTGCTGGTTTGCCGAGTGCCGGTTCGGCCTTCCACAGGGGCGCCGTCGCTTGCACAGGGTCGGAGTTCTGCCGGCTTGCGATCACGGAAACCAAGAGCTTCACTCGCTGGCTTGTCGAGGAGTTGGAGGACCGTTTACCTGGCTTCGAGCAGCATCTGAAGCTGCACGTCACGGGCTGCCCAAATAGCTGCGGACAGCACTGGATTTCCGATATCGGTATCGAAGGCAAGAAGCTTAAGGTGGATGGCGAGTTTGTGGATGCCTACTACTTCTGTGTAGGCGGAAGCGTTGGCGCCTTTCAATCGATTGCCCGCCCGCTCGGTTTCCGTTGTGCAGCGACCGAGGTGCCGGCTGCAATCGAACGCTTGTTGCGGGCGTATCTCGACGCAAAGTTTCCCGGTGAGCACCTGCGCTCCTTTTTTGCGCGGCACAGTGACGCTGAATTACGCGCGTCGCTGGCGGGCGGGGAATTCGAACCGGTCGAGCGCGATCAGCCTGCGGGTCGGGTTCCAGCGGGAGTTGCGGGCTGATCACAAAGGCACATGGAGCAGCATGACGCGCAGCGTGCGAGCTTTGTTTCTTGCCAGCATGTTGGTGGCTCCGCGTCGGGAGTATAATGGGCGCCATGTCACGACGTGTGCACGTATTTCTCCTGGCGGCGGTTTCTTGTTTCACGGTCTCCGGCGCAACGCTATACAACAATACGATTGACACGAACGCGTCTAGCGGCTTGGTAGCATCACCAGCTCTGATCATCTTCGATGATGTACTCGTCCCGTCGGCGCGCGATCCATTGGGTCTGCCCCTGGCAATCACCAAGGCGACTGTTGAGGTGAGTGGCCCCGTTGGCGACACAACGAGCCTCAGTCTGTGGACGGCGCCGCTACTATCGACTGGAATCCCGTTTGGCGCTCCGATTCTAGTTGCGACGCAATCTTTTACTTTTACGAGTAGCTTTCAGCAGCTTACCTTTGGCAATGGTTCCGCGGTATTGTTTACGGTGAGCCCGAATGCGACCGCGCAGCCAGGGTCGCTGCTGTTTTATGTGGGGTTATCAGCGGCGCCTGGACCCGCAGTAGACTGGTCCTGGGCGGACGGCCCTGATGCTAATTTGCCGACGGCATACACTTACAATTCCTCGGTCAACACCTATTTCCTAAATACCAGTTCTCCTCCCTTTCCGGCTCACGTCTCGTACTCTCTGAGCTTGGAAGGCAATGTCGTGCCCGAGCCCTCAACAGTCTGCCTCGTGTTGTTGGGCGTGATCGCTGCTTGCTCCCACGCGCTTCTGCCCTCGCGGGCATCAAAGAGCAAGGCTTAATCGAACCCGACACGTTTTCCGCATAGGACGCGCCTGTCATGGCGGAGATTTTCCCGACCATTCTCCGAAGCTATTTCACTGTTTTCCTCTTCCTCCTCTGCACCTGAGTCCTTGGAATCAAAGCGTTAAGCTTGTTTTGAACGGTAGGCTGCTCATCTTATTTCCGACGCGCGAATACAACGGACTGATGAACCACCGACATGCAAGGCATCGAACCGCGCCTGCGCATGTAACGAAAGTTAGAATCGATCTAGAGGTATCTGCGACCCGGGTCTACTCGGGATGGAGCCGTGAACATTTGCGTTAATTTTTTTGTGCGGCACAGTGATGCCGAGTTACGGGCATGCCTGGCAGGCGGGGAGTTTGAACCAGTGGAAGCGATCAGCCTGCGGGCCGGGTTTCCGGGAGTTGCGGGCAGCCAGGGCAGGCGGGACGGGCAGCAGCTATGTCCGGGCGCCAAAAACCCGGCCTGGGACATAGTCGGTCGATCCCGAACAGCTGAAAGACCATCCCCTCACTTACGCTTCCATGAGAAGGCCGGCGATTGTCAACATAATTTTGGTCGTGTCGCCCTGAAGGCTGATCGCCGACCAGCGGGAGGCGCCTCAAAGGGCGTTCCTTTCCCTGGTATTCTCTTCTCGCAACCGCCGACTCGCCCTGCTTCCATTCGCACTCTTCGTGGAGCTGCTTGCTCCGGTGCCAGTTGGGTGTTCACAATGTTGTAATCGGGTGCTGCCATCTCAGGGTCGAACTGAGCTCTCTCCCTGCAGGAGAGAGTCGTTCCGCCGCTACCCCGCAGTCACCCGAACTCGGCGATTTGCAATTCCAACCAAAATCTCTTCAGGCGGCTTTCCTTTTTCGTCGCTGCTTGTGCCTGGCTATTCCGTAGCGGCTCGTATACCTCGCCGGTCACCCACAACCGATGCAACAGAATCGCCAGCTTGCGCGCTACCGCCACCACCGCGCGCTTCTTCGCATTCTTGCCGCCGCGCGCGGCCAGCTTCAGTCCCCATCGCTTCAGATCCGTATCCGGCCCGCGCCGCCCCAGAATGTAATGTGCTCCTTGCACCAGCAGTTTCCGCAGATAAATGTCGCCTTCTTTGCTGATCCCCAACTGCGGTTGGCTCTCACCCGAATCGCTGCGCTTCGGACGCAAGCCCACATAACAGCCCATGTCCCGGCTCTTCTGGAATCGCTCCGCATCTTCCACCGTCAACACGAAGGTCAAAGCGATCAAAATGCCCACTCCGCTCACTTGCCGCAGGAGTTCGGTTTCCGGATACTCGGTCCGGGCGATCTGCTCGATTCGTTTGTCGCAACCGTGGATCTTTTCCGTTAACGATTCCACTTCTTCCAATAACGGTCGCAAGGCTTGTTGCATCTCGGCCGGCAAGGCTGCCAACCGTTCCACATCCAGCTGGCCGGCATCGCATTTCGGCAATCGCTCGCCCATTGCTTTGGCCAGTCCCCGCGCTGCGTTCACCAGACTGGTACGCGCTTCTACCAGCGCCGCTCGCACCCGGATCTGCATCAGATGCAGTTGTGCTTGTTCGCTGCGATGCCGGATCGGCCGCAGCAGTTCCGGATCGATCCGCGCCAAACGCGCTAGCGTGTGCGCATCTAGCTTGTCGTCTTTCCGTGTGCTCTGGCTAATCAGCTTCACCTGCCGCGCATTGGCCACAATCACCTCGTGTCCGAGTCCGCTCAGCAGCCGGCTCACCCAGGGCGAATGCGTCCCCACTTCCAGCGCGATCCGGCAGCGCCTCCTCGCCGAATACCTGGGCTATCCCTTTTTCGTCGTCGCCACATTGCCTTCCAACATCACCTCGCCACTCCGTCTATGCGCAGTAGCGGCTCGTCTTATCGCCCAGATCCATACCGATCGTGATCTCACCCTTGGCAGCTCCTGGCGGTTCTTCCGCTCTGCTTCGAACTCTGTCGTGCGGTGCTATTCTTCTTCATAAGCCGGTCTCCTTTTGCACTTCGAGTGCGTTTTCATTGGAAAGCTTAACGCTATTCCGCCGGAGACCGGCCTTCTCATTTCATCTCAGGGTTCAGCGGGCGTATACTCGACCTCAATGCAGTCGATTCGGATCGCGGTTTTGGCCGCCTGGATGGCTGGACTGCTGTGGTGGGAACACAAGAGGTCGCTTCGGCGCGCGGTGGACAGCAAATTGAAACGCGACGTGCGGAATCTGGCAGTAGCGGGACTCGCGGCGGCTGCCATGCAGTTCTTAGAGGTTCCGGTGGCGATCGCGATCTCGATGCGAGCGCAAAAACGACGAAGTGGATTGCTTTGGATGACTCCGGCTCCGGAATCGGTAAAGTCGATCGCGGCCATTCTGCTGCTCGACTACACGCTTTACATTTGGCATCGGTTGACACACCGGGTGCCGTTGCTGTGGAGATTCCACCAAGTTCACCACGTGGACCGCGAGATGGATGCAACGACGGCGCTTCGGTTCCATTTTGGCGAGGTTACGATTTCCGTTGCGTTCCGGGCGGCACAGGTTTGGCCCATTGGGCCGACGCCGGCAGCGTACGCGGGATGGCAGATGTTTCTTTTCCTGTGTATTCTGTTTCATCACGCCAATATTCGGCTGCCGCTTGGTTGGGAGCGGCGCCTGGCGATGGTTGTGGTGACACCTCGAATGCATGGTATCCACCATTCGGTTGCTCCAGAAGAAGTGAATTCCAATTGGTCGAGCGGTCTTACGGTTTGGGACTGGCTGCACGGCACGCTGCGGACGAGTGTTCCGCAGGATTCGATTGTCATCGGCGTCCCGGGATGGAGGGACGATTGCGATCAAGAGTTGGGGAGCGTGCTGTCGCTTCCGTTTCGCGACACGGCGAGCGTGAGTCCCTGCGCGCCTTCGCACCCTTCGTGAGCCTGTCGGCGCGCTCGAAGCGTAATGTTTATCGCGGTGTTGCGGCGCACGTGACGATACCAGCGGGCGAGCCGGTTCGGAGAGATGCCGCACCAGTAGAGAACCTGCAAGGCGGTCCAGTGGAGCCAGACCAAAGCGAAATTGCGCTGCTCGAATCGGCGGGAGGATGTGCGGATTTTCGCCGGCAAGTGAACGAATCGGCCGGCGCGGCGCAAACGGCGCAACAGATCAAGATCTTCAAATAAGGCAAGCGCGCGAAACCCACCGATGCGGTGATAAATATCGCGGCGGATGAAGATCCCGGAATCGCCATAGCAGAGTCCGAGGATTCTCAACATGGGATAGATGGCTGTGAGTTGTCTTGCGCGCTCGCGAAGGTCCATCGAAGAGCAACCCGAAATTGCCACCCGCAATGGATGAGTCTTCGAGAATGCTTGCGGATGTCATGCAACGCATGCGGTGGAGGAACGGTATCGGCGTGGACAAACCAGAGCACGTCTCCGGTAGCTTCGAGCGCGCCCGCGTGCATTTGCAAGCCGCGTCCAGCCGGCGCGGTGAGGACATTTGCGCCTAGCGCGCGAGCGAGAGACGTGGTTTCATCGCTGCTGCCGCCGTCGACGACGATGATCTCCTTCTCGCCCTCGATTTGCTGAAGGCTGCGGAGCGTTTCAGTGAGGCACTCGGGTTCGTTAAGTGCCGGAACGATGATGCTGATTCGCATGGGTAAGGTGGGCCAGGCCGCTTCCGGTTTTGGAGGTACCAGGCTCGTGTTGCGGGGGCGAAGAGGGATGGGCGACGAGGTGTTCGTCGAGCAGGAGGAGGTCTTGAGGAGTATCGACGTCGAAGAACGGCTCGAGTTCGGCGATGGCGAACTTTTCTTGTCTCCAGACTGGTTTCAGTGCGTGGCGAGTTTCGGAAGTGCTCCAGGGTAGCGAGCAGAACAAGCCCGGTCGACAGCGCCTGAGGCCCAAGAAATAGAACCCGCCATCCGTGGAAGGGCCCATCACGGCATCATTCATTTGCAGGGCATCGAGGCGGCTTCGAAATGGGCAACCGTGAGGGTGGGCGAATCGGCGCCGAGGGCGATGGCGGCAGTAGTTTCGAGGAGTGCGCGAGTCAAGATGCGCTCGATACGTTGGCCGAGGTCGCCGTTACCCTGGAGCCAGACGTCTTAGGGGAAATGCGATGAGGGAAATCGCCGAGCGAGTGGTCGCCAGGATGGGGCGGACGCCGGGGCAGGATTCGACCGTTCGCCAAACGTCCACAAGCATGGCGCTTGCTAGATGAGCCGCACTGTCAGCACCGAGAACCGGCACCAGCCGAGTCTTGACTTCCCCCGGCACGGCTGGCTTTGCGAATATGCAGACGGGGATTGTGCGCTGTGCCGATCCATGTCAACATTATGCAGTTACCAATACGATATGGCCGCGATCGGATGGCAGGCGCTGCCGGACTGACGGCAGCCGGAATGTCTGCCCTGCTCGGCGCGAAGACCGCTTTGATTGAAAAACACCGGCTTGGCGGGGATTGCACGTGGGTTGGCTGTGTACCGAGCAAAACGCTTCTTCGAGCATCGAACGCCGCTCATGGGATGAAGACAGCAGATCGTTTCGGATTGGCGGCGGTGCAACCGCAGTTCGATTTTTCGAGAATTAGGGATCATATCCGGCGAACCCGCCAGCATATATATGATGAGGCCGATGCTCCACCTCAGATGCAGAAGGTGGGCGTGGAAGTGATCATGGGCAAGGCTCGGTTCCGCGATCCACACACGCTTGAAATCCGGAACGTATCCGGTGAATGGCGCGGGCTGACGTCGCGGTTCTTCGTCATCGCTACGGGCAGCCGGCCCAACACACCGGCCTTCTCCGAATCCGTGCTCACAAATGAGAGCCTTTTCGAACTGGAGATGCAACCGAAGCGGCTGCTCATCATGGGTGCGGGCCCGGTGGGTGTTGAAATGGCGCAAGCGTTCAGGCGGCTCGGATCGGAAGTGACGGTTGTCGCGCCGGGCAATGGGATTCTTCCGCGAGACGATCCCGAGCAAGCTGCGCAATTGCAGGGATGTCTCGTTCGAGAAGGTGTTTCTTTCGTGTTCGGGCGGAAAGTGGTCACCCTGGATCAGAGCGGCGAGGGGTGGAGTGCTGTTCTCGAGGACGGGCGGCAACTTTCGTGCGACGGTGCGCTCGCGGCGATGGGGCGCGAGCCGTCGATTGATGGCTTGCAGTTGGAGAAGGCCGGAGTTCGGTTTACGCAAAAAGGCATCGGTGTCGACCGGCACTGTCGAACGTCAGAGCGGCACATCTACGCAGCGGGCGATGTCACGGGCAAGTATCAGTTCACGCACATGGCAGAGCACATGAGCAAAGTGGCGATCACGAACGCGATTTTGCGCTGGCCGAAGGCGCTAGATGAACAGCATATTGTTTGGTCTACTTTCACGGAACCGGAACTCGCGCATTTGGGAGAATCGGAAGAGCAGTTGCGCAAGCGGAATAAGAAGTTTACGGTGGTACGGTTTGCGTTTGAGAAGTTGGATCGGGCGATTACGGAAAGCGAGACCACGGGGGGCGTGAAAGTGTTCGCGGACGGGAGCGGCCGAATTCTAGGCGCTTCGATTTTGGGGGCGAATGCGGGTGAAATGATCTCGGAATATGCGCTGGCCATGCGGCACGGCCTGCGCCTCGCGCAGATCGCCGACACCATTCATCCGTATCCGACCTACATGCTTGGGAATCGAAGGACGGCTGACCGGTTTGTCGAGAGGCAACTGGATTCGCCGCTGCTGGGTGCTGTTAGGGCGGCTTCTGCGGTATCGGGGGCAGCGCAGAGGTTCGGGCGCTGCGTGTTGTGGCGTCTACTAAAGATGCAATCGCAAGATCGCGAAGGTGCTCGGAAGCGAGGCGAAAACTTACAGCTTCCGAGAGACGTTGATTGCGCAGGGATGTGGGGCTTGATGCGCGATTCCGTTACCACTACCCTGCAGATCAATGTCGGAAAACTGTGCAATCAGGCGTGCCAGCATTGCCACGTGGATGCCGGTCCAACGCGAACCGAAAGCATGTCCGAAGCGGTCGCGGAACGTCTGCTCCAGATGCTGTTTGCCAGTCCAAACATCGCAACTGTCGATATCACCGGCGGAGCGCCGGAACTGAATCCGAATTTCCGGCGTCTGGTCGCTCGCTCGCGCGAACTGGGTCGTCGACGTGATTGACCGCTGCAATCTCACGGTTCTGTTTGAACCTGGGATGGAGACGTTGGCAGATTTTCTGGCCAGGAACCGGGTAGAGATCATCGCGAGTCTTCCTTGCTATACGGCCGCAAATGTCGACGCGCAGCGCGGGCGGGGCGTTTTCGACAAGAGCATTCGCGCGCTCCAGCAGCTCAACGAACTCGGCTATGGCATGCCAGGGTCAGCATTGAAATTGAATCTGGTCTATAACCCGCTGGGCGCAACTCTACCTCCGGATCAAAGCCGCCTGGAGGCCGACTACAAGCGCCAATTGCGTGAACGCTTCTCGATCGAGTTTCATCGCTTGTTTACGATCACTAACATGCCGATCAAACGCTTCGCGAATTTCCTGCAGCGCAGTGGGAAGCACGCGGAGTACATGACGCTGCTGGTGGAGCACTTCAATGCGGCAACGGTGCCTAGCCTGATGTGCCGGTCACTGGTGAGCATTGGATGGGATGGCGCGCTTTACGATTGCGACTTCAATCAAATGCTTGAAATTGGGACGGGTGGGCGCGGGCTGACGGTCTGGGATTTCGAGAGCTTCAGCGAACTGGCGGGACAGCAGATCGCGACTGCGAGTCATTGCTTCGGATGCACGGCCGGCGCGGGGTCAAGCTGTGGAGGCGCATTGCAGTGAGCACTGTCGTGCAGGTCTACGCCTCTGATCACTTCTCGTGAAACTCGATAACTCGCCCGGGCGTATACGGCGCGCCGATTGCATCCAAGTGTTGCTCCAGCTTCTTCACATCCACTTCGACCAGAGATTTCAGTTGTCCGACTAAGTCTGAGAAATCCGCTGCCGCAATCTCATATTCCTTTTCCTGTGTCTCGGTCGGCCGCGCCGTCGACATGCGTTGACCGCCAACGATGTTATTCACCCGCTCGACGATGGAAGGCGGGGTGATCTCCGAATGAGCACGCAAAGCAGCGTCGCCGCGCAGTTTCCGCAGAATCTCATCGTCGCGTTTCTCCAGAGCCGAAGCCGTATTGATGAGATCCGCTCCCGCGCCGGGCGTCTCATAGAGAGCCCGTTTGATCGTGCCTAAATTCGTCTTCAACGAATTCGCGCTTTCGACTGCGCCCATAACCGCGCGCTCAAGTTTCGCCACCTTTTGCTGGAAGCTTACGAGCATCGAGAGATCCTGCTGCGACATAGCGGAAGTGCCCGGCACAGCGACTGTAAAATTCGCCGAGCCCGCAATCGGAGTCAAGACTCCATCCAGGCGCTCCGCCATCGATACCTGATATTTTCCAGGCATCACAGTAGGACCCGACGGGCGACCGAACTCCTCGTCTTCATCGGTCTCGATGGGCCGCGGAGGCGCAAGCGTAGGCGCAGGCTCGCGAAGGTCCCACGTCACGCGATGAAATCCTGGCGTCGGAGGACCAATTAACCTTCTTATCGGATGGCCTTCCGAATCGGCCACCGTGATCACCACCTCCGGCGGCTCCTCTTCTGCTTCCGCGCGGAACTCCTCGGCGCTCGGGTAAACAATAGTGCCCTTCTTCTCCAGCTCGCGTCTTTTCTCCGCGCGCGTTTTGAGTCCGGATTTCAGATAGTAAGTAAACACCGCGCCATAAGGCGGATTATCGGCGGTATACATCGCCTCGCCTTGCGAGCTCTTCGCGCGCCCGCCATAAGGACTCGCCTGCACATACATCGGCACATCGCGAACCGGGAAGAGCAGCGCGTTCGTCTCCAGCGTCTCTGGCGTCAAACCGCGCAGCAGCGAGTAATCGTCAAGAATGTAAATGCCGCGCCCAAAGGTGCCGACCACCAGATCGTCCTGCTGCTTTTGGATCGTCAGATCTCGAATCGCGATCGTCGGCAATCCATTCTTCAGCCGCGTCCATTTGGCGCCGCCGTCAATGCTGAAATAGAGGCCGTATTCGGTGCCGGCAAACAGCAGGTTCGCGTTCTTATAGTCTTCAGCGATCGAATACACCGAGCCCTCAGCAGGCAAGTTGCCTCGCAGCGATCGCCAGGTCTTCCCGGCGTCCGTGCTCTTTAAGAGATAAGGAGTGAAATCGCCGCCCTGGTGGTTTTCAATCGCGCTGTACACCGTATCCGCGTCATATTGCGATGCCAGAATTCTGGCGATGTACGAATGCTCCGGCACGCCTGGAAAATCGTTCGATTTCCGCCAGTGCCCGCCGCCGTCTTCGCTCACCTGAATCCAACCGTCATCGGTTCCAACGTAGAGCAGCCCTTCTTTTTTCGGCGACTCCGAAATTGTCGAGATATTGCTGTAAAACGCCGTCGAGGTATTCTTCGCGACCGCATCCGGACCCCATACCTTGCCCATCACCGGCAGCTTGTTGCGATCCACTTGTTGCGTCAGGTCGGGACTAACCGCACGCCAGGTATTGCCGCGATCGTCGCTGCGGAAAAGCTTGTTTGCCCCGAAGTAAAGCCGCGTATGCGAATGAGGGCTGATGATGATAGGCGAATCCCAGTTCCAGCGAAAAGGCTCGTCGTTTTCCGGCTCCGGCTGAATCCCGATGCGCTCGCCCGTCCGACGGTCGAACCGCACCAACACGCCATTTTGCAGCTCGGCATAAATCGTATCCGGGTCCTCGGGATCGACGCGCGAATGGAATCCGTCGCCGCCCTGCGTGACGAACCAATCGCCATTCGTGATGCCGCTTGCGCTGCGGGTGTGCGCGGGGCCACCCACGGAAAAATTGTCCTGCGTGCCGCCATACACGTTGTAGAAGGGCGCATGATTGTCCACCGCGACATCATAAAACTGGCCCAGCGGCAGGTTGCTCTTGAACGCCCAATTCACCGCGGCATCGTAGGATTCGTAAACTCCGCCGTCACAGCCGACCAGATAATGCTGCGAGTCGCGGGGATCGATCCAGATGACATGGTTATCGCTATGCTTGTATCTCTCGCCAAGCTGACGCAGCGTCTTCCCGCCATCGTCGGAAACCGAAATTCGCTCTCTCAAGAAGTACACGCGATCAGCATTGTGCGGGTCGGCAAAAATCCGTCCGAAATACATTCCCGCGAAGTCGACTTGATTCCGCAGCTCCCAACTCGAGCCGAAATCGGTCGATCGAAAAATCCCGCTCTTCTTATTCGCCGCTTCAATGCTCGCGTAGACCAAACCGGGCTCCTTCGATGCGGGCGCGAATGTGATGCGCCCCAGATCTTCAGTCGGGATTCCCGCCTTCACCTTCGTCCACGAAGCGCCAGCATCCATCGATTTGTAGATTGCGCTCTCCGGACCACCATCGATCAGCGTCCACACGTGCCGCCGCCGCTGATAAGACGCTGCAATCAAAGTGTCGGAATCGCGCGGATCGATCGCCACGTCCGTAACGCCGGTGTTCTCGCTGATGGAAAGAACTTTCGTCCAGGTTTTTCCGCCGTCTGTCGTCTTGAAGAGGCCACGGTCACCTCCCGGAGCCCACAACGGCCCCTGTGCCGCGACATATACAACCTTTGAATCGCGCGGATCGATTGCGATGCGCGCAATGTGCTCGGATTTTTTCAGTCCCAGATTCTTCCAGGTCTTTCCGCCATCATCGGTCCGGTAAATGCCGTCGCCGTATGACACGCTGCGCTGACTGTTCGCTTCGCCCGTTCCCACCCACAAAGTGGAAACATTCTTCGGATCGAGAGCGAGCGCGCCAATCGAGTAGGACCCTTCGTTATCGAAAACAGGCGTCCAACTGGTGCCGTCGTTCAAAGTCTTCCAGACGCCGCCCGATGCCGCGGCTATGTAGTAGTGCGCCGAATTGCCGGGCTCGACCGCGATATCCACCACACGCCCGGAAATCATCGCCGGACCAATAGAACGGAACTTCAAACCTGCAAAGGTCGCAGGTGTCCATGCACTTTTATCTGGAGTTTTAGGCTCATCCGCGGCAAAGACAACGCTTGAAAGGCACGCAAATAATGCGGCCCGGAACAGGAAACGATACATCGACAACTCCCCTTTAAACGAGAAGAATCAGTTTAACGCGCACGAATGGGAAAGGACTCCCACTGTTGATCCCGCCGCGACCGATTTCAGCTTGACACTTTCTCAATCGATGCTTACAATGTAGACATTGTGGCCGAACTACTTGGCGCCTTCGAGCAGGCCGTGTTGCTGACGGTGGTGAAACTAGCCGACGATGCCTATGGACGGGGCATTCTTCGTGACGTGCAGGTCCGTCTGAATCGCGAGGTTGCGGCAGGGGCGATCTACGCCACGCTCGATCGTCTGGAACAAAAGGGCCTGATTTCTTCGCGGCTGGACGAAGGTACGCCAGTGCGCGGCGGTCGTGCGCGACGCTATTACCGGCTTACGGCTGCCGGCGTGAATGCTATGAACGAATCGAAAGCGGCGCTGGATCAGATGTGGCGAGGTACGAAGTGGCCGCTGGAAGTGCACGTATGATTCGGGAAGCACCGCCGCGTTGGCTGCAACGAACCCTACTACTCTTCTTGAATCCTCGCGACCACGAAACGATTTTCGGCGACCTATTGGAAGAATACCGGGAAGAACAGTTGCCGCACATGGGTTCTATTCGAGCGAACTATTGGTATCTACGCCAGACAATGAGTTTCGCCTCAATCCGCATTCTGGGAGGCCCCCTCTTGAAACCAATCTTGATCTTGATGTGTTTATTCGCTGTAGCCGCGGGGATATGGCTGGGCGCAATGGAGAACATCCTGAAGCACGATGGTTATGCAGGGCGTTCGGTGATTGACGCTTGCATCGCCATCCAAGGTGTGGCTACCTTGCTTTTCATCCTGTTAAATGGACGGCCTCTCTTTCGCGCCATAGTCATGGCGGGCGCCGTGGCAATTGTGTTCTTGGGAGGCTTCGCAATTCTAAGAATTTTGCGAGCGCAGCATTTTGAAGGTTACATACTCCTCATTGGCTTAGCCTTGATTCTCCAAGGCGTATTGACTTTAGCGACATTGCTCTGGACACGCCACAGCCAGCGGGCCTAACCAAAACAAGCAGCCAATTTGCGCCTTGGTCCGTGTCGAGACCATCCGAAGCAACTGGCTCTAAGCGTATAGAAGCGCCGCCCAGCAAGCTGCAAACTGTTAAGCATGGTCAGCCTGTGGAGTTTTGGAGGATTGTCCTGGCGTGAGCTGCTTCGCCGCACTTGGCGCGAGAGCTGGCAAGATTCGGTATTTGGACAAGCGGCCCGGCTCGCGTTCTATCACTTCCTGGCCATCTTTCCTTCCTTGCTCTTGTTGCTTTTCTTGCTCGTGAAGCTAGGCGCAACCGGATCGGAGTTGCGCAACACCCTCGTGAAGTCGTTTCAGCAGATTCTGCCCGGACGAGCTTCGGAATTGATGGAGATAAGTATCAATGCGTTGACGGCTAAAGCCGAAACCGGCATGAGCGCCCTGCCCGTCGCGTTGAGCGCGATCTGGGCAGCCGTGAACGGAACCTGGGCCATGATGCGCGGCTTGAACACGGCCTATGAGGTAAAGGAGCGGCGTCCATTATGGAAGGTTCTGTCCATTGCGTTTGCATTGAGCGTCGCGCTGGTGCTGACCTTTCTGCTGGCGCTTACCTTCGCGCTCTACACCACTCGCGCGGGACAAGCGATGTTTCAAAACCTTGCTGGTCACGATGCGCCCGCGTTCCTTTCCGCGTCCGTCGAGTGGCCGGTTCTAACGGTTCTCCTCCTCGTTTCATTCGCTCTGCTCTATCGCTTTGCGCCCAATCTCGACGATCGCGAATGGCAGTGGAGCACGCCCGGCGCCGTTCTGGCCGTGGCCTTATGGCTCGGAGCGACAGTGCTGCTTCGCACCTACTTCGCGCGTTTTCATTCCTACGACATGATTTACCAGCAACTGAACGGTGTGGCGATGCTTCTCATGTGGCTCTATCTCACGTCGGCGGCCGTCCTCATTGGTGGCGAACTGAATTCCGAAATCGAGAAAAGCGTGGAACAGAGGAGCGGCGCGAAGGGAGAGAGGATCGCTTGAAACCGTCCGCTAGTCTCCTATTCGTGGCGCAGCGCTTCGATTGGATCGATCGACGAAGCGCGCTGGACCGGAATCCACGCCGCAACCACCGCAGTCGCCCCCAGAACAGCGATCGACAATAATAGCAGCGGCGCGTCATAAGCGCTCACCCCATAGAGAAGTCCCGCTATCACTCTGCCGAGCACCAGCGTAAGCGCAAGACCAGCCAGTCCTCCGAATGCAAGCAGCTTCACGATCTGCCGCAGAACCAGCCATTGAATCTGCGTGCGCTTGGCGCCGAGCGCCATGCGAATCCCGATCTCACCGGTGCGATTCGCTACTTGATAACTCAGCAGCCCAAACAGACCGACGGCCGCCATCAACAGCGCCAGCACGCCGAACGCTCCCGACAGATACGCAACCAATCGGTTCTCCACCAGCGCGTTATCGATTTCGCCGCCGATGCTGGCCACGCGAGCAATGTATTCGTATCCTTTTTGCCTGACGATTCCCCGTACGGAAGCCACCGGAAGTGTGTTGTCGCGTGTCTTGATGAACACCACCGGGGATCCTTGAAGATGCTGCCAGAAATCCATGTAAACCGTGAACGGCTTCTTGTCATGCGGATTCGCCAGGCTCAGATCGGCGTCCGAAGCAACGCCGATCACTTTCAACCGCCCGTACTCTGCCTCGCTTCCAACCCGCACATGATGCCCGATCAAATCTCGCGGATTCCCGAAATGCCGGGCCAGGGACTCACTCACAATCGCGGTTGGCTCGCCGGATTTGGAGTCGTTACGCCGGAAGTCCTCTCCTGCAACGATCTTCGCGCCAAGCGTTCCCAGAAAGTTGTCCGACACATCGAAAGCTCGAGCCTGAACTTCGTCGCCGATCCGTGAATTTTCAACCATTCCAACCGCGTCCCGAACGTCATACGAGGAGAACGGATTAACGGTTCCAAAGCTGGCCGACTGCACGTTCGGCAACGATTCGATCTCTCGCAAGAGACCGCGATAGTAAGCGGCCGGGTCGAAATTGTTGGGGCGCTCCGCCAGATCCAGTTCCCACACATTCCGCGCATCGATTCCAAAATCAATGCCGTACATGTTCTTCACAGACGCGCCGAATAGCGCGCTCGCCGTCACGAAGGCCAGCGTGAGGGCGATCTGGGTTCCAACCAGCGCCTTCTGGGCGAAAGTGTTTGTCGCAATCACGCCGCGCCCGCTCGCCTTCAAGGAGTCCGAATTCGAAAGGCGGCAGGCTTGCCAGACCGAAGCGATCCCAAAAATCGCAAGGACGAGCACCACGACAGCAACCAGGAAAACCACAACGCGCGCGTCGATTCCTACATCCAGGCGGAAGTTACGGAAGATCGAGCCGCCCTGAGCCACAATCGCTCGCGCCGTCCACAATCCCGCGAGAATGCCCGCCACGGTGCCTGCGAGAACTAATATCGCGTTCTCCAGCACGAACAGTCCCGCGATATGACTTCGCTTCGCGCCCAGCGCCAATCGCACGGAAACCTCACGCCCGCGACTCAAGCTGCGAGCCAGCATCAAACTCGTCAGATTCACGCAGGCAATCAGCAGCAGCGCCCCGCAAATACCAAAAAGCGCGTACAGCGGCTCACCGAAGCGTCTGCGTAAGGCATAATCGATTCCGGTTTTTCCGGAAATCGCTGCCAGTTTTTGCGAGAGATACTCCGTGCGTTCAACCGCGTTGTAATCTTGCGGAACGCTCTGTTTCAGAATCTGCTTCCTTTGGGCCAGAACACTCGCGTGAGCCTGCGCTTCCGAAACTCCAGGCGCGCGACGCGCCAATACGCTTACCCAGTAATAGGCCGGCTTCGTCCCGTTCTTCGGGCCGGGTCGTTGCAGTAGCGGGATCATCACCTCTTGCGGAGAGCCCACCATTAAACCTGTGAATCCTCTTTGAGTGACGCCCACAATCGTGTACATCTGTCTGCGGATTTTGAGCGTCTTGCCGAGCACATCCGCCCGTTCTCCAAACGTGCTACGCCACAGCGCATCGGTGATGACCGCAATTGGTTCCGTGCCAAGGTGATCATCGGCCGGAGTGATGGGCCTTCCTAATTGAAGATGAAGCCCAAGCGTCTCGAAACAGCCGCCAGTAAAGCCGGTGTTGTAGATCGATCTCATATTGCTGTCGATCTCCACGCCTGATAGCGTGATATCGAACCCGCACATACCCTGGAGCGCACGGTTTTTCTTCAGCACCTCAAGGCCCGTCGAAGGCAGCTCCGTTAGATGTCCACCTTGTCCGATCGGAGCGATCCTCATCAACTCTTCAGGCCGCTCGACCGGCAGCGATCGAAACAAGAGCGCATCCATCGTGGTGAATACCGCCAGGTTCGATCCGATCCCCACTGTCAGGATGAGAATGGAAACGATCGCGAAACCGGGGCTCTTCCGCAGTGAACGAAAACAGTGCTTCAAGTTCCGCGCGCTTGCGTCAATCCAGCGCCAGCGATCGACTTCCCGGCACTCTTCGCGAACGCTCACGATCCCGCCAAACTCAATTCGCGCACGCCGGCGCGCTTCCTCCTCGCCCATCCCCTCCGCGATATGTTTCCTGAATTGCAGCTCGACGTGCGCGGCCAGCTCGTCCTCGAGATCAGACTCCGCCGTGTGGCGAAAGAAGAAAGCTCGAAGCCGTTGTTGGAAGCTGCTCCAGCGCATGTTACAAATTTATGTTGTCGAACGCCAACACTATATCACTGTTGTGGTCTGCTTGCGTTACAGTCTAATTGTTCACGACAATAGGCGACCTCCCGGTCGCCAGCAGGAATGATATGCCGATCACTATTGGAGCCAAGCCCGCCGCAGATTTTTCCAATCCAATTGAGCTGCTCAGCGATTGTCACCGCCGTATCGAGCGTTTTCTCGCCGTGCTCGTAACCGTGGCTGCGCAGGCGAACGGTGGAGAAATGACCGGCCAGCAGAGGCGCGAATGGCAGCAGGCGCTCGACTATTTCCGAAACGCCGCGCCCCGCCATACCGCTGACGAGGAGGAAAGCCTTTTCCCTCGCTTGCGCCGCGTCGACCAAGCCGATGCTACGAGAGCTCTAGCCGCCATGCAGGAACTCGAAAAGGAGCATGGCCAGGCCACTGAATGGCACGCTTGTGTCGACGAATTGGGTAATCGTTGGCTTGCGGAGAACAAACTGACACGCGACGAGACGCATCGGCTAAGTGAGGCGTTGGCTCTGCTGAGCGAGCTCTACGGGCATCATATTGATGTCGAAGACCGGCATGTCTTTCCTATCGCGAGCGCTGCGTTATCGAACGCGGAAAAGGCGGATATCGGGCGCGAGATGGCGCACCGGCGCGGACTGGAAAGTAGCACAACTTTCGAACGTTAGCCCAATACCGCCGGAAGTTCTAAGCAGTACCACCTACCCACCACCTTTGTTGTGCTTCGTTGACTCGAAATCGCCTGTCGCGAGCGCCTTTTTTGGAAGTTTTCAAACTCGGTAAAGTTATCCACCGTCCCGACGATACGAGTTTAGACAGCGGAGGCGGGATTTATACAGTACGAGGTAAGCGCCAGACCTGCTCACAAAAACTTCATGCATGTACTTAGGGGTGAAAGATGAAGACGGTGCCGACCGAAAGTCTTTCTAGCTCGGTCAGAAAATACGAGCAGTCCGAACGTTCGCTCGCTGCGTTAGGAAAAGCCATTAAGAGCTCCGGATCGATTTCCGGATTGCCACCCCAGCAGAAGCCGCGCGCCAGCATGCGTCCGGCCGCACCGCTAGCGGCCAGCTCGCCAATGTCCCTCAATACCACTTTTGAGCCTACGGCGGCGCCATGGCGCAGTTACAGCACAAGCGTCTTGGTTCATGCCGCAATCATTGCTTTTCTTTTCATCATCACGTTTCCGCTTACGGAACAGTTGAAGCGGCCGACGCAGAGGCTTGTCCTGTTCATGCCGCAGCTTCAGGCTTTTAAGCCCAAGCTAGTTACTCCTCGTATCAAACCTCCCACCCTGGTAATCAAGCCCATAGTCAAGGCAGCAGTGATCCCGCCGCCCGTAGTCAAGCCACGTGAGATCAAACCGCAAATGATGGCGGCGCCTGTGATCAAGGAGATGGCTGCGGTGCGAGTGCCAGTGCCAAAGATTGAGGCCGCCGCGCCAGCAGCACCGCCGCCTCCGAAGCCGGAAGTCCGTACAGGCGTGTTCACTAATCCGGAGCGGGCTAAAGGAGCTACGGTTCCAAATCAGATAAAAACAGGCGGCTTTGGCGATCCCAATGGGGCGCGGCCGAATCCGCAGAGTTCTTCACCGTCGATGATGGCGAAATTAGGGGGATTCGACTTACCGGAGGGAGAGGCGAAGGGAGGAGCAGCAGGACGCGGCGTGGTTGGACAGACGTCATTCGGCAGCTTGGGTGATCCCAATGGAGTGCCGGGCGGAACAGGACATCGCGGAACAGTTCGCTCAAGCGGCTTTGGCGATGGGACCGGCGCCGGCGTCGCGCATGTCGGCCAGCCGGGCACTGTTCATGCTAGTGGATTCGGGGACGCTTCGGCTCAATCGCCCTCAGGCACTCAGCGCGCCGCGGTAGCACAGCCAACCAGCACGCCCGCGGAAATCTTATTCAAACCGAAGCCGGTCTACACCCAGGAAGCGCGAAACCTGAAGCTCGAAGGACAGGTCTCGCTCGAGGTTGTGTTTCAGGCTTCCGGCACAGTTCGAATCGTGCGAGTCATACGCGGCCTGGGCCATGGACTCGACGAAGCTGCCGAACAAGCTGCTCAGCAGGTACGCTTCCGGCCTGCTACCCGTGGCGGCGCTGCCGTCGATACAAGCGCCACCTTGTACATCACTTTCCAACTTACTTAGACAAACATCTCAACACACCGCAAAGTCGAAGGAATTTAAATAATGACCATTTCCAAATTTACTAATGCACTGATTCTCAGTCCGCTGATTCTTTTCGCTAACTCGCTGATCGCCGCGCCTGCGCACGCACAGGACAATCCCGCGCCTGCGCCCGCCAAGAGCTTCGAAGAGGCTGTTGATCGCGCGGTGAGCAACGAGCACACGCTGTACGCGAAGCTCAAGGACAGGCAACCCGTCGTTGAAACTTATCTTCAGGAATTGAAGAGTGACTCCGATTTCGGAACCGCCCCGGAACGGGACTTCTACTTCCTCGGCAAAATGAACTTAACCACCGGAGTGGCGGACGCCTCTTTGCTGCCGGCATCTCCTATCAAGAGCAAGCTCCATTCAGTAGTCGCGCCGATTACTGTCTGGAATGATTTTTTCCCGCGCGGCTTCGCATCCAGAATGTTCATCGACAAAGAATTCGACCGCGCTCACTACAAGTTCGAGTACGTGAGACGTGAATTTGTGGGCGATGTGCGTTGCGTAGTCGTCGACGTAAGGCCTGAGAAGAGCGCTGGGAAAGGGCGATTCACCGGCCGAATTTGGATAGAAGACCGCGAATACAATATCGTGCGCTTTAGCGGATCATATGGAACCGTCCGCGCCGGTTATCTGCACTTCGATTCGTGGCGCGTGAACACGGGCCCTCGTCTGTGGGTGCCCGCCTATATCTACACTGAGGAAGCGTCCTACTCGTCGGGTCCCTTCAAGAAAACCATGGTGAAGGGCCAAACCCGGTTTTGGAACTACGATTCGCGAAAAAATCAGGCGCAAGAGGCGTTCACGAACTTGACCGTCGACATGGCGCAAACCGTCAAGGACCAGAGCGAGGCCGCAGCCGAGCCATCCCCGATCGAGGCTGAGCGTTTGTGGCAGCGCCAGGCAGAAGATAACGTCATCGAGCGCCTTCAGAGGGCGGGATTGGTTTCACCCCCCGGCGAAGTAGATAAGGTGCTGGAGACCGTTGTCAACAACCTGTTGGTGACGAGCAATCTCGTTATCGAGCCCCCCATCCGCGTTCGCATTATGCCAACTACTCCGCTTGAATCAGTAGCGGTGGGCCATACGATTGTGATCAGCCGCGGCTTGGTCGATGTTCTTCCGGACGAGGCCTGTCTCGCGGCAGCCTTGGCGCAGGAAGTAGCGCATATCATATTGGGACACTCCATCAACACTGAATATGCTTTCGCGGACCGTCTGACGTTCGATGACAGAGACACGCTGGCAGATGTCGCACTCGCCAGGAGTGACCAGGAGGAGCAGGGGGCCGATGCTAAGGCGCTGGAGCTTCTGAAGAATTCTCCTTATAAAGACAAGCTGCCCCGCGTCGGCATATTTCTGCGGATGCTCTCCGCGCGCAGCGATCAACTTCCCCACCTCATTAAGCCACTAGTTGGAAATCGCATCTCCGGCACCCACGAGGATCTGCGGCTTACCAGCCTGATGGATACATCACCCGAGCTCAAGCTGAGAAGTACGGAGCAGATCGCGGCCTTGCCGCTTGGCTCGCGACTCAAGATGGATCCCTGGTCCGATCAAATGTTCATGATGAAGACGCACACTGTGCCGCTGCTCACTGCTAAGGAGAAACTGCCCTTCGAGATCGCGCCTTTCATGCTCCATCTCACGCGTGAGGAGGACGCCGGAATGACGCCTCCGAACGCAGAGGTGGCGGCAAGCACCGCCGGAGGTAAGCGCTAAGAACTCGGCGCCCGGCGAAGCTTCACGCGTTGTCAACTAACGCGTAAGCTCCGCCTGGCGCTGCTTTTATTTTCCGTTCAGCCACTCCGGAAACAATAACGCCCGTACATCGGGCTTATCGAGATCCGATTTGATAATTACGCGTGCCGGAAGCTCCATGCGCTTAACGGGTGTCCGGCCGCTGAGCTTCTCCGTCAACGATTTCACAGCTTCGTAGCCGATGCGAAACGGATTCTGTACCAGCATCGCGTTAATCGTGCCATCCTGGAGCGCTTCGACGTGGGCCTTGCTGAAATCGAACGTCACCAGCTTTATCTTCCCCGACAAATTGCGATTTCGAATCGCTTGGATGCTGCCGATCGAAGCCGCTTCGCTCGATGCGAACATGCCCGCAAGATCCGGATGCGCAGTGAGAATGTCCTCGGCCGCGTTCCTCGATTTGGCCGGATCTGCCATTCCGTACTGCTGCGCAACAATCGGAATGCCGCGAAACTCTTTCGCCATAGTGTCGTCGAATCCGCGCTCCCGCAACATGGTTGACGTGCCTCCCGGTTTCTGCATGACCATCGCCACATTGCCTTTGCCGCCAACCAGACCCGCCAGCGTTCGCGCCGCCGTGCAACCGGCCGCATAGTTGTCCGTTGCGATGAAGCTGACATAGTTCTCGATATTCACCGCGGAATCGAACACCGTGACCGGTATACCCGAACGAATGGCGCGCTCCAGAGGTGTGACCAGCGCGTCCTGGTCGGTTGCCGAGATCGCTAGACCCGCAACCTGGCGGGTGATCATCGAATCCACAATCTCGATCTGACGCGAGTAGTCGGTTTCGTTTTGAGGCCCATTCCACAGTATGTTCACGTGCAGGTCGCGACCCGCCTGTTCCACCCCTGCGTGCACGGAAAGAAAGAAAAGATGCGAGGTGGCTTTGGGAATTACCCCGATCACCTGCTCGCCCGATCGTCGGCAGGCCGCAAGCAACCCGATTGCGCCACCAACCAACACACCCCGCCGCGTGTACATCAGTACACAATAGTAGAACGCGTCAACCCACCGCGCTCGCCTCCACCTTGGCCGCGTACTCGGGCGGAACGACAGCCTTCATTCCTGCCGAAATAACTTCTTGTGCCCGGACGCCGTCACGATGAGTTGTCGGGAACGGTGAGCCTTTGCGGCAGCATTCGATGAACGCCGCCAGTTCGGCTTTGTACGCTGCTCCAAAACGATCGACAAACTCAGGCAGCGGACGCCCATAATCCCTCATCGGAAACGAGCGGTGCACGAGGGGTTCGGTTCGCCCGCGACGGCCGTATGCTTCGACCAAGACATCGAAGGGCTTTTGCTCGAACCGGCCAACGTGGATCTGCCCCTCTTCACCGAAAATCAGCGTTTCCACACGATACCCTGAAACGTGGTTGCGGCTCACTTGCACCTGGGCAACCATCTCGTTGTCAAACCAAAGATAGAGCAGCGCGTCATCGAAATCCTCCCGGCAGGTTGTCAAGCGATGACTGTAAATGCGGGATCCAATCGAAAGCGCCGAACGCGGCGTGCGCCCACTGAGCCAGAGAATTTCGTCCACATTGTGTACCGACATGTCTGGCAGAATTCCGCCGCTTTTGTAACCGTTCGGAGCAGGATTCGAATCCTCCAGCGCCGAATAAATCTTGAACACGCGCCCGATTGCGCCGCTTTCCATCAGTTCTTTCGCATATTCGAGCGGCGCATCGAACCGGCGCTGAAACGCGAGCATCAGCGCGTTCGGATGATTGCGGTCCAGCTCGGCCGCAAACTCGCGGTCGCCGTCGAGAGTGCCGGTCAACGGCTTCTCCAGCAGAACGCGATGTCCCGCCGTCGATCATCAGTGCCGCGTGCTCCCGGTGATTTTCGGTCGGCGTCACGATCACCGTCACATCGCACACACGCGCTGCCGCCAATTCTTCAATCGAGCGAAAAACGCGGACATCGTGGCCAATCTCAGCGATGAAGCGCCGCGCTCGTTCGCTATCGATCTCTGCAATAGCCGCAAGTTGGCACGTTCCCGTTTCGCAAGCTAGCTCGTGAACGTGAAGCGCATGAATCGGCCCCATGCGGCCGAGTCCGGCAACTGCAACTTTTAAAGGTTCAGGCATATTGAACGCTCAGTGTACCCCGAGTCTCAACCTGCGACTCGCGGCTTCAGCGATCGAGCGGCGGCAGAGCGACCCAGCAGCGTTTCGCCCACGACTCAAGACCTTTTTCCGCAAGCTGCACTCCTTTCGCGCCTTCAAAGAGGTCCCAACGAAATGGTTCGTCTTTCACAACGTGGCGCAGAAACAGCTCCCATTGCCGTTTAAAAGCATTCTCGAATCTCGTCTGCTCCGGCACCCTTTGCCAGGTTTCAAAATAGTCGATCGCGCTCGGCTCATCGGGATTCCAGACGGGCCGGGGTGTCGCGGCATATGGTTGAATCCAGCAGTCGCGGAGCCCGGCGACAGCCGAACCTTTGGTGCCGTCGACTTCGAGCGTAAGCAGATCGTCACGGCGCACGCGAACTGACCATGACGAATTGAAGTGCGCGATGATGCCGCCATCCAGCTCGAATGTCGCGTAGGCTGAATCGTCGGCCGTGCACCGATAGGGATTACCCGATTCGTCGCGGCGCTCAGGTATGTGCGTGGCGCCGAGACATGACACAGCCTTTACCGCGCCGAACAGATTATCGAGCACGTAGCGCCAGTGGCAGAGCATATCCAAGATGATTCCGCCGCCTTCTTCTTTTCGATAGTTCCACGAGGGGCGCTGCGCCGGGATAATGTCGCCTTCGAAGACCCAGTAGCCAAACTCGCCGCGCACAGAGAGGATTCGCCCGAAGAAGCCGAGATCGCGCAGCGCCTGCAGCTTCAGCAAGCCAGGGAGCCAGAGCTTGTCTTGCACAACGCCGCTCTTGACCCCGGCGCTCGCCGCGAGCCGATGAAGTTCCAGAGCTGCTTCGGTGGAGCCGGCGACCGGCTTCTCACAATAAACGTGCTTGCCTGCCGCAATCGCCTTGCGGACCGCCGGGGCGCGCATGCTGGTAATCTGCGCGTCGAAATAGATCGCGTATTGCGGGTCTGCCAGCGCGCTGTCCAGATCGGTTGAATACGGCAGACCGCCGAACTCGCGAGAAATGGATTCCAGCTTGTAAGCATTCCGGCCTACCAGCAAAGGCCGCGGCATAATCGCTTCGTCATCCGAGATGCGTACGCCGCCCTGCTCGATGATGGCGTAGATGGAACGCCGAAGGTGCTGGTTCAGACCCATGCGCCCCGTGACGCCATTCATGATGATGCCGACGGAATGAACTTGTTTGTTATTCATGCATGCCGTCAACTTTTTGAGTGTATTGGGGGCACGCACCATCGGGAAGCCGCGGCGCGCCATTACCTGCTCGCGGCAGCGTGCCATCGAGTTCTTGACGCCAATGCGCCACATCTCCGGCTGGCCCGTAGCAGTAGATCATGCGGATAGGGGTGGCTCCGGTATTCGTGAGCTGGTGAAAGACATATGGCGGGATGTAGACTGCCTGTCCCGCCTCAAGCGTGGCGATCTCACTACCCAGGCACATCTCTCCCGATCCTTCGAGGATAAAGTAGATCTCCTCTTGTTCCTGGTTGTGCCATGGAATTTGCCCGCCGTCCGGATCGAGCCTGACGTGGCCGAGCGAGAAATTGGCGGCCTGAATCGGGCTTGCGCCGCCAACCAGATTTTGAGTCCGCCGGCGTGCCGGATATCTTCGCCCGGCGATCTGTGATAAATCCGCGATGATCATGAGTCACTCCGATAATTGAGATAAGTGCGCAGCGCTACAGGATACGCAGATGAAATCCGCCATCCACGTGAATAACCTGTCCCGTGCAGTAGTCGAGCCTGCCGTCCGCGATCGCACGAATAGCATTTGCGACGTCGGCCGGTTCACCCATTCGCCGCTGCGGCAGCAGACCTTGGGCTATCTTTTCTTCGTATGCTGCGATTGCTGGTCCGATCATATCGGTTCGAATGATGCCCGGCTGTATTTCGAAAACCGGAATTCCATGCCCAGCCAGGCGCGCCGCAAACAGCTTGACCGCCATACTGATTCCAGCCTTGGCCATGCAGTAATCGCCGCGATTAACCGAAGCCGTGAAGCTGGAGATTGAGCCTACAAACACTATTCGTCCTGAGCCGTTATCGATCATCCAGCGCGCCACCTGCTGAGTCAAAAAATATGGCCCCTTGAGATTGGTTGCAAAGATTTCGTCTAAACTGTCGGGAGTTGCCTCCAGAATGTCGCGACGTTCGCGCGGCGCCATTGCGGCATTATTGACCAGAAGGTGAATTGCAGGAAAGCGCTGCTTCACGGACTCGAGCAAGCGGTAACAAGATGCGAGGTCGCCGAGCTGGCACGGTAACATGATTGCGCCAGTGAGAGCCGCTACCGAGTCAGCGGCGCGGCGGTTGGAGTTGTATGTGCCGACGACCTCGTGAGTCTTTGATAATTCTTCAACGACGGCGCGCCCGATTCCACGGCTGCCGCCTGTGACGAGAGCGATTGGTTTAGAGGCAGTCATGTGAGCCAGCGAGTCACACATTCAGAAACGTCGCTAGGGCATTTCTATGGCTGGCGAATCGTTGCCACCAGCTTCGTAACGCTCGGCATTGCGTTGGGCGTGCCCTACTACAATCTTCCTTTCTTCTACGACTATTTCCAGAAGGCGTTCCATTGGGATCTGAGCAAAATAACTCTGGGATTTCCGATTGCAGCGTTGCTGACGATTTGGGTCGGTCCGCTGGTCGTTCCGCATTTTAGCCCAAGAAAGCTGATTGTTGTGGGAACGGCGCTGACCGCCGTCTCCTTCTTCGGTTTTGGCGTCATGCACGGCACGCTCAGCGTTTACTTTCTTTTGTACGTCGTCTACACGGCCGGGTACATTGTCTCAGGCCCTATTCCCCACCAGATCCTGGTCTCCTACTGGTTTCAGAAAAAGCGTGGTCGCGCGATCGGGATCGTTTACGTCGGAGTGGGCTTGCTGGGCGGCCTTGGCTCGTTCTTCGTGCGGTGGATGACTGAGAACCATGGATTCCAATCGGCATTGATGGCCTTGGGTGCATTGATGTTCATCACCTGGCCCCTCGCGATTTTTCTGTTGAAGGACAAACCTGAAGAAGTAGGTCAGTTGCCCGACGGAGCCGCATACCCTCCTGCGGACATGAGGCTTCCTCCTCAGGCTTTCGCGCGACTGTTTCGCAGCGGATCGTTCTGGCTTCTTCTGCTCGGCAGCATCTGCTCCATCGGCTCCATTGGGTCCATCAACATGCACATGAAGTTCGTCTTTCGCGACGAGGGCTTCACGGATCAGAAGGTACTGAACGCGACGTGGACCACGGCCACGGTGCTGATCCTCTGGTCGAGCATCGCGGGTCGTTTGAGCATCGGTTACTTCGCCGATATTTTTTCGAAAAAACGCGTAATGACGGCGACGTACTTTTTGGTGGCAGCCACCATTCTTCTTCTGCTATCGGTCAGCCCCGCGCACCGCATCTCGTTGTACGTTTTCTCACTTGTTTTCGGCTTCTCGATGGGTGCCGATTACATTCTGATTCCGCTCATGGCAGCCGAACAGTTCGGCATCAATACATTGGCGCGCGCGATGGCGATCATCCTGCCGGTAAATACGATTGGCCAGACATGGTGCCCTTATCTTGTCTCGGCGCTACGCGAACATTACGGCCAGTATCGCGCCCCGATGTTCGTAGTCTTTGCTATTGCCTTAGTGGGAGCGCTCGCCATCGCCTTGATCCCGGCCGGCCTGCGTGAGCAAGCCGACGCATCGATGAAATAGCGCAGATTTTCGCGGGTTTATTAACTACCGACAGAGTAATGTTCGCGACTTTCGAAAATCGCATCAATTTCCCTCTCAAACTATTTCGTATAAGCGCGATTCCGCACCGACATTCAGATCAATTCCAGCGTATTCTTAACTTCGCTGCCTGAAGTATTCAGGCAGGAAGGGAAAACATGCCAACACAATTCACCGCGGGAGAACTGCGCAAGCATATAGCCGATAACAATCTACCCTGGACGGTCGGTCCAAATTTGAAAGACAGCGATTTGATCCCACTGCATTCACTCGGCGGCGATGCCACGAAGCTGAACAAAGCGGGCCAGGTCCCTGCCGTGGATTTGCAAAAGATTCTGATCCCAATATCGAACGATTTTTTGCTCCAGCGGCGCATAGAGCTCAACCTTGCTCCAACTACGACAATATTGAGACAAGCCCCAACCGGCCCGCTTAAGGACCTTACGGTTGTGACCCAAAGTCCCGTCAGTTCTCCAGTGGCTTCGCGCGCGGAGACTGCGGCCGGCGCTGCTCCTGCGCTCGCGCCCAGAACGGGTGGGGCGCCCGCGGTATCGGTGGATTGGCGCGTTCGTTGGGGCTGGCCTTGGACGGCAACTATACAAGACCAGAACGGATGCGAATCCTGCTGGGCTTTCTGTGCCACCGCGGTCGTCGAGACTATGACCCGCATTGAACATTTCGCCTGGAGCAAGCGCTCCGAAGGCGACGTTCATGACGGAATGGGGGCTAAGTGCGCCAATACCGGAGACCCTGCCGCAGCCTTGGATTGGATTGCCGCGCATGGCATTTGCGATCCCGACTGTTATCCCTGGGCAACCAACGATCCTCCGTATAAGCCCACTCCGGACCGCGACGGCCGCACCGTCAAGATTCCCGGTAAAGTCGAAATCGGAGACATCACTCAACAAAAAACGTGGCTTGACACCGTAGGCCCGCTCGGCGCAACTTTTTCTGTGTATCACGATTTCGACGGCTACACCGGCCCGGGCGTATACATCAAGGGTCCAACCACGGCTCAGAACTACTTCCGCGGTACGCATTGCATTTGCATAGTCGGCTACGATGACACGAAAAAAGCGTGGCTCATGAGAAATTCATGGGGCACCGGTTGGGGAATGAGCGGCTATTGCTGGATCGGCTACGGACAAGCCGATATCGACACGTGGTCCAAGCTCGGTGTGCAGGGCACGAACCCTGATCCGTGGACCAAGCGAAGATTACACAGCGGCAACATGATTGAGAGCGGGGACGGCGCGGCTCACAACAACTTTGAGCTGCTCGCTGCCGAACCGGGCGGCCAGATTCGTCACTATTGGCGCGATGGCGTTGCTGTTACCTGGCACCAAGCCGAGCTTTTCGGCAACGACTGCGCAGTTTGCCCAACTCTTACCGGTACCACATTCAACCGCAACTTCGAATCCGTTCACCTTACTACCGGAAGCCGGCTCCGTCACTGGTATTTCGATCAGAGCAGCAGCAACTGGGTCCAGGGTCCTGTATTTGGCCCGACTGATGCGGCTGGGGTGCCAGGCTTCATTCAAAGCAATTACGGCGCTCCCGGCAATTTTGAGGTGGTGGTTCGCACCAAGGATGGCCGCCTGAATCATTGGTGGCGCACCGATGTCTCCCCGTTTACATGGAGTGACGGCGGCCGTTTCGGCTCTAATATCGCGCTCAGCGGTGCTTCGCTCATCCAGTCTCACTATGGAAAGCAAGGCAATCTTGAACTTGTTGCCGTGCTGACCAACGGGCAGATGCAGCACTGGTGGCGCGACGACGATCATGGAAACGTCTGGGCCGCAAGTGCGACGTTCGGCGCGGGCGTTGACAGTCCGCCCTGTATGATTGAGGGTGAATTTGGAGAGTGGGACCAGAATCACGTCGGTAATTTCGAGCTGTGTGTCGCTGTCGGCGGACAGATTCAGCACTGGTGGCGCGACAATCAAGGCGCTGAGAATTGGAGCAAGAGCGCGACCTTTGGCGCAAATATAAAAGCCGTCTCGGCATTGCTCGAAGGCTCCTATGATTTCAACTTGGAAGTGGTCGCGTTGCGAAACGACAATCAATTGCAACACTTCTACCGTGATGGCGCGGGCTGGCATGACGGCCCCATCATCGGCCCGGCGATTTAGATCGTGGACAAAACTGAAGCCGTTACTCTCTCTCGCGGTCAGGTCTTCACGCTCCCCCTCAAGGGAAAAGGCTCGGCGGGATATTCTTGGGCCTATGAAGTTTCGGGCGACAAGAGTGCGGTAGAGCTCACCATTACTGGAAAAGGTAGCCCGCCCGCGGCTACCCCCAGTCGGCCCCCTCCCTCTTCGAGCGCCGATGAACAATTGGTTGTCAAAGCAATCTCGCCTGGCGTTGTCACCATACATTTGTCCTTGCGGCGCTCATGGGAGAAAGACAAACCCCCGTTGGACGAGCAAGTGTTGAAAGTTACCGTGCACGACTGAACCCTGAGCGTCAGCGAAGAGACGGCGTTTCTTTCCGGTCTCTTTCATCGCATATGATAGAAAAGCTCTAGGCCCGCCACACAGGTTTCCTGAGGCCCGAGCTTTTCTTTGTCGCACCCTCCTCATCCGCCGACTCCCCTCGACAACCTTCTCTTGTCCTTCCTGCCCGCACCTGACCTCGCGGAGCTTCTTCCCAAGCTCACATTAGAAACGCTTTCCTTAGGACAGGTTATGTACGAACCGGGGGAGCCTCTCGAACATATCTATTTCCCCACTTCTTCCATGATCTCCCTGCTATACACCACCGAAGACGGAGCGACCGCAGAGATGGGTATGGTTGGGAAAGATGGAGCCATGGGCGTAGCTCTTTTCCTGGGCGGCGCCACAATGCCTCACCGCGCCGTAGTAAAAGTCGGAGGAGGCGCTTATCGCATGAGCGCGCATGTGCTGCGGGAGGAGTTTGCAAGGGCGGGAGCGCTGCAAAATGCACTCTTGCGATATACCCAGGCGCTGATTACAGAGATTGCTCAAACGGCGGTATGCAACCGGCTCCATCCGATCGAGAAACGCCTTTGCCGTTGGCTTTTGTTAAGCCATGATCGAGTGCATTCGAATGACTTGATGATGACCCAGGAAGCTATCGCCAAGATGCTCGGGGGCCGTCGCGAAGCTGTCACCATAGCCGCCGGCAGGCTGCAAAATGCCGGATTCATCCATTACTGTCGCGGGCACATTCGGATACTCAATCGCCAGGCTTTGCAGAAAACGGCCTGCGAATGCTACGAAATTGTAAGGCGGGAGCTCGACCGCTTATTTGTGGCTCAAGCCTCCCGCTAACCAGTCGGTGGTTCAGCAACTTACAATGCTTTATTCGAGTTTAGCTTTATACGAAACTTGCGGTTCTTACAGGACTTGGCGCACTACACAATCTCTTTATTGCCGCGACGTGTCGATTTCGCAGAGCTTCGTTCGATGTATCCATGGAGCGAGGTTTCCTAGTCGGCCAAGGCCGGGCGGAGACGCAGCTCGCAACCGAAAATAAAGGAGACATGACAATGCGATTCATGATGCTGGTTAAGTCCGCTGAGAACTCGGGCCCTCCGCCCAAGGAACTCATGGACGCGATAGGAAAGCTTAGCGAAGAGGCGGTCAAGGCCGGCACGATGGTCGAAAGCGGCGGGTTGGCGCCCACTGCGATGAGCACGCGCGTCCGGCTTTCTCGAGGGCAGGTGACCACGATTGACGGGCCTTTTACCGAGTCCAAGGAAGTTGTCGGAGGATATGCCGTTTTCGATTTGAAATCCAAAGAAGAGGCGATCGACGGGGCTTTGCGCTTTATGGAACTTCACAAGAAACACTGGCCGGGCTGGGAGGGCGAGACCGAAATTCGCCAGGTGTTCGGGCCGGAAGACTTTCCTCCCCAGCGATAGAAGCTTCGAGCCGGGTTGAAGATCAGGCCGGTTCCCACGGTCGGCGCGCTAGCCGGTCCGCGCCGGCCGGTCCGGCGACCAGTCGCATCACCCCATGCCCCACGAGCAGCATAACGACATAGCTCACGGAGATCGCGAGGACAGGAGCAATTCCCGGCCCGTAGCTGCCCCATTCCGGGAACCGTCTCATGTACGCATAGTCGCGCGGCGGGCCGATGATCGCCGCGAGAAACACGACTACGGCCAGACCGCGGCCGCCAAATCGGCGAGCGATACGCCATGTGATGAGGAAGACGTATGCACAAAGGACTAGGTCGATCCAGAATAGCGCCAGGAAATATGGCTCCCAGGTGATCGCCATGTGCCACCATCCGGCGCGTTCACCGAAGGCGATAATGCCCAGGGCCGCTACACCGGCCATTGCCGCGCCCGCCAACGCGCCCGCGATCCGCCGTGGCGGGGCCCGCGTGAGAAGGACGACGGCGATCAGCATGACCAGGTACAGGCAGTTAAACACGTAGAGTTGCTGCGTGGTCATTGTCGAATCTATATCACGGTATAAGATTAGACACGCAAACAGGTCCTGGAAAGGGGTTGAGCCATATTGAAGGTCACCAGGCGTGCTTTTCTACGAACAGCGGTGGCTCTCAATGCAACCGCTGTCTGGAGTCATGGCGTCCGTGCGCCGTCGCGTATCTCATGGCAGGAGCGACGCGATTTATTTCCTGAAGGCGTGGCGTCCGGCGACCCAGATTTTTCCAGCGTTCTTTTGTGGACGCGCCACAATGTCGGCCTGGAGCATCAGGTCGAGGGACTGGTCGTCGAGGTGGCGGAAGATCCGCTCTTTGAACGCGTTATCGCGGCTACCCACGTCCCAATCTCCGCCGATGCTGATTGGACCTGTCGCGTGCTCGTCGGTGGACTGCAACCATCCACCTTGTACTGGTATCGTTTTACGGATCCTCGGGGCAACGGAAGCCGTATTGGTCGCACGATCACCGCTCCAGCGGAACAGGATACTCGGCCCGTGCGCTTTGCTTTCGTCAGTTGCCAGAATGCAAACCAAGGCGCCCAGAGTGCTTATCGCCGCATGATCTTCGAGGATGAGCGCGCAACGGAGCAGGATCGATTAGGCTTCGTATTGCACCTCGGCGATTTCATCTACGAGATCGTCTGGTATCCGGAAGACCGGCCTCAGGGCATGTATGACCGCCGTTTACGCGACATCGTGCGCTATGAACACGGCGAGAAGATTGACGATTTTCATATTCCAACGACAGTTGATGATTATCGCGCCATTTACCGTGCTTACTTGCACGATCCCGACCTGCAAGACGCACGGGCCCGCTGGCCATTCGTAAACATGTGGGATAACCATGAGTTCAGCTGGCTCGGTTGGCAGTCGCTGCAGAAGTTCGACGGCAAAACGCGTCCCGCGCAAACCCGTAAGGTTGCTGCAAATCAGGCGTTCTTCGAATACCAGCCCGCTCGGATGGCCAGGCCAAGCGGCCGGTCACTTGATCACTTCGATCCGCCGCACGTGGTTGATGCGCCCGTCACTGCCTTCGATGATAACGGCCTTGGCAATGAGCCCAACAACCGCGCCGCAATCGACAGCCTCAGAGGCTATCGTGCTTTGCGCTGGGGCCGAAATGTCGAGTTGATCGTCACCGACCAGCGCAGCTATCGGTCGGAAGAGCCGCTGGACCGCGCGGAAGCGAAGGCGTTTGTCAGTCCTGACTTTCCGGAGTTCGTGCCCGAAGAAGCCATGGAAATTCTCGACGCAGGCCGTTCCTACAACGGCGGCCGTCCGCCCACGAGCATCCGCTATGGCAACGCCGATGTCCCGAACTTCCGCAAAGATGCACCGCCGCAGACCATATTGGGTATCGAGCAGAAGCAATGGTTTCTGAAACGGCTGAGGGAATCCAAGGCTACATGGAAAATCTGGGGTAACACCACCGCAACGCTAGACATGCGCGCTGATCCTCAGAATCTGCCGCCGGGCATCACCAGGCCCTGGCCCGGAGCAGCGTATGCCGGTTTCGCTAATGCAGATTGGAGCAATGCGTATGTTGAGCGCGGCGAGATCTACGATTTTGTCCGTGACCAGGGCATCACTGGATTCGCCACCGTGGCCGGCGACCGGCACAGCTTTTGGGCAGGGCTGGCTGCAAAATCTCTGCCACCGAAAGCCTTCGAGCCAGTCGGCGTTGCGTTCGTCACCGGCTCCATCTCGGCGCCGGGAATGGTCGAAGCGATCGAGCATGGATTTCCAAAGCAACATCCCTTGCGAGCTCTCTTTCTCGGCCAGGGGCCGGCAGACCAAATGCCTCAGCCCACCGTCAACTTGCTGCTGCGTCATGGTGTGCGCTCTTGCTTTGAATACGCGAAGAGCGGCGATATCGAAAAGGCGCGTGCCGCATCGAACCCCGATTTATCGCCCAATCTCTCGTTCGTAGATATGGGCGGTCATGGCTACGCAGTCGTGCACGCCACGAGCAGCGCGTTCGAGACGGAATTTGTCTGCATCCCTCGACCTTTGGAACGCAGCGATCGTGCGGACGGAGGTCCGCTCCGCTACCGCGTCAGTTTCCGAACGAGTCTTTGGCGAAAAGGGCAATCGCCCAGGATGGAAGCACGGGTGCTCGAAGGCGATCCGCGTTTCTCGATCGGCTAAGGCCAAATCGCACAATATACATCGGCGCGTGGATTACTCTCGCGGTACTGCAGCAAGTACAATGAGACCGTGCGTCGCCTGCTCGCGATTCTGCTGGTAACCGCGATCAACTCCTTGTTGATTGCTCCTACAGTTTTCGCGGATAACGAGGGGCAACTGCCACCTTGCTGCCGCACCACCGGGAAGCATAGATGTGCAATGCGCCGAGCATTCGCGACTCGGCAGAGTGCCAACTCCGGTCTTTCGCTTTCGGCGCTCGAAGAAAGGTGTCCATTCTGGCCGCAATTGGATAACGGCCCGACAATCTCCTCCCTTTTCCCGGGCAGCGGATCTGATATAGCGGTTGCTTTCATCCAGAGTCATACAGTGGTGCGGGCTGAGAGAGAAGCTCGAGTACGCATCCCATTCAGCCGCACTCGTCAAAAGCGCGGACCTCCCTCTTTACTTTCGTAAGAACTGAATCTCCGAACATCGTCTGTTCTGTAGGCCTACGAGAGAGGGCAAATTGTGATGCGTCGTGCCACTTCCCAAATCATTTTTGTCTGTTGCGCATTGCTGGCGATGATGCCAGTATTCGCCACGATCTTCAGCACGATTCGAGGAATCGTACACGATCCAAGTCATCGGCCCATAGAAGGGGCGGAGGTGACGCTGCGTGCAAAAGCCTCAGCATATACGCAAACCGCACATACCAAGGACGATGGATCGTTCGAATTTATCTCCGTCCCCGCCGGAGAGTACGTGGTTCGCGTGACGCACCCTGGTTTCGCCGACGAGGAACAGCCTCTCGTCACAGTGTCGAGTACCGCACCCGTGATGCATTTCCAACTCCAGCTTGGCCGCCAAAAACAGTCCGTCGTTGTCGCCGAAACCCCTGAAGCCGTTAATCCTGAATCTACGACACCAGCCACGCTCATCAACCGGCGCGAAATCGATGAGACGCCCGGCGCAAATATGAGCAACAGCCTCAATATGATCACCGATTATGTGCCGGGCGCCTACATGACCCACGATCAGCTTCATGTTCGGGGTGGGCATCAGGTGACATGGGCCATCGACGGCGTTCCTATTCCAGACACGAACATCGCCAGCACCGTCGGATCGCCAATCGATCCGAAAGATATCGACACTCTGGAAGTACAGCGCGGCGGTTATTCGGCTGAATATGGGGACCGGACTTATGGAGTTTTTAACGTTGTTCCCCGAACCGGCTTCGAAACTGACCGGCAAGTGGAAATCAACACCACTTATGGCACGTTCAACCAGACCAATGATCAAATAAACTTCGGCGATCACACCGAGCGTTTCGCTTATTTCGGCAGCGTCACTGGAAACCGAAGCGATTATGGTTTGGAGACACCGGGTCCGCAGGTACTACACGACAGGGTCTGGGGGCTCGGAGGCTTCGGGTCGCTGATCTTCAACATCGATCCTTCGAACCAGCTTCGTTTCGTCGTCTCAACACGAGGGAACGACTACCAGATACCGAACACTCCAGAGCAAAACGACGCCGAAATTCGCGATGTGCAGCGGGAGCGCGATGTGCTCGCGACGTTTACCTGGATACACACTTTTTCACCGGGGCTGCTTCTTACCGCGTCACCGTTTGTGCATTTCAATCGCGCGGATTACGATGGCGATCCGAACGACGCGCCGGTCAGCACGACGCAGCATCTGGATTCGACATATGCGGGCGCGCAGATCATGCTGAACGCCGTGACGGCCAGGCACGACGCTCGCGTGGGCGTGTATGGTTTCGGCCAGCACGATGACGAATACGTACATCTGATTGCCAATGATGGATCGGGAAATAATCTTGTCGCCGAAAAGCCGGCCAACGGCAGCCTTGCGGCGGGATTCTTCGAGGATCAGTTCAAACCCACGCAGTGGCTGACTCTTACAGGCGGAATCAGGGTCACTCATTTTTCCGGAGCGGTTTCAGAGAACGCAATAGATCCCAGAGCCGGCGCCGCGATTCGCATTCCGCATCTGAATTGGATCTTACGAGGATTCTACGGAGCGTATTACCAGGCGCCTCCGCTTTCTACCGTTTCGGGTCCGCTACTTGACTACGCGGTCAGTCAAGGGCTCGGGATCATTCCATTAAAGGGCGAGCGGGATGAGGAGAACCAGGTGGGATTAACTGTTCCTCTACGAGGCTGGACCTTCGATGTGAACAGCTTTCGCATGCGGGCAACGAACTATTTCGATCACAATGCAATAGGCAACTCGAACGTGTTCTTCCCGCTATCGATTGCCGGGGCTCGCATCTACGGCGAGGAAGTGACGGTACGCTCGCCGCGCGTTTTCCAACGGGGCGAGATTTCGATCGCCTATTCTCATCAGCATGCCGAGGCAGAGGGCGCAATTACAGGCGGGCTGACCGATTTTTCGCCGCCCACGAACGGCTATTTTCTTCTGGATCATGATCAGCGAGATACCTTGCACGGGAACTTCGAATTCAATCTGCCTCGTCGCGCCTGGATAGCCGGCGGCGTGTATTATGGATCGGGTTTCACGGACGGTAGTGCTCCGTTTCCCGCGCACCTGGAGCCACACACAACTTTCGATCTTTCGCTGGGCAAGGCCCTCGGCGAGAACTGTTCAATATCGCTCAACGGATTAAATATCGCGAATCGAAGGTTCTTGCTCGATAACAGCCAGACCTTCGGAGGGACACACTATGCTGAGCCCCGCCAGCTATGGGTGCAACTGCGGTACCGATTCCATTTTTAGCAAGAGCCAAGCGCGAAAAATCATGACCCAAGCCGCATAAATGCGGGGCATGTCCCGCCTGCCGTTACAATTCAATAGAAGATCACCTGCTTTAAAAAAGGAGATGCATGCCGGGTAAGAGAATCGGTATTTTGACGGGTGGCGGTGATGTGCCAGGTCTGAATGCCGTCATCAAGAATGTCGTTTATCGCAGCTCTTCCGATGGCCACGACGTTACTGGCATTCGCTTGGGCTGGAAAGGCTTGACCGATCTCAATCTGGACGATCCGAAGAGCGTGAAGCACTACGTGCTGCCTCTCACGCGTGAGAACACGCGAACCATCGACCGCAGCGGCGGTACGTTTCTGCACACCAGCCGGACGAATCCATCGAAGATGAAGCAAGTTCCGGACTTCCTAAATACTGCGGCCTTCAAGGCCACTACGAAGGAAGGTGTCACCACTTATGACATGACTGACAGGGTCCTGTCGAATCTGCAAAAGCTCGAAATTGACAACTTGATCGCGATCGGCGGAGACGACACTCTCGGTTACGCATCGGTCTTAGACAAGCGCGGCTTCAATATTATCGGAATTCCAAAGACGATGGACAATGACGTTCGAGGCACCGAGTATTGCATCGGATTCTCCACTGCCATTTCACGCGCGAAGGACGCCATTCAGCGGCAGCGTACAACGGTCGGCTCGCACGAGCGCGTTGGAATTTTTCGCGTCTTTGGGCGCGACGCCGGTTACACAGCCCTGTACACCGCGTATGTGACGTCCATCCGATGTGGAATTCCCGAATATGCGTTTGACCTGGGACACATGATCGATCTGCTCAAGACGGACAAGAAAAACAATCCGAGTAACTATTGTTTAGTGGTGTTTTCGGAGGGCGCAAAGTGGGAAGGCTATGTGGTCAAAGAGTACGGGGATCCGGACGCATTCGGACATCGCAAGAAGTTCAGCGTTGCCGAAGCTTTCAGCGATGAGATCATGCGCGCGATTGGCGCGGAAACAGTGGTCAGCGACTTGACCTACGATCTACGAAGCGGCGCGCCCGATTTCCTGGACACCATGATCGCCACCACCTTCGGGACCATGGCCTACGACGCCATTACGTCGCACAAGCGGGGACTGATGGCCGCTGTCTCGGAAGGCAAGTTCGCGATGGTGTCTATCCCGGATTCCGAGCACGGCGCGCGGCGAGTCGACGTCGAAAGCATGTACAACAAAGATCGCTACCGCCCCAGCTACACCAGTAAAGAAGGCTTGCCGCTGTTCCTGACGCACACTTAGAAATGGAACAGGCGCAGCTCGAAACAGAGCTTCCGTTTTGCGAAGTACTCGAAGCTCAAGGGCATCTTATCGATTCGCACATTATGGAGCAGATCTTCGATTCGGTTGTCGAATCGGGAGGCCGCTTCGAAGTGGAGCATTTCGCAATCGGCCGAACCAATAGCGATCCCTCGTCGCTGCGCTTACGCGTAGAAGCGCCCTCCCAGGAGCAAATGGACCGAATCATGAGCCAGTTGCTCGCGCTTGGCTGTGCGGCTGTGGATGCCGGCGAAGCGGAGATGAAACCCGCCGAACGCGACCGCTGCGCCCCTGAAGATTTCTATTCGACCACGAATCAGCGAACGCTTGTGCGCCATGGCGGGCATTGGCTCGAGGCGCGAAACCAGCGTATGGACGCCATGATCGTGGTTCGCGATGGCTCCGCCACATGCCGTCGCCTTCGCGATATCAAGGCGGGCGATCCCGTGGTGATTGGCATGAAAGGCATCCGCGTGGTTCCTGAAGCGAAGGAGCGCGATCGCCTGGCATTTGCGTTCATGAGCAATGAGATCTCCTCCGAGCGCCAGGTGGAGACCGCTGTCGCGCAAACCGCAATGTTAATGCGCCAGGTCCGGGCCAGTGGCGCAAGGATTGTAGCTGTGGCGGGCCCCGTCGTAATCCACACCGGCGGGGGCGAGGCGCTGTCGCGTCTGATTCGTAATCGCTGGATCGACGCGCTGCTGGCCGGGAATGCTCTCGCGGTACACGATATTGAGGCGGCGCTTCTGGGCACGTCTTTAGGTGTTCGCACCACCGACGGCCGATTGGAACAACATGGCCATCGCAATCACATGCGAGCCATCAACGCTATCAATCGCGCGGGCGGCATTAGGGCAGCCGTCGACTCCGGTCGCCTCACCAGCGGCGTCATGTACGAATGCGTGAAAGCGAACTTGCCCTTCGTGCTTGCGGGCAGTCTGCGCGACGATGGCCCGCTGCCCGAAGTCATTACAGATATGAACGAAGCCCAGGACGCATATGCGGCAGAATTACGAGGCGCCGGCGTCGTACTATGCCTCAGCTCTATGCTCCACTCGATAGCGGTTGGAAACATGCTGCCAGCCTGGGTGAAAATCGTGTGCGTCGATATCAATCCCGCCGTTCCGACCAAAGTGAGCGATCGCGGAACCGGGCAAGCAGTCGGCGTGGTCACTGACGTTGGTCTCTTCTTGGATCTGCTGGCTGACAAATTACAAGCCAAATGAAAAGAACCCCTCAATACACCGACGAGCACGCGCACGCCGGCGTCGATGCCCCGTTGCCCGATCTCGACACTTGGCCGAATCAATACCCTGGGTATGAAATAGAAATTGTCATGCCCGAGTTTACTTCCGTGTGTCCTAAGACCGGCCTTCCCGATCACGGTACCTTGCGCCTCATCTATACGCCTTTGAACCGTTGTTTGGAGCTGAAGTCGCTGAAGATGTACACGCTCGCCTACCGAAACTTGGGAATCTTTCAGGAGAACGTTGTAAACCGCCTCTTGGCCGATATCGTGAAAGCCGCCGACCCAGTGCAGGCGACCGTCATTGGAGACTTTTCTCCGAGAGGTGGTGTTTCTACAAGAGTGACCGCCACGTACAAGCGGAAAAGGAAGTAGGCTAGTAGCTTGCCGGTCAACCGCCTCATACTCTCGCTGCTCATCGCTGTTTCCATCCAGGCTGCGGATTTCGAGAACGGTCAAGCTGCCCGTGCGGTCATTGCCCAGGCCTCGTTCTCGGCGCGCGAGACCGGCATTACAGCAGTCTCGCTCGTCATTTCAAATGGCCGCTTATATGCTGCCGACGCAACACACCGTTTGTTCACATTTGACCTGACCAAGATTCCCGGACCTAAAGACGATCTTGCGGGTCGCCAAGGCTCCGCCTGTGTGCTATGCGGATTCGCGCCAATCGCGATTGCAAGTCAACCCGTGATGCCGGGGGTTGCCGCGTTCAGCGTCTTCGGAAAAACGATAGCCATTGCCGATACTCCTAACCGGCGTGTTTTGATTTGGCGCGACGTCAATTCACCGGGCGCCGGTCTGGGCCCTGATCTTATACTGGGCCGAGCCGGCGGAGATTCTTCACTCGTGTCCGCAGCCACTTTCGTTGACCCGGTATCGGTCGCTTTCGACGGCAAACGTCTCTTCGTGGGCGACGCCGCTTTGCACCGGGTCTTGATCTGGAACTCTATTCCCGCATTCGATAATCAGCCCGCCGATGCTGTCCTGGGCCAGCCGAATTTCGCATCCGTCAACATCAATGACACTCCCGGAGCGGAGACCATTCGTCGCCCTGCCGCGCTGGCCTCCGATGGTGTGAACCTGTTTGTGGCCGATACGCTCGATCGCCGGATTCTTGTTTTTTCTCCCGGCGACGCTCCGTTATCCGGCAATCAGGTTGTGAATTCCGCGAGCCTGATTGACGGCCCGATCGCCCCCGGTACCTTGATTACCGTCACCGGAAATAGCCTCAGTGATGGAACGGCATCTGCTCCGGACGATAGCCTTCAACCGCTCCCTAAAAAGTTGGCGGGCGTCCAGGTGCTGTTCGATGGTGTCATGCTCCCGTTGCTCGCAGCGTCGCCTACGCAAGTACGCGCTCAGATTCCATATGAGCTTGGTGGCGCGTCTTCCGCCAGTTTATACATTCGTACCGAGTATAGCGATGGGAGCGTCACCATCACGAATCCCGCGGTTGTCAAGCTTGTGCCCGCCAATCCCGGACTGTTCGCGTTTGCTGGCAGTGAGCCGAGAGGCGGCATGATCCTTCACGCGGATTCGAATTCGGCCGAACAAGCCGGTTCGCCTGTTACTTCGGATAGTCCGGCGAAACCCGGCGAAGTCCTGACTCTATGGGCAGCCGGCTTAGGCGACGTCGATGAAAGTGACCCGAATGCTGGACCTATCGCCGGAGTGCCCTACGAAGGACCTGGCGCGTTCGCAATCACGCCGGTCGAAGCCCTGGTGAACGGCGTGCCGGCGCAGGTCCTCTCAGCAACATTGCCGCAGAGCGCTATGGGCGTATATCAAGTCCGCATCGCGTTGCCCCTCGACCTCCCCTCCGATTCGAAAGCTCAGTTGGTCATTGTGCAGAACGGGTACATCAAGTAATGCAATCACCTTTCCCGTCCTGAGCGCAATCCATTAACCATGCACCAGCTTCGTTGGCATGCCTTGCTCCAGCAGTGGGTGGTGGTTACGACCGAGCGTCAGGATCGTCCTCAGATGCCAGCCGATTGGTGTCCCTTTGATCCCGGATCAGGACACGTTCCGGACGACTACGATGTCTATCTGTACCCAAACGATTTCCCGGCTTTTTCCCCGGCAACTGAACCGTTCGCGCCGCAGCCCGGACTTTTCGCCGAGACCGGGGCTCGCGGCGCGTGCGATGTGGTCTTATACTCGCCCCAGCACACGCTCGCTCCCTCGAAGCTCGGCGTCGATACCTGGCGGAAAATTGTGGACCTCTGGACGGAGCGAACCAGGCAGCACGCGGAGAATCCGGACATTGCTTTGGTAGCCGCATTCGAGAACTGCGGAGCGGCCGTGGGCGTCACCATGCCGCATCCACACGGCCAAATCTATGCCATGCCGTTCATCTCGCCAAACATTCAGAAGGAGCTCGCTTCGGCGCTGGAATATGCGAAAGCAAACGCGTGGAGAGTGCTTGTTCTGTGTGCTCGCGCAAGAAGAGTTGAAGAACGCATCAAGGATAGTTGCGACCGATCGCGCACTTCATTGCCTTCGTGCCCTACGCCGCGCGATTCCCGGCGGAGATAGTGATCTATTCGCGCCGACACACCCGAACGTTGCTGGACCTCGACCAGGAAGAACGATCCAGCCTCGCCAGTATCATCAGCGTCATCCGAAAGAAGTACGATAACCTGTACGGCTTCATGATGCCGCTGATGATGGCTGTCAAACAGGCGCCTTTACGGCAGCCCGAATCGCCCTATCATCTGCATGTGCAATTCATGCCGCTCCAACGGAGCGCGACCAAGCTCAAATATCTGGCCAGTATCGAGACTGGATACGGCACGTTCCTGGCAGATACCGCGCCGGAGCAAATGGCTGAGAATCTCCGCCGGTCTCAGCCCGACACGTCCGATCCCTCGCGTTCGTATGGCTTATAACGATTCCTGATAAGCACCTCGCGGGCACTGTCCAGATCCGCGGGCGCAACGTAGAAAAAAGCCCCAGCTAGATCGCGCTTGATGAGCAACCCGCCTGTATACGTGCCCGTCTCAACCAGGTAATCGATGCCCGCACTGGTGAGAAGCGTCTCCAATCTCAGCGCGTCTCGCAGCCGTCTGGCCATGTAGACGAGATCGAGCTCGATTTCATCGAAAAAGTCGGGATCACGGCGCATGCAGTTATTGATTGGGGAGGCCCGCCTGCACGTAATTGTGGCCGGTCCATTCGTTGCGAGGCTGTCCTCCTCCTACGCTGACCGAGCGCCAGCCTTTTGCATCAGCTTCGTCGATCTGAAACCGGACCTGTTTGCCCTCGCCTCGTGCGAGATGCACTCGCTGAAACCCTCGAAGTTCAGGGTTGAGAGTCACACCGCCCGTTAGATACAACTCGACTACTTCGTCGCCATCGTACGGCGAGTGATTCGACACCGTCGCTGTGATGTCGTACTTACTCGAACCGCGCTCTTTTCTCACCGAGATATTTGAGTAATGAAACTCGGAGTAACTCAAGCCATAGCCAAACGGATACAGAGGCTTGCCTTGGAAGTAACGATATGTCCTGTTCTTCATCGAGTAATCCGTAAATTCCGGCAACTGATTCACGGATTCATAGAAGGTCACGGGCAGCCGGCCGCCGGGATTGTTATCTCCCGTCAGCGTGTTGGCGATAGCCGTTCCGCCTTCCTGTCCCGGGTACCATGCTTCGATAATTGCTTGGGCGCGCTCTTTGGCAGTGTTCACGGCCAGCGCGCTCCCATTGATCAAGACCACGATCGTCGGTTTCCCCGTATCGAGCACCGCCCCCAGCAGCTTCTCCTGTGGTTCGGGTAATCCGATATCCGTCCTATCTCCGTGGCTGAATCCAGGAATGTCCAACTTCGATTCCTCGCCTTCGAGCTTTGGATTCAGGCCAACACACACGATTGCCAGGTCGGCTTGGTTCACTGCCTCTACAGCTTCGCGAAGCATCGCGTCATTGGATTCGACGTACGCGCTGCCTTGAAAAAATCGCACCACCGCCCGCCCGGCGAACTTCTGCTGGATTCCTTGAAGTGGAGTAATGATATGCGATGGCGTGCCGTTGTAATTGCCGAGCAGGGTATCCGGATCGTTGGCAGCCGGCCCGACCACCGCAATAGTCTTCGGAACAGTAACCAGCGGCAGAATGGCGGCATTATTCTTCAGCAGCACAATCGACTTTTCAGCCGCTTCGAGCGACAGCTGCCGATGCCGTGGTGAATCCACCTGATCCATTCCGATAGTTGAGAACGGAACGCGCTCAGGCGGATCGAACATCCCCAGCCGGAATCGCGCTATGAACAGCCGCTCCACACTCTGGTCGATTTCCTTTTCCTTGATGTAGCCCTTTTGCACCGCTTCCACCAGCGTCCTGTATTCGGTCCCGCAATCGAGATCGGTACCGGCCTTCACTGCCTTTGCGGAGGCTTCTGCCATTGAATCGGCGTAGTGATGGCCTCGATATATGTCGCCCACGGCGCCGCAATCGCTTACGACGTAGCCGTTGAATCGCCAGTCTCGCCGGAGCGTATCTTGCAACAGAAAGGTGTTCGCGCAGGCAGGCGCCCCATTGATGCTGTTGTAGGCGCACATCACGGAATACGCGCCGCCCTCCGTCAAGGTGGCCCGGAAGGCGTATAGGTACGTATCATCGAGATCCTGCTGGCTGGCTTTTGCGTTGAACTCGTGTCTCGAGGCTTCAGGGCCGCTGTGTACCGCGAAGTGCTTCGAAGTCGCGATGGTCTTGAAATAATGTGGGTCGTTGCCCTGCATGCCCTTGATGAAATCGATAGCCATGCGCGCGGTCAGATAAGGATCTTCGCCGTAGGTCTCCTGCCCGCGTCCCCAGCGCGGATCGCGAAAGATGTTGATGTTCGGCGACCAGAACGTGAGCCCGTAGTATCGAGCGTGATTATCCCGCCGGATGGCATCGTTGTACTTCGCGCGTGCTTCGGTCGAGATCGCGTCTGCTATGCGGTATTCGAGATTGGTGTCCCAAGTGGCTGCCAATCCAATCGCCTGCGGGAACACGGTCGCCAGTCCGGCGCGCGCTACACCGTGCAGAGCTTCGTTCCACCAATCGTACGCAGGTATTCCGAGGCGAGGAATAGCTGGCGCCGAGTTCTGCATCTGGCTAACCTTCTCTTCGAGCGTCATGCGCGAAACCAGGTCGGCGGCACGCTCCTCAGGTGAGGCGGTGAGGTCCTGGTATCGTGCGCTGCCGTTTTGAGCGCTTAAAAGGTGAACTCCCGTAACCAGCAGCAGTAGGGCGAGCCAGGAACGCATGTCCAACAGTCTAATGTGTCGCTGAAATCCGAACCATATCGATCCCTGAAAACGTCTCTCTATTATGCGGGCTGTGCTCAAAATTCATCGCCGGTGGCGTGAAGCTCGCATGTTCGTCCATGCGATGGCGTCCCCCCATCATCCGATCCTCGCCCAGATCATTCCGATACGGCGCTGCAATCTCGCCTGCACCTACTGCAACGAGTTCGACAAGCACTCTCCGCCCGTCCCAACGGCCGAGATGCTTCGGCGCATCGATAAGCTGGGTGAGCTTGGTACGAGTATTATCACCTTCAGCGGCGGCGAGCCAACGCTACATCCCGATCTCGACGAACTAATCGAACGCGTCCGCCACCATGATGCAATCGCAACCCTCATCACCAATGGCTATCTGCTGACGCCCGCGCGCATCAAGCGCTTGAACACCGCTGGACTCGATTATCTTCAGATCAGCATCGACAACGTTCAGCCGGACGACATCTCGAAGAAGAGCTTGAGGGTTCTGGATCGTAAGCTCGAGTGGCTGGCTGAATATGCCGATTTCGACATCACCATCAACTCGGTTCTGGGGAGCGATATCAGGAAACCCGAAGACGCTTACGAGATTGCGGCGCGCGCACGCGCACTCGGATTCAACAGTACCGTGGGCATTCTGCACGATGGCGGCGGCCAGCTCCGTCCGCTCAGCGACATGCAAACGAGCGTGTACGACCGCATTCTGGGCCTAGGAACTGGGCTGTTCTCCTTTGCTCATCTGGATGCATTTCAGCGCAATATTGTCCGCGCACTTCCCAATCAATGGCATTGTCCTGCGGGCGGCCGCTTCCTATACGTTTGCGAGGACGGATTGGTTCACTACTGTTCCCAACAGCGCGGCTGCCCTGCCATTCCACTCGAACAATACACGCGTGAAGACCTGGTTCGTGAGGGCGCGAAAACAAAGGGATGCGCACCGTTCTGTACGATCTCCTGTGTTCACCAGACCGCGATGCTTGACAGCTTCCGAACACAGCCGCGGGAAACGCTTGCCGGTATTATCGAACGCCGCAAGCAACGTGATCCCGGGTGGCAAGCGCCCGCTTCAGTCCGTGCTCTCGATTGGATGTTCCTGCGCGATTCCCGTACAAGAAACCTGTTCGGCTCAATTGCGCTGCGAGTATTTCGCGCTAAACGATCTTCGGCCAACAACTAAGCCTTGCGATAGTATGCGACGCCATCGCGTTCTTCAACGAAGATCACGCGATCGCCGATGTGCGCACGCTCATGCGGCTCTTTTCCAAGAACCCGGACCGTCAGCCGTCCGCCCGAATGCAGATCGATGATCGCTAGCTGATAGGGTGCGTCCGCTGCATATTGCTCGGGCGGCGAATGAACAATGGTTTCCGTATAGATTGTGCCGTTACGGGATTCGTCTGGCACTTATGCTGCTCCCAAAATGCTTACCACGCACGTAGCTCCCGATCCGCCAAGGTTCTGCGTTAGGCCAATTTGATGCCGCCGTACTTGCCGATCACCCGCATCGCCGCGCAACTGCATGACGACATCGCAGATCTGCCCCACTCCTGTCGCCCCGACTGGATGACCTTTCGATTTCAAACCGCCGCTGGTGTTGATCGGCAAAGTACCGTTGATTGCACTGCAGCCCTCGGCCGCGAAGGGTCCGCCCTTGCCCTTTTCAACAAAGCCGAGATCTTCGCTCGCAACGATTTCCGCGATCGTGAAGCAATCGTGCAGCTCTGCCAACTGAATGTCTTTCGGGCCGATTCCCGCCATCGCATATGCCTTTTCGCCCGCTGATTTGACGGCGGGAAACATGGTTATATCGGATTTCGTATCGAGCGCTACGTGATCCGATGTTTGCGCGACGCTGAGCACACGCGCGAATCGTGAATTGTACTTATGCGCTTTGTCGACTGGAACAATGACAACGGCCGCGGCACCATCGCTGATGAGCGAGCAATCGTAGACCGTCAGTGGCTCAGCCACAGGCTTACCCGCCAGCGCCTGCTGCATGGTGATGACCTTACGCATGTGGGCTAACGGATTCTTTGCGCCATTCGCGTGATTCTTTACCGCGACGGCCGCGAGCTGTTCACGTGTAGTGCCGTATTGATACATGTGGCGGCGAGCGATCATCGCGAACAGGGCAGGGAAGGTGGCGCCCGCGCGTCCTTCGCCGGACATATCGCCCGCGCCGGCGAGGATTTCTGTCACGCGAGGCGTACTTTGCGATGTCATTTTCTCGACGCCTGCCACGACCACCACATCATAAATGCCTGCGGTCACGCTCTGCCACGCGTGAAAGAACGCGGAGCCGCTCGACGCGCAAGCATCTTCAAACCGCGTACACGGAATGCTCTCGAATCCTGCTGCCGTGCCTATGTACGGAGCGAGATGGTTCTGGCCGACAAAGGACGGACCAGCGAAATTTCCAAGGTAGAAAGCTTCTACTGCCTCGGGCGCGACGTTAGCGTCGGTCAGCGAGTTATTAATCGCCTCCACTGCAAGCGAACGAAGATCGCGATCGGGAAATGCGCCAAACGCGGTTTTCCCTATACCAATCACGGCAACAGGTCTCATATAAACTTAAGATAGCGTTGATGGCTCCGCCGGCCTGCACGTTTCCGATCACGCATCGTCATCCCTCTATAGAGGATGCGCCAGGAAAGCAACAGGTCGCGAGTAGAAATCGCCGGGACGTGTATTTTGCAGTTTTTCCCTGGCGAGGAGGACCGCGTGAGTGAGCCCCTGCCTCCGATTTCAGATTCGTCCTTGCAAGCTGAGTCCGATGCGCAGACGCGGTTCGTCCAACAGAACTTGCGCCGGATTTATCTTTTGATCTATCGCATCGTCGGGAATGTCGACGACGCGCAAGACCTGACGCAAGAAACGTTCATCAAAGCTTTGCAGCGGCAATCGCAGCTTAAAGATCTGGAGAAAGCTGCGCACTGGCTGTCACGCATCGCAGCGAACACTGCCATCGATTTTTTGCGGCGGAATAAGAAGTTCTCATTTACGGACGCGAACGACCTGGAATCTCGCGTGTCGGGAGTCGATAGCCCGGAGCAGATGCTGTTGCGAGGTGAGCGGAAACTTCATCTCGATGGGGGACTGGCGGTCTTGACCGGGCGGGAACGCATGGCGCTGCTACTGCGCGATGTCGAAGATATGCCGGCCGAGCAGGTAGCCCTGCGGATGAATTGTTCGATGGCAACCGTCCGCTCCCATATCGCCAACGCTCGCATTAAGTTCAAGCGTTATTTGGAATCGAGAAAGCCATCATGAAACCCGCAGTCGCGCGAGAGAATCTGCATCCGGGCCTGGAAGCTCTTGCTCTCTATTCGAGCGGCGACCTGCATTGGATAAGCCGATGGCGAATAGCGCGCCATTTGCGCCAGTGCGCCGGTTGCGATCGGCAGGTTTCTCTGTTTCGCTCCGCCACTGAAGAATTAAAACGCGAGGCGAATGCGCAGACGCTTACAGGTTTTGAGGCAATTGCCGACTGGACGCGTCTCGAGCGCGAGATGTTGGGAAATATTGGCGTCGGAGTAGCGGCTGCGCGATGTATCGACAAAGTGGGTCGCAAGCGTGTGTTGATCTCGCGTGGCGCTTTGGTCGCAGGATTGGCGGCGCTCTTCATTGCTGGCTGGATCACTCATATTCCCACAGAGCAGAGTGAACATTTGGCGACATCGATCCGGCATCTGATCGGCCTGGAGCGTCCGCAGATTACGGGCACCATGGTGCGAACCACCCGTGATGGTATTGCAGTGCGCGTACAAGGCGCGACACTGACAATCTTGCATCCGCCTTCCGCGGTCGTGTCGTTGTCGGGCCGTTCCGGTGTTGCGGCGCGCTATGTAGACGAACAAACCGGACAGGTGACCATCACCAATGTTTATGGGCAGTAGCTTGAGGCGGATCGCTCTTCTCATTCTGCCGGTGCTTCTGGCGTCAGCATCTGCGTTGGCGCAAGATAGCAACGCGAAATGGCTGAATGTCGAATTTCCCCGCGATTCTCCGGTGCTGGTCGTGTCTTTTAGTCTTGGACCCACGACAGCTCGAGTCCGGGGCATGTCCATGGCTCTCGACCTTCACGCCTCGCTCATGTTGCGTAACACGGGCAGCAAGCCAATTTCCGGATTGACGCTGAGCGTCGAAGCGCAAGATCTGACTCCCTCCGGAAAAGGCTCAGTGACCGTGCCAAGCTTAAACGCCCAGCCTGGAGAAGTTTTCCCGGTGCGCCTCGATATGGAGCTGTTGCGGCCGTTCAATGTCTCGAAAAGCGATAGCGCTATTGTCCAGGTGTCGCTCGACTGCGCGCTTTTCAGCGACCTTTCCTACTACGGGCCGGACAAGCTCAGTTCGCGGCGAGCCCTGACGGTCTATGAGCTCGAGGCGAGGCGGGACCGTCGCTATCTGGCGAACCTGCTGCAGACCCAGAGATTGGCGCAATTACGCGAAGAGCTGAATTTCGGATTGCAGGATTTCAATCCGCAGCAACTCGGATTGGAGTTGCTGCACGAATCGCCCGTCAACGCGCGGCGTGAGCAGGCGGTGAGTGTCGGCGCCGTGTCATTCCCGAGTTCCCCGGTACGGGCTATGGGAGGCACAGCGAGGGTGCTCGGAAACGAAGTGAGTGCCCCACAAATCGAATTGAAAAACACGTCGCAAAAAATGGTGCGAGGCATCGACATGGGTTGGATCGTGCGAGACGAGCGTGGCCGGGATTTTGTGGCAGGCTCCGTCCCTGCGGCGATGCAGCTCGGTCCCGTGCAAACAGGCAGAATGACAGAGCCAGGTACGTTGCGCTTTTCTCATCCGGCCGGGCAAGCCATGATCGTGGGAGCACTGATGGCGTTTGTGAACGACGTCGAGTTCGCTGACGGCAAGCTCTGGATTCCCACGCGGCTCGATATCGACGAAGCGACCAGCGATCCGATACTGCGCCGCGCGCTGGCGACATCGCCAGAGCAACAGCGGCTTGCGGAGATCTACCGGCGAAAAGGCATCAGCGGTCTTGCGGAAGAGCTAAAGCGAGTGAATTAGCTCGCAGTGCTGTAGACTGGGAATTTCGGGGCGTGGCTCAGCCTGGCTAGAGCGCCTGGTTCGGGACCAGGAGGCCGGTGGTTCGAATCCACTCGCCCCGACCAAAATTTTCAGCTGCTTGCGCAGCAAAAGACTCTACTGGCCTTTCCCTGTTCCCTTTTCAGACTTGGCCAGACTCTTCACTAGTTCCAAATGCTGCTGCAATGTCGGAAGCGTAGCCGAGGCGAATGACTTCACATTGGGATCAGTACCGTTTTGTGCTTCGTCGGTGAAGTCTCGCACGTCAGTTTGGTGGTCTTTCACTTCATCCTTCAGATACGCTTTGTCGAATTGTTCTCCGGAGAGTTTAGATAATTTCTCGATCCGGGATTGGTGTTTCGAGTCCAGTGAGTCGGGAACTTGGATATTATCCCGGCTTGCAACTTGTTTTAACTGTTCGTTAGCTTTTGTATGGTCGTCGACCATCTTCTGTCCGAGCTGCTTAATTTTGTCATCGGAAGCCTTCTGGGCGGCCAATTTCCCGAGTTCGACCTCGGTCATGCCTCCCAGAGCGGCATCTTTCAAGAATTTCTTGTCATCCACCTTTGTTCGCGCTGCGTTCGTCCCCGTATCCATTGTGTCGGGACCCTGCCGTTGCATGTCGGGACTCTGCCGCTGCGGCATCGTCGGAGGAGTCTGAGTTGGACTCTGAGTGGGACTCTGAGTCGGAGTCTGAGTTGAGGGCATGCCACCGGCCGGAGCTTGGGCGAAAGCACTACCTGTAGCCAGAAGTGCGGCTGCGCAAACCGTACTTAGAACCGTTCCTCGTTTCATAAGTATTTTCTTCCTCTGCTGGTTGGACCTTAGCGGCCGCGGAGGGTTTCAAAACACAAGTATGCAGGCGATTCCAGTGTTGTAAACCAAGCAAAGGGCTTACGTCGTGGGGCCACTGCATCGTCAACGGTCAAAAAGCGAAAACTGCGAGTCTCTGCGAATCCACTCGCCCCGACCCACTTTAATCTGCTAGCCAGGCGCAAAAATCAACGGCTTAGCAGTGCAGCCACTCACCCTAACTTAGGCGAGGTTAAAACGTCTAAATAAGTAGGAGGTTGAGGTAATGACACCGAGTGAGTCAGTAAACAGCGGCTTGCCAAGCGGCAGTAACACACGACTGAATGGCGTTAGGACGGCAAGCACAATTGTGCTACTTGCCGGAATCTGGTTTTTCGTATCGCCCTGGGTATACGGCGCTTATATGCACCCCAATGCCTGGAACTCCTGGATCGTTGGAGCAGTTATGTTCATCCTCGGCTGCACTCGTGTAGCGCGTCCAGCCTACACGACTGCGCTGAGCTGGTGTAACACGGTGCTCGGGATTTGGGCGTTCTTTTCGCCTTGGATCTACGGCTATACGGGCGACGAGGGGCGGTTCATTAACAGCTTGTGTGTTGGCGTGATTGTGTTTGTACTTTCGATCGCCAGCGCGACGATTGCTGCAAGAATCAACGCAGTCCCGGTCTCGCACGCATAACGGTTGCACTTTGAAGCGCGGCCGCGACGAAGCACTGCCGCGCTTCACCGCTGCTACTGCTTCGGAAACAGGATCGGCAATGCCTGTTCCGACGTAAACATGCAGCGTGCATTATGGCCGCAGAGCGACACAACCACGATTTTGTGCTGCGCGCCGTACTTCTCGTTTACGAATTTCCCAAATGCCTGTCCACGCGCGAGTCGCGTCGGGCCTTGCGCCATTGCCGGACACGAGCCATCGAATCCGCCTAACGGTAAGATGTCGATCTCACCCAGCAGATACGTCGTAGGCCGGGCGGCCAGCTGCTTCTTCAACTGATCGTCGCTCTCGCTCGCAGCATACCCGCTGCGCTTTTCCAGCCCATAAGGCCACAAATCGTAAGTCGTGCAGTTGCGGCCATCGCCGTAGGGGCGAAATTCCGAGACCTCGCCTGCGACAAGCGGCGACGCCGGAGATCGAAAAGAGGGGCGCGTGGGATCAAGGTAGGCGTAGCTCGAAGGATTCGAAACCACATACGTAATCGCCACTCCGAGTTTGTCGTGTACTTTATTTGTCATCTCGTAGCGCGTCACAACCTGGCCGCCCGCGGAATGTCCGGCGACCACGATCCCCTTTAAGTTTGGAAAGACATCTTTGTTCGCAAGCTTCCGTAGAATCGCATCGAGAAAATCGAACGAAGTCACCTGGTCATCACTCAGCGCGGGTCCGCCGGAACGCCAGCTTGAGCAGTTCCAACTCACCTCGTTCGGCGCGAGAGTATCGGCGCATCCGCCACGGCCGCCGCCGGCGTTCGATGCCATACGCGGAGCAACCACAATCGTGTCATCCAACGCGCCGCCAAGGAATGTCGCCGCAACGGCAGTTCGAAAGTAGTTATCGGCGTCACGGCCTGCGCCATGGACCATCACTAGAGCGCGCGTGATCTTCTCATTCTTCGTGTCCAGGGCATAAGTGCGATACACAAGCGACCGCGACGTTCCATGACCTAGACTCACGAATTCGGTGCAACTCGGCCCAGCCGTAATGCACGGCGCCGCATTCGACAAAGCTGCTGCTACAAGGCAAAATGCACAAGCCGCCGCTTTCATCCGAAATCGATTACTCATCGGCGTTAGTCTACACTAAATCCTAAATGCGGCGCAGATCCGTTTTGCAAATGTTTGCAGCAACGGCGGGAATGCTGCCCATCCGGCCGTGGCAAGCATGGGCGCAAACCGTCACTTTCCCAGCGCAGCATGCCGAAACTCTCGAAGCTCTCGCGTTCATAGTATTGCCCGCTTCGCTCGGCCGTGATGGCATCCTTCGCGTCGTCGCGAACTTTGAACATTGGGTTCAAGACTATCGCCCTGGCGCCGATACCGATCACGGCTACGGTTTTACGCATGTCACTCCGCTTCCCGAGTCGCCCGCGCCCCGCTACATCGCGCAATTGGCCGACTTACGAGCGGCGCTGCATTCAAATGATCTCGAGCAACGGCGGGCAGCAGTTCTACAAGCACTGAACAAAGCGGAAGTTAACGATTTGTCTCCCCGTCCGCGTGGTCGACACGTTGCGTCCGATCTGATGAGTTTTTATTTCTACAGCAGCGATGCGAGCGATCTCTGTTACAACGCCGCTATTGAGAGATTTCGCTGCCGCGGAGTAGAACACTCCAATGTTCCGCCTGCGCCTTTGAGAAAGCCTATCAAGTGACAAGAGTCGAAAGCGACGTCTGCATCATCGGTGCCGGCATCTCCGCAGCCATGCTGGCGCAGAAGCTTTCAGAACTGCGGCCGGGCAAGTCTATCGCAGTCGTTGAGGCCGGCAAGCGGCTGTTCGATCTCGAAAAGCGTTTTGACCATCGTCAGCGCAGCCTCGATTACGGGGAGAACGCCTGGCCGGGCGATTTCGTAGAAGATCAGGCGGCTGAAGGAATCATCTCCCGCACGATGGCTGTGGGCGGCTCTGCGCTGCATTGGGGCGGCACGTGCAATCGCTTCTCCGAAGAAGATTTGCGCCTGAAATCCATGTATGGCCTCTCAGTCGATTGGCCTCTTGAGTGGAAAGAGCTGGAGAAATTTTATTGCGAAGCCGAGCGGCGCCTCGGTGTTTCAGGTGAGCCTAGCCCGTTGCCTCAGGACTGGCGTTCCGAGCCGTATCCGATGGAGCCGATCCCGCTCACTTACAACTTGCTCGAACTTCAAAAGTGGGCTGGACAGAGCGGCATTCCTTTCTGGGCGACTCCGCAGGCCAAGAACTCCGTCCCGCGCGATGGCCGAGTTGCTTGCATTCGGTGCAACACCTGCCTCGTCTGTCCTACGGGCGCCCGCTACTCGCCCGATTTCACCTATAAGCAGCTTCTTGCTCAAAAGAAGATTCAACTATACGACCAGACCCTCGTCCGCCAGCTTGTCTTGCATGATACGGATTCGAAAACGATCGTTGCTGCGCGAGCTGTGAACCGCGTCAAGCCAGATGAAACTGTCGAATTCCACGCGCCCGTGTTCGTGCTCGCGGCGGGTTATTGCTGGAGTCCACACCTGCTCTTGCTTTCACAGAACTCGCGATTTTCCGGCGGTCTCGCCAATAGCTCTGGCTTGGTCGGCCGCTACATGTGCGGACATTCATTTTTATCCGCCTTCATCGAAGTCGATGCCAGACTCTACCCCGGTATGTACGAAGATTACGGACTCATCTCCCGTCAATTCTTTCGCTGCAAACCTGACCAGACTTACGTCCGCCACGACCTGCGCATCTGGGAAAGCGCGGCCGGCCGTCAGCCGAGGCTGAAGTCGGCAGATGGCGCTGTGCTCTTCGGCGATGCCTTACTAAGCGATTGGAGAAGCCGCACTCAAAAAGGCACGGCCCGGGTTCGCGCTTACTGCGACGTCCATCCCGACCGCAATAGCTCTCTCACGCTGAACCCCGGCAAGCGAAATAAGTGGGGCGATCCGCTTCCTCGCATTGAGCATCGTCTGGACGCCGCCACCGAAGCCCGGAAAGACGCTACTCATCAACACGTCATGAACGCCTTTCAAGCGCTTTCAAAAACGGGCAACTCGAAAATTCTCTCGACGAGTGCGGGCAATTATCTGGACCATCCCGCAGGTGGATGCCGCATGGGAGAAGACCCGTCCGCGAGCGTGTGTAACAGCTACGGTCAGACGCACGATCACGAAAACCTATACGTCGTCGGCTCTCCAACGCTTCCCGCTGCGGGTTGTACGAATGGTACGCTCACCTTTGTCGCGCTGACCTTGCGCTCGGCACAACATATCGCCACACAAATGTAATCTGTTTTTGATACGATTTCCAACACCATCTCATGTCGAATAAACTTCTGTCGCTCTTCCTGATCGCTTGTGCCGCCGCCTCGGCGCAGCGTATCGTACTCCGTACCGGAATGCTACTCGATGGTAAAGGCAATGTTCTCCGCAACAAGGATCTCGTAATCGAGGGTGACCGTATCGTTGCAATCCAAAATCGAAGCGGACGCGCCGATTACGACTTATCGAGCTTGACCGTCAGTCCGGGGTGGATTGACACGCACGTCCACATTAGCTGGCACTTCAACAAGGACCGGCTGAGCCAGGGAGGCCAGCGAAGCGGCGAAACACTTGCGCAAACCGCCCTGTATACCGAAGGAAATGTTTACAAGACATTATGGGGCGGGTTCACGACCGTGGAAAGCGTGGGGGCCGAAATCGATGGCACAGTGCGGGACATGATCAACGACGGCATCATCCCGGGTCCGCACATTCTCACTTCGCTGCGAGCCGTCACCGACCGTACCGGCACGCCCGACCAGATTCGCGCTTACGTCGACAAGATGAAAGCCGATGGCGCCGACGTGATTAAGCTTTTCGCGACCGCAAGCATCCGCGATGGCGGCAAACAAACCATGACCGACGAGCAGATACAAGCGACTTGCAGCGAAGCTACGAAGGTGGGCCTCCGTTCCGTTGTCCACGCCCATGCATCCAGTGGCGCGAGAGCTGCGGTGCTTGCCGGATGCACCTCCATCGAGCACGGGATCTTTCTCGATGACGACACGCTTAAGCTGATGGCGGAACACGGCACTTACTTCGATCCGAACTTTTTAGTCCTGCACAACTATCTCGACAACAAGGCAAAATTCCTAGGTATCGGCAACTACACCGAAGAAGGGTTTGCAGCCATGGAGAAGGCCTTGCCGATCGATGCCGACGTGGTACACCGAGCGGTGAAGTATCACGTCAAGATGGTCCTCGGAACGGACGGGGTCGCGGGTGCGCACGGCCGTAATGCGGAGGAGTTCATCTATCGCGTGAAAGATGGAGGCGTAGCTCCGATGGACGCGATCGTTAGCGGCACCGGCATCGCCGCAGAAGCGCTGCGCCTGCAGGATAAACTCGGCTCCATTACCGAAGGATTGCAAGCCGACCTTGTCGCGATGAGAGGCAATCCTCTACAGGACATCACGGCCGTGCGCAATGTAGTCTTTGTCATGAAAGGCGGTAAGATCTACCGAAACGAAATTACCAGCGTTCACTAATTAGGGGTCAATCACGGGGAGGTCAACTTGAAAAGAGCCAGTGTTGTTTTCTCTTTGTCAGCGCTCATCTGCGTCCTTGCGTCAGCGGGTTTGGAAGCGCAAACGTCGGCCACAGGAAGCGTTTTGGGAACGGTTACAGACCCTTCAGGAGCCGCAATCGTATCCGCTCAAATTGAGCTCTTGAACACTGCTACCGGTGTGAAAGCTACAGCGATAACAGGCGCGCAGGGCGATTATGCTTTTCCCGGCGTCGTTCCCGGCACATACACCGTGACTGCGGTTGCGCAAGGATTTCGCACGACGGCGGTAACGGGTGTAAACGTGGAAGTGAACGCCAGCGCGAACGTTAATTTCAAGCTCACGCTGGGGCAAGTGTCGTCCACCATAGAAGTAACCGCCGCGCAAGCGCAGGTCCAACTGCAGACTGCCGATTCGACGCTCGGCGACGTCATTGGTACGCAGCCGCTGCTGCGCCTTCCGACGCGATTGCGTCAAGCACAGGAGCTTTTGCTGCTCCAGCCGGGAACGACACCGCAAACCGGCAGCGATAACGGCGCATCCATCGCCGGCGCACTGAACGATCAGACTACGTTCAGCTTCGATGGCATCGATGTTACCGACAATTCCACGAATTCCACGGTCAACACGGACCAGGGATCGAGGCCGGTTTTGATGGTTTCTGTCGAAGCAACGGATGAATTTCGCGTCGCCGTGGCCAACGCAAACGCTACTTTCAATCGCGGTTCCGGAGGCCAAGTGACACTTGTCCAGCGCAGCGGGACGAACCAGTTTCACGGCTCGCTTCTCTGGTACACGCAGAACAGTATTCTGAACGCCAACAGTTGGGATAACAATCGCCTTGGATTAGCGAAGCCCCACGTCGAAGACAATCGATACGGCGGACGCATAGGCGGCCCCATCCTCCACAACAAGACGTTCTTCTTCGCCGAATACGAGGCACGGCGCTATCCGGAGACTTTCCTGATCAGTTCTATCGTCCCCACCGCCACTCTTAAGCAGGGCATCCTTCGATTCAAAGATTCCACAGGAAAGATCGACTCGTACAACCTAGCTACATCCAACGTTTGTGGCACAACAGGGAATCAGGCCTGCGACCCGCGGCATATCGGCCTCAGTCCCACCATGCAGGCCATGATGGCGCTCGAGCCCGCCGGAAACAATTCGACGCTGGGCGACGGCCTCAACACTACCGGCTTCACAGCCAATGCACAATCCCCATTAACGCAGGATTTCACGACTTTTCGCTTGGATCACAACATCACGGACAAGTGGCACTTCAATGGAAGCTTCAGTTACTCGCGCGATTTGGAATACAATTCGTCGCCGCTGGTTCTCGACATTCGCAACCCCAATAACGTTCTGAATGAAGATCAAATACCTGCTTGGACCAGCGCATACATCGCCGGTCTGACGGGGCAACTCTCAAACAATCTCGTGAATACGTTCCGGTTTGGGTACGTCGAAAATCGGAATGGCGGCCTGCGTCCTCAGTTATCCGCTATCGCCGGCGAGCTGGCGCTTCCTGGAACGAACGAGGGAGCTGCCGGTTATGTCGCAGTTTCTCCGAACGTCTTTACTGCGCCCATCACCATGAGCAACAGCGTTCGAACTCAATTCAACAGGAATGTCAACATGCAGTTCGTTGACGATCTGAGCTGGACCAAGAGCACGCACGTCATTCAAGTTGGCGCAAATTTCCAGCGTCTGCCCCAGTTCCATATCCACACCGGCAAAGTTGGTGGCGCCGTCAATTCTTTGAACGCAACCACAACCGCCGATTCGTCTTTTCTGGTGGTCCCCTCAGCGGATCGCCCGCCAACCTGTTCGTCATCACTCACCGTGAACTGTCTGCCGTCCTCCGTTACATCCACATGGGATTCGCTCTATACCACTGCGCTGGGACTCATGAACGACAACAACACATTTCTGGTGCGCAACGGACAACTGCAGGCGCAGCCCTTTGGGACTCCCATCTATATGGATGCCTTGTCCTACTTCTATTCGTTCTACGGTCAGGATACGTGGCGCATTCGTCCATCGCTTACCGTCACGTACGGCCTCTCCTACAGCTGGCAGACGCCATATAACTTCGCCAATCAGGAGGAGGCGTTACTCATCGATGCTTCGTCTGGGCAGGTTCTGTCACCTTTGACATATCTGCAAACCAAGGCAGCCGCTGCCAGCCAGGGGCAGATTTACAACCCGACGCTTGGTTTTCTGCCGATTGCTCAATCGCACCGCTCGAGCGTTTACAACACCGATTATGGCGACATCGCGCCGCGCATCTCCGCCGCCTGGAATCCATCGTTCAATAACGGCATACTCGGCAGCATTTTCGGCAACAAGAAGACAGTTCTTCGCGGGGGCTTTGGAATTTACTACAGCCGGCTATCGAGCGAAGAGAGCGTGGTGTCGCCGGGTTTAACCGCGGGGTTCAGTTCCACTATCACCACGGGATTGACCAACTGCGGCGCATCGGGAACTCCAGGCGCTGGCTGCAGTCCAGCGACAACAGCAAATCCGGCGCAGAGCGTGTTCCGCCTCGGGGTGGACGGCAACGTTCCCATTCCTACGTTTGCTCCCACGGTAACCAGCCCCTACGTTCCGGCTGGCAGTTACAGCGAGCTCATTTCTTTCGGTATCGATCCGAACATCAAACTGCCGCGGATTTATACCGGCGACTTCACATTTCAGCGTGACCTCGGCCGCGGGAACTTTCTGGAGGCCGGCTGGACAGGCAGATATGGACGGAGTCTGTTCTCGAACGCCCAGATCAGCGCCAGCCCGTACTTTTTCAAAGACAACGCTTCCGGCCAGACCTTCGCGCAAGCGTTCGACAATGTCGCAAACGAATTACGCGCAGGGCAACCTATCACCGTCCAGCCCTGGTTCGAAAATCAGTTGCCCAACGCCGGCAAAGCGAGTGGGGCCGCTTCCACTACAGCATTCCTGGCAAGCCGCGACGCCTCTTTCTTCACGCTCGGGCAAGTGTCCAACATGTTCGATAGCGCTAGCTCGAGCACGCCAGGTTTGAACACGCTACGCGCTCAGCTCGGCTTGCAGCCCTACGATGAAACGCAGATCAACGAGCCGAGCGAGCTTGTGAACCTGGGTTGGTCAAACTACAATGCGTTGCTCCTGACTCTGCGCCACACGGGAACGCGATTTACCTACGACTTCAACTATACTTTTTCCAAATCGCTCGACACGAATCAAGGCGTCCAGAACGATTCGTCGAATCTAGGCAACCCGCTGTATCCGGCGGCCGACTACGGTCCTTCGCGATTCGATCACACGCACATCGTAAACGCCATGTTCGTGTACAACACCCCCACAACCTATTCCATCTTTCCGAAGGCCGTGAATGCCGTGGTGGGTGGATGGTATGTCTCGGGCATCTTCACCGCGCTCAGCGGCGCTCCGGTTTTTGTAACGGAGAATGCGCAGGTGTGGGGCGGGGGACAGCGCGCGGAATTCAACACACCCGCTGTGCCAACCGTGCCTGTTTCTTCCATCAATACCGGTCTTAACTTCAATGTGCCCGGGTCAGGAGGAATTGGCACTAGCGGCAATCCAGCGACTGGTGGGACCGGGCTGAATCTCTTTTCCAATCCGCAGACCGTGTACAACGATTTTACCTTCGTCCAGCTCAGCACGAATTTAGACGGATCGGGCCATGTGTTGCGTGGCCTGCCGTTCTGGAACGTGGACACCTCAGTCGGGAAGAAGTGGCCCATTACCGAGCGCGTGAATTTCAATACCTCGTTCGATTTCTACAATCTTTTCAACCACCCGAATTTCTCGAATCCCAGTCTCGTCCTGACTGGCAGTAGCATCTCGACCTTCGGCGTCATCTCCAGTACCGCCGTTCCTGCGAATCGGCAATCCAGCAGCCGCTGGATCATGTTCGGAGCGCGTTTGGAGTTTTAGCCCGCGCAGCCGACGTTCCTGCAGGGCAGACTTACACGTGGGCGGTGGCCGAAGTAGCGGGACCTCGATTGCTCGGCTGCGCACTGTCCAACAGCGCGGAAAGCTGGGTGAGAGTGGGTCGGGACGACGGATTAATGTTAATGCAGGCGAGAAAGATCGCTCTGAAAGGGTCAGACATGTTTGCCTTGTAGCCAGGGAGGACTTTCTGCAGCGTCTGACCAAGTGACCAGATATCCCAGGCAGGTGAAATAAGTCCCTCTACCGCCTCAGGCGGACACGTCTTCAAAGTCGCCGGTAAAGAGAGAGCCTCATCACCAACATCAGTGCCGGCTACTCGCAGTTGGCTGAAGTCGCTCAGCTTCCAGTCAGCCCCAACCAGAACCACACTCTGCGGCGCAAGCACGCAGTAGACCAAATCCCTTGCGTGCAAGTATTGAAGACCGGAGACGACATTCTGTGCAAATCGCAGTGCTTCTTCCGGAGTAAGGGACCGGCTCGAAGACCCATCCGTGCGCTCAGTCACTGCATACGCGACGGTCTGTTTGCCGCTCAGCAGCGTACCTGCTTCAAAGTAACGAAGGATATGAGGATGCTCAAAATACTTGGTTTCGAGAAATCGGTTGACTATCTCTCCCGGGTACCTCCCGTCTTCCAGGACTAATCGTACTTCCACGTCGCGCACGTTCCCGGCGAGATCCGGGTAATCCGCCCGGAACACGGCATTCCTGGGATCTGAAAAGAGAAGCTCTCCCAGCCGGAAGTTAGCCTCCAGGCTGTCACGTCTCACGTCCTCCCAGATTGGTTCACTCATGCTCTCTGGCTGACTCGTCAGTACGTCGACCTCATCCTTCGGGCTTACCTTGTGAACTTACATCGCCGCGAGGGCTCTTTAGAGAAATGACTCGCGGATCCCGCACAGTGGTTCGCTTCTTCACGATTCGAATCTCCTCGATCAAGACGAGTTGTTTTTCCACCTTCAGCCGTTCCTCCATGACAGGAATAATCGTGACGCCGTCCTCCACTCGAGTTACAGCCGGTGCATCGAGAACACGGTTAACGGGAACTCGCTGCACATCGATCTCTTCTTTGAACAGTGAGGCATCGAAACCGGCGTCATCCTCCGGTGAAGTGTCCGTACGAGAACCTCCGGAACTGTCCTCCGGCTGCGCCCCGACATCAGCTTGCCCATCCCGAAGATAAAAAGAACCATCTTGCTGCGGCTCCAGACTTGCGGAGGGCACCGTGATTTCTGTACCGTTGCTGAGCTTCACGGTATTAAATTCTCGCTTGTCGAGAAAGCGGGAGCTTCTCAGAACCTGTTCCTTTCAACCCACCACTTAGTCTTACTTCAAACTCCTGTAACTCTGCCATTACTTAGTCTCCTTATGGGGATCACTTCTGATTCCTGACATTCGCTGAGGGATAAGTCGCCACTGACTCGCCGATCTTCGCGCCATTTTGCCCGAAGATTACGAGCCTGAGAAATACGTTGCCGTGGACCGGGCGGTACATGACGGCGCCAGTTCTTAAGAGATTTCCGTCAAGCATGACCTGTCTCTCCTGCCCCTTTTCCTCTCGGATTGTCAGGATACCTCGTGTAGCTGCAGCAACGGCGGGCGCATCACGATTCCAATCCAGCCGCAGATCTTCGCTGTGCCTTTCCACCCGCAACGCCAATTGGGAGCTATCAGAGTTGTCGTGCTGCGCCTGAACAGCCGCCGGTCTGGATGTGTCAGTTCCCTGCTTGAACCCGATCAACCCCTTAAACATCGTGTATCCCACGAGAATGGCCAGCATGGCTGCGGCTGCGAGAAGAAATGTCCCGGCAGCAAGAAGAAATAACGGGGTGCGATTCGCACGGCGCTCGACTGCGACGCGATTCTCTTGCACCTCTCTAGCGGGTCGGATCAGCGTATTCTGGGGTGCCGTCTTTGGGGGCTCCGTCGGATACGCAGACTCCGTCTTCTCCTCAGGACTTGCCGTGTGCGGGGGACCGTCCGCCGACAGGTTCAGCCACAGCTCAAGCCATCTCGGCAACTCCGATTCATCTTCAGATGAGCGGAAGTCACGCAACACCTGGCCTCGGTCGCCTAAAAAGAGCCTGACGGTGTTCGATCGGCTCTCGGTAAGCGTCATCAACAGGACCACTTGGTTGGTATCTCGGAAGCATGTGCGGACGAGACCGAGGTCCTCTTCCGTCAAATCGAGCCGGTCTCCCATTTGGCTGCGATAGAACCCAATGACGGAAAGCTCACCTTCCGTATTCGATCTGAACGCAGCCATGGTGCGTTCGAATTCGAGCTTCCCTGGCCCGGTGAGCGCGTTCGCATGATCCCGCTCAAGCATGAGGAGCACTGGGTGGCAGTCAATTATTTCTATGATGGGGCCGCTCTTGCCCAAAAGAAGTCCGGCAATCTCCGCCGGACCGGTGGGATTTGAGGTAAGCGCCCACTCCGCTTCCTCCACAAGGCGGCGCACTGCATCCGGACTCCATCGAAACCGAGGCGCAACTGCATTCAGAAGGCCTGCCGAAGTGCTCCCGCCGGTTGACGCCTGACCTTCTGACGCCCTCAGTTGCCCGGTCTCCCCCGTGAGGTCGAGTTTCAGGGTCGGACTGGTCGTGCCCCACATTGTCTGTTGCTCATTAACCCAGTATGCACATTACAACTTGTGAAGCGAGAGCAAGAACTAACGAAGCAATGGAGCCGGCAGAGGGACTTGAACCCCCGACCCTCTGATTACAAATCAGATGCTCTACCAGCTGAGCTATGCCGGCTTAGGAAGACGTCGCGCGAGCGGCTTGGAGCGGGAGACGGGAATCGGACCCGCAACCAACAGCTTGGAAGGCTGTGACTCTACCATTGAGTTACTCCCGCACGGCCGACTGAACTATTTCATTCTACGGCAGACGCCCGGGACCGGTCGACGGGCGCATGCAGTGGCCATTGCGGCGCAATGTGAAACTGTCTGAAGGCGAGGTCTAATTGTCGATACTCGATGTCTTAGTCGGACGTCCGCTTGCCTCCTCGGAGGAGCGCGGCGAGCGGATTGGCGTAGGGAAAGGTATTCCCATCTTCGGCCTCGACGCGCTGAGCTCAGCGGCGTATGGACCGGAAGCGGCTCTCACGCTGTTGATTCCGCTGGGCGTAGCGGGCTTGACCTACATCATCCCTCTGAGTTTCAGCATCATCGTGCTGCTGATTATCGTCTTCTTCTCCTATCGGCAGACGATCGCCGCCTATCCGCAGGGCGGCGGTTCCTACACAGTCGCGCGTGAAAACCTGGGGACGTTTCCAAGTCTGCTGGCTGCAGCAGCGTTGCTGATTGATTACGTATTGACGGCGGCCGTCGGTATCTCGGCAGGAATCGGCGCACTTACTTCGGCGATTCCATCCCTCCACCCGCGGACGTTGGTGTTGTGCCTGGGAGCCCTGCTGATCCTGACGATCATCAATCTGCGTGGTGTCCGGGAGACGGGGGGTGTTTTCTTACTGCCAACCTATCTGTTCCTCGGTTCCATGGGCATCGCCCTTGCCTTGGGTATCGTAAAAACGATCACGAGCGGCGGACATCCTTCGCCGGTTGTCCCTCCCCCAACGTCGCATGCGGCTGTAGCCGCGGTAAGTGCCTGGCTGCTGTTGCGCGCTTTCGCCAGCGGTTGCACGGCCCTGACCGGCGTAGAGGCAGTCAGTAATGGCGTGGGCGCCTTTCGCGATCCCAAGGTGAATTGTGCCCGGCACACGCTTGCAGTCATCATCGGTGCGCTGATCGTGATGCTTGCGGGAATCGCTTATCTGGTCAAGGCTTACAAGATCGTTGCCACCGACCCGAACGGGAATGACTATCAAAGCGTGCTGTCGATGATGCTGGGCGCTGTGGCCGGACGCGGCTGGTTCTATTACGTTTCCATCGCTTCGATTTTGCTGGTCTTAGTGTTCTCCGCGAACACCGCCTTTGCAGATTTTCCAAGAGTGTGCCGATTCATCGCAGAGGACGGCTACTTGCCGATTTCATTCGCAAACCGCGGACGGCGCCTGGTCTACTCAGAGGGAATTATTGTGCTCGCCGTCATCACCGGGGCGCTCCTGATCGGGTTCGGCGGCATCACAGACCGGCTGATTCCTCTCTTTGCTGTCGGAGCGTTCCTTGCCTTCACCATGTCTCAAGCCGGAATGGTGGCGCATTGGCGGAGAGAACGCGGCAGGGGCGCGCGAAGGAGCATGCTCATCAATGGCCTGGGCTCGCTTGCGACGGGAGCGACGGTAGTGGTTGTGATCATGGCGAAATTTGCTGAAGGCGCCTGGATCATAGTCATTATGATTCCCGCCATTTTGCTTCTGATGTATGGAGTACACCGTCACTACGACAAGCTCTGGCATCAAATCGGCAGCGAGACTCCACTGGAAACGGTAAGCCTTTCCGAGCCCATAGTGGTGGTCACCATGACCGGTTGGAACAGGGTGACGAAAGAGGCGCTGCGGGATGCGCTGATATTGTCGCGAGATGTCAAGGTCCTGCATGTCGTCGAAGAGGACAAGCCCGACGAGTTCGCCGGCAAGTGGCTTGAGTATGTGGAGGCGCCCGCGAAGAGAGCCAATCTGCCAATACCTAAATTGGTAGTAATCAAGTCGCCATTTCGCTTCGTTGTTTCTCCGATCGTCGACTACGTCGTTAAACTCGCAGACGAAAACCCCGACCGGCGAGTGGTTACAGTCATACCCGAATTAGTCGAAAAGCGTTGGTATCACTACTTCCTGCACACGCAACGGGCAGCATTGCTAAAGGCCCGGCTGTTGATGGAAGGCAATGATCGGATATCGGTACTCAACATTCCGTGGTATTTGAAAACGGGATGAAGGGCCCGGCAACTCGGTGGCGCCACATAGCCGAGCGCGGAGGCTCTAATCCTGCTCACCGACCCTTTGAGCATAGGTCTTGCCATAGGGATAAAAGAGCTCTTTCCGGCCTTCCTTCCATGCGGCCTTCATTGTCGCCGTCGTGATATCGCGCGAGTGTCTGTCAGGATCCGTCAACGTCGATCACAGCTTGGGCAAAGGCGCGCGGAGCTTCTTTGAGGCACATTGTGACCGATGCCCTTGACGACTCGGTGCGAATATTTGCCCGAGAACTTGTTGCGATACGACGCGCCGCCCGCGGCCGCACCGTCGAAATCGCTAACAATGGTGACGGGGCCTTCGAAAAGTTTCTGTTCTAGATCATCGTATCGCGGCTCGCCTTTAGCCAGACTCAGCCGCCTAAGGTGGCGTGCGTCCAGCAAAAGCGCCAGGTCGGTCCGGGAAACGTCTCGGCTTTCAAACTGACGCA